>NZ_WQDA01000003.1 GCF_013032855.1 Ruegeria arenilitoris
GCCTTCAATAACTTCTTCGCCATCTTGAGGGTTCAGTTATGATCTCCAAACGCGTATTTTTGTCCAGTCTTGCATCGACCGCTGCGCTGGCGCTGGTCCCGGCGCGAGTTCGTGCTCAAGCCCCAGATGCCACACTCTTCACGAACGTGCGTGTTTATGACGGGATGTCCGATGAGTTGACCGAACTCACGAACGTTCTTGTCGAAGGGGAATTGATCAAGGATGTCTCGCCCGCTGTTGATGCCGCGCCAGAGGTACCGCGCATCGATGGAGATGGACGGACCTTGATGCCGGGGCTCCTCGACATGCATGTGCACCTGCAGTGGAACCAGGACCCTGCTGGCTTCCTGACAGCACGTCCAGATTACATTGCTGCATTGGCATTGAGTGAAAGTGAAGCCACCCTGATGCGTGGCTTTACCAGTGTCCGTGATACTGGTGGCGGCATTCTCGGTTTGGCGCGCGCCATAGACGAGGGCCTTCACCCCGGTCCGCGCATTCAGGCGTCAAACGCTGCGATTTCAATGACCGCCGGTCATGGCGACCTTCGGCCGCGATCCGTGCGTCCGAGAGCCTTCGGCGGGCCGCCGTTCACAGAAGCGGAGCGACTTGGGATCACACTTTTCGCAGACGGGGTACCTGAAGTTCTGGCGGCTGCACGCGAGCAGTTCCGGCAGGGTGCGCACTTCATCAAAGTCTTTTCAGGCGGCGCCGTGACTGGCCTCTACGACCCATTGGATATCAACGAGTATTCGCCGGCAGAACTCGAAGCGGCAGTAGAGGAGGCCAAACGTTGGAACACTTACGCGACCTCGCACGCATACATGGACACATCGGTTCGGGCCGCTATTGAGGCAGGTTACCAATGTATTGAACACTGCAACCTCATGACGCCTGAGTCGATGGAGTTGGCCGTGGAAAAAGGGGTCTGGCTTTCAACCCAGGTTGGCTTTTTTGCAGCAGACATTCCGGCAGGGTTCACGCCCGCCCAGGCAGAACGCCAAAAGATGGCGTTTGATGGTCTCGACGCCATGCTTCGATTAGCGCGAGAGTCCGGCGCTAAGATTGCACTCGGAACAGACTTTGTCGGATCGAGGCAAACGAAAGCAACGCAGTTGGAGGAATTGCAGCTCAGGACGCCATGGTTCAGCAACGCCGAGATTTTGCGGCAGGCAACAGGTCTGAATGGTCAGCTTTGGGACTTGACCGGCCCGCGTAATCCCTACCAGGCTGGTCCAGTCGGTGTCATCCAACCCGGAGCCTACGCAGATATTCTGCTCGTGGACGGAGACCCGATTGCCGACCTTACGGTCATGGCCTCTGCGGACAATTTCGATGTGATTATGAAGAACGGCAAAGCGCACAAGAACAATCTGGCCTGAGAGATTTGCCGAGGGTCAAGATAGACACTTGAACCGCCCCGGGTTTTCCGGAGGCTGATTACTCCGTTTCAGGCGACTTTATCGAACTCGTTACGCTGTTCATAGAACTTCTCCTCGGCTTCTGCTGGCGGGATGTTTCCGATGGTCTGCAGCAGGCGGCGGTTGTTGAACCAGTCGACCCATTTCAGGGTTTCCCATTCGACGGCATCGGCGGTCAGAGGTGGTTCGGTTCGTTTGAACAGTTTCGAGCCCGGCAGTCTCAAAGCCTCTGTTGTTAGCCAATGCATCAGGGCTTGTATCGTGCGTATCCAAAGTCCATATATACGTGGCTTACGTTTTTCTTTTTCGACCTGCTGTCTCCTCAATTCGGCGTTCAGTCCCTCGATTCAGACCGACCACGCCGAGTCGCTGCAATGATGCGGGCGACAAGCATTAGGAGACTTCCACCATGGCAAATGGCACAGTAAAATGGTTCAACTCAACCAAAGGTTTTGGCTTTATCGAGCCTGAAGATGGGAAGCGCGACGTGTTCGTGCATATTTCCGCACTTGAGCGTTCCGGCATTAGCGAATTGAAGGACGGCCAGAAGGTTACCTTCGACGTCGAAGCTGGCCGTGACGGACGCGAAAGCGCTTCCAACCTGGCACTCGCATAGCCTGCTACGGGCATCCTTCTGGGGTGCCCGTTTGTTCAGAGGGTTCCCAAGAGCCGTTGGAGAAAAAGTCAGTTGCAAAAGCAGGAATTGACCCGGGCGCTCGTTCAATACCGCGTACCCGATAACAAGCGTAGTGTTTTTGAACTGACAATTACTGTTATCCCTTTTTTCGCACTATGGGGCGCAGCGTGGTTTGCGCTTTCCCTTGGTGTCTGGGTCGCTATTCCACTGGCAATCCTTAACGCTGCATTTCTGGTGCGTCTCTTCATCATCATGCATGATTGTGGTCACGGATCATTTTTTAAAAACCGTACCGTTTGCAATTGGACAGGCCGGGTCTTGGGTGTTCTCGCCCTCACACCTTATGACGTCTGGCGGCAAAGCCACGCGATTCACCACGCCTCAACCGGCAACCTCGATCGGCGCGGGATGGGCGATATCCCTACGTTGACTGTAGAGGAATACCTGAAGCGCAAGCGGGCCGGTCGTGCCGCTTACAGGTTAATCCGGAACCCCTTCTTCCTGTTCTGTATCGTGCCTGTCTACACGTTCTTTCTGCAAAATCGCTTACCCTTTGGTTTCATGCGGTCAGGCTGGCTGTATTGGGCAAGCGCAATGGGAACAAACGCCGCGATTGCGGTGGTCCTGGCCCTGATTTTTTGGACCGGAGGCCTGGATGTGCTGGTTTATGTATTCCTGCCAACCATGATCGTCGCCGCCTCGATTGGTATTTGGCTTTTCTATATTCAACACCAGTTTGAACACACGACATGGGAACGGGAAGAAGAGTGGAACCTTCAGGACGCCGCATTCCATGGAAGTTCTCATTATGCCTTACCAGGCATCCTGCTTTGGTTCTCTGCAAATATTGGCGTTCACCATGTTCACCACCTTGCCAGCCGCATACCGTTTTATCGGCTAAACGAAGTTTTGCGGGACCATTCCGAGTTGGAAAATTGCCAACGTATTACTCTATATGAGAGCCTTCACTGTGCACGATTGCATCTTTGGGACGAAAAAAGCCAGCGCCTGCTGACATTTTCCGAGGCTTTGTCGAACGCCAATAACTACTCAGTGTAGTCTGGCGCGCACCAGATATGCCTCCACAGTGTCACCGCCTAGGGCGCGAATGGCCTCCAGTCGGTGAAGGCCTTCGATCAGCACGAACCTCTTGTTGTCCGCGCGTATCTGGATCGGGGTCCTCTGGCCGTTCTTCAGGATATCTTCGGCCAGCGTCAGAACTTTTTGTTGATCAAGCGTTTTTGCCCGTTTAACAGGTACATAAATCAGGTCGAGCGGATATGGTCGTTTCTCCAACATAAGCTACGTGACCAACCTTTCGTGCATGTGTTCCGATTTAGAGCTCACTTCAAAAGCGGGGGCTGGAACGTGCGTCATAGAACCGAACGAACAGCGTCGCGCAGTTCCTGATGCATAATCCAAGTTGCGGGCTCGTCGTCACTTTCGATGTGAGAAAATGCCAGAACCTGTGCGGCTCCATCATTCTGTGCCGATCCGGCTTCGGGAAGATCCAGCTCCAGATATTCCGCAATCAATAGCCCGATTTTCTTGAAGACCTTGATAGAGGCTTCGCGCGATTTGTAACCGGCCGCCTGAGACAAGTTACCAATGGTCAGACCGTCCTTGCCCGCGATTGTAAGTGCTTTCAGCAACCTGACCTGCGCAGGGGTGAGCCTGATCTGGCGCAATGCCTCGGCATATTCTCTTTCACTGGGAACGAGGGTTCCGGAGTTTCCCTCCAAACGGCGTTGACCGCTACGCTTCCTGTCTCGTTCTGCGAGAATTTCTTTCAAGGCTTCTATAGCCAATGCTGGTGTTTCTCCAACTGCATCGGCAATCATTGTCTGCGTTTTGGCCGGCGGTTTGGGAAATGCCCGTGCAACACTATCGCCGCTCAGAACGCCGGCCTTGATCAAGTACTTTCCAAACTCTTCCTCAATCACTCCTGATACGTCAGCGTTCCGCGACTTACGAACACTGCGGTCCTGAAATGCTCGTTGTTCCAGACCTCGAGCTGACATCTTTGAACCGGAAAGGGTAATTTGAGGGGTATTTTTGCGCATCAGAGAAACACCACTACAACTATCGCTGCGACAAACACCGCCGATGCAATAGATATCTTTATCCCATTGGACCGGCGACGCGCCTTTTCAGCCTTGATGCTCTTGCCCAGGTTTTCATCAATCGAGTCATTGTTCACGGCTTTGTCCTTCCTGATTTCTCATGCGGCATAGGTTTCCACCAACGCATTGTTATGGCACATTTTCCGTGCACGTATCGTTCTGTCTTGTGAATGGACGATTACATTCCCAACCGTCACCTCTTCGGTTCAAATGAGCGTTGGAAGGAACTTGAATCTTATCGCACCTGTTCCGGTTTGCGCGAAAACCACGTTCGCATTTCCATCCGGAAAAAGTCTCAGGGGCGAGATATGCATCCTGTGGAATTGCCACTGGCTCACAGCCGCTCTCCGCTGCCCTGTACCCTCTGAGGCATACCCACCCATCCGAGCTTCTTTTGTCGCTCAGACGACCGTTTTTTGGAACTTCTATTGCAACACATGTTTGGCTTTCCTTACGAAATCCCCAGTTGCAGTGTATTTCCTGTGCGCCAAACCGGGTTCCGACGTACCCATTTTGAGGCGCTATCAATTCTTCGCATCTTTCACCGACTTGTCGGAAGAGCCGATTGCACTCCCATCGATCTCCGGTCGATGCAAGATATGCGTTTTTAGGAACTTCTATTTCCTCACAAAAATCTCCAACACGCTTGAATCCATGGTTGCATACCCAACCTGGACCATAGGAACTGCCGGTCAAATGCGCATTTTCAGGTGCGTTTGCTCTTTGACACGATCCGTTCTTGTTTTCGAAGCCTTCGTCACAGACCGATCCATCAGCATTGCCTGCGACTTGGGCGGGAAGCTGCGTTCCGGAGAGCAACACCAAGAGTGTCGGGATCAAACAAAGAACGCGGCGCAAAAACACGATGAGTGACTGATTGAAACGGAGCCTGAGACCTGATCTATCCGGCATCGGGCACGCGATTTATAAGCCATGTTCTGTTCATACGGCGCCTTCATTGATGGGTAACGCGATAACTGGAGCATGTCAGGTGACAGTTGCGAATGCTTGCGAGGAACGAGCTCAACGCGAAGACCCCAGCGCGACCCGTTCCTATGCTGGGGCACATGCTACAGTTAGTCTGAAGGCCATTGGATCATCGAAGCCGGCAGCATCGCGACGACGAGTAATTTTCACCAATGCACGTTTGTGGTCCTTTGCCAGAATAGAGTCAAGGAAGTTTCCCTCGTCGCAACGCTAGTACTGCTAAGGCAGGTGTTTGTGAAACAAGCACGTGACCAAGTAGCCTGGTGAACCGCCGAAAGAAGTTACTTGGCATTAATCTGTTGTTGTAGGGATTTGGGGGCGGAGCAGCAGCGAATGGCAGCTTAAGTCCGCGTCTCTCTTGTCGAGCCTGAGTGCGGCGACAGAGCGGTACGTGATCAAGGTTTCCTCGTGGCTATGAATGACTGGCCTGACGTCATCAGCAGCAACGCATCGACATTCGTGCCGCTCCTGTGAACTGATGCTGCGCAAGCACTCGCGGCGCGAGCAAATGGTTGATCTGCTACGCTTCTCGGGAATTGCAAAGTCTAATTGCGAATGTCCGTTTTGGGCTGTCCGCGGTCCTTTGGAAAAAAATGCGGATGGCAGCGTTGTCCGCAATTCAGTCATTGAGCGTAGGTGAGCGAACGTCTGCCTTGAGCCCGAAGCGGACATTCGTAAAAAGATTTTGCAATTTCCGAGACTGGGTGTAGGTGCGTTTAAACTTCTACATGTATAAGATTGATTTTATAAATTAATATGCTGAAACTTCGCCCAAAGTTTGCATGCTACAGAGAACCCATCGAACAAACAGTCTCTCAGGCTTCTATACGGTGCCCAATTGCAGTTTACTCCCAATCACCAGCAGACGAGCGCCACGTTTTAGCGTCCGCGTCCCAAACACTGGCCGTAACGCAAGGCGTTGGGTTTATTCCGTCGCAATCGGATCCATGAATACCTGCCACAACAACGCGTTGGCGCCCAAAATCAACGACTGTCCAGCCTTGATTGAGCAAGGATTGCACCTCTTCACCAACCCAAAAATGCGACATGCATCCGCCAGTTCCGCAATAAAGAGATGCGGCGCTTGAACACGCGAAACCAGACTCATTCAGAACCCAGTCGCGTCGTAGATCTCCGTCGAGATCGACCCTCTCAACCGCACCCCAGTCTAAGTCAAACTGACCGTCGTTGAACTCCGCGCAGGCCTGTGCCGCCAGATCAACCTTCGCCTGCAAACCGGGCGGAAGTTGCGATACATCAGCCGCGACAGCTGGTGAGTTCCATACTAGACCAGAGACCAGCACAAACCTGGAAACTAAACCTTTCAATTGACGCACTATTTGGGAAGCTGTTTGGAAGGTGGCATCAATTGCACTGATCATATCTGTAGTCCCCGTATTCCAGCCAGTTTACCGAGCCTTCGCTAAAAATCAGAAACTCGGACCTGTCTTCCCCAAGCAGGGCGACGACAAATCCGGCGGGCGGCTCATAGTTTCCGAAGTAACTGTAGGCCGTCATGGCTCTGATCGACTCGCCGTTGACCGTTACTCTCGCGTCCCACTCCCCCTCTGGATTGTCCAGAATTACATATTCGATTTGGCGTTTTTTCGCTCCGCCACCACAATAGACGATGCCTTCGGGTGCTTCGTAGGAGGTCCCTTGGCTAGCATCTGAGTCGCAGGCGGAACGAAGGGACCGAATTGCTGCGCTGGAACCCTTCAAGTCAAAGATTCCGTAGCTGACATCTTGATCAATCATCGACAGATTAACCGATGCATTGGCCGCAAGCTGGTCCAGTACAAAACCATAGTCCTCTTGACTATTGAAACTGACCTCGACGGGATAGTTGTCGACGATCTGCACGGCAGCGTTTTCTGCGCCGACCTGAAATGCTCCAACTTCGGTGGTGCCGTTCTTCAAGAAACGAATGGAGAGCCCCTGCTTTTCCACGATGTCCTGGCTATCCTCATATCCAGCCGGAGCAAAGCGGATACGATTACACTGAAGTTCCAGCGTCATGTTTCCGGTCTGAATAAAAGCATTGGGGTTAGGCCCGGAGTTGAACGACCACTCCGCTGATGCTGTGGTCGCTCCTGCCATCATCATCGTTCCAAAGTAAATCGTTTTGAAACTCATCATCTCTCTCCATGATGTTGTGGTTCGTGCTGTCATTCAGCCAGAGTTGCCGGCCCGTTACCCAGGCAACCAGGTTAGGAAACAGGTGCGCCGTATTCGTTTGCGCCTTCTTGGGAAGGTCGCGTCAGCCACCAGATCATCAGGATGGACAGAACCAATTGAAGAATTGAGACAACAACAATACCGGTCACGCCCAGGACGGCCGCAGGTCCTCGCAATGCATCGGGGTTTTCCGTCCCTTGCTCCAATACCGAAAAGAACGCCACCCCACCCAGCATAACAAAGAGCGTTGTAATGCTGAGCGCCATCGGCAGCAGCAAATACCAGCCAGGTCGTCCTGTATCATGCAGCCTTCGCCAACCGGCGGCCAGCATAGGTATGAGAACAGCCAGTTGGAAAACAGAGGACAGGACCCGAGATCCCTGGCCTGTTTCGGGGTTGGTCCCGAATATGATCGTATCCAGCACAGCTAAAGCGGCACTCACGAGAACCACAAACAAGAAGAACCACCAGTATTCTGAGCGTATAGCCCGACCGGAGAACTGGAAGTATTTCGAGAAACACGTCTTAACGGCTTCACCAAATCCCATCTTTCAATCCCTTCATTGTTTTTGTGCGGCCTCAAATCGCTTCGCCGCTCAGGGGAACACACTCTTAGCTCCCAGTTACTTTTTTGTTTGAACGCAGAGGCCTATCGTACGAGAGCGTAGAGAAATTTACGCGCGAAAAAAATATTGATTTATTAAAAATTAGATTCAAACATGCGAATTCGACACAACTATATTTTACCTCCGTTGTTGTCGGCCCCGGCAATCAACTCGATATCGTTCCCCCGACCAATCCGTTGGCGACAAATCTTTGAGATAGGTAAGCACCGGATCGAGCTGTGCTCAATTGGCTGAGTAGAAGCGGACGCTTCAAAAAGGAGCATCCAATTTCACTAGATTCGATGGACCCTGATGGAGAAGAAAATGACCAAAAAGACAGTGATGATTGCAGGCACAACTTTGTTTGCATTGCTTGCGGCATGTGACGAAACGAGTACGTCTAGCGCGTCCGCCGAACTCACACCCGCTCAGCAGGCGTGTTTGCGAGATGTAGCCAAAACAACGAACAATTCGCAAGTCGTTGTGCTCTCATCCGCGTTTAGCGAAGCTGGAACACAAGTCACTGTCGGTGTTGGTGAGGACCGTGCTCCTTGGAATTGCATTGCTTACAGTGATGGCGCGACAGCTGGTATCGAGTTCCTAGGCGACGAAGGCGCACTGTAATCTGGTCGCTGTGTATCTCGAAAGCACCAGTCGTGATCAAATTTGAGTACCGGTAAGCTCAGACATTCAAACCTCGTAATAGGATTGGGTTTTAACATGCTCAATCATGCTAAGGTTGTAGAAAATGCCCGTAACCAACTCGGTTGTAATTGCGATCATTTGCACTTTTTTGGCTATTGTATCAGTCCCAAAATACAGCATGGCCCAAACTTGGGACATCGCATCCCAGCACTCTGTCAGTGGCGTAACGGTGTATGATACCGATGAGCTGTTAACGTTTGCCGGTCAGTTGGCCTTTGACCGGTCGGGGCGCATCACAGCGGCGGATGTCGCATCAACGATTACGCAGATCTACCGAGAAGACGGTTACTTCTTGGCTGAGGCCTGGCCTGGACCCGATGGGCAGAGCATAGTTGTGGATGAAGGACGCATTCAAACCATCGAAATTGAAGGGGTAGATACGCGCACGTTCCAAACCTTGGAAAAGATCTTTCGCCCACTCACCACCGCATACCCGATAACTCTCAAACAATTTGAGCGGGCAGTTATGCTCGCCGAGGACATACCCGACTTGGACGTGTCGACCGAACTTGATTACCCAGATCAGGCTGGTGCTCGGCTGAGAGTATTGGGAGAGCCACTGCGAAAACAAGCCGGTAGTGCGACACTCGACAACCCTCCGCGTGAGCTGGGAGAAGCGCTCAGCTTCTATGTCGTGCAAGAGTTTTATTCGACGCTGACTGTCGGGGATTTGCTGCGATTTGAGGGGTCTGGCAACTACAATTGGGACAAAGACGACGAACACTCTTTGTGGGGCGCTGTTACCTATCGCACGCCGCTAAACAGCGATGGTCTATACGGTGAGGTTTTCTACGGAAACATAAATGCAAAACGTGACCTCTCGGGGGAGTTTGCAAGAACAGATGTTGATGGCGAGAACTTCACCGTCGCGTTGGGCTACCCCGTGATCCGCGATGTGGCCCGTTATGGATATCTTCTGCTGGATTATCGCCTTTCCGAGGCGGACTCAGTCAGTGGCGGCGTGCCATTATCCAGTGACGCAGGTGTCGTCGGCCTAACGTATCTCTATGGGCAAAACTATCCAAAAGGGCAAACTCTGGAGGCTGGGTTAACTTTATCGTTTGGCAACAATAATACGACGGACGCGAATTTTGACGACGGCGACTCCTCGTTCTGGCATCTACGGGGCGGCATTGGATACGAAAGCCCGCTAACGAGCTTGTCGCCCAACACAGCTTGGCGCACTGAGATCTGGGGCCAGTTCACAACCGACCGGCTGCCCTCGGTAGAGGAGTACTTCCTTGGTGATCGTTATGCTTTGCGCGGATATCGTTTTGACGAGGTAGATGGTGATTCCGGGATCTCCGCGATTTTCGAAGTGTCTCATTCCTACTTCCCTAGGTCCCAGAGCATACATCGCTTAACACCCTTTGCTTTTTTCGACGTGGGGTACATCTCGAACAATGACCCTGCGAGTTTTGAAGTTGAAAGTGCTACACTGGCATCGACAGGTCTGGGTTTGGACATTGAGTTTAAGCAAAACCTATTCTTGTCCGGATATGTCGGTGTTCCTTTGAGGGACGGTCCTTTGACCGACTCTGGCGATCCTGGCGCGTATCTTGCTCTGACAACAAGTTGGTGAGGATGTTATGAAACGGAACCGCATTGCTTTACTTTCCGCAGCTTGTTTGATTGCTGGACTGGCCGCTACTCAGGTCTTTGCCCGCGGAAATCACTACGGGTGGTGTCGAGGTGTAGGGAACCCACACCAGTCGAGCCAAGGATGCGGGCAGACCGGTGGGCAAGGGCCAGGCAATCAAATTACCGGCCCAACGCAGCCGGTGGCAAATCAGTTGCCACCTCGAGGAACGCCGCAAACGCCGACGTCCGTTACAGTGCCGGTCCTTGCACCGGGCGCGGTCCCGAACGCAATTCCCGGTCGGGTTCCTATCGCAACTCCGATAGCTGTGCCCGGTCAAGTTCCAACACCCGTCGTAGCGCCGACCCTAGCTCCTCCATTGGTGCCAAACCCGACGCCAAACCGGGTTCCGACAGCCGTTCCCAATCAGGTTCCGCCGTTAGCTACCGGACCGACTGCCGTGCCGCCGCAAGTTCCGACTGCGACTCCCAATCAAGTTCCGATAGCTGTCCCAGGCCAGGTTCCGCCTCAACCCAATGTGCCGCCCCTGGTGCCAACAGCAACACCCAACCAAATACCAGTCGCTGTTCCTGGCCAGGTTCCGCCTCAACCTAACGGTCAAACTGCTGTGCCACCGCTCGTCCCAACCGCGACTCCCAATCAGGTTCCCACAGCAGTTCCTGGTCAAGTTCCACAGTTGACACCAAAACCTACGGCAACTCATGTGGCCGTCCCAGGACATCCGAAACCACAAGGCGTCGTGACAGTTATGCGCCCAAAGCCAAGGCCGACAACCGGTACTGTCCAGCCAACTGGCACAACACAAGTGACCCACCATTTGACCCACCAAAGCAATTCAAAGAAACACGATCATGTCGCAGCAACACCTGGACGGCATGACCCGCACGACTTACCCAGGTTCCGCAACGCAGCGACCAAGGAAAACTGGGAATGCGTTGCCAGCGGATTTGGACAGCGCCGTTACGATGCAGGGCGCGGTGTGTTGCTGAACAACGGAGCGTTGCGGCACCTCGGAAACGTGGACGCTATGGCACGAGATGTCCCTGCACGGCATCCAAAACACTCTGGATGCATTATTTCGGTTAAACGAAAGCAGCGCTGAAGCTCACTTGGTGGGTTTTGCTCGGACAATGAGATTAATCGACCAAAAGTTCCTCAATTGTCATCTGGATAATTGGATTTCGTATTGCCTTATTCCCTGGCGATTACGTTGGCCGACGTAGCCCGACAATTCTCCACACCTAAATTTACTTCAAATAGGCCAACAATCTATACTGCCGCACTTCTACGAAGGGTCTTGTCAGAAGAACTTGTCTTGAGGCAGGCAGGACGGTTGCGTAGCTTTTGCCCATGACCAAACCTGCCTCTTTCAAGTACTTCAAAACCAGTCCCGAGGTCATCCGCCTTGCGGTGATGCTGTACATCCGTTTCCCGCTCTCGCTTCGAAATGTCGAAGATCTGTTGCACGAGCGAGGCATCGACGTGAGCCACGAAACCGTCCGATATTGGTGGAACAGGTTTGGTCCAGTGTTTGCAGCTGAGATCCGACGGAAGCGTGTGCAGCAGCTGCGCGCGTTCTCGAAATGGAAGTGGCACGTGGACGAGGTTTTCGTAAAGGTGAATGGCAAGCGACATTATCTGTGGCGTGCAGTAGATCACGAAGGTGAAGTGCTGGAAGCAGTTGTCACCCAGCGCCGAAACAAGGCTGCAGCACTAAAATTCCTCAGGAAATTGATGAAACGGCACGGTTGCGCCAAGGAGGTCGTCACAGATCGCTTCGCTTCCTACAAGGCTGCGCTCAGAGAAATAGGCGCGTTCGAAAAACAATAGACGGGCAGGTGGCTCAACAACCGCGCCGAGAATTCACACCTGCCGTTTCGACGACGCGAACGCGCGATGCAGCGTTTCAGGCGCATGCGAAGTCTACAGAAATTCGCCTCCGTCCATTCCTCCGTCTACAATCACTTCAACCAGGAAAGATCGCTAACCATGGGGTTTCTTGTTACATACCGAAGCGGGCCTAACGAGTTCCATGCAACTTGTTGGCCGCCTCTCAGAACAATTATCTTTGACATGAATTATGATTCATGTTTCATTTTCGACGGAGGAAAACGGGAGGAGCCTTTATGTTGCGCATGCTCGCACTAACCGCTGTCGGCGCGTTGATTTCGTCTACGGCGATTGCGGAAATAAGAGTTGCCCATGTCTACGGCAAAACTGGACCTTTTGAGGCCTATGCAGCCCAGTCCCACAATGGTCTGAAGCTGGGGTTGGAATACGCCACGGATGGCACGATGGAGATCAATGGGGAGAAGATCGTCATCATCGAGAAAGACACACAGTTGAAGCCGGACATTGGCCGTGCGCAACTGGAAGAGGCTTACGGCGACGATGACGCCCATATCGCGGTTGGCCCGGTCAGTTCTGGTGTTGCTTTGGCGATGCTGCCCGTTGCCGAGGAATACGAGCGTGTATTGATCGTAGAGCCCGCGGTGGCGGACTCGATCACTGGTGAAAACTGGAACCCATATATCTTCCGTACTGGCCGCAACTCCTCTCAGGATGCGATTGCGAACGCTGTTGCTCTGGGCGGTGAGAACGTCACGGTTGCAACTCTGGCGCAGGACTACGCGTTTGGTCGCGACGGCGTGGCGGCTTTCAAGGAAGCTTTGGAAGGAACAGGTGCGACACTGGCACATGAGGAATATGTGCCGACCGACACAACGGATTTCACCGCAGCCGCAGAACGCATTTTCAATGCGATGGCTGATATCGAAGGCGAAAAGAAGTTGTTCATCATCTGGGCCGGTGGCGGCAATCCGATGAGCAAGATCAACGCGATGGAGCCTGGCCGGTTTGGGGTCGAGATCGCCACAGGCGGAAACATCCTAGCGGCTCTTAAGGCGTACAAAGAGCTGCCTGGAATGGAAGGCGCCACCTACTACTACTATGAGATCCCCAAGAACCCGGTGAACGACTGGCTTGTGAAAACGCATTTTGAGCGTTTCGACAGCCCGCCGGATTTCTTTACAGCCGGCGGCATGGCGGCAGGAATCGCCATTGTTGAAGCGATCAAAAAGGCTGGAGGCGCTGAAGACACCGAAGCGTTGATTGCTGCGATGAAGGGGCTAACTTGGGAAACTCCCAAAGGCACGATGATGTTCCGCCCAGAAGATCATCAGGCAATGCAGACCATGTACCATTTCCGCACCGAAATTCAGGACGGCAAGGACTATGGTGTGCCGGTGCTGGTCCGTGAGATCGGCATGGACGAGATGGAAATTCCCGTTCGCAATCAATAAGCTGCGGCCTCAGTTTGTCGCATGAAGCCGGGGCGGTTTGTCTTTTGCCGCCCCGGGGACATTAGGACTTCATCCAATGACCCAGATACTTTTGGAAACTGACGCACTCACTGTGCGGTTTGGTGGGCATGTGGCCGTCGATACGGTGACCTGCCGATTTCCAGCCGGAGAGCTGACGGCAATTGTCGGACCCAACGGCGCAGGGAAGACGACCTACTTTAACCTGATCTCAGGTCAGATTGCGGCGACCGCGGGAACAGTGACCTTGAATGGTCAGGACATCACCCGCCTCGGTGTCGCCGAACGCTGCCGTCGAGGCCTGGGACGTGCGTTTCAGTTGACCAACCTGTTCCCCGACCTTTCCGTTCTTGAAAACCTTCGACTGGTGATCCAGTCGCGTAAACACAAAGGCTTTGGGCTATTCTCGATGGCAGACAGCCACACCGAACTGACTGCGGAAGCCAGCGGCATTCTGGAGCGGGTTCGCCTCGATACGCAGAAAAACCAACTGGTGTCCGAACTGTCGCATGGCGATCAGAGAAAGCTGGAGGTGGCCATGCTTATTGGCCTCGACCCGCTGGTATACATGTTCGACGAACCAACAGCAGGCATGAGCGTGGATGAGGCTCCGGTGATCCTGGACCTGATTGCAGAGATCAAGGCCGATACCAGCAGAACAGTGCTGCTTGTCGAACACAAGCTCGACGTGATCCGAACTCTGGCTGACCGCATTATCGTTTTGCACAATGGCGCGTTGGCCGCTGACGGTCCACCAGCCGAAGTCATGGCCTCGGCCGTAGTGCAAGAGGCTTACATGGGTAAGGAAATGGATCATGTCTGACCCAATCCTGACGCTGAAAGGTGTCTATACCGACATCGCGCAATACCACATTCTGCAAGGTGTCGACTTTGAGGTGCCCCGTGGCGAGGTGACAATGCTTCTCGGCCGCAACGGCGTAGGCAAGACCACGACGCTGAAGACTATCATGGGGCAATGGACCGCAAAGTCGGGCGAGATACTCTATGACGGCCAAGACCTGAAGCGCCTGCCGGTCTCTGCCCGCGCCCGCGCCGGCATTGGCTTCGTGCCCGAGGACATGGGTATCTTCAGCGATCTAACGGTCGAAGAAAACATGGTTTTGGGTGCGAGCTCCGGTCCGCTTGACCTGAAACGGAAGGAGTGGCTGTTGGGCGCGTTTCCGGCACTGGGCAACTTCTGGAACAGCGAAGCGGGAAACCTGTCGGGGGGTCAAAAACAGATGCTCTCCATTGCCCGTGCTATGGCCGAAGACCGCGAACTGTATCTGATCGATGAGCCCACCAAGGGACTGGCGCCAGCCATCATTGCGACCATGGCCAACGCTCTGCGCGAACTAAAGGCACAGGGCCGCTCGATCCTTCTGGTGGAACAGAATTTTTCAGTCGCCAAAGCCCTCGGGGACAGCGCGGTTGTCATGGATGACGGGCGCGTAATCTGGACCGGGGCCATGGCGGAACTTGCAAGCAATAAAGACCTTCAGGAAAACCTGATGGGTCTAAGCATGGAGGCGCACTGAATGACCGCCGCTCCTGATCACAGGCCAACCTTCGCGGACGTGTCGCTGGGTGAGCGTCTGGACAAGGCGATGCCGTTTCTATTGATCCCGATCCTCGTGGTGCTTGGGTTCTTTGCGATCGGCGCTCCATCATCCTGGCTGACTTTGACCGTGTCGGGCCTCGCCATGGGGATGATGATTTTCATCATGGCATCCGGGCTTACGCTGGTGTTTGGCCTGATGGATGTCATCAACTTTGGCCACGGTGCATTTGTGTCCGTCGGGGCCTTCGTCGGGATCTCGGTCCTGATCGCGCTTGGCGACTGGACCGGAGCGACCTCACTGCTGCTCAACATGTCGGCAGTTTTTCTTGCGGTTGTGGCTGCCATGACTGTGACTGGTGCGTTGGGCTGGGTGTTCGAACGGGTGATCGTCAAACCCGTCTACGGCGCACACCTAAAGCAGATCCTTGTTACCGTTGGCGGCCTGATCGTGATCGAACAGTTGATCCATGTGATCTGGGGCCCGGATGAGATCTTTATCAACCGCCCCGAAATGCTGAAAGGCGCGATCACCTTTGCAGGCGCCGCGATGGAAAAATATCGCCTTCTCGCCGTGGGGATCGGAGCTGTTCTGTTCATTGCCATGCGCATGATCCTGCGCCGTACCAAGATCGGATTGATCGTTCGGGCAGGCGTCGAAAACGGCCCGATGGTCGAAGCGTTGGGATACCGACTGCGCGTGGTTTTCGTCGGCGTTTTCATCGCCGGATCAGCGCTTGCTGGCTTGGGCGGTGTGATGTGGGGCCTTTATCAAGAGGTTATCACTGCCGGCATGGGCGAACGCATGATGGTCCTTGTTTTCATCGTGGCAATTATCGGTGGTCTTGGCTCGGTCGAGGGCGCTTTCATTGGCGCGCTCCTGGTCGGGCTTTTGCAGAACTACGTGGCATTCCTCGAACCCAAACTGGCGCTTGTGTCCAACATCGCGCTGATGACTGCAATCTTGATGTGGCGGCCACAAGGCATGCTGCCTGTAGTGAAGGCCAAGTGAAATGATTGTACGTCTGATATCTGGCGACACGCCCCGTTCTCCCATTCTGACGGCGCTGCTGCTGCTGATCCTGATATGCTTGGCCGGTGCGCCGTTCATTTTTGAAGGCGTGCGCGCCTTGGACACCGCTGCTCGGATCTGCATCTTTATCGTACTGGTGGCAGGCTATGACCTGCTTCTTGGCTACACCGGGATCGTGAGTTTTGCCCATACAATGTTTTTTGGCATGGGCGCGTATGGCGTCGCGCTTGCGTCCACACATATGGGGCGCGGGTTTGATGCCCTTCTGGTCGGCTCGGTTCTGGGCGCGTTGGCAGCAATCGTTCTGGCGCTGCTGATTGGCCTGTTCAGCCTCCGAGTACGTGCGATATTCTTTGCGATGATTACGCTTGCCGTTGCATCTGCCGTCGCAGTTCTTGTGTCGCAGTTTTCTGACATCACCGGTGGTGAAGACGGGCTGACCTATAAAATCCCGCGCGTTCTGACCTCTGCCAACAGGATGGGCGAGGTGATGGGGGTCAAGTTCACGGGGAAAATCCTGAACTACTACCTGATCTTCTTCAGCTCGCTGGTGCTGTTCCTGCTTCTTCTGCGTATCGTGAATTCTCCTTTTGGTCGCGTCCTGCAAGCCATACGCGAGAACGATTTTCGAGCCGAGGCAATCGGCTACCGGGTCGTATGGTATCGCACCGCAGCAACCTGCTTGTCGGCGGCCACCGCTGCGCTTGCCGGAAGCTTGTTTGCAATTTGGCTACGGTATGTTGGACCCGACACAACGCTAAGCTTTGAGATTATGCTCGACATTCTGCTGATGGTCGTCATTGGCGGCATGGGCACGATGTATGGAGCGGTGCTGGGTGCGGTGCTTTTCGTACTGGCGCAGACCTATCTGCAAAACCTCATGGGCGCGGCATCTCATGCCACCGAAGGCTTGCCACTGATCCCCGAGCTTGTTGATCCCGATCGTTGGCTGATGTGGCTAGGCATCCTGTTTATTCTCAGCGTCTATTTCTTCCCAACCGGCATCGTCGGTCGCCTGCGCGGGCAGCGTACCGCATGAGCGTTCCGCTAGTTTTTTTACACGGCTGGGCCATGAATGGTGCGGTTTTTGATGGGGTCAAAACACAGCTCGGGCCGGGTTTCGACTGTTATGCACCAGATTTGCCCGGACATGGTTCCCGGGAAATGGATGAGCCCAGCCTTGCAGGCTGTGTCGAGGTTGCGAGCGAAATCATCAATCAGTTGGATCATCCTGTTTTGGTCGGCTGGTCCATGGGGGCCGCCGTTGCATGGCAGTATCTCGTGCAGGAAGGCACCCAGAGCCTGAGCGGGCTGGTTACCATCGACATGAGCCCGCGATTGCTGCCTGACGATCAATGGGCGTTTGGACTAGGCGGCCAAAATACTGACGCTGTTCTATCCACGTCCTCGAAGATCGAATTTCAATGGCGCAGCATGGTCAACAACATTCTGCACAACATGTACGCGCCCAACGGTGTCCAGGAGGCGAATAAGGACGCGATGAGGGCGCTTCTTTTGAAGCAAGACCCAACAGCGCTGCGCCCGATTTGGGACGATCTAATTGCAATGGATGCACGGCAGAGCATCGCCGCGATCGATATTCCGTACTTGGTTTGCGCGGGGGCGCATAGCAGGCTTTATGATCCGGAAGTGGCCTATTGGATCGAACGGCATTCACCTATGGCCGAGGTGCGGGTTTTCCAGAACTCCGGGCATTCTCCGCATCTCGAAGAGCCTGACGCCTTTTGCGATGCCATCCGGCGGTTTGTCAGGACATTGGAAAGCACAAAGACTGAGCGCAGGAGGACACTGACGGAATGACGAAATCCTCTGCTTCCCAACCAAAAACCAAACGCGGGGTTGAGCGCCGCGCAAAGCTCCTTGCAGCTGCTGAGCAGGTGATCGGTGAAAAGGGTTTTGCAGCCGCTTCAATCGCCGACATTACACGTACGGCGGAAACGGCACTTGGCACGTTCTACATCTACTTTTCCAGCAAGGAAGCACTGTTTCGTGAGCTGGTCGAGGACATGGGCCGCGCCACAAGAACGCAAACGACCGAACAGATCGTCGGCGCGCCAAACCGATTGGAAGCAGAGCGTGCCGGGCTCGAGGCCTATTTGCGCGTGGTTCGTGACCGACCGTTGCAATACCGCATTGTCGAAGAGGCACGGTTCGTTGATCCCGAAGCCTACCGCACCTACTACACAGAGTTTGGCAAGGCTTACGCCGATCAACTGGAGCACGCCGTACTCAAGGGCGAGATTTCTCAAGGGGACGCGGAGGTCAGAGCCTGGGCCCTGATGGGGATTGCGAAGGCTTTGGGCGAGCGCTACGTGCTTTGGGACGACAACGTCGACATCGACCGCGTTGTCGCCGAGGCACATAAGTTGATCTGCAACGGCTTGGCCCCATGAGCAAGTTGGTCGCCTGGCACATAGAAGACCTGCCAAACTCCGAGCCCTGCTGTCTGATCCGTTTGCAAGCGCCTCGCTCAAATGCTCTGGAGCCCGGCATTCTCGACGAACTGCACCTTGCTTTCGATGCGCTGGAGCAATCGGATGTGAAAAAAGCACTGATCTCAGGCGGGCGCAATTTTTCGACCGGTGGTGATGTAGGTCGGTTTGCCGAGGCAACGCGGGTTGGGCAGGTCGAAAGCTATACTGCAAAGGTCGTACCCGTACTGCAGGCGCTGGTATTGCGCATGGTCGAGATGCCCGTAGTCTTAGCTTCGGCCGTGCGCGGTGCGGCAACTGGTGGGTCAGCCGGAATGGTGTTTGCCTCTGATCTGGTGGTTGCATCGCCAGACGCGTTTGTTCAGCCCTATTACGGGGTGGTGGGTTTTGCCCCGGATGGCGGATGGACCGCCCTTTTGCCGGACTTGATTGGCGGCGCAAACGCAAGGGGCTGGATAATGGCCAACCATCGGCAGGGTTCACAGCAGCTGAGAAGCCTTGGGCTTGTTCAGGCTGTTGATCAAGATCCCGAAACGCGCACCGCGAAGCTGCTTGCCCAGATCGAAACCGGCACGGCGCTGGCAACAAAGTCCCTGTTCTGGGACGACAAGCGCCGGGCGGTCGTCAAAACACGGCTCGAGGCCGAGACCGAGTCCTTCAGGGCCATGATTGGACGACCGGAAACTCTGACCAAGATGCAAGAATTCCTTCAGCCAAGGGATGAAAGAAATGTTTGACCAGATCCCTGACATGGCCGCGAAAAGGGCGGAGCTTTCGCCCAATGCCCTTGCGTTTCATGACACTTTGTCGTCGCGCAATTGGAGCTTTGGCCAGATAAATGATGCCGCCAATGCAGTTGCGGCCGGTCTCTCTGGCCTTGGCCTTTCCGAGGGCGACCGAGTGGCCATCCTGTGCCAGAACTCTGCCGAGTTTTTCATCACCCTTTTTGCCTGCCAAAAAACAGGCATCATTCTCTGCCCCCTAAATTGGCGTCAGCCCGCGCCGGAGCTTGTCGAAACTCTGGAGCAAGTTGGTGTCTCGGTTTTGCTCACA
This sequence comes from Ruegeria arenilitoris, assembly GCF_013032855.1. Taxonomy (GTDB): domain Bacteria; phylum Pseudomonadota; class Alphaproteobacteria; order Rhodobacterales; family Rhodobacteraceae; genus Ruegeria; species Ruegeria arenilitoris. Next base: position 19,674 of record NZ_WQDA01000003.1, read on the forward strand.
GACGCCGAGTTCCAAAAGGTTGCAGCCGAAACGGCAAGAGGGGTCGGGGCACCGCTCCTGACGATAGAAAACGATCTTGCAGGATGGATCGAGCAAGGTGGCCCCAAGTTGGCGGCTTCGATCCCCTCTGATCGACCTTGGTATCTGCTCTTCACGTCTGGAACGACGGGCTTGCCCAAGTCCGTCATCCAAACCGCAGGAATGGCATGGGCAAACACCATTAACATCGGGCAAGCCATCGATATCGCATCGACTGACCGCTCCGCGTGTTTCTTGCCGTTGTTCCACACGGCGGGGATCAACCTATACACACTGCCCATTTTTCTATCCGGCGGTTCATCGACAATCTTTCCAAAGTTCGATGTGGACGAGATACGCGACCTAATCGCGTCCGGTCAGATCAACCAGTTCTTCGCCGTACCCGCAGTCTATCAGGCATTGTCGCTTGCCCCCTGGATTGACGAACTTGATTGGCACAACATCCGTTGCGGTTGCGGCGGTGCCCCCCTCTCGGAACCGTTGATCCGATTTTTTGCGGGTCGCGGTGTGAAAGTCCTGAATGGCATGGGCATGACTGAAACTGGCCCAACTGTTTTTCTGATGGATCCCGCCCATGCCGAGCAAAAGATCGGTTCGGTCGGTAAACCGCAAAGCCTGACGCAAGTACGATTGAGCGGAGTACCCGATGGCAGGGAAGGAGTTGGCGAATTGCACATCAAAGGCCCCGGTGTGACGCCGGGCTATTTTGCCAATCCAGAAGCTACGGCAAATACCTTCACCGAAGACAAGTGGCTCAAAACCGGAGACATCGCGCGTCGCGACACAGACGGGTACTACTACATCGTCGACCGCATCAAGGACATGTACATCTCAGGCGGCGAAAACGTCTATCCGGCTGAAGTTGAGAAGGTTTTGTATTCCCATCCCGCCGTTCTCGAGGCAGCTGTGATCGGTGTGCCCGACGATAGATGGGGAGAGGTTGGCGCCGCGTTCATTCTATTGCGACCGAAACAAACGCTTGATGCCGAAAACCTGCGTTCTTGGTGCCGCGAACGTTTGGCCGGCTACAAAATTCCCGCATATGTGAGAGTTGTCCCGGATTTCCCACGCACCGCGGCCGGCAAAATTCGCAAGCCCGCTCTGATCGAGGCTTTTGGTCATGATTGACCTCCAACAACGCTGGACCCCGACGCAAGATGACTTTGATGCCTTTGCGCGCGTGTCCGGTGACGACAACGCGATCCATGTGGACCCGGATTTCTGCGCCGACACGACATTCGGTCGGACGGTGTCTCACGGCATGCTGCTCTACGCCAAGCTCTGGGGCATGCTGAAGAAAAACGACCCATCCCTCAACACGTCTTCACAGAGTCTCATGTTTCCAAATCCGGCATTTGCCGGAGAGCCGCTGGATTTGTCCATCAAACAGGAGACGCAAGGACGCTTGATAATGCGTGCCGTTCGGGTTGCCGACGGCGCAGAATGTTTGATCGGGAAGGCAGAAATCCGATGTTGAAAGTTGGACAATCCGCTCACATCGCTCGGCGGTACACCGAAGAAGACATACGCGCCTTCACTTCGCTGAGTGGGGGCAAATCTGAAGGCGTCCCCGAGCCGCTGCTCGCCGCTCTGTTTTCTTACCTACTTGGTGTCGAGCTACCAGGTTCAGGCACCAACTACCTAAAACAAGATCTAAAGTTTAATGCTGCAGCACCACTGGACACAGTCCTGACAGCGCAAGTCTCGATTACGAAACTGCGCCCCGAAAAACATCTGGTGGATCTCTGGGCGAGCTGTACGACCCCCGACGGCACCGTGATTTGCGAGGGCCGCAGCCTGGTAAAAGCCAAAGATGTATGTGGAGCCTTTCGTGAACAGACATAGGTCTGCAACGATCCTAAAAAGAAAGAGCAGTCCTTCCCTGGCATTCACTTAACAATAGGATTGCCTATAGAACGGACGCTCCCGGCAAGCGCAGCGAATAACCGCTTGTAAGCCCAAAGCGGTGTTCTTGCTGCGAAGGATTACCTTCAGTTTAACACCCTAAAAAATCTATACCTTACGTCACCCCCTTCATCAGGTTTGCCAGATGGTTTTACAGGCGAGCCTGAGGTAGCCTTCAATAACTTCTTCGCCATCTTGAGGGTTCAGTTATGATCTCCAAACGCGTATTTTTGTCCAGTCTTGCATCGACCGCTGCGCTGGCGCTGGTCCCGGCGCGAGTTCGTGCTCAAGCCCCAGATGCCACACTCTTCACGAACGTGCGTGTTTATGACGGGATGTCCGATGAGTTGACCGAACTCACGAACGTTCTTGTCGAAGGGGAATTGATCAAGGATGTCTCGCCCGCTGTTGATGCCGCGCCAGAGGTACCGCGCATCGATGGAGATGGACGGACCTTGATGCCGGGGCTCCTCGACATGCATGTGCACCTGCAGTGGAACCAGGACCCTGCTGGCTTCCTGACAGCACGTCCAGATTACATTGCTGCATTGGCATTGAGTGAAAGTGAAGCCACCCTGATGCGTGGCTTTACCAGTGTCCGTGATACTGGTGGCGGCATTCTCGGTTTGGCGCGCGCCATAGACGAGGGCCTTCACCCCGGTCCGCGCATTCAGGCGTCAAACGCTGCGATTTCAATGACCGCCGGTCATGGCGACCTTCGGCCGCGATCCGTGCGTCCGAGAGCCTTCGGCGGGCCGCCGTTCACAGAAGCGGAGCGACTTGGGATCACACTTTTCGCAGACGGGGTACCTGAAGTTCTGGCGGCTGCACGCGAGCAGTTCCGGCAGGGTGCGCACTTCATCAAAGTCTTTTCAGGCGGCGCCGTGACTGGCCTCTACGACCCATTGGATATCAACGAGTATTCGCCGGCAGAACTCGAAGCGGCAGTAGAGGAGGCCAAACGTTGGAACACTTACGCGACCTCGCACGCATACATGGACACATCGGTTCGGGCCGCCATTGAGGCAGGTTACCAATGTATTGAACACTGCAACCTCATGACGCCTGAGTCGATGGAGTTGGCCGTGGAAAAAGGGGTCTGGCTTTCAACCCAGGTTGGCTTTTTTGCAGCAGACATTCCGGCAGGGTTCACGCCCGCCCAGGCAGAACGCCAAAAGATGGCGTTTGATGGTCTCGACGCCATGCTTCGATTAGCGCGAGAGTCCGGCGCTAAGATTGCACTCGGAACAGACTTTGTCGGATCGAGGCAAACGAAAGCAACGCAGTTGGAGGAATTGCAGCTCAGGACGCCATGGTTCAGCAACGCCGAGATTTTGCGGCAGGCAACAGGTCTGAATGGTCAGCTTTGGGACTTGACCGGCCCGCGTAATCCCTACCAGGCTGGTCCAGTCGGTGTCATCCAACCCGGAGCCTACGCAGATATTCTGCTCGTGGACGGAGACCCGATTGCCGACCTTACGGTCATGGCCTCTGCGGACAATTTCGATGTGATTATGAAGAACGGCAAAGCGCACAAGAACAATCTGGCCTGAGACATTTCCCGAGGGTCAAGATAGACACTGGTGTTGCATGCGAATGACCGAAGAGTCCGCAATGCAGTCATTGAGCGTAGGTGAGCGAACGTCTGCCTTAAGCCCATTTTGACCAACGCTGCGTAATGTTCGAATGGCAGGAATTCGAATGAAGCGGACATGGTGCAATTACTGAGCATTCGGTCTCAATGCCGTTGATAGAAACTCAAGCGGTCGCAATGCGAAATCACACTCCTAATTTGGTGGAATCCAATTGGCTTGTCTCATGGCGTCACCGAGGTCTTGCCCATATTTCGGATTTGCAAAAAGTTTCTTAAACAGTGCATCCACGCGACTGTCCGGCCACTCGCGTGACAGTTGTTCTGATAGAGACTGAGCTTGAGCCTTATTCCCCAACATCTGATGTGACGCCATTAGGTAAGCAACGGAGACAGGTCCGACAGGGCCGCCTTTCTCCGTTACTTGTTCAAAGGCTGACACAGCACCTTCATAGTCCTTCAGATGGAATTTTGCTGACCCCATCGCATTCTGAAACACATAAGCCCGTTCTAGCTCAATTCTTGAGAGTGCGTCCTCGCTAATTGCTATGACTTGTTCGAATGAACCAGAATAAAGCAGGACCAGCGACACGAACTCCAACACATGTACGTCGTGTGGTGCCAAACGTTGCGCTCTTTGTGCAAATTCTATTGCCTCAGGCCAGTTTCCCTTGGCAAAGTTGACCCAGGCCATTGCGGACTGGCTCCAACCCGTTTCCGGAGCCAACTCGATGGCCCGTTTGGCTTGAGCATCGGCATAGTTCAACATGTCCTGAGCCAAGTCGGTATCGGATGTAAGTACAGCAATTGTCGCAGCGACCTGAGCAGTACCTGCATAGCCGCCGAAATAGCTGTCGTCGTTTTCAATTGCCCCCTTGAATATGGTCAGGGCCGCTTCAAGACGCGCAGGTTCCAAAGCCGGAAAGATCAGGTCTCGACCAGTATTGGCTAGATTTACAGCCTGTAGACGCATTGGGGATGCGCCAAAAATTGCGCTGCGCTCGTCACGGCTCAGGCCATCTACGGATAAATCAGTCGGAAGATCCTGCTTTGTCGAGCTCATCCAAAAAGCAACAGCAACATAGCCTAAAATGATAATCCCGATAATCCCAACACCTGGCCGAGCCCATGCGCGCGCACTGGTTTCCAGCTCTGAGAATTCGGGCTGTGCCGGTTCGAAGCCGCTTCTCAAAATCCGAGGTGCGTAACCACCCTTTGGCAGTTCAAACACCGTTTTCTCGTCCTGCCCGTCGGCAGCGTAATATTCAGCAAGCTTTCGGCGCAGGCGACCAGCATCGACCCGAACCACGTTTTCACGGCGCGACATCTCTGACAGGGTCCCACCATAAACATCCATTGCGATGGTCTTGGCACGAATATCATCGGCCCGACCATTTAGCGACTCTTCAACCACATACACCAGAAAGTCCTGCAAGCGCTGCGAGCCCGTGAAAGTCGAAGACCTGATAAGCCGCTGAAGTGCCGCCCGAACATCTTTTGCAGCAGGTGACCCGCTCTCATTCAATGGAGAAGATGTGTCTTTGGTTAAACCCATATTTTCAGTAAGTTACGCATCTGATTACACCGTATTATGCCCCGATACACCTATTGTTAAAAGTGAATTCGTCCAACACTCCCCTAAACCAGTTGATCCATTGAACGAGCTCCGAAATGAAAGGCATCGCCCTTGATATCCTGTTTCCCAACCATCGGACCGCGATTGCGGACCTAAGGCGGGCGGACACCGTTTTCGATGAAATCTGCCGAGACTATCAGCTTCTCAGTGACGAGTACCTCTCCGTGAACACTGAGCCGAGAAGTCGGTCGTACCCGATTGCCCGCGACATCCGCGAGTCTTTGGATGGTCTTCGGGATGAAATTGCTGAATCGCTGCGGCGTGCAGGGAAGATATAATTCAAATAGGGGAAGGGAAACCGATGAGATCAATATTGAAACATGCCACAGCCATGGTGCTGATTTCTGGCGCGGGTTTTGCCCAAGAAGCGCCTATCATACACGACGGCGAGTTCGAGTTTCTCCGCGCGCAGTTTGGCGAGCAATGGGATGCTCAGGATGCGGAGATAGAAGTTAAGCTTGCCGAGATCCGTGGCGCGAATGGAGGACAACCACCCAACATTCTCTACATTCTGATTGACGATGTGAGTTTCGGTCAAATGGGCAACCGGACGATGAACTATGTCACCGGTTTCGATACGCCCAACATCAATGACTTTGCCACAGAAGGCATGTCTTTGATGCGAATGTACACGGAGCCATCCTGCACACCGACTCGAACGGCGATGTTGACCGGTCGACATCCGGTGCGCGCGGGCGTGGAAGAGGTCAAGGTCGCCCTGGTCGGCGAAGGTCTTGCGTCCGAGGAAGTCACCATCGCCGAAATCCTCAAGGAAGTAGGGTACAACACCGCGCACGTCGGGAAATGGCACCAAGGCGATATTGAACAGGCCTATCCGCACAATCAGGGCTTCGACTGGGCGGCTTTTCCCTTGCATCAGCAGGTTCAGCTGAGCTTGATGACACGTGATGCGATGGTCGCCAACAATATGCTTGGTTACCATTGGTCAGGGCAGTCCAACCAATTTCAATTGGACGAGCGGTTCAAACCCTATGGCCTTGTGACCGGCGTAGAAGGTGAAGCGGGTGGTCTGGCTCGCGAAGTCGAAATGGAGCCCGGCGAAGAATGGACCCAAGCGAAATACGAGGAAATGAACTTGCGCTATCAGCTTCAAGCATTGGAGCAGCTGGAGCGGCTGGCTTCGCAGGACGCGCCATTCTTTATGCAATACTGGCCACTCTATCCGCTGAACTTTGCTTATCCTGAGCAGGCCGTATCTCGCAACGGCGGCTTCCATGCGGACAAATTGCAGGTTCTAGACGGTTGGATCGGCGAGGTTTTGGCCAAGCTGGATGAAACCGGCAAGGCGGATAACACCGTCGTCATGATCATGGCTGACAATGGCTTGATGTATCATTATGAGGGGACTTCCGGCCTAAACCAACTGATCTATCGCGGTGGAAAGACACAGCACCTTGAAGGCGGTGTGAGAACTGATGCGTTCATCCGGTGGCCCGGTGCAATCGAAGCGGGCAGTGCGGCAGGTGACATCGTTCATGTCTCGGATTTGTTTTCTACATTTGCCCGGATCGCAGGCGCGACAGACCACATTCCACGCGACCGGGTGATTGATGGCATCGATCAGACGGCATTGTTGCTCGAGGGAGAAGGCAATTCGCGCCGCGATTACGTCTATGTGTACGAAGGGCCAGTATTGCGTTCGGTGGTGAAGCAAGAGTTCAAGATGCATCTGCCAGCCCCCGGTCAGCCAGGCGCGGCGGCCCCTGTCTTCAATGTCTATCGCGATCCCCGTGAAGAACATCCGCTTGTCGGGTATTCACTGTGGTCCGGGGCGTCTTTCCAAGACATGGTAAAGCGCCATCAGAAAACCATCGTGAAGCACCCTCACAAACAGCTCGGCAAGGGTGTCCCTTATGAAGGAATTGAAAACCTCAGGCCCGAAAGCGAATTGGCCCGAGAAGTCTTTTCAAGCTGGCAATGACGAACTTGAGACGGCGGTGCCGATACACCGCCGTCTGACTGGTCGCATGAATTTTTCCAAGGTGTACTATGACCCGCATCACCTTTCATCTGGCAGTCTTATCCTTGGCGATGCTCGTAGTGGCTTCTACCACCAAAGCTGAGGAAAACGCGTCAAATCCACTGGCTGCGGTTAACAACACGGACATTCGCTATCAGTATTTCGATCTGGAAGGGGGGGCAGACCGTCAGGACATGTTCATCGATGGTGCATACATGCTGCGCCCCGATCTGAAGCTAAAATACGAACTACATTACAATTCAACGAATGTGACGGGACAGAGGTTCAATGGGTTCGAGAAGACCAGCTTCAAGCTGATCTACTTCCCTTCCCAAAACCCCTTGAATGACACATGGGCTGTAAAATCCGCGCTTGGTTTGGAATGGATACTTGATTTTGGCGACCCCGATGAAGGCATAGGCATCGGGTCTGATCAAATTGCTCCGTTCGGAGGCTTCGCTTTTGCAAACACAAAAAGTGGGCTGACACTGATCCCGCTGGTCCAGCATTTCGCATCTTACAATGGACCGATCGATGTCAACCAAACCGCGATGCGCCTAATTGCACTTCAGCCATTTGGTGAGGGGTATTGGATCAAAGCGGATATCAAAGCGCCCTATGATTGGGAGAATGACGCCTGGCCCGCGACCGCAGAATTCCAGATCGGAAAGAACCTCAGCCCCGGAGTAGCCCTCTATGCAGATGTGCTGATCGGGATTGGTGCTGATCGACCCTATGACCAAGCCGCCGGGATCGGTCTTAGATTCAATTATTAAGTCGCAATTTCCTTATGGCAGCAGTTACTCCCTGTACCGCATCACAAAACGCCATGGTACTTGAGGCAAGCCCAATGACTCTGCCAGCGGTCGTATCTGCTCAATCTCTACCAACATCTGGTCAAGACGAAACCGGTGGGCGTCATGGAGCGTCTTTCTATTTTTATTATCCCTCTATCCTGCGCGACTCGCAAATATCCAAGGGATGTGAAGTGTCAATCTTTCGAGTTCTGTGAAACGTCGGAAAGCGATGTCAGCTTTGAGTAGCTTGCTGTCCTTGGTGGACGGATGAGACGCGGCCGCTTTGTCCGCAAAGTAGACGTTCTAGCAAGTTACAACAAACGAACGCATTGATACCAAAGCGGACACTGCGGGTATCAGTTTCCAATAGAAAATTCGTTTCTAAAAATCAACGTTGCGCTTATGCGGGTAAGCCCGCCAAACGCAGAGACTCGCAGTCTTTTTCCAATCGTTCTAAGTCAGAGAAAAGCTGAGTTTCTGCCCAGTCCGATATGGAAAACTGAGGACGGTATTTCATCACATTCCGCGCCTCATCGCGAGCGGCCTCAACGTTATCCGTTTCCATATGTACGATAACGAGGTCGAGGTGCCCAAAACCTTCAACCCTTTGACTATACTCGGTGAATGCCTCCTTGGCTTCCTCGTATTGACCGTCGAGCCGAAGGGCCAAACCCAAAACACCAGCATACCAGCCCGGATAATGAGGGTTGAGAGTAATGGCTTGCCGCGCCACGCGGATAGCTTCTTTTGCCTGTCCATCGAACGCTAGTGTAATCGACAACCTTGCAGCGACGTCCGCGTGATTTGGATTTAGCTGAAGCGCTTCGTTGAACTTCTCGATAGCCGGTTTCAGCTTGCCATCGATTGCATCCGCGAAACCCGCAATTGCATGAGCCTCTGGGTTGTAACTGTCTATTTTCAGAGCGCGTCGAGCGCAGTCGCGCGCCTCTGCCAGCGCCGCATTTCGGTCTGCTACAAAGCCATGCCTTGCTTCCACAGTACAAATGAACCCCAAAGTGCAATATGGAGCAGAGTAACCAGGATCCAGAGAAATTGCCTGCTGAGCAAACCGGCGAGCGTCAGCCTGTGCTTCCTTTGTTATTCTGCGAGAAGCCTCCACAGCTTGCAGTTGAGCAGTCCAGGCATCCAGACTTTTGGTCCCCGAACCCCTGAAACGGGCCATCTCGCCTGCCAGCAATTCGACTTGAAGTTCAGTCGCAATTCTCAGAGCAATTTCATCCTGAACCTCGAATACGTCTTCTATCAGGCGATCAAACCGGTCTGCCCAAATATGCATGCCGGACTTCGCATCTATTAGCTGCGCGGTAATTCGCACACGACTACCGCTTTGGCGGATACTTCCCTCGAGAACAAGATCGACTCCTTGTTCCAGTCCGACCTGTTTCACATCCACGGAACGCCCCTTGTAGACGAAAGTGGAATTCCGCGCGACGACCAGTAAGTTCGGGAGTTTTGACAGGGTGGTAATTATCTCTTCGGTAATGCCATCGGAAAAAAATTCCTGATCGGGGTCGGAAGAAAGATTGTCAAAAGGTAGGACGCCGATCAGCAATGACTTCGTATGACTCGCGGGCGTCACTCGCGGTGGAGCTGAGCCAGGTGGCGACCATTGGAATACTTCGACTGGTGACGGGGCATTTTTGAAATGCCGTTCGCCAGCGCGGTGAAATCGCTCGGCGAGCCTCTCATCAAGGCTGCGATGGACGACATCGGAAATCAACACAGCCGCTTCGTCGGAAGCCTCTTGTAGCCGCGCAGCTATGTTGATCCCATCGCCGAAGATGTCATCTTCGTCGAATACGACATCTCCAAGATGCACGCCCACTCGCAGTTTAAGTGAAGACTGGGCTGACACTTGGCTTTGAAGATCGAGGGCGCATCGCACAGCGCCCGAGACCGAACTAAACTCGACGATCCATCCATCGCCCATCCTCTTTATGATATTGCCGCGATGATCACTGACCAAAGGATCGAATATCTTTCGACGCAGGACACGGAGTTCACTGAGAGTTCTGTTCTCATCCGCCTTTATTTGGCCCGAGTAGTTTACTACATCGGCCGAGAGTACTGCGGAAAGTTTGCGGTCTCCGTTCATGTCTCTTCGTAACGCATAATACGTTTCATCGAAAAGACATCTTGTTTTGGAACCTTCTCACGAACTTCGACCGGCCGCATTGTCCGCATAGCCGCCGTCGGTCGATCCTGCAGCTTCGGTCACTGGGGGCGCCGTGCTGCGGGTAGGGGAAATTCAGTGAATTTTTGCGGCGCGGACGAAGTCGACATTCACTTTTGCATAAAGATTACGACGGCGATTGCGCCAATATCCGGTATCAAAAGTTTGCAGAAACAGGCTATCCCGAGCGCTCCCGCCTCAGGATCAGGCGCGCGAGATTTCGGATCATTCTGCTCCTAAAGCGAACGCGCCTAGAGATGGGCGTGAACAACCGAAAGCGCGTGATTGAGAGTGTTCACTGCGAACTCTCTTTGGCTGTCCGGATCATTTAGAGGCAAACGTGTATCTTCCTGTTCTGGCTTGTCGCCCACAGGAAATTTTTCGCCTTCCAATACTGTTCCCCAAACCTGAATGTCCTTGATTGCCATGGGATCCACCGTCAATGGGTTGTCATCCAAAATAGTGAAGTTCGCACGCTTGCCAGGTTCGATACTGCCAAGGTCCCGTTCAAGACGATGAGAATAGGCGGCGTTGATTGTCACTCCACGCAAGGCCTCTTCGACCGGGACCGTCTGATCCTGTCCTGCTACCCGACCGGAACTCGTCACGCGGTTCACCGCACACCACATTAGGAACAATGGATCACCGGGCGCCATCGGCATATCGGAATGCAATGACCAGGATACGCCCGCTCGATCCAGATCTCCAAGACGGACCATCTCATTGGCGCGTTCAGGACCAAGACCGGTTTTACTGTATTGATCCGCAAGTGCCGTAACGTAGTAGGGATTTGCAGAAACAATCGCACCCAGACGTTTGATACGATCGACCTGATCGGGCGCACTCACAGCAAAGTGCACGATCACCGTTCTATGATCGAAACGCGGGTTTCTGCGTAAGTTTCGCTCTAAGGCGTTCAATACACGGTCCAACCCGGCGTCACCGTTGACGTGAATATGAACTTGGTAGCCGGCGTCCCAATAGGTTTGAAACGCGCGTTCAAAGGCCGGCAGGTCCATCATCCACTCGCCATGGTAATCGCCAAGCGGATCGTCCCTCAGTTGAATGGCAAGGGAATATATCGCACCGTCCGCAAAAAGCTTGACGCTGCCTTTGGACATACTGGTCTTGCCACCATACCAGTCGACAAGTGCTTCTGTCTGTTCGATCACATCTTCAGCATTGTCATATTTGGCGATCAGGCTTTTTCCATCTGGAATGAAGCTCCACCGAAACGGCATTGAGGGTGCGGAGAATACAGCGTTCACCGCATCCTGAACCGGGCGTGCCAGAATGCCGCCGGGCTCGTTGCCGTAGGTCACGCCTTTCGCATGCATGTAATCGCGCATGGTCTCCAAACCAGCGCGAAACTTTTCAGGGGTCGCCACGTATGGCGCAATCAAAGGCAGAACTGCAAACAAACCCTGTTCCCAGAAGTGCCCATGCTCAAAGCTGGATTGCATCTTTTCTGTGTCGGACCAAGCGTCCATGACCTCTTCGGTAACGCCCGCGGCCTCCATTGCAGCTGAATTCAGGATGAATTCGTGGCAAGAGCGGGCCCACACAAAAATAGGTCGTTCGCTGCTGATCTGGTCAAGGTCCGACCGTGTCAATGGACCATAAAATGCAGCGTGGTATCCCCATGTCATGACAGGGGTGTCCGGGTCTTGCTGACCATCAACAGCTTCGGACAACCGTGCCAGAAAGTCATCCTTGTCCACAACGGCGCGCGATAAACCCTGTGGCAAGTCCCAGTCCTCTATCGAAAGAATGACGGACGAAAGGCTCAAGCCGCCCAAAACTGGGTGATCATGCTGGGCGATAAAGCCGGGAACGATGATGTGGTCGGCGAATGTGTCATCAACGGTGAAGGGCTGTTCACCAATCGCCTCTTGAACTTGCTCTCTAGTGCCGGTCGCCAAAATCCGACTGTTTACAACAGCAACGGCTTCGGCGCTTGGAAGGTCGGGATCAAGTGTGACGATCTCGCGCGCCGTAAAAATCGTGACTTCATCAAGATCGAGTATCGCTCCGCCAAGATCGGTCAGCGTGCCTTCTTGCCCGAACAATGTACTCGGAGCAACGAGGATCGTCGTGCTCGTCAAGAAGGACCTAATAAATGCCCGTCTGGAGGTGTTTCCCATGGTGGATGCCTCTCCCTAATGCACTTAACTAACACAAAATACGCAGATGTTTTCAATGCGGTTAACCAAAAGACGCCCGTAAGCCGCACCAGAAGAAACGCTCTTCAGAGTTTTACTGACTTGGAGTCCTTCGAACCGCAGTTCTTGATGGAGGCCAATCGAAGCACTCAGCCTCTGTCTTCCCCAAGCTGTCTTTGGGTTCGATGCGGTTACTCGCTCCATTGCGATCAATGTCTGTTTTGTCCGCTGAGCAGTCATTCGTCCAAACTCTACGAGCACTGCTCGGAGTCATAATCTGACACTCGCCATCGAGTATGCTAAGCTGGATCGTGCGAGGCACACATACATTCAGAAACCGCATCTTTGGGAGGATGGATGTATGATCATGCGCATTTTTCACGTGACAACGCGGCCGGGAAAAGAAGAGGAATTTGGCCGCTTTTTTCGCGGCACTGCGATCCCGTTGATGAAAAACACCCCTGGAATCGTGCACCTTCTTCCGGGAGCGCCGAGAGAGGATACGCCACGAGAGTTCAGTTTCGTTATGGTTTGGGAGAGCCTCGAGGCACTGAAGTCGTTTGTGGGCGAAGACTATCAAAGCCCGCACATCGATCCGATAGAAGCTGACCTCGTCGAGTCTCGATCCATCAAGCACTATGACTTGGTCGACGGCTAATCGCGAATGGGAGGATCAGGATGTCGAAGGGTAGGGGAAAATCGCTGCCAGAACGCGTCCTTGGTCTGAACGAACAAAAGGCTGAGGACTTGGCGGCCTTGGAACTCCGGTTGCGGGAGGCGCTGGATCGGCAAAAGGCGACCGCCAAAATCCTGGAGGTCGTCAACAGCTCTATTAAAGACCCTCAACCTGTCTTCAACTCGATTGTTGAAGCGGGTCAAACGCTGTTCCCAAAGTCGACAGTCAGCATTGGATTACAGGACGGCGACAAACTGATTTTGGGAGCAATTTCTGGTCCCGAACCGGCTGGTGTCGAGGCTTGGCGGCGTCGCTTTCCGGCGCCACTTCATCCAGAAACAATCCATGGCCATGTCATTTTGAACGGCGAGGCGATTGATCTGCCGGACGTCGCCGCATCGAAAGACAGGTTCCGTATAGGGGCTGGAAACTTCCTCGCCTCAGGGTTTCAGGCAGTCACCATGGTGCCAATTTCACAAGGAGGACAAACTGTTGGAGCTCTCGCCGTGTTGAGGCATTCAACCGGAAAACTTCAAAAAGAGCAGTTCGATATTCTCACAACATTTGCGGCACAAGCGAACATCGCCTTGGACAACTTACACTTGCTGAGCCAGATGCGTGAGGCGAATGACACTTTGACACACGTGTCTAAACAGCTTGCCAAATACATGCCACCCCAACTCTACAAGTCAATCATTGCCGGCGACCAGCAAGCGGCCATCGAAAGCCGCCGCCGAAAGCTCACGATCTTCTTCTCAGACATCGTCGACTTCTCCGAAATCACAGATCATCTCGAAGCCGAGGAGCTGACTACTTTGTTGAATGAGTATCTTTCAGCAATGTCCGAAATCGCCCTGAAGCACGGCGCATATTTCGACAAGTTTATCGGTGATGCCATGATGCTGTACTTTGGCGAACCCGAAAGCCTCGGGGTAGAAGAAGATGCCGCTGCATGTGTGCGAATGGCAATAGATATGCAACGCAAGCTTGGCCACTTGCAAACGGAATGGCAGCGCAAAGGATTGATCGATCGACCATTTCGCGCTCGCATGGGCATAAACACTGGTTACTGCACTATTGGAAACTTCGGCTCGGAAGACCGGATGGACTACACTGCTATCGGACGCGAAGTGAACCTTGCTGCGAGACTTGAGGCCGAGTGTGATCCAGGAGGTCTCTTACTCGCTGCCGAATCCTATTCTTTGGTAAAAGACTGGCTTCCGGTTGAGGAACGAGAGCCTGTTCGAGTGAAGGGATTTCAAAACCCCATTCGCACCTATGCTGCGACCGCTATTTATGAAAGTGCCGACCGCGATAGCCGCATTATTCACGAGGAAGATGAAGGCTTTTCTCTTACAGTTGATCGTGCTCGCATAAGCAAAGGGGCAATCCTCCGACTAAAGTCCCTTGTTTCAGATCTGGACGACTAGTCAAATTTTCGGTCACGGCAGCTCAGTCCAAAACCTGTGACATCACATATCAAAAATGGCTGCACGACAATCGAAAGGCCAGTTTCCCGCCACGCTGCGACGCCAGGACGGGCTTCATTGAGAAATCGCGTGTGCAAAAGACCGCTTTCACGCGTGCAAGTGGGAACCAATGGCAAAGCCAACCACACTTCACAAGATGGTGAGTAGCAGGCTTGGCAGTCCAGAGCGATGAGTTGCACTAATCGCACCGTGTACTGTGCTAAAAAAGGGCGAACTCGTATCACTTACAGCATCGGGGCATTCGTCATGCGCTTTTCTCTCACCATCGCAACACTCGTTGTCTTGGCCACTCAGTCTTTTGCGCAAGACTCCGTCCTTATCGGGGACGCCCCGCTTCCTGCCGACATTGCAATTGATGTAACGCCAGATTCTCCTTTTCTTGGAATTTGGACGGGGAGATGGGACTCTCGGAGAAGTCATATCCTCGTCGTCGAAAGCCGAGATGAGGATGGGTTGTTCAATGTTGTTTACTCGGTCGGACGTGGCCAGCATGGCCGCGGAAACTGGTTCCGGAGCAAAGCACGTTTAGACGGAAGCACGTTGGTGTTCACCGACAATGACTTCGGGGCGCGCTATTCAATTTCGGGTACGGGGCGACTGCGGGGCATCTATCCAACCGAGGACCGCGTCGCAATACTCGAGCGACAAACCCTCTCAGAAGTCCTCGCGACGGCGACCCGCCAGTGGTTTGAGGTTGGAACGCGAGACTTCCTTACGACGGAACTCCGAGAGGACGGCGCAACAGTCGAGCTTGCTGTGGCTATCTATCGACCTCCTGGTGATGGGCCTTTCCCGTTGGCTCTCGTTCATCACGGCTCAACCGGCTCTGGAACCGATCCGCAGGCTTTTGATCGGTTCTTTTCCAACGACTGGCTTGCGGACGTTCTGAACTCACACGGTTGGATCGCTGCGTTCCCACAGCGCCGCGGTCGGGGTGGGTCCGACGGATTGTATGACGAGGGCTTTGCTGAAGATCGGACCGAGGGCTATTCGATGGAGGCCCGGCTATCTTTGGCAGGGGCGGAACGTGCGCTGATGGATGCAAAAGCAGCGCTGCATGCGTTGCAGGAACGACCGGATGTGAGTGATGGATCGGTTCTACTGATTGGTTTCTCGCGCGGGGGCATTGTTGCCCTTATGCAGGCCGGCGACGATCCGGGAAACACCGCTGGTGTGATCAACTTCGTTGGGGGATGGATGGCAGAGGGCTACGGTGATCCTCAAATCAATCCGACGCTCTTTCGACGTGTTGGATCATTCGATGGGCCGGTGCTTTCCATCTATGGGGAAGATGACATGTTCTACAGCATCGAGCATTCCCTATCCAACCTCACCGCAATGGAAGCGATGGGTGTCAAAAGTGAGACTCATATCGTGGCCGTTCCTGGCTACAACAAAGGTCATTGGGTATTGTGGTGGCCGATACTCTGGGAAGAGATCGTCAGCGACTACATCCGGCGCCTCCAGGATCAACGTTGAAACAATGAATTGGACTGCGACCCTGTTATCTCCGCGTTTTTTGCCGGATGCTTCGGTGAATTTCCGTTTCTGTCTGGAAGCAAGTTTTACCGATATGATTGGAATTGCGGCTTCTGTCTGCCGAGAAGCCAAACACTGAGTCTTGCGGGAAAACCGCTACGAGCCCGAAGCAGACCGTTGTCATTCTAGTGCCCGCGCCTCAAAACGCACATCAAAGCATGTTTGCAAAAGGCTTATGCAATTGAGCTTTACGTGACAATTCCGTAGGAAAAGACCTCTAAGTCTTCATCAAAACTCCGCAATGAATGCCGCCCCAATTTATGCGGCTCTTCAGATACCAAGCTGACAAAGTCGCCAGTTGCCAAAAGCCGCGCATCCAGTTTTCGCGTCAAGCTCTCTAACCTGCTGACTATCGCAACTGATGTGCCGGTTACCGTAAAATCCAAGCGCTTTTCAGTGCCAACATTCCCGTACACAGCCGCGCCAGTGTGCAAACCAATCCCAAACTCAGCACGGTCTGATGGATCAAGCTCTTTATGCCTTTGGAACGCTTCTCGCGCCGCCGACAGGGCAGCTTCGCACATGTCTTCGGGTAGTCTTCGTTGGCCATCAAAAGGAAAGATCGCAAGCAACCCATCGCCAACGAATTTCAGAACCTCTCCGCCGTGGTCGTGTACCGCCCCGCCGACGCAGTCGAAGAATTGGTTGACGGTCGCGACATATTTTTCCGGTGACAGGCGCTGGCTTAAAGCCGTAGACCCGTGTATGTCACTGAACAATAGAGCGCAGTCAATTTTGCTGACATCTCCCCGGGCTATTTGACCGTTCAATACAGATCGACCGGACACCTTGCCCAAGTAAACCTCCATCAACTCAGCTGCCAGGAACTGCTCTGACAGAACACGCGCTGTACCAAGCAAAGGTAGAGACAGTCGCGACAGACCATCTACCTCACGGTCTGTGAAACCAGAACGACGCTTTGTAGCAAAAGAGACTGACGCCCCCAAAGCCCACTCGACCTTGCCGTCAAATACAACGGTACGATTGCCGAATGGTGCACTGAATACGACGTAGTCGGTGACACCTGCCTCAGCGAGTTTTTGGAATAGCGGAAATCTGTCACGGGTCGCTTCGTCAGTCAGATCTGCTCGCATGAAAGGAAACTTGATCGAGCCGTTCGTAAGGTCGTCCGCCAAGTCCCAGACTTCCTTGTTGAAGTGCTGTTTCGCTATCTCATTGGCCAATTTCGAGTTCTCTCCGAAGGGTGCTTTGTCGAAGAGATCAGTTGTCACCGAGCTTCGTGGAAGAACAGTCCATTCAATTCGATGGTTGGAAGCATCCCATGTTGCGTCGAGCAATCCAATTACAGGGTGCATCATCAGGCGGCCCAAGGAAACACGCGAAACCGGCACGCCACCATCGATCAGCCTGTGACTTAGCTGCTCGACTAGCCCGCCAAGGTCGGCATCAAAAAAGGTCAGCTTCTGCAACCAATCTGCAATGCGGTCGAAAACATCCGCCATAACGTACACCTCTGCCACCATCTTGTTACAGCCGGAGGCTCATGTCATTGGGTTTGTCTTCGAACTCTCATTTCTCTTGCAATGGGTTTGCAAATTCTCACACGCGTACGCTCACGATTTTCAGACGAACGTCAGGTTCGAGCCCTCCTCAGACCTTGATCGCGTGCTCAGCATGGACAACGATTGGCTTGGTCTCTCGGCTGCATTCGACGACAAAGCAAAAGCATGTTTGAGGTTGTCAGCCCGCTTCGCACAATGGAGAATCAAATGCGTCGATCGAACCTGATGCTGCAAATAACTATGGGGGTAATGGGGGGTGCTGCATCTTCCCAACCGCTCTTTGAGGATTCCAAGGCCTTCAATCCTTCCAGCGAAACGGCTATGGCGATTACCGGGCCAGTAATCTTGTCTACCAAGCGGATAGTCTTCGAGACCGGCGCTTCTCTTGATCTCGAGGTTCATGACGCCAAGAGTTCAGGTAATTGGGGCGCGTCTGGTGACGTGCCTTTTGCTCAGGTATTCCGGGTATCAGGTGACGTCGGACCGTTGCGTCAGGGAAACACGCTTTGTGGAGACCAGCCAATCACATTTATGGCGGCCTGGAACGAAGAAAGTTCTGGGTTCGACTATCTCGGCATCGCGATGTTTACGGGTGCGGCAGCGCCTACAAGCGTTGATGACCAGACTATTTGTGCGACCTATTTCTACTCGATGGATGTTTCGGGCTAATTCAGAAGTTGTCCGAGGCTAGCCACTTCGTCCGCAAAGTAGTCACTCAGTGAAGACGCAGCGAACAGAGGATGTGAGCCCCAAGTGACCGATGCTGCGCGATCGACCGACGGCGGCTGTGCGCAGAAAGTTGACTTTGCAAAGTTTCGCGCTTGTCCTTTCGAGGATGAATATCAACTGGCAAATTTCTGCCGGGGATCCGGCTGGGCTCTTTTCATTACCCATTAGATCGCCTTAAAACTATCCGACCCCTCAAACCGTCAATGTAATGTCTTGAAGAACAGCGACAGCAAAGCGAATACGAAACGGCCGTGCCTGCACGGTACTGCTCGCGCTGCGTTTGCGATGGGGCTTTTTGCTCTTGTTTCTGCCTGCGCTCAGGCCCCAAGCGGCGCGGATCTCGATCCAGAACGTCAGGCCATGGCGTTGCGCGAGGTCTCTCAAAAACAAGCTCGAGGGCAAAGGGTATGGTGCGTACCCTACGCACGTAACCTCAGCGGTATCGAAATTCGCGGAAACGCCAAGGACTGGTGGGGCAAGGCGCGCAATACTTTTGAGCGAGGCAATGAACCGGTTGTTGGTGCGGTCATGTCATTTCGAGCAACCCGAGGGATGCCGCTTGGTCACGTGGCTGTCGTATCCGATGTCGTCACTGACAGAGAAGTCATCGTGAACCACGCCAACTGGCACCGCAACAAGGTATCATTGAAGATGGGCGTCAAGGATGTATCCAAAAACAATGATTGGACATTGGTCCGAGTTGAAAGTCATCCGGGCCGGTATGGCAGCTTCTACCCGGTGAACGGGTTCATTTATCCCAATGTTGGGGAATAACTTAATTCAATTGTGAACCGCACACTGTGCGTATCCGACGGATGGGTCACAAGCGGCTCAGTAGTTCACGCGGGCCAGTGACGGAAAAAGTCCGCAAATCGGATAATTGTGGCGGTAGAGCGAGTGACCGCATCGAGCCCTCCGTGGAAGTGAAGAGTTTACGCAGCGAGCGCTCGCAGCAAGATTACCCACCGCATCGGCGAAAATCACCCGCTGCATGACAGAGGAAAATGCGGACGTTCAGGCAGAACGCAGCGAGATTGCGATCCGGTATGACCGGGTCACGGACCAAAACAACCGTTCTCGAATTACTATGCAGCCAGTAAGTCGGATGCAAAATTGCAAAAGCTCGCGGCCGTTCACTCCGTCCTCTAAAATCACTTCAACCTTTAGCAATCTCTTACCAATCGAGACACCTTGAAGCTGACATGCAACGCTACCCTCGGCGAATGGCGCGAGCTTGGTGCAGCAGAAAGGCAGCTATTTGGGGCTGGCCGAGAATGCTTTGAGTTTGTTTGATGACGCTCTCTCGAAGTTTTTGAACACCGAAGCGACGACAGATTTTTTGCCGTCGCTTCGCCATTCCGCGAACTCAGTTCAGGACTTTAGGTAGGTGTCAAACCAATCAATGGTGCGGTCCCAGGCCAAGTTTGCCATTTCCTCGTCATACCGAGGCGTACTGTCGTTATGAAAGCCGTGGTTGGCATTCTCGTAGATGTAGGCCTTGTAAACCTTATTGTTGGATTGCAGCGCAGCTTCGAACTCCGGCCAACCTGCGTTGATGCGTTCATCAAGCTCTCCCATCTGAATCAGTAGCGGTGCCTGAATTCTAGCCACATCCTCGGAGGCCGGTTGGCGGCCGTAGAATGGCACGCCGGCTGCCAATTCGGGGTAGGCCACGGCAATTGCGCTGACCACACCACCGCCATAGCAGAAACCTACAGCGCCAACTTTCCCAGTACAGTCTTCCCGGTTCAACAGGTATTCGAAGCCATTGAAGAAGTCATTCATCAGCTCGACCCGGTCGACTGTCTTCTGCAACTCGCGCCCATCTGCGTCGTTGCCGGGGTATCCGCCAACCGACGTTAGGCCGTCAGGAGCCAGTGCCATAAAGCCTGCTTTCGCCAAGCGTCGCGCCACATCTTCGATGTAGGGATTCAGACCGCGGTTTTCGTGTATCACGAGCACCCCGGGCAGGGGTTCTTCCACACCAGCGGGACGAACAAGGTAGCCTCGGACATCACCCGTTCCGTTCGGAGAGGGGTAGGTTATGTAGTCTGCGTGGATATCGGGATCGTTGAACGACACCTGCTGTGCCAGCGCATAGTTCGGGCTGAGCATGTTCAATAACGCGGCAGCCGTTAAGCCGCCAACCGCGAATTTTCCGGCGCGGTCCAGAAATTGGCGTTTGGTGATCTTTCCGTGCGCATAATAGTCGTACAGATCCAGCAGTTCCTGATCGAAGTCTTTTGCTGTCATGCGAGTCATGGTCAATCTCCTGATGAGGTGGCGATTCAATCCGTGGGATACTATCAGTTCAAAGGGTTATGGTTTGTTCGAAGTTCTAGGCAGGTCGGCTAAGATATTGCCGTAGCGGGTTCCTTCTTCGTGTGCTGATCGCGCAGAACGTTCTTTTGGACTTTTCCCATGGTGTTTCGTGGCAACTCTTGGACGAGTTCGTAGCGACGCGGATGTTTGAAGCGCGACAGCCTTTCCCTGATGATTGATGCAATCTGATCCGTGTCGAGTTCTACGCCTGGCTCAGCAACCAGAGCGGCAATGATCTCTTCCCCGAAGTCGTTGTCAGGGACGCCAAAGACTGCCGACTCCAGTACGCCATCGATGTCGTTTAAAACGTCTTCGATTTCCTTGGGGTAGACGTTGTAACCGCCAGTAATGATGAGGTCTTTTGAACGACCTACAATCGACAGGTAGCCATCCTCGCTGTATTTGCCCAGATCCCCGGTGATAAAGAACCCATTCTCGCGAAGTTCTGCAGCGGTTTTTTCGGGCATCTGCCAATAGCCTTGGAAAACATTAGGGCCGCGTATCTCGATCATTCCAACCGCCCCTCTGGGCAGTTGCTCACCGGTTTCAGGATCAGTGACGATCACCTCGATGCCGGGCAATGCCATGCCAACAGTTCCTGCGCGACGTTCGCCAGTATAAGGGTTCGAGGTGTTCATGTTTGTCTCGGTCATACCGTAGCGCTCCAGGATGCGGTGGCCTGTGCGCGCTTCGAACGCCTGATGGGTTTCGGCCAGCAATGGGGCAGAGCCCGACACGAACAACCGCATGTTCGCCGCCGTCTCTTTGGTGAAACCGTCATCTGCCAGCAATCGAGTGTAGAAAGTTGGGACGCCCATTAGAAGGGTTGAATGCGGTAATTCCTCCAAGATCATTCCAATGTCGAATTTTTCCATCAGCCGAACCTCGGACCCGGCGACTAGTGACGTGTTCATCGCCACGAAAAGCCCGTGCGTGTGAAAGATCGGCAGCGCGTGAACCAAGCGATCGTTGTTTGTCATACCCCACAAATCCGCGAGAGCTTGTGCATTGGTCAAAAGGTTCTGGTGGCTCAACATTGCGCCCTTAGAGCGACCCGTGGTTCCCGACGTATAAAGCAAAGCCGCAAGGTCGTCCGGGGCGCGATCAACGGTTTCAAACTCGCGGGGCTGCGCGTCAGCTTGGCGGCTTAAGCTTGATATTTCACCGCCAAGGGTAAGCAGCCTTGCGCCATACCGATCCGCCAATGTTTTGATCTCAGCTTCGTCGTTGTCGTCGCAGACGATCACCGCAGGCTGGGCGTCAGATGCGAAGTAGTCCAATTCTGCCATTGTGTAAGCAGTGTTTAGCGGCAAATAGACAGCACCTGCCTGAACTGAAGCAGCATAGAGTGCAACCGTATCGGCCAACTTTGGGGCCTGCACAACGATGCGGTCGCCAGGAGAAACTCCACTTTTCTGCAAAACATGCGCGATCTGCGCAGCGCGTTTCAGAAACGCGTCATATGACACTACTTTTCCGTCATCGAGTAGCAGGAACGGAGCCTCGTTTCCCGCGTGGTGGGCAAACAAGCTGTCATAAAGTGTGTTAGTCACGCTGGATTTTCCTCTGGTCTGGGCGCAAGTACTGCGGTTGAAGCCGCGCGCACGGAACGCGAGGTTTCGATTGTGGCGTGCGTCACAAATTCTTCGTGGTGACGTTCAGTCTTTTTTAAGTCGTAGAGGTAATTGACCATTGCGCCGCCGGATTGGTATCGTCCGTTCTGTGACGGATCGGCCCCGGCATGCAGTTCGTGAAGCTCGGCTCCATTGCCCAGATGAAAGCGGGCCACTGGGTCCAGCGGCATCCCATCTTCGCGCTTGGCGTGTAACAGGTATCGGGCGGCCATCGCCCGCACGTCCTGCGGAGGGGCTGTTCCCGCAATTACGGCTTCGGCAGCATGGCCATGCTCGGAATGTCCTGTTTCGCCAGCTAACCACCGGTTCATACCGGGTATCGGAGACAAGGTCACAAATGTGTCGAGGCCCGGAAGCTCTCGCGAAAGTTCGGTCACAACCTGTTTGATCAGCAGGTTTCCAAAGCTGATTCCCGTTAGCCCCCTTTGGCAGTTTGAAATTGAGTAGAATGCGGCGATTTTGGCCTGTTCTGGTTCGATCGGTTCTCGAACTTCGGACAAAAGCACATCAATCGCGTTCGGAATTTCAGTCGTCAAAGCAACTTCGACAAAAATCAGCGGTTCATCCGGCATTGAGGGATGAAAAAATGCAAAACAGCGACGGTCGGGCGGGAAAAGCCGGCGCCGCAAGTCGTCCAGATCATGAATCTGATGGACGGCCTCATACGCGACGATCTTGTCCAGAACGCGGGCTGGTGTATCCCAACTGATTTGTTTGAGGACCAGAAAACCCCGGTTGAACCAGCTTCGCAGTAAATGCACGAAATCTACATCTGTGCGCTTGAGTTCGGGGTTGGATTTGAGAAAACGCAACAGGTCAACGCGCATTGCCACAAGCTCTTGCGTCGCGCCGGAGGGTTGATTCAGACGGCGCAGCAATTCTTGCCGTTTGGGTTCGGCCGCCTCGCTAAGCCTTTTGTACAGATCGACACTTCTACACTCGGCATAACGACGCGCCGTCTCAGACAGTTGATCCGCGTCTAACTCAAGCTGATCATTCAAATAAGCGAAGAAGTCCAGTTTTTCCGGGTCGTCCAAGGTCTGGTATCGATCCAGTATCGTTGATGCGAGTGCGAAACCTGATACTTCACCTTCCGCAGACAAGAGTGCTTCACATAGCTCCAAGATGGATCGCTTGTCATCCTTGCCCCGCTTTTTGCCGGGGCGGTCGAACAGCTGATTAAGCAAATCGCCCAGAAACCAGTTCCGCTGCATTTCACGAATCCATCTGACTGCTCAGATACTCACCAGTTCGACGGTAATGATCGATCAAATGCCGCGTTGCGCTTTCTGCATCGCGATCCAGTGCTGCGTCCAGTATTTCCTGATGTTCTGCGTTGATATCACGTTTTTTGTAACTCGACCCGCCAGCCGCCAGATATCGATAGCGGATGTTCAGGTCGTAGAGCTGCGAGCAATACCGCAAGAGTAAAGGAAGCTTCGCATTGTCCAACAAGGCCATGTGAAACGCCTTGTGTGCGTCTTCAAAGTCGAGTGCCCCTTTTTGGCTCGCCTTTTTCATATGGTGGTGCCGCAAAACAAGCCTGTCTTCCCAGGCTGAGTTTGCATTGGCGATGGACTTGCGCAACGCGGTTTCTTCAAGATTGCATCGCAACATAAGGATTTCCTCGAAGTTGCATTTGCTTACTGGTGCAGCCCTGAAACCGCGCTGGTCAATTCGTTCCACCAACATATCCGATGTCAAAAGGCTTAGTGCTTCGCGAACCGGGCTTGCGCCGGTGTCCAGCATCCCGCGGAGCTGTTCGATCTTGAGCTTTTGACCGGGCGGCAGCTCGCCAGTCAGGATCATTTCGCGCAGTTTTCGATACGCACCATGAGTGGCGGATGTCTCTTTGCCCTCGGTATCAAGCATGGCATCCATGTCTGGCATTCCCTTCTTCGTGGCGCAGTCTATTGGGAGCTCTTAGCTGAGCGTGCTCGTTCCAGTCGATAGTCCGATTGAGATGTTCAGCGAGCCCTCGTTTATTAGCCATCGCCGAAGTACAAAGCTGCGTGCCCCGCTTTTGTGCATCGGGTCATCTTCTGCAAGCTTTCGGGCGGCTTCGAGACTGTCGGCCCTATAGATGATGAGGCCAATGCCCTGCATATGCTCGCCGGTTTCATCCGACATGGGACCTGCAAAAGCCAACTGCCCCGAATGTTCAAGCTGCGCCTGATACGCCAGGTGATCTGGCAGTGAAGCTTTTACATCTTCGGGCGCTTTGGCTGGCGTGCTCAGCGCGACGTAAAGCTCCAACGCAAGCGCACCGCGGCTTTTTGCTTCTGATTTGTAGTCTGCCCAAGCAACCATTCGCGGCCTCCAAAAATATCGATATTATTTGACATATGGCAAAATAGTCGGCAAAAATCAAGCAAGCTAACATGGAAGGTGACAATGAAATACCTGGTGGGAGAGACTTCGGAAGGCACAGCGGTTTTTGCCGTGAACGGTGAAAACGCAGTGAATCTAACGGCTTTGGACCCTGCCGTCGGTTCCGATTTGATGGGTTTGATCAGCAAGCCTGGCCTGGCCGACTCGCTGGCTGAAAAAATCACCTCGGCAGATAGTGTGCCGTTATCCTCAGTCACACCGGCGTTGCCCGTGGCGTCACCCGGCACGATCATTTGTATGGGTTTGAACTATACGGATCACATCAAAGAGGGCGGCTACGACATCCCCGAATATCCAACGCTGTTCATGCGCGGTAAGAATTCGATCATGGCGGCAGGCCAGCCTATGGTGCGGCCTGCGTGTTCTGAAAAACTCGACTACGAAGCCGAACTAATGCTGATCGTTGGAAAACGCGGCCGCCATATCTCGGAGCAGGACGCGCTGGATTATGTCTTTGGCTACACTGTATTCAACGATGGTTCGCTGCGGGACTATCAGCGCAAAACCGTTCAGTGGACGCCCGGCAAAAACTTTGATGACACGGGCGCGATCGGTCCTTTCACCGTGACGCCGGATGAGTTGCCGGAAGGGGCATCAGGTCTGAAGATCGAAAGCCGTGTGGGCGATGAAATCCTGCAAAGCTCGAATACGGCCAACATGATCTGGGGGGTCCGGCAGGTAATTGCGACGATTTCGGAATATACCACTTTGGAGCCGGGGGATCTGATTGCGCTGGGCACGCCGCCTGGTGTGGGACACGCCAAAAAGCCCAATCCCCGTTGGTTGAAGCCCGGCGAAACCGTAGAGGTCGAGATTGAAGGCATTGGAATTTGCGCCAGCCCAGTCATTGACGAAAAAGACGCCAAGTCCAAGGTGGCCGCAGCATGACCGCACCAACCGGGGCAGAGCTGGAAGCACTTCGCGCCAAGGCGCAGCAAGATCATCGTGATCTGCGCGAGCGCATTCCGCGTTTGTCCGACGATGCAATTGCCTTGATCCTTCGCGAGTCCAGGTCTCACTATGCTTGGACCGACCAGCCAGTTTCTGACGATCTGCTCGAAGAGATTTATGACATCACGATCAACGGCGCGACCAGCATGAATACGCTGCCCGCCCGCTTCGTTTTCGTGAAAAGTGCCGAAGGAAAAGAGCGGCTTGCCAAGTCGTTGAAGCCAAAGAACGTTCCAAAAATGATGGATGCGCCGGTCACGGCGATCATTGCCTATGACATGGACTTCTGGAAGGAATTGCCTTTTCTTTTCCCGCACGAAGACCGACGGCCATTGTTTGAGAACAATCCCGAATATGTAGCCGATACAGCGTTTCGCAATGGAACGCTTCAGGGCGCTTACTTCATGATCGCCGCCCGAGCAGTAGGGTTGGATGTCGGTGCGATGTCAGGCTTTTCGAACAAGATCGTCGACGAGGAGTTCTTTGCAGGAACAACGCTCAAGTCGAACTTTTTGTGCAATTTGGGCTACGCAGATGAAACGGGACTTTTTCACAAGCTGCCTCGCTTCCCATTCGAAAAGGTTTGCTCTTATGCATGAGGAGGTGACCCAGTGGCCATGAAATTGAAACCTGTCGTCACGTACCGCACGACAGCTCAATGCCCGACGCACGCGCGTACCGAAATTCCCATTCGTGATTTGGATGTTGTCGTCGACGAACCGGTCGAACGGGGCGGAACAAATCTTGGCCCGTCTCCGACCGAAACCGCGATGGCAGCGCTGATCGCCTGCACCAACGTCATTGGGCACAAGAATGCGCACCGTTTGGGAATTGATCTTGGCACAGTGACGATAGACGCGAAATGCAGGTTGGATCGGCGCGGCGTCCTAATGGAAGAAGAGATCGATGTTCCGTTTCCGGAAATCGTACTCACCGTAAATTGTGAAACACCCGCCAGTCAGGAGGAGCTGACACGCGTGGGTGAGGAAACGGCCAAATACTGTGCCATCGCAAAGCTGTTCGAAGCGGCAGGCACTGACCTGACCGTCAACTGGGTCAAAACAAGCAGCTAAAAGTCAATAGACCCGACTTTCTGGGAGGAGAGAAATGAAAAACTGGACCAAACGCAGCCTTGTTGCGGCTGCTGTGGCAAGCGTCATGGCGATGCCTGCTAAGGCGGAAGAGACCATTTCAGCCGTTGTGATTGATGGGTACCCAGATCGGGCCCTATGGGTGAAGGAATTCACCAATTTCTTCATTCCAGAAGTGGACAAGCGGCTGGCTGAGTCCGGTAACTACAGGATGAATTGGCAAGAGAACTATGGCGGTTCGATCGTCAAGCCGAAGGGTGTTTTGGAAGGTGTCCAGCTTGGCCTTGGAGATATTGGGATCGTCACAACGATCTTCCATTCTTCAAAGCTACCTAGTCAGGGTATCTCGGGGTCGACGCCTTTCGTTGCATCCGACGCCCGTGCTGTGGCCAAAGCCGTGGATGAAATCGCGCGTGAGTTCCCGGCGATGCAAAATGAGTTTGCCGCGCAGAACCAGGTTTACCTGGCAACTGGCGTCGTGCTCGATACCTATCAGGTTTTCTGTACAGAGCCGGTTTCGGCTGTTTCAGATCTGGAAGGCCGGAAAGTGGCCGGAGCTGGACTGAACCTCAGATATCTTGAAGGCATCAAAGACGCGGCCGGGGTACGTGGTGGCCTGACCGATTTCTACAATATGCTTCAAACTGGCCTGGTCGATTGTGCGATGCTTTGGCCGGAGGCTGCCAAAACATTCAAGATCGCCGAAGTAGCTCCTTACATGCTCAAAGCTGACTTGGGTGCGGTGAATTCCAAGACGATAACTGTGAATTCTGACTATTGGGCAAAGTTGCCGGACGAAGTCAAAGACGTTCTTAAGGCCGTTGCCATCGACTACCGTGATCATGTGGCCGGTATCGCTATGGACCGCGCCGCGGCCTCAAGGGATGCCTATACCGAAGCCGGCGGAACGATTGTCGAAGTTTCGGACGAAGAACGAGCGGCTTGGGCCAACGCCATGCCAAATGTTGCACAGGAATGGGCAGCCACCCTGAATGAAAACGGAGAACAAGGCGACGCGATTTTGGCCGCTTACCTCGGCAAGCTGCAGGACGCGGGTTTCACCGGAGTTCGTGACTGGACGGCCAAATAACTGGCTGGCGATCCACGAAAGGGGCCTTTCATGCTGAAGACCGCAGTTGCTGGCTTGTCGCGGGTCGCCAATTCGCTTGCAATCGCCGCCAACGCATTGGGTACGCTTGTCGTCCTGGCGTTGGTGGTCATTCTGAATGTTGACGTCATTGCGCGGGGCCTGTTTTCGGCCCCACTACGCGGAACCTACGAGATGGTGCAATTCTCGGTCGTGATGATCGTGTTCCTGCAGCTGGCCGATGTGGTCAGAGTGGATCGATTGACGCGCTCGGACGGGTTTTTGAACCTGCTACACCATCGTCGCCCCGGTCTGACAGCCAACCTGAGGCGCATCATCAACGCGATTTCCGCAATCTTCATGGCCCTGATCGCTTATGTAACCTTCCCAGAATTTTTTCATATGTGGGAGACACAGGACTACTTCGGAGTACCGGGTCTTTTCACATTGCCTTGGTGGCCGGTCAAACTGGTCATCGCGTGCGGTACTGCGCTTGCCTGCGTGATCTTCCTGCTCAAGGTCGTCACGGCGCAGGACCGCCCGCAACTTGTCCGCACCCCAGAGCATGACGAGGCTGCAGAATGACCCCGATCGAGATTGGCCTGATCTCGGTCATCGCCATCGTCTTTCTGATTTACGCGGGTGTTTACATTCCTATCGCTCTGGGTGTGGTCTCGTTCGTGTCGATCTGGCTGATGCGGGACAACTTCACGCTTGCGCTCAACCTGTTGAAAGTGGCGGTTGGCGATAGCGCGATGGAGTATAGTTTTGCGACCATCCCGCTGTTTACCTTTATGGGGCTCATCGTTTCAAAAGCGGGACTAGGTAGGGATATTTACGAGGTCATGACCATGCGATTTCGCAAGGTCAAAGGCGGTATCGGAATGGCGACCGTCGGAGCAAATGCCGTGTTTGCGGCCGTTACCGGGTCGTCCATTGCGTCCGCATCAGTGTTCACCAAAGTCTCGGTCCCGCAAATGATGGCGCAGGCATATAATCCACGTTTTGCGGTTGGGGTTGTAGCCGGGTCTTCGGTCTTGGGGATGATCATCCCGCCGTCGGCAATGCTGATCATCTATTCCTTCGTGGCCGAACAATCCGTTGGGGACATGTTCCTGGCGGGGGTCATTCCAGGGATTATGCTGGCAATCGCTTATGTCGGCGCGATTTGGGTCATGGGGCGCTTCACCCCAGCTTTCGTCGGTGGTCGTGTTGTTGAAGACACCGAGTGGATGTCAGGACGCGAGATCGCCTCCAAGACACTGCCGACACTGTTCATCATTACCATCGTGCTTGGTGGTATCTACACGGGTTGGTTGACGGCAGTAGAAGCAGGGGCCGCCGGGGCTTTCGTTGCGCTAATCATAGCGGTTGCCCGCAAGTCTATGTCTCCGCGCGCATTCTGGGACGCGTTGCTGGAAACCGGGCACATCACGGCGGCGATCCTGTTCCTGATTACGGCGGCTTCAATATACAGTCGAATGCTGGGACTGGCGGGGTTGCCCAATCAACTTCAGGACTTGCTTGCAGGGAATTCCGCGTCCTTTTGGTCGATCATGCTGCTTTATGTTCTTCTGATGCTGTTCCTGGGAACGCTGCTCGACACGGCGTCGATCATTCTTATCGTTGTTCCGTTGTTCCTACCTATGGCCGAGGCGCTGGATATGTCGCTGATCTGGTTCGGCATTATCACCGTGGTCGGAGCCGAAATCGGGCTTTTGACACCGCCTTTAGGCATATCCTGCTTTGTCATAAAATCCACGATCAACGACGACCGCATATCACTCAAAGACGTGTTCATGGGCGCACTTCCCTTTGCGTTTGTGATGCTGATCGTTCTGTTCATTCTGATCGAGTTCCCGATCCTCAGCCTTGCCCTGATTTAAGGAGGCCAAGATGCGCTCTGTCACCAAAGACAATATCACTGACGTCTTCATGGGGTACCTGTCCAAAGACTCCGATCCACGAATGCGCGAGATCATGGGCTCTCTGGTCAAACACCTGCACGATTTCGCACGGGAAACCAACCTGACGCATGACGAGTGGCGCGCTGGGATTGCGTTTCTGGAAGGCTGCGCCGCGGTGGAAACCGAGGATAGGCATGAATTCGTGCTAGCCTCGGACGTGTTGGGCCTGTCGTCATTGGTTGACATGCTGCATTCCAGCCCTGACGCGACCAGTTCGTCTGTGTTGGGGCCGTTTCACGTCTCAGGCGCACCCCCGCTGCCGATCGGTGGCGATATGAAACGTCACTACGGCGGGCCGGTCCTTCTTGCTGAAGGCGTGGTCCGGGATACAAAGGGCAATCCGATTGCGGGTGCCGAGCTCGACATCTGGCAAACCGCACCAAACGGGCTCTACGCCAGTCAGGATGAGGAACAGGATATCTACTCTTTTCATGGCTTGATGACGGTCGGCTCAGATGGCCGTTACGCTTTCACCACGGTCAAACCAGTGGAATACACGGTGCCATCTGATGGGCCAGTCGGAGACATTCTGCGAGCCTGTGGTCGCCATCCCTGGCGACCGTCGCACCTGCATTACATCGTCAAAGCTCCCGGTTATCGCACTTTGGTGACCGAGATATTTCCCGACGATGATCCCTATCTGGATGAAGACACGGTGTTTGGCGTGCGCGACGATCTGGTGATGACATATGTTGAACGCCCGGCTTCTGAATTTCCTGATGGCATGGAGCTTTCTGGTAAGATCCATGAACCTTTCTTGCATGTGAATTTCGACGTGACGCTTGCCAAGGACTGATTGATAGATAGGAGGCTTGAGGTGCTGAAACGTATCTTCATTTTGGGCGCTGCGCTGTTTTGCAGTGCCGCCATCGCACAAGAGCGCCCCATCTTCGACACGCATATTCATTACAGCCACGACGCCGTCGAACTGGTGCCACCAGAACAGGTGGCTAAAATCCTTCGGGATGCGGGCGTGCGGAAAGCGCTAGTTTCCAGCTCAGACGACAATGGCACTCAGCTGTTGTTGGCCGCGGCACCGGACATCGTCGTTCCAGCGTTGCGCCCGTACCGTCGTCGCGGTGAAATCAATACCTGGATGCACGATGAAACTGTAATTGACTATCTGGAGGAAAACCTGGCCAAAAACGACTACGAAGCTATCGGCGAGTTTCACGCTTACGGCAACGATATCAAAACGCCGGTAATCCAGCGTATGATTGCACTGGCCAAAGAGCGGAACCTCATTTTACACCACCACGGTGATCGCGAGGCAGTTGACCTGATCTTCGAGACTTGGCCGGAGGCGCGGGTTTTGTGGGCGCATTCTGGCTTTGACGACCCGGCCAGTGTGTCTGACGCCTTGGATACCTATCCCAGGCTTTGGGCGGACTTGGCTTTTCGGTCGGATATGGTTTCACGCGGCCGATTAGACCCGGATTGGAAGGCCGCGTTCGAGGCGCATCCCGAACGGTTCATGGTTGGGACGGACACATTTGCTCCGGAGCGTTGGTACTATGTTGGCCCGCACGCAGATTTTTCGCGTGAATGGCTGGATCTGCTGCCGGATCGGATCGCAGACAACATCGCCTATGCCAACGCTGAACGTTTGCTGGCATCAGAATGATCCGTTGGGTTGCCTGGCTTCTTGCTTCACCGGGCGCAGCAATTGCTTGTGACGCTGTGGGGCAACGCATGGGGTCGGAAGCCCCAGATGCGCCTGCGGTTTATTTGGGTGTCAGCGAAATTCCGTTGGCCCAACCGTTTTCCGTTCTGATTTCAGTCTGCAGTGAAGCAACGGCACATGAGGTGCGTGTTGATGCAATCATGCCCGCTCATCAGCACGGTTTGAATTACGTTCCCGAAGTTTCGGCATTGGGCGATGGAATGTTCCGGGTCGATGATTTGCTGTTTCACATGCCGGGACTCTGGGAGCTGCAGGCTGACGTTCATATCGGAGGGCGATCGCTGTCCTACACGTCAGAGATCACGCTCAAATGAAGTTCTGGGCTTTAACCGCGCTAATGGCGCTTCCGGTTGCTGTACACTCAGAAATTCTATTGTCCGAAGAGGAAATACAGCAAACGCTTTCCTTCGGGCCGTGGCCGCCAACATACAAGCCAGACCCCAGCAATCGCGTTTCAGGTGACTCAAGGGCTATTTTGCTCGGCGCGGCTTTGTTCAACGATCCGGTGCTGTCGGTAGACGGCGCTTTTTCTTGTGCGAGTTGTCACGACCCCGAACAGGCATTTACAACATCCGAGGCGCGGGCGCTCGGCCGTGTCAGGTTGGATCGGAACACCCCATCCCTGAGAAACCTTGCGAGTCTGCGCTGGTACGGTTGGGGTGGCAAGAGCGATAGTCTCTGGGCAGCAAGTCTGCATCCGATCATCGAAGAACAAGAGATGGCTCACAGCAGCGAAAGTCTAAAGGCGGCAATTTCCGAGAGTTCTTATGTTGCTGATTTTGAGTCCATTTTCGGCAATATCCGAAGTCAAGACCCGGAGTTGGTCCTGGTCAACACGGCCAAGTCTCTATCAGCCTATTTGGAGACGCTTAGAACCGAGCGGACACAATTTGACAGTTTCCGCGATGCGCTGGAACGCGGAGATCTGTTGGCGGCTGCGAACTATCCCGAAGCTGCTCAGAGAGGTCTAAAGCTCTTTCTGGGGCGCGGGAAATGTGCCCTTTGCCACAATGGCCCGGCATTTTCCAACAATGAATTTCACGACGCCGGTGTGCCTTACTTCCTAAGCGAAACCGAAGTCGATGAAGGACGGTTCGGCGGGTTGAACTTCCTATTTTCAAGCGTCTACACACTGGACGGGGAATGGAACGACGATCCCGCCAAGCAAGGTGCGTGGGCGGTTCGCAGTGTGCATAGGCGTCATTCTGATTTTGGGACCTTTCGTACGCCAAGTTTGCGGGGTGTGGCTGAAACTCCGCCCTATATGCACGACGGCAGTTTGATCGACTTGGACGCGGTGGTCCGGCACTACAGCGAGCTTGATACCGAAAGGCTGCATGCCGACGGTGAGGCCATACTCTCAGAACTGAGCTTGTCCGAGCAGGAGATCGCTGATCTCATTATGTTTTTGGAGACTTTGTCCGGTGTTGCATGGCCTTGAGATACTCCAATTCAGCCAAAGTGCCGCCTGAGTTATGCGGCACGTCGCATTTTGCTGACCCCCTTTCCACGTCAGAGAGTGTGGCCAACAAAACAAGGTCGTTGCAGTCGTCCGAATGATCTATGCCGAACCCCTTGTTGCCTACTTTGGTCGGGCCGTTCCCGAGTAAAATATCGTCTTGCTCCAGCGCCTGCCCACAAAAACTTTCGTCACTGGTCGCTTCGCATGCTAAAAGGCTGCACTAAGGCAATTGGGTTGGGCGCTTTTAACAAACGGCAAACGGGCAGGTGGCTCAATGACCGCCTCGAGAACTCCCACCTGCCGTTTCTACGACTCGACCTCGCGTTACAGCGTTTCAAACACATGCGAAATCTACAGAAATTCGCCGTCTTCAAATCCTCTGTATTTGACCACTTCAACTAGGAAAGATCGCTAACCAGCCCAAGCCCCTTCAGGCTGATCCGCCTCGCCGGTCGTTGCGAGTGGAGTCAACTTTGTTCCGGATAGGTTCGTGGTTCCCGCGGTAAACTGAGACTGGTTCGACTTCGTCTGACAGCACCGCCACCCATTCCCGACTTTCGCCACTGTTTTCTTGCCACGGGTTTCTGTGGGTAGTACCGTGCGCTGTGCCGCTCTGCCTCGATCAGAGAAAGCGCGATATGCAGACTGAGGCCGCTTTTCCGAAGCGTGCAAAGTTTACTTAAATCCGCCGCGGTCCATTCATCTCTCTGCTTCCATGATGTTGACTGAAAGATGGGATTGCCCACCTCTACAATAGCCAGACAGGAAACCTTTCGCGATCTCTACTCAGACAACACTGCGCCATTCAGGTCAAAGTGCTTTGGGAACATTGCACGCAGAAATCGGAAGACAATTCTCATTGCTTCGTCGCGGTCAAATGAATCCGGGTGGAGTAGGTAATCAGTCCACATGCCTTCGAGCATTGCGAGTGTGCCGTGCGTGGCGTCCCTGGCAACTTGATTAGGGTGTTCCGTCCCAGTTTCTTTTGCAATTCGAGCGAAAGCGTTGAAAACCAAGTTCCGAAGCTTGGCGTCGCGGGTATCTGAAAACGCAGCGATTGCTGCTCTGTTTCGGGCCTCGCCTCGAAATGCGTACCAAATGGAGACGTTTTTCTTGTTGAGAATGGTTTCACTCAAGTCGCCCCGAACAATCATCTCAATATGTTCCTGTCCGGTTTGCCCGGTCGCTTCCAACAAGTCATAAATGCCGTTGTAGTATTGTTCGGATGAATAGCGGGCGGCTTCGTCGACCAAGTTGTCCTTACCACCAAAATGAAGATGAATCATGCCGCGGGACAGATTGGCGCGTTGGATGATTTCGCTGACTGAGGTCTCGGAAATCCCTTTCTCTGCCACCGAGTCGAGTACGGCCTCGATCAGAGAAAGGCGATTTCGTTCGCGTATTTCTTGTCGTCTTCCGGTCATATGATTAGGCGGCTCTATTTGTTTTCAGTCTCTTGCGGTGGCGTCTAGTGGCCGATGCGAAATTGGCCAGCCTCTATGTCGAAATAATCAGTTGACACAACTAGTGCAAAAATCCCAGATTTAAATGGACGATTGTCCATTTTGTGATCGACTGTTGTCACAGCATCGAAAACGACATTCAGCAGGGAAGCATGGCAGGAGCACTACGAAGTGAGACGGGCAAGGGCCTGGCACTTAGCGCGCCTGCGACGCTCTACGTGGGGCTGCTTGTAGCCGTGCCGCTCTGTATTCTTGTCGCCTACAGTTTTTGGACCCAGACATATGTTCAGATTGACCGGACATTGACTTGGGTGAACTACCAAGAGGCGTTTACTGACCCCTTGGTTCGACACCTAATGATCCGTTCGGTTGCAATTGCGGGTGCGGTGACCTTGGCAACGGTTTGTCTGGCCTATCCGATTGCCTACTTCATTGCTTTTCGTACGCAAAAAAAGACCCTCTGGCTGTTGTTGATCACTATTCCTTTTTGGAGCAGCTACCTTCTGCGCGTGTTCAGTTGGAAACTCATTCTTGGTTTCAACGGGGTGTTGAACTCGGCACTGATTTCATTGGGTTTGATACAAGAACCACTGACATTCCTGCTCTACAATGAGTTTGCTGTGGTCCTTACGCTCGCCCACGCCTGGGCACCGTTTGCCATCCTGCCGATCTATGTATCGCTGCAAAAGATTGACCGCAGCCTTTTGGAGGCTGCAACAGACCTTGGCTGCAGTAAGTTGGAGCGCTTTGTACGTGTGACACTGCCCCTGACGGTGCCGGGGATCATCGCGGCCTGCCTGATCATTTTCATCCCAACCGTCGGCGATTACGTCACTCCGGCCTTGGTCGGTGGATCTCAGGGAAAAATGGTCGCGAACTTGATCCAGGTGCAGTTTGGCGCCGCCAATAATTGGCCGTTGGGTGCAACTCTGTCTCTTCTCGCCATGCTTTCGGTCGGCTGCGTTGCGATCCTGTTCGTGGTGGTCGTCACCGCATTGGGTCGGAGGATCAGATGACCAGGGTATTTCGCATCTCATGGTTGCTGGTTTACGCGATTGCCTACCTGGTGTTTCTCTATCTGCCGGTTTTGCTGTTGCCGCTGTTTTCGTTCAATGACGGAACCATCGTGGCGTTCCCGCTCAAAGGTTTCACGTTGAAATGGTACGCGCAGTTGGGTCAGCAAGACACGCTGTTGCAAGCCATGGTGAATTCGCTGATCGTCGGCAGCGTGACTGCCCTGATGGCAACTTCCCTGGGTCTCTTTGCAGCTCGCGCCTATGTCCGTTATCGCTTCACGGGGCGTGAGTTGTCCGAGGGATTGGTCATGCTTCCACTGGTCATTCCCGGCATCATCGTTGCCAGTTCAATGCTGGTTCTGTTCATCAGCATCGGGCTGAAACCATCGCTGACCACCGTGATCCTTGGGCATGTGTTTGTGGCGCTGCCCTTTTCCGTGTCGATCATGAAGTCTGCGTTCGACGACTTCGACCAGTCCCTGGAGGAGGCCGCGTTCGATCTTGGTGAAAGCGTTGTTGGAACGTTTCGACGTGTTACCCTGCCAATCGTCGCGCCGGGAATCATTGCCAGCCTGTTGGTCACCTTCACAGTGTCGTTTGACGAGTTCGTCCTGGCCTTTTTCCTATCCGGAAACAGCCCAACACTGCCGGTGTATATCTGGAGCCAAATCCGCTTCCCGGCAAAGCTGCCCAACACGTTGGCACTGGGGTCACTGCTATTACTGTCATCGGTCCTGCTGCTGTTGATTGCCGAATATTTCCGCCGCCGTTCCATCCAGTCCTCAGATTGAAGCCAAAGGAAACAAGTAAGATGAGCGAACAGAACATCATCGAAATTCGGGGCGTAGAAAAACGCTTTGGTTCCTTTGTGGCTGTGTCTGATCTGAACCTGACCTTGAAAGAAGGTGAGTTCTTTTCGTTGCTTGGCCCTTCAGGCTGCGGCAAGACAACGGCATTGCGTATCATCGCGGGTTTTCAGGATCACGAAGAAGGCGAGATCCGGATCGATGGTCGGACGATGGGAGAGGTGCCTGCCAACAAGCGCCCTACAAATATGGTGTTCCAAAGCTATGCGATCTTTCCGCACTTGAACGTCGGCGACAATGTTGGCTTCGGATTACGCAAAACAAAGCTGTCTCGGAGGGAAATCAAAGAGCGCGTTGCCGAGGCGCTTGCGATGGTCGAGCTTGGCGGCCTGCAGGACCGAAAAGCCAACGAATTGTCGGGAGGTCAGCGGCAACGTGTGGCACTCGCCCGGGCACTCGTTATGCGGCCCAAGGTATTGCTCTTGGATGAACCGTTGTCTGCGTTGGACAAAAATCTGCGCGAAGCGATGCAGTTGGAGATGCGACGCCTTCAACAGAAGCTTGGAATTACTTTCGTCATGGTCACGCATGACCAGTACGAGGCGATGACCATGTCCGACCGCATCGGCGTCATGTTCGCCGGGCAGCTCAAGCAGGTGGATAAGCCAGAGGTCCTGTATTCCCAACCTTGCAACCGGGAAGTGGCTTCTTTCATCGGTGGAATGAACTTTCTGGATGCCGAAGTGACTTCGGAGAATTCTGAAACGCTCGAAGTCAACGTCAAGGGCTTTGGGAAGATGGAAATCGGGGTGAACCCCAACGTCCAGGTGCATGACAACGAACTTCTTGTCGGGGTTCGACCTGAGCAACTGGAAATAAGCTCGGAAAAACCGGATGGCTATGATGCTCTTGTTCAGGGCGAGGTCTCGGACGTCGCCTTTTATGGCGAGAGTGTCCACTACTATGTGCGCGTCGATGGTCTGAAAGACAGCATTGCCGTCGCAGTACCAAACTACTTTCACACGGTCGATCACACGCGCGGCGATACCGTCTGGCTTGGCGTTCAAAGCGCCTCGGTGATTGACTTGGGTAAACGTGAATCTTTGGGAGGAGAACAATGATTAAAACAGCATCACTTACGGCAGCAGTAGTTGCCACCTTTACCGCGGGCCAAGCTCTGGCGAACGCCGCTGACCTGACCGTTTTTGACTGGTCCGGATATGAGGATCAGGGTTTCTACGGCGATTATGTCGAAAAGTACGGTGGGGCGCCCAGCTACACCTATTTTGGCAGCGTGGAAGAAGCGTTCACCAAGCTTCAGTCCGGGTTTGAGGCCGATTTGGCTCACCCCTGCACAGATGCTCTGAGGAAATGGGTGGCGGCAGATTTGATCAAGCCAATCGACACCAGCAAGCTGGAGAATTGGGACAAGTTGATGCCCAAGATCAAAGAGGTCGATGGCATCACGATCGATGGGCAGACCTACATGGTGCCGTTTGAGTGGGGCAACACCGGCCTGATCTATCGCACCGATATGATTTCGGCGGATGATGTTTCGCTGCAATTGCTTGCAGATCCCGCCTATCAGGGCAAAGTCGCCATTCCGGACGCCGCTTCCAGTGCCTTTGCAATGGCAGCCTTGGCGACTGGAGCGTCCAGCTATACCGATATGAGTGACGAGGAATTCCAAAAAGCGGCGGACTATCTGCGCGCGGTTCATCCGAACGTGCGGTTTTATTGGTCCGATGCCGGCCAACTGGATCAGGCAATTGCCAGCGGTGAGGTCACGCTGGGTTGGGGATGGAACCAATCGGAACTGAACCTGATCTGGAACGAAACCCCAGCAGTCATGATGCGTGATGTGGACAAAGGCATCGCGACCTGGGTCTGCGGTTATGTACATCTGAAATCTGCGAAGCAGTCGGATGAGCAGGTCTATGACATGCTGAACGCGCTCAGCTCCGCGGCAAGTGGGAAGTACATCATTGAAAGCTGGGGGTACGCCCACGCCAATGAAGACGCTTTTGCACAGGCAGACCCGGAGTTGATCGAGACTTACGGGTTCTCGGATGTGGACAGCTTCTTTGAAGGCAGCTTGTTCTTTGA
Organism: Ruegeria arenilitoris; assembly: GCF_013032855.1. Lineage (GTDB taxonomy): Bacteria > Pseudomonadota > Alphaproteobacteria > Rhodobacterales > Rhodobacteraceae > Ruegeria > Ruegeria arenilitoris. The sequence goes on from NZ_WQDA01000003.1 coordinate 57,916, forward strand.
CGCCGTTAACCCCGAGTTGGAGGCGAAGATGTTGAAGGAATTCGAGCGCATCAAAGCGGGCTTCTAAAGGCGCTCTTACAACACAGCCGGGAATGGTGGGGATGTAGAAACCCTTCCATTCCCACGAAACCATTTCCGATTTTCTTGGAGGAAGCGCGGCAATGTCAGGCGCTGACGGATATTCTGTACTCTTTGAACCGGTTCAAATTGGGCCAGTGACGGCTCGAAACCGGTTCTACCAAGTGCCCCACTGCAACGGCATGGGGCACTTGCGACCGCAGGCCGAGGCTGCCATGCGGGCAATGAAGGCCGAGGGTGGTTGGGCCGTCGTCTCCAACCAGGAGACGGAAATTCACCCGACTTCTGACCTGTCCCCGTTTGCCGAAAACCGACTTTGGGATGAGCGGGATATTCCGGCGCTGCGCCTGATGACCGAGGCGGTGCATGGAAAGGGGTCTTTGGCGGCTATTGAATTGGCGCATAACGGTCACCACGCGCAAAATCATCTGAGCCGGGCCCCTTTGCTGGCGCCTTCAGAACTTGCCTTGCAAACTGCTTATCCCAAGCAAGCCAGGGCGATGGATAAGGCGGACATTCGCGAATTTCGCAAGTGGCATCGCGCAGCGGCTCGCCGTTCGCGCGAAGCCGGGTTCGACATCGTGTATGTATATGCCGGGCATCACATGACCTTGCCTCATCATTTCCTGCTGCCACAGTTCAATGATCGAACGGATGAGTATGGAGGTTCACTGGAGAACCGGGTGCGGCTAACCCGCGAGCTTCTTGAAGAAACCAAGGAAGAGGTTGGAGACGATTGCGCCATTGCCCTGCGATTTGCGGTTGACGAAATGCTCGGGGCAGACGGCATGCAAGCGCAGGAAGAAGGCCGTGCTGTAGTCGAGTTGCTGGCCGAGCTTCCTGACCTTTGGGATGTTAACGTGGCAGATTGGAGCAACGACTCTGCAACTACCCGGTTCGAGCCCCGCGACGGCTTTCAAACCTCATATATCGAATTCGTGAAACAGGTGACTTCCAAACCTGTTGTTGGCGTCGGGCGTCTTACGTCGCCGGATTTGATGGCGTCACTGGTCAGGAAAGGCATTCTTGATTTTATCGGCGCGGCGAGGCCATCCATCGCTGATCCGTTTCTGCCCAACAAAATCAAGGAAGGTCGCATCGAAGAAATCCGTGAGTGCATCGGTTGCAATATCTGTGTTTCATCCGACTCTCTCGGTGTCCCCATACGCTGCACACAAAACCCGACCATGGGCGAAGAGTGGCGGCGGAAATGGCATCCAGAGTTCATTGAGCGTCGGGGGAAAGAGAAAACTGCGCTCGTTGTGGGCAGCGGACCAGCCGGACTTGAATGCGCCATGCAATTGGCGCGGCGGGGATACGAGGTAACTCTGGCGGAAGCCAAGCAAGAGCTTGGCGGCCGTGTCTTGCAGGAGTCTGGTCTGACCGGGCTGTCCGCTTGGAAACGCGTCACAGATCACAGGATTTATGACCTTAGGCAAAGAGGGAACGTTCAACTGTTCACCGACAGCCTGTTGTCAGCAACCGAGGTTGTCGAGCTGGCTATTCCGAACGTCTTTGTCGCAACTGGCGCAAAATGGCGACGAGACGGGCGCGGGAAATCTGGATTTCACGGCGTATCAATAAGCGCCGGCGCTCAGGTATTTACGCCGGATGACATCATGTCAGGGACACTGCCGGGGAGCGGTCCGGTTTTGGTCTACGATGATGAACAGGCATATCTCGGTGGTGTATTGGCGGATCATCTGGCTCGGGCTGGACATGAGGTCGTCTTTGTAACCCCGGCTTCAATGGTTTCGCCGTTTACTGAACTAACGCTGGAACAAACTCGAGTACAACGCAGTCTTCTGGAGGGCGGCGTTCAACTGGTCCTGTCTCATACATTGGACAACGTGGCGCCGGGGCAGGCGACCGTGCGATGTGCGTACACGGGGCAAGAACAGACCAAAGAATGTGGTTCAGTTGTGTTGGTGACGCAGCGCGCGCGCGAAACCAACCTCTACGATGAGCTGCGCAGCTTGGCCAACAACCCGCTGACTACGTTGGAATTGATCGGAGATGCAGCAAACCCCGGCTTGATCGCGGACGCAGTATATTCGGGTCACATGGCTGCTCGGAATTTTGAACGCGAGGCGGGCGAAATTGACCGCGAATTTTTCCGTCGGGAACTCGTTTCCCTTGAACTTCTTTGAGGTGCACCATGCCACAAGATGATTTGCAAGTAATGCGCGACTTGGTGGGCTCGCAACGTGAAGGGTTCGCCTTGCCTCGTCACTTCTACACGTCACAAGCCGTATACGAGAACGATATCAGTGCGTTCTGGAACCGAAACTGGATCTGGGTCGGCCATGTTAGCCAGGTCCCTGAACCGGGTGATTATTTCCTGTTCGACTATGGACCCGAGTCCATCATTATCGTTCGGGATCGGGAAGGCGAAGTGCGCGGGCATCTGAACGTATGCCGCCATCGTGGATCGCGGGTTTGCATCGAACGGAAAGGCAAAGCCCGCAACTTCATATGTCCGTATCACGCGTGGACTTTCGACTTGAACGGCAAACTGCGGAACGGTCGATCAATGGGATCGGGTTTTGATCCGGGCCAGTATGGGTTGTTCCCGGTTCAGGTGAAGATATACCAAGGTCTGATATTCGCCTGTGCAGCCGCGAATGCACCACCTCTGGATGCCGCGTTGGAGCGACTCGCCCCACTTTCAAAGCCGTTTGACTTTGAAAATCTGAAGGTCGCTCATGAAGCCTCGTATCCGGTTCCCGCGAACTGGAAACTGGCCTTGGAAAACTATCTGGAGTGCTATCACTGCGCCCCGTCTCATCAGGACTATTCGCGCAGTCACTCGTTGAAAGATCCTGCTCAAGTTCTTGAGTTCAGCGGCGCTCTTCGCGAGCGGATGGACGAAGTCGGAGTTCCCTTGGAGGAGTTGGACCTGACCGGAGAAAACGCGTTCGCGCCGGGTGCAGATGTCTATTGGCGGCGCTACCCGCTGTTTCCCGGGTATTTGACGGGCAGCAAGGATGGTACGCCTTTGGCTCCCGCTCTGGGAGAGCTAAAGGGTCACGACGGCGGTGCCACCGATCTGGGGATCGGGACTTTGAACTACTTCCTCGTTTATGCAGATCACATGGTTGGCTACCGGTTCGTTCCGCGCGCCCTGCAGGAAACAGATATTCAGATCGTCTGGTATGTGCGCGGCGATGCTCAAGAGGGTCGTGACTACGACAAGGACGCGTTGACATGGCTCTGGCATGTCACGTCGCTCGATGATGAGCGGATCATCCGTCACAATCAGGAAGGCGTGAACTCCCACCATTTCGTGCCGGGACCGCTGTCCGAGATGGAGTGGAGCATTCCTGGTTTCTATCGCAACTACTTCAGCATGATCTGATACGCTCAGAATTCGGAGAAACACCATGACAGAGTTAACGAAGCGCCGATCAAGACGGCGCGGGGGCGGGCGTGAGGCGCGCGCGGCCGTGCGAACCAGCAACGTCGCTTCGCAGGCAATCTGGCCGGGCATTGCCGGAGGAAGATACAAGCCCCTTTCAGACGCTGACATGGCGCGCATTCATGAAGCCGCCCTGAGTATTCTGGAGCGTACCGGCGTCGGTGATCCAACACAGGAAGTTCTTGATCTCGTGCTGCCCAAAGGGGCGACGGTGAACGAGCACGGCAGGCTGTGTTTTCCTCGGGCCTTGATGGAAGACCTGTTGGCCAAGGCCGCCAGCGAATTCTATGTCCATGCACGCGGATCTCGGGCCGGAAAGGACGACATGCACTGCACCAAGGACAAGGTGTATTACGCAAATTCCGGTACGGCGGTGACAACGTTTGACGCGGAAACGCGCAGTTACCGACCATCGACGCTCAAGGATATCTACGATTTCACCCGCCTTGTAGACCGGCTCGACAACATTCACATGACCGGTGATACGGTTCTGGCAACGGATGTCCCGCAGGACTACGAGCATGACATGAGCATGCTATACGCCATTCTGGCGGGAAGCGAGAAACCGTCCTGCCTGACATTCCGCACGCGCGAACACATACAAGACGCCATTCATATGTTCGATCTGGCATCGGGCGGGGAGGGAAAGTTCCTTGAAAAGCCCTCGGTGATTTTTGGAGGCTGTCCCATCGTTTCACCGCTTCGGTTCGGGCGGGAAAACCTGGAAATCCTGATTGATACTGCGAAAATGGGCCTTGTCTGCGACCTTGCCGTTCCGCCACAAGCCGGAGCCACGTCACCTGCGCCATTGGCCGGCACGCTGGCGCAGGCGGTGGCCGAGACCCTTTCCTGCGTGGCCGTTGCCAACCTGATTAACCCAGGAACACCTGTCGTCTTTGCGGCATGGCCGTTCATTACTGATCTGCGCACTGGATCCTTTACTGGCGGAAGTGGCGAGCAGGCTTTGATTTCAGCCGCTGCTATTCAGATGGGCAACTTCTACAACCTACCAACCAGCGTCGGATGTGGAATGACGGATTCCAAAATCCCCGATGCGCAATATGGGCTGGAAAAAGCGCTTACCTTCGCACTAGCGGCCCATGCGGGAGCAAACCGGTTGTGCGAGTTTGGCGGGATGCTCGGCAGCCTGATGGGCTGTAGCTTTGAGTCAATGGTCATCGACAACGAGGCGGCGGGTATGATCTCTCGAACACTGCGCGGGATCGAGGTGAGTGACGATACGCTTTCAGTCGACGTCATCCACGAATGCGCAATCGATCCCGGACATTTCCTTGGCAACGCTCAGACCTTGCAGTACATGGAAACCGAGTATGTCTATCCAACCTTGATGGATCGGGAACTTACCGACACTTGGGAGAAGGCAGGCCGTCAGGATATGTTCGAGCGGAGTAGGTCGGTTGTGAACGATATCCTTTCCAATCACTACCCGAACTACTTTGGCAGCAAGGCTGATGAAGAGGTTCGATCCAGGTTTCCGATTAAGTTGCCGCCTGAAGTAATGCGGGCTGGGTGAGCGTAGCAGGTCGCGGTAGGGGCTCGCCACTTGCTAGGTTGCGAGGCCGCCCCGAAGCCATTCCTAAGTTCTCAACGCATTCTGGCGCGTCAGGTCCTCGGTGGCCAGCCGGATGCCCTTTTCAAGGATGTCGAACATCTGGTTCAACTCGTCTTCTGAAATGATCAACGGCGGAGAAAACACACACATATTGATGATTGGCCGCAGGATCAGTCCGTTCTCCTGACAATGATGATCAATCAATGCGCCAACTGATTTATCAAGATCCAGCAGGTCATCGGCTTTGGCGTCCGCAACACACTCGACGCAGCCAACCAGCCCCATACCGCGGGCATCACCGACAAGCGGCAATTCAGCTAGGACCTGAAGGCGTTCTGCGAACAGCGGCGTGATCGCGCGGACATGCTCAAGAACGCCGTCACGCTCCATGATTTCGATAGTCTTCAAACCGGCCGCCGCGCTTACTGGGTGGCCCGAATAGGTGAAGCCATTAGAAAAGGTAGCGTCTTGGGCGTGTTCGCCGCTTATTTCTGCAATCAGCCGATCAGAAATGATGCAGGCCCCCATCGGCACATACCCGGAAGTCATCCCCTTCGCGCAGGTGATGATATCCGGCTGAATCCCAAAGACGTCTTCGGAGGCAAACCAATGCCCAAGCCGTCCGAACCCAGTCACAACCTCGTCCGAGATATATAGGACATCGTACTTTCGGCAGATTTCAAGACAGCGCAAATGATATCCCGGTGGAGGTACGATGACACCTCCAGAGCACAAGATCGGTTCAGCGATGAAAGCTGCGACCTTGTTTGCTCCGGTCTGCAGGATCATGTTTTCCAGATCCGCTATTTTTTCGTCCAGAAAGTCGTCGACTGTCTGCTCGGGGCGACGCGTACAAGGATTCACATTTGGCAGGAAGCGCGTCAGGTGACTTGCCTGGTCCAGCCAACCTTTGTCTCGCTCTTTTCCGGACACTGAGGCCGCCAGGTAGGTCGATCCGTGATAGGCTTTCTGCCGCGATATCACGATCTTCTTTTCAGGCTTGCCCAGAAGGTTGTTGCGAAACTGCACAAACCGAAGAGCGGAATCCACGGCGGTTGAGCCACCTGTCGTGAAGAACACATGGTTCAGGTCGCCCGGCGTCCTCTTGGCGATCTCATGCGCCAACCGGGCGGGGGCTGAGTTGGCATTGTTGAAGGGCGAAAAATACGCCATCTCTTTCGCCTGCTGGGCCATGGCATCGGCAATTTCAGTGTTTCCATAGCCCAATTGCATACACCACATGCCAGCAGGGCCGTCTATTAGGCGCTTTCCGTCCTCAGTGAAGACGTGAACGCCCAGGCCGCTTTCTGCAAAGGTGCGTGCGTTTTGGCCCAAACATGACATTCCCTCCCACGGGTGCAGGAAATGTTCGTTATCCCACTCGCGAATGGACCGAAAGTCAGAGTTGGAAAGGGTCATGCAGCGTCTCGATGAAATGGAAATCACAAAATGAACAAACATTTATTCAATGTCAATTCTTGAACTTTCGCTCTGCTAAATGCGAGAAGACAAAGGGCGACCACCCAGCGGAGGACAAACAAGATTACTCTCGAGCCTGATATCCCAACCAATGCCCGTGATCTGGGTAAGCTGCAGAACCGAAAGCAGTTGATCCAAGCGGCTGCAGAGGCCATCTATAAGTACGGAATTCGCGGCACGACCTCGGCGAGAATCCAAGAGTTGTCGGGACTGTCGCAAGGGATGGTAAACCTACACTTTGGCTCCAAAGAAAAGCTTCTGCTTGCGGTGGCTGAGGAATTGTCAGTCCGCTACGCGGAGCAGTGGAAGGTCATCGCAGCCAATCCCGAGTTGAACCCGGCAGACAAGTTAATCTCTTTCATTGAGGCAGACTTCGATCCCTTGGTCCTAAATGCACGGGACGTCGCAATTTGGTTTTCCTTCCGGGCCGAAGCGCTCTCGAACCCGAAGGTATTTCCTTTCATCGACTCGCGAGACAAAGGTTTCAGGGCGGCGATACTGGAGCTGTTGGAGCAAATAAAGGTTGAAGGCCAGTACGATGACGTAGACGCCAATCTTGCAACAGACGCATTGGTTGCTTTGCTGGAAGGGCTCTGGACCGACTACCACTTGCACTCAGAGATCTTCAAACCTTCGGAGGCTTTGAGGATCTGCCTGTTTGTACTGCAATCGATGTTTCCAAAACACTTTAGCAACCAAAAGATCTACGGATGAAGGTGGCTTTGGAAAATGGGAACCTACCAAGGTCAATCCCTAATCCGTCCGTGTCTCGTGAATGAATCGCCGCAAGTCGTTAGTCATTGGTTGGGCCTACTGGACGCACATGAGCGATGCAAAACACCAAATAGCAGCGCGCCGATGATCAGCGAACTAGCCGAAGCTTCCAACCCGCGGCCGCGCGCGATCAGCAAAATTCCAATAACAAAGTCAGTGGAAATCTACAGATGGAGTTATGAGCCGAGCCGGCATCTTCAATCCCACCGGTTATGACCGTTTTCACAACAACGACATCAGCGTCGGCATATGTAGCAAGAAGTCTCATGGTTGGGGGCAGGACCGCCAAACTGGCACCAACCTCATTGGCTGCTCCTAACGGTGTCGGACGTTCGTCAGAACTGCCGCTATGACCAGGTCACGGACAAAGTCATCTAGGATTCTTCAAACAGATCGGTCATCCGTAGAATTGCACTACACGGCCGTCGAGAGTGGGAAGGAGTACTTTTCTTCTCTTCCGAAGGTGTAGTGACTCAATTCAAGCCCTCCCTGCATGCTGAGAAGGCCGTTACGGCTCACAGGTGTCCAGAAACCCTCCGGTGGAGCCTTTTTGTGTGTCCGACGGTATCGTTCACAAAACTAGGTTGCTGGATGCTCGGGTGCGTCACCCAAAGCCAGTAGTAAGAGGATGGCCAAAAGCGGTGATCCAACCAGACCGATCAGGAACCAGATCAAACCGGATCGGTTGCGCCGCCCCGCCATCGTGATCGGCAGGATATAAAGCCAGATCACGCCAACTAGAAAAGCTAGCATAAATATCAGTTGGATAACTGGTGCGTCCATCAAATTTCGCCTTTCGTATCTTGACGCCATGTATAACACGGCTGATCAAGTTTGACAGACGGTGGCCCGAATGTGCTCTTGGGCAAAAAATAACTCCCGACATTGGTCTCGGGCGTCCTGGCACTCTCCCGGTGGCTTCCTTGGCGATTAAACGGTGTAGTCCCAATGGTTAGAGCGTTCCGGAGCGCACAGTGGCAAGGTCGGGAATGCGGACAAATTTTCTGTGCGTTGAGGGAACTCTCTAAGTCTAGCCAAAATCGGCAGATTGGCCAAATATCAGTGATTTTCTACCAAAACGTTTAACTGTTGGTCGGTTGACTAAGAGAAAAGACCTCTTTCCGATCTCAACCGCCAATCTCGCTCCAAGCTTCACCCGTAGCACTGCTGGGCTGAGTGATAGCTAGTATAGTGTGCAGTGTGACGACGGACTCCTTGACTTTCACACTCTACTCAAAATCCTTGCAGTCAATGAGGGAGAGAGTTTGTGCAAGCTGAGGGATTTGTCAAAGGGCGGCCGATTGACCTGGCAGTATTGGACTACGGGCTGTTCAAGGTTCATTCCACGGGTCGCATCATTGGGATCTGCGGCTTTCTGATCCGGACGGATCTGGGAGAAGCCATACTCATCGACACCGGGTTTCCCGAAAAATATGCGACCGATACCGAAGCCGCGGTCAAAGAAGATCTTTTGTACGAGTTTGGCGAAGTCCTGAAATGTGAACCGGAAAATCTGCCTCGCGCGCAACTGGCAAAGCTCGGTCTCATTCCATCAGACATTACGCTGCAGATTTGTACCCACACTCATATCGACCATATCGGGGGATTGGGCGACTTTCCGAGCACTCCGATACTGATCTCTTCCGTGGAGCGGGCTCTGCCTCGTCCATTGTATTGGGGCGGTGTGCAGCCTTTGGAGTGGCCCGATCGGGATTACCTTTTGATTGATGGCGACGTAGAGATTGGACCAGGTATTCTGGTAATGGCGGCACCCGGTCATGCACCAGGCCAGATCGCCCTGATGGTCGATCTTCCCTCGGGTCCGGTTTTGCTCACCAGTGACGCGATATCCCGACCGTCAGAAATCGATGAGAAATTTGCAGGGTCATGGGACGAAGAAGCCGCGATTGCCAGCGCAGACAGGTTGATGCGTCTAGCATCCGAGCGAAACGCCTTTGTGATCTATGGGCATTGTCCAAATCAATGGCCAGTTCTGAAGAAAGCACCAGAGGTCTACCGTTGACCCCAACCGGTGGTCCACCTTTCCCGAAATCGATTGATCTTCCTGAAAACTACCTGACGTCCCGCCCTTGATTCAGAATGATTACATTTCCGCTGGAAACGTCACCGGCCGGTGAAATGAGAAAACTGACCCAAGAGGCGACTTGCTCGGGCTGCATCGCATGACCATGCGGCATGGCGCCAACGGCTTTCTCCAAGACTTCCTCAGACAAGACATTGAACAAGGGCGTCTCGGTCATGGCTGGCGCCAGCGAGTTCACACAGATTTTTTCCTTTGCGTATCGACGGGCTAGGTCTTTCGTAAGGGTATCCATCGCCGCCTTTGATGCCCGGTAGTGCGGAGGGTCAAATACATCGAAATTGTAAGCTCCGTTTGATGAGATATTCACAATCTTTTTGACGCCCTCGCGTTCCAACATCAATCGGACAGCCTGCTGGCAACAATAGAACGCAGAGTTGAAATTGATTGCCATCTGCCTTTCCAGTTCCTCGGGCGGTATATGCGGGAAGTCGGACATGAAGCAGGTGCCAGCGTTGTTTACCAAAGCATCGAGGCCGCCATAAGCTGACTTTATGCCATCAAACGTCTGCGCGATTGCAACTGGATCCGTCAAGTCAACGCAGAATTGTGTGAAATTTGAACCTAACTCTGCCGCCAGTTCATCCAAGCCCTCCTCGTTGAGGTCCAGTCCAAGGACGTGGAACTCACATGTCCGCAATTGGCGGCAGATAGCCTGTCCCATCCCTCCCGCGGCACCAGTCACAACGGCTGTTTTCATAGTAACTCCTCGAACCCTGGCGAAACAGTGGATATCTTGAACTACAGAAGGAAACCCGCAACGCAGGTTTCTGCAAGTATGGATAGTCAATCTCTAAAAAATTCGGTAAGCGTCTGGTTTGGGCTCGGAGTTAGACCTTGCGATGTCATTCCACCGCGCTTTGGCGCCGGATGTGCCTTTCGACGTTGCAACTGAAGCAAACGGCAGCATGGTCCGCAAAGCAGACGTTCAAGCAAGTTGCAGCGAATGACCGGTTTGAGCCCACTTTGACTGATGCTGATCGATGCCCCAATGACAGCAATGCGCAGAAAGTGGACTGTGCAAAGCACAGCAGACGGCTCAAACCGGGCATTCCTTCTAATAGCGGCGTATGCGGCTATGAGCAGGAACTAGACTTCACGGTTGCGCCCCGACGACTTGTATCCTCATGACGCTTCTTTTGTATCGTTTGATTGATCGTCCTTGATCGGTAGGATGGGTAAACCTTCAAAACTAATCCGGGGTCAAAAATGTATAGGTATGTGCTGACAATACTGGCTTTGTGTTGTGCAAGCTTACTTCATGCCGCCGGTATGGAGCGGTGGGGTGAATCCGGGGACTGGACAATCCTGATTGATCCCGAAAAGGGCAATGGTTGTCTCGCGTGGAAGCCCTTTGAAAATGAAATGACTGTTGAAATAGGCGCGGCGCCCAATCAGGCTGGTGGTTTTTTTGCCGCCTTTAATCCGGCCTGGGTTCAGATCGAGGACGGCGCGAAGGGCATCGTGAAGTTCGATTTTGGTGATGCGCAATTCGAAGGCGAGGCAATTGGTGTCTTCAAGAATGGCGTACCCGGCGGTTACGCCTTTTTCGACAACCCGGCTTTTGTAACCGAGTTTGGAAAACGCCAAAGCGTTACGATTATAGGTGAAAGTGGGGCCGAGGTGGAACTCGATCTCAGCGGGTCTGCAAAAGCAATCGAAGCGGTTCTGGCGTGTCAGGCCGAACAGCCGGAACCACTGAAGAACTAAGTAGCTTCCAATTATTGCAATTGATTGATGTCCGGCACACAAGGTTGCCTGTTGGTAGGCATAGCATCAGCGCCTTCTGGAGCCTTGTTTCTGGACCCGCCCACATCCAGCTTGAACTTTGGCGACGAAAGCCGACCCGTTACATCAAATGGCCAAGCGCTCCGGGATAGGGGTTCGCCGACGCGACGAGGCTCCGCTCTTAATGCGATGCTATCGTTCAGCCAGTCCACTTGCCCCCTGGCCACCAATTGAACCGATCCTGTTTCGATGACGATGGAGTTTGAACTGACACGCCCGGCTTGGATATCAACCGGGGCGACCACGCAAGTGATGTCGGTATAGCCTTGTCGGAACTCTTCTGAAAAGAGCCAGGGGAAAAGACCCAGCCCGGCCAACTCTAGTAGACTGGTACTAATGTAACCTTGCGACATCGACAACGACGCATTGCCACGCATCGAATTGACGAAGGCCTTGCCCGAGGCGGTACTGCCAGAAACGTTGAACTCACCGCTCAAACGTCCATAGGCCTCAATACCAATGCCCAACTCATCCAAGATTTCGCCGAATTCCCATCCCGAGGTCGATCCCGACAATGAAAGCCAATCAGGAGAGTCAATCAGATCCATGACCGCCCGCAGGCTGAAGTTTCCGCCACCATAAGCCATCTGAAGAGGCCCGAAATCCACGGTTCCGTCTTTGGCAGACAATTGGCTTGAAACAGACGTTACGCCTTGCTGGCCTACAATCTCTTTGAATTCGATCTGTACCTCGACGTCAGCTTCTCGCAGCACGCGCTGCACATCCAGAAGATCGGCAGGTTTCCCTTTTTCCTTTGGCAATACCAAGGGCTGGACGTCTGTCTCCTTCGGTAAAACCAAAGGTTGAACTTCGGCTTCAGGTTCCTTTGTGGCCTCGCCTACCAAGCTTTTCAGTTGGTCCAGCACGGCAGTCAGGTTCTTCAGGTCGTTGAGATCAAGCTTTTCGCTGGTGATGTTGCCCCGAACAACAGTAGCGCCCTCGGGGAAATTTGCGTCCAATGCTGCAAGAAGATGCGAGGACCCGGCTTCGAACTGGATTGCGGCACCAAAGTCCCCGCCCTGTTTGGAGGTTTCCGCATCAATAGCTAGTGCTCCGATCTCGACAGGCTGCAGATCCACTGCGGTCAGAAACTTGGCGCTGTCGTCGATGTCCAGTTCCACGTCGAAATCGAGACCGGAAAGCCCTTTTAGCTCGTTGACAGAAAGTGCGAGATCGAGTGCCCAGAGATCGGTGTCGTAAGTCGTCGCGTTAAACCTGTTGAGTGAAACCGGCCCACCCGCGTTGGATATGTTGAAATCGGCTTTGATGCCGCCGAACTGGTCAACGTAGACTTCATCGAGGTTGGGCAAAATCAACTTGGCGGGCCCGTTTAGCTCCCCATCGAAAGTCACGTCCTGAAGCTGAAGCAGATCGAGGATTTTACCTTCGGCTTTCAGGACAGGCTCTTCAATTGGACCGGCTTGCAGCGCGATGCCCAGCATGGCGAGCCGGCCGTCCGGCATGCGGCGAATGCTTTCGATTGAGGCTGGACCGATTACGTCTAACCCCTGGTCGAATGCATTAGTTTGGAACAGCAACTTCTCGAATTCGAAGGAAGCCAGGGATCCGACCATATACATTTCAAAGCCCGTGAACTTCAATTCCTGGATACTTTTTGCTGCTGGTGGCGGCTGTCCTTCGGGATGAAGTCGCGCGTTGAAAAGCAGATCGACGCCCTGAGCGGTGTAGAGGTCATCTATTGAACCTTCAGCTTCGAGTTTCTGTCCATCTTCCAGGCTTACGGTGGTTGTAAACGCCTCGATCTTCAGAGCGTCCTGAGACACGAGCTCAGCCTGCAACTGGCCATTGCCTTCCAGAACGCGTTCCAGCCCGATGACGTCCAGAAAATCACCGAATTCACCTGTGTCCATCTCCAAGACTGCGCGATAGCCACCCCCTTCATCTGCCGAGAAGGGCTCGCCATTGTAGTTTACGGTCATTTCGCCAAAACTGGCGCGTGTCGTAAACGGTGCGGCGTGCGGGTAGTCGCCTTCGATTTCGAAAACCTGACCGTTGACGGAGCCGGAGCCCGAGACCTTTGTTCTTTGTCCATTATCTACTTGTTCGAGCGCGAGGGCCTGAAGGTCAAACACAAATGAGAAGCCCGAGACCTTGTCGTCGATGTTTAACCCGATTGACCTGAAGCTGACGTTCTTGTCGCTCAGGAAGTTCAGAATTCCACTGCTTTCCGTGTCGGTCTTATCGGTACCATCAGCGCTCGCGACGTCTTTTTGATCATCCGCTGATACAGTTTCCTCTGAAGTTGGCTTGGGTGTTGGCTCGCCTTTTCGCCAGCTTGTGGTACCGTCTTCGGCCGTCAGAAGATTTGCTTGGAGGCCTTCCACGACGAGATTGTCAAAGTGCAGGCGCCTGTTGGCCAAAGCGGCGATATCCAGCTCCAGTTCCAGCAGGTTCAATTCCACAAGAGCTGACTCCGGCATTGTCAGGCTCGGGATGACCACACCACCTACGTAAATGTAACTCGTACGGCCAAGCGCGACGCTTACATCATCATGGACAAGAAGTGGCCGACCAATTTGTTCCGAAAGAACTCTTTCCACAAGGTCGCGTCGCATGTCCGAGAACATCGGAGCAGCAAACAACAACCAAACAAACGCAACTGCTGCGAAAGCGAGAAGTGCAACAAGCCCAATTACCCTAAATAGCCAAACCCTCATGCGCTCCCCTATCGCCGCTTTCGCCGTTCAGTCTCTCACAAGCAGATATTCGGCCCACCTAACTGAACGCCCCTTCTAAACCATATTCAGGTCAGTTGGGCCGTGTCACTATTCGTCTTTGATAGCCCCGCCAGTCGCTACTATTCTTCCCATCAGTACGCTTGCCCTATTGGTCGTAGCCTCTTTGGAAGACTGAATTGGTCCAAAAGTCTGAACGTCATCGACCTCCAAAGTAAACGCAGCCTTCATGAGAACGGGACCATCAACAACCAGCATTTCTTTCTGCGTCGGGTCGATCCTGATTTGCCCAGTTACAGCGATGGGCTCGTAAAGCGTCGATGGCGTCCATGAGTCACTTAGGTGCAAACGCACCATCTGGTTTGGTGGTGGAGGCGGCACGTGGCTACACATTCCACGTTCCGGCACGATATATGCCATTTGGGAGCCATCTTCGTCGCGGGGTGCCGGGATCACAAATCCGCCCAACGAAACGTTCGCACCATCGATGTCGACATTGGCGGCCGTGCCCGCCTTTTCACGTCTTTCCATCACAACCCAGCGTTGGGAAATCAGCCAGTTCGCATCAATGCCTTCCTCAGCAAGGGTTGCTTCGGTCGTCTCGATATCCAGTTGAAGCTGGTCCAGCTGTTCTGGCGTGGCCCCGACTTTTTCTAGTAGTGCTTGCAACCTGACCAATTTACGAAGCGCGTTTAGCTGTTTGTCAGTCAATTCAACGAAAGGATCTTCGTAGTCCTGAGCGGATTCAACGATCAGGTCTGACCACTCAACACGATTACCTTCCGAATGAGCCGGCAATGCCAAAAAGCATGTAGTTATTACTGCAAAGGAAAGACGCATTGTCATATGCTCCTCAATTGTCCGCAAAGCAGCTCCCATTGCCACTGGCTTTGACGGGTCATCATTCAGTTGCACCGGATTCCTGCGCGAGCAGGACGCGTGCTCACGAAAGGGTAGCAAGCGCAAAAAATACAAGAAGGGCTTTTTCCATCGCTAGGTCTGGTGTCTGGGTTTTGACCTTGGGCCGGGGTTCACAGAAAGATCGCCCCGGCCAGCGTCAGGGCAAACGAGGTAATTCTTGCCCTGAAACACCGTACCTTAGTCTAGTTGAGAAGATCACCGACGATGCCGACAGCATCAACAACGGTAGAGAGGTCATTCGTAACTTCGAGGACTTCACCATCGACCTGAATGTAGCGGTTTCCATTGCCCGGCTCCTTCAGCTTCCATTTGGAAAGGTCCCCGATTTCTTCGAACTCCAGGTCAGATGGGAGCTTGGCACCGCGCGTGTAGCGCTTGATCTGGCCAGGTGGCACAGCCTTTGGGCCTTTGCCGGGTTTGTCTTCGATCTGAATGCTGACATCTCCGTCCTTGCCGCCCTTGTTCGGCTTCTTACCCTTGTTGTCTTTGGCATAAGCATCGCTGCCTCCAAGGATGAAAAACACAACTGTTAAGGCTGCGAGAATTCCGTACACGATCTTCATAGACTGTTCCTTTGCTTCCTAACTTCATTCGACCCGAGTTGAAAATTCCGGCACGCGCTTCAGGGCTTCAACCCTGTCCGCGCTCGTCATCAGTTCGATGAACCTGTAGTCTTTTAGCACCCCTTGGCTCAGACGCGAAAAATACATGGCCTGCACCATGCCTGGATCGTCCGGTAAACGGACGGTGATGTAGTTCTTGCCATCTGCCAGTCCCAAAAACAGCTTATCATCTCACCGCCCATTGCGGCGAGTGCAGCGCCCATGTCCTTTCCCCGGTCGGTCGGGTTGTCGATCATGGTTTGCCAGGCATCGGGGTTTGGTTCCCCGATCCCCAGATAGTATCGGCTTTGGGTTTGTTCCGTTGCTGCTCCTTCAACGCCGATCCCAAAAACGCAAAGAGTTACTGCGATTGCCTTGTTCATTGATCGCTCCCCTGTTCAGGATCGACGATGCAAGGCGCACGTGTCAAATTCCCGCATACTCTGCTCATTCGAGAGTATTCTTGTAGAAGACGCCGTCTTTCATGATCACGCGAATGGTCTCAAACCCTCGATCACGCGCAGGTGCATCAAACCATTTCGGATTTGCGCCAAGAACCGACAGGTCCTCCAGTGGGTTCCCGTCGACAATAAGGATGTCTGCATAGGCCCCTTCTTCGATCACGCCCAGTTTGTTGGGATAAGGGTTCCGCCGCCCTGTCAGCTGTGCCAACTCGCCACCAGTCGAGGTCGCTGCAACCAGGAAAGCATGGTTACCCAGCAATTCCGCGAAATAGCACTTTTCAAAGTCCTGGTGTGCGCGGCCAAACCCAATGGTGGACAGCACGGTGTCGACGTTATGCACGATCTTGGGTTTGTATTTCTTGATGTACTCAATGACGTTTTCTGACCCGACCAGATATTCTTCCAGTTTCGGTTTCACCGTTGGCATCGAGAAATTCGGATGGTCGAGCAGCGCCGGATCCATTCCTGCGACATTCAAGGCCCAGAAGATACCTTCATCTGCAATGCGTTTGACGGTCTCCTCGCTCACCATCTGAGCGTGCTCCAGTGACTTGACGCCTGCGTCCAGAGCCATTGTTACCGTTTCGTCCGTATAGGCGTGGACAGTCACATATGTATCAAAGAAGGACGCAGCCTCGACCGCTGTTGCAATCTCATCAACGTTGTAGGCAACGGACCAAAGCGGATCGAGCTCGGATGACACATCGCCGCCGGCCATCAGTTTCAGGAAACTCGCACCGTGCGCGAAGTTAAGCCGCGATGCCTTTCGGATTTCTTCGGCACCATCAGCAATATAGGACAGGTTGAACGTATTGGCGACGTCGTCCGACCCCATGTTGAAGGTTCGCTGCTCGGGGTTTCGCCAGTCACCATGCCCGGAAGTCGGGCCGATGGCCGCACCTGACGCATAGATACGTGGCCCGTCTACAATCCCCTTGTCGATCAGTTCGCGCAGACCTGATCCCATTCCGCCAGTATCCCGCACCGTGGTGTAACCATCGTAGAGATAGTCGCGGGCATTTTCGGCTGCTGTGGCCCCGATCTGATCCCATTTGGCGGCCTGAAGACCTGAGAAGGATTGCACGAGCCCTGTAGCGTAGAGATGCACGTGACTGTCAATCAATCCCGGCATTAGCGTGCGCCCACCTCCGTCGATAACCGTCGCTTCGGGCGCATCAATACCGTCGGTCGAGACTGTCTTTATGAGATTGCCTTCAACCAGAACATTCGCGTTTTCGATCCGCTCTTCACTAATTCCGTCAAAGATATGCACATTGGTGAACAAGGTTTGCGGGAGCGCGTCCTGCGCCAACGCGCCGCTTGCTGCCAAGGAAACAAATCCGGCGATTGCTGTCAGTGAGGCCAGTGTTTCCACGTGTCAGCACTCCAATTTGTCAAGCTAAGGGGGCGCGGGGTGTCGAGGTAAATTCACCCCGCGCGACACTCAATCGAGTGTATTTTTGTAGATCACGCCGTCTTTCATGATCAGGTCGATGTTGTTGGTGTAGTCGACCAGGATCTCGGCATCTTCGACCGGGTTTCCTTCAACAAGCAGCAGGTCGGCGTATGCGCCCTGTTCGATCACACCCAGCGGGCCTGCTGTGTAGGGGTTGAGTTTTCCTGAAAGCGCCAGAAGTGCGGCGGACTTTGACGTGGCTTGTTGCAGGATTTCGTGTGAAGTCCATGCCTCCAGCCGGTATTTGAACTCATCGTTTTGCTTGGTCAGCGCGACGGGATCGCCGATGATATCGGTCGAGAACGCAACGTTCTCGATCTCATACTCTTTCAACAGTTTCATCTGGTTGCGCGCACCTGCCTGAACATCAAGGAATTTGGGAGCTGCCGCAGGGCCAAGCGCCTTCTTGACAACTTCCTCATCAAGCCCAAGCAGAGAATAAAACGGGACGATCCAGGCGCCAGAATCCTTGATGGCCTGCGCTGACACTTCAGTCATCAGTTGTCCATGTTCTATGCTGATGACGCCCGCTTCCAGCGACCGCAGGATCGAGTCGTCGTTATACGCGTGGACCATGACATAGGTTCCCCAATCAGCCGCCGCGCGAACCGAAGCCTCCAACTCTTCCGGTAATCCTTGAACGGTGTGCAACGGATCAACCGAAGATGACACACCACCGCCTGCCATTACCTTGATCTGCACAGCGCCCATACGCAGCGCTTCGCGCGTTGCCCGCAGTACTTCGGGCACACCATCGGCCAAGAACTCGACATGCTGGTTGAAGAAAGACGGCTGCGCCCATGAAGTTCGGGTGGGGTTCGGTATAGACCCGATGCTCGCCATGTCCGGAAGTCTGCGAGATGACCGGCCCTGATGCGTAAATCCTTGGCCCTACGGCCTTTCCACGATCAATAGCTTTTTGCAGACCAATTGCCGGGCCACCCGCATCCCGAACGGTTGTAAAACCACGCAGTAGCATTTTCTCGGCTTCAATTGTGGAAACCGCGCCCCAATACATCCAGTCAAAATTGTCCCTCAGGTCCGCGACGGGCTCGGTGATTGCCATATGTACGTGCGCATCGATCAAGCCCGGCATCAGCGTTCGACCTCCACCGTCAATGATCTGGGCATTGGCAACGGCCAGCGGTTCCGACGATACTTCCGCGATCAGATTGTCCACGACCAGAACGTTTGCGTTCTCAATTCGCTGTTCATCGACACCGTTAAATACGTGCACGTTGGTAAATAGGATTGGAAAGCTCTCATCCTGCGCAAAACCTTGGCCCGCGATTGCCAGGCTTGCAGAAAAGGCTGTCGTGGCCACCAGGTGTTTGAATTTCGGTGTCATTGAGGCCCTCCAAATACGAATCAAAGATGTATGTTTCTGAATATGATTTTAGAGTGATTGCCGGATTTTGCCTGACAGTATGGCGGGCTGCGCCAAATTGATTTGGCATTCTGCATGCTTTTGGCGCCTTTTTGTGTGTTTTCTGTCTTTCTGTCGTTACCTTCATGATATTTGAGGGCGACATGGGCGTATTTGAGCAAAACACAAAGAAGGGCTTGCCGCTGGTTCGGGCATCGGTTGCTGCACCTGTCGTAGCTGCTTTGCGTCGTGCCGGTGTTGAACCGGCTGTTGTTCTGGACCCTCTGGGCGTGAGCGAAGCTCAGGTGATGGATCGCCAAAACTTCCTGCCACACGGGACGATTTATAAAATCCATCAAGCCGCTGCTGATGCAACATCACCAGACTTCTGCGCGCAAGTTGGTCAATCAATTGACCTTGTTCGGTTTCTGCCTCTCGGTGACATGTTGGCCGAGGCGTTGACGTTGGGCGACTTCTTTACGCGCTACACTCAAGCCGTCTCGAAAGAATCCAACGCGGTCACGCAGTCGCTGCTTGTGGAAGGGGAGCACGCTTATTTCAGTGCTAAGCGGAATTTCAGCATTTCGGTTTCGCCCGGACAGACCGACGCATTTCTGGCGAGCATCTGGGTATCATTGCTGCATCGGGTTCTCGATTTCAGGTGGGACCCGAGCCAGATCATTTTACGGGTAAGCGAACCTGACGTGTTGCCAAAGCACTTTCATGGTGTTCAAGCCATTAAGTGTAGCCCTCAGGGCTTTTCGATCCGGTTTCCTTCACCCTGGCTGAGCCATCGGTTGCTCTCGGAAACATTGGAAAACCCGTCAGACCTGACAAGCGATTTCCTCGACCAGCATGCGCCTCAAGATTTCTTAGCCGGGCTTCAGGGCCTCATCCGGATTCATCTTGGCGAGCCGGGATTTGGTGTTGACGAACTGGCGCGCCTATGCGGTTTCCACCGGGAGACATTGAACAACCGGCTGGCCTCTTATGGGCAATCAGCATCTCAGGTCATATCTGCTGTCAAACCGGAAGAAGCAAAGAAGCTGCTGGGTCCGGTGGGAAAGTCCGTTGGTGAGACCGCACTGCGGCTTGGTTACGCAGACCCCACTGCGTTTTCGAGGGCCTTCCGTAAATGGTCTGGAATGTCGCCGTCGGGTTTTAAGAAAACGGTAAAAGAACTGGGCTGAAAACCGGCGCCAGTGCGGTCGCATGCAGCTCGCCGTCGTTTCTTCGAGCATAGGATGAGAACACTAGCCGTATAAATCCCAAATTGCGCGCACGTTGTGAAAAACTGGTCGAGCGCCTGCAACACCATTCACGCATGTCCGGTTCTGCAAAAAGCTAGAATTGCAAAGTTCTGGGCTGAACGTCCGGTTTGGGCTGAGACCAGTCATCAGAAAGCAATGAGCCTACGGTAACTTTCTCCGCATTGCGAATGAGCGAAAGCACCTCGGGAGGATTGCAATTCTGGCAACAGATCAAAACAGCGTGGCAATCGCTTTATGAAGCGGACAATTATCCAGATTGTGAGCAGCGCAGTTCCCGTCAGCGCTATCTGGATCTACTTGTCGGACCATGAAGCTTGATGATTGCGGTTTGTGTTCCTCCCGTCTGAGTAATAGACACTTGATGCGGTGTTTTTGGGGAGAGTGGCTGTCCCCCTGAAGTCCCGTGTCGCTTGTGTTTAGCAAATCAAAACCGAGTTGAACGATTGACATGCATTCGCAGTTGGTATGCTATCCGCAACCATAACGTTAACAGAAATTTACGACACAGCATCGTGAATTCAATGCGGTCAAACGACTGCAACATGGGAGAAAATAATGAAAAATCCAATACTCGTACTGACGCTTTTGATGACGACGACGTCTTTGGCCAGTGCCGAAACTCTGCGTTGGGCGCGCTCGGGGGATGCGCTGACGCTTGACCCGCATTCGCAGAACGAAGGGCCGACGCATACCGTGCGCCACCAGATGTATGAACCTCTGATCATTCGGGATACGAGCGGTGCTTTCGAGCCTGCGCTGGCGACCGATTGGGCCCCCAGCGAGAGTGATCCGAATGTCTGGGTGTTCAATCTGCGTCAGGGCGTGAAATTCCACGACGGCGCCGATTTCACTGCAGAAGACGTGGTGTTCAGCATCAACCGTGCGAAGCAGCCGAACTCGGACATGAAAGAACTGATCAATTCGATTGTCGAGGTGCGCGCTGTCGACGACCACACGATCGAGATCGAGACGGACGGTCCGAACCCCATTCTGCCTGCGAACCTCACCGACCTGTTCATCATGGACAAGGGCTGGACCGAGGCGAATAACGCGGTCAACGTTCAGGACTTTGAAGGCGGTGAGATCACCTTTGCGACCGTCAATGTGAATGGAACCGGCCCCTACAAACTGGTCAGCCGCGAACCGGACGTCAAAACGGTGATGGAGCGGAACGAAAATTATTGGGGGCGTGATCAGTTCCCGATGGCGATCAGCGAAATCATATATACCCCGATCCAGAATGACGCTACCCGCGTTGCGGCGATGCTGTCGGGCGAGGTGAACTTCCTTCAGGATATGCCGGTGCAGGACCTGGACCGGGTGAATGCCGTCGACGGTTTGGTCGTCAAACAAGCGCCGCAAAACCGGGTGATCTTCTTTGGAATGAACCAGGGCGCGGACGACATCGAGGCGGATAACGTCGATGGCAAGAACCCACTTGCCGACGTCCGCGTTCGTCGGGCCATGTCCAAAGCGATCAATCGAGATGCCATCCAACAGGTGGTCATGCGCGGTCAGTCGCAACCTGCCGGGATGATCGCCCCGCCGTTCGTGAACGGCTGGACTGCCAAGATGGACAGTGAAAGCAGCACGGATGTTGAAGGTGCAAAGGCGCTTTTGGCCGAAGCGGGTTATCCGGACGGTTTCTCGATCCGGCTGGATTGTCCCAACGACCGTTACATCAACGATGAAGGTATCTGTCAGGCGGCTGTCGGGATGTTGGGTCAGATTGGCATAACAGTGAATCTGGATGCCAAACCGAAGGCGCAGCACTTCCCGCTGATCACGGACGGAAAGACCGATTTCTACATGCTGGGCTGGGGCGTTCCGACGTATGACTCGGAATACATCTTCAACTTCCTGGTCCATGGCCGTGAAAGCGACATTGGGACGTGGAACGGCACCGGGTATGACAATGATGAGTTGGATGCCAAGATCGAGTCGCTGGCCTCGAACACGGATCTCGTCGCGCGAGATCAGGCTATCGCCGAGATCTGGCGGGTGGTGCAGGATGAACAGCTGTATATTCCGATCCACCATCAAGTGTTGAACTGGGGTATGGCTGAAAACCTGGACATCAACGTTGATCCCGAAGATCAGCCTATGGTCAAGCATTTTGGCCTGAAGTAAGAAACGTGGCCGGGCCTCGGGATGCGAGGCCCGCCACCAAAGAGTGGGAGCTATCATGAAACGTCTGACCACTGCCGCGCTATTCTGCGCGCTTGCCTTGCCCGTCGCAGGCGAAGAGTTCACGTTTGCCGTTACAACGGACCCGCAAACAATGGATCCTCATGCTGTCAACTCTGCCCCGGTTCTAGGTTTCTTGAACAACGTCTACGAAGGGCTTGTGCGCAGGGGCAAGGACATGACCATTGAACCGGCGCTGGCCACGAGTTGGGAAACCATCGGGGACGGAGCTGGATGGCGGTTCAAACTGCGCGAGGGCGTAACGTTTCATGATGGTTCCGAATTCAATGCGGATGACGTGATCTTCTCGTACCAGCGGGCGTCTGACGAAAATTCGGACACCCGCAGCTGGTTCGCGCCCGTCAGCGAGGTGGTAAAGGTTGACGACTACACCGTCGATGTCATGACCACTGCGCCGAACCCGATTTTCCCGGACAGCATTGCCAACTGGATGATCATGGATAGCGGCTGGGCCGAGGCAAACGACGCAGCACTGCCTGACAAAGAATCGGGCAACTATGCGACCCTGAACGCCAATGGCACCGGCGCTTTCCGAGTCACCGCGCGAGAGCCGGGCCTGCGCACTGTTCTGGAACCGTTCGACGGCTGGTGGGACAAAGCAGAACACAACCTGACCCGCGCTGAATTGGTGCCAATCCAAAACCCGGCAACCGCTCTGGCGGCTTTGTTGTCCGGAGATGTCGACTTCATCAACCCGGTCCCAATTCAGGATGTGGCTCGGTTGCAAGGCAATCCGGATGTGAAGGTCATTCAGGGCGTCGAAGCGCGCGTGATCATGTTGGGCTTTGATCAGCAGGAAGGCGCGAGTGAAGCCGGGCAGGGTGGCTCGGACCTGTTCCGAGATGTGCGCGTCCGCGAGGCGGTAGCAAAGGCAGTAAACGTTCCCGCTATCCTGCAAACCATCATGCGTGGCAATGCTGAGGTGGCGAGCCAGTTGGTCAGTCCTGCGATGCGTGGCTATTCGGCTGCGAATGCGGATCCCTATGGCTACGATCCCGAGAGTGCCAAAGCTTTGCTGGCTGAGGCTGGCGCTGAGGGGGCTGAGATCAGCTTTAAGTGCCCCAACAATCGCTACCTGAACGACGAAGCTGTTTGCCAGGCGATCACCGCCATGCTGTCTCAGGCCGGGCTGAACGTGACGCTCGATGCGATGCCGGTTCAGAACTACTGGCCTGAACTGCGGGCCGACAGTTTTGATATGTATCTGTTGGGTTGGTCACCCGGTACGTTTGATGCCGAGCATCCCGTGCGTTTTCTCGCTTCGACCCCGAATGAGGAAAAGAAGTTGGGTTCGTGGAACTTTGGCGGCTATTCGAGCTCTCGCGTGGATGAATTGCTGCCGCTGATCCAGTCCGAGATTGACGAACCCAAACGTCAGGCAATGCTGGACGAGGTGGCAGGTATCCTGCACGATGAGGTGGCCTATGTACCGCTTTACGTTCAACCGCTGGTCTGGGGCGCGCGCAGCAATATCGAGCTGACACAACGGCCCGACAACTTCTTCCTTCTGCGCTGGGTAACGGTCAACTAAATGCTGTCATACATTATCAGGCGTGTGGCTCAGTCGGCGCTAGTTCTGTTCGTCGTGGGCCTGGTCGCCTTTTCCATGTTCCGCTTTGTCGGAGATCCGATCGACAACATGCTGGGGCAAGAGCGGACCATGGAAGATGTGGAACGTCTGCGCGCGCAGTTGGGGCTCGATCAGCCGTTTCCGGTGCAATATGTGAAGTTTCTGCAGGAAGCGGTACAGGGCAATTTTGGCGTCAGCTTCCGTCAAGGGCGTCCGGTCGCGGAAATCCTGGCCGAACGCGCGCCGGCAACGTTGGAACTGGCGCTTGTCTCAGCCGTATTTGCCATAGTCTTGGGCATCGCGCTGGGTGTGTTCACCGCAATCCGCCGAGACGGGTTTGCAGCGAATTTCATCATGTCAGCCTCTCTGATCGGGGTGTCCCTGCCGACGTTCCTGATCGGGATTCTGTTGATTTACATCTTCTCAGTTGAACTTGGCTGGCTGCCCAGTTTTGGACGCGGAGAAGTCGTAGATCTGGGCTGGTGGAACACAGGCTTGCTGACAAGCAGTGGACTCAAGGCGCTGATCCTGCCCGCGATTACACTGGGTCTATACCAGATGACCCTCATCATGCGGCTGGTGCGCTCCGAGATGTTGGAAGTACTCCGGCAAGACTATATCCGCTTTGCCCGCGCCCGTGGGCTGAGTGACCGGACCATCAATTTCCGCCATGCGCTGAAGAATACCATGGTCCCCGTCATCACGATTATCGGCCTGCAACTGGGGGCCATCATCGCCTTTGCCATCATCACCGAGACGGTGTTTCAGTGGCCGGGCCTGGGCCTTCTGTTCATCAATGCAATCCAATTCGTGGATATCCCTGTCATGGCAGCATACCTGATGATGATCTCGGTCATCTTTGTCACCATCAACCTTGCGGTCGATATCCTTTACGCCTTCATCGACCCGCGCCTGAGGGTCAGCGCATGAGCCGTGTGAAACGCATTCTGGACAGCGACCAGTTCTACGCCTTCCGCCGCTCGCCTGTCGCCATGGTGTCGGCGACAGTGGCATTGATCCTGATCCTGGCCACGATCCTCGCACCACTGATTGCGCCGACAAACCCGTTTGATCCGGCCAGCCTGAACCTGATGAACGGCTTCACCCCGCCGATGGAACCCAATGCCTTTACAGGCGAAACCTTCCTGATGGGCACAGACGATCAGGGGCGTGATGTGTTCTCGACCATCCTCTACGGAATGCGGATCTCGCTATTCGTTGGGGTGGCGGCCGTTCTGTTCGCGATGGTTCTGGGGATCATTCTGGGCCTGTTATCAGGGTATTTCGGCGGTTGGACCGAAACCATCATCATGCGCACGGCGGATGTGCAGCTGACTTTCCCATCGATCCTTCTGGCCATGCTGATCTTTGGGATCGCCAAAGGCATTACCCCGGTGGAGTATCGGGACCAGATGGCGATCTGGGTGCTGATCCTGGCCATTGGACTGTCCGATTGGGTGCAGTTCGCTCGTGTCGTCCGGGGCGCAACGTTGGTTGAGAAGAACAAAGATTACGTCGCCGCCGCGCGCATCATCGGGCAAAGCCCGCTGACCATCATGCTGCGCCATATCCTGCCCAATGTACTGTCACCGGTGCTGGTGATCGCGACTATCTCATTGGCGCTGGCGATCATTGCCGAGGCGACGCTCAGTTTCCTTGGCGTTGGCGCGCCACCGACCCAGCCCTCGCTGGGGACGCTGATCCGCATTGGGCAGGGATTCCTGTTCTCGGGCGAGTGGTGGATCCTGTTCTTCCCGGCCTGCACCCTGCTGGCACTGGCGCTGAGTGTGAACCTGCTGGGCGACTGGCTGCGTGACGTTCTGAACCCGAGGCTGAAATGACCGATCCCGTTCTTTCGATCCGCAACCTGACTGTGGAAATCCCCACACGCCACGGCATCTTCAAGCCGGTCGAGCATGTGACCTACGACCTGCATCCTGGCGAGATCCGGGGCGTTGTCGGCGAAAGCGGTGCTGGCAAGTCCATGACCGGCAACGCCGTGATCGGCCTTCTGGACCCCCCGGCCCATGTCTCCGAAGGTGAGGTCTGGCTGAACGGTCGCCGGATTGACGAACTGGACGCCGAGGACAAACGCCGAATCCGGGGCAAAGAGATCGGGATGATCTTTCAGGACCCGCTAACCTCGCTGAACCCGTTGTTCACAGTGGGCGAGCAATTGGTCGAGACGATCCAGCTTCACCTCGGCCTGTCCGCTTCCGAGGCCAAAAAGCGCGCCATTTCTCTGCTGGATCGCGTGTCCATCCCCGACCCGGCAGACAGATTCAACCAGTATCCGCACCAGTTCTCCGGAGGGATGCGTCAGCGGGTGGTAATCGCGCTTGCACTCTGTACCGAGCCCAGCGTTCTGATCGCGGACGAACCCACAACGGCCTTGGATGTGTCTGTCCAAGCGCAGGTGCTGGATCTGATCAAGGAACTGGCGAAAGAGCGTCAGGTCGGCGTGATCCTCGTTACCCACGACATGGGCGTTATCGCCGACACCACGGACTCGGTGACTGTGATGTATTCCGGTCATGTGGTTGAAAGCGGAACGACCGATCAAATCCTCGGCGCACCGAAACATGAGTATACCAAATCTTTGATTGCCGCCGTGCCGCGCCCGCACACCAAAGTCGAGCGTTTCCCAGTGGTCAATTATGGCGAGCGGGAAAGAACCTTCAAGATCGACGATCTGGCGGCCCATTGGGACAAGACCGATCTGTCGAAATCCGGCAAACTGCTGGAAATCGAAAGCATTACTAAAACGTTCCTCCAAAAGGGCGGGCTGCTGCCCTCGCAACGCAAGTACTTCACTGCCGTCGATCAGGTGAGTTTCGACATTCGCGACGGTGA
The DNA here is from genome assembly GCF_013032855.1 of Ruegeria arenilitoris. GTDB lineage: Bacteria > Pseudomonadota > Alphaproteobacteria > Rhodobacterales > Rhodobacteraceae > Ruegeria > Ruegeria arenilitoris. The sequence continues at coordinate 84,534 of NZ_WQDA01000003.1, forward strand.
GGTTTTTGGCCTTGTCGGCGAAAGTGGCTCTGGCAAGTCTACAGTCGCCCGGATGATTGGAACACTCTATCCTGTGGACGGTGGTCGGGTGATCTTTGATGGCGAAGACGTCACAGTGATGGAGGCAGAGGCCCTGCAAACCTACCGCCGCCAGATCCAGATGATCTTTCAAGACCCGTTCTCCAGCCTAAATCCCCGCATGAGGGTCGGGGACCTCGTTGCCGAGCCCATCCATCATCACAAAATCCTGCCCAAGCCCGCAATTGAACCGCGCGTGCGCGAACTGCTTGACTGGGTTGGCCTGGCCAAGGACGCGTGGCGCAAGTATCCACACGAGTTTTCCGGTGGGCAGCGTCAGCGCATTTGTATTGCTCGCGCCCTCGCAACTCAGCCCCGTTTTCTGATCTGCGATGAGCCGACCAGCGCCCTGGACGTATCCATTCAGGCGCAAATCCTGAACATTCTCAAAGACCTGCAGGAGCATCTGGGCCTGACTATGCTCTTTATCAGCCATGATCTTCCTGTCGTACGTCAGATGTGTGACCGGGTGGGCGTGATGCGGCATGGGAAGCTGCTTGAGGTTCAGGAGACGGACGCGTTGTTCGAAGCTCCCGAGCATCCGTATACACGGGAACTATTGGATTTGATGCCACGGCTAAAGCAATTGGCATAACCTTAACGGTTTGGTCTTGCGTCGGTTTTCCAGAAGAAGTTGTTTGAGAGGTACGCGCGCAAGCAATCAACGGTAGTTTGAATTCAAACACCGACTTGAATTGGCTCCATCGCAAGGCGTCTAGTATTCGTTGTCGACCCAATTTCGGACCTGGACGAAGCTAGATGAAATGCAATCTCGATCAATGAGGTCTGCGTCGAGGTCACAGCCGACGGCAGCAATACGGTTTGCGACTTCAGAATTCAGGATACCCCTTGAAAGACAGCTTTCCGCGCCTCACCAAACATCTCGACACGGCAGTACGCGAGACTTGTAGGGGACTAGGTGTCGGTCATTGGTTTCAAACCGAGCGGCTACGGCACACACCCCCTATGCCGGACCAAAGCATCGGAGAACTGACCTCAGAAACAAGTCTGCGGCTGGATTCCAACCAATACACTGTCCACTAGCGCGCATAAGCGCTGAGTTCCGGACCTTGCAGAGCGGAAAATATCCGCTCTGCAGTTCCTGAATAGAATCTGCAGGTGGCTAGAAAGGGTTTGCCTGCTTGCCGCCGAACGCAAACGGCACTCCGTCCGGATCACACAGGATGGGGATTTGAGCTTGAACGGATTCGCTTAAGTTCAAGGAGGCCGGATGCGCCCCTTTGGTTTCAGCGGCACGGAAGGCGTCAGGGACTGAAGCAACTTTTAGGCTCGGGACCCAAGATGCGTTTGAGGCGGTTGCCCAAGTCGCGGCATGCTGGATTGCAACAAGACGGCCCCGAGGCCCGAGGAGAGTGGCGCAATCCTGGTCCCGGTCGGGAGACACCTGCCATCCGAAGAGTTCGATGTAGAACGCTTGCGGAAAGTCATCACCGTTGCCGATATACACTTCAGGGCCAAACTGCCGTCTCGGCACGGGGAAACTGTGCCGAGACAGCGAAATCCCCACCAACGCGCCGAGCGGATCGCGAACGAGTGCGTTGCGCCCGACGCCCGGCACCTCGAATGGCTCCCGAACAACTTGGCCTCCGAGCGTGTCGACGCGCTTGGCCGCCAGGTCCACGTCGGGGACCTCGATGTAGGCGACCCAGCCATTCGCTTGTTCCGGCGGCGTCTCGATCAATCCCGCGCCCGCTTCGTCACCGGAGAGGGCGAGGACGAAATCCTGCTCGCCGCCACCCCATGCAAAATCCGATGCCCGCTCGACTTCATAAGACCAGTTGGCGACGTGCTGGTAGAATGCCATTGAACGCGCCCTGTCTGGTGTGAATAGGTCATGCCATACGATTTGACCGGCTTTCGACTGTGTCATCGCTTTACTTCCTGACATCTTTGAGTTTTTTGACTCCGTGGACCATCTTCCCGAACGCCTTGTCGCGCGACCTGCGTTCCGCAAGACTCGCCGAGTTAAACGCATCTTCGGCCATGAGCTTGCGCCATCTGCGAAGCCGATCGCTATCAAGAACACCCTCATCGATAGCCTTCAGAACAGCGCATTCCGGCTCAGAATCGTGCTGACAGTTCTTGAATCGACACTGCGCGGCCAACTCCTGAATGTCGGCGAAAAGATCATTGATACCTTCCGCTGCATCGGTGAGCTGCAGTTCCCGCATGCCCGGACTGTCCAAGACCAAACAGCCATTGGGCATAGCATGAAGCTCGCGCCGCGTTGTCGTATGCCGCCCCTTTGCGTCGTCCTCACGAATGGTTTGGGTTTCAATGGACTGACTCTCGAGCAGCGCATTGGCCAACGTTGATTTACCAACACCAGATGAGCCGAGAAACGCCACCGTCTTGCCGGGTTTGCACCAGGGAAGCAGTTTTGTCCGGGGCGCGTCTCCGCGGGCGTCAAGGGCGACCACGTCGATCATGTCCGATACCGCGCGGGCAGCGTCGATATAGTTCTGCGGGTCTGTCACGAGGTCGGTCTTTGTGATGACGATGACGGGTGTCATCCGTGCCTCCAAAGCCAGAGCTGCATAGCGTTCCAGCCGGGCCACCTTGAAGTCCTGATTGCAAGACGTGACGATAAAGGCCGTATCAATGTTCGCCGCGATCAGTTGTTCCTGCCGGTCGGTTCCGGGCGCACGCCGCTTTATGAGGCTTGTGCGCTCAAGAACCCGACTGGAGCGCGGACGTGTGGAGTCCAGCATCAGCCAGTCTCCGACAGTTGCGTCGGCTCCCGGCGGAAGTACCGTATCTATGCCGTCACCGACGACATGCAGCCCATTGCGATGCACTTCGACAACGCGAACGGGAGGTGTCGCCGACAAGTCCTCTACGCTGATCTGTTGGGCGAAAAACGGTTGCCATCCCAATGCCTGAAGAGGGCTGGGATTGGCGTGCGATCCGGCGTCGCTTGCGCGAAGCGGAAGGAAGTCGGAATAATCCCTTGTCATAGGGTGTTCACTTTCATGTCTCTGGCCCAGGTCAGATTTGGGCGCTGATGGTAGAAAGAGTGCGCACATCAAAACACTCCGTCGGCAACAAAGCGACGGCGGTGCTTCAGATTTTGAATATGCTCCGGGAGGCGCGCTGCCTCCCCTCCTTACCGGGACATAAAATCTCCATTTCCGATGAAGTGCACATAGGAAGACCGCGGGCAGAACACAACAGTTGACCGGTGATTTGGCGCACTTCGTCACTTCTCTGTAGCAACCGTTCAACACGAAGAAGAGTGTGTGAGCTTTACCCGCGTAGCAGCCTTTTGTGCTAGAAACAGCAGTTGACGGCACCGGGTCAAAATTTCCCCAAGGTCCTCCTTGGGCCGTTATCACACACCCCAACAAGCTGAATATTAGGCGGCTTCGTCCGCAATGCGCCTGTCGAATTGGACTATAAGCGACTGCTCCGAGCCCTAAACTGACACTCGGTATCGAGTACGCTAAGCTGGATCGTGCGAGGCCCACATACATTCAGAAACCGCACCTTTGGGAGGACGGATGTATGATCATGCGAATTTTTCAGGTGACAACGCGGTCAGGTAAAGAAGACGAGTTTTGCCGCTTTTTTCGCGACACTGCGATCCCGTTGATGAAAAGCACCCCTGGAATCGTGCATCTTTTTCCGGGCGCGCCGAGAGGGTGGTCTTGACCCCTGAAACTGGTCCGAACCGAGTGCGAAATTTTGGGTGCATTTCTGGCAACAGGGGAGTGTAGCGATGCCGAAGAAACGATTCATCGGCGAACAGATTGCCTTTCGATTGTGGACAGGATGCTTCATCAGTCGATCAATCTAATACTCATGACGGGCTGACTGGCTTCGAACCGCAATTCCTCTGAAACGACACTACTTCAGGAAACCTCCTGACCTTTCTCGGAACATACTTGCAATCTTGCCTCTTGGCGTAGTCACCTATGGGTGACGAGCGGAGGAAGTCGATGAAGCCTTGGACAATCATGTTTTGTGCGTTCTGCACATTCGCTCTTGTCGCTTGTGCCCCAAAAGTTCGTACATATGAGAAAACCAATTCGGTTTCATTCTCGGCAAGGACAAACAGCACACTTGGGCAGACGGCGACCCGGCTTGGGGACCCCAAAGACGGCCGGTCCGGTGTCAAATTGATCAGCGACGGCGAACAAGCCTTGGTGTCACGGCTTCTACTCGCTGCAGCGGCTGAACAATCGATCGACGCTCAATACTACCTTTTGCATAACGACCCGACAGGTCACCTCTTTGCGGCCAGCCTTTTGCAGGCGGCGGATCGAGGCGTACGTGTTCGCTTGCTTTTGGATGACATGGACACATCCGGATACGACGCGATGACAGCCGCATTGGACTACCACGAGAATATTGAAATCCGTCTGTTCAATCCTTTCTGGCGCGACCAAAGCCTGATCATTGCCGGGCTCACGGATTTCAAGCGGATCAATCGCAGAATGCACAATAAGTCGATGACCGCAGACAACGTGTTCACAATTGTCGGTGGCCGGAATATCGGCGCCGAGTACTTCCTGGCACGGGAGGAAATGAACTATGCGGATCTGGATGTTCTGGCAGCCGGTCCTGTCGTAAATGAAGTTTCACACAGCTTTGACGAATATTGGAACAGTGAGTTCGCGGTTCCGGCCCGCGTGGTCGTCGGGCAACCTGAAGAATTTTCGCTTGGCCAAGCGCGAAGCAGACTGAATGAGCTTGTGGAGGCGGCAAAGCAGACCCAGTACGGCGAAGCTCTCAGAAAATCTGCAAGGGAGAATTTTGCAGACGGCACGCTTTCTTTGGATTGGGTGCCCGCAAAACTCTACGCCGATCCGCCCTCCAAAGCCGCAGGGCTTGATAACTCAGATCCAATTCTTGCGTCGCAACTGCTGCCGTATTTCGAAGGTGCTGACAGGGAGGTCAATATCGTTTCGGCCTACTTCGTGCCACGCAACAACGGCGTGAAGTGGATGACCGAACTGGAAAACCGAGGTGTCGAAGTCAAAGTCGTAACCAACTCGCTTGCTTCAAACGACGTAGCACCAGTCTATGCGCACTACGCCAAGAAACGCCGGGCGTTGCTGCGCGGTGGGGTCGAGCTTTATGAATTGCGGCCTGACGCTTATCAGGTCCAACGTCGTGGAATAAACTGGGCTCAATCTCGGTCAGGTCTTCATTCCAAAGCGTTCGCTGTCGATGACCGATATCTGTTTGTCGGTTCGTTCAATTGGGACCCGCGTTCAGTCAACATCAACACGGAAATGGGCATTCTCATCGACTCTCCTGCGCTGACCGCACAAACCATGGGAGCTTTGGACGATGCGCTTCCAGCATATACGTATCATGTGACGCTGGAGAGTGCTGGCCAACTCAAATGGAGAACACGGGGCAAGAACGGAGAAATTCTTGAATATGACTCAGAGCCAACGGGTTCGGCTTGGGATCATATCGTAGCTGGATTTTTCAGTATTTTGCCAATCGGCTCTCAGCTTTAGTAGCGTGGGAGAAGGTCCGTTCCTCTACTGTGCTGTTGACGTTCTATCAATTGCATCGCGCTTGTGGCAGTCTTCTTCGCATTTGAAGAAAAGTGGATAAGCAGGAGGGGCACATGGAAATTCGAACCACATCCGGGCGCGGCCGTTTATATGACAGCGTCCTGGACACGGTCGGCAACACGCCGTGCATTCGCATCAACAAAATCGCGCCGGCCAACGTGACGGTCTACGTCAAGTTTGAAGCCTTCAACCCCGCGGGCTCGGTCAAGGACCGCCTTGCGCTGAACATCATCGAAGCGGGCGAAAGGGAAGGTCGGCTGAAACCCGGGCAAACGGTCGTCGAGGCTACCTCGGGAAATACCGGGATAGGTCTTGCGATGGTATGTGCCGCAAAGGGTTATCCGCTTGTGGTCACTATGGCTGACAGCTTCTCGGTGGAACGCCGCCGGTTGATGCGGTTTCTTGGGGCCAAGGTTGTGCTGACGCCTCGTGCGCTCAAGGGTTTTGGGATGTACTCCAAGGCCAAGGAGTTGGCCGAGGCAAATGGCTGGTTTCTCGCCAGCCAATTCGAGACAAGCGCCAACGCCGACATCCACGAGGCCACGACGGCGAGGGAAATACTAAGCGATTTCGAAGGAGAGCGGCTGGATTACTGGATCACCGGTTATGGAACAGGCGGCACCGTTTCGGGCGTGTCGCGCGTGCTCAAGCGTGATCGCCCTGACACCAAGATCATTCTGACCGAGCCTGCAAACGCTGCGATTGTCGGGTCTGGCTACGTGAACACCCGCAACGAGGCCCATCAGCCCACTGAGAGCCATCCGGCCTTTGAACCGCATCCCATTCAGGGTTGGACGCCCGACTTCATCCCGTACGTGCTTCAGGAAGCTCTGGACAATGCCTATTATGATGAACTGCTTCCCGTCGCCGGAGCGGACGGTATCGCCTGGTCCAGGCGTCTGGCCGCAGAGGAGGGGATCTTCACCGGAATTTCAGGGGGGTCCACATTTGCCATCGCAATGGACGTGGCCAAAAGCGCCCCGGACGGATCGGTGATGCTGGTGATGCTGCCCGACACAGGCGAACGGTATCTTTCGACACCGCTCTTTGATGGGATTGCCGAAGATATGACGGATGAGGAACGAGCGATTTCCATGTCGACACCAACGGCGCAAATGCCGTCTGAGTGAGCCAGGTCTCGTTGCTAATTTATCCGGGTATTAGAACGTTCGATCTGTAGCGTTGATGCCGTATGAAAGTCTGCGGACAGCGTGGTTGCCGCAATGCATGGCCAGACGGTCAAACGATCCGGTTGAGTTGCGATTCAGAAGTTGAGCGGACTTCAACCGATGGCCGCCGAGTTTCCTGTGTCAAAGCCGCGTCTGTGCGGTGGAATGCTGACCTGAAGCGTCGATCGACAAAGCCTATCGTTGACAATAGATTTGCTTCTTCGAGGGAAGTACAGAATTTGCACCGTCAACTGAAAGGCTTTTGGGTGCCCTTGTGCAAGGCGGATTGGGGGATCCAGCACCTCCGCGATCTCAGGCTGGCGTGGCATCACCTTTTGGGGCGCTCGATGGGCGTCATGTTGTCTCAGGAAATCGCCTGCCACAGCCGCCCTTCGGATCGCTGCAACTTGGTTTTTTGGATCGTGAAGACGCACAAGGGTTTGAGCACTGCGCCGCCGTCGCCGCGCAAAGCAAACTGGCTGCAATAAACGCCGGCCTGGACGCGATGCACTCCTGGTCCGGAGAGCAGAACCTCAGCCAAATCCGGCAGGAAACACTTGTGCTTTGGGGCGATCGGGATCGGACTTATCCGTGGAGCCAGACGCATATGCTTTGGCAAGAAATCCCCAAGACCTCGCTTGCGGTCGTGCCGGGTTGCGCCCATGCGGTTCATGCCGAGAAAACTGAACTCTTCCAGCGTCTGGTCTCCGACTTTCTTGAGTGATGGGCACTGCAGGCGGCAGGGCGCTCTGCAGGAAACAGCCGAGTTCGGGCTGTTGAAGTTTCATTGGCGTTTATTCAAGAGCCAAGCGGGTTTATCTTCGTGCCAGTCGCAGAGCACGGGTTTTCCGCGCAGGGCCAGATAACCTTAGTGACCCGCTCGTGGCTCGATTTGACGGCGACACGGGGCCCACACTCAAGTCTCACGAAATGCTTTCGCAAAGTAGTCGCTGAACGGTTTGATAAGGTAGGCAATCGGTGTTCTGTCCTGCGTCCGTATGAAGGTTTCGACCGGCATTCCAGGGACCAGAGGTGTTTCCGCGGGCAGTTTTTTCTGCTCTCCGGCATTCAGTGCAATCTCGGCCGTGTAGTAGGTCTGGTTTGTCGAAGCTTCCTCGAACGCATCCGCAGAAACCAGGGTGACCCGTCCTGTCAATTCGGGCGTCTTGCGCTGATCCATGGCCGAAAAGCGCAAAACGACATCTTGTCCGACGAACATCTGGTCAACGTGAATGGGGTCGACGCGGGCACTTATGATCAGCGGACGATCCTGCGGAACGAGGTACAATACCGGTTCAGCCGGTTTCACAACCGCGCCAAGGCTGAAGATGTTCAATCCATGTACGACCCCAGAGACCGGCGCCGTGATTTCAAGGTTGGCGATACGCTCTGCGATATTCGTCGTTTCCTCGCGTAATTCCAGTTCCCGATACCGCAGGTCCCTGAGGCGGGTAATGGCATTTTCGCGGCGTTTGCTTTGCAACTTGAGGATTTGAATCTCGATTTCGGTCTTTCGCCCCTCGGATTCCGCGATACGGGCAGTCAGATCACCCATCGTGCCGCTCAAGCGTGCTTCTTCCCGTTGCAATGACAGAACGCGGGATGCGGGGGCCAATCCGCGTTCAAACAAGGATTCCTGATCCGTCAGTTCCTTTCGTATCAGGTCCAGCTGGGTGGCAAGCGCCAGTTTTTGAGCATCAATCCCGACAATCTGACTGTCGATCTGACCAACTCTTTTGAGTTGCTGATCAATCTCCTGCGCGATGGATTCCTTGCGCGCCACAAACAATCGTTCCTGCCCATAGACCAAGTCCGCGATGTCGATGTCCAAAGATGCAGCATGCTGAAGAATGGGATCAAATCGGATTTCTTCGGTTCCGTCTCTTTCCGCCTCAAGCCGGCCACGGCGGGCCATGAGTTCGTAAAGCTCTTTTTCGGCGATCGCCAATTTGGTGGCAAGGTCATTGGACGCCAGCTTGATCAGAACATCACCGGCCTCGACCAAGGACCCTTCGTCGACAAGTATCTCGGCGACCACGCCGCCATCGGGGTGTTCCACAACCTGTTGATTTTGATCAACTTCAATTCGACCGCTGGCAACGATTGCCCCGGCAATATTGGTCGTGAAGGACCAATATCCAAAGCCCCCAAGCAACAGCATCAGGCCCACGAGACCCACGAGCACTGGTCCGCGCGCTGACCAGGAAACAGACGAGTTTACGTCGGACCGTTCCGGTTTCATTTCAGGCCTCCCTGTCTGGCAGTTTTTGCGATTTGTTCGTGGTTGATAACGAGTTTCCGAAGAACGTCTTTCTTGGCGCCGAAGTCCCGGACGGTGCCGTTATCAAGCATTATCAGCTTGTCGCATTCCTGAATTGCGGCCGGCCGGTGGGCCACGATCAACACGGATTTTCCGTTTGCCTTGAACTCTTCAATTGCGCGATTGACCGCGGCACTGCCTTCGACGTCGAGGTTTGAATTGGGTTCGTCCAGCACGAGCAGAACGGGGTCGCCGTACATGGCGCGGGCAAGGCCGATACGTTGCATCTGACCACCGGACAGCTGCCCTCCGTTCGCCGACACGTTGGTGTCATAGCCATCAGCGAGCCGCAGTATCATCTCATGCGCATCTGCTTTCTTTGCGGCTGCCACGACGGCGGCATCGTCCGGCTCGGGCGCCATTCGGGCGATGTTTTCGGCAATCGTGCCGTCAAACAGCTGAAACCGCTGCGCAAGATAGCCGATGAGGCTGCCAAGTTCGGTCGAGCCGTATTGATCCAGCGCGGCGCCATCCAGCCGGATCGTGCCGCTGTGCGGACGCCATACGCCAGTCAAGGATCTGGCGAGTGTGGACTTCCCCGCGCCGGACGACCCAATCAAGCCAACCGCTTCGCCGGGGTTCACGTTGAACGAAACGGATTTCAGAGCGGCTTGCCGTGAGTTCGGCGGAAATACGGTCAGGTTTTGAACAACCAACTTGGCCTTGGGTTTCGGCAGTCGCGTATTCACACGTTCGGGCGGTACGGTGCCGAGCAGTTCGGCCACACTATCCCAGCCCCTTTTTGCGGTCTGAACCAACTGCCATTGCGCCACAAGCTGCTCCATCGGTGCCAGCGCCCGGCCCAGCAGGATTGAGCTTGCAATCATTGCGCCTGCAGTCAGTTCCCCCTGAAGCACAAGAAATGCACCAACACCAAGGATGGCTGACTGCAGAAACAACCGGAAGGTCTTTGTTGCGTTGGCAAAGCTGCCGCTTACATCTGCCGAGCGGATCTGCTCCTTCAGCGCCCGGTCGCGCAACGTCTTCCACCGCGTGTAGGTCGCATCGCGCATACCCATCGCCTCAACGATTTCGGCTTCGTTCCGCAACTGGTTGGACATCGCTTCGGACGAGGCGACAGCACGGCTGGCATTCGACATGGGGCGTGCCGAAAAGACTCGGTTCAAGCCGGTCAGTGCCAAGATGACCAAGCCACCCAGCGCAGCGACAGCACCAAGCCAAGGGTGGAATATCCAGATGCCCAAAAGGAAAACGGGCGTCCAAAATACATCGAAAAAGGCCATTGGAACCGGAGAAGACAAAAGCCGCTGAACAGCCTCAAGATCGCGCAGGCCGGTTTCCGTTTGATCGTCCGGAGCGACCGAGGCTTTGCGCTGCACCGCCTCGAATACCCGACGGTCAAGCCGCGCCTGGAATCGGGCCGCGACGCGTCCGAAAATCCTCCCCCGAGCATATTCAAGCAGGCCCAGAATGCCGTACAAGAACGCAACAAGCACCGAGAGAGCGACCAGCGTTTCCACCGATCGGCTGCCCAGTACTCGGTCGTATACCTGCAGCATATACAATGGCCCGGTCAGCATAAGAAGGTTGGTGAAGCAACTGAGAACACCGACAAAAACGTACAGCCGCCAGCTTTCCCGGCGCACTTCGCGAAGTTCCTGACGCCCCGTTTCGACTACGAATTTGGGTTTTCCCATTGGCCGTCACCTTTGTTCTCAACTGATGACCGATACGCTGATCAGACCCGGTCGGATTTGTTTTTTGATTTTGGCCTCAGCGGGCGCGGGAACGATCCACGCGGTGTCGCGAGGAACATATCGTGATTCATAAATATTTGATCCGAACGGCCTGTGCGCTCCGTACCAGCGGTAAGCCAATCATTGGCTTGCAAATCTCAGGTGGAGGAAATTATGACGACAATTGCAGGAATTGCCGCAGGAAATCCAAGCTTTAGCATTCTTGTCGCAGCAATAGGTTTTATCGATGACCAGAAGGGGACTGACTACCTCGGTGTCCTCAGTGGAACGGCTGGTGACCCTTCTGCGACCTACACGGTTTTTGCCCCGACAAACGCGGCATTCGGGCAGCTCGCAGCTGATCTGGGTTTTGCGGGCGACGTTACTGACACCGCAGCCGTAACCGCATTTCTGACCTCTCTGAACGAAGATCCGGTCGAAACCGCAACGCTGCTTGAGACGATCGTCACCTATCATGTTGCAGCAGGCACCCAAGGTTCGTCCGAGATTGCGTCGGCGGGTTCGGTGACCTCACTTCAGGGCGGAGTGATCGATGCGTCCGAATTGCCGACACTTGGCGATCTGGAGCCGGACCTCATCAACCCGTCGCTGGTGCAGACAGACATCCAGGCGGACAATGGCGTGGTCCACGTGATTGATCGCGTTCTGCTGCCGATCGATCTGCCAGGCAATGACGCTCCGACGATCACCGAAACCGTTCTTGCGATAAGCGGTGCATCCGGCTTTGACGAAAACGGGGGTGATTTCGACATTCTTCGAGAAGCCCTGATCGCGGCTGATCTGGCGGGCGCCCTTAATGACCCGAATGCCGACCTGACCGCCTTTGCGCCGACCGATGACGCGTTTATCGCGCTCTCGAACTCGCTGGGATACGAAGGCAGCGATGAGGGCGGAGCGTTTGCATACCTTGTTGACGCACTGCGTTTGCTCAACGGCGGAAACGATCCCATCGAACTGTTGACGACGGTGCTGACATACCATGTCTCCGGTGAAAGCCTGCAGGCCAGCCAAGTTCTTGCGTCTGAGGAAATCGAAACGCTCCAGGGCGGAACGATTGGTGTGGATGCCGAGACCCTTACCCTAGTCGATGCCGATCCGGACGTTCAGGATCCAAGCCTCATCGCGACCGACATTCAGGCGTCTAACGGTGTGATCCATGTGTTGAACGGCGTTCTGCTGCCCGCCGATCTACTGCAATCTGACGGTTCAGGGGCAGTCGATTTCGTCATCGGAGACGATGGGCGCGAAGTCATCCGCACAGGTCGGGACAATGACCTGATCGATGCCAAGGGCGGCAACGATATCGTTTTCGCAGGAAGTGGTGACGATCTGGTTCTCGCCGGTGACGGTCGGGACAAGGTTTTCGGCGGCAAGGGTGACGACACCCTGAACGGCGAGGGTGGAAACGACATCATCTTCGGCGGCCGTGGAAATGACGAGATCGCGGGCGGTGCCGGAAACGACAAACTCATCGGCGGCTCGGGCTCTGACAGCTTCGTCTTCGAACAAGGCGGCGGACATGACACTGTGTTCGGCTTTCGCGCAGGTCGCGACAAGATCGACCTCAGCGCCTATGGCTTCACAGACTATGAGGAGGTCGAGGATGCGATCAGCGGCCGTTTCTTCAAGACCAAGATCGATTTGGGAGACACGGAAATCTCGTTGTTCGGCGTCCGCGCCAGCAGCCTAGACGAAGGTGATTTCATTCTCTGATAGGCTAGCCCGCCTGAACTGACCAAAACTGTTTGGGCGGGCTTTTCTTGTTGAAACGGCTTCACAATATTTTTCGGGAACAGTGTTTTCATTTTTCGGGAACAGTGTTTTCGGCGTGTGTGGCGATAGCCGGGGTAAACGCCGATACTTGCCTTAAGTTATTTATTTTCAACACTTTTAGCCTTTTGGCCTGCGTGCATCCTGCAAGACGCAGGCACCCAATCAAGGTCGAAAACTCGTGATTACAGCGGTGCCCGGCGAGGTCGGGCCACGCATCGCGCGAAGCTCACCGCTGGCATCCTCAAGGCGGACCTCTCGGGCCACCATCGGCTGTATGTCTACGTCACCCCGCTCGATCAGGCCAAGCAGACGCGGGTACTTCCAGGACGGCATGCCCCGGGTGCCAAAAACCGAGAGCTGTTTGGAATATATCGCGCGCATGTTCATGCGCATCCAACCGTCACCCGACGGCATCCCAATCTGCACATGACGGCCCAAGATCGCGAGGCACTCCAGCGAAGCGTTCGTCGTGGTTTCGATGCCCAGAGCTTCGATGGAAACTTGCGCTCCTCCACCGGTGATTTCCAGGATCGCGGTCGCCGCATCCTCTTTGGATGCATTGACCGTCGCGTCCGCGCCGTGGAGTTTTGCGTGCTCGAGTTTCTCATCGACCACATCCACCACGACAACCCGGCATCCTAGCATTTTCGCAAGCAAGAGGACGGACAGACCAATTCCTCCGGTTCCATGAACAGCAACCCATTCGCCCGCAGCAACGTCTGCTCGGTCCGTCAAAGCATGCCATGCGGTGGTGACGCGGCAGCCAAGGCCGGCGGCGAGGGCAGGGGAGAGTGTGTCTGGCAAGTGAACCAAGTTATGGTCAAAAGGCACCGCAACATATTCCGCATAGGCGCCCGGTGCGCCAAATCCGGGAACGATCTGGTTGGCGCAGGTATTCGACACTCCGGTTTGACAGGCATGGCAATTGCCGCAGCCCAGGATGAATGGGGCGATGAGGCGATCACCCACCTTGTGTTTCGCATTCGACCCGGCCTCGACAACGGTTCCACAGTACTCGTGCCCCAGGATGGAGCCGTTTTGAACTTTCGGGTGGGCACCGGACCAGCCGTGGTAGTCCGAGCGGCACACGCCGCAGGCGGCGACCTCCAAGACCACTCCGTTGTCGGGGCAGGTTGGGTCCGGGACCGTTTCAATCGAAAGGTCCTCGTTGAACTCTCTGACGACTGCAGCTCGCACTTCGCGCTCCCAAAATGGTTTCTTCGACCCAGAAATCCCGTCCAGTCGAAGCTAGACGGGTCGGTCGCCTTTCACGGTTACACGCCGCCCCTTTCGTTCCGCGGGCCAATAGTCCCAGATAGCGCGATGCATACAGCAACGATTGTCCCAAAAAGCCATATCGTTGAGCGACCAACGGAACCGGATTTGATAGTTGATCTGTTCGGCATGCTCGAAAAGCATGTTGAGGATTGCCTCACTTTCATTGTCCGACAAGCCGATAATCTTCGTTGTGAACGTTCGGTTGACGAACAGCGATTTTCGTCCTGTCTCGGGGTGAGTTCGGACGATCGGATGAATTGCTTCGGGGCAATCAATATCCGCGTCCTTTTGGCCCCGGTCGCTGTACCGGCCCTTGTAGATGTGTTCGGAGCTGTGGAGGGCGGACAGTCCGTCGAGCATGCTTTTGATCGGTTCGGACAGATCGTCGTAAGCCGCATACATATCGCTGAACATGGTGTCCCCGCCGCAAGGAGGGGCAATGTGGATCTGAAGCATTGTTCCCAATGGGGGCGTCTCATCACATGACACGTCCGAGTGCCAGAACTCACCGTTGGCCACCTTAGAATTTTTGGTGGCATGGATCTCGAATATCTCCGGGTATCCTTCCATCGTTGGGGCTGCGGGGTGTGCGTGGAGCGGTCCGAAGCGTTTCCCAAACTCGATGTGCTGCGCAGGCGGTATCTCTTTCTGCTCTTTGAAGAACAGAACCTGATAGGTGTGAAAGGCATCGCGGATTTCGGCAAACTGGTCGTCGGGCACAGGCTGGCTCAAATCGACCCCATAGATCTCGGCCCCGAGGTTCGGAGCGAAAGGCTTGGCAACGATGGACGTGTAGGTGTTGGACTTTGGGGCAACCATAGGAACCTCGGGGCGCTGTTTCATTGAGCCTGTTTCGTGCAGGGTACAGATCAAAAAATGTAAACAAAAACGAAAATGATTTGATCCATCGGTGAAAAACTCTCACCGTTGGCGGGTCCGGACGAAGGTGGCGAGGTCTTTGAGATGAGCATTCGAGCGTTGCGAACGTTGATCGCAATACATCGGCATGGAAGCTTTAGAGCCGCATCGGAGGCCGAGCATCTGACGCCGTCGGCGGTAAGCCATCAGATGCGGAACCTTGAAGTCATGTGGGGGCTCGACTTGTTTGACCGGTCGGCGAAGACACCCAAACTGACCAGTGCGGGGCTCATGCTTGTTGAAGAAGCGGCGGCGGTCGTCGCCGCGTATGATGGCCTGGCTGACAAGGTGAGATTGGACAAGGAACTTGCCGGCGAGATCATCTTGGGTGCAGTTCCAACGACTTTGACGGGTTTGGTGCCTGCTGCGTTATCAAGGCTGAAGTCAGAACATCCTGACGTGCGTGTCAGAATTGTTCCGGGCTTGACCAATCAGCTGCTGTTGCAGCTGGACCGCAAGCAGGTTCACGCAGCAATCATCTCACGCCCGGATATTCTGCCGAAGTCGCTGGAGTTCTCGGAAATCGTGACCGAGAAACTGGTCCTGCTCGTCTCGGAAAACACTCCGGACCTTTCTCCCGAAGAGCTTCTCGGCGCACTGCCGTTTATTCGGTTCACTCGCGACGCGGTTGTGGGGAGGCAGATCGAGACCTGGTTGCAAAGGATGGGTATAGAAGTCAAAGACGCCATGGAGCTTGAAAGCCTTGAGGCAATATCAAGCATGGTCGCCGCTGAACTCGGGGTCTCGATCATACCTGACAGTCGTCTGGCGTCTTATGACCATTTACAGCTCAAAAAAATTCCTCTGGAGCAGTTCGGACCCCGACGCATCGTCGGTCTTGCGAGTGTCGCAATGTCACCCCGTGCCAGAATGGTAGACGCTGTCCGGGGTGCGCTGCTGGATGCGGTGGGAACCTAGTCGGTTCTCAGGCGGAGCCGTAGCCCCTGATTGCTTTCGAGAATTGCTTTGGTGGCTGCACGTCATTGACGCCAGAAGCCGGTAGAGTGGCGGCGATGATTTTCGCTGCACCCAGAACCAGTTTCGTCATCGACGGGCGGCTGCTGTTCGCTCGAAAACTGTGCATCTCTTGGAAGGCCGCCAACTGGAAAAGCCCGTACAACTTGCAAAGTTTGAATTGATCGTCACACTTCTCGTATGAGCGAGTATTTTGATGAGATGTTCAACGGCGACGGATCTCTCAGAGGTCCTTACGAAGAGATCGGACGTTGGTTCAATGCGGAAGATGTCTCACGGCTGAGGGCCAAACAGCGCGAAGCCGAAGAAGTTTTCAGGCTGACGGGGATTACTTTCAACGTCTACGGCAAGACCGAGGCCGAAGAACGTTTGATCCCATTTGATATCGTTCCGCGCGTGATTTCAGGGCGCGAATGGCAACGACTGGAACGTGGCATTGAACAGCGGGTTCGGGCGATCAATGCGTTTCTTCACGACATCTATCACCGTCAGGAAATCGTGCGTGCCGGTCGCGTGCCGGCAGAGATGATTGCCAGCAACGAAGCCTTCCTGCCGCAGATGTTGGGTGTCTCACCGCCGGGGCAGGTCTACACCCATGTGGTCGGCGTCGACCTGGTGCGTACCGGGCCAGACGAGTTCTTCGTTTTGGAAGACAACGCCCGTACGCCGTCCGGGGTCAGCTACATGCTCGAAAACCGGGAAACCATGCTGAAGATGTTCCCCGAGCTTTTCAGCGCCACGAATGTGCGCAATGTATCCGATTATCCCCGCAATCTGAGACGCTCGCTTGCGGCCAGTGCGCCGGCCTGCGCGGATGGCGAGCCGACCGTCGCGGTATTGACACCGGGGATCTATAATTCAGCCTATTTTGAACATGCGTTTCTGGCCGATCAGATGGCCGTGGAACTGGTCGAGGGCCACGACCTGCGGGTTGTCGATGGGCGCGTCTGCATGCGCACCACGCGTGGTTACAAACCAATCGACGTTCTTTACCGCCGGGTTGACGACGATTTCCTGGACCCGCTGAATTTCAACCCGGACAGCGCGCTTGGCGTACCCGGCATTCTGGACGTCTATCGGGCCGGGGGCATCACGATCGCCAACGCGCCGGGCACGGGCATTGCCGATGACAAGGCAATCTATTCCTACATGCCTGAAATCGTTGAGTTCTACACGGGCGAGAAGCCTCTGCTCAAAAACGTTCCTACGTGGCGCTGCAGCGACCCCGAGTCGCTGTCCTACGTATTGGACAACCTGTCGGATCTTGTCGTCAAAGAGGTGCACGGCTCGGGCGGCTATGGAATGCTGATCGGCCCGACCGCCAGCAAGAAAGAGATTGCGGCCTTCCGTGACAAGCTCAAGTCGCGGCCGTCGAACTATATCGCGCAGCCCACGTTGTCTCTCTCGACAGTACCGATCTTCGCCCGTTCGGGACTTGCCCCCAGGCATGTCGATCTGCGGCCATTTGTTCTGGTGTCCCCGGATGGGATCGAAATCACCCCCGGCGGCCTGACGCGCGTTGCGCTGAAAAAAGGGTCCCTGGTCGTGAATTCAAGCCAAGGCGGCGGGACCAAAGACACCTGGGTTCTGGAGGACTGACCATGCTGGGAAAAACTGCTGGCGGGTTGTTCTGGATGTCCCGGTATCTTGAGAGGGCGGAAAACACGGCCAGACTGCTTGAAACAGGTCAGAGGATGGCGCTGACCCGGACCAAGAATTCCGATGCGGAATGGGGCTCGGTTCTGAAAACAGCCGGCGTTTTCGGTGGATACAGCGCCAAATATGATGAGATTTCAAAAGACAATGCCGTGGATTGGATGTTGCGTGATGCCGACAATCCATCCTCGATCAAGTCGGTCATCAAGCAGGCGCGAGATAACGCGCGCGTTGTTCGAACTGCATTGACCCATGATGTCTGGAGTGCGGTGAACGCCACGTGGATGCAGATTGATCAAGCCATGAAGCGCCGCGTGAACGAGAGAGACCTGCCGGGGACGCTGGAGCTTATTCGTCAACAGGCGGCTCTGGTTCGTGGTGCGACGCTGGGGACCATGCTGCGCAACGATATTTTCGACTTCACCCGGATCGGCACCTTTGTCGAGCGGGCCGACAATACCGGGCGCATCCTGGACGTTAAGTACTATGTCCTTCTGCCCACGGCCTTTTCGGTCGGCTCGTCACTGGACAACATCCAATGGGAAAGCATCCTGCGGTCCGTGGGTGCGGGTGGTGGCTATCGCATGACCCACGGCCAGAATACCCGGCCGTCGGAAATTGCGCAGTTTCTGATCCTCGATCAGCGGATGCCTCGCAGCCTGCATTTCTGCTGCAGGAAGATCCAAGAGAACCTTTCTTATCTCAGCAAAGACTATGGCTTTGCGGGGCCGTCGGTTACGGCGGCCAATGCGCTGTCCGAGAAGTACCTCGACCGGCAGATTTCCGATATCTTTGACCTTGGGCTGCACGAGTACATTCAGGACTTTTTGAAAGATCTCGGAGACTTGAGCCGCCAGATTGAAGTTGACTACCGGTTCTATGAGTGACCAATGAAACTGCATATTCGCCACGAGACACGATACGATTTCGACGCGCCGGTTTCCTTTGGCCTGCAGCAGCTGAGAAAAACACCCAAATCCTTCCGCAATCAGAATATCTTCTCTTGGAGCACCGAAGTGACCGGGGGGCGCAAGGAGCTGAGCTTTGAGGACTACCATCGCAACACGGTGGAACTGATCAGTTTCGAAGCGAATACCCAAAGCATCTCATTGATCTCCGAAGGTGTTGTCGAGGTTGAAGATACGCATGGTGTGTTGGGACGTCACGAGGGCTCGACGCCGTTGTGGCTTTTTCAGCGGAGCACGCCTTTGACAACGCCGGGCAAGGGTGTTGCAGACGTGATCGCCGCTTTGCCGGATGGTGAGCCGCTTGAGCGGATGCATGCCCTGTCCGAAAGCGTTCGGGCTCAGGTCTCCTACGAAGTGGGAGGCTCGCACCCGGACTGGAGCGCAGAAGACGCTCTCAAGGCCGGGCGCGGCGTGTGTCAGGACCACGCGCATGTGTTCATCACTTGCGCGCGAAAGATCGGCGTGCCGGCCCGCTATGTCTCGGGTTACCTGATGATGAACGAAACCGAATTGCAGGATGCCACCCACGCGTGGGCCGAAGTTCATCTGGACGGGCTTGGCTGGGTTGGATTCGACGTGTCCAACGGGATTTCACCCGATGACAGATACGTGCGTGTCGCAACCGGTCTGGACTATGCCCAGGCGGCCCCGGTAATAGGAAACAGAATTGGGGCAGCGGGCGAGCAGTTGACGGTTCAATTGCAGGTCGCACAGCAGTAACGGAGAACCTGATGACCTATGCTGTGGGCATGCGGCTGAACCGCGGACTGGTTTTCATGTCGGACACGCGCACGAATGCAGGTGTCGACAACGTGTCCACCTTCAACAAGATGTTCAATTGGACCGTCGAAGGCGACCGTTCAATTACCTTGTTGACGGCTGGCAACTTGGCGACCACCCAAGCCACCATAAGCCTGCTGGAAGAACGTACAAAAGCACCGGAAGACCGGTCGCCGTCGATCCTTGAGGCGCCGACGATGTTTCAGGTCGCCCAATTGGTTGCGGCGACGCTGAACGACGTCATCGAGGGGCATTCCCGAGCGGGCCAACAGGCAGACAGCGCCTTTCACGCGACCCTGATCCTGGGGGGGCAGATCAAAGGCGGCCCGTCGCGCCTGTTTCTGATCTATCCCGAGGGCAATTTCATCGAGGCCGGTGAGGATACCCCGTTCTTTCAGATCGGTGAGACGAAGTACGGCCGCCCCATACTGGTACGCGCGTTTGATCCGGACATGAGCTTTTCCGAAACGGTCAAGCTGTTGCTGGTCAGTTTCGATTCAACGATCAAGGCCAATCTGTCCGTCGGCGCACCGCTTGATCTGCTGCTTTATGAGGAAGACAGCCTTACGGCCGGCACGCGTTCAAGGTTCGAGCCCGACGATCAGTACTTTCGGACAATATCCGAAGGGTGGGGCGATGCGCTGAAGGCCGCCCTGTCAAAGCTTCCGGCATACGAAGCCTGACGAGCGAAGTCTTGTGCTCCTGCTGGGCGCAGGTTTCAGGCTGCCAAACCCTCAGCAGCCATTTGACTCCGGGTCACTCAGATAGGCGATCATCTGGTCCAGGTCGCGGCGAATCCCGTGCAGGTCTTTGATCTTTTGATCCACATCGGCCAACTTGCTTCTTAGGTTCGCGATCACCTCGGGCCGCGGGATGGTGTTTTCCGGGTCTTCCGGTAGGAAGCGCTTGATTTCCGACAGAGAAAAGCCAAGCGACTTGCTCATTGCGATGGTCTTGATGCGCGAAATCATTGCGTCGGGATAGTCGCGATAACCGTTCTCCAGACGCTCGGGCGGTGGGATCAGGCCGTGTTTTTCGTAGAACCGAATGCTTGACGCTGACACGCCCGTGGATTCTGCCAATTTTCCGATCTTCATGCCCTTGACCTTCAACCATTGTCGAAGGTTTATATCACCTGGGATCGAGAAGAAAAGGATCCCAAGATGACTGTTTCACCGCTGTTTGAACCGCTCACATTGCCAAACGGCGCGGTTCTCAGAAACCGTCTGGCAAAAGCTGCAATGGAAGAAAGCCTGGCGGCTTTCGGGCAGGTGCCAGACGAGAAAATTCACCGGCTTTATCGCCGCTGGGCCGCGGGCGGCGCGGGCTTGTTGATTACTGGAAATGTAATGGTCTCGGCTGATGCGCTGTCCGGCCCCGCCAGCGTGGTTCTGGAAGACGGAACTGATCTTGCGCCTTTCCGGGAATGGGCCGAGGCAGGGCAGATGCGCGGCGGAGCAATCTGGATGCAGATCAATCATCCCGGTCGTCAGGTCCTGGCGAGCCTGGGCGAAGAAACGGTGTCGGCCTCCGACGTTCCGGTCGAGATCCCCGGTATGTCCAAAAACTTCAACCCGCCGCGGGCCCTGACCGAGGCCGAAATTCAAGACCTGATTGCCCGTTTTGCTCGAACAGCCGCGTTGGCCGAAGAAGCAGGATTTGACGGCATTCAGATACATGCCGCCCACGGCTATCTTATCAGCCAGTTTCTATCGCCCTTGACCAATCGCCGTACCGACCATTGGGGCGGCTCTTTGGAGAATAGGGCGCGCTTCCTTTTTGAGGTCGTTCGCGCGATCCGGGCCAGCGTCTCCAAGAGCTTTACCGTTTCGGTGAAGCTGAACTCGGCTGATTTTCAGAAAGGTGGATTTGGGCAGGATGATGCCAAATGGGTGGTCAACCAACTTGGCGATATGGCTATTGATCTGGTCGAATTGTCCGGCGGTTCCTATGAGAGTCCGGCCATGCAGGGCAGGCAGGAGGATGGCTCCAGCACGGCCCGGCGCGAAGCCTATTTTGTAGACTTCGCGCGGGAAATCGCTGCTAACGCGAAAATGCCGATCATGGTGACCGGCGGCATTCGCTCTCGGGCTGTTGCCGAGGATGCATTGGCCAACAACCGGGGCGGGATTGGCGTCTCGGTTCTTGGGGTGGCCCGCGCGATGGCGTTTGAACCTGATCTTGTCGAAAACTGGCGGAATGGCAAATCAGAGTCGGTCAATATCCCGGAAGTGTCTTGGAAAAACAAAAGGCTGGCGGGGTTCGCCTCGATGGTGCTGGCGTATTTCCAGCTTGAACGACTGGCAAATGGCAAGCCACCGAAAGTACCACACTCGGCGTTTCTCGCGCTGATGCGAAATCAGATGCGGGCGAAGCGATGGACGAAACGTTACCGTTCCTGGCGCGATGCCCGAGCATAATGTGGTCAGGGATGCCTAAAGCAGGGATCCAACGGCGTTTGTGCGGGTAATCACCATGTGGCGGCACCTTTGACGCTCGGCTTCCGGCGCCGACCGGAGGTGTTTCTTCCGTTGCCGCCAGTGGCGGAACCGGGCGCACCTTTACCCAAGGTGCGTCCGGATCTTTTGCCTGCTCGCCTTTGCTATCCAAGCAACCCTGGCAGGGTCAACGAGATAGCGGGCACAAAGGTGATCAGCATCAGGGCGACCAGAATTGCCAGATAAAAGGGCCATATCGTCCGAACCGCCTTTTCCATCGGCAGTTTGCCAACGGCGCAGCCGACAAACAGGCAGGAGCCAACCGGAGGAGTGCACAGTCCCAGGCCCAGATTCACCAGCAAGATCATTCCGAACTGCAGGGGATCAATGCCAAGGCTGTTGGCAACCGGCAGGAAGATCGGCGTGCAGATCAGGATCAGGGCCGCCATGTCCATGATCATGCCCAGAAGCAACAAGACCGCATTGATCATCAGCAGGATAAGGATCGGGTTTTCCGTCAGGCCTGTCAGAAGATCCACCGTTTTGTCCGGCACTCTGTAGAAGGTCAGCATATAGGCAAAGGCACCCGCGCAGGCGATCAGGATCATGACCATGGCCGTCGTGCGTACGGCCGACGCAACCGCGATGCAGAACTTGTCCCAAGTGATACTCCGGTAGACCACGAGCGTGACGACAAAGGCATAGATTGCGCCGAACGCCCCGGATTCAGTGACCGTGAAGATGCCTGACAGGACACCTCCGACGATGATCACGGCAGTCAGCAGCCCGGGGATCGCGCTGAGAAAGCTGATGACCAGAGCCTTCCAGCCCGGAAAGGTTTCGGCCTGATACCCTCGGCGCACCGCAACAAGATACGCGGCGACGGCTAGGCAGAGGCACATCAACACGCCCGGAACTACGCCCGCAAGGAAAAGCTTCGAGATCGAAATGCCGCCCCCCGCTGCAATGGCGAAGATGATCATGTTGTGGCTGGGAGGGATGATGATCCCTGCGATCGACGACGTGACCGTCACATTGACCGCATAATCCGCGTCGTAGCCTTTCTCTTTCATCACGGGAACAAGAATGGAGCCGAGGGCAGATATATCGGCGATGGCCGATCCCGAAATTCCACCAAACAACATCGACGAAAACACATTCACGATGCCCAAGCCCCCACGAACGGCGCCGACCGCGGCTGACGCGAACCGCACCAGACGCATGGCGATCCCGCCGTGGAACATCAGTTCACCGGCGAAGATGAAAAACGGGATTGCCATCAACGAGAAAACGTTGATGCCCGAGATGATCCGCTGGAACCCGATCATCAGCGGCAAACCTTCGAACCAGAAGGCCGAGATGGCGGCAATGCCCAAGGCGAAGGCCACAGGTGTTCCGATCAGTACACACAGGGCGAAGACGCCAAGCAAAAGAAGAATTCCCATGATCCGCCTCTATTCGATGCTGTCTTTTCGCTCGTCAAAACCGACGCAGAGGCGGATCAGGTGACCAACGGAAAACACAAGGATAAGGCCCCCGCCAATGGTCAGGGGCAATGACCGCAAGCCTTCGGGAACCTGGATCAAGGGGATGAGCGACCCCCATTTGAACATCGTAAGCCGCGCCCCGAACACCAGCATCAGAGCACCGAATCCGGCCATGATCACATCCGTGCAAACGACCAGAGCCGTCCTGACTCGCCGCGGAACGGCCGAGCGCACGAGGGACACGGACAAATGCGTGTTGTCGTGCACACCAACCGCCGCGCCGATGAACGCGATCGTCATGACCAGCAACAGGGCGACCTGCTCGACCCACGTTGGCGTTGCGTTCAGGACGTAGCGGCCGAAGACGAGCCAGCCGAATATGATGGTGACCACGACCAGCGCGACACCGGTCACGATCCGGCATGCATCGGCGATGCGGTCGAGGATCCTGACCATAGTGCGCACTGAGGACGGGGGCGTAGATGTATTGCTCATAAGCCTGAAACTCTTGATCAGATGCCCGGCCCCGCATTGGCAGGGCCGGACGGTATCAGATCCGATACGGTCCGATCACTCGGTCGCCTGGATGGTTTCAACCAACGGGCGGAGGTCAGGGTTGGTTGCGAAATAGGCCTCGTAGACCGGGGCCATAGCGGCCTGGAACGGCGCTTTGTCGGCCACTTCGTTCACTACCACACCCGCAGCCTCGACCGCCGCGCGGCTGGCCGCTTCACGCTCAGCCCACAATTGCCGCTGCAACTCGGCGGACTCTTGCGCCGCCTCTCTGACTGCGGCCTGCAGTTCGGGCGACAAGGCGTTGAATTTGTCGGTGTTGACGCACACGCATTCAGGGATGATCAGGTGCTGGGACAGCGAGTAATAGCCGGCAACCTCGAAATGGCCGGTCGACTCGTAGGACGGCCAGTTGTTCTCGGCGCCATCGACGACCCCGGTCTTCAGGGCCTGATAGACCTCGGCGAAGGCCATGGGCGACGGGTTGCCGCCAAGTTCGGCAATCATGCCGGTGAACAGATCGTTGTTCATGACCCGCACTTTCATGCCCTGGACATCGGCCGGGGTATTGATCGGCTTGGTCCCGTTGTAGAAGGATCGGGCGCCGGCGTCATACCAGGCAAGCGGGGTCAATCCCTTGGCTGCCATACCGGCCGCGATCGCGGCACCGCCCTCGCTGTCCAGAACGCGGAACATGTGTGGGACGTCCTTGAAGATGAAGGGCAATGAAACGACATTTGCCTCGGCGACAATCGGGCCAATCGGACCCAGGTTGAAATTTCCGACCTCCAAGGCGCCAGCGCGGACCTGTTCGACCGCATCGGGCTGGCTGCCCAATGTGCCGCCGTGGAACATTTGCAGGTTGATTTCACCGCCGGTCTTTTCGGTGACCAGTTCGGCGAATTTGTCCATCGCGACAGTATTCGGGTAGCCGTCTGCGTGGATGTTCCACCCGCGCCAATCCTCGGCCAAAGATGCGCTGCCGGTCATGACGACCATGGCTGCGGCGCCGATCAGTGTTTTTGTAAGTTTGGTGTTCATGCTTTCCTCCCTAGAAGCAGACAGATGTTTTTGGTGATCGGTCGGAGCCGGCTATGAAAAGAGCAGGCCTCCGTTGATGTCGATGTTCGCGCCCGTAATGAAAGCGGCGGCGTCCGAGGCCAGAAACGCGACGAGGTTTGCCACATCCTCGGACGTGCCTTCGCGTTTCAGCGGTGTGGCGCTGGCCACGTTGGTGCGGACTTCGGTCTTGGTGAAGACATTGTGGAAGTCTGTGTCGATCATGCCCGGGCAAACCGAATTGATCCGGATCTCGGGCCCCAGTTCCTTGGCCAGCCCACGTGTCATCGTCATGACCGCCCCCTTCGAGGCCGCATAGGCAACCGCGCCGGGACCACCCCCGTCACGACCCGCCTGACTGGCGAACCCGACGATCGCGCCGCCTTTTTTCATGTGCGGCAACACCGACTGAACGGCGCGGGCAAAAGAAGTGGTGTTCAGGTCCATAACGTAACGCCAATGGTCCATGTCCATCTCAGACAGGGTCTTTCGGGCCACCAACCCTCCGGTCACATGGACAAGAATGTCGATCCGGGGCCCGAAGGCGGCAATCGTTTCTGAGACCAGCCTGTCCACATCCGCGCCTGACGTCATGTCGCCCTGTACGGCAATCGCCTGACCGCCGGCAGCCGTAATCTCCTGGACCGCAGACTCTGCACCCGTGGATGAGCTGTGATAGTTGATTGCGACCGATGCTCCGGCCTCGGCCAGTTTCAGAACGCAGGCACGGCCGATGTCCCGTCCGCCGCCGGTCACGATCGCAACCTTCCCTGCAAGGTCCCGGTTCAGGCCAATCTGTTCGGCGTTCAATTCGGTCATTCTCTTGTCCCTTTGGATCCCCGGTCAGCCTGCCGCGCGCCCGTTCCGATCTTTGAGTTCGGACGGGCAAGAAGCAGTGTTGCGTATTTTAGTCGACTAGTATACTAGTATTGTCAACAACTTTGTTTGGGGATCACAAAAGGCATCGCACGGTGCGTGCCAAATCAATTGGCTGGAGATACACTGACGAGTATCGAGGGAGGGGCCTCGAGCCACGGAAAACCACCCGAGTTGGTCACGCGCAGAAAAAGGCAGGAAATGCAAAGTATTACGGACAAGATCGAGCGGCGCACAACCACCGATATCGTTTATGAGAGCCTGTACGAGGCGATCGTTTCGCTTGAAATCCTGCCGGGGACGAAATTGTCCGAAGCCGACATCGCAAAAAAATTCGAGGTATCCAGGCAGCCTGTCCGCGATGCTTTCAACAGGCTCGAGGCGCAGGACTTGCTGCTGATCCGGCCTCAGAAAGCCACTCGGGTCCGTAGCTTTTCAATGGAACGGATCGGTCATGCACGCTTTGTTCGCCTGGCCGTCGAGTTGGAGGTGGTGCGCGCTGCGTGCCAGGTTTGGAAGCCCCAATACTCGAAGCTGCTGGAGGACAACCTCAAGCGGCAGAAAGACGTGGTTTCAAGGAACGAGGCCGAAGAGTTTCATCAACTCGACTATGACTTTCATCGGTTGATATGCGAGCTGAGCGGCAACCCGCTGGCCTTTGACACGATTCAGGAATGCAAAAGAAAGATCGACCGCCTGTGCGTTCTGAGCCTTGGGCGCGAGAGCGAGGCCGAGACTCTGGTTCGGGATCATGTGGCGCTGGCCAAGGCGCTTGCAGACCGTGACGAGGCGAAGGCGAGCGAAACCATTCGCCGTCATCTGGGCCGTATCGACAAGACCATCGAAGAGGTTCACGCGAAACATGCCGAGTATTTCGAGTGAAATGAACGCTGCCACCTGACCGAGGACACTGCATCATGACCAATAGCTATCCGATTGTGTCGCCCGCCCCGGGCGTCATGCGCCAGGTTTTGGCAGATCACGAAGACCTCATGATGGTGTCCTTCCGCTTTGAGAAAGGTGCCGAAGGCGCGTTGCACGACCACCCGCATGTGCAGTCGACATTTGTGCGGTCCGGGCGGTTCAATTTCGTTATCGGAGATCAGGAGCGAGAGCTGGGGCCCGGTGACAGCCTGATCATTCCGTCCGGCGTTAGCCATGGTTGTGTTTGCCTGGCGGCCGGAGAGTTGATCGACTGTTTCACGCCCAGGCGGGACGACTTTCTGTAAGGCGCATTCCGCGAGCGCTCTTGCCGTGGCCCGCGATTACTTTGACCCCATGAGGCCGGGTAACCTGTTTTCGGCGAAACGGGTCGGGCATGGGGCATATCATTGCGCCGGAAATCGGATCAACCGACAGCGGCCCCGCAGCTTGGGCTAGGAATTGCGTTCTTCACGTGCTGATCCAATGCCAAGGATCAGGTCAGCGCATCGATCGCCCAGCATCATGGCGGGTGCGTTTGTATTGCCGGCGTTGATGTCCGGCACGGCGGACATGTCGCACACCCGCAAGCCCTCGATTCCGCGCACGCGCATTCTGGGGTCCAGCACGGCCATTCGATCACCGTCCCTGCCCATTCTGGCAGTGCCCGCCGGGTGATAGTTGGTTTTCACGAACCGTTTGCAGTGTGCTCGCAGCGTCCGGTCGTCGTCCGCCGTCGGAATCACGATTTCGCGGATCCTTTGCGCAAGCGGGCCCGAGGTGAATGCCCGACGAAAGAAACGCTGCCCCCGGATCATCTCCTGCATATCGTCTTCATGCTTCAGAAGGTTCGGCGAAACTACTGGCATGGCGTCGGGGTCTGCCGAGCGAAGCCGAACCTCTCCGCGTGATTTCGGTTTGACCACGACGGTTGTGACGGTCAGTCCAAAGTCATCCTGCACCTCGTCAAGCGCGTCGCGATCCAGATAGACGATGGGAACGCAAAAGGCCTGAATGGTCGGTTCTCCATCAGGGTTCGACGGATTGACGAACGCGCCGGCTTCTACCCCGGCCGACGTCACCGGGCCGCTGCCGAACAGCTTGAACTGGATGCCGTTGCGCAGCATCCGCCAGCCCTCACCTTGTTTGAAATATCCGTAAGGGCCATTGGCAAAGGCGGTGATCGGAACTTCGGGGTGGTCGATCAGGTTTTGGCCGACCCCGGGCAATGGGCAGACCACGGGAATATCGTGTTCAGCAAGATGTGCATCCGGTCCGATACCCGACAGCATTAGAATTTTCGGCGTGACGAGGGCGCCAGCCGCAAGCACAACCTCACCATCACATCGGACGGTGTGGGACCCGCGTTTGTCTCGAAACTGCACGCCGACGGCCCGGTCGTTTTCGATGATGACTTTGCTGACCTTTGCGCCCAACCGGACGGTCAAATTCGGGTTCGCCTCAAGTGGAGCGAGGAAAGCGTAAGCTGACGAGCTGCGCTTCCCGGCGCGATTGGTGAACTGATAGAACCCGACGCCGCGCTGCGATGCGCCGTTGAAGTCCGTGTTGAATGGTTCGCCAAGGGCCTGCACCGACTGAACGAACCAACGGGACATGTCGTCGATATGCCCCGGATCCGAGACCTGCACCGGACCGTCGCTGCCATGCAGGTCGTTGTGCAGCCTGTTGTTGCCTTCCATCCTGCGGAAATAAGGCAGCACATCATCCCATCCCCAGCCGACCCCGTCGTTGGTCTGTCTCAGCAGGTCGTTCCATGCGTCATAGTCGGAAGGCCGACCGCGCATATAGACCTGCGCATTCACCGACGACCCGCCGCCCAGCACGTTGGCCTGCGGAATGTCATGCACGCGGCCGTCCAGGTGGTCCTGCGGTTCGGTCTGGTGGTAGGTCATGAACTTGGACCCGTTGATCATCTTGAAGATACCCGGCGGCATATCCAGCAGCGGATGGCGATGCGAATGCCCCGCCTCCAGTACCAGAACCCTGCACTTGCCTTTGTTGACCAGCCGCGCTGCTGCCGCGGCGCCGGCCGAGCCGCCGCCGATGACGATGTGATCGAAGGTTTCCGTCATGATTTCGCCTTCAGGTCCGGCGTTTGGGCTCGCTGATCGAGTCGCGCTCGACCAGTTCGCATTCCAGCTTCACGAGTGGATGCCGCTGACCGTCCGTCGGTCCATGGAACAGCTGTTCGACGACCCAGCGTCCCATCGCCCGGGTGGGAAGGATCATCGAAGTCAGGGGCGGCGACAGGTGTCGCGCGGTTTCGTCATCGTCAAATCCGATGACTGAAATGTCCTCGGGGATGGACAGGCCAAGTTCCTTGAGAGCCTCATAGCAGCCGATGGCCATGCGGTCATTCTGGCAGAAAATGGCGGTTGGCGGAGAGGGCAGGTCCATCAATTCCCGCGTGGCGGCGTAGCCTGCGCTGGGCAGCCAGTTGCCCTCGATGACCAAGTCCTCGTCAAATGGGATGTCGGCGGAAGCCAGGGCGTTTCTGTACCCGGTCGTACGCCCGGCGGCGCATTCCATGAACGGCTCGCCGGTGATGGTGGCAATTCGTTTGTGCCCGGCCTTGATCAGGGCGTTGGTCGCCGTATGTCCGGCAGCGACTTCGCCGGGGATCACCGCAGGAAAAGAGAGGTCGTCGCAGAAGCAGTTCAACAGCAGAACCGGGGTGGCCGTCTGCCTGAGGATATCCGGCACGACCACCCGCCGCGTAAAAACGGTCGCGTAGATGATGCCTGCAACCTGTTGGTCGAGGAAATACCTCAGCGTTCTGGGCTCGACCTCGGGGTCGTTTTGTGTCTCGGCCAGTAACACAAGATTTCCGGTGTCCCGAACGGCCTGTTTCACGCCGTTGAACGCGTTTACCATCTCGGGGCTCGACGCCAGATCATCCACGACGAAAGCTATGGTTCCGTCCAGAGCCGCGGGCCGGCGCGCGCTGTCCTGGGGTTTCCTGAGTTGAGAGGGCATGGCGTATCCAAGCGTGTTGGCGGCATCCAGGACCCGTTGCTTGGTATCCTCGGAGATCTTGACGGAATCATTCTTGTTGAGAACCAGCGATACTGTCGTCTGCGAACACCCGGCGACGCGCGCAATGTCGTGCATCGTCACGCGCTGCCGGCCCGCGACTCGTCCTACACCCCTGTGCTGCCCGGCTTTGTTCGCTTGATCGTTCATCGCTCAACCTTTTTGCTCGCATCCTTTTTATCGACTATGCGGAGGGTGCGCAACTAATATTAGTAGGTGATAATTAATATTAGTGTTGACGAAATAATATTATTAGTGTTTTGATCGGCGGTGCGGTCGCCATTGTGGTCTGGCCGAGCAAGTGCGGGAGGCGAAATTGCGGTCTGTAGTGGGGGAGTTGGGTCAAGTCGTTCGCCATTCGATGTTCATCGATGGCCGCTTTGCCGACTTTGACGCGGACGCGGTCGATGTCGAAAACCCTGCAAATGAAGAGATCGTAGCACAGGTTCCAGATGGTGGTGCCATGCATGCCGATGCGGCGGTCGAGGCGGCCCGCGGGGCTTTTGGCGCGTGGTCTGCGCGCCCGGCGATCGAGCGGGCGCAAATGGTCCGAGGGCTCGCCGAGGCCATCCGGGCCGACGCCGCGCGTCTGGCTGCTTTGATCACAGCCGAGCAGGGCAAGCCGATCTCGCAAGCCCGAGGTGAAGTGGATGCTGCCGTCACCTTTCTGTGCCATGCAGCAGAAGAGGCCCGGCGGATTTCGGGTGACATAGTGGCCTCGGACAACAGGTCCGAAGAAATCCAGATTCGGCGCCATCCCTATGGTGTTGTCGTTGCGCTGACGGCCTGGAACTATCCCTTGGCATTGGCCGCCAGAAAAATCGGGCCAGCGCTGGTCGCGGGCAACACCGTTGTTTTGTTAGGACATGAAATCACGCCGCTGTCCGGTCTCGCGGTTGCCGAGCTTGCGGACAAGGTCGGCTTTCCGCCCGGCGTTCTGAATGTTCTGACGGGGAAGGGGCCGGTGGTTGGGCAGCGGCTGGTCGAACACCCCGATACGTCACTGATCACGATGACCGGCAGCACGCGCGCCGGGAAAGAGATTTTTCGCACAGCGGCCGACCGGATCAAGGTTGTCCGGCTCGAGCTTGGAGGCAAAGCTCCGTTCATCGTGATGGAGGATGCGGATGTTGACGCCGCCGTTTCGGCCGCCATTGCCGCCCGGTTTGCCAATTGCGGCCAGATCTGCACCTGCAACGAGCGTATGTATCTCCATCGCGACATTGCCGACCAGTTCTTGGAAAAATTCGTGTCGGCAGCCCGCGCATTGTCGATCGGGGATCCGATGGAGGACTGCGACCTAGGGCCCAAAGTCAGCAAGGTCGAAGTGACCAAGGTCGCCGAAATCATCCAACGCAGCATCGCAGAGGGTGCCACGGTGCATCTCGAAGGTGGGCCTTTGACGGACGGCGCGCACGGCAAAGGGCACTGGATGTCCCCGACCGTTCTTGAGGTCTCCGACAACGGCAATGCCGCGATGCAGGAGGAGGTCTTTGGTCCCGTGGCGACAGCCATGCGAGTCGATGATTTTGATCAGGCGATAGCCTTGGCGAATGACACGTCATTCGGGCTGTCCGCCTATCTCTTTACGGCATCGCACCGCCGATTGATGGAGGCCCCGAGCCGTTTGAAGTTCGGCGAACTGTACCTGAACCGTTCGAACGGCGAAGCCGTGCAGGGGTTTCACACAGGTTGGGGGCTGTCCGGGGTTGGGGGCGAAGACGGCGCCTATGGCTTCGATGGCTATCTGAGGAAACAGACGACTTACATGAATTGGGCATGACCTGAAAACTCGCGGTCAAAACGGAGGCGACCGCACCAATGGAGGAGGAATAACCATGAAACGAAGAACTCTTTTGATCTCGACGGTTGTCGCAGGTGCGCTGTTGGGCACCACGGCGATGGCACAGGATCTGCCGCCGCTTGAGCAGAAAGATCGCTACAAGGTCGGCTTTGCGCAGATGGAGTCGAACAATCCCTGGCGCATTGCCGAGACGAAATCGTTCCATGACACGGCAGAGGCCTGCGGCTGGGATCTTATCGCGACGGATGCGGCCGGATCTGCGGCCAAGCAGGTTGCGGATGTGGACAGCATGATCGCGCAAGGCATCGACGTCCTGTTCCTGCCCCCGCGGGAAGAAAAGCCGCTGATCCCGGCCGTTATGAAGGCTCGTGCCGCCGGCATTCCGACCTTTCTGGTGGACCGCTCGGTTGATCCAGCCGTCGCCAAGCCGGGCGAACATTTCGTGGCCTTCCTGGGGTCGGACTTCATTGATCAGGGCAACCGGGCCGCGCAATGGCTGATGGAGAATTTCGAGGGCGACAAAGGCATCATCGTCCAGTTGGAAGGCACGACAGGGTCCTCGCCTGCAAATGACCGCAAAAAGGGCTTCGACGACGCGATCGCAGCGGATGACCGTTTTGAGATCGTGGCCTCTCAGACCGGGGACTTTGCGCGCGACCTGGGTCGTCAGGTGATGGAAACCCTTCTGCAGGCGCATCCCGACGTGAACGTGGTCTACGCCCACAATGACGAGATGGCGATCGGCGCGATCCAGGCTCTGGAACTGGCGGGCCGCAAGCCCGGCGAGGACGTGACCATCGTTTCGATCGACGGGACACGCGATGCGCTACAAGCCATCATCGACGGCAAGATGGGCGTCACCGTCGAAAGCTCGCCCTTCTTCGGCCCACTGGCCTGTGAAGTCATGAAGAAATACGCGGCTGGCGAGGCGATCCCGGAATGGGTGAAAGTCGAAGATCGCATCTTTACCAAGGACAACGCGGCCGATCACATCGACGAAGCCTATTGATTCTCCCTGGTGGGTGGTGCTGGCCTGTGGTCGGCGCCGCCTGCAAGCAATCGGAGGAAGACATCTCATGAATGCGCTCGTCTCGATGTCGGGAATTGAAAAGTCCTTTGCCGGCGTACCGGCACTCAGCCAGGCCAGCCTGGAGATCGCACCGGGCGAAGTTCATGCGCTGATCGGTCAGAACGGTGCCGGCAAATCGACGATGATCAAGGTCCTGACCGGAGTTTACGACCGGGATGCCGGCGACGTGCATCTGGCGGGTGTGCCGAGCCGCATCTCCACTCCGCGCGAAGCGCAGGAATCCGGAATTGCCACGATCTATCAAGAGCTCAACCTGGTGCCGCTGCGGTCAGTGACCGAGAACATCATCATGGGGTACGAGCCCAAACGTCTTGGCTTTCTGGTCGACTGGCGCGAAGGCAACAGGCGCGCACGCGAGGTTCTTGCGCGCTTTGGCATAGATATCGACGTGACCGAGCCGCTGGGAAATTTCTCGACAGCGATCCAGCAGTTGGTTGCGATTGCGCGGGCTGTGTCATTGGACGCAAAGCTGGTCATCATGGACGAACCCACCTCGTCATTGGATGCCAGCGAGGTCGAGGTTCTGTTCGGTGTGGTGCGCGAGTTAAAGAAACAGGGCGTTTCCGTCCTGTATGTCTCGCATTTTCTCGATGAGCTGTTCCAGATCTGCGACCGGGTCACAACGATGCGAGACGGCCGCACAGTCAGCACGCGCAACGTGCAGGACACGACCAAACTGGAAATGATCGCGGACATGCTGGGCCGCAACAAGGACGAGATCGCGGCAGACGGGCTTACGGACTTCGCCGGCGCCAAGGCCAAGAAAGGCGATATCGTTTTGCGGGCTGTCTCTGTCTCGACAGGCCCGCGACTGACGCATTTCGACCTCACGCTCCACCGCGGGGAGATCGTTGGGCTGGGCGGGCTTCTGGGCTCTGGCCGGACAGAGGCTGCGCGCGCGTTGTTCGGTGTGGACGGGGCCCGCAGCGGCGCAATCGAGCTGCACGGTGCGGTCGGGCAACCGTCCGGACCGGGTGACGCGATCGCAAACGGGGTCGGCTTTCTGACCGAAGATCGCAAGGCCGAAGGGATCATTCCTGACATGTCCGTGCGCGAGAACATGACGCTGGCCCTGCTGCCGAAACTGGCCAGCCGTGGTCAGATCGACTTTGCCCGCGAGCGCGAGATCGTTCAGGCCTTCATCGACGACCTGGGCATCAAGGCGGCGCATATGGACCAACCCATTCGCGAGTTGTCCGGCGGCAACCAGCAGAAGGTGCTTCTTGCCCGTTGGCTGGCGACACAGCCCGACATCCTGATACTCGACGAGCCGACCCGAGGCGTGGATGTCGGCGCCAAGCGAGAGATCCAATCTTTCATTCGGTCTTATGTCGAAAAGGGGTTCGGCGTTGTCCTCATCAGTTCGGAATTCGAAGAACTGGTGGAAGGCGCTGACCGCATCGTGGTCATGCACGAGGGGCGCTCGGTCAAGGAACTGACCAACCCCGGGATTACCGAGAATATACTGGTGCGCGCGCTTGCGCATCATGAAGAAGGAACTGGTTCATGGACCGCGCAATGAAGTTGCCGCAACGGGTCGCATCGATGCCCTTCCGCTTTCATGGCGGCATCGCCGCGTTGGTCGCCCTGCTGGTGTTCAATGCGTTTTTCACCCCAAATTTCCTGCAGCTGCAGACCCTGTTCGTGAATATCAGTCAGGTTGCCACGATCGCCATCGTGGCCATGGGCATGACGCTGGTCATCGCCACGGGTGGGATCGATCTGTCGGTTGGCGCGGTCATGGCTTTGGCCGGGGCGCTGGCTCCACTGATCTTTCTGTCGGATCTGGGCGCCGCCAATCCGATGCTTGGCGTCACTTTGGCCATTGTCCTGCCGCTGCTCGTCGCGGGTTTATGCGGGGTATTCAACGGCGTGATGGTTGCTGTGTTGAACGTGCAGCCCATCGTTGCGACGCTCATTCTCTTCATCTCTGGTCGGGGTATTGCCCAAGTCTTGACGAACGGGAACCTGCAGACATTTTCCAACCCTTCATTCAGTTATCTTGGAACCGGCAAGGTGCTTGGCTTGCCGTTCCAGGGGTGGCTGGCGCTGGCGATTGCCTGTGTGCTGTTTTGGGTGATCACCAGAACCACTTGGGGCCGCTACCTGCTGGCGATCGGCGGCAATGAACGTGCGGCCTATCTGGCGGGTGGTCCCGTCCGGCGGGTCAAGATCGGGGCCTATGTCATCTGCGCGGTGCTTGCAGGCCTGGCCGGTCTGATCGTGGTTGCGATCAACTCGGCCTCGGACGCCGCGCGCAACGGCAATCTGATGGAGCTTGATGCCATCGCGGCCGCTGTCGTTGGCGGGGCTCTTTTGCAAGGCGGGCGGGCGCCGATCTTTGGCGCCATTCTGGGTGCCGTGATCATCCAGCTGGTCAAATATACATTGTTGGCCAACGGGGTAGAGGACGAAGTTGCACTGATCGCCAAAGCCGTCATCATAATCCTGGCCGTTTGGGTCCAGCAGTTCCGGAGGGCTTGATCGATGTTGGATGAAACGGCTTTTGACCTGCGAAAGTACCTTCGGCGCAATTCGGCCTCGGTGACGGTGTGGATCGCACTGCTGGCTTTGATTCTGTTCGGGCTGATGCGCTATGACAACTTTGGCAGCGCCTACAACTTCTCGTCTTTCCTGAACTACAACGCGATGTTCATCGCGATTGCGCTGGGCATGTGCTTCGTGATCATGACCGGCGGGATTGATCTGTCGGTTGGATCCGTGGCGGCCTTTACGTCGGTCGTTGCGGCTTATCTCAGCCCATACGGGATTCAGGTTGCCCTGCCAGGGGCCGTGCTTGCCGGGATTGGTTTCGGAGCGATCAACGCCTTTTGCATCATCGTCCTTCGCATCCCGCCTTTCATCGCCACGCTGGCCACCATGCTGGCCGCAAAAGGCGGCGCATTGGTGATTTCGGGCGCCCAGACAATTTCGGTCGATTGGGGGTCGAATTTCACCAAGCTTGGCATGGGGCAGGCGTTCGGCCTGTTTCCATGGGCAATCGTCATCGTGGCCGGACTGACGCTGGCACTTTGGCTGGTGCTGGAAAGAACAACCATCGGGCGGACCGTCTTGGCGATCGGTGGCAGCGAGGATGCCTCGAACCTCATGGGTCTGAAGGTGAACCGCGCCAAGGCTTTCGTCTACCTGCTTTCGGGTGGCTGTGCCGGGCTGGCTGGCGTCTTTCTGGCCTCGGGATTTGGAGCAGGACAACCCCTTGAGGGCATCGGATGGGAATTGTCGGCCATCGCGTCCGTCGTTGTGGGCGGCACCTTGTTGACAGGTGGGATGGGGTCGATCCCTGCAACCGTGGCCGGAGCGCTTTTGCTGGGTCTGGTGTTCAACGTTCTGAACTTTGAAAACGGTCAGGGCACCATCAGTTTCAGCGCCTATTGGCAGATGGTCATACGTGGAGGCTTTCTTTTTGCGGTCATCCTTTTACAGTCTCGGGTTATTGCCAGGCAGCAGAAGGTCTTGGGTTCGTGAATCGCATAGAAAGTGTTTCAGCGCGGCTGTTCAACGTCCCGCTCGCCGAAGTCCTGGTCGATGCCAAACACGGGGATCACACGTTCTTTCAATTGATCACCGTCACCATTCAAACGACGGATGGGGTCGAGGGGGTTGGGTATACCTATACGGGCGGCAAGGGCGGTCATGCCATTCTGGCGATGATCCAGCATGACCTTGCGCCATTCCTGGTTGGACAAGACGCCGAACAGATCGAAAGCCTGTACGATGCCATGCAGTGGCACGTACACTATGTGGCGCGGGGTGGGATCGCATCGTTCGCCATCTCGGCCGTGGATATTGCCCTTTGGGACATTCGTGGCAGAAGGCAGAATGCACCGCTGTGGCAAATGGCCGGCGGAGCGTCCAAACGGTGCAAGGCCTACGCCGGCGGGATCGACCTGAATTTCTCGTTGGAGAAACTGCTACGCCAGACCGAAGGCTACCTTGCGCGTGGGTTCAACGCGGTCAAGATCAAGGTTGGGCAACCGGATCTGGCCGATGATCTGGCGCGGGCCCGGGCGGTGCGCGAAATGCTGGGGCCGGACCGGTTCTTCATGGTCGACGCGAATTACTCCATGAGCGTCGAGCAGGCCATCGTGGCAGCCCGAGGGTTCGCCGATTGCGATATCCTGTGGTTCGAGGAACCAACAATTCCAGACGACTACAAAGGCTATGGCCGAATTGCCGAAACCACGGGCGTGCCCCTTGCCATGGGTGAAAACCTGCACACGATTCACGAATTCGAGTACGCCTTCGATGATGCGAAGCTGAGTTTCATCCAGCCCGATGCCTCAAACTGTGGCGGGATCACCGGCTGGCTGCGTGTGGCCGCGCTGAGCGCCCAGCACGGCATTCCGGTTTGTAGCCATGGCATGCAGGAGCTGCACGTCAGCCTTGTTTCTGCGCAACCCAATGCGGGTTGGCTGGAAGTACACTCATTCCCGATAGACCAGTACACGACCCGTCCGCTGGTCGTGGAAGACTGCCTGGCCGTGGCCCCGGATACGCCGGGGACCGGAGTGGAATTCGACTGGGACAAACTGAATGCGGAACACAGGGAGATGCATACATGACGACCCAGACGATCTCTGCGGCGTATTACAGGGGCAACAAGAGCTTTGCCGTGGAACAGGCCCAGGCGACGGCTCCGGGCGCTGGCGAGGCCGCCATTCGCGTTGCGTATTGCGGGATATGCGGGACGGATATGCATGTCTACCACGGCAACATGGATGCCCGTGTCGGCCTGAACCGGGTAATCGGGCACGAGATGTCCGGTGTCGTCGAAGCGGTGGGCGCGGGCGTCGATACTGTAAAACCCGGCCAGAAGGTCGTGGTCCGACCGCTTGATCACTGCGGCGAATGCCCGGCCTGCAAACGGGGGCATCAGCATATCTGCCAGAACCTCAAGTTTCTCGGCCTCGATACCGATGGTGCCATGCAAGAGATCTGGACCGTTCCGGCCCACACCTTGCACGTTCTACCGGATGACTTGCGCATGGATCACGCGGCGCTGATCGAGCCGGTCGCCGTTGCTTGCCACGATGTGCGGCTGTCTGGACTGCAGCCTGGCGAGGACGTCGTCGTCATCGGCGGTGGCCCGATCGGCATCCTGGTTGCCATGGTTGCGCGGGACGCGGGCGGAAACGTCGTGATTTCCGAAGTGAATCCGAACCGTCTGGCGATCGCAGAAAAACTTGGCTTTGATACGATCAACCCAACCGAGACTGATCTGGTGTCCACAATCAACGCGCGCACGGGCGACAAAGGGGCGGATGTGGTTTTCGAGGTATCGGGAACGCAGCCCGGTGTTGATGCGATGACCGCCGTTGCCGCGACGCGGGCCCGGATCGTGATGGTCGCGATTCATGCTCAAAAGCCCCAGATCGACCTGTTCCAATTCTTCTGGCGAGAGCTGCAACTGATCGGTGCTCGGGTCTATGAGCCGGAGGATTACGATAAGGCGATCGCAGTTGTCGCCTCGGGCGGAGTGGACGCGGATGTCGTGATCACTGATGTCAGCCCTCTGGCAGACATTCAGGCCGCGTTCGAAGCACTGGATCGCAGCCCAACCGCAATGAAAAGCCTGATCGAAGTAGGACCGCGTTCATGAGTGTTTTGCAAAGTTTCGACCTGACGGGGAAAACGGCCCTTGTGACCGGGTGCAAACGCGGCATCGGGCGCGGTATGGCCGAGGCATTGGCATCGGCCGGAGCTGATATCATCGGAGTGTCGGCCTCGCTTGAACTGTCCGGGTCAGAGGTCGAAAAAGCCGTCACGGCGATGGGGCGCAGTTTCCGGGCTTACCAATGCGACTTCTCGGACCGCTCCGCGTTGCATGGGTTCATTGATCAGTTGAGGGCCGACGGACAAACTCCTGATATCCTTGTCAACAATGCCGGTACGATCAAACGCAAACCTGCTGCCGAACACCCGGACGACTGGTGGGACGAAGTGATTGAGGTCAACCTGTCCTCGCAGTTTGTTCTGTCCCGCGAGATCGGCAAGGACATGCTGGCGCGCGGCTCGGGGAAGATCATCTTCACCGCATCGCTGCTGACGTTTCAGGGCGGCATCACCGTTCCCGGATATGCGGCCTCGAAAGGTGGTATCGGACAGCTGACGAAGGCCCTGGCCAATGAGTGGGCCGGGCAGGGTGTGAACGTGAATGCAATCGCCCCCGGCTACATCGCGACCGACAACACCCAAGCCCTGCAGGACGATCCGGTCCGATCAAAGTCGATTCTGGAACGAACACCCCAAGGCCGTTGGGGTACGCCTGGTGATTTTGCCGGACCTGTAGTCTTTTTGGCTTCTGCAGCGTCGGACTACGTCAACGGTGAAATCCTTGTTGTCGACGGGGGTTGGATGGGGCGGTAGCGCCGTCAACTTTCCATGTGAGCCAAGGCCTCAAGTCCCGATGTAGTGAACCTTCAATCGCCGCGTCTTTGGTGCCTCGCGATGTTCGAACAGGTACAGGCTTTGAACGCGGCCAAGCGGAAGCTGCCCCTGTTCGACCGGGATCGACACCTGCGTTTGCGTCAACAGCGCCCGCAGATGCGATGGCGCGTTGTCGTCTTCGCTCGGGCGGTGGTGATACTTGCCCGGTGACTTGGGGACCAGTTCTTCGAAGAACGTCTCAATATCCCTGACCACCTCGGGATCGGCATTGGCCTGCACCAACAGCGCAGCACCAGTGTGGACGCACCAAAGGGTCAGCAGGCCCGAGACAAACTCATGTTCGGAAACCGCACGCTGAACCACCCCGCTGATGTCGGTCAGGGATTTGTCGGGCGTTTCAATGGACAATTCAAAAAACTCTTGCTTCATCCATCAGATCCTTTCCTTGATTTTGCGGGAGTGTGCCCAGCTTTCCGCGCCCCATTCGGCATTCAACTTGGAGGCTTAAGTATCTGATTTGTAACACTCTAGAGCTTTCATTCATGCAAACAGGCTTTTGAACTTGTCTATGCACAGACGAAACCCATCTTCGAAATTTCCGTTGCCGGGATGATAAACGCTTTCGAAGGAAATCACGCCTTCATAGCCGTCGGATCGGAGCGCGTCCGCGATGGGTTGGAACAGAGGCGCAAGCTGACCTTCCCCCATGCGGCGCACTTCCAGCGTTGCCCGCGGTGTATCGACCTTTACGTCCTTGATGTGAATGTGCCCCAGATAGCCGCCGCGCAGTTCTTCGTAACCGTCCGGGTATGCCAGTTCATGGCACCAGCAGTTGTTTCCGGGGTCCCAAAGAACTTTCAACGCATCCTTTGCATCCAACTCGTCGATCAGTTTGCGGGCGGTATAGTTGGAATTGACCAGCGTGCCGTTTCCGGTTTCCACGACAAGCGTCACGCCCTCAGCCCGGGCCAGTTCAACCGCCGGCGCGATCAGCGGTGGCATCGAGTCCCATACCCCATGCGCGACGTTCCACTTCTCGGCGCCGTTTTTTCCCCAGAGTATCTGCTCTTTTCGTTGGGTCATGATCCGAACCAGCGGAGACCCCACGACATGCGCCATGTCGATCACGCGTTTCAAGGCGTCCATGTGTCGGGTGTGCAGCTCGTCACCGGGCCTGTTGGCAGCTGTCATCCCCGCGAAGATATGGCGCGACAGACAGGACACAGGCTTGCCCCGGTCGCGCAAGAGCGCGTCGATCTCGGCAATTTCCTGCGGGGAATGGTCCCCGACCTCGGTGTCGCCTACGAACTGAAGTTCTGCATAGTCCAGACCGAATTCGTCCATCACGTCCACGGCATGCCGCAGATCGCGGGAAATGCCGTCGCAAATTACACCTAATTTCATGTCCGGCCCCCTCAGCGATGCAATTCTGCGCCAACGATCTCTTCGATGACGCGGGTACACACCCAGTTGTCGCCGTTCGGGTATTTGGTTTTTCCGGCGTGAAAGATCTGCATTGCGGATGATGCTGTGTGCATTGGAACGCCCAACGCACCGGCCAGGGCCAGCGAGATCGTCAGGTCCTTGTGCATTGTTGCGATATGGCTGCCAGTGGCTTCGAACTTGCGATCAATGATGTTTTCAAGGGCGGTGTTCACGACACCGCACCCAGCGCTGGAGGATGAGAACACGTCAAGCAATGCTTGACCGCTGACACCGGCTTTGGCCGCCAGGGCCGCAGCCTCGAACGTCGCGGAAAAGATCGATCCGATAAGGGACTGCAGGCAGGCTTTCACGGTTTGGCCGTCGCCGGCGTTTTCTCCGACCCGATGAATGGTTGCCGACACTGCCTGCATGACTTCGGCATTTCGGTCCAGCACATCCGCAGCACCGGCAGCCATCATCGTCAATGTGCCGTTCTGCGCGCCGGGAAACCCACCCGAGACCGGAGTGTCGATCAGGTGGATGCCCGAACCTTCCATGTCTTGCCCGATCGCGCTTGCTTCGGCCGGGGTAATGGTCGCCGACAGGATGACCGTTCCGCCTTCGGCCATGTTCGCAACCAGTCCGTCTTCACCCAGAATGACATCGCGGGCCTGATCTCCGTTCATCACCATGACAAACACGCTGGCGGCATGACGGCCGACCTGTCCCACGCTGTCCTTAGGCAGGCCGCCCATGTCGGTAAATGCCGTCATACGCGTCTCACTCAAGTCGAAACCAGATGTTTCAAAGCCATTCTTGATCAGGTTCTGGGCAAGGCCGCTGCCCATGTCGCCTAGACCGATTACGCCTGCAGTTTTCATTTGGACTCCTCCCGTTC
The DNA here is from genome assembly GCF_013032855.1 of Ruegeria arenilitoris. Lineage (GTDB taxonomy): Bacteria > Pseudomonadota > Alphaproteobacteria > Rhodobacterales > Rhodobacteraceae > Ruegeria > Ruegeria arenilitoris. Next base: position 125,692 of record NZ_WQDA01000003.1, read on the forward strand.
TTCCGTCTTTGCCGTCTGGCAGACGTTTCGAAAATTGATGCCTCAAGGCATCGGTTTTCGCGGGAGTTTCACGCGTCTTGAACAGACGTCGGGCGAGTCCGGAAGACACCCCGCTGCCCGTTTACGTACCGTAAGTAAACGAAGAATGCGGCGTTCAGGCAAGCAAAGAAGTGGTGCGGCGGAAAGAAACCGCCTGATCCGACGCGTTACAAGAACGCCGCCATGATGCCGCGCAGTTCGGCCAACCCGCGCATTCGTCCGATCAGTGGATAGCCGGGAGTGCTGTGTCCGCCCAGATCGCTCAGCAGCTCTTGTCCGTGGTCGGGTCGCATCGGAATTTGCCAGTCGTCCCGCCCTTGAGATTTGCGGCGGCGTTGTTCGTCCATCAGCTCGCGAATGGTTCCGACCATGTCGGTGTCGCCCTCCAGATGCGCAGCCTCATAGAAATCCGGCTTCTGTCTGTCCGACCCCGCGATGCGTCGGGTATTCCGAAGATGGGCAAAGTGAATCCGGTCGCCATGCCGGCGCACGAACTCCGGCCCATCGAATTCAGGGGAAACACCCAGCGATCCGGTACACAAGGTTGCGCCGTTCGCGGGCATATCAACCGCATCCAGTACGGCGCCGTAGTCATCGGTACTGGACATGATCCGCGGCAGACCAAGCAAGGAGAACGGCGGATCATCCGGATGACAGCACAAGCGTAGTTCCAGTTCTTGGGCGACTGGTGCGACTTCTGACAGGAAGTCGATCAGGTTTGCGCGAAGCCGGTCACGGTCTATATGAGCATAGGTCTGCAACAAAGCGCGCACGTCCTGCACGCTCCACTGATCGTTGGCGCCGGGCAGCCCCGCGGTGACATTGTGCTGCAACTGGGCCTTGGATTCCTCCGGCATGCGCAAGAAGCGATCCTTGGCCGCTTGCTGGACGGCGTGGGAATAGTCTTCGGACGCGCCCGGACGTTCAAGAATATGTATGTCGAAAACTGCAAAATCGGTCAGGTCGAACAGCATGGCCGTTCCGCCATGCGGCTGCAGGGCGCGAAGGGCGGTGCGCGTCCAATCCAGGATCGGCATGAAGTTGTAGCAAACAACTTTGATGCCACGGGCGGACAGGGCCCTGAGGCTGGACTTGTACGCCTGCAGATGCTCGGCCATGTCCGCCGACTGGGTCTTGATCGCCTCTGAGACGGGCAGGCTTTCGACAACGTCCCAACTGTACCCGGCAGCAGCCAGAACTGCCTGCCGATCGGCGATGCTCGGTTCGTCCCAGGGCAGTCCCGGCGGGATGTGATGCAGCGCGGTGACGATACCCTGAACCCCGACCTGATGGAGATCGGCCAGAGCGATCGGATCCTCGGGTCCGAACCAACGCCAACATTGTTTCATGGCAGCCATCCTTCATACAGCGGGTGATCGGGCCTGATGGGAAGGGCAACGCGCTGCCCGGTGCGCGCCGCGTGATAAATCGCCGTCACAAGGCCGATGGACGCAGCGCCATCCTTCAGCGTAACGGCCGAATTTGCCTCGGACCGCAGCGCCTTGCCGACTTCGGTAAAAAATCCTTCGAACCCCGTTGGCTCGGCGGCGGAGGCCGCAAGAGCCTCGTCGACAGCGGCTTGATCTACGGGGTCCCGCGCGACGAAAGTCCAGGGCGTTTGACCCGGAGCATAAGGTTCGGTGCCAGAAGTGGCAGTCAAATTTTCAAAGACGAACCGCAGGCGGGTTTCGTCCGTGGCTGCGCCTAGTGTGATATTGCTTGTGCACAAAGCGCCGGAACTCATGCCGAAGCAGATCGCGGCGCAGTCTTCGGTCTCGATCGGGTTGACCCGCGTTGTGGTCATTGCAGAAACCCAGGCGATATCACCCGCGATATGAGTCAGCAGATCATGGTTGTGGATGGCATGGCCCAGAACCGCGCCGCCGCGTTCACCGGCCCATGTCCCCCGCCACGGTACCGCGTAATAGTCCGCCCCTCGGGACCAATGGGTTTCAAGCGCGGCAGTTTGGACCGCTCCGGTCAGGCCCGCGCGTTGCAGGTGGCGCAATTGGGCCAGTGACGGGCCCCACCGGTATTGAAAGACCGGAAACACATGCTTGCCCGCGCTGCTTGCGGCTGCCGTGATCCGATTCACATCCTGCATCGAGGTCGCAAGAGGCTTTTCGCAGACAACGTGTTTTCCTGCGGCCAGTGCGGCAAGGGTGGTCGGTACATGCAGATGGGGCGGAAGGCAGAGGTCGATGACATCAATCGTCGGATCATCCAGAGCGTCCTGAATGTTGGTCAATGCTCGAAAACCCGAGTTCTGCCGTATCTGTTCGATCCGGTCGATATTCTGGTCGACCACGGCGGCTACGCAAAAGGTGCGGTCAAGCCGTTCCAGAGCGTCCAGATGTTGCGCACCGATACCTGCACCAAGGATGGCAACGTTGATCATCTGCGTTCCGCCATTTCCTGCGCGCGCAGTGCCAGTTCCATGACCGTAAAGCAGTGGGTCTGCGTCATTGCGGTTTCGGTCCGGTTGAGGATGTCATCGGCGAGGCGCGAAAAGTAGGGAAGGCCGGCGTCGGATGCGTCGATCTTTTGGCAGGTGTCACCATTAACGATGCTCAGATGATCCGTCCCCGGGGCTCCACCCACATCGACGTATTTCCGCAACTCGATGTATCCTTCGGTGCCTAGGATCGTCAGACGACCATCCCCCCAGTTTGGCAAGGCATCCGGCGTAAACCAGTCAACCCTGATGTACCCGGTTCCATTCTCGCTGCGCAGATTGATCTCGCCGAAATCCTGCAATCCGGGATCGCTCGGGTTTGCGTAGTTTGCCACATAAGCGTTTGTGATTTCAGCGGTTTCCGAACCTGTGTAATGCAGGAACTGATCGATCTGATGCGAGGCAATGTCGGTCAGAATGCCGCCATAGCGGTCGCGCTGAAAAAACCATTCCGGCCGGGTCACCCGGTTCAATCGGTGCGGGCCAAGTCCGACCGTCTGGACCACGCGCCCGATGGCACCGGCCTCGACCAACTCGGTCGCCCGGGTGCTGACGGGCGTTTCGAACCGCTCCGAGAAGTTCACCGACCAGATCCGACCGGTGTCTGCGACCGCTCTTTTGATCTGGTCGAGTTGTTCGAACGTCGTGCAGCCCGGCTTGTCGCTCATGACATCCATGCCGTTCTGCATCGCGCGGACCGCCAACGCGGCCCTATCTGCCGGTATCGCTGAAATCAGCGCCAGATCCGCGCCGCAGGTCAGGGCGTCTTCCAGTTGGGCCAGCCGTGGAATTTCGGGAAACCTTTTTACGTATCCTGCCAGCGTCTCCGGATCGCCCTGTGTCCAATAGCCGACGCAGTCCACGCCGATTTCGCGCATGTTTTCCGTCATGCCATAGATATGGCGGTGGTCGAGGCCAAGGGCGACGCAGGTCAGGCTCATGAGATGACTCGTGTTTTCTGGCCGGTTCGATTGGCGATCTGCATCGCGTCGATGACGGCGTGGGTCAAAAGGGCACTGCGTCCGGTGGCCATAGGTTGTGTTCCACTGGAAACGGCCTTGGCGAAGTCCTCGATGACCGCCTGATGCCAGGCATGTGTGAACGCCATGGGATCGGCCCCTCCGCCTGTGGCGGCGGTTTCGCCGACCGTGGATTCCCGGCCGTCGAAAGTGGTCACGGTCAGGACACCTGACTCCAGATGCGCTTTGGTTAGGGTGCCTTGGATCGTGATGGACTCAGCAGACCCGGGATATTCGGCGGTAGTTGCCATCAACGTTCCCACCGCTCCGTTGTCCATTTCAAAGACTGCACCCGCCCAATCCTCAGCCTCGAGATCGTGTAGAGGAGTTTTTCTCATCACGGCCTGAATGTTCGAGATCGGCCCCAGCAGCCACATCGCAAGGTCAAGCGTGTGGATCGCCTGCGAGATCATGGCGCCGCCTCCGTCACGTGCGTAAGTGCCGCGCCCTGGCTCGTCATAGTAACTCTGATCACGCCACCAGGGGACACGGATCTCGACCGTGGCGATCGCGCCCAACTCACCCCGTTCAATGGCGGATTTCAGCGCCTGCGAGGCGGCGCGGGCACGGTGCTGAAAGACGATGCCCAGCGGCACACCAGACACCTCGCACTGCTCGACAATGGCTTTCGCGGCGCCCAGTGTTCTTTCAATGGGCTTTTCCATCAGGATCGGTTTCGACGCGGTCGAAAGAATCCGTACCAACTCAGTGCGCTGATCGGGCGGGGTTGCGATGATCGCAAAGTCGACCTTTGGGTCGTTTGCGATTTTCTCGACCGAGACGAATGCGCGGGTCTCGTTTCGCCGGGCGAACTCAGCTGCCTTGTCAGGATTGCGCCCAAGGACTCCGGCAAGACTGAGGCCTTGATCCGATGCCCGAATGGCGGCGACATGCGTGCCGGAAACCATCCCCAAACCAATCAGCGCAATATTCATTCAATCCCCCGGATCACCCGGTCAGTCTGCGGGTTTGAACGGGAAAGATGCAACCATTAAAAACTGTGTTAACAATTGCGGGCAGCAGTATCGGAGGCAAAATTGACTGGCAATTTGAATGGGATGGCAGAAGACCTGTACCTGGGCATCAAGGACCTGCCGATCGTGTCTCCGCATGGTCACTGCGATCCGGGGTGGTTTGCATCCGATGCGCCGTTTCCCAACCCGGCAGAGCTGTTGGTGGTTCCCGACCATTACGTGTTCCGTATGCTCTATTCGCAGGGCGTTCCCTTGTCGGAACTCGGCGTTGGGGAAGAGGGGCGAAAGAAGGATCCTCGCGCCGTTTTCCGCACATTTGCCGAACATTGGCATCTGTTTCTGGGAACGCCTTCCCGGATCTGGATGAACTACGTGCTGCATGAAACGCTGGGCGTGTCTGAAGAGTTGTCTTCGTGCACCGCAGATCTGATCTACGACAAGATCGCGGAAAAGCTGGCGCAACCCGATTTTCGCCCGAGGGCTTTGTTCGACAGGTTCGGGATCGAGGTGCTGGCCACCACGGATTCGGCTCTCGACACTCTCACACGGCATCAGGAGATCCGTGCAAGCGGTTGGGGCGGGCGGGTTGTTCCGACGTTCCGCCCAGACGGGGTCTTGGATGGGGCGGACCCGGAGTTCGTAAAGAACCTGGACAAGTTGGCCGAGCTGACAGGCTGCGATCTGGGCAGCTATGATGGCTATCTCAACGCGCTGCGGATGCGGCGGGCTTATTTCATCCAACTGGGCTGTACCGCCACCGACCACGGTATCGAACGTGTACAGACCGAGTGGCTTGAGGACCCAGATGCGCTGTACCAGCGGCTGAGACGGCGGGAAGGGACCGAACAGGACGCCCGCCGTTTCTACGGGCATATGCTGATCGAAATGGCGCAGATGTCTGTCGATGATGGTCTGACCATGCAGATACATGCGGGCAGCAAACGCAACACGAACAACGCGGTAATGCGGGATTTCGGACGGGACAAGGGGGCCGACATTCCAATCGCGATGGATTGGGTCACGGGCCTTGAGGCGCTGTTGAACCGGGTCGGAAACTCAGCGGAACTGCGCATCATACTCTTTACATTGGACGAAGGCACCTACGCCCGTGAACTGGCCCCTATGGCGGGACATTGGCCGTGCCTTCGGATCGGGCCGCCTTGGTGGTTCCACGACAGTCCGGCCGGGATTGCGCGGTATTTTGATCAGGTCGTTGAAACGGCCGGGTATTACAATCTGGCCGGGTTCAATGACGACACACGGGCTTTTCTGTCCATTCCTGCACGACACGACCTCTGGCGGCGGGGCGTGGCGATTCATTTGGCCGAGCAGGTTGCGCGCGGTTACTTCGGTCGGGACAGTGCCGAGCATCTTGCACGGTTGTTGGCGGTCGATCTGGCGAAACAGGTTTATGGATTGCAGAGTTAGATGGGGACAATTCTTCACTTCGGCCTCGGAAACTTTGCCCGGGCGCATTTGCTGGACTACACCGATCAAGCGGGTGGATGGGACGTTGTCGGCGTCAGCCTGCGTTCATCGTCGGTTCGGGATGGATTGGCCCGGCAGGGTTTCGAGTACGATCTGTGCGTGCAGGGGCAGGACGTCCGGCGCATTAAAGCTCTTCGCGACGTTCTGGTCGCGCCCGAGGGTCGTGCAGCGATTTTCGATGCGATGACGGATGCCGAGATCATCTCGGCGACCGTGACCGAGAAAGGTTATCATCTTGATGCCGCGGGCAAGCTGAACCTCCAGGACCCGGCGATTGCCGCCGATCTGGCAGGGCAGGGGCCCGCGACTCTGATCGGGTTTTTGGCTTTTGGCCTTGCGGAACGGCGCAAACCTGTGACGGTGCTAAGCTGCGACAATCGTATGGAAAATGGCAAAACGCTCGAGACGGCCGTTTCCGATTTCGCGAAAGCAGCCGGTCTGGACGTCAATTGGGACGCCGTTCGCTTTCCCAACGCGATGGTCGACCGGATCACCCCGGCCACAACGGACGCTGTACGCGCAATCAGCGGCGATCCCATGGCCGTTCCGACCGAGGCGTTCTCTGAGTGGGTGATCGAAGACAATTTTGCCGGACCGCATCCGGATTGGCCGGGCGTGCAACTGGTCGATGACGTGGCCCCGCACGAGATTCGAAAGCTGCGCATGTTGAACGGGGCCCATTCCCTGTTGGCTTATGCCGGGTTGGAGCGGGGCCTGACCTACGTCCACGAAGCGGTCCGAGACCCGGTTCTGCGCCCGCTAGTTTCCGAGTTGATGAAGGATGCGGGCGCAACGCTGCCCGCCGCGGTCCAAGCACAGGTTCCGGACTATGCCGAGGCTCTGTTGCGCCGCTTTGAAAACCCCGAGTTGGCGCACCGTCTGGACCAAATCGCGATGGATGGAAGCCAGAAGCTGCCCTATCGATTTGTTTCCACACTTCGTGAGACCGGCTCTCAGGCGGTGATCGCGGGGATGCGGGCCTGGGTCTCCTATTGCATGTCCGAGACCGCCAAAGGTCGGGCGCTGAACGATCCTTGCGCGTCGGAAATCGCTTTGGCTGCCAAGCAGCCAGACCCGCTAATGCCGCTTTTGCGTCTTGTCGGAGCCGAGGATCTCGCGCCGTTTATCCGGGAATGATCGCGCCGCGGAACTGAACAACGGTGGATGCCAGATTGTGTCCAGCCATCAGGGCCTCGGCCTGTGATTTCCCAGTCAGCAACGCCGCGAGGTACCCACCGTTGAAACTGTCGCCTGCCGCGGTCGTATCCAGCACGTTTTTGGCAGGCTCATAGGTTTGGTCAATGCTCTGACCAATGGACAGGGGGCCATTCTCTCCGCGCTTCAACGCCCCGGTTCCGTGATGACCCGCAAAGCGCGCCGCCACCTGTTCGGCGCTTTCCCCGAACAGTGCCATCTCGTCGTCGATGGATGGCAGGGCGATGTCCGCACGCCGCCAAAGCCGTTGGTTGATCTGCCGGGCGTGTTCAACGCTATCCCAAAGACGTGGACGAAAGTTGCTGTCATAGACCAACCGGACTGAAGCGCCGTCGAGCCAGTCCAGAAGCGCAAGCCTTACCGAATGCGGAAGAATGGCCACGGAAATCCCCGACAAGTACAGCACGTCATAGCCGTTCAACGAGCTAAAGTCGTGATTGGCAAAAAGCTGACGGGCGGCCGCTTCGCTGCGCCAATAGGTAAAGCTGCGTTCACCGTCCGCAGAGGTCGTGATCGCGTACAGGCCCGGAGAGGCGTTCGGAATGATGTGGATGCCGGATGTCCCGATACCATGGCTGGCGATGAAGTCCGCTATGCGCCCCGAGAACGGGTCGTCACCCAAACATGTCACATACTCCACCTGCAGATCAGGCGCTGCGCGGTGCATGTAGATGGCCGTGTTCAACGTATCCCCCGCGACACCCACCTTCGCGCCGGTTTCCAGCATGGACAATTCAATCATTGCTTCGCCGATGCAGGCAATTCGCGTCATTTCTTTTCTCTTTTCCAGATGATGAGACCGGCAGCCATGATCAGCGCAGCCCCTGCCAACGTGAATGCGTCCGGTACCGTGTCAAAGAACAGATAACCCCAGATCGCAACATAGATCAGGAACGAATAGGTAAATGGCATCAGCTGGTTCGCCGTTCCGAACCGATGCGCGTTCGTCAGCAGTTGATGCCCGCACCACCCAAAGACGCCAAGACTGATCAGGACGATCATGCTCCACGTGTTTTCCGGTTGGATCCAAAACCAGATGGCGAACGGCAGCAGGACCACCGTACCGGCAAGCCCGAGGTAGAATTGCATGGTGTCCACGGCAACAACCCCCGACAGCCTGCGCGTCATGATCGAGTACAAGGCCAACGCGGTGGCATTGTAGACGATCAGCAGCATGGTCGGATGAAAGGCCGAACCAAACGGCCGCACGACAACCAACACCCCCAGAAAACCGAGGATGATGGCCGCCCAACGCCATGGGCCCACGCTTTCTTTCAACACAAAGACGGACAGAAAGCACACAATGACCGGGCTGGAAAACATGATTGCCGACACGACGGTCAGGGGCAAAAACCGCAGGGCATAAAAATTGAAAACGGTTGCTGAGATCAGCAGTAAGGCCCGGCTAATGACCTGCCATGGATGGTCGGTCTTGAACCGGCTGGCCTCAATCCCGCCCTTGGCGATCACGCCCACAGAGATCACGAAGTGCCCTGCATAACGCATGAAAGCCAACTGAAATGCCGGCACGCCGGCCAACGCCAACCATTTGGCCCCAAGGTCCACCAGCGAAAAGAACAGCCACGCCGTCAGCATCAGCACGATGCCAAGGCGCGGCAGGTCCGCGTTGGGGTTGGCGGTGACGGCCATAGATCAGGTGTTGAAACGTTTGACGTAGTAGTCAACCATCTGGCTGACCATGTCATCCGCCTGACCGTGGTCGCGCGCGTCGTTCAGCGCGGAAAGTGCGCCCTGTGACATCACGCTGGTAACGCCGGCCTCGCGCGCCATTCGATCATAATACCCAAGGTCTTTTGCGGCGTTCTTGATGGCAAAGGCCAGCTGGTTTGGATCATTCTCGACACCGTAGGCTTTGACGAAATCCATCATTCCGGAATGCAGCGGCCCTGCGGCCATCACCTCGTACAGCTGCTTGCGGTCAACGCCGGTGATGTCGGCCATGGCAAAGGCCTCGGCCATCGCGTTCGCAACGGTCATTCCGAAGAAGTTGTTGATCAGCTTGATCGTATGTCCCGATCCGACAGGACCCAGGTAGAAGACGTTTTCGCCCAGATCCTTCAGTGTCGGCTCGGCCTTGTCGAAGGCAGCCTTGTCGCCGGACGTCATGATGTTCAGCTTGCCTTCCAGCGCATGCGACGGTGTCCGGCCAAGTGGCGCGTCAAGGTAGCTTCCGCCGGCTGCGGCAACCTCCTCGGCAAGGGCGCGTGTACTGCCCGGAAGCGAAGTGCCAAAGTCGATGGCGATCGCCCCGGGCTTCAGTCCCGCGATCACTCCATCAGCACCGCGCATACGGCCCTCGACCTGCTCAGACGTTCCCATGCACAGCATCACGATGTCGCTGGCCTGAGCCAACTCCCGCGCGTTTTGCGCCTCGCGGGCGCCCCGGTCAATCGCGGCATCCAGATGTGTGCGGTCGCGGTTTCCCAACACCGTGACCGAGTATCCCTGGTCCAACAGCCGGCTCACCATGGCTCCGCCCATGAGTCCAAGGCCGATAAACCCAATTGATGGTTTGCTCATTGGTTTCCCTTTCCGTGAATAAGTCTGGTTATCATTCTTGTGTCTGTCGCGGGCGGATTTGCAGTCTGATTGCTCATATTGCCCGGGGAATAGTCATTGGTCTTTTGAATGGTCCGAAATTTTGCTCTGCCGCGTCTCAGTCAGGCCGGCGCCCGCGCTCGAGCGGTTCGCGCCTTCAGCTCCTGTTCGATGCGTGATGTGACTTCGAGCGTCCGGGCTGCATCCCGGACGTCGATCAAAGGTGGGGCGCCATCGATCACGTCAAGGAAGTGATCCAGTTGCGCCTCCAGCGGTGTGCGTGTCTGGTCCGGCCTTGGAAGTTGGTCTTTTTGGGCCGCAGTGCCCCAATCCTGTCCGCGCCACAGGGTCATGGATGGAAAACTGAAGGCGCCCCTGGTTCCCGTGATCCACATCATGTCCTGGCGGGTCGTGCCGATGTTCGGATTTTCGCCGGTTCCGGCTTCAAACCCCCAAGGGCTGGGCGCGGTGTCGGCAAAGCTGATGGTACCCGTCGCGCCGTTTTCGAATGCGATCGCGACAGCGCCGCTTTCGATCCGATCCGATCCGCGGATCGACGCGCCGGGCAGGGCGACGACATCCGAGATTTCTCCGATCACAAAGCGCAGGACATCGATATCGTGCACCAGATTGATCATCACCGGGCTGCCATCGGAAGTCCGCCAGTTCTGTTCAAAATAGCTGTCGGGTTTACGCATGGCCCACAGCAACGAGACGTTGATGACTTGTCCGATCGTACCTTGCGCGATCACCTCCTTCAGGTGCTGCAAGGTTGTGTGGTACCGCCTATGGTGGCCGACCAGGCTGCGGACATTGGCCTCGCTAACGGCCGTCTTAAGGCGCAGGGCATCATCGACCGACGCGGCAACCGGCTTTTCGATCAGCATATTCCAACCGCGGGATGCGGCCAGAATGCCATGTTCGGCATGCAGGCGGGTCGGCGTCGCGATGATGACACCATCCACTGTGTCCTGCACCTCGTCCATACTGGCAAAACGCGGCGCGTCGATCTGGATTGAGCCATCCGGATCGGCCAACCCGACCAACGTGCAGCCGGGATGCTCAATGACGGCGCGGACGTGGCGGATACCGATCAATCCGCCGCCGGCTACGAGGATCTGTTTCACATCACCGCTCCGATTTGCCAGGGAACGAATTCGTAATCACCCAAGCCCTGTGCCTCGGACTTGGTTCGCGCGCCGGAGGCGACTTGGAGCAGCCGTCGGTATATCTCCTGTCCTTTTTCTTCGACGCTGACGCCTTTGGTCAGAATGTCGCCCGCGTCCACGTCCATGTCTTCGGGCATACGCGCCGCCAATTCGGAATTGGTGGCGATTTTCAGTGTTGGTGCCGGTTTGGACCCAAAGGCCGACCCGCGCCCCGTGGTAAAACACACAAGGTTGCACCCGGCCGCGATCTGGCCGGTCACCGAGGCCGGGTCGTATCCGGGGCTGTCCATGAAGGTGAAGCCTTTGGCGGTGATGGGTTCGGCGTATTTGAATACACCGGTCAAAGGGGTGGTTCCGCCCTTCGCCGCAGCCCCCAGCGATTTCTCGAGGATGGTCGTCAGACCCCCTTGCTTGTTGCCGGGGCTTGGGTTGTTGTCCATCGAACCGTGATTGCGGGCGGTGTAGTCCTGCCACCAATCGATCAGTCCGATCAGTTTTTCCCCAGTTGCGCGGTCAAGGGCACGGCGGGTCAAAAGATGTTCGGATCCGTAGATTTCGGGCGTCTCCGCGAGGACACCCGTGCCATCTTGAGCGACCAACAGGTCGCAGGCATGTCCGAGCGCCGGGTTCGCCGTCACACCGGACCAAGCGTCCGATCCACCACATTGCAGCGCAACCATCAGTTCAGACGCCGGGGCTTCTCTGCGCTTTGCCTCATTGGCAATGGGCAGCATCTGGTTGATCTTGCTGATGCCCATTTCCACGGTCCGACGCAACCCGGCAACGTTTTGGATGTTCATCGTCTGGAAGGTTGGACTCTGCTTCAACCCATATGCGTCCAGCAGCCAGTCGATCTGGTTCATTTCGCAGCCCAGACCGACCATCAGAACGGCAGCGTGGTTGGGATGTTTTGCAAACCCCCACATGACCCGTTGAAGAGCTTCGAAACCGTCGCCGGAATCTGCCATTCCGCAGCCCGTTCCGTGGACAAAGGCCACCACTCCGTCGACATTCGGATACGCGGCAAGCTTGTCCGGCGTGAAGTGGTTAGCGATCATTCGGGCCGCCGTAGCAGAACAGTTCACGGTGGTCAGAACCGCAATGTAATTGCGCGTGCCGACCCGACCGCTGTCCCGATGGTAGCCCATGAACGTATCGACCGAGGTGGCGGGTCTCATAGGCCTGTGATCCGTCGCAAACTCATAGTCCACGCTGGTGTTTCGGAACTCGACATTATGGGTGTGTACATGATCGCCGGGGTGGATCGGTTGGGTGGCGTAACCAATGATCTGGGCGTATTTTCTGACCGGATCGCCGGGTGCAAGGGTCGCCGTGGCGACCTTGTGGCCCGATGGGATGCGCGCATTGGTCGTGACGCCTTCAACCACGCTGCCGGCCTCCAGCAGCCGAGTTGCAACCACCACACTATCCGTTCGATCTAAACGTACAAAAGTCATAATCAGCTTTCCTGGCGGCTGCAGCTAGGCGCAGAACGGCGAGTCCGATGTCCACCGGTGAATATCTATATGCGGCTGTCCGGACAGCCTTGCTCGCGCCGCCTCCCAATTGGATTTGCAGACACGCCAATCCCGCAGCTCGGTTTCGGGGCGCGATCTGGATCTTGCGATGAAGCTGGGGAAATGGTCTCGACCGGTGGGTTGGCCTGCCGCACTGAAGCGGATGTCGAACGACCAGCGGAACCGGTCCGTTTCGTTGACCAGCGACGCATGTGGCGTCAGCGGGTGAAACAGGATGACCCCGCCCGCCTTGACGGGCAAGGGCACGGCTCGGTCTTCGTCAATGAATCCGTCGGCAATGCCTGTCTGCGTCCGCGCGCAATGCGGCAGGATGGATTGGCCCTTTGCCTTAGGCAGCACTTGCAGGCAGCCGTTTTCGACCGTTGCATCGTTGACGGCAATCCAGACCGTGACCATGTCGGTCTGGTCCGCATCCTCCAACGCAACTGCCCGGTCCTGATGCCAGTCCGTTGCGGTTATATGCGCCCGCACCTCGTCCTTGGACAGCTTGAGGGCAGGGGGCTTCAGCCGAACGTGCTGGATCGGATTGCTGACCAACTCTGGCCCGATCAACTGCTCGACGATGTCAAGCATGGGCTGGGCCGTCAGCAAGTCGAACACTGCGGGTCCTATATGGAACGGTGTGTCAGCCATGATCCGGTCGCCGGGCAATGAGATGTCCAGCGGCTGGAAATAGTCGCAACCGGCCTGATAAGCGGACAGAAGTTTGTCCCAGAATGACATCCCGGATGGTTCGTCCTTGACCAGCCCTTTTTCGTACCAACCGTCAAAGAGCCGGTTCAGGACATCCGAGTATTCGGCTTGCACCCGATCAAGGACGTCACCGGGAATTACATCCTCGACCACGAGGTATCCGTCCGTCTGGAACTTGCCAATCTGATCTTGTGTCAGCATGGGTGCAACCTCACAAAAGCAGCGCGATGATGCCCGGCCAGATCAGAAGAACGGAAAGCGCCAGCAGCTGGATCCCGATGAATGGCAGGAAGCCGCGGAAGATATCCGTCAGGCTGATATGCGGCGGGGCCACCGATTTCAGGTAGAACGCCGCCGGGCCGAACGGGGGCGACAGGAAGCTGACCTGCATGTTCATACAGAACACGACGCCGAACCAGATCGCGACATGGCTGGGCTGCAACTGGCCGATGAGTCCGATTTCCTCGATGGGAAGGCGCAGAACGATCGGCAGAAAGACCGGAATGATCAAAAGCACGATGCCGACCCAATCCATAAACGCGCCCATGAACAGCAGGATCAGCATCATAACCAGAATGACCAGCATCGTCGGCAGGTCCTGCCCAACGATCAGATCGGCCACGTATTGGGGCCCGCCGGCAATGGTGTAGGCACCCGCCAGCGCGGCGGCGCCGATGGTGACCCAGATGATGGTGCCTGTGGATTTGAGCGTTCGCATCAAGCTGTCCCAAACCAGCTCGAACGATCCTTCGCCCCGCAGGATGGCGATGATCAGAACGGCGAAGGCGCCCATGCCTGCTGCCTCGGTGATGCCTGTGATCCCGCCATAGATCGAGCCGAGAACGACGCCGATGACGACCAGCGGCGCGACGAGGCCTTTGCCCATTTCCCACCCGATTTTGGCGCGCTCTCTGCCAAAGACGAAGAAGATCAGCAGAAGGGCGACGATCGTAATACCGGCAAACCAGGGCAGGTAGTCAGCTGTCCCCAATCGCGCGGGCTCGCCTTGGCTGGCAGCGTTCGAGCCGGAAAGCTCGAAAAACGCGGCCCGGATAAACAGAACGGTGGAAAATCCGGCGACGACGATGCTCATGAAGGCGGCAAACAGTTTGCGCTTTTCAGCCGGTTCGGGGTCGCTCGGGTCCGGTTCCGGAAGCGGCGCGTGGTGAGGATTCAGCCGCGTGCGAATGATGATGTACAGGATGATCATCGAGGCCAGCATGAAGCCGGGAATGAAAGACGCCGTGAACAGCGACTTGATCGAGGTTTCGGTGATCAGCCCATAGATGATCAGAACGATCGAGGGCGGGATCATGGTCCCCAGCGACCCCGAGGCGCAGATGACGCCGATGGCGAGGTTCTGATCGTAGCCGAGGCGCAGCATCTGGGGCAGGGCGATCAGACCCAGCAGGACAACCTCACCACCGATGATGCCGGACATGGCTGCCATGATCACCGCCATGATCGAGGTCACGATCGCAATGCCGCCGCGCGTTCTGGACAGCCAGACATTCAGCGACGAATACATGTCGCGCGCGATCCCGGATCGCTCCAGCAGCGATGCCATGAAGATGAACAATGGCACGGATATGAGCACGTAGTCCGTTAAGAGCCCATATATCTTCTGCGCCAGAATATAGAGTGGCCCAGTCCCGGGGCGTCCGGTCAGAATGCCATCGCCGAATGAAAACGGGTTCAAAAGAAGTGTCGGCTCGAACTTCAGAACAAGAACCAGAACCGCAAGCGAGGCCGAGGCCAGACCCAAGGGCATCCCGATCGCCAGAAGCACGATCAGGGCGACCATCAGGATGAGTGAGATCGTTCCAATATCCATCAGTCTTGTCCCACCGCTCGTTTGATCATTTCAATTTCGTCTTCGTCCGGTTCATCCGTGTGGATTTCCGGTTCTTTGTTCCAATCCGCGATCAGGTTCAGAACGGCCTGCATGGCGACCAGGGTGATCACGATCAGGACCATGGGCTGCAACGTCGCCGGGATCGGCGGGTTGAAGGCCGAGCCATAAAGCTCCCATTTGTAGAGTTTGTTGACGAAAACCTGCTGATAGCTGCCGTAGACCAGAAAGAACGCGAACATCACGATCAGGATGGTCGAGATCGTGTCGAACACCCGCTGCAACCAGCGAGGAACCGCATCATACAGCAGAAAGATCCGGATATGGCTGCGTTGCTGCATGGCATAGTAGCCGGACATCAGGAACACGAAGCTGGCGAACCACAGTGTCATCTCGTTGGCCCATTCGGTCGGCTTTTCGAGGATGTAGCGCATGAAGACTTCGTACAGCATCACCACCGTCATGATGGCGATCATCATCATCGTGACCCGGCCGATGAAAAGGGCGAAGCGGTCCATCGCAGTCGTGCCCTCGTATTCCATCGCGGCCGGCTGGACGGTCTTGGTTCCGATCACCGCAAGGATCGGCAGCAGTATCAGTGCGCCGATATCGACAATATCGACAAATCCGCCGAAAACCCCGGTCATTTCGGGCGTCACGTCGCTGCGCAGATAGATTTCCGTTACCTGGCTTTTCAGAGATTCGGACGTGTAGGGCAGCCAGTCCAACAGGAAGGCCGGCAGATGCCAGACGAGCCAACTGGCCGTTGCGACGAACGCGAGCGGGATGAGCCACTCCAGTATTCCGCCTGAGTTTTTTTGCATCACGTAGCCCTCGTCCTTATCCGTCGATCCGGTGGTGATCGATAAATTCCAGGTCCGGCTCGACACCCAGTCCGGGGCCGGTCGGGATCGTCACGCGGCCGTTGTTGGCCTTGACTTGTTTCTGTATCGCCAGCGGGACGGTCAGCAGATCGTCGCGGAATTTGTTGTCCGTGGTGTCGAATTCCAGCATCGGTTCCCACGGGTGCAGACCGCCCGGCATTGCCGGCATTGCCGCGAGCAAATGCAGGTTGGTGGCCACAGCAACCGCACTTCCCCAGACGTGATTGACGACCGGGGTGAAGTGCGCGTGGCACAGCGCAAGAACCCGCAGATACTCAGAGATTCCGCCCAACGCGCACACTTCGGGCTGAGCGATATCGACACTGCGGTTTTCGAGAAGCGCGCGCCATGCCCAGCGATTGAACACAGCCTCGCCGCCCGAGATATTGACCTTCAGCCCCGCGCGCAGTTCGCGATAGCCGTCAAGATCCTCAGGGGCCACCGGCTCTTCAAACCAATTGGCGTCAAGCTCTTCCAAGGCGCGGCCCACATGAAACGCGTCCGAGGTCGTGTAGGCATGATTTGCGTCGACCATGAAGGGGAAGTCGTCTCCAACCCCGCGACGCACCGCCTCGCAGAGCTGTACGTCCGGTTTGGGTCCGAACCCGGTCTTCATCTTGGTGGCGACAAACCCCATGTCCTTGATCGTTGCGGCTTCGTCCTTGAACCGGGCGGCAAGGTCGGCGATCGGCTCATCCCGCAGCATCATCCCGTAGCCGTAGCAGGGAACGCTTGTCCGATGCGCGCCGCCGATGAGTTTGTGCAGCGGCAAACCGGCCACCTTGCCGACGATGTCCCAAAGGGCGATGTCCACGCCGGACAGCGCCTGTATCGGCATTCCGCCTTGCCCATGATCTCGAAGAAGGTTGTACACCTTGTGCCAGATCACGTCCTTGTCCAAAGGGTCCAGCCCCAGAACCATCGGCTGAATGACCTGTTCAACGATGGATTTGTTGGCTCTTGCTACGTTGCCGGGGCCAAAACACTCTCCCCAGCCGGTCACGCCTTCGTCGGTTTGAACCTCGACCAGATGGGTTGTGCGCTTGTCATAATACTGCTGCGAATACCCCAGGACTTCGGGCATCTTGTACTGCAGTACATGGCTGGTGATCTTGGTGATTTTCATGAAATGCAGGGTCCCGGGCACATTCGGAGAGGCCGTCAGCACGGCCTTTCCGATTGTCGTTGAATGGCCGAAGCCCGATTATTGCATTGCGCCCAGATCGCGCAGGAAGTTGATGTGGCTTTCCAACAGCGCCTTGGCCTCTGGGGTCGTGGCGAACTCGGTCCACCCGACCTGAACGGCTGCGCGGTAGGCGGCCAGATCTTCCGGCGACCACTCATACAGCTGAACGCCTTTGGCCTTCAGGTCCTTGGCGGTCTGAGCGTTCTGCACTTCGTTGATCGTCGCATTGTGCAGCGCCAGGCTGTCCATCGCGACTTCCATGATCTTTTTGTGATGTGCAGGCATCGCGTCCCAAACGTCCTTGCGGCAGGCCAGATGGTCTGCGGGCATCGAGTGGAAGCCGGGATAGTTCGTGTGACCGGCGATTTCGTACAGACCCAGACCCACGTTGTTGGTCAGGTTCGCAGCATCCGCGCCGTCGATGATGCCGGTTTCCAGAGCGGTGAAGATTTCGTTGAAGTCCATCACGATCGGCGATGCGCCCAACTCGGCAAAGACCTTGGTGGCCAGGCCCGGGGGCGAACGGAATTTCCAGTCTTTGAAGTCATCGACCTTGGCGATCGGCTTGGTCGAGGCCAGAGATTCCGGCCCCGGGATCCACCAGCCGATGAATTCCATGTCGTAGCCGTTGTACAGGTCATTGACGGCATCTCTGCCGCCACCGTGCAGCAGCCATGCCATTTGCTGATAGGGGTTCTGGTAACCGCCCAGCAGATCGCCCGCGAACTGGAAGGCCGGGTTCTTACCGGTCTGATAGCCGCCGCCGGTCATGTCGCAGTCGAGGATGCCTGTCGCCGCGGCATCGAAGGTTTCGACCGATTTGACCACCGAGGACGAGTAGAACATCTCGACTTCGATTTCGCCGTTCGACATTTCCTGGATGTCTTCGACGTATTTTGCCGCCATCTGCCCGGACAGCGTCTCGGGCGAGAAATGGGTTTGAATTCTCAGCTTGGTCGTTTCAGCCACCGCGAAACCGGCCGCCATCGTCGTTGCTACGGCCGCAACAGCCGCTGTCTTGACTATTTTCATATTGTCCTCCCAGACGTTGAGCAGTGCGCCGGGTAGGAGATCTTGCCGCCTCCCTTGTCGACACGCTGCTAGACGTTAAGCGGTCGAATCGAATGCAACAAGTAAAATATGAAATTTTCAAGAAATTCGAGATTCTTGCAATAAATCGAAAATATGATTAGGACACTAAGTGGCCAGACCTGAAAGGTGCAAACCGGAATGAATGAAGAAGTAGATATTTATCAGCACCTTAAAATGTGTCTGATCTCGAACGGATTCGAGCATGGTGCCAAGGTTCGGGCCGAAGAGTTGCGCAAGGACTATGGGTGCTCGGCCAGCACGGTTCGCGAAGTTCTTTTTCGTTTGTCATCGGTGGGTTTGGTGGACTTTCAGGAGCAGAAGGGCTTTCGCGTCCCGAAGCGTTCGCCGAAAAAACTGATCGAGCTGACCCACATCCGCGTTTTGCTGGAGGGAGAAGGCACCGCAATGTCGATCCGCAACGGCGGGGTGGATTGGGAAGCCAGGCTGACCGCGGCGCATCACAAGCTGAGCCATATCGAAAAGCGCATTCATGCCACCGACGACCCCAGCGAGCTGATCGAGATCTGGTTTGCCTCGGAAAAGGAATTCCACCAAACGCTGATCTCGGCCTGCGGATCGGAAACGTTGAAGCAGATGCATGGCCGCATTTACGCGCAATTCCGGCAGCAGCTGATGGTGGCGGACCGGCGGTTCGAGTTCATCTCCGAGAACATCCGGCATCACGCCGACATCCTCGAGGCCGCATTGTCCGGCGATGAGCAACTGACCAAGCAGAAGATTCATGACCACCTCAAGCGCCATCTGACAGGCAAGACGATGGGCGACTAAGCGCGGAAGTCATCCTCAAGATAAACGCGGATGATGTCTTCAAAGCTCGACTCTGCGCGGAAGCCCAGCTCAAGCGCGCGGTCGGTTTGAAAGTCGCGTGGCCAGCCGTTGACAATGCGCTCTATGTCGGGGTCGGGAACATGCTTGATCAGGTTGACCGCGTCTTGACCGGCGACAGTGCGCAGAGCTTCGATCTGTTCGGCGACCGTACAACTGATGCCGGGCATGTTCAGGGCGCGCCGGTCGTTCAGCAGCTTCGTATCGAGATCGGCCGCGTGGGTCAGAAATCTTGCCGCTGCCCGAGGGCTGGCGTGCCAGTGGCGAACGGTGTCGTGGACCGGCAGAACCGCCTCAAGCCCGTTCAGGGGCTCTCGAATGATACCCGAAAAGAAGGAGGAAGCGGCGGCATTTGCCTTGCCGGGCCGCACGCACAGCGTCGGCAGCCGCAGGGAGATGCCGTCGATGTATCCTTTTCGACTGAAGTCGGAAATCATCAACTCGGACGCAGCCTTCTGCGCCCCGTAGCTGGTCAGAGGGGCGCACAGGAATTCATCGTCGATCCTTGCGGGGAAAGGGGCGCCAAAGACGGCTATGGACGAAGCGAAGACCAGCCGCGGGCGGTAGGCGCCGCTGGTGGCGTCATGCTCGTCCTTCAATGCGTTCAACAGTGCCCAGGTCGTCATCAGGTTGACGTCCCAACCAAGGCCAAAATCAGCTTCTGCCTGACCCGAGACAATCGCGGCCAGATGAAAGATCACGTCAGGGCGCTGAGCGGCCAGAAGCTTGGCCGAGTTTGGGACCGCGATGTCGCCAACGGTTTTTTCTCCCGGTGCACCCTCGGCCGGAAATGAAAGGTCGAACAATGATACACGGGCGTCCGGGCCAAAGGTCTGTTCGGCCGAAATGTGATGCGCCAGTTTCTGCCCCAGCATTCCACCGCCGCCGATGATGAGGATATGCGTCACGACATGCCATTCCGTTTTCTGAGTTCGAGGTAGAGCGCAGAATGATCCAGCTCGGCCCCATCCATTTCGTTTATCAGGTATTCGAACCGGTCGCGTACGGCTTGCGTATTGGGCAGTTCCAGGCCCAGACCGCGCGCCTCAGCCAAGGTGTTGTCCAGATCCTTCAGCTGAAACTTCGAGAGTCCGCCGGGAACGAAGTCCCGGTTGGACATGCGTTCCCCGTGCTGCTGCAGGATCACGCTGTCGGCAAACCCACCGCGAAGCGCGGCGCGCAAAGCAGCCGGGTCTGCGCCACCTTGTTCGGCCAGCAGGGTTGCCTCGGCAACGGCGGAAATCGTGACGGCCACGATTGTCTGATTGGCCAGTTTGCACAACTGTCCGGCGCCGCTGGGGCCGACATGCACGGGGCGCCCCATGGCGGAGAGGATTGGCAGGACCTCCCGCATGACCTTCTCATCGCCGCCCACCATGATCGCCAGCGAGCCCGCCTCGGCCCCCCTGGTGCCACCGGAGACTGGGGCATCCAGATGCCGCAGGCCGAGGGTTTCGAGTTGGGCCGACTGCGCGCGGGCATGTTCAGGCTTGGCGCTGGACATGTCGATCCAGACGGCACCAGGTTTCAGCTGGTCGCAGAAAGAAGGGTCTTCAAGCAGCGCGCCGGTTGCGTATCCGTCGGCCAGCATGGTCACGATCACATCGGCTTGGGCAACGGCATGGGCCGGGGTGTCCGCAACCGTGGCACCTTGGTCCGCCAATGGCCGTGCCTTTTCGGCGCTACGGTTCCAAACGGTCAGGGGGAAGCCTGCCGCAAGCAGGTTTCGTGCCATCGGCGCCCCCATTAGGCCGGTGCCCAAAAGGGTCACTTTGCGCGGTTCGCTCATGTTTGCTTGTCCTCCTTCGGGCCGCACCACGCATGGTTATAGCCAAACCAAAATCTCTGTCATACGCTAACGGCATCAAGTTCCTGCGCCAAAGCCTGTCGCGTTTCCATGCAGAATTTTTTGGTGCTGCCCGGTCGCACTCGGGCCCGGGGTCCTGGTGTTTGATCGCAAGTAGTGAAAGGTAAATTTTACATATGTCAGAAAGACTTGTGGGGAAGCGCGTCCTTGTGACGGCCGCCGGACAGGGTATCGGTCGTGCCAGCGCAATTGCAATGGCGCGCGAAGGGGCGCAGGTGTTTGCGACGGATATCAACCTCGAAAACCTTTCTTCGATTCGGTCCGAGAATCTCGAAAATATCGAAATTTTCGAGATGGACGTCACCGATGACGCCAGCGTCGCTCAGGGGGCTGAGCGGGCAAATCCGGACGTGTTGTTCAACTGTGCGGGCTTCGTGCATCACGGGACCATCCTGGACGCCACCGATGAAGAGTGGGATTTTGCGATGGACCTCAACGTGCGGTCCATGATGCGCACGACGAAGGCTGTGCTGCCGGGGATGGTCGAACGGGGCGGCGGCTCGATCATCAACATGTCTTCCGCTTTGGGGTCGATCATCGGCGCGCCCAACCGCTTTGTCTATGGCGTGACCAAAGCTGCGGTTGTGGGGCTGACGAAATCGGTTGCGGTTGATTTCATCACGAAGGGCATTCGCTGCAACTGCATCTGTCCCGGAACGGTCG
Organism: Ruegeria arenilitoris; assembly: GCF_013032855.1. GTDB lineage: Bacteria > Pseudomonadota > Alphaproteobacteria > Rhodobacterales > Rhodobacteraceae > Ruegeria > Ruegeria arenilitoris. The sequence goes on from NZ_WQDA01000003.1 coordinate 147,231, forward strand.
ACAGCCCCAGTTGGCGCGATCGGGTCGAGGCTTTGGCCCAAGAACTGGGCAGCAGGGAAGAAGCCATGGCGCAGTTCGTGGCCCGCCAGCCCATGGGCCGCGTCGCCAAGGCGGAAGAAATAGCGGCACTGGTCGTCTACCTGGCAAGCGATGAGAGTGCTTTCACCACAGGACATACACACATAATCGATGGGGGGTGGTCAGGCCAATGACGAAGATAACAAAGGACGATCTGCGGTCGCGGAAATGGTTCATGAACTCGGAGAACCTCGAGATGACCGCGCTGTATCTGGAACGGTATCTCAATTACGGCCTGACCCGCGCCGAGCTTCAATCCGGCAAGCCAATCATCGGCATTGCGCAAACGGGTAGCGATCTCAGCCCGTGCAACCGCCACCACCTGGAATTGTCCAAACGTGTGCGCGACGGGATCATCGCGGCTGGTGGCACGTGCATCGAAATTCCGGTGCACCCGATTCAGGAAACGGGTAAACGGCCCACTGCCTCGCTGGATCGCAATCTGGCCTATCTTTCGCTGGTCGAGAGCTTGTTTGGTTACCCGATCGACGGCGTGGTGCTAAACATCGGTTGCGACAAGACCACGCCGGCGCTGTTGATGGCGGCCGCCACCGTCAATATCCCCGCAATCGCTCTGTCGGTCGGCCCGATGCTGAACGGCTGGTGGAAGGGTGAACGCGCGGGGTCGGGAACCGTGATCTGGAAGGCTCGGGAAGACCTTGCTGCCGGTGAGATCGACACTGATGAGTTCATGGAAATCGCGGCGGCTTCGGCGCCTTCGGTTGGCTATTGCAACACGATGGGAACGGCGACCACGATGAATTCCCTGGCCGAAGCCTTGGGAATGCAACTGCCCGGGTCCGCCGCGATACCGGCCCCATACCGGGAACGCGGACAGATCAGCTATGAAACCGGAAAGCGCATCGTCGAGATGGTGTGGGAGGATCTGCGCCCAAGCGATGTCATGACCCGGGCGGCATTTGAAAATGCGATCGTCATCAACTCGGCGATCGGTGGATCGACGAACGCGCCGATCCATTTGAATGCGATCGCCCGGCATCTTGGCGTTCCTCTCAACAACGATGACTGGCAAAGCCTGGGTCACGACGTACCGCTGCTGGTCAACATGCAGCCGGCCGGAAAATACCTTGGAGAAGATTACCAGCGCGCCGGCGGTGTCCCTGCCGTGGTCGGTGAGTTGATTGATGCCGGATTGCTGCCCAACCCCGATGCGCTGACGGTCAACGGCCGGTCGATGGGCGAGAACTGCCGGACACGCCGGTCGCTGAACGACGACGTGATTAAGCCGGTGAGAAATCCGGTCAAGCATCAGGCCGGGTTCATCAACCTCTCGGGCAACCTGTTCGAAAGCGCGATCATGAAGACATCGGTGATCTCGTCCGCTTTCCGCGAGGCCTACCTGTCGAACCCGGATGACCCCAATGCCTTCGAGGGCCGGGCGGTCGTTTTTGACGGGCCTGAGGACTTTCATCACCGCATCGATGATCCCGCAGAAAACATCGACGCAGACTGTATCCTGATCATGCGCGGCGCAGGGCCCAAAGGTTACCCGGGCGCGGCAGAGGTGGTGAACATGCGGCCGCCCTCATACCTGTTGAAACAAGGGGTCGAGGCGCTGCCCTGCATCGGTGATGGGCGCCAGTCCGGCACGTCCGGAAGCCCGTCGATCCTGAACGCCTCGCCCGAGGCGGCCGAAGGCGGCGGGCTGGCGCTGGTGCGAAATGGCGACCGGTTGCGCATCGATCTGGGCAAAGGGACGGCGGATATGCTTGTTCCGCTGGAGGAGCTGCATGAACGCGCCCGCGAACGGGAAGCTGCAGGTGGCTATTCGGTCCCGCCCGACCAGTCACCCTGGCAGGAGATCTTCCGCGAGAAGGTCGATCGTCTGGATCGCGGCATGACGCTGAAGGGCGCCGACAAATTCAGGGACATCGCGCGGCAATTCCTGCCGCGGGACAATCATTAAAAGGAACCGAAATGAAACTTGTTCGCTACGGAGCCGCAGGGTCGGAAAAGCCTGCGTTGGTCGACTCTGCGGGTCAATTGCGGGATTTGTCCGCCCATGTCACCGATATCACCGGTGAAACGCTGGGCGACGCCGTGCTGGACAGGCTGCGCGCAATTGATCCCGAAAGCCTGCCGATTGTTGAAGGGGATCCGCGGATCGGAGCTTGCGTGGGCAAGATCGGAAAATTTCTGTGCATCGGACTGAACTACTCGGACCATGCTGCCGAAACGGGCGCGGATATTCCCAAGCATCCGATCCTGTTCTTCAAGGCAAATTCCGCCATCGTGGGGCCTTATGATGACGTTGTGATGCCGCGCGGGTCCACCCATACCGATTGGGAATGCGAGTTGGGTGTGGTGATCGGGAAAACGGCGAAATACGTCTCCAAGGCCGATGCTTTGGACTATGTCGCCGGTTATTGCATCGTCAATGACGTGTCCGAGCGGCATTTCCAGACGCAACTGACCGGACAATGGACCAAGGGCAAGTCCTGCGACACGTTCGGTCCGACCGGTCCGTGGCTGGTCACCCGCGATGAGGTTCCCGATCCTCAGGCGCTGGGCATGTCCCTGGACGTGAACGGTCAGCGTATGCAGACCGGAAACACGGCCACCATGATCTTTACCGTTGCCGAGATCATCGAGCATCTGAGCCAGTTGTTCACCCTTCATCCCGGTGACGTGATTTCGACCGGCACACCGCCCGGGGTCGGCATGGGGATCAAGCCCGATCCGGTCTATTTGAAGAAGGGCGACGTGATGGAACTGAGGATCGACGGGCTGGGCACGCAGCGGCAGAAGGTCAGTCAGGATGACTGAGCTGTTGCAGATCGGCGGGATTACCGACCGGATGAAAGATCGGCTGTCCGCCGCATTTGATATTCGCCAGTTGGACGATTTTGATGCCGCGCGCGTCACGCATGTGGTCACGAACGGACATGACGGCGTGCCGCCCGACCTGATGGCCCAACTGACAAACCTGAAGATGATCAGCGTCTATGGGGTTGGATATGATGCGATCGATGCAACGGCTGCTGCAGCCCGCGGAGTTGTCGTCACGCACACACCGAATGTGCTGAACAACGAGGTCGCAACCACCGCCGTTCTGCTGATGCTGACCTGCTACCGAGAGCTTGTGCGCGACCATGAATACGTCCGGTCGGGACGATGGGAAACAGAAGGCAATGCCCCTTTGACCCGATCAGCCGACAATCAAAAGGTTGGGATTCTGGGGCTTGGTCGTATCGGCCAGGCGATTGCAGACAAACTGGCGCCGTGGTCGCCCGAAATCTCTTATCACACCCGCAGTCCCAAGGATGTGCCATACCGGTATTTCGACAATCTGGTCGACATGGCCGAACACGTGGATGTGCTGATTTGCATAACACCGGGCGGGCCGTCGACCAACAAGCTGGTCAACGCCGAGGTGATGCGGGCGTTGGGGGGCAAGGGCACGCTGATCAATGTCAGCCGAGGGTCCGTTGTTGACGAGGCGGCTTTGATTGAAGCGCTGCAAAGCGGTGCGCTTGGCTGGGCAGGGCTGGATGTTTTCGAGGATGAACCTCGCGTTCCACAAGCGTTGCGCGAGTTGCCAAACGTGGTTCTGTTGCCGCATGCGGGCAGTGCTACTGTCGAAACGCGTGCCGCGATGGGTGATCTGACGGTCGACAATCTGTTGCAACATCTCAAGGACGGATCGGTTCTGACCGCCGTGCCAGAATGCAAAGATCTGTGAATTGACCGCTTGGGCGCTCAGAACCCGTTGACCCGCTCGATCAGCCAATAGAGCGATATGCAGCCGATGGCATAGCCTGTTACGGGGGTGGCCAAGTGGGTCACCCAACCGGCGTTCCGTGGCGCGATAAGGCGCCACATCGCAATCAGAAGCGCGAGCACTGCGATAAAGGCAAGCTGACCGGCCTCGACGCCGATGTTGAAAGCCAGCAGCGCTGCAGGGATCTCTTGCGAAGGCAGGCCGATTTCAGCCAGAGCACCGGCAAAGCCAAGCCCATGCAGCAGGCCGAAACTGAAGCAGACGATCCACGGGTATTGCTCGGATAACCGCAGCTCGCCCTCTTTGTGCCTCAGGATTTCCAGAGCAAGGAATACGATGGACAAGGCAATAACGGCTTCGACGGGGCCGGCGGGCACGTTGAGAAACCCAAGCGTCGCCATCGCCAGCGTCAGCGAATGCGCGACTGTGAACGCGGTTATCGCACCGACCAACCGCCATGGGTTCCGCACCAGAACAAAAAGCGCAAAAACGAACAACAGGTGGTCCCAGCCGCCCAAAATGTGTTCGAACCCAAGCAGAAAGTAGCTGCTGAAAACCGACCAGATCGTAGGCTCCGCCGGAACCATCAATTCGGCCTCATCAGGCGTAAATCTGAGCGTCACGGGTTCAGTGTTCAGCGGTCGAACGCGCAGCAAGACATCGTTCTGCTGGCGCTCCAACCCGTCTATGGCCACAACATGGCCCGCGATTTCGGCATCACATTCTGCAATCCAAGAAGACACCCAAGCCTGGTTTTCCGCTGTTGGCTCCGGGCCATTTTCCGGCGCGCAATGGTCGGGCAGAACCGCATCGATCTCCATGGGTTGTCCGTTCACGTCGGGAATACGCCAAAGGATTCTCCAGGTGCCCGGCGCCAGTTCGTTCAGGTCCAGATAGCCGGGGTCAAGCGCGTGTGCTCGGCCGAATTGCGGAACCATGCCCAGCCAGAAACTCAGCAGAACAAAGAAGACCGTCTTCACGAGCCGCCCTCTGCGGATTCGGGTGTCTCGACACGGTACTGGGCGGCGAGGCTTTCGTATTGAGCCTGCGCCAGGTCCTGAGCCGTCGCCCTGCGCCAATCGTTCAGAACGGAGTCGTAGATCTCGGCGAGCGGCGGAAGATAACCGGGCTTTGCTTCGGTCACGCGAACAAGATGTTGCCCGTATCCCGAGTTGATCGGACCGATCCAAATCATCGGCTCGCTCCCGTCAAGCTGTGACGCAAACCCGCGACCAAAGGTTGTGTCGATTGCACCCGCGGCTGTCAGTGGCATCGACCGCGCCAGCAAGGACGAAACGCCAAGGCTGGACCAATCCGCGCCACCGTTCAGCGCCTGCAGAGTATCGTCGACGACGTCCGGGTCTGGGGCATCACCCAGATAGATCTGATCAAACGCGATCAGGGTAGGGGTCGTGAAGCGGTCTGCGTTCTGGGCCAGATGCTCTTCTAAAACAGCCTCCTCGGGGGCGACCGAGGACGCAATTGCGGTAGTCAGAAACTCCATTTTTCGGGCAAGGCGGGCCCGGATCACCTGATCACCACGGTCCAAGCCCAGCTTTCGGGCCTCGCGCACAAGAATTTCTTCGCGGATCCAGGAATCGATCAGCGCCTGCAACTCGGCGTCGGTGGGTTGGCGTTTCCAGCTGGCCTCGAACCGTGTTCTCAAAAGCGCGATGTCGTCGCTGTCAATTGTGATCGTTTCGGCCTCTTCCGGGGGCTCGGCCTCGTCGGATACAAGATAGAACCAGCCGAAAATGGCCAGCCCGATCAGAATGAAATGGAACAGCGGTTCTTTGTAAAAGCGCATGAAAGATCTGACCTGCTGGCAATTCGATACCCGATCGTTGATCCCAACGGCCCGTCATGTCAAATCGCCGATTTCAACTTGGGTGAAGATGTTGCAGCAACGACCCCGGCCCAAGGGCGCGATCCCACGCCCCCGGTTTCGGTCTTGGTTCATTCGCTGGCAGGCGTGTACCAGATCGGTGACGAATACGCACGTTCCTGATGGATCAACTGGGCCTCGGCCGGCAGATCGATTCCAAAACGAAGCTTGTCGTACAGCACCCAGCGCGGGGTCGGGATTTCCAGAACCCGCACGTAGTAGAATGCCCGCGCGTTGGGATCGAAGTCGGGATCCGTCCAAACGGTCACCAATTCCGATGCGCCGATCGAGTTGCTCCAGCTGGCGGTATCCAGATCGACGGTATTGCCGACTTCGGGAAGGTTGCCATTGGCATCCAGCGCACGATCGTCGGACCAGGCCACGTTGTAGACCTTTTCCTGAAGCGCGCCGTCGGCATCCAACCAGCCCTTGACGACCTGAACTCGATCAAGGTTCGCACCGACGGGGTCACGCAGCGCGCCGATCAGGAAAGTCGGTGCGCCTTCACCCTCGGGCGGACGCAGGTCACCGCCCATCGGCACGCCTTTGGTATATCCCACATCAGCCACAAGACGCGTCAGCAGGTCGGACTCATCGAAATCCCATCCGCCGAAGAAACGAAGCCCGATGCGAGGCCCGGTCGTGGCGTATGTCTCGCGTCGCTTGAACGCGTCGAAAATGGCCGAGCGCGTATTCTCGGACGCCCAGACGGCGGTATAGCCCGATGCGACCAGCGTATGCCCCTCAAAGGCGCCCAGATCGCTTTCGACAAACGGGTGCAGAACGCGTGTGGCCGACGGCTCGGCGCTTACGGATTTGCCGAAATAGTTGTCTTCCTCGGCCGTTGCCAGCGACGTATGGCTGTCCGTCGCGCCGCCCATCCCGAACTTGTAGGGGTTCACGCCGAATTTCTCTTCAAGCATCAGCCCGCGCTTCAGCGCCTCACGCGCATATTCGCCGGCCAGCATGTCATCGGTTTTCAGCTCGGAGATATCGAGGTTCCCGACATCCCAGTTTTCATAGTCGGCAAATGGGTCGTCAGGGCTGAGATAGGGATGGGCTTCGCCGTCACCCTTGATCTGGGTGACCTCGTAATGCGGTTCCCACTTGGCGCGGTTCTGTACGTATTCCTCATCCACCTTGCCGCCGTGATAGGTGTCTTCCGTCGGGAACATCCAGCCGTTCGACAGATTGCCGTTATGCGCGAAGGCAACGGCACGGCCCCCGGTCTTGGCCTGGTACTCCTCGAGCCACTCATAAAGTGCCTTCGGATCCGTGTTCCCATAGGGCGGCTGCGTGACCGGCGGCACCATCTGCAGCGCACGGATCGGGCCATCGCGCAGCATGACGTTTCGATGCAGGTTGAATCCCTTGGGCACCGAGGTCCATTCGAAACCGATGAACGCTGTGAAATTGCCCGGGTCGTTGTGCCGTTCCGCGGCCATCACGATATGTTCCCAGGTAAACGCAAAGGCGTCCGCTCCGGGGCTGTATGATTCAAGCAGGTCTTCCGGCAGGGTCATCTGCGAGAAATTGGAAATGATGTCGAACGCCGCTTTGGCAGCTTCGTCCCCGCCCGCAGAGTATCCTTCGTACCATTCCAGACCCTTGGGATGTGCCAAGACCCCCGGCTTTCCGGCCTGCAGGTCCGGGGCAAACCCCATCAGGTCGGTGTGATCCGTGAGAACCATCCAATCCAGTGGGCGCGCAAGCCGAACCGGTTGTCCGGTGGACGAGATGACCTGTTGGCCTTTCGCAAATCGCCAGGCGTCATCCGGCAGCAGCGTGTTCCCGAACGTTCCGGCGTCCAGTGACAACCCGGTGTGCAGGTGCGTATCCCCCCAAAGAGGGCGCTCCGGGAATGTCCGGTTGGCATAGGGCGAGAACGGACGCTCGGCAAAGGTTCCCTCTGCGGCTTCCTTGGTCGGCACAGCGTCGGCGAGAACGCCTGCCGGGCCGAGTGTCAGCAGCATTGAACAGACGTAGAGTCGCAGCATGAGAACCTCCCAATTCAACAGCTTCGAATTCAAAGAAACAGTTTTATGTCATAACATTCTGATATGACGATAGCATGCGAGTGGGGCCGACTGTCAATTCTGCCGGGTTCAGGAAGCCAGAAAACCCTGTACTCACGGAAGGGCGGGAGCTTTCGCCGCCGGTCTCTTGACGTACGATCCGAAGAGCGCCGTGACTAAGGTGCGTCCGAGATTATGCGCGGTTTGGCCAGGCGGCTTTCCAGAAGATCGCCCGTCTCTTCGGCGATCGGGTAGGCCACAAAGGCCAGCGCCGCGTTGATTTGCTTCAATAGGCGCAGCGTCTCCTGGTGGATATTGGTTGTCTCGATGCTGGCCGGACCCCGACTTTGCAGGCGCTTCAGGTGTCGCTCCTGCAGGTATTGTTCTTCGATCCGGATGCGATCCTTTTCGGCCACCAATTGGCGGGCCGCCTCAGCGTCGCCGGTGGTCAGAATGCTCAGAGCCAACTGGCCGTTCGTTGTGATCTGATCGTGGAATTGTTCAATGTCGGTCAGACCTTCCTTGGAAAAGGTAATGCCCTCGTCAGCCATTTTTTTCGCCAGCGCCACAAGGTTGACCGCGATCCGGTCGGCGGCCTCTTCAAGATTGTTGGCCATCGACACCAGCTCGAGTGTCTTTTTCTCCTGCTGAGGTGTCAGATCGCCTTCCCGCAGTCGCGACACGTAGATCTTGATGTCAAAATGCATGCGGTCGACATCGTTTTCCCGCAGTTCGATGGTGCGGGCAAGTTCGGGGTCCCAGTTCCGGAACAGGTGAATGGTTGGCACCAGCATCGCCTGAACCGTTTCAGCCATGCGCAGCAGTTCGCGCTGTGCGCAGGCCAGCGCCAGAGGCACGTGGTCCAGTGCGCTGGGGTCCAATGCGGTCACGTTGTCGGCGGTGACGCTTGAATGGCGGGGAACGAACGTGTCGGCAAACCGGATCAGCAGGTTGGTGAACGGCAGCGCTATGACCAGAAGGGCGACATTCATCGCAATGTGCAGCATCACCACCTGTTGACCGGGCGCTGTGCCAAACGCGGATATGTTCAGCACGCCGGTCAGCAGTAGGGCCAGCGCCACCAAAGTGACGCAGGCCCGAGCCACCAGGTTGGCAAGGACGACCAACTTGGCCGGGCGCTCCTGCGACCAGAGCAGGGCGAATGAGATCACGGCGCCACCGAGATTGGCACCGATGACCAGTGCGGCGGCCACCGTGCCGCCAACCAGTGCTGACGCGGCGAATGTTGCAAAGGTCAGCACTGCGGCAAGGCTGGAATGCATGAGCCACGCCAGAATTGCACCGACCACATAGGCGCTGATCAAGTCGCTTTGAAAATATGCGGCAATGCTTTGAACGATTGGGCTGGCCCCGATTGGCACTGTGGCTTCGCGGATCATTCCAAGCGACAACAGCACCAGGGCAAAACCGATGATGATGCGCCCGATCTGTTTCGTCCGCCGTCGTCCGGCTTTCAAAAACACCACGACGCCGACCAGCAATGCGAATGGCATCACGGCCTGGACGGGCAAGGTCAGCACCTTTGCCATTAGGGCGGATCCCACCTCTGCCCCCAACAGCAGCGCAAGGGCCGAGGGTGGGGCGAGCATGCCCGATACCGCGAATCCGGCTCCGATCAATGCAACTGCAGTCGAGCTTTGCATCAGCATCGCTGCCATACCGCCGCCCAATGCAGCGGAGATTCGGTTTTCAGACAGGATTTTCAGGCCGCGTTTCAACTCGGGCAGGAACGCTCGTTCCACTCCGGTCCGGATCAACCGGACAGACCACAAAAGCAGGGCGACGCCGGCCGCCAGATGGGTGGCCAGCACGATCATGCGTTCAATACCTTGTTTGCGCTGCGCCGTTGCATGGCCAACATTTTGCCTTCCACAATGGGGTGAGTCCGACGATTTTCATCACCAGTTTGAGGGCAATGCAACAAAATATTTGCAAAAATGAGGTAAACGCCACAGAAATTGAATGTCGTCTAGCCGGGGCAATAGGATGTCAAAGGCCAAAACTCGTCAGAAACACAGCAAGAAAGGGCGGGATCGGCTGAAAAAGTCCGATCGTCGCCAACGTATCCTGCTTGAGCTCAAGCTGCGCCCGCACGTGCGCATCAGTGATCTGGCCCGCAGTTTCGACGTATCCACCGAGACCGTCCGCAGGGATTTTGACGCGCTGGCCGAAGACGGCCTGATTGCGCGTGCGCACGGTGGCGCGTCGGCGCCGGTGCAAGGGCATTATCTCAGCCTGGACGAGCGCAATGCGGCCCGGGTTGCCGAACGCGAGCGGATCGGAAACGCCGCCGCTGGCCTTGTGCGTGAAGGTGAGACGGTCATGATCGACTCGGGCTCGACAACCGCTCAACTGGCGCGCTCATTGGCATATCGCGACATACGGTGCACTGTCATCACGAATTCTATTCCGGTGGCCGTGACACTGGGCGGCAGCGCGGCCGAGGTGATTGTTTGCCCCGGTGCTTATCTTGCCGCCGAGGCTGCCGTCGTTGGTTACGAAACGCTGGAGTTTCTGGGCCGGTTCAACGTCGATCGCTGCATGATCGGCGCGTCGGGATTGTCCGATGATGGCCCCAGCGAGCCGATCGGTGATATCGCCGCTGTCAAACGCGCGATGCTGGGCCGTTCTGCGGAACGTCATCTTCTGCTGGATGCCCAGAAGTTCAATCAGAAGCAGTTGCACAAAGTGTGCGAACTGTCGGATTTGGACACGTTTATCGTCGACACGGTCCCGCCAAGCCAGTTGGCTGTGGCGCTGAGCGTGGCAGATGTCGAACTGTTGATCGCCGATCCTGCGCCCGAGCAGGCTTTGGCCTGAACCGTTGAGGTCCAGCCCGGGCCGGGACCGGCAGCGCAGAGGGCCAAGGGGCGAAATTGCGGTCTAAAACCTTGGCGCTGCCTTATCCCTAAGAAGCGTAGTCCGGCCGGGATCATCCCGACCGGATTGCCTGGGTATCAGGCCTCTTGCAGTAGCCGTTCGCTGATCTCCCACAGCTTTTCGGCTGATGCGTCATCGCAGGCATGTGCGTTGACCCCAAAATATCGGGCCGTCGGGCTGTTGGGGTCGGTCGGGGCAGCAATGTCGGCGTCCTCGCAATACACTCCTGGTTTGCCAACCAGCTTTGGCGAAGTCGCCGCCCAAACCGTCGTTGACGCGCCCTGTTCGGGCGTCTTGAAACCCTCCTTGGCCAATGCGGACGGCTCGCCATCCTCGTTCAGCCAGCCCAGCGCGATCATCTCTTCCTTCGGCAGGTGCCGTTGCAGAGGGGTGAATATCCCACCGGGATGTACCGAAAACGCCAACCCGCCGGTCTCTGCCAAACGGCGGGACAGGGTGTTGGCAAACAACGCATTTGCGGTCTTTGCTTGCCCATAGGCCTGCCATTTGTCGTAGTCCGTCTTTTCGAACTGGATATCATCCCAATGCACGTCGCAAATCTTGTGTGCGGTCGAGGAAAGAGCAACTACCCGCGCGCCCGGCGTTTGCTCCAAAAGCGGCAGCAGCAACTTGGTCAGGGCAAAGTGGCCCATGTGGCAGATACCGAATTGGGATTCCCAACCGGGTCCAACACGGGCCTCGGGGCACGCCATGATCCCGGCGTTGTTGATCAGCAGATCCAGGTTTTGCAGGTCGCTGGATACCGTTTCGGCAAACCGTCGGACTGATCCCAGATCCGCCAGGTCCATCGGTGCGGTTCTGACATTGCCGTCCACGCTCGCCAGGCTCTCTTGCGCTTTGGTTTCCGAGCGTACGGGAACGATCACCGCGGCCCCCTTGTCGGCAAGGGCGCGGACGGTTTCGAGGCCAATGCCGCTGTAGCCACCGGTTACGATTGCGGTCTTTCCGGTCAGGTCGATATCGGCCAGCACTTCGGCCGCCGTGCTTTTTGCGTGAAATCCTGAATTTGAAGGAACTTGGTCGGAGACTGCCATCAGGTATCCTTGCGATTTCGGGGGCAACATCGCCCGGTTGCATCATGGATGAACCTAACCTGCCCGCCTCGGGTGGAACACAGAGCTTCCTCCTCAACTCTTGCTCGATTCTCCGAAACCCAAGAGCAAAGCGTGCAGCTCAGGTCACGTGATCCCGGGTCAGTTCTCGGGGCGGAACGCCAAATTTTTTGGCGAACTCTCGGCTGAATTGGGCCGGGCTTTCATACCCAACTGCGTGTGCAACACTCGATACAGGCGTTCCCGTCTGCTGAAGCAGTTGGAAAGCCTCGGTCAGGCGCAGGTCTTTCTGGAATTGCAGCGGAGTGTTGGCCGTGACCCGTTTGAAGGCGTCATAGAATACCGACGCGCTCATGCCCGAGATCGCGGCCAAGTCCGAGGCTTTGATCGTCGAGCGGTACTCCTTGCGGATATGCGCGATTGCCTTGGCGACCTGATTGGCCTTGCTGTCCGCGCGGATGATACGGCGCAGTGCGCGCCCTTTGTCGCTGCGCAGAACCCGGAAATAAACCTCGCGGACGGCGGCGGCCCCCAGCGTTTGCTCTGCGATCGGATCTCGGCGCAGACGGAATAGACGTGCAAATGAATCAATGACTTCCACATCGGCCTGACCGCTTTCCAGGGCCGGACCAGCATCGTCCAGCGAGGTGCCGCCCATGTCGGTGTAGACGCCCCGCAATACGCGCATGTCGATGCCGAGATACAAGGCGATGTAGGGGTCTTCGGGCGAGGCATCCACAAGGCCCGAGACCATTGGCAGGGCGCTTCCCACGACAATGACGTCCCCTGCGTCATAACGGACATGCTCGGTTCCGTACTGCACCGACTTGCTGCCCTGAAGCACTAGCCCGATCATGGGTTCAACGACCGAGCATGACGGGCGTTTGGATTGGCGCGTCTGGGCCAATACCATGTCCCGCACACCACAGGGCCAGAAGCCGTCATCCAGCTGGGCCTCGGTAATCAGCGCCTTGGCGTCGTCAAGGAGTCTCTGCAGTTCCAATGGGGTCTCTCCGGCCAGTCTGCCAAGACTACAACCTGCATTTTTCCGCACAAGAGTTTTGGTCTGACATTCGGAGGATCAGGCAAGTCCGCCGGAGAAACAGCTGACTGAATTTACAGAGGCGTGCGGTAGAACACCGTTTCTTATTCTTAGATTGGGGCCAACTGATCTGACCGGTCTAAGCACAAAGGTAACAGTGTTCGCAGCCTGATTGGTTCTGAGAGAACCCAGGCGAATTGTCCGAAGGGGCAGACCGGCTGCTATTCCGCCGCCGAAATCTCCCACGGTGGACGATAGATGCAATCAGCCAGTGTTGCCCGGTTCAGGTCGTCAAAAAACGCTTGCTCGGCTTGCTTCAGTCGATCCTTCAAAAGGCAGCTTGGAGTCAGAGTGCACGCACTGCCATCGGCCGAGAAACACTCAACGATTGGTTGCCCGGTCTCCAGAGTGCGCACTACGTCGCCCAAGCGGATGTCCGTCGCCGGGCGAGACAGGACGGCCCCGCCGCCACCGCCCCGTCGCGTTTTGAGGTATCCGGCATTGGCCAGTGCTGAAATGACCTTGGCGAGATGGGCGCGTGACACCTTGAATTCATCCGCAAGTTCGCCAGTTGAAAACGGGCGGTCCGGGCTGCCAGCCAGCCGCATCAGAATGCGGAGACCATAGTCAGTGAATGAGGTGAGGCGCATGGTCGCGTTTTCCAATCGGTATTTTCTATGCGTATTAGCAAAACAGAATGCGCAAATCAAATTCCGATTCGAGATGCTCGGGTCGTGAACCCTGAAAGCACGGACCATGACGAACTTCGATATGCACGAAGCTGATCTTGAGACAGACGCTCTGATTGATCACATCCTCACACGGTATCACGAAACACACCGGACCGAGCTTGAACAGCTTCAACATCTTGCCGAACGCGTGGCCTTGGTTCACCGAGACCACCCCCAAGCCCCCCGAGGGTTGGTCCGCGCGCTGGCCGAACTGGCGGCCGAAATGGAAACGCACATGGCAAAAGAGGAGATCGTCCTGTTTCCCGCCATGCGCATGGGCGGCATGGAAGGGATCGAAAACCCGATCCGGGTTATGCGCGCCGATCACGATGGCCACGCCGAGAGTATCGCTCTGATCCGGCATGTCACCCTTGACCTGACACCGCCCGCACATGCCTGCTGGTCTTGGCGACGGCTTTACGATGGGCTGCGGAACCTTTTGGCGGATATTGACCGGCACATGATGCTTGAAAACCAGGTCCTGTTTCCACGGTTCGAACGGTAGAGGGGATCAATCATGCTTCTTGCAGGTGTCCACGCAAGTGAGGCAGGCGGAACGGATCATTTGCTGGCGACAGTGGCCGCGCGATTGCAGGAAGAAGGTCTGCGCTTGCTCGGAGCGTTGCGTGTGAACATTCCGGATACTGGCGCCCAGTTTTGTGAGACAACGCTTGGACTGCTGCCGCATGGTCCCAATATCCGGATCACGCAGGATCTGGGTTCGGGCTCAGGCGCGTGTCGCATGGACGCCGGTGCGATCGAAGACGTGGTCGGCATCGCGACCGCTCGGTTGCAAGATGACGGTTGCGATATCGTTCTGCTGAACAAGTTCGGCCTCAGCGAGGCCGAGGGTCGCGGATTTCGCACCCTCATTGCCGAGGCCTTGGCGCGGGATGTTCCGGTCCTGATCGGCGTGAGCAAAACCCATCGCGCCGCCTTCGATCAGTTTGCCGGAGGAACCGCCAAACTCCTGTCGCCCGTCGAGGACGTTGTGGTCGAATGGTGCCGATGCTCCATCGCGCAAGGCCGAAACACGGCGGCACCGGGTTGAACCCGCCAAATACAACAGCCAAACGGATGAGGCAGTACATGCAGCTTATGGTGAGCCCAACACAGACATCGAACAGGCCAAGACCGCCGGGACAGGCAGTCGTCGCGCGTTTGGCCTGCTTGGCGGTTCAGCCCATTCTCGCGCGGGTGGTCCGAAGGGTCGCGCAGGAACATCCTGCGCTTTTTGCCCGACTTGGTCCGTATCAAGGCGCCGATTTCCTGATCGACCCGATCGAGCTGCCGTTCGCGCTGCATCTGCGTCCAGATCCTCAGAACCTGAGCTTTCGCGCCGTGCCGCGGTCGATGCTGCCCGACGCCACAGCCATTATTCGAGGGCGGTTCCTGCTGCTGTTGGAACTGGTCGACGCGGAACAGGACGGCGACGCGGCCTTTTTCTCGCGCGATTTGGAGATCACAGGAGATACCGAGGCCGTCGTCCGTTTGCGCAATGCATTGGACGACATGGATGGATCCATCGCTCAGGAGGCTGCGGACATGTTCGGCCCGCCTGGCCGCGCGATCCTGTCCCGGTTGCGCCGAAATTACCAAGAAGTAGAAGGAGCGACTGCTTCATGAGCCTCGCCGAATTGATATGCCCCGCCGGAACTCCCGCTGCCCTGCGCACAGCGGTCGATGCCGGGGCCGACGCCGTCTATTGCGGCTTTCAGGACGCCACCAACGCCCGGAATTTTCCGGGGCTGAATTTCACGCCGCAGGAATTGGAGGAGGCGGTCGCTTATGCCCATGCCAAGGGTGCCAAGGTCCTTCTGGCACTCAACACTTATCCCCCGGCGGGCAAGGTCGACCTTTGGCGGCACGCTGCCGACACCGGTGCGCGGATCGGCGTTGATGCCTTCATCGTGGCTGATATGGGCGTGGCCGACTACATCGCCCGAACCCATCCACAGATGCGCTTGCACCTGTCGGTACAGGCTGCAGCGTCGTCACCCGAGGCGATCCGCTACTATTGCGAGAATTTCGGTGTCAAACGCGTGGTCCTGCCCCGTATTTTGACCATTCCCGAGATCCGGCAGATCCGAAAAGAAATCCCCTGTGAGATCGAAACCTTCATCTTCGGAAATCACGGTCTGATGGTCGAAGGGCGCTGCAGCCTGACGAACTATCTGACCGGGCAGTCCACGAACCTCGATGGCGTCTGTTCGCCGGCGTCCGACGTGGAGTACGTGCGCGATGCCGATGGTTCAATGTCATCGAAGTTGGCTGGCTTTACCATCGATCGGTTCGGGCCAGATGAGAAGGCCGGTTATCCGACGATTTGCAAAGGTCGCTATCAGGTCGCACATCGTCCGGACGGGTACTATGCGTTCGAGGAACCGATCAGCCTGAACCTGGCCCGCCTTCTGCCTGAGTTGATCGATGCCGGGGTGCATGCGTTCAAGATCGAAGGGCGGCAAAGGTCCAAGAGTTATGTCCGGTCCGTGGTGTCTGCATTTCGAAACGCTGTCGACGATATCCGGGCGGGTCGCGAAGCGGATATCGGGAACCTCGTCGCACTGACCGAGGGTCAGAAACAGACGCAAGGCGCTTTTGCCACGAAGAAATGGCGGTGAAACGATGACGAAACTTACATTGGGCCCGATCGCCTATCACTGGTCGGCCGACCAACGCCGGGATTTCTATGCGCGTGTTGCCGACGAAGCTCCGGTGGATGAGGTCTATCTGGGCGAGGTCATCTGTTCAAAACGCGCCCCGTTCCAAGAGGCTGACCTGCCGTCCATTATCGAAAGGCTCGAACGGGCGGGCAAAAAGGTGATTTTGTCCTCCTTGGCCGAAGTGATGCTGAAGCGAGAGCGCAAGGCCACCGAAGACCTGTCTGAGATGGAGTCGCCCGAGATCGAAATCAACAACGCTGCGGGACTGTATGCACGCGGTACGCGACCGCATCGCATCGGCCCATTCATGAATGCCTATAACGAGGCCACAATCCGCTGGATGGCGTCAAAGGGGGCGACGCATGTCTGCCTGCCCACCGAGTTGCCAGCGCCCTCGATCGCCGTCGCGGCGCGAATGGCGCGCGACTTGGGTCTCGGGGTTGAAGTGCAGGTCTTTGGCCGGGCGTCGCTGGCCGTTTCGGCGCGGTGCTATCACGCGCGCTCGCACGGGCGGACAAAGGACAATTGCCAATTCGTCTGCGAAGAAGACCCCGACGGGATGCCACTGCGTACGAGGGATGAGCAGCCGATCCTGCGCATCAACGGGATCCAGACCCAATCCGAAGGGTATCTGATCCTGCTGCAGGAACTGCCCCAACTGGTCGCCGATGGCGTGAGCCATCTGCGATTGATGCCGCAGGCCGTCGACATGGTCGCCGTCGCCGAGGTTTACCGGGCGGTGCTGGATCAAAGCATGTCGACCGAAGCGGCCGAAGCCCGGTTGCGGCAGGTTTGTGCGGATACGCCGTTCAGCAACGGGTTCTACCACGGTCAGGCCGGCTATCGCAGGATAGCCCAGGCGTCCCTTGCATGATCGGAAACCATGCTGTCCTCGCCTCATCGGATCATGTTTCCTGCGGCGGGGGCGGCTGCCCTTTTGGGGGTGAGCGGCCTGTTTCTGGGGCAGGATTTCATCACCTATTGGTCGCCGTTGCTGGGGCTGTACGCCTGGCATGCGCATGAAATGCTGTTCGGCTTCGTCGGCGCAGCATTTGCGGGCTATTCGCTGACGGCGATGCGCAGCTGGTCGGGGGGCGGTTCTGTCTCGCCGACCGGCAGTTTGTTGCTGTTCGCGCTTTGGGCGATGTCCCGATTGGCTGCCATCGGCGCGCTTGGAAGCGAACCCATGTTCATCGTCCCAACGGGCACGGCGTTCTTGCTCTTTCTCGCCGGTCGTCTCGCTTGGGCTGCACTGCGCGCGCAGGCGGTTGCCGGAGGGCTTCAGGCGCTTTTCGCCCTTTTCCTGGCCATCTGCCAGCTTGCCTTTCTAACTGGGTCTGCGCCGTCCTTCTCCACAGTTTTACTCGTTGCACTTTTGGTGTCAGTTGTCGGTGGGCGCATGATCGCTGCTTTTACATGGAATTGGACGCACCAAAGCCCAACCGCCGCGCATCGGTTTCGGTGCGCGAGGGTATTGGGGGACGCTTCGGCGGCAGCTCTGGCTTTGACTGCGGTGCTTTTCGGACTTGTTTCCGTCGCCGATGGTCCGCTTATCGGCGTCCTTCTTGTGATCTGCACCGGGTGCGAAGGTGGGCGTCTGTGGCTCTGGCATTCAACGGCAGTTCTTCAGGATGGATTGCTGGCGATGCTTCATATTGCCTTTGCGTGGTTGCCCGCTGGTCTGTCCCTGTTGGCGGCTTCGCTGTACTTCCCCGACTTGCTGGCGGCCCATGATGCGTTGCACGTTCTGACGGTCGGAGCGGTCAGCTGCGCGATCTATGCCGTAGCTGCCCGTGCGGTCGCGCGCCGTTGCGGCCGGCTGCGCCCCAGCGCGATCGATAGTATTGGATATGCTTTGCTGTGCCTTGCCGCGGTTTTGCGGGCGTCCTCTGCAGACGTGCCCGCGGCCCTGGCTTGGGGAGCATGTTGGGCAGTGTTCCTCTGGCGGCACGTCCAAGCGTTGGGCCGCCCGCTCGAGCGACCCGTGTTCAGCGGTCGGGCCAGCAACAGGATAGATCCGGGCGTCGCCGATCAGTTGCCCTGATTGCGTGCCTCGAGCCGTTCAAGGTTCACGACGGTCGACAGCATCAGCCGGTCATGGCTCCAGTCCTGAGTCTGGCGGATCGTGGCTGCACCCAAGGCCAGGAGAACAGCGAACAGCAGGGCTGAACCCAGGAACATTGCCGGCAACGGTGCCGAGAACGAGGGCGCATCGGCCAGCGCGATCACGCGCTGTTTCAGAACCCGTTTGGCCTTGCCACCAGAGACCAGCGCCACGTTCAAAACCCGTGGCCGGCCTTGTGCGACGGTGCGGGCGCAATAGCTCAGCAGGCAATCGGTATAGTCGCGCGCGTCGATCCCGCGCCGGGTGACGACGGACTGGTCGCAGGCCAGTTCGCGCAATCGGCTGAACTGGTATTTCAACACCCAGTAGGCAGGGTTCCAGAACAGCAGCGGTCGCAAGGCCTCAAACGCAATCTCCCATTCGACATCCCGGGCGCGAACGTGCTGCAATTCATGCGCCAGGGCAAATCGCAGTTCACGGGGGGTGTCCAGTAGATGGCTGGGCAGAACAACGTGGCGACGACGCGCCCCGCGCACGGCAAATGGAACCGTGATCCGATCGGACAAGCGGATGTCCACGTTGGCCGAACGCCGCCACAGGAAGCTTGAAACCACCGTATCGCGGATCGCCAGCGCATCCCGGACGGTGCGGACCAGCATCCGGAGGGCGGCCAGGGCCAGCAGCACCAGCACGGCCGTCACAAGGGCGCTTTGTCCGGACAGAACCGTGTCGACCCAACGTTCGCGTGTGTTCAGCAGAGCTTCGAATTGTGTAGCCGGCATCGCGATTTCACCGCGCAAATACGCCGCTACCGCAATATCACCGATGGAAACGGCCTGACCCGGCCAGAAAAAACCGGCGGCTGCCGTGACCCCAAGGGCCAGAACAGGGCTGAGCATGACGCAGACGCAAAGAACCTTCAGCACGCGCAGCTGTGTCATGTAGTCGTGCCGCAGACGCGTTCGGGCCACGGCCATGCGGGCGCACAGCCAGATGAGTGCTGAAAGAACCAGCACCACGTTCAGGTCGAGAAATACATCGAGAACCGGTTTAACCGCTGTCATTTTGCAGTCTCCTCTCTACCAGTGCTCGAATTTCCTCCAGATCAGCTTCGGTCAGGCCGGCGTCGTCGACAAGTCGTGCCACCAGCGAGGCCGGGGTGTCATCGAACAACGTGCGGGACAGGTTCTGCAGCGACCGCGCCTGATAGGTGTCCTTCTCAAGCAGCGGACGGTAGATCAGGGTTTTGCCATTCTTGCGGCTTTGGACAAATCCCTTTTCATCCAGGATACGCAGGATCGTCGCGCCCGAGGTGTAGGCTAGGTTCCGCTCGGGCGGCAGCCGGTCCAGCACGTCGCGCACCGAGCCTTCGCCAAGTGCCCAGAGCTCGTTCATGAACTCCAGTTCGACCTCGGTCAGCAGATTTCCTGTCTTTCTCTTTCGCATCGGTCTCGGTGTCACCATTTTGCCTGTTATGCTTGCCAGACAAGCATCCTTTCGCGGTTACGCAAAGCCTAAACTTTCCAGAAAACGAAAATGCCCCAGCCGATCGACAGGAAAAGCGGGGTCCAGACCGGTTGGCCGACCAGCCCCAGCCACGCCAGAAAGATGTAGGCCGAACCCAGCAGGGTGATGAACAGCCGGTCGCCCAACGTGGTGGTCAGGCCCAGCACGCCCCGGCGTTCGATCCCGTCGCGGAACTTGACCACCTCGAGCACGCCGATCAGGGCGATGGCTGAGAAGATGCCCACGAAAACCGCCAGCGTTGCCGGGGTCCAGGCCATCCAGAAATCGGGCCACAGCGGGTCGGTCCATGAAAAGCCCTTGGGTTCTTCCTGACCGACATTGCCCCAGCCGGCCTTGGCTTGCGCCAGCGCTGAGGACGGGGTGAGCAGGGAGAGGGAGAGAAGGAGTTTGCGCATGTCGAACCTCATACACGTCCCATCGCGAAGCCGCGCGCGATGTAGTTGCGGACAAACCAGATGACGATGGCGCCGGGGATGATGGTCAGGGTGCCGGCGGCGGCCAGCAGGCCCAGCTCGTAGCCGGCGCTGGACGCGGTACGGGTCATCACGGCGGCGATGGGTTTGGCCTCGACCGCTGTCAGGGTCTTGGCCAGCAGCATTTCCACCCACGAGAACATGAAGCAGAAAAACGCCGCCACGCCCACGCCCGCCTTGATATTGGGCAGGAAGATCGTGACGAAGAACCGGGGGAAGGAATAGCCGTCGACATAGGCGGTTTCATCCAGCTCTTTCGGGATGCCGCGCATGAAACCTTCCAGGATCCACACCGCCAGCGGTACGTTGAACAGCGTGTGCGCCAGCGCCACCGCCAGGTAGGTGTCGAACAGATGGATCGACGAATACAGCTGGAAGAAGGGCAGGGCGAACACGGCCGCCGGGGCCATGCGGTTGGTCAGCAGCCAGAAGAACAACTGTTTGTCGCCCAGGAACCGATAGCGCGAGAACGCGTAGGCCGCAGGCAAGGCCACGCAGACCGATAGCACCGTGTTGATCGTCACGTAGGTGATCGAGTTGATATAGCCCCAATACCACGTCGGATCGGTGAAGATGGTGATGTAATTCTCCAGCGTAAAGGTCTGGGGAAAAAGGGAAAAGCCTGACAGGATCTCGTTCGTGGTCTTGAAGGACATCGCCACCAGCCAATAGATTGGCAGCATCAGGAACGCGATATACAGGATCGGGATGAGAGACCGCTTCTTCATTGCGCGTCATCCTTTGTCATGAGGGTGTAGAAGACCCAGGAAACCAGCAGCGTGATGGCGAAATAGATCAGGCTCATCGCGGCTGCGGGGCCAAGGTCGAACTGCCCCAGCGCGATCTTCACCAGGTCGATCGACAGCAGAGTGGTCGAGTTGCCGGGGCCGCCCCCGGTCAAAACGAAGGGTTCGGTGTAGATGTTGAAACTGTCCATGAACCGCAGCAGAACCGCGATGGTCAGAACCGTCTTCATCTTGGGCAGCTGGATATAGCGGAACACCGACCAGGGGCTTGCCCCGTCGATCTTGGCTGCCTGGTAATAGGCGTCGGGGATCGACACCAGACCGGCATAACACAGCAGCACCACCAACGAAGTCCAGTGCCAGACATCCATCACCACGATGGTGATCCAGGCTGATAGCGGCTGTTGGGTCATGTCATAGTTGATGCCCAGCACGTCGTTCAGGAAATACCCCAGCAGGCCGATCTTGGGCAGGGTGAAGATGTTCCACATCGAGCCGACCACGTTCCACGGGATCAGCATCGGCAGGGCCATCAGGACCAGGCAGACCGGCACCCAGAAGCCCTTGCGCGGCATCGACAGGGCCACGATGATGCCCAGCGGCACCTCGATCATCAGGATCAGCGCGGTGAACAGGAACTGCCGCCCCAGCGCCGCCTGGAACCGGTCGGACCGCAGGATCTGTTCGAACCAGCCCAGCCCTTCCCAGAAGAACTGGTTGTTGCCAAAGGTTTCCTGCACCGAGTAGTTGACCACCGTCATCATCGGCACCAGCGCGTTGAACGCCACCAGCGCCAGCACCGGCAGGACAAAGAACCACGCTTTCTGGTTTTCCGTTCTCATCGGGCGCGCTCCTCGGTTGCGATCCAGCCGTCGCGATACACGCGCGTCTGTTCAGGTTTGAATTTCAGAAAGACTTGCGATCCCGGCTCGGGGGGCGCGTGTTCGGTCACCGCCTTCAACGCGGTGTTGCCGACCATGGCACTGACCACAAAATGCCGGCCGATATCGGCCACCTTGGTGACATGGGCCGGAATGCCCTCGGGGCCAAAGCCCACATATTCGGGCCGGATGCCCAGATCGGTGCGGCCGCCGCTGCAGCTGACCGGACCTTCCAACACCACCTCATGCCCTTCGAACAGGGCGCGGTCGCCGCGGGCCTCGCAGGGCAGAACGTTCATGCCGGGCGAGCCGATGAAATGGCCCACGAATGTGTGCTGCGGGCGCTCGAACAGCTCGACCGGGGTGCCGATCTGGACCACTTCGCCTTCCTGCATCACCACGACCTCGTCGGCGAAGGTCAGGGCTTCGGTCTGGTCGTGGGTGACATAGATCATCGTCGCCTGGACGCGCTGGTGCAGCTCTTTCAGCTTGGACCGCAGCTTCCATTTCAGATGCGGGTCGATCACGGTCAGCGGCTCGTCGAACATCACCGCGTTCACGTCGTCGCGGACCAGACCGCGCCCCATCGAGATCTTCTGCTTGTTGTCGGGGCTGAGGCCGCTCGCGCGGGTGTTCAGCATGTCGGTGACATCCAGCATCTCGGCGATCTCGTCGACGCGGCGCTTGATCGTCGCCGGATCGACGCCGCGGTTCTTGAGCGGAAAGGCCAGGTTCTCGCCCACGGTCATCGTGTCGTAGATCACAGGAAACTGGAACACCTGCGCGATGTTGCGCTGATCAGGGGGCAGGGCGGTTACGTCGCGGTCGTCGAACAGGATCTGCCCCTCGGACGGGGTCAGCAGGCCCGAGATGATGTTCAGCAGCGTGGACTTGCCGCAGCCCGACGGCCCAAGCAGAGCATAGGCCCCGCCATCACGCCAGGTCACGTCGATTTCTTTCAGCGCATAATCCTGTGGGCCTTGCGGCGATGGCATGTAGCTGTGTTTGAGGTTTGCAAGCTTGATCTGTGCCATGTCAGGCCACCCTTTTGCCGTCTTGGCCGAAATACCGGCAATGGGCCGGGTTCATGTAGAATGTGTGGTCCTCGCCCACTTGATAGGGGTGGACCCCTGCAGCCAGAGACACCCAGGCGTCCTCGCCATGTTGGAAATGCGCGCTGGAGTCGGACCCGGACAGCTCGGTCACGATCACGCGACCGGTCAGTTCAACGTCGTCGTCAGAAGCCTTGAGCGGAGTAACACGGTGCGGACGCACGGCGACCATGTATTCGCCATCGGCAATCCCGGTCACAGTCCATCCGCCTCCACCGGCCAAGCGCGCTTGGGCACCGACGACCGTGACGCGGGCCACGTTGATGGGCGGGTCAGAAAACACCCGCGCGGCGGCGAGGTTTTCGGGATTGCGATAGATGTCCGCCGTCGGGCCGAACTGGGTCACGCGGCCGTCTTCCATCAAGGCGGTGTAGCCGCCCAGCAGCAGCGCCTCTTCGGGTTCGGACGTGGCATAGACCACCACGGCGCCGCGCCCGGCGAACAGCTCGGGCAACTGCTCGCGCAATTCCTCGCGCAGCTTGTAGTCCAGGTTGGCTAGTGGCTCGTCCAGGAACACGGCGCGGCTGTCCTTGGCGATGGCGCGGGCCAGTGCGGTGCGTTGCTGTTGGCCGCCTGACAGTTCATGCGGACGACGGTGCAGCATCGGGCGCAGTTGCAGCAGGTCGGCGGCCTCTTCCACGCGGCCTTCGATCTCGGATTGCGCCATTCCGGCAACGCGCAGGGGCGATGCAATGTTGTCGAATACAGTCATATGCGGGTAGTTCACGAAGAACTGGTGCACGAGGCTGATCTTGCGTTTTTGTGTGCTCAGCCGGGTCACGTCCTGCCCATCCATCAGAACTTTGCCCGAGGCAATCGGATCCAGGCCGGCCATCATCTTGATCAGAGAGGTCTTGCCCGACCCGGTCGCGCCCAGCAGCACGTTGAAATGGCCGGTCTGCAGCGTCAGGGACGTGGGTTTGATATGGGTAACGGTGCCGACCCGCTTGGTTGCGTTTTGTAGTTCGATCATGTCCGTGGGTTCCGATCCCGCAGCGCGTGGCAACGCTGTTTGGTCTTGGTTGGTAAGGGGCGCCGGTACCGGCGCCCCCCGGGGAGTAGTGGCTTACTGGGACTGCCAGCGTGCCACCAGTTCGTCGTAGTTGACGGTCTGGCCTTGCGGCTTCTCGTTCTCCAGCTTGGCTTTCGGCGCGCCCGGCTTCTCCAGCCAGAAGGCCGGATCCTGCGGTTCGTTCAGGCGCGGACCACAGCCGCCATAGACGCCGGCGCTTTCATCCGCGGCCTGCATGCGGGCCATGGTGATGTCCATCTCTTCAGCCAGACGGTCCATCGCCTCTTGCGGGGTGAAGGCGCCCGAGTTCACGTCACCGATCTGCTGCCACCAGATTTGGGCCAGCTTCGGATAGTCGGGAACGTTGATGCCGGTCGGCGACCACGCCACACGGTCGGGCGAGCGGTAGAACTCGACCAGGCCGCCCAGCTTGGGTGCGCGTTCGGTGAACGACTCGTGGTTGACCGAGCTGTCGCGGATGAAGGTCAGACCCACATGGGACTTCTTCACATCGACAGTCTTGGACGTCACGAACTGAGCGTAGAGCCACGCTGCCTGTGCCCGATCCGACGGGGTGGACTTCAGGAAAGTCCACGATCCCACATCCTGATAGCCAACCTTCTGGCCTTCTTCCCAATAGGGGCCATGCGGGCTGGGCGCCATCCGCCACAGCGGGTTGCCCTCATCATCGACGGTATTGTTGCCTTCGGACTTGGGCTTGACCATGTCGGCGGTAAAGGCCGTGTACCAGAAAATCTGCTGGGCCACGTTGCCTTGCGACAGGGCGGGCAGCGATTGGTAGAAGTCGTAGGACGCCGCACCCGGAGGCGCATAGGCCCGCAACCACTCGTCCCATTTGCGGATCGCATAAACCGCTGCCGGGCCGTTTGCGGCACCACCCCGCGACACCGACGCGCCGACCGGGTTGCAGGTGCCCGCTTCCATGCGGATGCCCCATTCGTCGACGGGCACACCGTTCGGCTCGCCCTTGTCGCCGGCACCGGCCATCGACAGCCAGGCGTCGGTCATCCGCCACCCAAGGTCAGGCGCGCGCTTGCCGTAGTCCATGTGGCCATAGATCGCGACACCGTCGACTTCCTTCACATCATTGGTGAAGAATTCGGCGATATCCTCGTAGGCAGACCAGTTGACCGGAACGCCCAGATCATAGCCGTATTTTTCCTTGAATGCGGCCTTGTTGGCTTCGTCATCGAACCAGTCCTTGCGGAACCAGTACAGGTTGGCGAATTGCTGGTCGGGCAGCTGGTACAGCTTGCCGTCGGGACCGGTGGTGAACTGGATACCCATGAAGTCATCCAGGTCCAGCGTCGGCGAGGTTGTCGCCGCCCAATCACCCGCCATCATGTCCGACAGGGGATAGGCCAGTTGCAGGCGCGAGTGCGTACCGATCAAGTCACTGTCGTTGACATAGCCGTCATACAGGTTCCGTCCGGTCTGCATCTGCGTCTGAACGGCCTGAACGACCTCACCTTCACCCAGGATCTGGTGGTTGACCTTGATGCCGGTGATTTCCTCGAACGCCTTCGTCAGAACTTCGGATTCATACGAGTGGGTCGGGATACCTTCGGACAGAACGTTGATCTCCATCCCGGCATACGGTTCGGCAGCCTTGATGAACCACTGCATTTCCGCCATCTGCTCGTCTTTCGACAAGGTGGATGGCTGGAATTCGTCGTCGACCCAGCGCTGTGCTGCGGCTTCGTCGGCCCAAACAGGACCGTGCCCCGCAATGACGGCAGCCGCCGCCACTGCGGACAAAAGATGTTTCCGCATCTTTCTCCTCCCAAAATTTATGGTTCTCCGGCGCGAACCGGATGACGAACAGCATCAGCGATTTTTCGCGAGTCTGTCAAACTAAAAAATTAGTAAATGGCGAAATTGGCCTGTTCGACCCAACGAATTCAACGACTATAGAATTGAAAATATATGGTTTTTATCCCACCCGACGTGGCGTCATCGGCTAGGCGAAAAGAGCATACCAATGACGCTTCGTTATGGATTTTTTGGCGTCACCGCTTGGTCGAGCTGCAAATCTGGATGCAGAAAGTCGCCGCAGTGGTAGCGCGCGATTTGCGTTTCTCGGGGGCGAAAATGGCAGCCCGTAGGGGAATCGAACCCCTCTTTCCAGGTTGAAAACCTGGCGTCCTAACCGATAGACGAACGGGCCACGTCAGCATTGCCCAAGCACAAGTGGCAGCCCGTAGGGGAATCGAACCCCTCTTTCCAGGTTGAAAACCTGGCGTCCTAACCGATAGACGAACGGGCCACGCTGGCTTGTGGAGGGCCTTTTACGGATTACGCCCCCCACCCGCAAGACGAAAAACGCACGGCCAGGAAACTTTTTTGCGGGTCAAAAAAGGCAGTGGCGTCAGCGGTCAATTTGCATCGGCCGCGTCTTCCAGGCGCAACTGCACGCTTTGCCTTCCACCCCATGTATTGACCTCGAGCCGACCGGCAAAATGGAACCGCGCGCCACCGTGATTTGACAGCCTTTCGCCCATCGGTCCGTCAAAGGCACCAAATGCAATCGCGTCCAGCCCACCACCCATTCCGTCCGACAGCGACAGCTTCAGATGGGTTTCTCCGACCCGCTTGGCAAAGCGGACCTGCAGGTCGGGCATTGCAAATCGAGGGGCAGGGGCCCCGGCGCCAAATGGGCCGGCCTGCTCGATCTTTTCGATCAGATCAACCGAGGCCGCCCCGGGCATCAGCGCACCGTCCAGCTTGAGGTCGGCAGGACCGGCTTGGCCCGCCCCCTGTTTTGCCAGCAACTCCGAGAGTCTCTCCATCGCCGGTTCCAGCTGGTCGCGCATCACGGTCAGACCTGCGGCCATCTTGTGACCGCCGCCCTTGACCAACAAACCCTCGGCGGCCAACCGGTGGATTGATGCACCAAGATCGACACCCGAGACCGAACGGCCCGAGCCTTTGCCTTCGTCACCGTCGAAACCAATCACGACGGCGGGACGGTTCGACGCCTCTTTCAGGCGAGCCGCCACGATCCCAACGACGCCGGGATGCCAGCCGTCACCTGCAGCCCACACCAGCGGCGCATCCAATCCACGTTCTTCGGCCTGCGCCAGCGCTGCGGCGCGGACCGCATTTTCGATGTCGCGCCGTTCGGTGTTCAGGTCATCAAGGCGCCGGGACAAGGCCTCGGCCTCGGTCACCGAGTCGGTGCTGAGCAACCGCGCGCCGAGGTCTGCCTGCCCAACCCGGCCGCCGGCATTGATGCGCGGCCCAAGCAGAAAACCCAGATGGTAACTGTTGGGCGCCGAATCCATACGCGCCACTTCGGACAGCGCAACCAGTCCGGGGCGTTGCCGCTGCCCCATCACTTTCAAACCCTGCTGAACCAGCGCCCTGTTGATCCCGATCAGAGGTGCCACGTCTGCCACGGTCGCCAGCGCGACCAAATCCAGCATCGCCATCAGGTCCGGACCTTGGGCGTTGGCCTCGCGCAGTTGGCGCCCGGCCTCGACCAACATCAGAAAGACAACGGTTGCAGCACACAGATGGGCCAGGTCACCGCTTTCATCCTGGCGGTTGGGGTTCACCACGGCCACGCAATCCGGCAGCGTTTCGGCGCCCAGGTGGTGATCGAGAACGATCACATCGGCCCCCTTGGCTGCGGCAATTGCTTCGTGGCTGAGCGTGCCGCAGTCCACGCAGATGATCAGATCATGCGTTTCAGCAAGCTGGCTCATGGCGGGGGCGTTGGGGCCATAGCCCTCGTCGATACGATCGGGCACATACAAGGTCGCCTGACGCCCCATCTGCCTGAGCCAAACCAGCAACAGGGCTGCCGAGCTGCCGCCGTCGACATCATAATCGGCGAAAACGGCGATGCGCTGGTTGTCCCGCACCGCTTTCAGGAACCGCGTTGCGGCGATCTCCATGTCGCGCACGCTGCGAGGATCGGGAAGAAGGTCGCGCAGTTTTGGAGACAGAAAGCTCTCGGCCTCCATCGGCAAGACACCGCGCCGTGCCAGCACTTGGCACAGGGGGCGGGGCAGGTCGGTCTGCTGGGCCAGCATCTCGGCGGCCCGGTCCAATTCAGGCGATGGACCAATCCACCGGCGGCCCGTCAAAGACTGTTCAACACCCAGAAAGCTCAATCCACTTCTCCTGAAAAGGGCCGAATCCTGTCGGACCCGGCCCTTGAACGGTTGTGTCTGCGGGGCCCCTCAGCCTTCGACATGCGGCCAAATGGGGGTGCGGTAGGACATGCGCCGCACCGATCCGGTTTTCGAGCGCATCAGCAGGGTCGTCGTCTCGACCCAACCGGGTTCCCGCTTGATCCGCGGCAGCAGCGACCCGCCGGTGACACCGGTCGCCGCAAAGATCACATCGGCGGTGACCATCTCGTCGCGGGCATAGACACGATCCAGATCGGCAATACCGGCTTTGGCCGCCCGACCGCGTTCGTCATCATTGCGGAACATCAGGCGTCCAAAGATCTGGCCACCCATGCATTTCAGCGCGGCGGCCGCCAGAACGCCTTCGGGCGCGCCACCCTGGCCCATGTACATGTCGATGCCGGTCGTCTCGGACTCGGCACAGTGCATGACGCCAGCAACGTCCCCGTCAGTGATCAGGCGGATCGCAGCGCCGGTTTCGCGCACCTCGGCTATCATCGCCTCATGGCGCGGACGTTCCAGTATGCAAACGGTAATGTCCTCGGGGGTGCATCCTTTGGCCTTGGCCAGCGCCTCAACCCTTTCCCGCGGGGACATGTCCAGTGTCACCACGTTATCGGGGAAGCCCGGCCCGATCGCCAGCTTGTCCATGTAGACGTCTGGCGCGTGCAGCATCGAACCGCGCGGACCCATCGCGATGACGGTCAAGGCGTTGGGCATATCTTTTGCGGTCAGCGTCGTACCCTCGAGCGGGTCCAGAGCGATGTCCACGCCCGGGCCGTTGCCGGTGCCGACCTCTTCGCCGATATACAGCATCGGCGCTTCGTCGCGTTCGCCTTCACCGATGACTACCACGCCAGCGATATCCAGCAGGTTCAGCTGTTCACGCATCGCGTTGACCGCGGCCTGGTCGGCGGCTTTCTCGTCTCCGCGTCCGACCAGCGAGGCCGAGGCCAGAGCGGCCTGCTCAGCCACGCGCGCAAGTCCAAGGGACAGAAGGCGGTCGTTGAAATCGATTTTGGCAGCGCTCATGCGATGTAATCCTTTGGTAAAGCGAAGACGTCCTGACTGGCATAGCCTGCTCGTGGCGCAGGCCGCAAGGGTTCAAACCTGCTCGATACGCAGAGCTACCGGTTCGCCCGCAACCACATCCGTGGTGCGCAAGTCCTCCAACGCAACGTCCAGCGTGGCGCGTGTGGTCTTGTGTGTAACGATCAGTACCGGTGCCGTGTCCTCGGCATGTGCGTATTGGCGCATCCGGTCGATTGAAACGCCGGCATTTCCCAGAATCGCGGCCACCTTGGCCAGCGCACCTGGTTTGTCCAGCAATGCAAGGCGCAGATAATAAGGGGCAGGCAGGCCGGTGATTGCGGGCTTGGAGTCGACCAGCGACGTGGCGGGTTGACCAAAGGTGGAAATCCGCAGGCCCCGAGCCAGGTCGCAAACATCCCCCATCACCGCACTGGCCGTCGGGCCTTCGCCAGCGCCGGGTCCGCGCAAAACGATCTGTTCGACGGCGTCGCCCTCAATGACCACCATGTTGGTGCCGCCTTCCAGCTGCCCCAAAGGCGAGTCACTGGGTACCAGGCAGGGTTGCATCCGTTGTTCAAGCCCGCGCGGCGTGCGCTGCGCAACGCCAAGCAGCTTGATGCGGTAGCCCATATCGTCGGCCTGATGGATGTCGTCCAGGCTGATATGCTGAATGCCCTCGATCTCGATCCCGTCGAAATTCGGCTTTGTTCCAAACGCGATCGAGGCCAACAGCGCCAACTTGTGCGCCGCGTCGATGCCGCCAACGTCAAGGTTGGGATCCGCTTCGAGATACCCCAACTGAGCGCACTCCTCGAACAGGGCGTTGTAGCCCAATCCCTGCGACTGCATTCGGGTCAGGATATAGTTGCAGGTGCCATTCATCACGCCCATGACGCGCTTGATGTCATTCCCGGCCAACCCTTCGGTAAGGGATTTTATGACCGGAATTCCTCCGGCCACGGCGGCCTCGAACCGGATCACGCGGCTCGCGGCTTCGGCCTGTTCCGCCAATGCCTGGCCGTGAATGGCCAGCAGCGCCTTGTTTGCGGTGACCACATCCTTGCCGCTGGCCAATGCCGCCTCGACCGAGGCCTTTGCCGGGCCATTTTCACCCCCCATCAGCTCGACGAACACATCGATGTCGTCGCGCTTGGCCAAGGCCACAGGGTCGGTTTCCCACGCGAAGCCGGACAGGTTCACCCCGCGATCTTTGGCGGCGTCGCGCGCCGAAACGGCAACGATCTCGATCGGACGACCAGTGCGTGCTTGGAGCAATTCGGCATGACGGCGCACGATCTTGACGACGCCCACACCCACGGTTCCCAAGCCAGCAATTCCAAGCCGTAGCGCCTGTGTCATTCCGTGGGTTCCTTTCCGCTCGAAGTCTGCCTGTTGGACGCAAGGTCCTTTGTCGGCTGCCATAGCTGGTTCAACGCGGCGGCGCAATCCGTCAGGGACAGAGTTGTTGCGCAGTGGGCGAGCGTACGGGGCTTACTGGGTCTCGGCGTTCTGGAGTGCCTGTGCCTTTTGCGACAGCCGCTCGGCCCGTTGTTCCAATTCTTCTTCCACGGCGGCTGCCTCGTTCACCGGGTCGACGGGCGGCACGTTGACCTGGTTCAACGGGATCAGCTTGGGGTAGGGCGCGGCCTTTACCGAGGCCGCTTCGCTTCCCTCCAACTCGGGAATATCTGCGCACGCGGCCAAGAGAAGCAGCGGCAGGATGACGGAAACAGCTTTCATTTCGCGACCCGAACAGTGAGGAACCTGAAGTTGATGCACTTTTTGCATGAACGGTTCAAGCGGGGTTCTATATGAACGTACGTTCATATACGATGGATCCATGGCACGTACTCAAGGCTCTCATTCCGATATCACCGGGCCCCGCATTCGCGAGGCCGCCCTGGGATTGTTTGCACGGCATGGCTATGCCGCTGTTTCCATGCGTCAAATCGCGGGGGAGGTCGGAGTGCAGGCTGGTGCGCTCTACAATTACACTCCGGACAAGCAAAGCCTTCTGTTCCGCCTGATGCAGGACCACATGCAAGAGCTGCTGACGGCCTATGAAGCGTTGGAACCACAGGCGGATGCATTGGGTGCCCTGCGGCAATTCGTGGGTTTCCACATCCGGTTTCACATGCAGCGACCGGACGAAGTGTTCATCGCCTACATGGAGCTGCGAAACCTGACGCCTGAAAACTTCGCCGAAATCGAAAAGCTGCGCCGACGGTATGAGGATGCGTTGCAGAGCATCCTGCTGGCCGGCCAGAAGGACGGCCTGTTCTCGGTTCAGGATGCGAAGATCGCGACGCTGGCGGTGATTGCCATGTTGAATGGTGTCATGACGTGGTACAGGGCCGGTGGACGGCTTTCGCTGGACGAGGTCGAGCAGATTTATTGGGATATGGTACGCAAGGCGGTCGCGGCCTGATTGGCCGCGCCACGTTACTGCCTGTCTGTAGTCAGTGCGCGGGCTTGATGAAAGTACCGTTGCGCAACTCCCGAAACGCCTGCTCGAGTTCGGCGCGCGTGTTCATCACGATCGGGCCATGCCAGGCTACAGGTTCATTGATCGGCGCACCCGAGATCAACAGGAATCGCACACCTTCAGGTCCGGCCTGAACTGTTATTTCGTCTCCGGTACCAAACCGCACCAGCGTCCGGTTGCCCGACATGTCGCGGATGTTCAGCTCTTGCCCGGCAACTTCCTTCTCAAGCAGAACGCCGGTCGGTTGCGAGGCGTCGGCGAAAGCGGCCCGCCCATCGAAAACATAGGCAAAAGCACGGCGATAAGTATCTATCTTGAAAGTCTTTTTCACCCCTGCAGGAATCGATACGTCTAGGTATTGCGGGTCCGCGGCGATACCATCCACGGGCCCGGTCTTGCCCCAGAACTTGCCGACGATGACCCGCACCGTGGTGCCATCATCATCGATCACTTCGGGAATGTCCTTGCCCTGAACGTCCTGGTACCGAGGCGCCGTCATCTTTTGAGCTGAGGGCAAGTTGCCCCACAGTTGAAACCCATGCATCTGCCCGGATGCGTTTCCCTTGGGCATTTCCTGATGCAGAATTCCGGACCCTGCCGTCATCCACTGGACGTCTCCGGCACCCAATTGGCCGCTGTTGCCCAGCGAGTCGCTGTGATCGACGGTTCCTGACAATACGTATGTGATGGTTTCAATGCCGCGGTGAGGGTGCCAGGGAAAGCCGGCCTGGTAGTCCTGCGGGTGCTCGTTGCGGAAGTCATCAAACAACAGGAAGGGATCTAGTTCGGACGGATCCTGAAATCCAAAAGCGCGGTGAAGCTTTACACCAGCGCCTTCCATCGTCGGAACGGCCTTGCGGGTCTCGAGTGTTGGTCTGAGCGACATTTGGATCTCCTGTCTCTGGACCCGTTATCTAATTTTCGCTGAAGTACGGTCAATTCGCGAGAAAGCACTGCTTCTGTGCAAAATTGCGCCGGGTGAGTCTTGGCCTGTTGCTTGTCGCTGAAAGCGGGTATGGGGGGCGGGCAAAGGCGGAGTTGGAAATGCAAGAAGACGTACTGGCAACGATTCAGGCTTCATCGGCACGGCGGTGGATGGGCGTGGGAATGCTCGTCACCGTGGGCGCGTTCGTGACATATGTCGCCCTGGCCGCACCGCCCGCGCCGGAATGGCAGCTGTTCCTGTTCGTGGTCGGAGGTGGCGCGCTTTGGCTTGCGCATCGCGTCTGGCATGCGACCGCGGACCGGATCGAGCTGACGCGCACGGAATTGCGGACAGGCAGCGGCAAGCTGATTGCCGAGGTTGGTGAAATCGAAGGGGTGGATCGGGGTGTGTTCGCCTTCAAACCGTCAAACGGCTTTCTGCTGACGACCCGTAGCAAACGGGGCAGGGCTTGGGCCCCGGGCCTTTGGTGGCGCGTCGGGCGACGTATTGGCGTCGGCGGCATGACGTCCGCCGCTGAGACCAAGTTCCTGTCAGAAATGCTTTCCGCGATGCTGGCCGAGGCCGAATAGCTCTCAGCACCCGCCCGGTGCGTCGATCTTGTCGTAGACGCGCGGGTGGGTGAATACGAAATTGTCCATGGCAAATTCGTTTTCGCCGTATCCGATGCGGAAGGGACGGCGATAGAAGTCCTTCACTTCGACCAGGATCATCTTGCCGTTGTCCGGCATGATGGGCAGCTTGTCCCGGATTTCGCTGATGGTGCCATCGGTCCACGCCTCAAAGCTTTCGCCGCGAATACAGGACCACTGCACATAGTGCCGGTCATCCGGCAGGTCGAAGCGAAGGAACGAGATGCGCATCGACACGTCGGAGCGGTCCGACATCATCTGCTGCAGCAGGTCATACAGCGTATCCATATAGGTCGCGTTGATGTCATTGCGTTCGCGGGAAATGACGTCGGCGATCGCATAAGACGCCTTGAGATTCCGCGAGCTCTGCTTGTACCCGTCGAAGAACGTATAGGACGCACACATGCCCCAGAAGAGCAAGGGATAGATCATCACGGCCTCGACACTGATCACGCCGGATTCCTTGCGCGAAAACCGTTTCAGATACCGGACAGCCAGCGAGAAGATTGAGCGATCAGGTCGGTTCATAGACAAACACCGTTGTTGCGTGCAGTTCGTACATACCGTTGGGCTTTTTCCGCGCGATGGCGCCCAGAATGGTACCCCACCACAGCGGCTTTACCTCGACGCAGGCGCGGACGATCATCAGTTCGTCCGACGTGCCGGGCTCGAAGATCTGGCTGTTGCGGATCGTTGCCGGGGTATCGATGCAGTAGGGGTTGGGATCCAGCGTGGTCCCAATAAACGGATCGACGCGGGTCATTTCCAGGATCAGGTTTTCCTTGCACTCAGGAATGTAGCCTGCCTTGTCGCAGACGATGTCCTTCAACAGAGTGTGGGTCCAGCCATCCTGAACGTTGGTGGTATACTTGTCGAGGTTGTTCAGGCGAACGTCGCGGATCGTTTCGTCCAGACCACGCTCGAGATTGGCGTGGTTGAAGGCCCCGATTCCGACTTCGACGGCCGAATAAGTCGTCATGATGAAGATGGGGAACCAGAAGACGAACTCGATCGTCGCCATCCCATCTTCTTTCCGCCGGAACGTGCGGAATTGATGAAGCAAACGCTTGATCATTGGGTCAGCCTCAAATTGCGGATGGTCGATCCGATCGATGCAAATACGTCGACGATTTCGTCACCGGTCGCCTCGTAGTAGGCGCCATCATCGCTTTTGCAGTCTTTCAGAAGGGCCTTGCCCTGATCGGGAGCTTCGAAAGCGATAGTGAAGACTACGATGCCATTGGCGCGAGCGGCGGCACACATAGCGCGCGCGCGCGGGTCCTTGGTGCCCGACCCGATCGAAGTGACCGCGTTGTTGTACCAGGTGTTGCCTTTCGTGCTCCCCAGCGCTTCGCGGAACAGGTCGCGGATCGCGCGACGGGTCGTGCGTTCCCAGACCTGAGCCCAGGTCAGGTTGACCGATGTCGCGGGGTCGCCATTGTTGTCCAGAACAGTGCGGGTCTCGCTTCTGCTGTAGTCAAAGTTGTAGCAGACGCCGCCGGACCGGTAGGTGCACCGATATACAGTATACTCGTCGTTGCCATAGGGATCGTCCTGCCAGATCTCGCGACCCCAGTACCAACCCTTGCTACTGTCCCACTCGGTATAGTCGACATCGTGCCAGAAGTACTTCTCGGTCTCGTAGTCATAGGTCGAATAGGTGGACTTTTTGGCATTCCACCACAGAATAGACGTACCCTCACGGTAGGGGTCGTTTACCATGTACTGAGTGGTGTTCGCGCCGTCCGTCATCAGCACCAGAACCTTCATCGAGTCGTTGCTGGAGTAGCTGTTGGGACGGGTGGCGAACTCTGCAGGCACTTCGTCACCCGCCAGGCGTGCGATCACCGGCTGAATGCTTTCGTCAAGCAGGGCAAGACCCCATTTCAGACCGACGTCGATCGACGTGTTTCCGCCGGCCGTAAAACTTTCGATGTGATCTTTGAGAACCTGCGGATCCTTTTGCAGGACCGAGACCTCACGGTTGGCGAGTTCGTCACAGACTTCGCTGTAGACGTAGCCGTTGCTGGGGCGCCGGTCATAGGTGCTCCACGGCGTGAAGTGCAGTGTGCGTTGGCGGATCGTATCGGGGTCCAGCGCGGTGGTGTTGAACTCGCTGCTGGTGAAGTTGATGCAGTTTGCCCGGTTATTGGTGCCGGTCGTGCTGAATTCGTCCATCAGATAGTCGGGCAGCGACACCTGAGTTGCGTATGGGATGATCGAGATCGACAGCTTCCCGTCCTCGGTCTTGTCCGCCATCTCTTGCACGAAGTTTTTGGCCGCCACTTTCAAGTTGGCCAGGCGATTGTAGCTGTTCATCGAGCCAGAGACGTCGAGGACCAAAGAAATCTCAACATCATCAATGGCTTCTTCGGCAACGCTGGTTGCCGCGCTCACGATCGAGTCAACATCCCACCACTGCATGAAGTGCATGCCGACATCCATCTGGGCGCTCGCTTGGACCTTGCGGTAGCCTTCGATCGTAACGGCGGTCGCGCCGCAGACATTGGGTTCCACGATCGGGTCACCAACCAGGTACTGGTCCAAGCCTTCCTTCGCGAGGTAGTCGACGACCACGTCCTTAGGGCAAAGGTCCTGGTCCAGGTCGGCCGCCGCCAGTACGGCGCGGTCCAGAGCATATTGCAGGCGCGCACGTTCGCGATCGTACCGCATAACGTCCACGGCGAAGCCCGCCGCGGTGAAGATGATCATCAGAAGGAAGAGGGCGAAGATGGTCATCGTCCCGCTTTCCGAGGTCACGAAAGACTCGACGGCGCCCCGGCAGCGGTCTGCCTGGCGCGGTTTCTCCGACCGTGTCGATGTCCATTCAAAATTGCGCATAACGAAATCCTTTTGCCGGCCAAAAGCAGCGAAGCCAGTTCTTCGGAACTTTAATAATTTAGATGTGGATCGTGGCGAGAATTGGGCGTGATCGTCACTATGGTGCTCTTTTTGAATGAAAAACGGCGGCAGTCTGGCCGGAAAGGGTGGCTTTGTTTCGTTGCTCGGGACAATTTCCGGAAATCGTAAACGTCCGCGACTCGGCTCGGTTGGTCGAAACGCGCTGTTCATAAATTGATGAAAAAAAGTGCAAATCGCGATTGCAGCTGCTTGCCAAGGGTGCGACAAAACGTCATGACGCTCGACGTCAACCGGCATGGAGGATTTTATGACGGCCATCAAGGAACCCAGCTTTCGGGAGAGTGTAGATCTGATGTTCAACAGGGCGGCTGCCCTGATGGATCTTCCGCCCGGGCTTGAGGAAAAGATCCGGGTCTGCAATGCGACCTACACCGTTCGGTTTGGCGTGCGTCTGCGGGGGCAGATCCATACTTTCACCGGCTATCGCTCGGTTCATTCCGAGCATATGGAGCCGGTAAAGGGCGGTATCCGCTATGCGATGGCCGTGAACCAGGACGAGGTCGAAGCGCTTGCTGCGCTGATGACCTACAAATGCGCGTTGGTCGAGGCTCCGTTTGGCGGGTCCAAGGGCGGTCTGCGTATCGACCCGCGCAAATACGAAGAGCATGAGCTGGAGCAGATCACCCGTCGTTTTGCCTATGAGTTGGCCAAGCGCGACCTGATCAACCCGTCGCAGAACGTCCCGGCCCCTGACATGGGCACCGGCGAGCGTGAAATGGCATGGATGGCTGACCAGTATGCGCGGATGAACACCACAGACATCAACGCGCGGGCCTGTGTGACCGGTAAACCACTGAATGCGGGCGGCATCTCGGGCCGGGTCGAGGCGACGGGGCGTGGCATCCAGTACGCGCTGCGCGAATTCTTCCGTCACCCCGAGGACGTCAAGAAAGCTGGTATGTCAGGCTCGCTGGACGGCAAGCGGGTCATCGTTCAAGGCCTGGGCAACGTGGGCTATCACGCGGCCAAGTTCCTGAGTGAGGAAGACGGCTCTTTGGTTGTGGGCATCATCGAACGTGACGGTGCGATCTATAACCCCGAGGGGATCGACGTTGAGGCGGTTCACCAGTGGATCGTCAAACATGGCGGTGTGAACGGCTACCCGGATGCAACGCACACCGCCGAGGGCACTGCTGTGCTGGAAGAGGAATGTGACATTCTGATCCCGGCCGCGCTGGAAGGAGTGATCAACCTGTCCAATGCCGAGCGCATCAAGGCGCCGTTGATCATCGAGGCCGCGAACGGTCCGGTGACCGCCGGGGCCGACGAAGTGCTGCGCAAGAAAGGCACCGTGATCATTCCAGACATGTATGCGAACGCTGGCGGTGTGACGGTATCGTATTTCGAGTGGGTCAAGAACCTCAGCCACATCCGTTTTGGCCGGATGCAGCGCCGTCAGGAAGAGGCGCGGCACGAGTTGATCGTGAAAGAGCTGGAGCGGTTGGACCGCTATCTTGGCGATGCATGGTCGATGTCTCCGGACTTCAAGGCCAAGTACCTCAAAGGCGCGGATGAGCTTGAGTTGGTGCGCTCGGGCCTGGATGACACGATGCGCATCGCCTACCAGGCCATGAGCGAGGTCTGGCACGATCGCGACGACGTCGATGACCTCCGCACCGCGGCATACATCGTGTCCATCGACCGTGTCGCCAAGAGCTATCGGGCCAAGGGCCTCTGACGTCTCGGAAACCGGGCAATCGGGCTTTGACAAAAAGTCCGGTTGCCGCACATCCTGCGCTGGAGTTCAGGCAGTGAAACCAGCGAGGATCTCATGCAAATTACCCGTTCTGTAGCTTGGGCCGCGGCGATAGGATCCGCGACCCTGGCGCATGCGACTGCTGCCATCGCCCAACCCCGGCAGGGATGGACGCCGACTGTGGAAGGGTTGGCTGTCTATCAGGGCAGCGCCGATCTTGAAGACGGCGGTGATTTCAGCGCATCGCGCGCATTTCTGCGGGCAGGCGGCATTTACAGCTATGGTGACGGGTCCTTTGTGGGCTTGCTGGCGAGTTTCGGGCAGTTTTCTTACGATTTCGGGTTGCCCGGAAACCAGCCGTGGGACGACATCCGCGACATTCGCCTGAGCGTTCCATTGCGCTTCACTCTGGACAACGGCGCTGCCGTGATCGTCTCACCCCAATTGAGATGGGACTATGAGACCGGCGCCAGTGCCTCGGACGGTTTCACCTATGGTGCTTTCGCCGGCATTTCATGGGCGGTGAACCCCAATCTGCGCATCGGCCCGGCTTTTGGCGTGTTCTCCGAGGTTGGAACGAATGACCTCGAAGTCTTTCCCGCGCTTCTGGTCGACTGGACCTTTGCCGAGCGCTGGCGTCTGAGCACCGGGCGCGCGTTGGGGGCCACTCAAGGCCCCGGGGTCACGCTGGAATACAAGGCTTCGGAAAGTGTCAGCGTGGGACTTGCCGTTCGGTCCGAGAGGGTCCGCTTTCAGTTGAACGATAACGGGTTGGCACCGGGCGGCGTAGGCGAGGACAGCAGCATCCCGGTTGTTCTGTCGGTTGAATACGCGCCAAACCCCGGAGTTTCGCTGTCGGCATTTGCGGGCGCCGAGTTTGACGGCGAGTTGCGCCTGGACAACGCAGCAGGGCAAGAGGTCAGCCGGCAGGGCTATGATACCGCTCCGATCGTGGGCGTTGCCTTCCGTCTGCGGTTCTGAGGGCGATTTCGTTTGCGACGGGTTTGGTCGCGCGTTGACAAGTTCTTGTCGAAAACGGATGCGGAGCCCCGAGCCCGGATTGCTACTCCTGTTGGAAGTTGGTTTGATGCCAGCAAACCCGCAGGGAGATCTGAATGCGCTTTTCCGGCTTTCGCGTCCTGAAGGAAGGACTGACGGGCAACAAGGGTTGGACGGCGCATTGGCGTGATCCCGAGCCCAAAGCCGAGTACGACATCGTCATCATCGGCGGTGGGGGGCATGGTCTCAGCACCGCGTACTATCTGGCGAAAGAACACGGCCTGACAAATGTCGCCGTGCTGGAAAAGGGTTATATCGGCGGCGGCAATGTGGGGCGCAACACGACGATCGTGCGCGCCAACTATTTTCTGCAAGGAAATTCCGAGTTCTATTCACATTCCCTCAAGCTGTGGGAGGGGTTGGAAGAGGACCTGAACTACAACGTGATGCATTCGCAGCGGGGCATCATCAACCTGTTCCATTCGGACGGGCAGCGGGACGCGGCCGCGCGGCGGGGCAACATGATGATCAGCCAGGGCGACGATGCCATCCTGCTGGACCGCGATGCACTGCGCGAGATGCTGCCCTATCTGAACTATGACGATCTGCGCTTTCCCATCTATGGCGGTCTGTATCATCCGCGCGGCGGCACGGCCCGGCATGATGCCGTGGCCTGGGGCTATGCCCGCGGGGCGGATCAGCGCGGGGTGGATCTGATCCAGAATTGCGAGGTCACCGGCATCGACATCGAAAACGGCGCCGTGCGCGGGGTGCAGACGACGCGCGGGGCGATCCGAGCCAGGAAGGTAGGGATTGTGGTTGCGGGCCGGTCCAGTCAGGTCGCGGCGATGGCCGGAATGCGTTTGCCGATCGAAAGCCACGTGCTGCAGGCCTTCGTGACCGAAGGGCTGAAGCCCTGTATCGACCATGTCGTGACCTTCGGCATGGGGCATTTCTACATCAGCCAATCCGACAAGGGCGGGCTGGTGTTCGGCGGCGACCTGGATTTCTATGCCTCCTACGCGGCGCGGGGCAATCTGCCGACGGTCGAAAGCGTGATGGAAGCCGGCGTGGCCCTGATGCCGATGATCGGCAAAGCCCGGGTACTGCGGTCCTGGGGCGGGATCATGGACATGTCGCCGGACGGGTCGCCGATCATCGACCGCACCCCTATCGACGGGCTGTATCTGAACTGCGGCTGGAACTACGGCGGGTTCAAGGCGGTTCCGGGCTCGGGCAACGTGTTTGCCCACCTGATGGCCACCGACCGGTACCACGAGAACGCGACAGGGTTCCGGCTGGATCGTTTCCGCACCGGGCGCGGGATCATCGATGAAGAGGGCAAGGGCTCTCAGCACAATCTGCATTAGGGGTGCCGGGATGTTTCGTTCGAATGTTCGTGAAAGCCAGGAGGCGCGGCAATGAGGATCACCTGCCCGTATTGCGGTGAGCGCGACCGCCGCGAGTTCTACTATCGCGGGGCCGCCGTCGATCTGGACCGGCCCGCTCCGGATGCCGGGCCTGACGCTTGGGACGATTTCGTCTATCTGCGCGACAACCCCGCGGGCGAGACGCGGGATCTGTGGTATCACGAAGGCGGCTGCGGCGCATGGATCGTCGTGACACGCAACACGCTGACCCACGAAGTATCGGCGACAGAGCCTGCGTCCGGGGGCAAACGATGAGGGTCGCGGACAGGGGGCTGATCGACCGCGGCACTCCGGTCGAATTTTCCTTTGACGGCATCCGGTATTCGGGCTTTCAGGGCGACACACTGGCCTCGGCGCTGCTGGCCAATGGCGTGCGCCTGATGGGGCGGTCGTTCAAGTATCATCGTCCGCGCGGCGTCCTGACCGCCGGCAGTGAAGAGCCGAATGCGCTGGTCACCATCGGCCGAGGCGCCGCGCAGGACCCGAATGTGCGGGCCACGATGCAAGAGATCTATCCGGGCCTGGAGGCGCGCAGCCAGAACCGCTGGCCCAGCCTGAATTTCGACGTGATGGCGGTGAACGATCTGGCCGCGCCCTTCCTGGGGGCGGGCTTCTACTACAAGACCTTCATGTGGCCTCGCAGCTTCTGGGAGAATCTGTACGAGCCGATGATCCGCCGCGCCGCGGGGTTGGGCGCGCTGTCCGGGCAGGCCAACGCCGACACATATGAAAGCGCCTATGCCTTTTGCGACCTACTGGTGATCGGGGCTGGCCCGGCGGGCTTGATGGCCGCCCTGACGGCCGGCCGGGCCGGGGCGGATGTCATTCTGGCTGATGAAAGCAACCAGATGGGCGGGCGGCTGCTGGCCGAAACGCTCGAGGTGGATGGCAAGCCGGGTCACGTCTGGGTAGACGAGGTTCTGGCCGAGCTGCGTGCGATGGAGAATGTGCGGTTGATGACCCGCACGGCCGTGGCGGGTGCCTACGACCAGGGCACCTTTGCTGCGCTCGAACGGGTCATGCACCATACGGGCGACCGTCCCGCCGGTGCGCCGCTGGAAACCTATTGGCGGATCGCCGCCCGCCGCTCGGTTCTGGCGGCCGGGGCGCTGGAACGCCCGGTGGCGTTTCGAAATAATGACCGGCCCGGCATCATGACCGCCGGGGCCGTGCGGGCCTATCTGAACCGCTGGGGCGTCGCCGCTGGCCGGAGTGTCACGATTTTCGGCAACACCGATGACATCCACCGGACGGCCCGCGACCTGCTGGCCGCCGGGGTCCACGTTGCCGCCGTGATCGACAGCCGCCATGACGGGCCGGTGTCGACCGACTATCCGGTGCTGCGCGGGGCGCAGGTCTGCGGTACTTCGGGGCGCAAGGGGCTGGAGTCGATAACCGTGCGCCGCGCCAGCGGAGAAGAGCGCATTCAGACCGATTGCCTCGCGATGACCGGCGGATGGAACCCCTCGGTCCACCTGACCTGCCACATGAACGGGCGACCGACCTGGCGGCGTGACATTGCCGCCTTCGTGCCCACGCCGGGCGCCGTGCCCGGGATGCGCACGGCCGGGGCCTGCAACGGCGCGTTCTCGACCGCCGCCTGTCTGCGCGAGGGCATTTCGGCTGCGACCGAGGCGCTGGGTGATCTGGGCCTCAAGGCATCCAAGCCCGCGCCGCCGCAGGCCGAGGATCAGCCTTGTGAAATCGCGCAGCTGTGGGGGGTGCCGGGCAAAGGCCGCGCGTGGCTGGATTTCCAGAACGACGTGACCGTCAAGGATGTCAAACAGGCCGCGACCGAAAACTTCCGCTCGGTCGAGCACATGAAGCGTTATACCACGCAAGGCATGGCCACCGATCAGGGCAAGAACTCGAATGTCGCGGCGCTGGCCATCCTTGCGGATGCCACCGGGCGGGCGATCCCCGAGACCGGAACCACCACCTTTCGCCCGCCTTACTCGCCGATTGCCATTGCCGCGCTGGGCGCGGGGGCCGAGGGGGCGGGGTTCAAGCCGCAGCGCTTAACCACCTCGCACAAGGCGTCGGTGGCGCGCGGGGCGCCGATGGTCGAGGCGGGGCTGTGGTATCGGCCCAGCTATTTCCCGCAGCCGGGCGAGACCACATGGCGCCAATCCTGCGACCGCGAGGTTCAGATGGTGCGCACGGCGGTCGGCGTGTGCGATGTCTCGACCCTGGGCAAGATCGACATTCAGGGGCGCGACGCCGCGCAGTTTCTGGATTTCGTCTATACCAACACGTTTTCGACACTGAAGGTCGGGCGCGTGCGCTATGGGCTGATGCTGCGCGAGGACGGGTTCGTCATGGATGACGGCACCACCGCGCGATTGGGTGACAGTCATTTCCTGATGACCACCACGACCGCCGCCGCCGGTGACGTGATGAAGCATCTTGAATTCGTGCGTCAGGGTCTGCGGCCCGATTGGGACGTGTCGCTGGTTTCAGTGACGGAACAATGGGCGCAATTCGCCGTGGCCGGCCCCAAATCGCGCGAGGTGCTGAACGGCCTGCTGGACACCCCGCTGGATGATGCTGCGTGGCCGTTCATGGCCTGCGGGCCGGTTTCGGTTCTGGGGGTGCCGGGGCGTCTGTTCCGGATCTCGTTCTCGGGCGAACACGCCTACGAGATTGCGTTGCCTGCGCGGTATGGGGCCAGCCTGTTCGACATCCTGACCCGACAGGCCGAGGCGCTGGGCGGTGGCCTCTATGGGATGGAGGCGCTGAACGTCCTGCGGATCGAGAAGGGGTTCATCACCCATGCAGAAATCCACGGGCGGACGACGGCCTTTGACATCGGGATGGGCCGGATGGTGTCGCAGAAAAAGGACTGTATCGGCAAGACCATGTCCGAACGCCCGGGGCTTGAGGAGCCGGGGCGCGAGCGGTTGGTCGGCCTCAAACCCATCGGGGAAAGCCGCCAGTTGCTGGCCGGCGCCCATCTGTACAACGAAGAGGACGCGCCGGTGCGCACCAACGATCAGGGCTATGTGACCTCGGTCTGCTACTCGCCGACGCTGGGCAGCATGCTGGGGCTGGCGTTTCTGGCCGATGGCCCCGACCGTCATGGCGAGATCGTCAAAATGGTCGATCATCTGCGCGGCGTGACCACGCTGTGCGAGGTGACTGACCCGGTGTTTTTTGACCCAGAGGGAGAGCGTGTACGTGGATAAGCTGATTGCCCAGACCCTGTGCGACGGGCTGCTGCCGCTGACCATCGGAACGGTCTCGGTCACCGAGGTCGACCCGGGCGCGATACATGCGGTTTCGGCCTTTCAAGGGCAGGCCAAATCGCTGTCCGAGGCGATGAAGGCGGCGCATGGCATGGCGCTGCCGGCCCCGAACCGGGCCACCGGGAAGTCGGGCGCGCGGGCGGTCTGGTTCGGCCCGGGTCAGGTCATGCTGATCGGCTCCACGCCGGACCCGTTGCTGTCCGCCCACGCCGCGGTCGTCGACCAGTCCGATGCCTGGGCCGTGGTGCGGCTTGAGGGCGACGGGGCCGAGGATGTTCTGGCCCGTCTGGTGCCCGTCGATCTGCGCCCGCAACAATTCAAGCGCGGACATACGGCGCGCACGCTGCTGTTTCACATGACGGCGTCAATCACTCGGGTTGGCGAGAAAGCCTTTCAGATCATGGTGTTCCGGTCGATGGCCACATCGTTGGTGCATGATCTGCAGAGGGCAATGGAAGGTGTGGCAGCACGCGGTTAGACTGTTGCAAAGAACTGATTCCAAGGGGACCTTATGCTGCGCATCGCACTTGCCGCCACTCTGCTTGCCACACCGCTGGCTGCCGCTGAAACCAAGGAGCAAAGCTGCCGCTATCAAGCAGACGTTGTGGCGGCGGTACAAAAAGCCCGTCTTGATCGTGTGAAAGAACGGGACGTTCCGGAAGCGGTGGCCGAGGCCGGCCCGACCTGGCCCGAGAACTACAACGCTGCGATCCCGTTGATCACACCGTGGGTCTATGAGCAGAAGATGCGCGACATCCGCAAAAAAGACCTTGGCGCCGCCTGGATGGAGCTGTGCCTGCAGCAGTAATCCACAGGGCCGCGAATTGGCTGTGGACAAAGGCCTGCCGCGCCCTTGGCGGGCGGCCCGGTTTCTGCCATGTATGACACATGTCTTTGCCCCCTGGATTTCTGGATGAGCTGCGCACCCGTCTGAGCCTGT
Organism: Ruegeria arenilitoris; assembly: GCF_013032855.1. Taxonomy (GTDB): domain Bacteria; phylum Pseudomonadota; class Alphaproteobacteria; order Rhodobacterales; family Rhodobacteraceae; genus Ruegeria; species Ruegeria arenilitoris. The sequence goes on from NZ_WQDA01000003.1 coordinate 191,661, forward strand.
CTCAGGTCGTCGGACGCAAGGTCATGTGGGACAACCGCAAGTCCAATCCGGGCAAGGGCGACATGTGGGCGCCATGCCCGTTCCATCACGAAAAAACCGCCTCGTTCCATGTGGATGACCAAAAGGGGTTCTATTACTGCTTCGGGTGTCACGCCAAGGGCGACGCGATCAGCTTTGTGAAGGAAACCGAGAACGTCTCGTTCATCGAGGCGGTCGAGATCCTGGCGCGCGAGGCCGGATTGCCGATGCCCGCTCGCGACCCCAAGGCGCAGGAAAAGCAGGACCATCGGGCGCAATTGGCCGATGTTATGGAGCAGGCGGTACAGTTCTTTCGCCTGCAACTCAAGACCGGGGCAGGGGCCGAGGCGCGCGCCTATATGGACCGCCGCGGTCTGGACGCTCAGGCGTTGGATCGCTGGGAAATCGGGTTTGCGCCCGATGGCTGGCAGGCGTTGTGGGACCATCTGCGCGGCAAGAACGTGGCCGAGGACCTGATCCTGGGCGCCGGTCTGGCCAAGCCGTCGAACAAGGGCAAAAAGCCCTATGACACCTTCCGCAACCGCATCATGTTCCCGATCCGCGATCCACGCGGCCGGTGCATCGCGTTCGGCGGGCGGGCGATGGACCCCAATGACAACGCCAAGTATCTGAACTCGCCCGAAACCGCGCTGTTCGACAAGGGGCGAAGCCTCTACAACCACGGACCGGCCCGTCAGGCGGCAGGCAAGGGGCAACCGCTGGTCGTGGCCGAGGGCTATATGGATGTGATTGCCCTGTCCGAGGCAGGTTTCGGCGCCGCCGTCGCACCGCTGGGCACCGCGATCACCGAACATCAGTTGCACATGCTGTGGCGCATCGCCGATGAGCCGATCATCGCGCTGGATGGCGACACGGCCGGTCTGCGTGCGGCGATGCGGGCCATCGACCTGGCGTTGCCGTTGCTGGTGGCCGGCAAGTCTCTGCGGTTTGCCCTGATGCCCGAGGGCAAGGACCCCGACGATCTGCTGCGCGCCGAAGGCCCGGCGGCGGTTCAGGCGGTGCTGGACGCGGCCATTCCGATGGTCAGGCTTCTGTGGCGGCGCGAGACCGAGGACAAGGTGTTCGACAGCCCCGAGCGCAAGGCGGCCCTCGACAAGGCGCTGCGCGAAAAGATCCAGTTGATCCGTGATCCTTCGATCCGGTCGCACTACGGGCAGGAAATCAAGGACCTCCGCTGGCAGCTTTTCCGCCCGCAGCGGCAAGGGGCAGTGGCTCGAAACTGGCAGCCGAAAGGCAAATGGCAACCGCCAAAACCGTCGGCAACTCCGGATGCGCGGGCCTCGTTCCTTGCGTCCTCGGAGAATGCGGATATCCAACTGCGTGAAGCGGCAATCCTGGCGATTGCAATCCTGAACCCTGAGGTGGTCGTGCAATTCGAGCACCAACTGGAAGAGATGGAATGCCTGAACCCCGATCACGCGGCCCTGCGCGATGCGATCCTGCGGCACGCGATCGACGATCCCGACAACCTCAAAGAGCACATTGTTCAGTCTTTGGGGCCGGCCCCTCTTGAAAACCTGCTGGCCCTTCGCCATGTCGCTGTAATCCCCTGTGTGCACAAACCGGGCGACGTCGAAAAGGCACAGATGACTCTGGCCGAGGAACTCGCAAAAATCAAAGCGCTCCGGGGGCTGGATGCCGAGATTGCTGAAGCCGAAGAGGAATTGTCCGAACTGGCGGACGAAGCGTTGACGTTCCGGTTGGCCCAGGCCGCCGAAGAGCGCAACCGCGCAAGCCGCAGCCAGAACGAGGACAGGGCCATTTTCGACATTGCGGACAACGGGGCGCGAATCAATCGTGACGAGAAAGACGCGTTTCAGGCGATCATGTCCGGTATCAAGTTCGAGCGGAAACGCCGCTGAAGTGGTGTTTTCATAAAGCACTGGAAAAGAAAAACGGGTAAACGGGTGGCCGAATCACTTCTACGCGCTAATGATTCGGTCTCATCGAATCACCCATCCCTGCAGGAGCACTGAATGGCCGCCAAGGATACCAACGAGGAACGGAAGTCCGACGACCAGGAACAGGAAATCTCGCTGGACATGAGCCAGGCCCAGGTCAAGAAGATGATCGCCGAGGCTCGCGAGAAAGGCTACATCACTTACGATCAGCTCAACCAGGTCCTGCCGCCGGATCAGGTCAGTTCGGAACAGATCGAGGACGTGATGTCGATGCTGTCCGAGATGGGCATCAACATCATCGAAGACGAAGAGGCCGAAGAGGAAGAGCAGAAGGGCTCGACCGATCTGGTCACCACCGACAGCAACCGCGAGGTTGCGCTGGCCGGTGCGCAAACCGAAAAGCTGGACCGGACCGATGACCCGGTGCGCATGTATCTGCGCGAGATGGGGTCTGTAGAACTGCTGAGCCGCGAGGGCGAAATCGCCATCGCGAAACGGATCGAAGCCGGTCGCAACACCATGATCCTCGGGCTTTGCGAAAGCCCGCTGACCTTCCAGGCGATCTCGATCTGGCATGACGAACTGTTGTCCGAGGACATCCTGCTGCGCGATGTCATCGATCTGGAAGCGACGTTCGGCAATCAGATGGACGAGGATGGCGACGTAGAAGAGCCGGTGGTGGATACTTCGGCTGTCACGGCCGCCAAGCCCGCCAAGGACACGGGTCCCGAACTGGATGCTGACGGCAACCCGATTGCCAACGACGATGACGATGATGAAGACGATCAGGCGAACATGTCTTTGGCCGCGATGGAAGCGGCACTGAAAGATCAGGTTCTGACTCAGCTTGAGCGGATCTCGACGGATTTCGCAAAGCTCTCGGAAATGCAGGACAGCCGGATCTCGGCAACTCTGAACGAGGATGGGTCGTTCAGCGACAAGGATGAGCAGACCTATCAAAAGCTGCGCGCCGAGATCGTTGAGCTGGTGAATGGCCTGCATCTGCACAACAACCGGATCGAAGCCCTGATCGATCAGTTGTACGGCATCAACAAAAGGGTGATGTCGCTGGACAGTGCCATGGTGAAGCTGGCCGACCAGGCCCGCATCAACCGCCGTGAGTTCATTGACGAGTATCGCGGTCGTGAACTTGATCCCAACTGGCTGTCCGACATGGCTCAAAAGCCGGGCCGGGGCTGGCAAATGTTCATCGAACGCTCGTCCGACAAGGTCGAGGAACTTCGCAACGACATGGCGCAGATCGGTCAGTATGTCGGTCTGGACATCAGCGAATTCCGCCGCATCGTGCAGCAGGTCCAGAAAGGCGAGAAAGAGGCGCGTCAGGCCAAGAAGGAAATGGTCGAGGCCAACCTGCGCCTGGTGATTTCGATCGCCAAGAAATACACGAACCGTGGCCTGCAATTCCTTGATCTCATTCAGGAAGGCAACATCGGCCTGATGAAGGCGGTGGACAAGTTCGAATACCGCCGTGGCTACAAGTTCTCGACCTATGCGACCTGGTGGATCCGTCAGGCGATCACGCGCTCGATCGCGGATCAGGCGCGCACCATCCGTATTCCGGTGCACATGATCGAGACGATCAACAAGCTGGTGCGGACCGGCCGCCAGATGCTGCACGAGATCGGCCGCGAGCCGACGCCGGAAGAGCTGGCCGAAAAGCTTCAGATGCCGCTGGAAAAGGTCCGCAAGGTGATGAAGATCGCCAAAGAGCCGATCTCTCTGGAAACTCCGATCGGCGACGAGGAAGACAGCCAACTGGGCGATTTCATCGAGGACAAGAATGCCGTGCTGCCGCTGGACAGCGCCATTCAGGAAAACCTCAAGGAAACCACCACGCGGGTACTGGCCTCGCTCACCCCGCGCGAGGAGCGGGTTCTGCGGATGCGCTTCGGCATCGGCATGAACACCGACCACACGCTGGAAGAGGTTGGACAGCAGTTCAGCGTGACGCGCGAACGTATCCGGCAGATCGAAGCCAAGGCCCTGCGCAAGCTGAAACATCCCAGCCGAAGCCGAAAGCTGCGGTCCTTCCTGGATCAGTGATCAAAAAGGCGCCTCGACCGAGGCGCCTTTTTTCATTTGAGCTGTGGTTTGGTTCACGCTGACCAAACGTGAATTCAATTTGGCGGGAATTCGCAAGTGGTCAGAGCCTTCGCGGACCATATCGCTCGTGTCCACTCATGGGACAGGTCGGGGCGAGGCGGCAACGCTGATGACCCCCGGCCGCTTGTCAGGCAAGCATTCTGCGCCGGGACTTATCCTTGTACGCGCTGGGAGATTGCCCGGTCCAGCGTTTGAAGGCAGTCGAAAACGCCGCCTGGTCTGCGTAGCCAAGGCTGTATGAGATCTCAGATAGGCTCATGTCGTTCTTCAGAAACGTTCTGGCGAGGTCACAGCGCAGGTCGTCGACAATTTCGCGAAAGCTGGTGCCTTCCTCGGTCAGGCGCCGACCGAATGTCCGCGGGCTCATGCCCAGATCCTTGGCGACCTGTTCGGCGCGGGCGATGGCTCCCGGAAGCGATTGGGTGATCCGCCCTTCGACCCGCGACCGCAATGTCTGTTTTTCGTCACTGTTTTCACGCAGAAGACGGTCACCATATTCCATCAGGTGCTGTCGCAAGCTGGGGTCGTAGGTCGGGACAGGCACGTCGAGCGTTGATTGCGGCAAAATGATCTCGAGCTTTTCCGCGCCAAACACCACCGGGAATTTGCCGAGTTTGGAATAGTCTTCCTCTCGCGCGCCGACCTTGTGCTGAAACCGTAGTTCGATCGGTTGGATCGGGATCCCCGTCAGAGCACGCAGGCGGGCAATGCAGGCAAACATGAGGAACTCGGTTCGCCGGTGGTACCGCGAAAAGCTTGGGTCCTTCCACCTGGCCCCGATGGTTGCCGAATTTCCGGACTCATGCAGCCTCACGGCGATGGCCGGATCAATCAGCCGGTGGAAGTGGTTGGCGTTCTCCAGTACCTGCCGGAGGTCCCGGGAATACTTGCTGATATAAGCGGTCAGGCTAGAAGTTGCGCTGAACTGCAAGCCCGTTCGCGCGCCGAACAGGATGTCGTTGAGTTCATCGCAAGCGTGGCGGGCAAACAAGGCCTCGCTATGGGCACTGTACAACTTTGCAGGCGGCGCGAGGTCTTGCGCACTCAGCCCGCTTTTGGCGAGGACTCGAACGACCGTATCAGTATTCCCTGCCTGATCCTGCAACGCGGACGCCAGCAGCTGAATTCTGGCGATATCGACTTGCATGCCACGCTCCGGAACCCACTGAATTGGCCGGATTATGTAGCGATTTTTGTCATTTGCATAGTTTTTGTGAGGTGACAGTCCCCATACAGGGTCAGACACGGCGCACCTACATACACCGGAAATGGCTTCAGATCACAAAGACGTGGCCGGGCAAAGAAAGACTCGATGGTACGGCCGTCATAAATCAGCCGCGTGCCGGGTCAGTCCCGTGGGGATCGGGCAGAGCCGAAGGATTTGGTCACACCAACCGATCTGTGGCTCCCCGGCACACATTGAATGCATGTCCCAGTTCCCCGGACGCAAGGCACCACTCGCGTGCGCACTGTTCCTGAAATCATCGTGAACGACGCTGTTCTGGGCTTGGTGAAAAACTAGGCTATGATGCGTGTCAAAATCAGGGAAGATATTTGCAATGAAACATATTCTGACATGCTACGCGGTTGCGGCAATGGTTGCAGCTGCTCCGGTCGAGACTGACGCCGCCCCGAACGGGTACCGGACCGAGCCGATGAACAGCACCGATTTTGAGGTCATCCCCCGCGCCCGGCAGGACGTTGATGGGTATTGGTGCGCGGCGGCGGATTTTGCTCGGCGCAAACTGGGGGCCGGCTGGCAGCAGCGGATTTACGTTTTGCGCGGCTACGGGCCCAGTGTGACAACCGGGCGTCGGACCGCCGTGCAGTTTTCGATCAAACCGCCGACAGGCGGCGTGCCACAGCAACCCAGCGTAGTGGTTTCTGGATTTCAACCGGGCTACAGCATGTCGGTCCAAGGTGCGAATGCCCGGTGCAACGTGCGCCCATTCTTCAACTGACGCAAACAGGGCCACCCGGTTGATGCAGGCCGAATTCACCATCGAAACCCGAGGGCAGGGGCTGTACGAGTTCACCTCCGACATCCGTGACTGGCTATCCTCAAGTGGGGCCGACGGATTGCTGACGCTGTTCGTCCGCCACACATCCTGTTCACTCTTGATACAGGAAAACGCGGATCCCGAGGTTCAGACGGACCTGCAGGCATTTTTCTCGCGGCTGGTTCCGCCCACAGATCATCCGTCGATGTCTTATCTGAAACATACGTATGAAGGGCCCGATGACATGCCGGCCCATATCAAGGCGGCTATGATGCCGGTCTCGCTTTCGATCCCGGTCCGACGTGGGCAACCTGCCTTGGGAACATGGCAGGGTATCTACCTGTTCGAGCACAGGACCGCGCCCCATGTTCGCCGAGTTGCGGCGCATTTTGGGTGACCCTGCATATAGCGGTTGAAATTTCCGACTACCCAAACTCTAGCGGCTGCCCTATAGTTGTGGATAAGTCGGCCACAGCGCTGACAAAAAGAGGCGGAACAAGGGACGAGGAGACGGCGGATGCGCTGCCCGTTTTGCGGAAATATCGATACTCAGGTCAAGGACTCACGTCCGGCAGAAGATCACGTGGCCATCCGCAGGCGTCGGTTCTGCCCCGCATGCGGGGGCCGTTTCACCACCTATGAGCGGGTCCAGTTGCGCGACCTCGTGGTTATCAAGACAAATGGCAAACGCGAGGATTTCGACCGGGACAAACTGGAACGGTCAATCCGAATTTCGATGCAGAAGCGCCCGATTGATCCGGACCGCATCGACCAGATGATATCGGGCATCGTGCGGCGCTTGGAAAGCATGGGTGAGACCGACATTCCGTCCAACAAGATCGGCGAGATCGTCATGGAAGCTCTGGCGCGGATCGACACCGTCGCCTATGTTCGCTTTGCGAGCGTATACAAGAATTTCCAGGCGGCCGATGATTTCGAGGAGTTCGTCCACGAACTGCGCCCGCCGCAGCCATCGACTGACGAGTGACCGAAACAGACAAGCGATACATGGCGCTGGCCCTGTCCTTGGGGCGGCGCGGACAAGGATCTTGCTGGCCCAACCCCGCGGTCGGATGCGTTCTGGTGAAAAACGGCCGGATCGTCGGGCGCGGGTGGACGCAGCCCGGCGGTCGCCCTCATGCGGAAACCGAGGCTCTGGCCCAGGCCAGCGAACAGGCGCGTGGCGCGACCGCTTATGTCTCGCTGGAGCCTTGTTCGCATCACGGCAAGACGCCACCTTGTGCTCAGGCTTTGATCGACGCCGGAGTGGCCCGCGTGGTTTCGGCGATCGAGGACAGCGATCCGCGCGTCGCGGGGCAGGGTTTTGCCATGTTGCGCGATGCCGGGATTGAGGTCACGACCGGGGTTCTGAGCGATCAGGCGGCAATGGATCACGCGGGCTTTTTCATGAAGACCGAGCAAGGCCGACCGTTCGTGACGCTGAAACTTGCCAGCAGCTTTGATGGACGGATCGCAACCGAGACCGGGCAGAGCAAGTGGATCACCGGCCCCGAGGCCCGTCGGGCGGTGCATGCCATGCGTGCGCGGCACGATGCGGTGATGGTCGGCGCGGGCACCGCGCGGGCCGACGATCCTTCGCTGACGGTTCGTGATCTGGGTATCGACCGGCAACCCGTGCGTGTCGTGGTTTCACGTCACCTCGAATTGCCTTTGCTCAGCCAGTTGGCCCGAACCGCGTCTGATATCCCCGTTTGGCTTTGCCATGGCCCGTCGCCCGACCCCGAGCGTGCCGCGGCGTGGCAGGGACTGGGCGCGCGGCTGATATCCTGCGCGTTGCAGGATCACCGGATCGATGCTGCAGATATGCTCCATCAATTGGGGCAGGCCGGTCTGACCCGGGTGTTCTGCGAGGGGGGCTCGGCTCTGGCTGCGTCCCTGCTGGCAAATGATCTGGTCGACGAGTTGGTCGGTTTCAGCGCGGGCTTGGCCATCGGAGCCGAAGGCTTGCCTGCCATTGGCGCCATGGGGCTTGAGGAACTGGGCGACGCGCCTCGCTTTGCGCTGGTCGAAACCCGGGACTTGGGTGGCGATGTTCTGCATGTCTGGCGCCGGCCAGTACGCTAGCGGCGAGCCCTAGCGCCACAGGTTCGCATGTGTTGCAAAAGCCCCCTGAAGCTTGGCCAGCAGCCGGATTGCCGGCCCAGCAGGTGAAATCGGGCCATGCACCAAACGTTCTGCGACAACCTCCGCCGGGCAGGCATCGCGAGTAACTGAATCGAAATACCGTGGATAGTCGATGAGCGTGGCGTAGGCCAGGCCCAGCACCGTCGGTCGCGCGCCTCGGCGTGCCGGGACCGATCCAAGGTCCGTCGTCAGACCCCAGCCGGCGTAGAACGGAGCCCCAAGCGTAGTGACCTTTATCCCGCGCAGCAAAGCTTCGAACCCAAGCAGTGAGGTCATTGTCCAGACCTCATGGACCTCTGGCAGAACCAGTGCCGGGTCGACCTCGTGGAGGACCAAATCTGCAAGACCCTCGGCGTCTATTCGACCGTCCCGAAGCCCGGCCTCAACATCCGGATGCGGCTTGTAGATCAGAACTGCGTCGGGATTGGCCGCGCGAACGGTGCTCAGCAACTCGAGATTTGTGCGGACTGTGCTGGTGCCCAACCGGATCGAGGCGTCGTCCTCTACCTGGCCAGGTACAAGAATCCGGTGCCCGTCCGGCAAAGGGGGGCAACTGCCGCCCGTATTGTATTTGCTTAGCCCCGCGGCGGTGAGTTGCGTCACCAGGCGGCGTATCCGTATCTCCTGATCGGGTCGCAACTCTTCGCGAGCGGTGATCAGTTCTTCCAGACGGCTGGGTCGGGTGGGGTCGTAGTAAATTCCAAGGTCGTCGGTCACCAGTGAAAGCGGGGGCACAAGGTTGGCCCCCAACCCGCGCGAGCGCAAAAAACCGTCTTCGACGCGGACCACATCTTCGGCTTCCAGATTACGATTGGCCCAGACCATATGAGGCCTGTCGGATGCCGAGGGCCGTTCCGGTACGAAACGGACTTTTTTCCACTTCCCGAAGGTTTGCTGAATATGCCTGCGTTTCCACAAGCGCATTCCAGATGCTGTCCAGCCGTGCCTGTCCTGTCGCCAGGCGCGGCTTTGGGCCTCAAGCGTATCCAGCACCGTTTCCAGCTCACACAGCTGGTCGCGATAGGGATCGTACCACGTCGGGTACAGTATCATGGCGGCAGCGAATAGTTGAGCGCGGGTCAGATTGCGCTGCCGGCGCGGCAGAGGCATCTCGTCCTGCGTCAGACCCCACCCGGCATAGAAGGGTTGCCCAAAAACCCTAGGTTTGTGACCGGCCAGAATGGCCTCAAACCCCAGTTGCGAGGACAGGGTATAGACCCCAATCGCGCCTTCCAGCAACGACCAGGGGCTGATCTGATCCGCCAACAGGGAGACACGGTCAGTTTCGTCATCCTCCGAGAAAAAACCGCGCCGATGGCCCTGCAGCGTTTCTGGGTGGGTCTTGATGATCACGCGCGCGCCGGGGTTTTCCTCTTGGGCCATGATCAGCATTTCGAGAAACCGCGCAGGTCCGCCCTGACTTGCCGTAACCGCCGCGTCGCCCTGTATCTGATCGACAACCAGTACATAGCCCGGATCCGGGGGCGCGATATCCGGGTCGCAGGCCGAATACTTGCTCAGATGCGATTCCTTCAGCCGTGCGATCGCGCCGCGCGCCCGATCCAGCAGGGCGGTGTCATCCAGCGGGTGCGTGGCCAGCAGAGTTTCGAGGTCCGAAGGCTGTGACGGATCGAAATGCATCGCACGTCGTTCCAGAAGCAGGCCCAGCGGCGGCTCGCGATCGCGCCCCGGCAGCAGGGATCGTAGGAATGCATCCTCGACCCGCAACAGCGGGATATCCCGGTCTTTCGCAACTCGGGTTCCGCGGTGCGCGGTCGGGCTTTCGCCCCAGATGCCCACCATGTCGCCCGAACGCGGAAGCCCAACGCGAATGTCGAACCCCGCGAGCGACAGGATGCGTCGGACCCTGCGTTGGGCCAGAAACCCACCATTGTAGACATACAGGCGCGTTCGATCCTCGGCGTCCGCAGTGTCGGCGCCGGGTTTCATGCCTCAGTTTCCGGTCAGCGTGGCGACGTTTGCAACGGGTGTCAGACCACCGGCAATCAGCGAAATCGATTTGGTCCACTGTGCATACGGGGCTTCGGTCACGTAAATCGTGTCGTCGTCGCGGATCACGAAATCACGTGCTACAAACAGACCGTTTGGCGCCGTGAGGTTCAGCAGGTAGATCACGCGTTGTTCGCCCTGAAGGTTCGGCTGGCCCAGCACTTTGCGTGCGATATCTTCACGTTCGTCCCTCAGAACGAAGATCCCTGTGGGATCTGAGGACAGCGACTGCAAGCCGCCGACCTGCGCCAGCGCTTCCAGCGCGGACAGATCCTGACTGTCGAAGGCGACCCGGGATTGCCCACCCGTGGCCCCCAGCGCTATATACGACCGGGTGTCCTGTTCGACCAGGATGCGATCACCGCCGCGCAGTGCGATGTCGGTTTCAGGATTGCGGAACAGATCGTCATACCACACGGTGCCACGCTGATTGCCGCGGATCAACGTGACCAGCGCAATATCCGGGGCGACCGCCACGCCACCGGCCCTGGCAAGCATCGTCGAAAGCGTTCGGGTCGGGCGTTCGATCGGATAGATGCCAGAGGCGCCGATCGTACCGGTTACCGAGACCGTCGCACCGTCACCCGCCACGCGGCGGATCTGAACCTGCGGATCAGGCGTCTGCTCGCGCAGCTTTTCCGCAATCAGCGAACGTAGCTGCTCGGGCGTGTTGCCCGAGGCGCGCAAGCGGCCGGCATAAGGCACGAAAATAAAACCTTCGCTGTCGACCTGAACCTCATCGAGATTGGTCGATGGGCCGGTTTCACCAGCCAGCAGACCGTCGTCGACGTTTTCCCAGATGGTCAGGCCAAGCACGTCGCCGGGACGAATGGTGTCGGATGTTACGCTTTGTGCTGACCGGAAGGCAGGGGGAAAGCCAAACTGTGGAACCGCAGAGGTGACGTGGGCCACCCGGTCATCAACTTCGACCACGTGGGCGTTGCCGCCATTGACTGTCGAGCCCGCCAGAATTTCGGTTTTGTTCGGCCCTGCCTTGGGCAGTTGGCACGCTGTCAGTAGGCCAATGGCTGCAACAAGGGACAACCCTCGTATCCATCGAGTAGGGAAACGCTGCACTGCCGAAATACCTCGAGTTTCGTATGTAGTCTTTTGGTTTGCGGTCAAACTAGCGGTTTCAAACTTCAAGTTCCAGCCAGCGAAGCACCGTGTCATTCAACGATTTTCAACTGTGGCGTGATGGTCGCGATTCCGGTCAGCGCGGCCTGATAAGGGTCGCGAGCCTGCAGCATCATGTCAGCGACTCGCCGCAGCAACTGGCGCCGTCCGCCGCGCGAGTAATAGCCGCCCGGCACCTGGCTGGTTTCCAACAGGAATTGGCGGTATGCCCGATAGGCCTCCGTGTCAGGTTTTTGCGGGTGCCTGAAAAATTCGTCAATCGGTTGATGCGAGACCAGTTCAGGCTTGTGGTAGACCGACTTTCCAAAGACACGCAGAGGGATGCCACGCCACAGAGCCTGCTGTCCGGCGGTGGAATTGATAGTCAGGGCCGAGCTCGCGTGATCCAGAAGTCGCGCCAGCTTTCCCCCGGGCACGTAATGCACGCGATCCGAGATGCCCAGTTCGCGCGCAAGTGCTTGGACGCGTCTTCTCAGCGGCTCGCGCTGGTTCTCAAGGGGATGTTCCTTGATGACCAGGCGGTGGTGGGACGGTGCGCCCTTGGCGAACCCTTCCATCACCGGGGTGATGAAATCGGCCATGCATGAAAAATCCGAATGCGCCTGGACCGAACTGTCGTGCCCCAGTTGCAGCAGCACCAGATGATACGGGAACCCGCCGCGCCTTACACGCCAAGTGGCGAGAACGCGCTGCAGTCGATGGATTGGCATGAGCGCCAAACGTTTGAAATACAGTTTGAATTCCATTGAGACAGGCACTTCTCGGTGCGGGCGGAAATTCCGGTACCCGCGGTTCGCACACAGAACGAACCAATGGTACAGAGCGCCGTAGAAAATGTGTTGCCGCATATCCCCCCAATGTGACGGGGGTGGGGGCGTTTTGGCGCCCGAGCTTTGCAACGCTTGTTGCATCTGGGCGATTTCCAGATCCATCAGGCGAGAATGTCCGTTTGACCCATTGCGCTCATAGGTGACCCACCAAGGTCGAAGGTACCCTTCCTCGAACACATGAACACGGATGCCGTGGTGTCGCGCCGTACGGATCGCGTCGGCGTGCACCGGGCGAACATCGCCATAAAGCACGATGTCGGTAACACCGCGCGACAGGATGATGTTCGTCAGGCTTTCCGGCCAGTTTTCTAGCCCGCCGCGATAGGGGATATAGCTGGCGCGATCGAACCAAAAGGCCTGGTCCCCGGCGTTGAACCCGACACGCCACACCTGCGCGCCAGCCGCGCGCAACATGCGACCCAGGCCGCTGAAGAACGGCCCATGCGGCCCCTGCAGAAACAGGAATACGCGACTGTCGGAGTTGTCCTTCGGTTGCCTCATGCCAGATGCTCGAATTCTGGTTGCCCGTGTTTTATTGAACAAACTATGCCTTTTTGCGGCCAGCCGGGCAAGGCAGGGCTTGCTCCGCCCGCCACTTGGCCTTACCTCGGCGTGGATTGCATGGCACAGCTTAGGCGCAGAGGGTTAACGGAATGTTTACTGGGATCGTCACCGATATCGGCACAATTATCGAGTTGGAGCAGCAGGGCGATCTGCGTGCACGCATCCGGACAGGCTATGATACATCCGGCATAGATATTGGTGCGTCGATCGCCAGCGACGGGGTTTGCCTGACAGTCATCGCGCTGGGTGATGACTGGTACGATGTTCAGATCAGCGCCGAGACCGTTTCCAAAACCAATCTGGACGGCTGGAAGTTGGGCTCAAGGGTCAACCTTGAACGGGCCTTGAAGGTGGGTGACGAATTGGGTGGCCATATCGTATCGGGACACGTGGATGGCGTCGCAGAGATCGTCGCGATGGCCGAAGAAGGTGACAGCACCCGCGTGACCCTGCGCGCGCCCAACGATTTGGCGCGCTTCATCGCGCCAAAGGGCTCGGTTGCTCTGAACGGCACTTCGCTTACGGTCAACGATGTCGACGGGTGCGATTTCGGGATCAACTTCATTCCTCATACCAAAGAGGTGACGACCTGGGGCGCGGCCAAGGTCGGAGATCGGGTCAATCTGGAAATCGACACGCTGGCCCGGTATGTGGCCCGATTGGCCGAAGTTTCGTGATCGCCAGCAAAGAAATTGCGTCGCGTTAGGTACGGCCCACTTCGTTTGCGGACTGGCCTTTGCGCGCGCGCTGGTCTATCCCGCGATGCAACACCTGCTCTGTGAAAGGCTGCCCCATGAGCTTTGAAACACCCGGACCGGTCGAGGCCCAGCTGCGCGACGCGATCAGCCCGATCGAAGAGATCATCGAAGAGGCGCGCCAAGGCCGGATGTATATCCTGGTTGATCACGAGGATCGCGAGAACGAAGGTGACCTGGTGATCCCGGCGGAATTCGCCGATGCCGGAGCGATCAATTTCATGGCCACCCATGGCCGCGGGCTGATCTGCCTGCCGATGACGGCCGAGCGGATCGACCGTCTGGGCCTGCCGATGATGGCCGTGAACAACTCGTCGCGGCACGAAACCGCCTTTACCGTTTCGATCGAGGCGCGCGAAGGCGTCAGCACCGGGATCTCGGCCGCCGACCGGGCGCTGACCATCGCCACCGCGATCAACGAGCAGAACACCATGGCGCATCTGGCCACGCCCGGCCATGTCTTTCCGCTGCGCGCCAAGCGGGGCGGGGTGCTTGTGCGTGCCGGCCACACCGAGGCCGCCGTGGACATTTCGCGCCTGGCCGGGCTGAACCCCTCGGGCGTAATCTGCGAGATCATGAAGCCCGACGGCACCATGGCACGACTGCCCGATCTGGTCGAATTTGCAAAGGAGCATGGGCTAAAGATTGGCACCATTAGCGACCTGATCTCGTACCGTGCGCGCCATGACAATCTTGTGGTCGAGACCGCGCGCAGAACGGTCACATCGGAATATGGCGGCGAGTGGGAGATGCGGATCTTCACCGATCAGACCCACGGGATCGAACATGTGGTGATGATCAAGGGCGACATCAGCACGCCCGAGCCCGTTCTGACCCGCACCCACGCGCTGCACGAGGCCTCGGACATTCTGGGTCTTGGTCCGAAATCGCCGCAAGAACTGCCGCGCGCGATGGAAAAGATCGCAGACGAAGGGCGCGGCGTGGTCTGCCTGTTCCGCAACCCGCGCAACTCGCTGTACGCGGCCGAGGACGAAGGCCCGCGCACCATCAAGCAAACCGGTCTGGGCGCGCAGATCCTGTCCAAGATGGGCATCAAGGAACTGGTGTTGCTGACCGACTCGCCGCAGACGAAATACCTGGGTCTGGACGCCTTTGGCCTGTCCATCGTCGGGACCCGCTCGATTCTCAAGGATGACTGAGCATGGCTGAGCAAGACAAACACGGCGTTCTGCCGACCCCGAAATTCGACGACCCGGTCAAGCTGCTGATCGTCGTGGCACCGTTCTATCGCGCCATCGCCGACGAGCTGGTTCGCGGCGCCAAGGCCGAGATCGAGGCCGCCGGCGGCAACTGCGAGGTGGTCGAGGTGCCCGGTGCGCTCGAGATTCCGACCGCGATTGCCATGGCCGACCGCCAGTGCAACTTCGACGGCTATGTGGCGCTGGGCTGCGTGATCCGGGGCGAGACCACGCATTATGAAACCGTCTGCAACGACTCGAGCCGCGCGATCCAGTTGCTGGGCCTGCAGGGGCTTTGCATCGGCAACGGCATCCTGACGGTTGAAAATGACGCGCAGGCCGAAGTACGCGCGAATCCGGAAAAGATGAACAAAGGCGGCGGCGCGGCGGCTGCGGCCTTGCATCTGATCGCGCTCAGACGTAAGTGGGGCGCTTCTAAAAAGGGCGTCGGATTCAAGCCGCCGTCCGAGTCCATCCTTGTGGCGGGCGACAGCAACGGATCAACGACAGCATGACCCAGACAGACACGCCGAAACCGGCAAACCGGAAACGCCTGATGAAATCCGCCGCGCGGCTGTATGCCGTGCAGGCGCTGTTCCAGATGGAGCAGTCGGGCCAGACGACCGAGCAGGTGGTCAACGAGTTTCTGGATCACCGGTTCGGCGCGGTCTACGAGGGCGACGAGATGTTGGAAGGCGACAGCACGCTGTTTCGCAAGCTGGTGGATGATGCTGTGAACTATCAGGCGCCGATCGACCAGATGACCGACCGTGCGCTGGTGGCCAAGTGGCCGATCTCGCGCATCGACCCGACCCTGCGGGCACTGTTCCGCGCGGCCGGCGCCGAGCTGAGCCAGAGCGACACGCCGCCCAAGGTGGTCATCACCGAATTCGTCGACGTGGCGCGTGCCTTCTTCCCCAAAGGAAAAGAGCCGAAATTCGTCAACGCGGTACTGGATCACATGGCCCGCGAGGCCAAGCCCGAGGCGTTCTGACGCGCCACGGGCGATTTTACCCGGCATAAAATTGCGCTAGACTCCTGTCGTGTGAAGGAGGTGCGTCATGCCGAAACTGATCCGTCTTTACATCACCCAGGTCGCGCTCGGCTTTGTGATCTCGGCTGTGTTTGTCGCGGTGCTGCTGCTTTTGAACGTGGCCAACCTGCGTCACCTCATCACCGGGTCCGACATCGGCTTTATCGCGCTGATCATGATCTGGTTCATGAACGGGATCGTCTTTGCAGGCGTCCAATTCGCCTATGCGATCATGAGCATGGCCGAAAAGCCCAAAGGCCCGCGTGGAGGCACGCCGGTCGCGGTCAAGTTGGAACCCGTGCGCGTTGAAGCGCGCCGGTCGTGACAGGTGGTTCCTGGCGCTTGCAATTGGTCTGCCCCTGACATTTGATGCGCAAGCGTATCGTATTGTCCATGAAAGACCGTTTCCTTGACCAAGCCAAGTTATGAAGACGTCATCAATTCGCCGGCGTTTCTGGATGATCTGTCAAGTTTGAATCAGGCGATTACGGACGGGCTGAAACAAGCAGGCGAGCCAGTCGCGATCAATGGAAACGTGTGCTATGCACACATGCAAGAAAACTTTCACAAATCCGACCTCGCGCCATCGATGGAGCCGAAACGGCGTACCCTTCACCGGCTGGCACAGGAAAGCAATTGCTTTGCCGAGGTCGGAGTGGCGGGCGGCCACGCGGGTCTGTTGGCGCTGCACTCGAACCCCGGTTTGAAGTATATCGGCATCGACCTTGGGCAGCGTTTGCGCGCCTCGTGGCCGCCGGTCGACATCTACGTGCCGATCGCATTCCGATGGTTCGAAAACCGTTTCCCGGATCGCGTGAAGTTCTACCTCAGGCCAGCGATCGAAGGGCTTGAGCATGCGGTTCAGGATGGGCCGTTCGGCCCGATCGACCTGTTGCACTTGGATGCGCAGAAGAACAGCAGGGTCGCCGAGCTGGATGCGGTCTGGTCTGGCCTGGCTGACAGATGCTACTTGATTCAGGGAGACAACCGAAATGGCCATGTGCAGACAAGCTCGGCCCGTTTGGTCCAGCAAGGGCGCGCGCGGCCGGTCAACCTGATTGGACCGGAAACCCTGCACAGCGCGAATTTCGGCCTTTTGGAGACTGGTCCGGGCGTGGCGCGCAACGCACTCAGCCTGGACGGGCTTGCCCATCAGCGCATTCTCGTGTGCGTGTGCCATCAGGATGATGAAACGCTGTTTGCCGGCTCACTTCTGGCGCATCTCAAGGAGCGTGCCGAAGTTGTCGTTGCAAGCTTTTTCCGGCCTGCATCCAACCGTCGAGACACCAATACGCGCGAGGCCGCGATGCAACAGGTGTGCGACCTGATTGGTGCCACCCGGGTGCAACTGCCCTTTGCGGTCGAAAGTGATTATCCAAGGCTGCGCCGTTTTATTCGCATGCCAACCGGCGATGGCATGCCAGAACCTGAAATCGTCCGGCCACTGCGCCGCCATCCGTTGTTTGGACTGTTATCCGGATCCGCCTATGCGTTGATGAAGCAGTTCGCGCCGACAACCGTCATCACTCACAACCGAGTTGGCGAATACGGGCATGTCGAACACGTACTGTTGCATCATGCGGTCAGGCAGGCATCTGCACGGTACACGGACGCCCAGATGTTGACGTTTGGATTCAACCTGCCAGCGGCAGATTTGACTGTGCCAAGCCTGCCGGATCAAAAAAACAGGATGTTTGACTGCTATATGCCGCAATGGAACGGGCGCAGGCTTTATGATTTTGCTCTGGATGACGAAACCTTCGCACGGGTCGATCCGCAAGAAATCCCCTGATCAGAAGGCGGCGGGACCACCAGGCAACCGTGCGGTTTTGATTCCCGAGGACCTGTATGTACAGGTGGGCGCCAGGTAAACGGGCCAGGACCCGAACAGAGCCAGCTCCCTCGGAATTGCTTAAGGCCACCGGAATGCTACCAGTCACGAGAAGGGCAGAACCCGCCAAGCGCCTAAGTAGGGCGCAACACTCAGTTGCACAAGGGGCATGCTCAACAGTTTTTGGTCTGGGTCGTGCGGAAGTTGATTGTAGGGGCAAATCTTGGGCATGCGGGCCGGGTCAGATCCGGGATGATGATCAAAACCTGCCAACTTGACAATTTGTTCACTAATTGTTCACACTCTGCGCATGACAGTTGAACTTCAGCCCGGACAAAGACTGGCCAGGGGTGTCTCTCGGCACCTTGTGACGCACGGCTTTGTTTCGATTGAGGAATTCGTCCCGACCCGCGGGTTGCGCGTTGACGTCATGGGGTTGGGGCCAAAGGGCGAGCTTTGGGTGATCGAGTGCAAGTCAAGCCGGGCCGACTATATGTCCGATTCGAAGTGGCAGGGTTATCTGGATTGGTGCGACCGCTTCTTCTGGGCGGTGGACACGGACTTTCCCACCGAGCTGCTGCCCGCTGAAACCGGACTTATCATTGCGGATGCTTATGACGCCGAGATTATCCGCATGTCCCCCGAGACCAAGTTGGCCGGGGCAAGACGCAAAAAGATGATCCAGAAATTTGCCATGGACGCCGCGCGACGGTTGCACGGCCTGCGTGATCCGCGGCTTTGATTTCAGCCTTTGACGGCGCGTGCCGCTTGTGCTGCGGCGCGGATCTCGTCGGCGATTTCCTCGGCTTCTTCCGGGTCGAAATCCATGGGGATTTCCAGCTCGCCCGCCTCGATGAACAGGCGTACCATTCCATGGTCGGTCGGACCGATCTGAAGGTTCGCTTCGATGTCACGTTCGGTATTGATGCCCATTCTCGCCTCCGGGGACTGAGCGTTTCTGCTAGCCTGCAACGCAATGGGAATCAAGCGGAGTGTGTGGCCGATGCTGCAAGGGGACAATGCTGAGATCCGGCCGTTTCGCGAAGATGACCGCGATTGGCTGGTCGAGCGCCACGGAACACTTTACGCGCGGGATGAAGGATTTGACGAGAGCTTCGCTCCGCTGGTGGCCCGTATTCTGGACGAATTTGTCGCCGGGCATGATCCCCAACGCGAGAGGGGATGGATCGTTGAAAGTGACGGAAAGCGCCTTGGTAGTATTTTCTGTGTCGCGCAGGATGAAACTACCGCCAAACTGCGGCTTTTTTTGCTGGAACCCGACGCGCGGGGCAGGGGACTTGGGGCGCGGCTTTTGATGACATGCATGGATTTTGCACGATCCGCGGGCTATGCGTCGATGGTGTTGTGGACCCACGAAAGCCACAGGGCTGCCTGCAAGCTGTACCAAGCGTATGGATGGCGCCTGACCGACAGCAAACCGGTTCATTCCTTCGGCGTCGATCTCATCGAACAAAGCTGGTCAATTCGACTTTAAGGCTCTTGCAATCCCCGAACGCGTTCGTTAAATCGCCCCTCACGAGTGCCGCCTTAGCTCAGTTGGTTAGAGCGCTGGATTGTGGATCCAGAGGTCCCCTGTTCAAGCCAGGGAGGCGGTACCATCTCCCCTCGACAAGACTGCTCGTCCGCCGCTTTTGACGTGCGCTGTTTTTCCGTTAGTAGGGTTGGGATTAACGAGGCCGGTCGCAAGAGATTTGCGGTGCAACTGGCGGAATTAGTTTGGTTTTTACTGGTCCCTTTTACGCCGTAACCCAAAATTCTGGGATTATTTGAGAGGGCAATCGACTCCAGATGGGACCTGTCGTCTGCTTCCGTGGTGCTTAGGGCGCTTGCGTCCGAAGGTCGGTTACACGTGTAGCGGTGCACCAGTGGGCCCAGACATTCCCCCGTACGGAATTCGACCCTCGCAGCATTGGTGCGCTTTGTGTAAGAAGAAGGTCAAAGGCAGTTCGGGAACAGGCGTAAATGTCTCAGACCATTACCGTATTCACGACGATGAAAAACGAAGGCCCCTACATGCTGGAGTGGGTCGCGTTTCATCGGACTTTGGGCGTCGATCATTTTGTGATCTTCACCAATGACTGTGAGGACGGTACCGATAGAATTGCACAACGGCTTGAGCAGATGGGTTTGGCATCCCACGTCCCGAATGCTGTGCCTGAGGGTGGAAACCCCCAGCACCAGATGCTCCGGCGGGCACGGCGACATCCTAGGGTCAAAGAAGCCGATTGGCTGATGTGCCTTGATGTCGATGAGTTTTGGAACATTCGATGCGGCGACAACAGCTTCGCGGCCTTGATTGATGCCGTCGAACAGAAGGCAGGACAATCGGTGGACGCCATTTCGTTCGCATGGCGGTTGTTTGGGACGTCGGGCAATATCAGTTTTGACGACACGCCCGTGACACGGTCATTTTGCATGGCCGATCAGGAGTTTCCCTATCATTCGGGTCGCGCATATGGTCTGAAAACGCTGTTTCGGAACAATGGCAAGTTCACTCGGTTCGGACCGCACAGACCCAAGGGCATTGAAGAGGGCAAAGAGGCCGAGGTCGCATGGTCGGACGCGGGCGGAAATCTGTTTCCGGCCGAGAATGTCGGTTGGCGCGCTTGGCGGAATTTCGACCATTCCTTCGGACGGCTCCATCATTATTCCGTTCGATCTCTGGATGGCTTTCTTATCAAGCGGGACCGGGGGCGGACCAACCACGTAAAGGTGGATCAGGGGCAATCCTACTGGTCGGACATGAATGCAAACAAGGTTCAGGACACCTCGATCCAGCCGATCGCCCAGCGTGCAGCACCGTTGCTTGACGAACTCAAATCGGACCCCGAACTGCGTGAATTGCACGAACAGGCCTGCGACTGGCACCGCGCCAAGATAGCCGAGATCAAGTTGCGCCCCGATTGGGTGGAGTTCCGGTCTTGGCTGGCCGACAATCTGGTGTGACGGCCATGGCGGACGATCTGACCAAAGCGCAGCTGCAACCTGATCACCCGGATCGGAAGACCGGCTATGAACGCATTCTGACCGATCCGCCTCCGCCTTGGTTTGTCGAGATTTATCCCGGCGGGGACGGGACGGGGTTTCTGCAAAAGCTCGACCGCCATTCGGTTCTATTCCACCAGCGTGACCCGGCGCGGCTGGTCATCAGTTTTGACAATATTGCAAATGCCAATGACCTGTCCTTTGCCCGCGAGCCGTGGGGCTGGAAGTTTTTCCGGGACGAGGGGTGGTCCCATCTGGGCGTGATCGCACGCACAAAGGCATGGTATCGCGACCCCGAAATCATCGGTTATTTCGAGGACAAGGCGCGCGAGGGGTTTTTTGACAAGTTCGATCAGGTCGTGTTTGCCGGGGCGTCCATGGGAGGGTTCGCCGCGTTGACCTTCTCAGCACTGGTGCCGGGTGCGATCGTCATTGCTTTCAATCCTCAGACCACATTGGACGAGCGGCGGGTCCCTTGGGAAACTCGCTATCGATTCGGTCGTGTCCAGGACTGGGATCTGCCGCTGAGTGACGCTGTCGAAACCGTTCAGGCCGCCGCCCGGGCCTATGTGTTTTACGACCCGTTCTTTGACTTGGACAGGCAACAGGTCACACGGCTGCAGGGCGGCAATGTCGTTCTTCTCAAAACCTGGTTCGCCAACCACTTCGCCGCACCCATGCTGCGGAAACTCAATCTTTTGAAGCCGGTGATGCAGCAGGCGATGCGTGGGACCCTGGAGCCGTCCGAGTACTACAAGATGATGCGTGCCCGACGGAGACTGCCGATCTACATGCGCGGTATTGAAGCCGTGGGCGAAGAACGTCACCCAAAGCTGGTAATGGCCGCCCGCCTGCGGTTCCGGGCCATGCGCCGGGCTATGGCGGCAGGGGACGCGTCATGACGCCCAAACGGGGCGTGTTCATCGGCCAGCGCAAGGACCGCATGGGCGCCCGACTGCTGATGATGCTGACCTGCATACGCCTGGCCGAGGATTTTGACGCGGATTATCGGGTCAACTGGTTTCCACCGGGGGCCGATGCCCCCGAACTGGACAACCCGGAAGAGCTGTTCGATCCCGAATGGATCAAGTCTCACTTTCTGGATCAAAAAACCCACGATCGGCTGTCGAAAAATGCGCTGCCGGTCTGGAGCTTTTTGGGCGACGCGACGCCCGATCGGCTGATGGCGCATCTGGCCGCTGGCCGCTCGGTCTTGGTCGAAGAGGGATTCGAGGTTCTTGCCTTTCCTTGGGAGGATATTGAGGCGGTCCGCCCGCGCTACCGCGAGTTCATTCACCGTATCGGGTTCACTCCGCAAATCCGGCACATCATGGAGCTTGCCGATGCAAGGCTTTCGGGGCAGGGCGTTTCTGCCTACCATATCCGGCGCGGTGACATCCTGAACGCGCTGCCCTGGAAGCACACCACCTGGCCCGCAAAGATCGAGCCGGAAGAACTCTACGATATGCATCTTTCCAAGAGGCAGGACCGGCCCGCGAT
Source organism: Ruegeria arenilitoris (assembly GCF_013032855.1). Taxonomy (GTDB): domain Bacteria; phylum Pseudomonadota; class Alphaproteobacteria; order Rhodobacterales; family Rhodobacteraceae; genus Ruegeria; species Ruegeria arenilitoris. The sequence continues at coordinate 213,735 of NZ_WQDA01000003.1, forward strand.
CATGTTCTCGGACCAGCCCGAGCTGATTGCGCGGTTTCAAAAGCGTTACCCGAACCTGATGCAGATGTCCGACATTGCGGACCTGTCGGGAATGACCCGAGCGCAGCGCGACTTTCTCGAGCTTTACGCGATGTCCCGGGCCGAGCAGGTGATCGCTCCGTTCATCTCGGCCTTTTCCATGGCGGCCGCACGGATATCGGGTCAGCAAAGACTGGTATTCCGCGATGTCCTGACCGAGGCCGAACTGGACGAGGCGAACGAAAACGTAATCCGGCGCGTGGCGCAAGGCCCCGAGACGTTTCTGAACCCGTCCGAGGCCGCCCATGTCTATGCCAAGGCAGCGCAATATCTGTGCGCCCAGGATCGGTGCCAAGAGGCTTATGATCTGGGCCAGCCGATCCTCGATGCCGGGGCGGACAACGCTTTTCTGCCCCTGTTGCAGGCGTTGAACGCGTTCTACCTGGGCAAGTGGAAGGAAAGCGAGCAGCTGGCCCGGGACGGGTTGGAAAACCCGCATCTTTGGCCCGAAGATCACGCGGTTCTGACCGCGTTGCGGGGGGCCATTCTTGGCGCCAGAAAGAAACGCTGGGCTGCCGGGCGTCATTTTGCAAAAGCGTTTTGGGCCAAGCCGTTGCGACCCGATGTCGTGGTTTTGGGTTCGCGCATGCTGTACCGGGATCAACTGCCCGTTCGACTGTTTCCGCCTGTGGATTGGGCCTTGCAGCGAAGGTTGCGCCAACGTCGGTTTCCGCCGTTCAACAACCTGTACCTTGTCCAGCACAAGGTGATCGTGAGGGCGCCCTGCAATTTCGACATGATCCTGCTTGATTGGTCCGATCTTTCCCTGGACCAGCGCGCCAGGCGGCTGCAGGACAGCGGTCCGCGCCTGCAAGCTTTGCGAGCCGGGCTGACTGCGATCGACGACGTGCCAGAACAGGACCCCGCTGTGGAAAGCCTGTCATCGTTGCTGCAATGGCGCATGGGCGAGGTTGCCGTCGAGACGGCAATTGATGCCGCCCGGGACGTGGTTCTGCGGTGCCCTGACAACCCCCTGTACCACAAACGTCTTGCCGAGCTTTATGCGGATGCGGGTGACCGACGACAGGCGCGGTTGACAATGGCCGAGGCGCTGGCTTGTGACCCTGACAACGCGTTTCTGGTTTTCGCGATGGGGCAACTCTTGGCGCGCATCGGCGCCGAAGAGCAGGCCGAGGCGCAGATCCTGCACGCGGCCGAGCTGGACGACATCACCGCCGCCATTCAAGGGGCCGCGGGTCAGATTTGCCTGAAGCGTGGTGAAAAACAGCGGGCGCAGGTGTTTCTGCAACGGGCCAAGGCGTTGTGCCCAACCTACAAACGGTTTTCCAACCAGTTCAAAAGGGCAGAGGGGTAACATGCGGGCCTTTCACGATATCCAGCACCATTCAGGGTCATCTGTGTACAAACACGCCCAAGGTTTCGGCTTGGTCACCGCCTGCAATGGAATTACCTTGACGGGCAAACATTGGTCTTGCGTGCCCGCGTCCGGCCTGCATGGCACTAAAAATTGAGGCAAAAATGGTCGATCAGCCCCTCCGCTTTGTCAGCGTTACCCCGATGAAGAACGAAGGCCCGTTCGTTCTGGAATGGGTCGCACACAATCAGGCTATTGGCATCGACCAGATGGTCGTGATGACGAATGACTGCACGGACGGGACGGATGCGCTGCTCGAGCGGCTGGACCAGCGCGGGGTTCTGATCCATGTGGACAACAATTCCCGCCGCGCAACAAGCCCTCAGAAACGTGCGTACAAACGCTTTTTGCAGATGGACATCGCGGGGCCTGAAGACTGGGTGATCGTGATCGACGCCGACGAGCAGATCAATGTAAAGACGGGTGACAAAACGCTGAAATCATTGGTTGATGCCGTGCCGGATGCCAAGATGATTTCAATGACATGGCGCTTGTTCGGCAATGCCGGAGTGGTTCAATACGAAGACAGGTTCCTGTCCGACCAATTCCGCCGTGCTGCCCCCGAGCGCAAACCCAGACCGGCGCAGGCATGGGGATTGAAGACGATGTTCCAGCGGCACTTGTGGGATGTGATCGGTGTTCACCGCCCCAAACGTCCGACGGTCGACCGCATGGAAGACTGCCATTGGTACAATGGTTCGGGCCAGCGAATGCCCGAGCGTTATTTTACAAGCAGTTGGCGGTCGGCGCGGGACTCGGTCGGGTATGACCTTGTGCAGCTCAACCACTACGCTCTGAAGTCCTGCGAGAGCTACTTGGTCAAGAAAGTGCGGGGACGGGCTCATCACACGGGCGACAGCCTAGGCCTGGAATACTGGAACATCATGAACCAGAATGCGGTGGTCGAGACATCGGTCGATGCGATTGCCGCGCGCAAGCGGGACTGTTTCGACGACCTGATGTCGGACCCCGAAACGGCCCGGCTGCACCGCCAGTCCTGCGAATTGCACCGCAAACAGATATCGGAACTGCTGGGCACGTCCGAGATGCAGGAGTTGATGCATCAGATGACCGCGCAGGCCGACACCGTTACACGAGGCGCAACCTGATGCTGTGGTTGCATTTGGGGATGCCGAAGACAGGGACGACGGCATTGCAGTCCTATCTGCGCAACAATGCGTCGGCCTTGTCGGATTCCGGGCTCAGATACATGGAGGCCGGACGTCGCAGACCGGAAGGGGACGATCGCCCCAAGGTCAGCCATAATCTGTTGGCGTTCCACATGAACCAGTCCGCAGAACCAATGGACAAGTACCGTGAGGCCGTTGCGCGCGAGTACGAGGCACATGGCAGCAAGGCCTGCCTGATGTCGTCGGAAATGTTCTATTCGGCCGATCTGGAACGGCTTGCGCAGCTCTTCACCGAAATACCCGCACGCGAAATGCGTGTGGTATTCTATTGCCGCCGCTACTCCGATTTCTTTGAGGCGGATTACAAGCAGCGGGCCAAAAATGGCCGTTTGCCAGCCGACGGTTCAGCCTTGATTCGGGACCGGCTGGCGAAGATCAAGGCCGAACCTCACTCGGTTTCTTTATCCGGCGCGGTTTCGCGAATCCGCAAAGCGTTCCCGGGTGTAACGGTTGTGCCGGCACTCTATGACCGCGAGGAAATGTTGAATGGCAATATCGTCGATGACTTCCTGAACAAACTGGGCGTGTCGCGACCCGGAGGGGAGGTTGCCAGTGAGCCTGCCAATCCAACACTGTCCCGTGCAGCAAGTGAAGCCTTTGGCGTCGTCACGCGAGCCATCGGGCGCAAGCGTAGCCGCCAACTGCGTCGTCAGGTGCCCAAAGAACCCATCATGTTCCGGCGCCACGACGTTCTGGAACCCGAGGAACGGGCATGGCTTGATACCTACTTGACCGAAGCCGACGAAGGATTTCGGGCTGAATTCTTTCCCGACCGGGACACTCTGTTCAAACCGGTCTGGCTGAGCCCGGACGAAGTCAGGTTTCGTCGTGATGCGCCGGACGAGATCGTTGCGTTCAAGCAGGCTGCAGAAATCGTGTTCAGAATGGCCTTGGGTGAATAGGCTGGCGGCACCACAGGCCTAGTCAAGCGAGATCTGCTGTCGTTGCTTCCCAGTGGTCTTGTCGAAGATCAGGATGCGGTTGTCATCGGTCACCACGGCGAACCAGTTGTTTCCGATGGTCACGGCTTGGGCCTTTGCACCGTCGGGCAGTTCGATCTGATCGGGCAGGGTGGGGGTCCGGTCGGATAGACGGATGACAATCAAGGCGAATGTCACTAGAACCCCGCCAATCATCACCGCGGTCAGCAGCATGACCATGCGGCGCAGAAGGCGCAACTGAGGCGTTTCCTGCGGTTCTTGGGGATCTGAAGGGACAGTCATGGGCACCCGGCAAATAGACTTCGTTATCGCGGACGCTCCGCCGCCCCGCCTTGATAAGGCGCTTTCGCGGGATGTGCCAGCAGGTGAAAGCCTGTCGCGTACCCGGCTCGCCCGGCTGATCGAAGAGGGCGCGGTTCTGGTCGACGGCAAGGTCGTGCTCGACGCCAAAGCCAAAGTGCCAGAAGGCGCCGTTGTGTCCATAACCGTCTCCGAAGCGGACGAGAGCCATATCGGGGCCGAGGACATTCCGCTGGACATCGTGCACGAAGACGCTGACCTGATCGTGATCAACAAGCCTGCGGGCATGGTCGTCCACCCGGCACCGGGATCGCCCAACGGCACTTTGGTGAACGCCCTGCTGCACCACTGTGGCGAGGAATTGTCGGGGGTAGGCGGGGTCAAGCGGCCGGGCATCGTGCACCGGATCGACAAGGATACCAGCGGGTTGCTGGTGGTTGCCAAATCGGACGCCGCCCACCAGGGGCTGGCGGCCCAGTTCGAGGCGCACAGCGTCGAGCGCTACTATCGCGCGGTCTGCTATGGCGTTCCGGATGCCAATGATCCGCGGCTGCGCGGTGTCAAAGGCGTGAGTTTTGAGCCCGGCAACGTGATGCGCATCACAACGCAACTGGCCCGGCACAAGCACGACCGGCAGAAACAGGCGGTGCTTTTTCATGGCGGGCGCCATGCCGTGACGCGTGCGCGCGTCGTTGACGTGTTCGGACAACTCGGCGCGGTATCATTGATCGAGTGCTGGCTGGAAACCGGGCGCACCCACCAGATCCGGGTGCACATGGCACATACGGGCCACGGCTTGGTGGGCGACCCGGTCTATGGCGGCAAGCGCAAACTGTCAGCCCGGTCGTTTGATGCAGACGCTGCGGAGGCGGTGCGTGCGTTCCCGCGCCAAGCCCTGCACGCGGCTGTCCTGGGCTTTGTACATCCCGTCTCCGGCGAGGAAATGCGTTTTGAGGCAGCATTGCCGCAAGATATCGAGGCACTCATCTCGGTTCTGAAACAACCTGCAAAGTCTCGTGACTAAGACTTTCTTAGCTTTCCTTTATCGTTCCTTAATCCCAGACTGTTAACACCTGCTCTTGAATGGTCCTGAACGTGGCCCCATATCCATGTTAAGGGCGTAAACATTTGTCCAAGGGACGTGATACATGGCAAATTACAAAAATCTCCCCGTGCCTACGCCAGAAGGTGGGCTGAACCGGTATCTGCAGGAAATCCGCAAATTCCCGCTGCTGGAGCCGGAAGAGGAGTACATGCTGGCCAAACGTTGGGTCGAAGAGCAGGACACCGAAGCGGCGCACAAGATGGTGACATCGCATCTGCGACTGGCCGCCAAGATCGCCATGGGCTATCGCGGCTATGGTTTGCCGCAGGCCGAGGTGATCTCCGAGGCCAATGTGGGCCTGATGCAAGCCGTCAAGCGGTTCGATCCGGAAAAAGGCTTCCGTCTGGCGACCTATGCGATGTGGTGGATCCGCGCCTCGATCCAGGAATACATTCTGAGATCCTGGTCGCTGGTGAAACTGGGCACCACCTCGGCGCAGAAAAAGCTGTTCTTCAACCTGCGCAAGGCGAAAGCACGGATTGGCGCGTTGGAGGAGGGCGACCTGCACCCGGACAATGTCAAGCGGATCGCCAATGACTTGGGCGTGACCGAAGAAGAGGTCATCAGCATGAACCGCCGCATGTCGGGTGGGGATGCGTCGCTGAACGCCACGGTCGGGTCCGAGGGCGAAGGCACCATGCAGTGGCAGGACTGGCTGGAAGACGAAGATGCCGACCAGGCCGGCGACTATGAGGCCCGCGAAGAGCTTGAGGTGCGCCGCGAGTTGCTGACCGAGGCGCTGGACGTCCTGAACGACCGCGAAAAGGACATCCTGACCCAGCGCCGGTTGATGGATCAGCCCGTGACGCTCGAGGAACTGAGTACGCAGTACAATGTCAGCCGCGAACGCATCCGTCAGATCGAGGTGCGCGCCTTTGAAAAGCTGCAGAAAAAGATGCGTGAGTTGGCGCGTGAAAAGGGCATGCTGGCCAGCGCCTGATCACGGCAATCCGATGAACAAGCGGCCCGGGGAAACCCGGGCCGTTTTTATTCGCCACGTCCTACTGCAGCTGTTGGCGGAATACCCGTACCATGTTTTCGCCCATGACCTTGCGGATCTGCGCTTCGGTCAGGCCTTCGTCCAACAAGGCCGAGGTCAGCGCCGCCAGTTCCGACGTGTCGAATGCGGTCTCGACCGAGCCGTCATAGTCGGACCCCAGTGCCACATGATCTTCCCCGACCGTCTCGATGGCTGCCTTGATCATTTTGGCAATCCCCGCCGGGGCGATGTCGCCGCAAGTGACGTCGGCCCAGTATCCCATCCCGATGACACCGCCGGTCGCCGCGATTTCCTTCATCAGGTCATCGGGATAGTTGCGCTTGACCGGGCAGAACCCGTGAAGACCGCCATGGCTGACGATCAGCGGTTCGTCGGTCATGGCCAGCACGTCGCGCGCCACTTGCGGGCTGGAATGGGCCAGGTCGATCACCACCGGGCGCTTGGCCAATTCGGCCACCACCTGCCGCCCGAATTCGGTCAGGCCCGTGTTCCCGGTGCCGTGAAGCGAGCCGCCCAGTTCGTTGTCAAAGAAATGCTGAAGCCCGAACACCCTGTGGCCCGCCTCGAATATCGGGTCGAGATTGGCCAGATCGCCCTCCAGCGGATGGGCGCCTTCGATCCCCAGAATGCCACCCACGACCTGTTCGCCGCGCGCGCGGGCGTCGAGCACCGCATCCAGATCCGCGCGGGTCTTGATGACCTTGAGATGTCCGCTTGAGGCGGCCTCGAACCGATGCAGTTTCTCGGCCTGATAAATCGCGCGTTCATTCAAGCTGTCCCAGGTGCGCAGCGGCCAAAGCTGACCGATGGCCAGCAGGGTGATGTTGTCGAACGCCTCGGCCGAGTTTGCCTCGTAATTCTGGCCTGCCGGCGATTTGGTCACGGCGGTGAACACCTGCAGGGCCACGTTGCCTTCGATCAGCCGGGGAATGTCCACCTGGCCGCGGGTTCCGCGTTCGGTCAGGTCGCGGCTCCACAACAGCGGATCGGCGTGCAGGTCGCCCACGATCAGGGTTTCGTGCAGAGCCGCGGCAGTGTCGGACACCGGATATGGGTCGTGGTCGATCACGTTGTTGCGCGCGTTTTCGACATATGGCGGCACTACCACGAAAAATATCACGGCCCCGATGACGACCACAGCCGCCGTGAGGCCTACCAGCCATTTCAGAAATCTTCTCACGTTAGTCCCTCCCGTTTGTCATGTGCAGATTACGGGTGTCCCGCGCACAGAAAAGCCTGACTTGGCGTCGCTTGGCTGATACAGAAGGCGCAACAGATGTTGGCGCAAACATTTCAGCGCGGAACATGGTCAAATACGGAGGAAACCATGCACAATCCGGTTCAATGGGGCATTCTGGGGGCGGCGAAATTCGCACGCCAGTTCATGGGTCCGGCGATCCATGCGGCCTCGGGCGCGCGTTTGTCTGCTTTGGCGACTTCGGATCCGGCGAAAGCCGGTCCATTCCAGGACTTCTGCCCGGACCTTACGGTCTTTGACGACTATGACGCGCTGCTGGCTTCGCCCGAAATCGAGGCGGTCTATATCCCTCTGCCGAACCACCTGCATGTGGAATGGAGTCTGAAAGCGCTGGACGCTGGCAAGCACGTTCTGTGTGAAAAGCCGATGACCATGCGCGCCGAGGAGTTCGACGCTCTGATCCACAAGCGCGACCAGACCGGGCTGCTGGCGGCCGAGGCCTATATGATCGTGCACCACCCGCAGTGGCAGCATGTGCGCGACCTGATCGCCGAAGGCGCCATCGGAGATCTGGTGCATGTCACGGGCGCATTCAGCTTCGACAACCGCGCGGACACAGGCAATATCCGCAACCGCGCCGAAACCGGCGGCGGCGGGCTGCGCGACATCGGTGTCTACGTCATCGGGTCGGCCCGTTTTGCGACGGGGCAGGAACCGGACACCGTGCAATCGGCCATCCGCTGGGAGGATGGCATCGACGCGTTCACCGAAATCCGCGCGCAGTTTCCCGGCTTTACCTATTCGGCCTATGTCTCGATCCGAATGCATCCGCATCAAGAAATGGTCTTTCACGGCGAGCGCGGCCTGATCCGCCTGACCGCGCCGTTCAACGCGCGAGTGTTTGGCGAGGCCCGGGTCGAGCTGCATCGCCCGGGGCTTGAGGTTCTGGTGCGGCGCTTCCCGGCCGACGATCACTACAAGCTGCAGGTCGAGGCGTTTTGCCGGTCCGTTCGCGCGGGCGACGAATACCCGTGTCAGCTCGAATTCTCGCGCGGGACGCAGGCGATGATCGACCGAGTGTTAGACGGCGCAACGCCGCTCTGACTTGCGTGATCAGCCGCCCCACGCCTAAACTGGTGAGCACCTGAACAGGAGGGGGCCATGGCCGGAGGCTGGGCGCGCGACGGCGCTGTAAGTGAACAGATCGAGGCTTCGATTTCAGACGAGCTGGCACGGATGCAGGCAAAAAAGCGTCCGGTCGGTGAAAGCCTGACCCATTGTGCAGAGTGCGAAGAACCGATCCCCGAAAAGCGCCGACTGGCGATCCCCGGGGTCAAGCTGTGCCTGGATTGCCAGCAAGAGCGTGATGGTGCTTTCAAGGCCCGCGGCGGTATCAATCGGCGCGGCTCCAAGGACAGCCAGCTCAAGTGAAGGGGCCCGGCAAAGACGGCGGTTCCCTTTTTCAGAATGGCTTGTTTCTTGGGTTCATGGCCGCATTTCTTTGGGGCACGCACAGCGTCATCGTGCGCTACCTGACCGGAGATCTGGGTGGCATGCAAATTGCCACAACCAGGCTGTTCATAGCTGCTTTGGCCATCTACGGCATGTTGCGTGCGATGAATGCGCCGGTTTCCGTTCAGCTCCGGGATTGGAACTTCCGTCTTGCGGTTTTGGCGACCGTCATCAACTATATTCTGTTTCATATCGGGCTTGAACACACCGGTGCAGGCAGCGCGATGGTGTTGGAAAATACCGCGCCGTTCTTTGTTCTGGTTTTCTTGTATTTCTTCGCCGACACCCCTGTTGGAAAAACCGATGTTCTGGCGACCCTTCTGGCCATCTTGGGGGTCTTTCTTACGGTTTTCCGCGATTTCGAAGGCGGCGGGGACCCGGTTCTGGGGGATATGATGGAAATTGGGGCCGGGGTCAGCTGGGCGGTGTTCCTGATCGCCAGCAGTCGGGCCATGCGCGCGTCGAAATCGACGGCCGAGCGTCTGAATTTCCTGTTTGGTGTGTTCCTGTGCTCGGCCGTGATTCTGCTTCCGCTGTCCGTTTTTGCACTGCGGATGCCATCCGGCAGCGATTTGGTGTTTTTGGTTTTGCTGGGCGTTTTCCCGACTGCGTTGGCCTACTACCTTTGGTACGAGGCCGCCGCGCGTGTATCGACGTTGACCGCGACCCTTTTGTTCGCCGCCTCGGTGGTGTTCACCTTCGTCAATTCGGCAATTTTTCTGGGGGCACCGATCACCCCAATGGCTGCGATTGGGGCGGGATTGATCGTATTCGCGGTGTTCCTCACGACCAGAAAAAACTAGGCGACAGCCGGAACGGGGTTATCGGCGGCGCCACCAGCGCCGCAGCAGGTTGACGTCCATGGCGGCAACCATGATGCCCAAGGGGATCATCCAAAACCCCAGAACAGGAAGGAAGCCGAAGACGCCTGCGACGATCAACAAAAGTCCCACGACAAACCGCAGCCCCCGCGGGACATTGCGGCGGATCCGGGCGAGAACAGGGCGCAGGCGGTCCTTGATGGCCCGCCAACGCCCCTTGTCGGTTGGGTCTGTCACCCCTCCAGGGCCTCCAACTCGTCGATCATGCCCGAGATCATCGACAGGCCCTTGTCCCAGAATTTCGGGTCGCTGGCATCCAGCCCGAACGGGGCCAGCAGCTCTTTGTGGTGTTTGGAGCCGCCCGCGCGGAGCATCTCGAAATACTTTTCCTCGAACCCGTCCGCGCCGCTTTCATAGACCGAGTAGAGCGCGTTCACCAACCCGTCGCCGAAAGCATAGGCGTAGACATAGAAGGGCGAATGAACAAAGTGCGGGATATAGGCCCAGAAGGTCTCGTACCCGTCCATGAATTCAAACGCCGGGCCAAGGCTTTCGGCCTGAACGCTCATCCACAAGGCATTGATGTCGTCCGGCGTCAGTTCGCCCTCGCGGCGGGCGGCGTGCAGCTTGCATTCAAAGTCGTAGAAGGCGATCTGGCGGATCACCGTGTTGATCATGTCCTCGACCTTGCCGGCCAGCAGAACCTTGCGCTGCTCGGGCGTTTCGGCCTGATCCAGCATCTTGCGGAAGGTCAGCATCTCGCCGAAGACGCTGGCAGTTTCGGCCAGCGTCAGGGGGGTCGAGGACAGCATCTCGCCCTGACCGGCGGCCAACACCTGATGCACGCCGTGGCCCAACTCGTGCGCAAGCGTCATCACGTCGCGCGGTTTGCCCAGGTAGTTGAGCATCACGTAAGGATGCACCTCGGTCACGGTAGGGTGCGCGAAGGCGCCCGGAGCCTTGCCCGGTTTCACCGCCGCGTCGATCCAGCCTTTCGAAAAGAACGGTGCTGCAATCTCGGCCATGCGGGGATCGAAAGCGGCATAAGCCTCCATCACGGTCTTCTCGGCGTCCTCCCACGACACGGTGCGGGTGTCTTCCATCGGCAGCGGCGCGTTGCGGTCCCAGACCTGCATCACATCCAGACCCAACCATTTGCGCTTGAGCTCGTAATACCGGTGGCTGAGCTTGGGATAGGCGGCCACCACCGCCTCGCGCAGGGCTTCGACCACTTCGGGTTCGACATCGTTCGCCAGGTGCCGCGCGGTCTGCGGGGTCGGCATCTTGCGCCAGCGATCGATGATTTCCTTTTCCTTGGCCTGCGTATTGTGGACGCGGGCAAAGGTTTTGACGTTGTCTTGGAACACGCGGGCCAGTTCGCGGGCCGCGGCCTCGCGTTTGGACCGGTCCTGTTCGGTCAGCAGGTTCAGGGTGCCTTCGATGTTCAGCTCTTCACCGTTCACGGTAAAGGTCAGCCCGGCGATGGTTTCGTCGAACAGCCGTTCCCACGCGTCGCCGACCACCCCCAGATCATGCAGGAATTTCTCCAGCTCGTCCGACAGTTGATAGGGCTTCATCGCGCGGATGCGGCGGAAGACGGGCTCGTACCGGGCCAAGTCCGCGTTGGCCTTGAAATGAGCGGCCAGCACGTCGTCGTCGATGCGGTTGATCTCGAGCGTGAAGAACACCAGCGGCGTGGTGAACAGCGTGACCTTCTCCTGCATGTCCGACAGGAACTTGGCGCGCTCGGCATCGGTGGTCAGTTGGTAATAACGCAGCCCGGCAAAGGACATGATGCGCCCGGCGACGGCGTTGATCTTTTCGTTGCGCTGGACACAGGTCAGCAGGCCCTGCGCATCCAGATCGGCCAGCTTGCCTTCGTAGTCGGCGGCGAAGGCCGCGCATTCCTGCTCCAGCCACTCAAGATCGCGTGTCAGTTCCGGCGCGTCCTGTCCCTTGTACAGATCGTCCAGGTTCCATTCCGGCAGGTTGCCAAGGTTGTCGGCGCCGCCACCGGCATTTGCGTCTCGGACGGGGAAGGGAAGCTCGTGCATGGAACACCTCGATTGTCTGCGTTGGATCACATCTAGGCGCAGGGCGCGCGGATCACAAGCAGCCGAGGTGTCAGCGCGTCATCGCAAGCTCGGGCGTCTGCCCGTTGGCGGCGGCCGAGAAATGCGCGGCCATCTCCTCGAACACCGGGCCGCGGACCTCGGGCGGTTCCATCATCACCTCGTGTTCGCCGTCGGGGATCTCGACCAGTCGTCCGCTGGGCCAGTTCGCCATGCGCGCCCGGATCGCCTTGCGGTCCACGATCTGCTCGTGGCTGCCAAGATAGGTCAGACAGGGAATGTCGGGGGCGGTCTGCGCCATCAGCCAGGCGCATTCGTCCAGTGCCTCGCGTAGCCAGATGGTCGACGGCGCACCCAGGGCCAGTTCGGGATGCGCTTTCAACTGATCCTGCATCATCCGGTACATCCCGGGATCGCGGGTCAGTGCGTTGCCCGCGAAAGGCTGGATCAGAACATAGCTTTCCAGTGACGTGGTCGGAGGCGTCTTTTCGCCCAGCCCGATCCGCGGCCCCCAATAGGCGGTCAGACGGCTGAGCGGTTTCATGAGTGGGGTGAAGAAAATGCCCCACATCGGACCGGTGAAGGCACAAGAGGCAAACAGGCCGGTTTCCAGAACCGCGCGCATCCCGATCGCGCCGCCCATCGAATGGCCGATCACGTGCCAAGGTTTCGGCAGGCCAAGCTGCTCGGCCAGTTTCAGCGTTTCGCGCACGTCCTGCTGATAGTCGGTAAACTTGTCCACATGGCCAACGCGCGGATCTTCCAGCAACCTGTCAGCCAGACCCTGTCCGCGCCAATCCACGGCAACTACGGCAAAGCCGCGTTGTACGAACTCACCCGCTGCATTGCCATATTTTTCAATATATTCCGTGCGGCCAGGAAAGATCATCACCGTCCCGGTCGCCTCACCTTCGGGGCGCCAGTGGCCCACGCGAATGCGTGTGCCGTCGCTTGTGGTCAACCAGTGCGCGGCGCCGCCGGCGGGACCGCCGGCCACATCTTCAAAGAACGGGGCCGGCGACAAATCCATCAGGCCAGCACCGAGGCAAGCTTCATGGCAACACCCATGTCGCCGTCGACGCTCAGCTTGCCGGCCATGAACGCACCCGTGGGGTTCAGCTCACCGCTGAGGATCTGCTCGAACGTTTCCGCGTCGGCGCTCAGGGTGACTTCGGCGTCCTCGTCGCTGACCCGCGCACCGTTTTCATCCAACACGATCGAGCCGAGGTCGGCGATGGCGAATTTCGCCGACGAATCGAAATCGCCACCCGACAGTTTTTCGTTCAGCGCGGCTGCCGCTTTTTCAAGAGTGTCGCTCATGGTCTTCCTCATTTGTTAGTGCGCCGTGAATGGACATCCGCGGTCGCAACGCTACACTGATCATTGTTATGAGCATTGCAATCAACAATCTCAAAGGTACCGTTGCGGCATTTGCCCTCCTAGTCATGTATTCCACCACTGGGATTGCGCAGCAGGCCGATTTGCGGGACGAAGCCGAGCTGCTGCGGCAGCTTTCCGAAGCGTCGCCCGAGCAGGCAGCCGGTCTGGATCGGCAACTGCAGTCGCTGTGGTCGCAATCAGGGTCTGCCTCGGCTGATCTGCTGCTTGAGCGCGGACGCGAAGCACTGGACGATGGCAATGTCGAAGCTGCGTTGGACCATCTGACGGCACTGACAGACCATGCGCCCGATTTCGCAGAAGGTTGGCATGTGCGCGCCTCCGTGTTTTTTGGGCTGGAGCGGTTCGGCATGGCGGCCGCCGATCTTGAGCACGCGCTTGCGTTGAACCCGAACAATTACGAAGCCATCTACGGGCTTGGCCTGATCTTTGAAGTGTTGGGTCAGCCGGAACAGGCCTATGACGCCTATTCCCGCGCGCTGGCTATACATCCCCATCACGAAGAAGTAACCAATGCCGTGAATCGGCTGAAACCGCAGATTGCGGGCAAGGCGCTTTAAGGTCCGGGCAGGGGGCAAAGGTGAACGGGGCATCCCGAATCGTGGCCGTACTTGGCCCGACCAACACAGGAAAAACCCACTATGCCATCGAACGCATGTTGGGGCATCGGACCGGTGTCATCGGCCTGCCGCTGCGGCTGCTTGCGCGCGAGGTCTATGACAAGATCGTCGCCATCCGCGGCCCCTCGGTGGTGGCCTTAGTAACGGGCGAGGAACGCATCGTTCCGCCGCGCACGCAATACTGGGTCTGCACGGTTGAGGCGATGCCCGAGGGGATGGGCACCGATTTCGTGGCCATCGACGAAATCCAGCTGTGCGCCGACCCCGAGCGCGGTCATGTCTTTACCGACCGGCTGCTGCGGATGCGTGGGACGCACGAGACACTTTTTCTGGGTGCCGACACGATGCGCGGCCCGATCGCGGCGCTGGTGCCGCAGGCGCAGTTCGCCCGGCGCGAGCGGATGTCGCAACTGGTCTACACCGGGTCCAAGAAGATCAGCCGCATGCCCCCGCGCAGTGCCATCGTCGGGTTCTCGGTCGAGAACGTCTATGCCATTGCCGAGCTTCTGCGGCGGCAAAAGGGTGGGGCGGCCGTGGTCATGGGCGCGCTCAGTCCGCGCACGCGGAACGCGCAGGTCGCGCTGTACCAGAATGGCGAGGTCGACTATCTGGTCGCCACCGATGCCATCGGTATGGGTCTGAACCTCGATGTGAACCATGTGGCGTTTTCGTCCCTGTCCAAATTCGATGGCAGGCGTATGCGGCCGCTGGCTCCGAACGAACTGGCCCAGATCGCCGGGCGCGCCGGGCGCGGCATGTCGGATGGCACCTTTGGCGTGACGGGCGAGGCATCGCCACTGGACGAAGGCGTGGCGCAGGCCATCATGGACAGCCGATTCACGCCGATGAAAAAGCTGAACTGGCGGAATGCTGCCTTACGGTTCGGCTCGGTCGATGCGCTGATCGACTCGCTCGAGGCCAGCCCGGACAACGAACACCTAGTCAAGGCCCGGCCCGCCGACGACCTGAACGCGCTCAAGTCGCTGGCCCAGGTGCCCGAGGTTGCGGCCCGTGCCAGCGATGGTCCGTCGATCCGCCTGTTGTGGGATGTTTGCCGAATCCCCGATTTTCGAGGCATCAGCCATGCGGAACATGCCAGCCTGCTCGAATCGATCTTCGGACATCTGCACGAACGCGGCACGATCCCCGAGGATTTTCTGGCGCGCCAGATCCGCCGGATCGACAGAACCGACGGCGATATTGATGCACTGTCCAAAAGGTTGGCATATATTCGCACGTGGACATATGTTGCGCAACGAAACGGCTGGGTGCGCGACGAATCCCATTGGCGCGCGGAAACCCGCGCTGTAGAAGACAGGGTGTCAGACGCTTTGCATGAACGTCTGACGCAAAGATTTGTGGACCGGCGTACATCTGTTCTGCTGCGCCGGCTCAAACAGAAGGAGGCCCTTTTGGCCGAAGTGAATGACAAGGGTGAAGTGACCGTCGAAGGCGAATTCGTCGGTCGTTTGGAAGGGTTCCGGTTCATCCCGGACAAAAGCGCGCAGGGAACCGAGGCGAAAGCGCTCAAATCGGCCTCACTGCAAGCACTCGCGCCGCAATTCCATCTGCGTGCCGATCGCTTCTACAATGCGCCCGATACCGAAATTGATTTTACCGATCAGGGTGGCCTGATGTGGGGCGAATATGCCGTCGGCAAACTGGTTGCCGGGGCCGAACCGCTCAAACCGATGGTCGAAGTGTTCGTGGACGAGGCCGCAGGGCCGGAGGTCGAGCAGAAGGTGCAGCGCCGCCTGCAACATTTCATCGACCGCAAGATCGCGGCGCTGTTCGAGCCCCTGCTGAATCTGTCGCGCGACGAAGAATTGACCGGGCTGGCCAAGGGATTTGCCTTCCGCATGGTCGAGGCGTTGGGCATCCTGCCACGCGCCGGAGTCGCACAAGAGGTCAAGGACCTGGACCAGGACGCCCGTGGCGCGCTGCGCAAGCACGGCATCCGGTTCGGCCAGTTCACCATCTTCATGCCACTCTTGCTGAAACCTGCCCCGACGCGCCTGCGTCTGGTGTTGTGGGCCCTGGCAAATGGACTTCAGGAGTTTCCCGAAGCGCCGCCGCCGGGCTTGGTGACGGTGCCCGTCGCCAAGGGCGCGCCCGAGGGCTATGACACCATGTGCGGCTACCGCAATGCGGGCGAGCGTTCGATCCGTATCGACATGTTGGAGCGTCTGGCCGACATGCTGCGCGCCGAAGACAGCCGGGGCGGTTTCGAAGCCAAGGCGGACATGTTGTCGATCACCGGCATGACGCTGGAACAGTTCGCCGACCTGATGCAGGGGCTGGGCTACAAGGCCGAGCGCGGTGAACGGACCAAGATCAAGCCGGCTCAGCCGACCGAGCAACCACCGGCGGCAACTGCCGAAGCTCCGACCGAGACCGCCGAAGCAGAGGCGCAGTCGGATGTGGCCGTCGCCGCCGAGGCGCCAGCCGAGGCTACCGACAGCACTGAGGTTGAAGCCGAGGCCACGGCCGCAGACCCGGCATCGGACGAACCCGAAGTCGAGGTGTTCTACACCTTTACCTGGGGTCGTCAGGCCAACCGGGGGCCACGTGGTGACCAACGGCAGGGTCGGGGCAAACCGGGCGGGAAGCCTCGGGATGGTCGCGGCAAGCCGCAGGGCAAAAAGGGTGGCAAGCCGCAAGGGGCCAAGACCTTCTCGTCCCGGCCGCCCAAAAAGGAAAAGGCGATTGATCCCGACAACCCGTTTGCCGCTGCGCTGATGGGTCTGAAGGACGGCAACTGATCGCTGATGGCCGACGCACCGGCCAAGCTGCGGATCGACAAGTGGCTGTGGCATGCGCGGTTTTTCAAGACCCGCAGCCTGGCCGCCAAACAGGTCAGCGGCGGGCATGTGCGCATCAACGGCGACCGGGCCCAGAAGCCGGCGCAAACCGTCGGGCCCGGTGATGTTCTGACTTTCGCTCAGGGGCGGGTTATTCGCGTGGTTCAGGTCGAAATCCTGGGCGCGCGACGCGGCCCGGCGACCGAGGCGCGGACGCTGTACACGGATTTGACTGAAGAGAAGGATAATCCGCCACAAAATCCGGGTTTCGAAGGAAAAGGTCGTCCGACCAAGAAGGATCGGCGCGCGCTTGATCTTTCTCGCACCCCCAAGGGCTGATCTTCTCTTGAAGATGGGGGCAGACTGAATTAGCTAGTCGCCCAAACCTCTGACGGGAATTGGACCATGACCTACGTTGTCACCGAGAACTGTATCGCCTGCAAATACACCGACTGCGTCGAGGTATGCCCGGTGGATTGCTTCTATGAAGGTGAAAATACCCTGGTCATCCATCCGGATGAATGCATCGATTGCGGCGTGTGCGAGCCGGAATGCCCGGCGGACGCCATTCGCCCGGATACCGAACCGGGGATGGAGCAGTGGGTCGAATTCAACCGCAAATATGCCGAACAATGGCCGGTTATCGTAACCAAGAAAGACCCGCTTCCGGGCGCCGAGGAGCGCGACGGTGAAGAGGGCAAGATGGAGAAATACTTCTCCGAAACCCCGGGCGAAGGCGGCTGAGCGATTCGGGTCGCAAAACCCGAAAGACCGCCGTAAGTTTTGGCCCTAATGCGCTGAAAACCGTCACAGATTCCGATCCGAAGGCCCCGTCCGCTTTCAGGTGTCGTAATTTTGTGATATACTCTTAAGGCAAATGATGATCGAGATGGGGACGACTCCGTAAGTATGCTCACTTTGGAGTTCTGAGTTTTTGACATGTAATCAGCCTGACAGGGGTCGCGGGTGACCCCGGTTAGGTTTTTTGTCGCTTTTTTCCCGCTCTGCAACCAAGGAAACACGTGCATGACAAAGTCGAAGAAGCTTGAGTTCCGTCCGAACGACTATGTTGTCTACCCTGCACATGGGGTCGGGCAAATCATATCGATTGAAGAACAGGAAGTCGCTGGATACTCGCTCGAGCTGTTCGTCATCTCATTCGAGAAAGACAAGATGACCCTGCGGGTGCCGACCAACAAGATCACTGAATCCGGCCTGCGTTCGCTGAGCTCGCCCGATGTGATCAGCCAGGCGATGAAGACGCTGAAGGGCAAAGCCAAGGTAAAGCGTGCCATGTGGTCGCGCCGGGCGCAGGAATACGAACAGAAGATCAACTCGGGTGACCTGATCTCGATCGCCGAGGTGGTGCGTGACCTGCACCGCACGGACGACCAGCGCGAGCAGAGCTATTCCGAACGTCAGCTCTATGAAGCCGCGCTTGAGCGTCTGACGCGCGAAGTTGCGGCCGTGTCCGGTTCGGACGAAATCGCAGCGGCCAAGCAAGTGGACGAAGTCCTGACCTCGCGCGCGGCCTGATCGGGCTTTGAAGCAACACCAAAGGGCCGCTCTGGTTTCAGAGCGGCCTTTTTCATGCCCGATCGCTTGGTTCGCGCCGCCTTTCCCGCTAATTTCTCAGTCATTGGAACCGTGTACGGGTCAGTCATGAAGCAGACGGTCAAGGCACTCTATATCGGCAGAGGGGCGGTTTCGGTCTGGTTCCGGTACTGTCTGATCCTGTTCGACCTTGCCTCGATCGTGTTTTTCGTGGCGACGGCGAACATTCCGCACGGCCCCGGATTGATTGCAGTCAGCTGGGCGGTGGGGCTGATCATACTCCTGGATTTCTCGGCTCGGATGTGGATTGCGAAAGACCGCAAGAAGCTGCTGTTCAAAATCTACACGCTTGCGGATCTGGTCGTGATCGCCTCGCTGATCCTTGACCCTTTCCTGACCGGCAGCCTTGCGTTCCTGCGGATTTTGCGCGCGCTGCGGCTGATCCATTCCTATCACCTGTTGCATGATCTGCGTCGCGACAGTGAGTTTTTCCGAACCCACGAGGATGCGGTCATCGCGGCCGTGAACCTGTTGGTGTTCATTTTCGCGACATCCACCGCCGTACTGGTTTTCTATATCCCTCAGGATAGCCAGAACCCGTATATCGATGCGCTGTATTTCACGATGGCGACACTGACCACGACGGGTTTCGGCGACATCACACTGAACTCTCCGGGCGGCAAGCTGTTTTCCGTCTTCATAATGGTGGTTGGTGTGGCGCTGTTCGTGCGGCTGGCTCAGGCCATTTTCATGCCACAGAAAGTACGCCACAAATGTCCCAACTGCGGCCTGTTTCGGCACGACCCGGATGCAGTACACTGCAAACATTGCGGTGAGACACTGCGGATCAAAACCGGCGGTGTCGGCTAGAGCAGGGCTGCAACGGCCAGCAGGAAAGCAACCTCGGACAGCTGTTGAGAAGCCCCCAGGATATCACCGGTCTGACCGCCAATCTTGGCTTTGGCTATGATTGCCAGACCCACGGTTGCAGTTACCGCACAGGCGACGGGCAGAAGGGCGGTCCAGCCCAGAAGAGCCAGAGAGAAAACGAAAGCCAGCCCAAAACCGGCTGCAACCGACAAAGGCGGAGGAGCGCCGACGCTATGGCTCAGCCCGCTGCCGCGGGCGTTCGGTAGGCCCGCCATCAATGGTGGCATCAGCGCACGGGAAAACACAGCCGCCGCTAGAATTCCGGCCGGACTTCCTGCCGCCAGTAGTGTTGCGACCGCCGAGATCCTGAGCAGTTGAATGACCAACAAGGCCAACACTCCGTAGGTGCCGATATGGCTGTCCTTCATGATCTCGAGTCTGCGTTCGGGTGTATATCCGCCCCACAGCCCGTCTGCGGTGTCGGCCAGCCCGTCCTCGTGCATGGCTCCGGTCGCTGCGATCAGAACGGCGACAGCAAGGACTGCGCTGACTGTCCCGGAAAGGCCCACGGCCATCGCAGACCAGCCTACGGCACAGCCCAAGCCGCCAACAACCAGCCCGGCCGCAGGAAAGGCCCAAGCGGCTTTGGACTGTCGCTCGAAGAGCGATTTGGGCAGCACGGGCAATGGCAGCCGCGTCAAAAGAACCAGAACCAGCGGCACGTCCCATGGCGAAAAGGTTCGAGTGTCGTTTTTGTGCACTTGCGCGCCTTTCGAGGGGTTGTTGCTTTGCCTGCTTCGGTTAAACACGCAGGACCACTCCGATGCAACGAGGCTTTGAATGCTGCCTGAACTCAATGATCTGAATACCTTCCGCGACGCCCTGCGCAATGCTCCGGGGCCGGATGAGGCCGCAAGGCAAGGGGCTGCCGACCGCAACGGACAGCTGACCAAGCCGCCGGGTGCGTTGGGCCGGCTCGAGGATCTGGCGATCTGGTATGCCGGTTGGCGTGGGGATGCCCGGCCACAGATCGAGGCACCTCAGGTGATTGTATTTGCCGGCAATCACGGCGTGACGGCGCAGGGGGTCTCGGCCTTTCCGCCCGAGGTTACGGTTCAGATGGTCATGAACTTCGAGCACGGAGGCGCGGCCATCAACCAATTGGCCAAAGCGGCCGGGGCCAAGATGACGGTACACGCGCTGGACCTGGATCGGCCGACGGCCGACTTCACAATGGCCCCGGCAATGTCCGAGGACGAGCTTCTGACCGCTTTGCAGACCGGCTGGAACGCCGTTGACCCCACCGCAGACCTTCTGGTCGTGGGCGAAATGGGCATTGGCAACACCACCCCTGCCGCGGCCATCGCCTGCGCGTTGTTCGGCGGAGATGCCGCTGATTGGACTGGGCGTGGAACCGGTGTGGACGATGCGGGCCTTGCCAACAAGACGCGCGTCGTTGCCGAAGGTGTTGCGCTGCACGGAGCATCGGACGACGGGCTTGAGATCCTGCTGTGTTTGGGAGGGCGCGAGATCGCGGCCATGGCAGGGGCCATTGCAGCCGCTCGAATTCTGCGCATCCCGGTCATTCTGGATGGGTTCATCTGCACCGCGGCTGCTGCTTGTCTCGATCGTCTGGCGCCGGGAGCGCTGGACCATGCCGTTGCCGGCCATCAGAGTGCGGAAGGTGCGCACGCGGCCATGCTGACCAAGCTGGACAAAGCACCCTTGCTGAGCCTCGGGCTGCGGCTGGGCGAAGGGTCGGGGGCTGCGCTGGCCATCAACATCCTGAAAAGCGCCGTCGCTTGCCATTCGGGTATGGCCACTTTTGCCGAAGCCGGTGTGTCGGACGGTTGAGCTCGGCTGACCCGGGAGATCCCCGGGTCAGGCTGACTTCTTTTCGTTCTTTTCGGCCAGTTCCAGCAGGGCGGTCTCGAGGTCCTTCTCCAACTCGCGCGCGCGTTCGATGTACTTTTTGTTCTCGGCCGTCGGCATGCCGGGAACCCAGAGTTCAGCCAATTCGCGAATTGCCTGCCGATCGTGGTGATAGAAGGTCTGCTGTGCTTGCGCGGCCTCGTACTCGCTCAGACCAATGTTCTCCAGCACATAACGCCCGGCCCGCAGAGAGCTGTCGAACAGCTCACGCACGATGTCATCAGCGCCGGCCTGATACAGCTCGTACACATGGGTCCGGTCATGCGCGCGGGCGACGATGTGAAGGTCGGGCCGCTGCCGGCGGGCGTAGCCGACCAATCGGGTCACTTCCTTGCGGTTGTCCATCGCGGCCACCAAAACGGAAGCCTTTTCAAGGCCCGCAGCCCGCAGCAATTCGGGACGCGTCGGATCACCCAAGAATCCTTTGACGCCGAACCGACGCATCAGCTGGATCGTTTCGATATTGTGGTCCAGCACCACCGTCTTGAACCCGCTGGCGCGCACCAGCCGGTTGACGATCTGTCCGAACCGCCCAATTCCCGCAATGATGACGGGACCTTTTTCGTCTATTTCCTCGGGTTCAATCTCGGGTGAGTTGTCGCGGATGTGGCGCGAAAGGTAGTCATAGATGATGAACAGAAGCGGTGTGATCAGCATGGTCAGGGCAATGATCATCAACAGCTTCTGCGACAGGGCCGGGGGAATGACATTCTGCTTGGTCGAAAAGGCCAGCAGCACGAAGCCGAACTCACCCGCCTGAGCCAAACCCAGCGTGAACAGCCAATGGTCGCGGCCGCGCAACTTGAATGCACGACCAACGGCATACAGGATCAGGCCCTTGACCAGGATCACCAGCAGGGCCAGTCCGATCAGGTCGAACGGGTCGTTGAAAAAGTACCCGACGTCGATCCCGGCCCCGACCGTGATGAAGAACAGGCCCAGCAGCAATCCCTTGAACGGCTCAAGGTCGCTTTCCATCTCGTGCCGGAACTCGGAACTGGCCAGGACGACGCCAGCGAGGAAGGCGCCCAACGCCGGGGACAGGCCCACCAGCGTCATCAGGAACGAGATCCCTACTACGATCATCAGGGCCAACGCCGTGTACATCTCGCGCAGGCGGGTGGTGTGGATGAACCGGAACAAGGGACGGGTCAGGTAGACGCCTACCACGATCACGAATGCGATCGCACCCAATGTCACCAGCGTCACCGCCCATCCGGGCAGGCCATCGACCAATGACAACGTATGGTGCGCGTCGCCGTGCCCGTCGCCGCCGCGGGTGATTGATCCGTCATCCTCGATGAAGATGCTGGCCGGCATGGCCAGCAGTGGCAGAAACGCCAGGATCGGAATCACGGCGATATCCTGAGTCAGAAGGACCGAGAACGTGGATCGCCCGCCGTTTGTGCGCATCAAGCCCTTTTCCGACAGCGTCTGCAGCACGATGGCGGTTGATGACAGGGACAGTGTCAGCCCCACGGCCAAGGCAACTGACCATGGTTGACCCGTGTAGAAGGTAACTGCTGCAATCACGACCGTAGAGAGCGAGATCTGCAGTCCACCAAGCCCCAACAACCGGTGCCGCATATCCCAAAGTGCGCGGGGTTCCAGCTCGAGCCCGATCAGGAACAGCATCATGACGACGCCAAATTCCGCGACATGCTGCAAGTCTTTGGTTTCCGCGCCCACGAGCCCAAGGATCGGACCGATGGCGATGCCGGCGGCAAGATATCCGAGGACAGACCCCAGCCCAAGTCGCGCCGACAGGGGGACGGCGATCACGGCGGCTGCAAGATAGATCGAAGCCTGGTACAGGAACTCGTTCATTTTCTTCCTTTCCTTGCCGTCAGGTCGGCAGCGGAGCGTCGCGTTTCAGCTGGTCCATCACGATCTGGCTTTGCACCCGTGCTACCGCAGGATGGGGCAGTATCACCTCGTGAAGCAAGGTGTTGAGCGCGGAAAGATCCTCGCAATAGACATGGAGCAGATAGTCTGCCTCGCCAGTCATCGTCCAGGCGCTGGTGATTTCCGGGCGGGTTTCCACCATGCGCGCAAAACTGGATGATTGTTCGGGGCCGTGGGTGCCGAGGTGAACTTGAACGAAGCCCTGGACCTGCAGGCCAAGTTTGCGCGGGTCAAGCCGAGCTGCGTAGCCGGTGATATAGCCCTCGGCCTCCAGCCGCTGACGGCGGCGCCCGGCCTGACTGGGGGACAGGTTCAGCATTTCGCCCAACTGATGTGCGGTCAGGTGCGCGTCTTTTTGCAGCGCGGCCAGAAGGCGAGTATCGGTTGCGTCCAGCATGTGCGGAGATTCTCACATTTTTCGGGGTCTGGTGCGGAGTTTTCGCAGGCTTCTGTAGTTTACATGAAAAGAATGCGCAAAAACAGCGCTGAAAAAGGCGTATTCTTGAATCAGCAAAGAATTTCCTGTTTCAAGAGGACAAGCCATGGGCCCTTTCCCGCACAACGCCCCGAAATCCGTGATCAGCGCCGAGAACCCCGCCGGCACAGATGGGTTTGAATTTGTTGAATTCGCGCATCCCGAACCGCAGGAGCTGCGCGACCTGTTCGCCAAGATGGGTTTTGAAAAGGTTGCGCACCACAAGACCAAACCGCTGATCGAGCTGTGGCAGCAGGGCGATGTGACCTACATCCTGAACGCGAACCCCGACAGCTTTGCTGCGAAATTCGTGGAAGAGCATGGCCCCTGTGCCCCGTCGATGGGCTGGCGTGTCGTGGATGCGCAAAAGGCCTATGACCATGCGGTGTCGAAGGGGGCCGAACCCTATGATGGGGCCGACAAGACCATGGATGTGCCCGCGATCAAGGGTATCGGCGGGTCGCTGATCTATTTCATCGACCAGTATTACGAAACCTCGCCCTACAATCAGGAATTCGAGTGGCTGAAGCAGTCCAAACCGCGCGGCGTCGGTTTCTATTACCTCGATCACCTGACGCACAATGTCTTCAAGGGCAACATGGACAAGTGGTTCAAGTTCTACGGCGATCTGTTCAACTTCCGCGAAATCCGCTTCTTCGACATCCAGGGCAAATATACCGGCTTGCTCAGCCGTGCATTGACCTCGCCCTGCGGCCGTATCCGGATTCCGATCAACGAAGACCGCGGCGAGACCGGTCAGATCGTATCCTACCTGAAGAAGTACAAGGGTGAGGGCATCCAGCACATCGCCGTCGGCAGCGAGAACATCTATGACTCGACCGATGCAATCGCCGAACGAGGGCTGAAGTTCATGCCCGGTCCCAACGATGCCTATTATGATATGTCCTTCGACCGCGTGAAGGGCCATGACGAGCCGGTGGATCGCATGAAGAAGCACGGCATCCTGATCGATGGTGAAGGCGTGGTGGACGGCGGCGAGACCAAGATCCTGCTGCAGATCTTCTCGAAAACCGTGATTGGTCCGATCTTCTTCGAGTTCATCCAGCGCAAGGGCGATGACGGCTTTGGCGAAGGCAATTTCAAGGCTCTGTTCGAATCGATCGAGCGCGAACAGATTGAATCCGGAGAGATTTCTGCCGCCTGAAGAAGACCCAGAATTTGGAACCCGGCCTACCGGGTTCCAATTTTCTGAAACGCGGCGCGCTTTACCCGCGCGGCATCTTCAACGTGACGTTGCGGCCGCCTTTCTGATAACGAAGCTCGCTGTCGCCAATCGCGACGACTTTGCCGCCGTCAATCCGATCTCCGACTTTCAGCTTCTTGTACCGACCGCTTGGTAGCCGGACCAAGGCACGCCGATTGGCCGGCGTACCGTAAACGCCGATCAGGTTCAGACGCCGCAGATTCAAAGCATTGTCAATCGTGGCTTGGCGCGCCACCGAGGCCCGGCTGGGTATCTTGGGTGCGACGGTTGTGGGTTTGAACGATCCCGCTTCATCGTCATCCGCCTTTGCTACCGCTGCGGTCGACCCCAGAGTGGCTGAGCCGGTTGTTGCTTTTCGGGCCGCCAGAGCGGCCACGGTCGACGGACGAACGCGGGGGCGAGGGACGCGCACCACGGCCAATGCGGTGGGCGTGCGGTCCACAGCCTCGCGCTCTTGGATCGACGCCGGCCTGGATTCCGGGCGGATAACCGCCAGCTCGTCCACCGTCCGGCCGCCCAGCTGCCCACGCTCAAAGTTCTCAACCAGCGTTTCCGGGCGCAGGCGCGGACGCAGACCAGCCAGCCTTGTGTCGTCGTCTGTGGCAGTCGGGTCGGTTTCGAACCTGACCGGCACCTGGGGCGGAACCGACGAAGGGCGGCCGAGGAACACGAGGATGCCGTCCGGGTTCAACGTCCCCTCGGGTGTCGGAGTGACAAGGCCACGGTCATCAAGGTCAAAACGACTGCCCGCGGCATTGGGCAGACCGACCGTAGCCACGGGCTCGTCGGTATCAAAGCTCTCTTCGGCCGGAAGCGCCACGGCATCCTGCGACAGCTCCGCGTGATCGACGGACGACAGGTATACGTCCTCGGGCACCTCGGGGTCTGGCACCGGCAGCGGATCGGGCGCGGTGATCGTCAGGCCAGAGGCTTCTTCGAAATCCTCGACACTTTCCGGATCGCGTTCGACCTGCTCGACGGGCGAGGGCGCAACATTCAATGCTTCCAGGATTGCCTGATCCGTCGGCGTCAATTCGGGGGGCGTGGGTGTCTCCGGCTCGACCAGGGGCGTGCTGGCTTCAAACGTCAGGTCTTCGTCGGCCAATGCCTCGGGGTCGGGCGTGTCCTTGGGCTCAGGAGCGACTCCTGCCAGCCCTTCGGTCTCGGTCATCGGTGGGGCGGTGATAGAAACTGGCGCAGGTGCCGTTTCGACAACCGGCGCAGTCGCCACCGGGCTGCCAGTTTCGTCTGACCCCGACCAGATCAATGCGACAACGGCCAGCACGACGGCGCCCGCCGCACCGGCGCCAATGTAGCGAACCGGTATGCCGGAATCTGATGCCCCAGAATTCTGTGAGGCGGTTTCAGTCGCTTCTATCGGCGATACGAATACGTCCGGCTGAGCGGGTTCAGCAATCGGATGCGCCTGAGGCGAGGGGGCCGGATCGGGTTCCGATGCCTGCGAAGCCTGAGGCACGGGTTCTGCGTCCGGGGCCGGTGGGACAACAGCTATCTCCTCGGCCGGTGGCACAGTTGGCAGTGTGGCGGATGTCGCGCGCTCGGAAAACTCGAACTCTCCGGTACCTGTCCAAGGCGCATCGGGGGCCAATGTTGCAGCAAACCGAACAGGCACGAACCCGTAGCGACTGGCAAAGGCTCGGGCCTCTTCTACTGTCTCTTTCGCCACGGCAGCGACCAGAAGATCCGACCCATCCGCACGGAGGTCATACATCAACTCGGCAATCTCACAGCCCGTGGCCTGAGCCAATTCCGCCTCGACCACCTGTGTCACGTCGGAGTCTTCTGGGCTGGCGACCGTGAGGTGGCGCACGTGGTCCGAAGGAATCACGACCGTACAGCTCAGGTCATTGGCCAGCGCGAAACCTCGACCGCGAAGCTCGTTCAGCTGTTCGGAAAAATCCGGCGCGTCCAGTGATACGGTGCCGATGCCAAACCATTCGTCATCCGAATAGTGCAGCAGAGTGATCCCGTTATCCGAAAGAGACAGCGCAAAAGCGGGTTTCATTATTCAAGGGTGCCGTAATTGTCTGAACCAAAGCAAACGCCCTTGCGTCCGCGCACCGAGATTAAAGCAGGAACCCGCCGAGGGAAAGGAAAAGGCAAAATCTCCCCTTGTCCGGCGAAGGCTTGCCAACCCATCTTTTATCTCAGAAAACAGGAGAGATCACATTGAAGACATTTGCTTTTTTGGCGGCGGTATTGGCGGCGACAGTTGCCGTGGCCGCCCATGCGGAAGAACGTCGCATCCAGGTTTACGGAACCGGAACAGCCGAGGCCGCGCCGGATATGGCAACCATCACGGTGGGTGTGACAAATCAAGACGCGCAGGCTTCCGCAGCAATGCAGGCGACCTCGGACGCGGTTGCCACCGTCCTGAGCCGCCTGAGTGAGATGGGGATCGAATCGCGCGACCTGCAGACCCGCGATCTGTCCCTGTCCCCGGTCTGGTCCGGACGGGGCAATGCGGATGGCGAAGCACCGAGGATCACGGGCTTCGTTGCGTCGAACCGTGTGTTCGTGCGGGTCAGAAATCTGGATGATCTGGGGCAGATCATGGATGCGGTCATTCGGGATGGTGCGAATGATTTTGGTGGTTTGACCTTCACGGTTCAGGATCCCAAGCCGCTTGAAGCGAAGGCGCGCGCCCAAGCCGTCGCCGATGCGACAGCCAAGGCCGAACAATTGGCTCAGGCCGCCGGTGTCACCTTGGGTTCAGTCGTGTCGATCAACGAGCAGGGAGGGGGCATTCGCCCAATGCCCCAGATGCGCGAGATGGCCATGGCCGATTCGGGCGGGGTACCGGTCGCCGGTGGCGAGGTTTCGGTTTCGGTCACCGTGTCGATGGAGTTCGACATTTCCGAGTGACCTCAGCTTTCGCTGCGGGCCGTCAGCGGTTTCCGCTGTTGGCCCGTGGCATCGAAATTCTCAGGTGACAGCCAGGTTTCGAACGCCTGCCGGATGCGTGGCCAGTACGTGTCGACGATCGAAAACCACGCCGTGTCGCGGTTGCGCCCCTTGTAATGGGTGGCTTGCCGAAATTCGCCTTCGAAGACAAAACCCAGCCGTTCGGCGGCCCGGCGCGACGGGGCATTCAGCGCATCGCATTTCCATTCGTAGCGGCGATAGCCCAACTCATCGAACACGCGGCGCATCATCAGAAACATCGTTTCGGTCGCGACCGGCGTGCGCTGCATCAACGGCGAGAAATGGATGTGTCCCACCTCAATCGCGCCCGCATTGCGGTCGATACGCAGGTAGGACGCCATCCCGACGGGCTGTCCGTCTTGGTCCAGAACCGTGTGGAACAGCGGATCGTCCCCCGTGCAGGTTTGGGCCAACCAGGCGGCGAACTCGGCTTGCGAGTCGAACGGGCCGTAGGGCAGGTAGGTCCAGTTGCGCCCGTCGGTATCGGCGGCAAACGCCCGGAACAGGCCGGGCGCATCCGCATTCACATCCAAGGGCACCACGCGGCAAAACCGCCCCTTCATGGGCGCGCGCGGTGGGGCCGGGCGCGGGAACTCCCCCGCAATCGGCAGGCCCACCGGCTGGCCCAATGCGTTGATCCTGTGCCCCGGCATTTTGGACTAGGCGCAGGCCTTGGACAGCGCCTGATCGAGATCGGCGATCAGATCGTCGGCATCCTCGATCCCGATCGAGACCCGTACTACGTTCGGCCCGGCGCCGGCGGCCTCTTGCTGTTCGGGGGTCAGTTGCCGGTGCGTGGTCGAGGCCGAATGGATGATCAGCGACCGCGCATCGCCCAGGTTGGCGACGTGGCTGAAGATTTCCAGCGCGTTCACCAGCTTGACGCAGGCGTCATAGCCGCCCTTGACCGCAAAGGTGAACAGGGCCCCTGCGCCTTTGCGGTAATGCTTCTTGACCCGGTCGTGATAGGGCGACGAGGGCAGGCCTGCATAGGTCACATAGTCCACGCGGTCGTCTTTCTCGAGCCAGGCGGCGATCTTCTCGGCGTTTTCGACATGGCGCTGCATGCGCAGGCTCAGAGTCTCGATCCCCATCAGCGTGTAATGCGCCGCCTGCGGGTTCATCGTCATGCCCAGATCGCGCAGGCCCACGGCGATACCGTGGAAGGTGAAGGCCAGCGGGCCGAAGGTTTCGTGGAACTTGAGGCCGTGATAGGCAGGCTCCGGCGCGCTGAGCGAGGGAAACTTGTCGTTGGCGGACCAGTCGAACTTGCCCGAATCCACGATGCAGCCGCCGGTCACCGTGCCATTGCCGGTCAGGTACTTGGTGGTCGAATGCACGACCAGCGTGGCGCCATGCTCGATCGGGCGGCACAGATAGGGCGTGGCCGAGGTGTTGTCGACGATCAGCGGAATACCGGCGGCATCGGCCACATCGGCCAGTGCGCGGATATCGGTGACATAGCCGCCCGGATTGGCGATGGATTCGCAGAACACCGCGCGGGTATCGTCGTCGATGGCGGCCTTCACCGCATCCAGATCATCGGTATCGACGAACTTGGCTGTCCAGCCAAAGCGCTTGATGGTCTGGCTGAACTGCGTGACCGTCCCGCCATACAGCCGGGTCGAGGCGACCACGTTGCAGCCCGGCCCCATCAGCGGGAACAGCGCCATGATCTGCGCCGCGTGCCCCGAAGAGCAGCACACCGCGCCAACGCCACCTTCCAGCGTCGCCACCCGTTCCTGCAGAACTGCCACCGTGGGGTTGGTTAGGCGCGAATAGATATAGCCGACCTCTTGCAGGTTGAACAAAGCGGCCGCGTGATCGGCATCGCGGAACACATAGGCCGTGGTCTGATAGATCGGGGTCTGGCGCGCGCCGGTCGCCGGATCAGGGCGGGCGCCCGCGTGAATTTGCAGCGTGTCAAAACCATAGGTGGGGCCGTCGGACATCCGTCACTCTCCTGTTGGGAATATGCGTCGCAGAATCTCTAGGCGATTGCCGGGCCCGGCACAATGTCCGCGTCAGCGCAGCCACAGCCCCTTGTTCTTGATGACCTTGCGGATGGCCTGTTCGCGCTGGGGCAGGTTGTCCCGGTCGAACATGGCGCGGATCTTGGCGCCCTTGCCCTGATAGACCAGCCGTTTCAGCGGATCATAGTTCTTGAGCACCTTCTTGACCTTGTTGGGCGCGGCGACGGTTTCCAGCACCTCGACCACCCGGTCGCTTTCGCGCGCATAGAGCAGCGGGAACAGGCGATAGTGGCAGCTGACCGAGCCATCCAGCAGGCCCACGGGCAGAACATCGCGCCCGCCGCCAAGCGCGTGGACGACCAGCGGAAGCGCCGCCTGATCCAGCCACGGGTCCAGGTTCTGGCCGGTCAGGGCGGGGATCTCTTCATCCCGGATCGTGCGCGCATAGTCCAGAAACCGCGCGCCGAATTGGCGGGGGCATTTGTAGAAGAAATAGCCCGCATTGAAATACAGATACCGCCGCCAGTATTCCGCCGGTTGGGTCGGGTCGATCGAGCTTTGGAAATCCAGCCCGAACCGGTCATAGAGCGCCCGCCAGATGCCGTCGAACCCGGGCCCGTACAGGGTTGGCTTGGGCCAGGTGCCCTCGACCTTCTGCGATGCGCCGGGCCGGTCGAAATCGAACGGCACCGCGGCCAAGTCGCCGGTGATCAGCGTGTCGGTGTCGAAGAACACGAACGGCTCACCCTCGGGCAGGGCGGCCAGCGCCTCGATCTTGTTGCCGTAGGGATAGCTTTCGCCGAACACCTCGGACGAAAAGGGCAGGATCTCGGCATCGAGCTGTTTCAGCGCCTTCAGAACATCGTCGTTGCGGATGCTCGGGTCCTGGCTCCAGCGCGGGCCGGGTTGCGGAACGCCAACGAACAGGCGGCCCGAAAACCCGGGCGCGGAATGGCGCAGCGAGGCGGCGAACAGGACGGCTTCGTATTGCAGGCGGTTGTTCTGCCCGATGATCAGGATGTTGAATTTCTGCCGGTCTGCCTGCATCTGCGCCTTCCGTTCGGGGCCTTTGCACGCCCCTTGCCGTTGGTTTCGACCTACAGCATCGCTGAACCTGCGTCAAAACCGTTGACACCGCGTGTTTGAAATCGGGCCTGGCACGCCCATGTTGATGGAGGAGACCAGACAGGAGCGCGACATGCGGATCAATGCGGATTTCACCCAGCGGGTGGCGGTTCACTTCGACCAGACCGAGTGGGTGGCCTCGCCTGCCGCCGGGGTCGAGCGCAAGATGCTGGACCGGATCGGCGACGAGGTGGCGCGCGCCACCACCATCGTGCGCTTTGCCCCCGGCAGCGCGTTTGCCGCACACACCCATGACGGGGGCGAGGAATATCTGGTTCTGGACGGCGTGTTCCAGGACGAGACCGGAGATTTCCCGGTGGGCAGCTATGTCCGCAACCCGCCGACCTCGTCGCATACGCCCTCGGCCAGCCAAGGCGCGACGATCTTGGTCAAACTGCACCAGTTCGACCCGAACGACCGAACCACCGTGCGCCGCTCGATCAACGGTGCGGACCATGTGCCGCTGTTCAAGGACGACCATGAAACGGTCGAAATGCGCAGTTGGCCGTCCGGTCAGGTCGTGCCGATTGACGCACTCGGCGGGGCCGAAATTTTCGTGATCGACGGCAGTTTCACCGAACAAGGCGAGGAATTCGCGCAATGGGACTGGCTGCGTCTGCCGCCCGGAACGCGCACCGAATTGCGGGCAGGACCGGATGGCGCCCGCGTCTGGATGAAGTCAGGCCACCTGTCCGGCATGGTCTGAGGCCGGTTTCGCCTGAAAAACGGGCAAATGCCGCCAAAAAAACCGGGTCATTCGGCCCGGTTTTCGCTTTTTTGACCATTTGGCAAATTTTACCAATTGATAAAATTTTTGTTTGTGGCAAGCTGGTCTCAATAACAAACATATCTACAGGGAGTAGAGTGATGGCACAGGGCCAGATGGCACCCGGCATCGTCGCCGGGCGGCTTTCCAGCGATGAGCTGACCTCGAATTTCACCGATCTGCATCCGCCTCTGGCGCCGCACGAGGCGGCCGTGGCCGCCGATCGGTGTTATTTCTGCTATGACGCGCCGTGCGTGACGGCCTGTCCGACCGATATCGATATTCCGCTGTTCATCCGGCAGATTCAAGCAGGACAACCGGAGTCGGCGGCGAAGACGATCCTCGATCAGAACATCCTGGGCGGCATGTGTGCCCGTGTGTGTCCGACCGAAACGCTGTGCGAGGAAGCCTGCGTGCGCGAAACGGCCGAGGGCAAGCCGGTCGAGATCGGGCGCTTGCAGCGGTATGCGACCGACACGCTGATGCAGGCCGGTGTGCACCCGTTCACACGCGCGGCCCCCACTGGCAAGACCGTTGCCGTAATCGGGGCAGGGCCGGCGGGGCTGGCCTGTGCGCATCGGCTGGCGATGCTGGGCCATGACGTGGTGATCCATGAGGCGAAACCCAAACCCGGCGGGCTGAACGAGTACGGGATCGCCGCATACAAGGCGACCAATGACTTTGCCCAGGCCGAGGTGGACTGGCTGCTGAAGATCGGCGGCATCGCGATTGAAACCGGCTCGGTTCTGGGCGACACCATCTCGTTGGACGGATTGTTGGAGGCCTACGACGCAGTCTTCCTGTCAATCGGCCTTGCAGGCGTCAACGCCTTGCGCGCGCAAGGGTCGGACAAGGACGGCGTCAGGAACGCTGTCGACTTCATCGCAGATGTTCGGCAAGCATCCGATTTGGCAAAACTGCCGGTAGGCCGAAACGTGGTGATTATCGGCGGTGGAATGACGGCCGTGGATGCCGCGGTGAAATCCAAGCTGCTGGGGGCCGAACATGTGACCATCGCCTATCGCCGCGGTCGAGACGCAATGGGCGCCAGCCGCTACGAACAGGATCTGGCGGCATCCCACGGTGTCCGAATTCTGTGCAACGTTCAGCCGGTGGCAATTCACGGAAACGGAGCGGCGGCCGAGATCGAATTGGAGTATACTGCCACCGTAGATGGCACGTTGACCGGCACGGGCGAAACCATTCGACTGCCTGCGGATCAGGTTCTGAAGGCGATCGGTCAGACCTTGGATGGTGCTCCGGAAGGGTTGGAACTCGACGGCAACAAGATCGCCGTTGACGCAACCGGGCGCACCTCGGTTCCCGGGGTCTGGGCCGGCGGAGACTGTGCCGCGGGCGGCGAGGATCTGACCGTGACCGCTGTGGCCGAGGGCCGCGATGCCGCGATGGACATTCACGCCAGCCTGAGTGCCTGAGCAGGGCGTCGGCGCGTGAATATGTGTGACAAGACGAAGATGCATCTTCGCATCAGGGAGGCCGGATAAATGGCTGATTTGAAAACGAACTTTCTGGGCATCGAAAGCCCCAACCCCTATTGGCTGGCCTCGGCGCCGCCAACCGACAAGGAATACAATGTCCGGCGTGCCTTCGAGGCCGGATGGGGTGGCGTCGTGTGGAAAACGCTGGGGTCCGAAGGGCCGCCGGTGGTCAACGTGAATGGCCCCCGGTACGGGGCGATCTACGGGGCCGACCGGCGTCTGCTGGGCCTCAACAACATCGAACTGATCACCGACCGGCCGCTCGAGGTGAACCTCGAGGAGATGGCCCGCGTCAAGGCGGATTACCCGGATCGCGCGCTGATCGCCTCGATCATGGTGCCGTGCGAGGAGGAGGCGTGGAAAGCCATCCTGCCGCGTGTTGCCGAAACCGGCGCCGACGGGATCGAGCTGAACTTCGGCTGCCCGCATGGGATGAGCGAGCGCGGTATGGGCTCGGCCGTGGGGCAGGTGCCCGAATATATCGAAATGGTCACCCGCTGGTGCAAGAAATACTATGACCGCCCGGTGATCGTGAAGCTGACGCCCAACATCACCGACATTCGCAAGCCGGCGGCTGCGGCGCGGAATGGCGGGGCCGATGCGGTGTCGCTGATCAACACCATCAACTCGATCACCAGCGTCAATCTGGACACGTTCAGCCCCGAGCCCTCGATCGACGGCAAGGGCAGCCACGGCGGCTATTGCGGCCCGGCGGTCAAGCCCATCGCCCTGTCGATGGTCTCCGAGATCGCCCGCGCCGAGGCGACCCAAGGCCTGCCGATCTCGGGTATCGGCGGGGTGACCACGTGGCGCGACGCGGCCGAGTTCATGGCGCTGGGCTGCGGCACGGTGCAGGTATGCACCGCGGCGATGACCTATGGGTTCAAGATCATCGACGAACTGACGGCGGGCCTGTCGCAGTGGATGGACGAGAAGGGCTATTCCAACGTCTCCGAGATCGTCGGGCGGGCCGTCCCGAACGTGACCGACTGGCAGTATCTGAACCTGAACTACGTCGCCAAGGCCAAGATCGATCAGGATCAGTGCATCAAGTGCGGCCGCTGCTACGCGGCCTGCGAGGACACCAGCCACCAGGCCATTTCCATGTCGCCCGACCGCGTGTTCGAGGTGATCGACGAGGAATGCGTGGCCTGCAACCTGTGCGTGGATGTCTGCCCGGTCGAGGGCTGCATCTCGATGGTGCCGATGGCGGCGGGCGAGGTCGATCCGCGCACCGGCAAGGTGGTTCAGCCGGACTATGCCAACTGGACGACCCACCCGAACAACCCGATGGCCAAGGCCGCCGAGTGACCGGCGTCAGATCACCAAAAGGGGCCGCGCTGCGGCCCTTTTTTCATGGGGTCAGCAGTTTTCGATACAGGGTATCGATGAAGGGCGCAGCCCCTTCGAACGGGTCTTCGTCGCCCAGGATCGCGCGCACCTGAACATCAAAATCCGCATAGTGCTGGGTCAGCGCCCAGATCGAAAAGATCAGGTGATGTGGGTGGAGGCGGGCGATTTTGCCCTGGTCCATCCAGTGCGTCAGAACGGCTGCCTTCTGATCGACCAGCGCCTTCAGATCGTTCGACAGGGCGTCATGGATGCGGGGCGCGCCCTGCACCAACTCGTTCGCGAAAAGGCGGCTTTCGCGCGGCAACTCGCGGCTCATCTGCAGCTTGCGCTTGATGTACGAGAGGATCTCCTCCATCGGCTCGCCGTTTTCATCAAGGTCGTGCAGCGGCGCCAGCCAGGTGTCCAGCAGGCCGGACAGAAGCGCGGTGTGGATCGCCTCCTTGGACGGGAAATAATACAGAAGATTCGGCTTGCTCAGCCCGGCCTCGGCCGCGATCTGATCGACGGTCGCCCCGCGAAAGCCGTGGGCCGAAAACACGTTCAGCGCGGCCTCGAGAATCGCGGCGCGGTTCTTTTTCTGAATTCGGGTCGGGGCGCGGTCTTTGGGCATGTATGCAGGGCGTCTCTTTTTCGAACAAGCAGGTGTTGAATATGCCGATTTTTGCATCGGCGCGATGCAATTTCTTGACTGATATCGAACCCGTGATAGCGTGAGTTTGACCAGATGGTCAAATCAAGACACCAAAAGCGAGCCTAATCGCAAGCAACAGGGAAGACGAACATGGCAGCTCCGGCGCAGAATCTCAGGATCAATGGCGACAGGTTGTGGGACACCCTGATGGAGATGGCCGAGATCGGTCCGGGCGTTGCCGGCGGCAACAACCGCCAGACCCTGACCGACGAAGATGCCGAAGGCCGCGCGCTGTTCCAGAAATGGTGCGAAGAAGCCGGGTGTACCATGGGCCTCGACCAGATGGGCAACATGTTCGCCATGCGCCCCGGCACGGACCCCGATGCGCTGCCGGTCTATGTAGGCTCGCACCTGGATACGCAGCCGACGGGCGGCAAGTACGACGGGGTGCTGGGGGTTCTGGGCGCGCTCGAGATCATCCGCACCCTGAACGATCTGGGCATCAAGACCAAACACCCGATCGTGGCCACCAATTGGACCAACGAAGAGGGCACGCGCTTCGCCCCCGCCATGCTGGCCTCGGGCGTGTTCGCGGGGATGCACACGCAGGACTGGGCCTATGACCGCGAGGATGCCGAGGGCAAGAAATTTGGCGACGAATTGCAGCGCATCGGCTGGCGCGGCGATGAAGAGGTCGGGGCCCGCAAGATGCATGCTTTCTTTGAGCTGCATATCGAACAGGGCCCGATCCTCGAGGCAGAGGGCAAGGATATCGGCGTCGTCACCCATGGGCAGGGCCTCAGCTGGACCCAGGTGACCGTGACCGGCAAGGACGCGCATACCGGCTCGACCCCGATGCCGATGCGCAAGAATGCCGGGCTGGCGATGGCGCGCATTCTCGAAAAGGTGGACGAGATTGCCTGGTCGCACGCGCCCCATGCCGTGGGGGCTGCCGGGCATATCGACGTCTATCCGAACTCGCGCAACGTGATCCCGGGCAAGGTGGTGTTCACGGTCGATTTCCGCTCGCCCGAGTTGGACGTCATCAAGGACATGGAGAACCGCCTGCGCGTCGCGGCCGAGGACATCGTGGATGAATTGGGCCTGCAGGTCGAGTTCGAGAAGGTCGGCGGGTTCGACCCGGTGAAATTCGATGAGACCTGCGTCGCCGCCGTGCGCAACGCGGCCGAGCGGCTGGGCTATTCGCATACCAACATCATCTCGGGCGCGGGGCACGATGCCTGCTGGATCAACCGCGTGGCGCCGACCGCCATGGTGATGTGCCCCTGCGTGGATGGCCTGAGCCACAACGAGGCCGAGGAAATCAGCAAGGAATGGGCAACCGCCGGGGCGGATGTGCTGTTCCACGCGGTCGTCGAAACAGCCGAGGTCGTGGAGTAGCCTTGGCCGCGCGCCCCCGAATCCGCCGAAAACCAACAGAGGCGCAACAGACGCGCCCGCAGGGAGTTGAACATGAGCACAGTCATCAAGAACGGAACCGTTGTCACTGCGGATCTGACCTACAAGGCCGACGTCAAGATCGAAGGCGGCGTGATCACCGAGATCGGGCCGGATCTGAAGGGGGACGAGCAACTGGACGCGACCGGCTGTTATGTCATGCCCGGCGGGATCGACCCGCACACGCATCTGGAAATGCCGTTCATGGGCACCTATTCCAGCGATGACTTCGAAAGCGGCACCCGCGCGGCGTTGGCTGGCGGCACGACCATGGTGGTGGATTTCGCCCTGCCGAACCCGGGCGAAAGCCTTTTGGATGCGCTCAAACGCTGGGACAACAAATCGACCCGCGCCAATTGCGACTATTCTTTCCACATGGCCGTGACGTGGTGGGGCGAACAGGTGTTCGACGATCTGAAAACCGTGATCGAGCAGCGCGGCATCAACACGTTCAAGCATTTCATGGCCTACAAGGGCGCACTGATGGTCAATGACGACGAGCTGTTTGCATCGTTCAAGCGGCTGGCCGAGCTGGGCGGGATCGCGATGGTCCATGCCGAGAATGGCGACGTGGTGGCCGAGTTGCAGGCCAAGCTATTGGCCGAAGGAAATACCGGCCCCGAGGCCCATGCCTATTCGCGCCCGCCGCAGGTCGAGGGCGAGGCCACCAACCGCGCCATCATGATCGCCGACATGGCCGGGGTGCCGCTCTACGTGGTGCACACCTCGTGCGAAGAGGCGCATGAGGCCATCCGCCGGGCTCGGATGCAGGGCAAACGCGTCTGGGGCGAGCCGCTGATCCAGCACCTGACGCTGGACGATAGCGAATATGCGCATCCTGATTGGGACCACGCCGCGCGCCGGGTGATGAGCCCGCCGTTCCGCAACAAACAGCACCAGGACAGCCTGTGGGCGGGGCTTCAGTCGGGCTCGCTGAGCGTGGTGGCCACCGATCACTGTGCCTTCACGACCGAGCAGAAGCGGTTCGGCGTGGGCGATTTCACCAAGATTCCGAACGGGACGGGCGGCCTGGAGGATCGGATGCCGATGCTGTGGACCCACGGCGTGGCGACCGGGCGGCTGACGCCGAACGAATTCGTGGCCGTGACTTCAACAAACATCGCCAAGATATTGAATTGCTATCCGAAAAAGGGCGCAGTTCTGGTGGGCGCAGATGCCGATCTGGTGGTGTGGGACCCGGACAAGACCAAGACCATCAGCGCGGCGACGCAGCAGTCGGCGATCGACTACAACGTGTTCGAGGGGCACGCGGTCAAGGGCCTGCCGCGCTTTACCCTGACCCGTGGACAGGTCGCGGTGCATGATGGCGAGATTCGCACGCAGGAAGGCCATGGCAAATTCGTCGCGCGCGAGGCCAACACCACCGTGAACAAGGCGCTGAGCACCTGGAAAGAGCTGACCGCCCCGCGCCCGGTAGAGCGGTCGGGCATCCCGGCGACGGGGGTATGATGCACGAAGGTTACCGAACGGGCAAAAAAGCCAAAACTTCAAGGCAGTAGGATGACATCGGAAAGCAATACCCAGCCCGTGATCGAGGCAAAGAACCTCGACCTGACCTTCCAGACCAATGACGGACCCGTGCACGCCCTCAAGGACGTGAACCTGGCGGTCGACAAGGGCGAATTCGTCAGTTTCATCGGCCCTTCGGGCTGCGGAAAAACGACCTTCCTGCGCTGTGTCGCTGCGCTGGAAACGCCTACGGGCGGCACGCTGACCGTCAACGGCATGACCCCGGACGAGGCCCGCCGGAACCGGGCCTATGGCTATGTGTTCCAGGCGGCGGGCCTGTACCCGTGGCGGACCATCGCCAAGAACATCAAACTGCCGCTCGAGATCATGGGATATTCGGCTCAGGAACAGGAAGAACGTGTAAAGAACGTTCTGGAACTTGTTGATCTAGCAGGGTTTGGTGCAAAATTCCCCTGGCAGCTATCGGGTGGGATGCAGCAACGGGCCAGCATCGCGCGGGCGCTGGCTTTCGACGCCGATATCCTGTTGATGGACGAGCCTTTCGGCGCGCTGGACGAGATCGTGCGCGATCACCTGAACGAACAGCTTCTGGCGCTGTGGGCGCGCACCGGCAAGACGATCGGTTTCGTCACCCACTCGATCCCCGAGGCGGTGTATCTGAGCACCAAGATCGTGGTGATGAGCCCGCGCCCCGGGCGGATTACCGATGTGATCGACAGCCCTCTGCCCAAGGAACGGCCGCTGGACATTCGCGACACGCCCGAATTCATCGAGGTCGCGCATCGCGTGCGCGAAGGGCTGCGCGCCGGGCATGGGGACGATGTGTGATGGGCAGGGATGACATCAGACGCGCGACCGAGGCGGATGTGCCAGCCTGCGCGGCGGTGGTCTCGGCCTGGGTCCGCCAGACCGAGTGGATGACGGATGAACTGCCCCAGCAGGAATTGGAGGCGCTGATCGCGCAGGCCTTCCCGGACCGCGAGATGTGGGTCGTGGGTGAACCCGTCGATTGCTACATGTCGGTCGATCCCGCGGCACAGAAGGTCGGCGCGCTCTATTGCCTGCGGACCGGGCAGGGCATCGGCAAGCGCCTGCTGGACCGGGCAAAACAGGGGCGTAGCTTTCTGTGGCTGACGGCCCATCAACCGAATGCCGCCGCGCAACGGTTCTATCGCCGCGAGGGTTTTGTCGAAACCGGGAGCGAGGCCGCAACGCCGCCCGAGACCGTCCCCGTGGTGCGGATGGAGTGGCACGCATGAAGCAGCTTGTTGCCGTTCTGACCGTTTTGCTGGCCATCATCGTCATCTGGTACGCGGCCTGCATTCCGATGAACATCAAGGGCGTCCTGACCGAACAGGAACGGGCCGGGGCCGAAGTGGTTCCGCCCTCGGCCAAAGACCGCCGCGACATGGGGGAAATCGGCCTGGCGCTGCGCAACAGCTTTGCCATTCCGGCGACCTGGGCGCAGGACCGGCCGCGTCTGCCCGCGCCGCATCAGGTGGGCATCGAGCTGTGGGAGACCACGGTTCAGAAGAAGATCACCTCGAAACGGTCGCTGGTCTATCACGGCTGGGTGACGCTCAGCGCGACGATTCTTGGCTTTGCCATCGGCACGGGGCTGGGCATCCTGCTGGCGGTGGGGATCGTGCACAGCCGGGTGATGGACCTGTCGGTCATGCCCTGGGCCATCGTCAGCCAGACCATTCCCATCATCGCGTTGGCGCCGATGATCATCGTGGTGCTGTATTCGATCGGCATTCAGGGGATCATCCCCAAGGCGGTGATCTCGGCCTATCTGAGCTTCTTCCCGGTGGTCGTGGGCATGGTCAAGGGCCTGCGCAGCCCTGACGCGATGCAGTTGGACCTGCTGCGCACCTATAATGCAAGCAACGGGCAGGCGTTCTGGAAACTGCGCCTGCCGGCCTCGATGCCCTATCTGTTCGCCTCTCTCAAGATCGGGATCGCCGCGTCGCTGGTGGGGGCCATCGTCGGCGAACTGCCGACCGGCGCCGTGGCGGGGCTGGGCGCGCGTCTGCTGGCCGGCAGCTACTATGGCCAAACGGTGCAGATCTGGTCGGCGCTGTTTGCCGCGGCCATTCTGGCGGCCTGTCTTGTGGGCCTGTTGGGCCTGATCGAGCGCGCGGTGTTGAAACGCATGGGGATGGCGCAATGATGATGGTCGGTCTTGCAATCCTTTTGTGGTTGGCCGGTTGGTGGCTGAACACCCGCCTGGCCAGCGGACCTTATGCCGACACGCGGACGGTGCGCATTCTTGCTCCGCTGATCTTCGGCCTGACCGTCATCGGGGTTTGGGAAATGCTGGTGCGCGGGCTCGATGTGCCTCTGGTGATCCTGCCGGCGCCTTCGGTGATCTGGGACCGGTTCTGGGACAGCTTGCCGATCCTGTGGGCCGATTTCGTGCAGACCATCATCAAGGGCGCGCTCAGCGGCTATATCATCGGATGCGGCGCCGCCTTCCTGATGGCAATCGCCGTGGACCGGTGGGATTTCCTGCGCCTGGGCCTGCTGCCGGTGGGCAATTTCGTGGCCGCGCTGCCGATCGTGGGTACCGCGCCGATCCTTGTAATGTGGTTCGGGTTCGACTGGCATTCGAAGGCTGCTGTGGTCGTGGTGATGGTCTTTTTCCCGATGCTGGTGAACACGGTGGCCGGCCTGCGCGAGGCCACCGCAATGCAGCGCGACCTGATGGAGACCTATGCCGCAACCTATTGGCAAAGCTTTCTGAAGCTGCGGTTGCCCGCGGCCATGCCGTTTATTTTCAACGGGTTGAAAATTTCCACCACGCTGGCCCTGATCGGCGCTATCGTGGCAGAGTTCTTCGGCTCGCCCACTTTGGGCATGGGGTTCCGGATCTCGACCAGTGTCGGGCAATTGTCGCTGGACATGGTCTGGGCGGAAATCGTGGTCGCGGCGCTGGCCGGGACAGCGTTCTACGGTCTGGTCGCCATGATCGAGAAACTGGTGACCTTCTGGCACCCCTCGCAGCGGGGATAAATCATTCAAAAGACCC
Organism: Ruegeria arenilitoris; assembly: GCF_013032855.1. Taxonomy (GTDB): domain Bacteria; phylum Pseudomonadota; class Alphaproteobacteria; order Rhodobacterales; family Rhodobacteraceae; genus Ruegeria; species Ruegeria arenilitoris. The sequence goes on from NZ_WQDA01000003.1 coordinate 254,380, forward strand.
CGAAAACGGGGCGCAACAACAACTAGGAGAAATGAAGATGAAGAAGTTTATCAGCGGGGCAATCACGGGCCTGGCCCTGACGGCCGGATCGGCCTTTGCCGCAGACGAGGTGACTCTGCAGTTGAAGTGGGTCACCCAGGCCCAGTTCGCGGGCTATTACGTCGCCAAGGACAAGGGGTTTTACGAAGAAGAAGGGCTGGACGTCACCATCCTGCCTGGCGGCCCCGACATCGCGCCCACGCAGGTGATCGCGGGCGGTGGCGCTGACGTCACCGTGGAATGGATGCCCGCCGCGCTGGCCGCGCGCGAAAAGGGCCTGCCGCTGGTCAACATTGCACAGCCGTTCAAAAGCTCGGGCATGATGCTGACCTGCTGGAAGGATGCGGGCATTTCCTCGCCCGAGGACCTCAAGAACCGCACGCTGGGCGTCTGGTTCTTCGGCAATGAGTTCCCGTTCATGAGCTGGATGAGCCAGCTGGGCATCGACACCGGCGGCAAGAGCGAAAACGGCGTCGAGGTTCTGAAGCAGGGCTTCAACGTCGACCCGCTGCTGCAGCGCCAGGCCGATTGCATCAGCACCATGACCTACAATGAATACTGGCAGGTGATCGACGCCGGCGTCAGCCCCGACGAGCTGGTGACCTTCAAGTATGAAGACCAGGGCGTAGCCACGCTGGAAGATGGCCTATACGTGCTTGAAGAAAACCTCAGCGACCCGGCCTTCGTCGACAAGATGGAACGCTTTGTGCGCGCTTCGATGAAAGGCTGGAAATACGCCGAGGAGAACCCGGACGAAGCCGCTGAAATCGTGTTGGAGAACGATGCGACCGGTGCCCAGACCGAGGAACACCAGAAGCGCATGATGGGCGAGATCGCCAAGCTGACCGCAGGTTCGAACGGCGCGTTGGATCCGGCGGATTTCGAGCGCACGGTGAACACGCTGCTGGCCGGTGGCTCGGACCCGGTGATCACCAAAAAGCCGGAAGGCGCGTGGACCAGCCAGATCACGGATGCAGCCCTGAACTGATTGGCAGTACCATGACAACAATTCAGCGCGGCCCCCTGTGGGCCGCGTTTGTTTTTGCGGATGTCGGAATTTAACTGTCTTCAGAAGCAGTTTCCTCTATTATTCCTGTAAGATTTTGCGATCTCTACGAAATTCGGTGAATGCGGGAATGAAATGCAGGATTTTGCATCACAATTCAGCCAAGCAGGCCACCTGATCCTGACCGGGGATCCGGACCTTTGGGCGATCGTGATGCTGTCGCTGCAAGTTTCGGTGCTGGCTGTGTTGATTTCAGCCGTGATCGGGATGCCGGTTGGCGCGGCCTTGGCGGTGGCCCGCTTTCCCGGACGGCGCGCGTTGATCATTCTGATGAACGCACTGATGGGCTTTCCTCCGGTTGTCGTCGGCCTGCTGGTCTACCTGATGCTGTCCCGTTCGGGCCCGCTGGGCGTGCTGGAGCTTTTGTACACGCCAACCGCCATGATCATAGCTCAAACAGTGCTGGTAACCCCGATCGTCGCGGCGCTGACACGGCAGGTGATCGAGATGCTGGCCGAGGAATATTCGGAACAGTTGCGCTCGTTGGGAGTGTCTCGGCTGGCGTCTGTTCCCGTGCTGTTGTGGGATGCGCGTCTGGCGTTGGTGACTGCATTGCTGGCCGGGTTCGGACGAGCCATCGCCGAAGTCGGCGCGGTGATTATCGTCGGCGGCAACATCAACCACGTGACACGGGTCATGACGACGACGATTGCGTTGGAGACCTCGAAAGGCAACTTGGCCTTGGCGCTGGCCTTGGGGACGATCCTGATCGGAATTGCCGTGGCCGTGAATGCGGCAGTCAGCGCATTGACGCTTCGGACCGAGCAGGAAGGGTTGCGCCATGCGTGATCTGATGCCGGACATGCCCAATTGTCTGCAGGCCGATGGTCTGCGAGTGGAACGCAATGGCAAGCTGTTGCTGGATGTTCCGCAGCTGATGATGGATGGTCCAGGGCCGACTTTGATCCTTGGGCCGAACGGTGCTGGCAAAAGCCTGCTGCTGCGTTGCCTGCATGGTTTGATCAAGGCCGATGCGGGGCAGGTTATGCAGGATGGCGGAGTTCTGAATGCAGCCCACATGGCCCGGCAGGCCATGGTGTTTCAGCAACCGGTTCTGCTGCGCCGCTCGGTGTCTGCCAATCTGGACTTTGTTTTGAAACGGTTGGGGCTCGGCAGGACTGCTCGGAAGATCCGGATCCAGGAACTTCTGGCCGAAGGAGGGCTTGAGACAAAGGCCCGGCAGTCGGCGCGCTCGCTGTCGGGTGGCGAGGCACAGCGTCTGGCCATCCTTCGCGCGCTTGCGCTTGGCCCCGAGACCCTGTTCCTGGACGAACCCACCAGCGCCCTCGATCCCGCGGCGACCCAAATGATCGAGGCGATGATCCTGCGCGCCTCGGCCCGGGGGGTGCGGATCGTGATGGTCACCCACGACGTCGGGCAAGCCCGTCGGCTGGCGGCGGATATCGTGATGATGCAGGGCGGGCGCGTGGTCGAGCATGGCACCGCCAAACAGGTGCTGGAAGCGCCACAATGTCAGGCATCGCGCCAGTATCTGGCGGGCTGGCTGGTCACATAACAACAACCGGAGGCAATCCATGTTTCGCGCAGCAATCAAAAGCGCAATGATCCTGTGCGGGCTGTTGGCCGGTCCGGCAGCGGCCGAAGAACCATTCATTGTCGTGCAGTCCACGACATCGACGCAGAATTCCGGCCTTCTGGACTTTATCCTCCCGGGGTTCGAGGCGGAAAGCGGGATCGATGTCCGTGTTGTGGCCGTGGGGACAGGGCAGGCGATCCGAAACGCGATCAACGGCGACGGTGACGTTCTGCTGGTGCATGCCAAGCCAGCGGAAGAGCAATTCGTGGCCGACGGCTGGGGTGTCGAGCGGCGGGACGTGATGTACAACGATTTTGTCTTGGTGGGGCCGAAATCGGACCCGGCCAAGATCAAAGGCGGCGACGACGCAGTGGCCGCGTTGGCAGCGATCGCGCAGGCCAAAGCTCCGTTCGCGTCGCGCGCGGATGACAGCGGGACCCACAAGGCGGAGAAGGCTCTTTGGAGCCTGTCCGGAACGGACCCGACCTTGTCTTCGGGCGAGTGGTACCGCGAGACCGGGTCGGGCATGGGTGCAACGCTCAACCTGGCTGCGGGCATGGATGCCTATGCCCTGACCGATAGGGCCACATGGCTGTCGTTCGGCAACAAGGGAAACCTTGAGGTTCTGGTCGAAGGCGATCCTCGGCTGTTCAATCAATACGGAGTGATCCTCGTGAACCCCGAAAAGCATCCGCGGGTCCGGGCGGCCGCGGGAAGAAGGTTCATCGACTGGCTCACTGGCCACGACGGTCAGGAAGCGATCGCGGCATACAAATTGAACGGAGAGCAGCTCTTCTTTCCGAACGCGCAGCAATAGGGCCGGTCAGTCACTTGCGCCGTTGTGATGGATCTGTCCCAAGCCGGACAGATCGTATCCGCCCAATTCATCTGCGCGACGCTTGAAATTGTCCGTTCCCATAAAAGTCAGCAGTTTCTGCATCGGCGGATCGAAACAAGACCGCCGCCAGATGGCGAGGTCGAGACGTTCGGAATGGGTCGGAACGAAGCCCAACCCGTAGAGTCGCGCCAGGGCTCCGATGCCGAATCCTGCCTCGGCCTTCCGGTCATGCAGAGCGATTGCCAGTTCCTCTTCGGTGCGGGCGCAAGTCGGCAGGGCGTCAAGATCGGCGCGGCTCAGGCCGCAGCTCTCCAACTGGGCATCGAACAAGTGCTGACTGGCGGCACTGTCCTGGCGCAGAACGACACGGCGGCCTTTCAGATCACCAAAATCGGAAATTCCCTGAACCTCGGGGGCCAGCAATAGGCCGCGCTGGCGGCTTGCGACCTCGTACAGTACCACGGGCGCCTCTCCCAGCGCACCGCGGACGGAATTGACGTTGAACCCGCCCGGTTCATGGATGTGCAGTACCGCGGCTTGTGCGTCACGTCGCGCAAGGCGGTTCAGCCCGTCGAATGAGCCGTCGTAATAGGTAGCCAACCCCGAGCCGCTTTCGCGGAGCGCCCAATCCAAAAGGGGGTCATGGCTGCCAGCCACGATGTCGGGCAGCGGCGGTTTGACCGTGTCCGGCCCGGTACGCGACGCATTGAGCCAGGCCAGTACCTCGGCCCGGGGAAAGAGAAGTTTGCCCATCGCTTTCACGCAGGGCACTTCGCCTGAAGACGCCAGATCATAGGCCTTGCGTTCGCCAATGCGCAGCAGGTCCGCCAACTCTCGTGTGGTCAGGAATTCGGACATTCAGTCTAGTCGCACCGAGGAGCCGGTCTGTGTCTCGGCCGCTGAGTGTCCGAGTTGCTTCAAAACCATCGGTGCGGCGGCGGTAATGACGACCATTGCGGCGGCAGCTGCAAGAAAGGCTTTCATCTTATCCTCCGGCTTAGTCTGCAGGCGCTGTCGCGCTGCGCAGAAATTCAATCAGGTCGGTGCGGTCCTGCGCCTGCGCGATCCGCTGCATCGGCATCTTCGACCCCGGAATGTAGTGGTCCGGTCCCTGATCGAAAAGAGCGTTTATCGTCTGTTCGTTCCAAATGATATCAGACCCTTGCAGCGTTTCCGAGTAGATGTAGCCAGGCAGTGTCCCGGCCTGACGCCCGAATACGCCATGCAGGGTCGGTCCGGCCCGGCGCTGATCGTCCGGCGTCAGGCTGTGGCAGATCGAGCATTTCCGGGCGAACTGCCGTTCTCCGTTTTGCATTTCTTCGGGGTCCTTCAGGAAACTCGGCTCTTGGCTGGCCATCCGTTCCTGTGACCCCAGCGCGGCCACCGGCCAGCTGTACATGGCCTGATCCAGCCCGCCTGCGTGCAGGTTTTCTCCATCGGGGGAAAAGGCCAGTGCCCAGACCGGGCCGCGTAGCGTTGCCCGGAAATCCTGCGCAATCCGCCAGTTCTGCGTGTCGATGACCATGATGTAGCCCTCACCATCGCCCACCGCCAGCAGTGACCGATCCGGGCTGAGGGCGAGCGCAAGGATCGGGCGGCGGTCCAACGTGAAATCACGCTCGGCCCCGGTGGTCAGGTCCAGAATGCGGGTTACGCCATCGACCGCGCCATATGCGATCCAACCGTCTTGCGCGTTCAGGACCAGTTCGTTGATGCCGAAACCATGCTCGACCAGTCGCGCGGATTCGGCCCCGGTCGTCACGTCCCAGACCCGCAAGCTGCCGTCTACCCCGGCGGAGTACAGCGACCGCCCGTCCGGCGCGAAGGCCACCGCATTGACGCCGCTGCCTGTAGGGCCCAGCAGCTTGGCCGCACCGCCCTCGGTTGGCCACAGGCCGATGGTCCCGTCCCAACTGGCAGTCGCCACAAGGGTCTTTGAGGCTGCAAGCCCGACGACCTTGCCCTTGTGCTGACCTACGACCTGTCCACCGGGCCAACGGCGCAGGGTGAAGTCGTCGCCGGCCGAATAGATCGCGGTGCCGTTGAACACCACCGCGTTCACGGCAGCTTCGTGACCTTCCAGCCAGTCCGGCTGCTGCCCGGACCACAGGCCCACGGAATTGTCGAAACTGGCGGTGGCAATGCGCCCGTCCGGGGCTGCGGCGATGTCCATGATCGGCCCACCATGGCCCTTGAGCGTGTAGAAATCCGCCGCCAGCGGCAGCGGCAGCAGGGCCAGCGCCAAAGCCAGCCCGCGCATCTATTCGGCAGGCGAGGCCGCGCCGTCGCTGGCCTCCTGTGCCTTTACCTCTTCCAGCCACAGCGAATGGTGCTCGCGCGCCCATTGCTCTTCGACCTCGCCGGTGCCCATGGCGTCAAACGCGCCCTCCATGCCGACCGAGCCGAGGTAGATATGGGCCAGAATGATGGCGATGAAGGCATAGGCGACCATGACGTGCCAGATCTGGGCATATTGCATCTCTTCCTGCGGAGACATCTGCGTGGGCAGGTCCAAGCCCATCAGTTGGGGCAACCCGGTCGCGTTGGCGATCGAAAACGTCTTGGCGAACATCGGAAGCTCGAACGGGAACAGCAGCGACAGACCCGACAGGCTGATCGAGACGCCAAGCAGAATGCACAGCCAGAAAATGATCTTTTGACCAGCGTTGAATTTCTTGGCCGGGGGGTGGCTGCCTTTGGTGAACAATCCGCCGCCCGCCGCCAACCATTTCAGGTCGGTCCGGTTGGGGATGTTGTGGGCGATCCAGTTCACGGTGATGATGACCAATCCCAGCATGAAGGCCCAGGCCAGATTGTTGTGCAACCACTTGCAGCCTTGCGCGATGGTGGCGAACCCTTCCTTGCCGAACAGTGGGATCAGGAAATCCCGGCCATAGAGCGTCAGCAGACCGGTCAATCCAAGTATCAGGAACGAGCCGGCAAACAGCCAGTGCCCGAACCTTTCAAATCCTGAAAACCGGGTGACCGTGCGGCCTGTTTTCTCGCCGTCGATGCGGATGCGGCCGCGGATCAGGAAAAACAGAAGCAGAACGACCAGCATCCCGCCCAGAATGTAGGTTCCGTATTCACGCAGCGGACCGGTGCGGAAAGTCCACCACCACATGCCGCCATCCTGGATCAACACGCCGGCAGCAGGCCCCTTGGTCGAAACGGTGACATCGGCTGAGCCATAGCGGATGGCGCGATACACATCACTGTCCGAAGCCACACCGCGTGTACCCAACTGACCCAGCAACCCTTCGGCATTGCCTTGCCCGGTATTCTGTGCGCGATAGCTGTTGTCGACCTTCTCGCCGCGTTGCCGGGCCAGAATATCCTCGAGCGTCGTGGCGCCACCGGTCTGCGCGCGCGGGGCATCGGTTGGTTCGTCTGTGCCGGTCGTGTCCTGTGCAAGCGCGCCGTGCGCGATCCCAAGTGTCAACGTCAAAGCCAGAAAAATGCGCAGCATCGGAACCTCGGTATCAATCCAAAATCGGGTGACCCACCTGCGCGGGTCACCCGTGTTGTCAGGCTGAGGTCTCAGCCGTCCTTCTGGTCGTAGGCCGTGCCCCAACCCCAGGCGCCCGAGCCGAACCCGCGCGCCACGACGCGTTCGCGGTAGATGGCCGAGACCACGTCGCCGTCACCGGCAAGCAGGGCCTTGGTCGAACACATCTCGGCGCAGATGGGCAGTTTGCCCTCGGCGATCCGGTTGCGGCCGTATTTGGCGAACTCTGCGGTCGAGTGCGTTTCCTCGGGGCCGCCGGCGCAGAAGGTACATTTGTCCATCTTGCCGCGCGATCCGAAGTTGCCGGCCTGCGGGTATTGCGGCGCGCCGAACGGGCACGCATAGAAGCAATAGCCGCAGCCGATGCACAGGTCCTTGGAGTGCAGGACGACGCCTTCTTCGTTCTGATAGAAGCAGTCGACCGGGCACACCGCCATGCAAGGCGCATCCGAACAATGCATGCAGGCAACCGAGATCGAACGTTCACCCGGTTTGCCGTCATTGATCGTCACCACCCGGCGGCGGTTGATGCCCCACGGGACCTCGTGTTCGTTCTTGCACGCGGTCACGCAGGCGTTGCACTCGATGCAGCGTTCAGCGTCGCAGAGAAACTTTGCTCTAGCCATTGTCGTCCTCCTTACGCTGCCCAGATCTTGCAGAGAGTCGCTTTGGTCTCCTGCATCTGGGTCACTGAATCATAGCCATAGGTCTGGGCGGTGTTGGTGCTTTCACCCAGCACGTACGGGTCGGCGCCTTTCGGGTATTTCTCCCTCAGGTCCGCGCCCTGGAAATGGCCGCCAAAGTGGAAGGGCATGAAGGCCACGCCGGCACCGACCCTTTCGGTCAGCATCGCCATCACCTTGACCTTGCCACCCTCGGGACCTTCGACCCAGACCTGCGATCCGTCGCGAATGCCAAGGTTGTTGGCGTCACGCGGATTGATCTCGACGAACATGTCCTGCTGCAGCTCGGCCAGCCACGGGTTCGACCGTGTCTCGTCGCCGCCACCTTCATATTCGACCAGACGACCTGACGTCAGAATTATCGGGTAATCCTTTGAAAAGTCGTTCTTCTGGATCGAAGCATACAAGGTCGGAAGGCGATAGGCCTGGCGGTCCTCGTAGGTGGGATAGTCGGCCACCAGGTCACGCCGCGGCGTGTACAGCGGCTCGCGGTGCAGCGGGATCGGATCCGGGAAGGTCCAGACCACGGTGCGGGCCTTGGCGTTGCCGAAGGGCGCACAGCCATGCTTGATGGCCACCCGCTGGATGCCGCCCGACAGGTCGGTCTTCCAGTTGGTCTTGGGCCCGGCCACGGCGTCGATGGCCGCGCGTTCCTCGGCCGTCAGGTCGCCATCCCAGCCCAGATCCATCAGCATCTGCATCGTGAACTCGGGGTATCCGTCCTGGATTTCCGAGCCGACGCTGTAGACCCCTTCGGCCAGCAGGTTCTGACCGTCACGCTCGACGCCGAAACGCGCGCGGAAGGTCAGGCCGCCCTCGGCCACCGGTTTGGACATGTCATAGAGGTTTGGCGTCCCCGGATGCCCCATCTCGGCGGTGCCCCAGCAGGGCCACGGCAGACCGTAGTATTCGCCGTCATTCGGACCGCCCACCGCCTGCAGCGTCGTTCTGTCGAACGTGTGCTGGTTGGCCATATGGCTTTTGATCCGCTCTGGCGACTGACCGGTATAGCCGATCGTCCAAAGCCCCGCGTTGAACTCGCGCGTGATGCTTTCGACATTCGGGGTTTCGGGGTCCTCCATCTCGATATTGCGGAAGAACCGATCCGCCCAGCCGAATTTGTTGGCGAACTTGGCCATGATGACCTCGTCCGGCAGGCTTTCGAACAGCGGATCGACCACCTTGTCGCGCCACTGCAGCGAGCGGTTCGAGGCCGTGACCGAGCCACGGGTTTCGAACTGCGTGCAGGCCGGCAGCAGATAGACGCCATCGGTCCGGTCATGCAAGACCGCGGAAACGGTGGGATACGGGTCGATCACGACCAGCATGTCCAGCTTTTCCATCGCCGTCTTCATTTCGACCATCCGGGTCTGCGAGTTGGGCGCGTGGCCCCACAGAACCATGGCGCGGACGTTGTTGGGCTGATCCATGTTCTCGGGATCTTCCAGAACACCGTCGATCCAGCGCGAAACCGGGATGCCCCGTTCGTTCTGCAGCGACTTGTCCTTGCCGTCCTTGTCCTTGACCATTGCGAACTGGCCAGCCAGCCACTCCGGTTCCTCGCCCCAGACGCGGGCCCAGTGACCCCATGCGCCTGCGGACAGGCCGTAATAGCCGGGCAGGGTGTGGGACAGAACGCCCAGATCGGTTGCGCCCTGCACGTTGTCATGGCCGCGGAAGATGTTGGTGCCGCCACCAGAAGTGCCCATGTTGCCCAACGCCAGCTGCAGCACGCAATAGGCGCGCGTGTTGTTGTTGCCGTTGGTGTGCTGGGTGCCGCCCATGCACCAGATCACGGTGCCGGGACGGTTGTTGGCCAGCGTCCGCGCCACGCGCTTGAGCTGCGATCCCGGCACGCCGGTGACGCGCTCGGTCTCTTCAGGGGTCCAGTTAGCGACCTCCTCGCGGATCTGGTCCATGCCCCAGACACGGGTGCGGATGAACTCTTTGTCTTCCCAGCTGTTGTCGAAGATGTGCCACAGGATGCCCCAGATCAGCGCCACGTCGGTGCCAGGGCGGAATCGGACATATTCGTCGGCATGGGCCGCGGTGCGCGTAAAGCGCGGATCGCAGACGATCAGCGGGGCGTTGTTCTGCTCTTTCGCGCGCAGAACATGCAGCAGCGAGACGGGGTGCGCCTCGGCCGGGTTGCCGCCGATGATGAAGATCGCCTTGGAATTGTGGATGTCGTTGTAGCTGTTGGTCATGGCGCCGTAGCCCCATGTATTCGCAACACCCGCAACGGTGGTCGAGTGGCAGATCCGCGCCTGGTGATCCACGTTGTTGGTGCCCCAGTAGGCCGCGAACTTGCGGAACAAGTAGGCCTGTTCGTTGTTATGCTTGGCCGAACCCAGCCAATAGACGCTGTCAGGCCCGCTTTCCTCGCGGATGCTCATCATGCCGTCGCCGATCTCGTTGATCGCCTCTTCCCAGCTGATGCGCTTCCACTCGCCACCCTCTTTCTTCATCGGGTATTTCAGGCGGCGCTCGCCATGGGCGTGTTCACGGACAGCGGCCCCCTTTGCACAGTGAGCGCCCAGGTTGAACGGGCTGTCCCAACCGGGTTCCTGCCCGATCCAGACACCGTTCTGCACTTCGGCAACCACGGTACAGCCGACCGAGCAATGCGTGCAGACGGATTTGATGTTCTCGACAGCCGTGTTGGCTGCGGTCTGGGCGCTGGCGGGCGACACGGTTCCACCCGTGGCGCTGATCGCGGCCAAGCCGCCGATCGTAAGGCCCGAGCCACGCAGGAACGCGCGGCGATCGACGCTTTTTTCGCCGATTTGGGACAGGATACTTGTCCGCTGGGGGCGTCTCGCAACCCCGTTGGTCTTTTTCCTAAGCATTTCCTTCCTCCCTTGCTGGCCATGTTGATCATGGCTGGCTTGGTGTTTCGAAATCGACGTCAGGGCCAATCGCAACCGTCAGCCGAGTGTGACCACGTCCGGACTTGCGCCGGGCGTCGCCGGGGCGGCCTAGAAGCGCGCGCTGTCGAAATAGGCGCGGGTATGCGCCGTGTCCTGAATGCGGGTCTCGTCCGAGGGTTGCTCGGCCGCTTCCGCCTCGGTTCCCAGGCTGGCCGCTGCAACGGCTGCCGGGGCCGCGGTGCCCGCCAGTTTCAGGAAGTCGCGGCGGCTGGCGCCGGTCTCCTTGGTCTTGCTCATGGGATCCTCCTTTCCCATTTGCGGTTCAGCGCCCGCCGGGGCGCCAGCGAATGACGGCCGCCTAATGCGTCGTCATGCGGAAGGCCTCGCGTTCGATCTCCATGAAAACCCGGCCAGCGGTGCCGACCGAGGCATAGAGAACCGAATGCTCGGCTGCTTCCAGGTCCGAGAAAAAGTGCTCGGCCCAGGGGCCGATATGCTTGTTCCAGAACGTCTTTTGATCTTCCAACGCGGCCGGGCCGCCGAAACGGCCGACGATCATGCCGCCCATCATCTCCATCAACGAGGCGATGTTGTCTTCGGGTTCGAACACGTTTGCCGCCCGGGTGATGCCCCGCGCCGCCATGTCGTTGCGCAGCTGCGCCAGCGGTTTCTCGTTCAGGAACCCGGTCAGGTAGAAGCTGGCATAGGGCAGCAGTTCTCCGCGCCCCAGCCCGATGAACAATGCGTTGAACTCGCGCTCGGCCGCTTCGGGCTTGGTCACTTTGGCCACGCGGGCCATGGCCTGAATGGCCTCGCCCAGATCGGTCTCGTCCCCCGACAACGCCGCGATCTGGCTCAGCAGGGTCTGGTCGGGCGGTGTTGCCAGAAGCAGGCCCAGAAAGTTGTAGAAATCCGCGCGCAGACGGTCCTCGGGGGAAATCTCGAACGTCTGCGGGTCGCGAATGTTCATCGGGTCATCCTTCGAATTCGAATTTCATGCGCCGCGGGGCCGGGGGGCGTTCGTCCTCATCCGGTTGGATGGCGTCTGCCACTTCGACAGGGGGCGCGGGCTCGGCTTCAGGCTCGGGCGTTTCGGTAGTCGGCTCGGCTTCGGCCTCGACCGGGTGTTCCTCGGCTTCCTTCTGCTCGGCCAACGCCTCGATATGGCGCAACATGCCTTTGCCCACCTGGTAAGCCGTCTGCAGGTTTTCGACCACGCAGGCGGCGTCGGTGTAGTCCTCACCGTAATCGACCAGCCCGTCCACATTCGCCAGTACCGGGTTCAACCGCCACAAGCGCCGCAAGGCGCGGCGGCGCAGACGGTCCGGCACGGCCTTGTCCATGAAGCCCGAAACATCGTCGCCCGCCTGCAGCAGGTCCGGGTCGGGCAGGTCAAGCTCGGCCAAAACCTCGGCGTCGGTCTTTTCTTCCAGTTCGGCTTGCTGCGCGGCGATCTCCTGCGCGGTCAGGGCCTCTTGTTCGGCATGCGCTTCGGCCTGCACGGCGGCCTTGCGGCGAGACCAGAAATCCTGTCGGGTGCTCATTGTACGGCCCTCCGCGGGGCGCGGTAGACATCCGAGGTCTGGCGGATGCGCGCATCGCCCTTGCCATCTTCTACAAGATCCACCCGTTTCTTGTCGCGGCGGCGTTTGACGAACACCTCATCGCGGTGATGGGCCACAGTGAAATCGCGCACCCAGGCGATCAAGCCTTCGGTCATAGGGATCTTTTCCACGATCTCTTCGCCGGTATCGGCATAGTCCTGCCCTTCATAAGGTGACGCTGTGATCAGAAACGCGTTCAGCGGGCGATCACCTTCGGCATCGTCACGCAGGACAAGATACAGCGATGGCTGGCTGTCCGAGAGATTGGCCATATAGGCCTCGGTTTCGTCGGACCAGAGTTTCAAGGGCAGGGTGGCAGCGTGGTATTCGACCGCATCGCCCTCGCGGCGCAGTTCAACCCAGTCAGCCGGCGGGGCGCCAGGCAGCACCGCGACCGCGCGCCAATTCCACCGGGCCCAGCGGGTGACCCCCGGTGTCTTGCGCACAACGACGCCAACCGGCATTTCGATCTGTTTTGCGGCCTCGGCCACTTTGATCCTCCCCGGAAAAGCTCTCCCCTGCCTTCCCTTAGGTTCACTATGGTACACAAATGGGCCACGTGCCAAGTCCGCAGCGGCCTGAAATGGTCGTGATCTGGAAAAAAATCGTCGCAAATGGGTCGCGGCGACGATCAGCCGACTTTGGCGGGCGAGGCAGAGTTTCTGACCAGAACCGGCCGCCACACGTTGCATGGGCGGCGTTTGGGTCTAAGGTTAGGGGCAAGGAAGAGATGCGGGGGGAACATGGTCACCAAATTGGTCTTGTGCGATTGCGCCGGAAGTCAGGCTCAGGACGGGCAGGGGATATCGGACGCCTGCGGTGCTGAATGCAGCAGGGTCCACACGGCGCTGTGCACCTCCGAACTGACCGCTGCGGCCAAGCTGATGCAGTCGGATGACCAGATCGTCATCGCCTGCGGTCAAGAAGCCCAAGTGTTTCAAGAACTGGCCGAGGAACTGGGCGTGGATCACCCCGGCTTTGTCGATCTGCGCGACCGGGCCGGCTGGTCCGAGCAAGGGCGGTCGGCGATGCCCAAGATGGCGGCGCTGGCGGCCGAGGCTCTGTTGCAACAGCCGATCACGCCCAGCGTGGATGTCATCAGCGAAGGCACCGCCTGCATCATCGGGCCGGGTGAGGTTGCGTTTGACCTTGCACAGCGACTGTCGGACACGATGGCGGTGACGGTGGTCGTCACCGATGAGGCGCAGCCTGACAGCCGGGCCTATGACGTGGTGCGCGCGTGGGTCCGGTCGGTCTCGGGGGCGCTGGGCGGGTTCACCCTGCGGTTGGATGCGTTGCAGCAGATTGATCCGGCCGGACGCGGTCCCTTTGCCTGGACCCCGCCGCGCGACGGTGCGGTGTCGGCCTGCGATGTGCTGATCGATCTGGCGGGGGGTACGCCCTTCGTGACGGCCCCCGACAAGCGCGAAGGCTACCTGCGCGCCGATCCGCGCGATGCGGTGGCGGTTGCCCGGTTGGCCTTTGACGCGGCGCAGCTGGTCGGGACCTTCGAAAAGCCGCTGTATGTCCGGCTCGAAGAAACCCTGTGCGCCCATTCGCGGGCCGGGCAGGTGGGCTGTTCCAACTGTCTGGACATCTGCCCCACCGGGGCCATCACTCCGGCAGGAGACCACGTGGCCATCGACCCGATGGTCTGCGCGGGCTGCGGTGAATGCGCGGCCCTGTGCCCCTCGACCGCGATCAGCTATGAGGATCCGCCGGTGGCGGCCCTGTTGGCGCGGATGCAGACCTTGGCGGCGACCTACCGTCGGGCCGGAGGGAGCGCCCCGCGCCTGTTGGTACATGATGCCCACGGGGCCGAGATGATCCGGCTGGCCGCGCGGTTCGGGCGCGGGCTGCCCGCCGATGTGATTCCGCTGGAGCTGGGTGTGGTGTCCGGCTTTGGACATGCCGAGATGCTGGCTGCCTTGGCTCATGGCTTTGCCCGGGTCGACATCCTGCTGGCCCCGACGACCGAGCGGGATGCGTTGGACCGCGAACTGCCGCTGGCGCTGGCCATCGCCGGAGCGGACGTCGTCGGAGTGATCGACGAATCCGATCCCGATGCGCTGGCCGATCTGCTCTATGCGCAGGACGTGCCGCAGCCTCTGGCCCAACCGGTGCTGCCGCTGGGCAACCGGCGCCAGATCACGCGGTTGGCGGCGCAGGCGCTGCGCCCCGATGCGTCTCAGCCGCTGCCCCTGCCGGAACGCGCGCCCTATGGCGCGGTGGCGGTGGACACCGAAGCCTGCACCCTTTGCCTGAGTTGCGTGTCGCTGTGCCCGTCAGGCGCATTGATCGACAACCCCGACATGCCACAGCTGAACTTTCAGCAGGATGCCTGCCTGCAATGCGGGCTGTGCAAGACCATCTGTCCCGAAAGCGCGATCATCCTGGTGCCCGAACTGGACCTGAGCGACCGTGCGCTGTCGCCGCGTGTTCTGAACGAGGAAGAGCCCTTTGCCTGCATCGAATGCGGTGGACTGTTCGGTGTGAAATCGACGGTCGAGCGGATCATGGAGAAGCTGGCCGGCAGCCACCCGATGTTTGCCTCGTCCGAGCAGGCGAGGATGATCCAGATGTGTGACGATTGCCGTGTCCAGGCGCAGTTCCACAGCGAGAATAACCCATTTACCTCAAAGCCCAAGCCCAAGGTCGTTACCACAGATGACTACTTCAGCAAGCGCAAGGATCACTGAAGCTTGAGCGGCGCCCCCAGGTCGGCCGCGCGGATGGCCGAGACATAGGCCAGAATGGCCTCAAGCTCGTCTTGCGTCAGCCTCAGTGGGTGAATGGGCGGGGGGCGTTCGGGGTTGAAGGGAGCAGTGATCCCTTCGATCTGGGTAAAGGACGGGTGCGGATTCAGGGCAAAGAACGCTTGGAACCGGTTCGACCAGTCCGGCATCGCGCGCAGCACCGCGAAGGACGGCGTGGAGCCCAACCCGTTCATCCGGTTCTGAGGGCCGATCACATGACAGCGCCCGCAATGGGTCAGCGACAGCTTTTCACCCAGCAAGGCGTCGCCTTCGATGGTATCCGACTCGGGCGCAGCGACCGTTTCGAAACTGGCCGAGAACGGGCCGCCCTCGGTCGGTGCAAAACTTTCGACGGTGCGTTTGCCCACGTCGGACAACAGCCAATCCTGAAAGCGGGCCTGCCGCGGGTCGTCCTGAACGCGCAGGTGATAGATGTCGCCGCCGCGCTGAAACACCGGCTGTCCCGGTGGCCCGACCGCCAGAACCATCGCGCCACCTTCCTCCGCGACAACCCGGATTCCGGTCTTGAGCGAGAAGCGCGGAAGAATATGTTTCAAAAGACCCGATCGTGCGACATCTTCCGGCGCGGCCAGACCAATCTCCTCCTGCGACCAAGAGGGGCTGGCGAAGAGCGTCAGGCTCAGGCACAAAAGAACAAAGCGCATGGCCCAGCCTAACGGCGACAGAGCGCGTGCGTCAAATGAACGAACAAGACGGAGACAACGGCGATGAGCGGCGATTACAACATGTCGATGCGCAAATTCCTCAAACAGGTTGGCGTGACCAGCCAGCAGGCCATCGAAGGCGCGCTGCGCAAGGCGGGCGATCCGGCGGGCAAAAGCTTTGAGGCCAAGATGGTCCTGACGATCGACGGTCTGGATGTCGAACACGTGGTGACTGGCCAGATCAAGGACGGCGACGCATGAGCATCCGCGACGCGGTTCTGGCGAACCTGAAAAAGATCACCGACCCGGTTTCGGGGCAGGACATCGTCAGCGCGGGCGTGGTCCGCGCGCTGAATGTCGAGGGCGACACCGTGCGCTTCGTTCTCGAGATCGACCCCAAGTACGCCGAAAAGATGGAGCCGGTGCGCGCCACCGCCGAAAAGGCGGCGCAGATGGTCGACGGGGTGGCCAAGGTCTCGGCCCTGCTGACCGCGCATTCCGACAAGGCGCCGCCTGATTTGAAACCCAAGCCCAAGCCCTCGCAGACCGGGCCGCAGGCGGTGCCGGGGGTTGACCGGATCATCGCCGTGGCCTCGGGCAAGGGCGGGGTCGGAAAGTCGACCGTTTCGGCCAACCTGGCCTGTGCGCTGGCGGCCGAAGGGCGGCGTGTCGGTCTGCTGGATGCCGATGTGTACGGACCTTCGCAGCCGCGCATGCTGGGCGTGTCCGGACGGCCGGCGAGCCCCGATGGCAAAACCATCCTGCCGCTGCGCAACCACGGAGTCACCATGATGTCGATGGGGTTGATGACCAACGAAGGTCAGGCGGTGGTCTGGCGTGGCCCGATGCTGATGGGCGCGCTGCAGCAGATGATGAGCCAGGTGCAGTGGGGCGCACTGGACGTGCTGATCGTCGACCTGCCGCCCGGCACCGGTGACGTGCAGCTGACGCTGAGCCAGAAATTCAAGGTGGACGGGGCCATCGTCGTCTCGACCCCGCAGGACGTGGCCCTGATCGACGCGCGCAAGGGCATCGACATGTTCCGCCAGCTGAAGACGCCGATCGTCGGCATGATCGAGAACATGTCCACGCATATCTGCTCGAACTGCGGGCACGAGGAACACGTGTTCGGCCATGGGGGCGTCGCCGCCGAAGCCGCCGAATTGGGCGTGCCGTTGCTGGGAGAAATCCCGCTGCATCTGGATATCCGCGTGGCCGCCGATGGCGGGGCGCCGATCGTGGTCAGCAAACCCGACAGCCCGCAGGCCGAGGCCTTCCGCAAGATCGCCCGCGACCTGATCGCCGCGGGCAAGGCATGACACAGCCGGTCTTTCCCCCATTGCTGTCCGGGCACCCGGTGCAGGGTGGGGAAGACCCGTTCGACCATGCGCAGGCCATGGCGGCGCTGGGCTGCGATGCGGGCAGCGTCGTCTACAACATCCAGGCGGATCGCCTGCGCGCGGCCATCGTATTTGCGCCCGAGGTGCCCTTGCAGGACGCCATGGCCATGCTGCCACTGTGCGCCGTCGGGTTCCAGAACGCGCTGGGCGCGCTGGCTCCGCCCGAGGTGGCGGTTCATCTGGGCTGGGACGGGCCGATTTTCGTCAACGGGGCCCGGTGTGGCCGATTTCGTGTGGCCGCGTCGACCTCGGATCCGGAAGCCGTGCCCGACTGGCTGGTCGTCGGCTGGGAACTGGCCTTGCTGCAAACCGGGGACGAGCCCGGCAAGTCGCCCGATGTGACGGCCCTGTATGATGAAGGCTGCGCGGAAGTGTCCCCGGTGCAGCTGGTCGAAAGCTGGTCGCGTCACATGCTGACCTGGCTGAACCGCTGGTCCGAGGATGGCAACGCGCCGTTGCACGGGGAATGGATGGGCTTGCTGCAGGGCGTCGGAGAGCCCTATGGTGATCGCGGCGTGTTTCTCGGGGCCGATGAGCGGTTCGGCATGCTGTTGCGGAACGGTGCGGATACGCAGCTTGTTCCCTTGACCCGTCTGTTGGAGGACGCCCATTGAACCTGGCCCGCGCCATTCATTTCGACGAAAGCGACCTGAACGTCTTTCACTCACCCGCCCGAACGGGCGAGTGGTGCATCTCGGGCGGGTTCGAGTTTTCGAACTGGGGCGAGGCAGACCTGGCCGGCAAGGCGCGTCAAGCCTTTGCCAACGGGTGGCTGGGGCTTGAAACCTTCGGGCGCGTGACCTTCGTGGCGGTGACGCAGATCGAACCGGCCGAGATGGAGCGGCTGGCCACCAACCTGGCCGAGCATTTCGTGCGCCTTTACGGCGCGCCCACGGTCGAGGCGGCGCTGGACGTGGCCCGGGCCGAGCTGGCCCATATGTCCGAGATGTGTGACGATCATGCCCCCAACACCCTGCTGACCGTTGCCCGCAGCCTGACCGAGTCCGGCGTTCACGAGGCGTTTCGCGTGATCACGCCGCAAGAGGCCGAGTTGGAGGCCTTTGCCGTGCACGGGTCATTGGACGAGTAATTACAAAAGGTCGGCAAAACCGCCGAACTGTCCGCGCTTGAAGATCAAGCCTTTGCCGGTGCGGTACATGACCTGTTCGACCTCTCCCACGAGAATCAGATGATCCCCGGCCTCGTGGCGGGCAGACAATGTGCAGTCAAATCGGGCCAGACACTGGCTCAGCTGCGGCCGACCTTTGTGATCAGGGGACCAGTCTGCATGCGAGAAATCGAGGCCATTGCGGGCAAAACGAAGGGCCAGATCCTGCTGATCCTCGGCCACGACATGGATCGAGTAATGTTGCGCTGCTTGAAAGGCCCCGTAACGGTTCGACTCTTTTGCCAGACACCACAGGACCAATGGTGGATCCAGCGACACTGATGCAAACGAGTTGACGGTGATGGCCGAGGGACCGTCCGGGGTGCTGGTCGTGACGACCGTCACACCAGTGCCAAAGCACCCGAGAGCCTCGCGGAAGGCCATGCTTTGATCGGGTCCGGGTGTGAATGTTCTTTCGGTCATCGCGCGCTCGTTTGGTGGCCGGACACGGGGTGCCATGCCGCAGCAGAATTGTCCACGAAAAGCTGTATCGCGATCAATAGGCTGATTCAGTTCAGGTCTTCCAGCAGCCGACCGTGCTTGCGGGTTTCTGCGATCACGTCGCCGAATGTCTGCATACCGCGCGCAGCCAGCATCGGCAGCATGCGCACCAACGCTTCAGCCGTCGCAACCGCATCCCCCAAGGCCGTATGGCGGAGCGTCTCGGGGATTTCCACGCCCAGTCTTTCGCACAAAGCGTCGAGCGTATGGGTTTCACTGGCGCCGAATAGAACCGCGGACAGCAGAACCGTGTCCAGGATGGGGTGATCCCACGTCACTTCCATGCGCTTGGTATGACGGCGCAGAAACGCCATGTCGAATGGTGCGTTATGCGCCACGATCACGGCATCACGGGCGAAGTGGTGGAACATGCGCCCGGCTTGCGCGATATCGGGCGCGTCCTGCACCATACGGTTACTGACCTTGTGAACCTTGGTCGAAGCGGGTGGGATCGGAATGCCCGGATTGACCAGCGTGTCCAGCCGCTCGCCCTCGACGATGCGCCCCTTGACGACACGGACGGCACCGATCTGCACGATCTCGTCCTTGTGCGGCAGCAAACCGGTGGTTTCGGTGTCGAAGACCACAAAGCACAGTTGCGATAGCGGGCGGTTTTCGAACGCCTCGTCGCCTGGGGTGTCCAGAAGATCGAAATCATAGACCAGAGGGCGCGCGGCCTCTGGCGGAATGCGGGCGACGCTGTCTTCGAAGATCAGCATATAGCCCGGCGCATCGCCCAGCGGTTTCATGCGTGCCGTGTAGGTTTGGCGCCCGTCCACGCTGGCGAGGGTGCAATAGACATCCATGCCGGTTTTCCCCAGCTTCTCATAAGCGTCCAGCAGAGGTTTGCGTTCGAGATAGTCGAACAGCGAGGCGTTCAAGCGGGGATGGGCGATCTGCGCCAGAACCTCGGCGGCCTGCGCGTCGTACAGAACGATCTGGTGGTTTGGCCCCGCCAGCAGCATCGCGACCGGGATCTCGGACAGAAGCGCGGTCAGACGTTCTTTCTCTGACGCCAGATGCGCGGTTTCGGCGGCAACGGCTTCGGCGGTGGACAGGGCGGTGGTGGCCAGTCGTTCGGCAAGGCTGGCGGCGGCGGGGGCCAGATCACCCAGATAGCGTGCCGCCTGCAGGTCAAGATCGGTATCCACCCCCGCATGTGCACGCGCACGCAGCTGCGCCGACAGGCGTTCGATCGGTTTGGCCACGTTGTCGTCGAACAGCAGCCAGACACCAGCGACCAGCCCAAGCAAGCCAAACGAGATCAGCAGGCCGCTGAACACGAAGGCGCTGGTCATGTCCGCGGGATCGGCCCGGCGCAGGCCAAGCCAAAGCGCGATCAGAGTGATGGCGATGCCACCCGCGGCAAGCAAGCAGAAGAACAGAAAAATTCTCAGGCGCAGGCTCAGGCGGGTCAGCATGGTTAGGCCTCACAAGTAGCGGAGACCACCGGATCATCCTGGCCAACCGGCACCCAATCGGCACCGACCAGACGCCCGTCATCCGAGAACTCGGCCCCATCGGCCAGACTTGCCCGGCTGTATTCGGCGCAGTTCACCGCGATCGGCATCTTGGATACCGGCGCCCAGCGGCCAAAGAAGTACAGGTCGATCAGGCGCTGATCCGGCACCTGCGCATTGGTCCGCAACGAGGCCGTATCGACGGCCGCGAACCGGTCGACATACGGCACCGCATAGGTCCAGGGGCGATAGAGCGCGCGGCTTTCGACCTCCTGCACGACGGTCAGGCCCTCGGGCAGGGCGTCACGGGTGCGGTCGTACCACGAATACTCGCTGATGATCGTGACTGCGATCATGCCCAAACCGGCCGCAACCGGAGCCGACCATTTCGGCAGGCGGCCACCGGTCAGCCGGTTCAAACCCATCACGAGGCCCGCGATGGCAAAACCCGCAAAGATCGTGCCGATCAGCTCAAGAAACATCTTCCTCCTCCGTTCTTCCTGCCGGGGTCTTTATCCCAGCATCCCCTTGCCGTGCCCGACCGCGGATTGCATCGTCTTTACCACGACAAACGCGTCCCGAAGATGACTTCGCTCAAAGTCCGACAGTTCCGACGGCGCAAGATAGTTGTCTGGCTTGTCGCCATTCCTGATCTGTTTGACCTGATGGTTCAACCGGGTTTCCGCGATCAGGTCATAGGCATCCATCAGGTCCCGCGCGCCAGACGGGCTGAGCACCCCGGCTGCCTCGGCGGCCTTGAGGCGCGCGCGGGTGTTCACCTCGGTCAATTCACCCTGCAGGCTGTAGACGCGGCCCAGATCGACCACCGGGACCACGCCGTTGTGTTTGAGATCCAGCGTGTTGCGATGCTCGCCCGAGCGGATCGTGGCGATCCCGCGCAGCAGGCCCAGCGGCGGCGTGTGCTTCAGAGAATTCGAAATCATGTGCGCCACGAAGATCGAGTTGGCCCGCGCCGCGCGCAGGGTTTCGGCCTGCAGGTCGGAAAACAGCTCGAACCGGCCGCCGATGGGGCGCAAGTCGAACATGACCGAGGCCAGCATCTGCGCCTCGGGGTTGGGCTTGGCGATCCAGCCGTTGAAATAGTCGCGCCAGACCCGGACCGGCTGCCGCCAGCGCGGATTGGTCGCCATCATGTCGCCGGGGCAATAGAAATACCCGCAGGTATCCAGCCCGCCGGACACGAATTTGGCCAGCGCCTCGAAATAGGGCAGGTCGGCATCGGTGACGCTGTCATCCAGCATCAGGCAATTGTCCTGATCGGACACGCCCGTCTGCTCCTGCCGCCCCTGCGAGCCGCAGGCCAGCCAAAGATAGTGGACGGGCGCCGGGCCGAGTTTCTGCTCGGCCAGCGCCAGCAGCCGGCGCGTCGCGGCGTCAGCGATGTCGGTGATCAGGCGGGTGACGATTTCGTGCCGGTTGCCCGCCGCCACCAGTTGCACCAGCAGGTTCGGGATCTCGGCCGTGACCGCGGCCATCTCGGTCGCCGACCCGGCCTGCGCGATGCGGCCGACCAGCTCGGCCGAGCTGACGGCCTGGAACCGGGTCAGGTCGGTCTGGGTGACCATTCCGACCAGACGCCCACCCTCGGTGATGGGGATATGGCCGATACCGCGTTCCAGCATCGCGTGCAGCACGTCCGAGCCGATGTCGCCGGGCGACAGGGTCAGCGGGTCCGGGGTCATGATCTGTGACACCGGGGTCGTCGGGGGCAGGGCGCCCGCCACGACCTGGCCCGACAGGTCCCGAACCGTGGCAATGCCGCGCAACGCGCCGCGCTCTGTGATGCAGACAGACGAAATGCCCCGGTCGCGCATCAGGCGCGCGGCTTCCTGAACGGTCGTGTCCGGGGTGCATGTGGCCGGCTTGCGCGCCATCAGGGTCTCGACCCGGGTGGTGGCCAGTGATTGCTGTTCGGGCCGTGCAGGGCGGGCCCGGTTGAAGAATTTGGCGACGACGACGTGACGCTTGAGCAGGTCGGAAAACAGGTCGGTGGGGATAATCAGCAGAACCGAGGGCGCGTCAGCTGTTGCTGTGGTCACCGCGCGCCCGTCGCGCATCAGACCACGCTCGCCAAACGAGTTGCGCAGGCCCAGATGGGATACGACCGCGCCGTTTTCGTCGGTGATCTCGACCTGGCCTTCGTAGATGATGAACAGGCCGGGCAACTGCGCGCCACGGCGATAGAGGACGGCGCCCTTTGCGATTTCGCGCGCTTCGATCCGGGCTGCGATGTCGGCCAGTTCCTCGACCGGCAGCGCGTCATAGGGGTGCACGGATTTCAGAAACCGGGTGATCTGATCAGGTGAAAGCGCCATGGGGTCGCCTGTCCGCTTGAATGAAAAGCCCCGCCCGGGGTTTAGCCGGGCGGGAGAAGTTGGTCGAGGGAAACGGCCCGTGATGCATCATCGCGGACCGCATCCGGCTCAGTGGTCCTGAGCCGCGCCCGCACCACGGGGAATGCGCACGCTTTCGACCAGATCCTTGATCTCCTGCGGGGTTTCCTTGGTCATGCCGGCAACCACATAGGCGACGCCGAAGTTGACCATGGCGCCGATCGCACCGAACGAGGTCGATTTGATCGGACCCAGCAGCGGGTCTGCATCGGTGAACGAGTTGGTGCCCGGAATGAACAGCCAGCCCTTGTGCAGGAAGATGTAGACCAGGGTGACGGTCAGACCAGCCAGCATGCCCGCGACCGCGCCGGTGTTGTTGATGCGGGTCGAGAAGATCCCCATCATCAGCGCCGGGAAGATCGAGGCCGCCGCCAGACCGAAGGCCAACGCCACGGTTTGCGCCGCAAATCCCGGAGGGTTGAGGCCCAGATAGGTGGCAACCACGATGGCCACGGCCATTGCGATCCGCGCCGCCAGAAGCTCGCCCTTTTCCGAGATGCTCGGGTTGATCGAGCCCTTGATCAGGTCGTGCGACACCGCCGACGAAATTGCCAGCAACAGGCCCGCAGCGGTCGAAAGCGCGGCCGCAAGACCACCGGCCGCGACCAGACCGATCACCCAACCCGGCAGGTTGGCGATTTCGGGGTTGGCCAGAACCAGGATGTCGCGGTTGAACTTGGTCAACTCGTTGCCGACCCAGCCCTTTTCTTCGGCAAGCGCCTGCATGTCGGCATTCTTGTCGTTGTAGTACTGGATCTTGCCGTCGCCGTTCTTGTCTTCCCAGTCCAGCAGGCCGGTTTTCTGCCAGGTGGCCATCCAGTCATACCGGGCATCGTTGTCGATCTGCTCCAGCGAAACAGCGCCACCTTCGATGCCGCCGTTCGGCCACATCATGTCGGTGATGTTCAGACGGGCCATGGCACCAACCGCGGGGGCGGTCAGGTACAGCAGAGCGATGAACACCAGCGCCCAACCGGCCGACCAGCGCGCGTCCGACACTTTGGGAACGGTGAAGAAGCGCATGATGACGTGCGGCAGGCCGGCGGTGCCGATCATCAGCGACAGGGTGAACAGAACCATGTTCAGCGTGTTCGAATGATGAGCGGTGTATTCCGCAAAGCCCAGCTCGGCCACGATGGCGTCCAGCTTGGTCAGCAGCGGCTCGCCACCGGCGGTGTCGCCGAACAGGCCCAGGGCCGGGATCGGGTTGCCGGTCAGCTGCAGCGAGATGAAGATCGCCGGAATGGTGTAGGCGGTGATCAGCACGCAGTACTGAGCGACCTGGGTATAGGTCACGCCCTTCATGCCGCCGAACACCGCATAGGCAAACACGACGCCCGCGCCGATCAGCAGACCGGTGGTGTTCGACACTTCCAGAAAGCGGCCAAAGGCCACGCCCACGCCGGTCATCTGGCCGATCACGTAGGTGACCGAGGCCACGATCAGACAGATCACCGCCACGACGCGCGCGGTCTGGCTGTAGAAACGATCGCCGATGAATTCGGACACGGTGAACTTGCCGAACTTGCGCAGATAGGGCGCAAGCAGAAGCGCCAGCAGCACGTAGCCGCCGGTCCAGCCCATCAGGAACGAGCTGTTGTCATAGCCGGTAAAGGCAATCAGGCCCGCCATCGAGATGAACGAGGCCGCCGACATCCAGTCTGCTGCCGTGGCCATGCCGTTGGTGACCGGGTGAATGCCGCGTCCGGCGGCATAGAATTCCGATGTGGATCCCGCGCGGGCCCAGATCGCGATGCCGATGTAGAGCGCAAAGGACGCGCCCACAAACAGCAGGTTGATGGTAAACTGATCCATTGTCCCCTGGCTCCCTTATTCTTCTTCGACGCCGTATTCGGCATCCAGTTTGTTCATGCGCCAGGCGTAGAAGAAGATCAGCGCCAGAAAGACCAGGATCGATCCCTGTTGCGCGAACCAGAAGCCCAGGTCGGTGCCGCCGACGGCGATGCCCGACAGCAACGGGCGCAGCAGAATGCCGAACCCGAAAGACACCAGCGCCCAGATGATGAGGCTGATGTAGATGAGACGCAGGTTTGCCTGCCAATAGCCCTTGTCGGACTCGGCAGTCTGCGCGGAGTTTGTTGAATTATCCGCCATTGCGGTTTCCTCCTTGGTTCCTCCAGGGCGGCCCGGTGCATTTGTCCTCCGGCGTAGGGCCGCCATTCGATTGCGCCGAGCGCCGCGATGGCGCCAGGCAAAGCTTCTCCGGTCCGCCAGAGCGGTTCCGTTGAAGAAACTCATGTCGGGGTCAGTGCCCGCTTTGGGGAGTCCTCTTCCCCTTACCGCATCGCGTCGCCCACGATGCTTTCCAGGCCACGGGCGATCTGATCGATCTGCCCCATGGCATCCAGTTTTCTGAGTACGCCGCGATCCTTGTAGTAGTCGATCAAAGGCGCGGTTTGTTCGTGATAGGCCTCCAGCCGGGACGCCACGGTTTCGGCATTGTCATCGGCGCGGCGGCTGAATTCGGTGCTGCCGCACTTGTCACAAACACCGTCCACCTTCGGCTGCTTGTACTGATCGTGGTAGCCTTCACCGCACATTGCGCAGGTGTAGCGTCCGGCGATCCGGGTGACCATCTCGGCGTCCTCGACCTCGAGGCTGATGGCCGCATTCACCTTCTGCCCGTTTTCGGCCAGCAGCTTGTCCAACGCTTCGGCCTGAACCGTGGTACGGGGAAACCCGTCCAGGATGACACCGCACGCGCAATCGGGCTCGGCAATGCGATCGCGCAGGATTGCGATGACGATGTCGTCGCTGACCAGGTCGCCGGCTTCCATCACTGCTTTCGCGGCCTTTCCGGCCTCGGTTCCGGCAGCAACCGCGGCGCGCAGCAGGTCGCCCGTGCTGAGTTGCACAAGGCCGAATTTCTGTTCCAGCATTCGCGCCTGTGTGCCCTTCCCGGCGCCCGGAGGGCCGAGAAGGATCAGGACAGCGGGCTTTGTGATTGTTTCAGCCTGCATCACGCCCTCACTTGTTGGCCCGGTTGGCGATCAGATCTTCGACGACGGACGGGTCGGCCAGGGTCGAGGTATCGCCCAGCGAGCCGAAGTCGTTCTCGGCGATCTTGCGCAGAATGCGGCGCATGATCTTGCCCGAACGGGTCTTGGGCAGGCCCGGAGCCCATTGGATCACGTCAGGGCTGGCGATCGGTCCGATTTCTGTCCGGACCCATGTGCGCAGCTCTTTCAGCAATTCATCCGAGGGCTCTCGGTCATTCATCAGGGTGACGTAGCAATAGATGCCTTGGCCCTTGATTTCATGGGGATAACCAACGACGGCCGCTTCGGCGACGGCGGCGTGAGCCACCAGTGCGCTTTCGACTTCGGCGGTACCCATGCGGTGGCCAGACACGTTGATGACGTCATCGACGCGGCCGGTGATCCAGTAATCGCCATCTTCGTCGCGGCGGCAGCCGTCACCGGTGAAGTAATACCCCTTGTAGTCTGAGAAATAGGTCTTCTCGAACCGCTCATGGTCGCCCCATACGGTGCGCATCTGGCCCGGCCAGCTGTCCTTGATGCACAGCACGCCTTCGACCCCGTTGCCGGTGATCTCGACGCCCGACTGCGGATCCAGCACGACGGGTTGAACGCCAAAGAAGGGTTTCATCGCCGAACCGGGCTTGGTCGCATGCGCGCCGGGCAGGGGGGTCATCATGTGGCCGCCGGTCTCGGTCTGCCACCAGGTGTCGACGATCGGGCATTTCCCCTTGCCGACCACCTCATTGTACCAGTTCCAGGCCTCGGGGTTGATGGGTTCGCCCACCGTGCCGAGCGTTTTCAGGGAACTCAGGTCGCATTTTTCTACGAACTCGTTGCCCTGACCCATGAGCGCGCGGATCGCGGTGGGGGCGGTGTAGAACTGGTTGACCTTGTGCTTCTCGCAAACCTGCCAGAACCGCGAGGCGTCGGGATAGGTCGGCACGCCTTCGAACATCAGTGTGGTCGCGCCATTGGCCAGCGGGCCATAGACGATATAGCTGTGGCCGGTGACCCAGCCCACGTCCGCTGTACACCAGTAGATGTCGCCGTCATGATAGTCGAAGGTGATTTCGTGGGTCATCGCGGCATAAACCAGGTAGCCGCCGGTGGTGTGCACCACGCCTTTCGGCTGTCCGGTCGAGCCCGAGGTGTAAAGGATGAACAGCGGATCTTCGGCGTTCATCTCGGCCGGCGCACAATAATCGTCGGCCTCCAGCGCCATTTCGTTGTAGTCGTAGTCGCGCCCGTCGATCCAGGTCGTCTGGCCACCAGTACGCTTGACCACCAGACACTTTACCGAGTCCTTGCAATGCAGCAGGGCGGCGTCGGCGTTCGATTTCAGCGGAGTCTTGCGGCCACCGCGCGGGGCTTCGTCGGCGGTGATGATGACCTTGGCGTCGCAACCGTTGACCCGAGCGGCCAACGCGTCGGGCGAGAAGCCGGCAAACACGATCGAGTGGATCGCGCCAATGCGGGCGCAGGCGAGCATGGCATAGGCTGCCTCGGGGATCATCGGCAGATAGATGACGACCCGGTCGCCTTTGCGCACGCCCATCGATTCCAGAATGTTCGCCATGCGGCAGGTGCGGCGGTGCAGCTCGGCATAGGTGATGTGCTGGGCTTCGTCGTTCGGATCATCCGGTTCCCAGATGATCGCGGTCTGATCGCCGCGGGTCTTCAGGTGACGGTCCAGGCAGTTGGCCGAGACGTTCAGCGTGCCGTCGGCATACCAGTTGATCTTGACCGAGCCGAAATCGTAGTTGACGTCCTTGACCTGGGTGTAGGGCTTGATCCAGTCGATCCGCTTGCCATGCTCACCCCAGAATTTCACGGGGTCGTTGACAGATGCCTTGTACATCTGGGTGTATTTTTCGGCATCGACATGAGCGCGAGCAACGGTTTCTGCGGATGGCGGAAATACCTTGGCTTCTGCCTGGGCAGCGGTGGTCATTCTGAGGCTCCTCCCTCTGACTGGACTTCGGGTGGACCGAGTTTGCCCAATTGATTGGCATTGTCGATCCGTTTCCTCCCCGGTCGGGATAATACGCCTTCGAGAAAAGAAAGAAATAAATTGCCGTAATCCTTGGATTTGTTTGTAAACAACTTTCCGTTTCTCGGGGTATTTTGTAAATTCGACCGAGTTGAGTTTGCGATAACATGATGAAAAACAATTATTTACAGATTTTGGAGTTGTTAACGGTCCAGAGCGACACCTTTTCTCCTGTGGGTCGACCGTGTCGGCGGAGCTTTCTGAGCCGTGCAGAAATCAGCGCTTTCACGGGTGCACCATCCGGGCGGCGGGGCTTGGCACGTGTCGATGTTGGCGCTAGCTTGACTCGCAAGCGCTCCGGGAGGGGGTGCACCAATGGGAGAGATCATTATGAAGAAGATGTTGAGCGGAGCGGCCATCGCCGCCCTTGGCGTTGCTTTTGTCACCGAGGCGGCTGCGACCGAGTGGAATGCCTCGGTCTGGGGCAAGCGCCGCGCCTTCACCGAACATGTTGAGAAACTGGCCGAACTGGTCAGCGAGAAAACCGATGGCGCGTTCACCATCAACGTCAGCTATGGCGGCCTTTCCAAGCCCAAGGAAAACCTGGACGGCATCGAAATCGGCGCCTTCGAGATGGCCCAGTTCTGCGCTGGCTACCATCGCGACAAGAACCGCGCGATCACCGTCCTGGAACTGCCGTTCCTGGGTGTGAACACACTGGATGAGGAAGTGGCCGTCAGCCACGCGGTCTACGATCACCCTGCGGTCAAGGAAGAGATGGCTCAATGGAACGCTCGTATCCTCATGACCTCGCCGATGCCGCAGTACAATCTGGTCGGGACAGGCGAGCCGCGTGACAAACTGGCCGAGTTCGAAGGTATGCGCGTTCGTGCGACCGGGGGCCTTGGTCAGGCGTTCGAGGCCGTTGGTGCCGTTCCGACATCGGTTCCGGCGACCGAAGCCTACAATGCGATGCAGTCCGGTGTTGTGGACACCGTCGCATTTGCTCAGCACGCACACCTGTCGTTCGGCACCATCAATGAGGCCGACTGGTGGACCGCGAACCTGAACCCCGGCACGGTGAACTGCCCGGTGGTCGTGAACATCGACGCCTATGAAGCACTGCCGCCCGAGCACCGTGAGGCGCTGGACAGCTCGATCGACGAGGCGATTGACCACTACCTGACCAACTACGGTGAGCTACTGAAAAAGTGGGATGGCGTGCTCGAAGAAAAGGGCGTTCAGAAAGTGATGATCGATGACTTCGTTCTGGACGAGTTCCGTGCCAAGGCGGCCGACCCGATCCGCGACCAGTGGATTGCTGACATGTCCGCCCAAGGCCTGCCGGCGCAGGATCTTTACGACCTGGTGCAGGCAACGCTGAAGCAGCAGCGCGGCGGCAACTGATAAAAAACAGCCGGGGGCTGAAACGCCCCCGGGATCATCTGGAACAGGGGACAACCGGATGGCAGGACACGCCACGGTATTGGAGGACGGCAGCCTCCTGAGCCGTCTCGATCGGCAATTGCTGCGACTTGAACGATTTCTGGCCCTTCTCAGTGGCATCGCCGTTTTCGGATTGATGGTGTTGGCTGTTGTGTCCGTCAGCGGACGCAACGCGATCAACGCGCCATTGCCGGGCTATGTCGACTGGATCGAGCAGGCCATGCCTCTAATCGCGTTTCTGGGCATTTCCTATGTGCAGCGAGACGGCGGGCACATCCGCATGGACATCGTGATCGCACGGCTGCACGGGCGCGCAATGTGGTTGTTCGAGCTGATTTCGGTCGTGCTGATCCTGGTCCTGATGTTGGCTTTGGTCTGGGGCAGCTGGTCCCATTTCGATCGATCGTTTGATTTCGGCGCACCGATGTGGAGCCGCGACAGCTCGATCGACATCGGTATTCCGATCTGGCCCGCCAAGCTGTTGGCGCCAGTTGCCTTCTCCGTCTTGTGTCTGCGGTTGTGTCTCCAGATCTGGGGGTATGGTCGGGCGTTCCTGTTGGGGCTGGAAACTCCGGTTGCGGTGCCACTGATCCAGGACGCCGCCGCGCAGGCCGCGGCCGAAGCCGAGCAGTTTGAGAGGCAGGACTGACAAATGGACACGATTGAAATCGGCCTGTGGGTCACGGGCGGCCTGCTGGTTCTTGTCGTCGCGGGCATGCGCGTTGCGTTTGCCGCAGGCCTTGCAGGGCTGGTGGGGCTGGTCTGGATATTCTGGGCCAAATTCGGATACGACCCGGATCGGTTTGGCAAGGCTTTGACCGTTGCCGTCAAGACGGCGGGGCAGGTGCCGCATTCCAAAGTGGCCTCGCACACGCTCAGCCTGATCCCAACTTTCATCCTGATCGGATACCTGGCCTATTACGCGGGTTTGACCCGGGCTTTGTTCGAAGCGGCCAAGCGCTGGGTCGCCTGGGTGCCGGGTGGTTTGGCGGTGTCCACGGTTTTCGCGACCGCCGGCTTTGCAGCCGTGTCAGGCGCGTCGGTGGCTACGTCGGCCGTCTTTGCCCGCATTGCAATCCCCGAGATGTTGGACGTCGGCTACAACAAAAGGTTTGCCGCAGGCGTCGTGGCCGCAGGCGGTACTTTGGCGTCGCTGATCCCACCTTCCGCAATCCTCGTGATCTATGCGATCATCGTCGAGCAGGACGTGGGCAAACTGCTGCTCGCCGGGTTCATCCCCGGTGCGTTTTCGGCGGTGATCTACGGACTGCTGATCATCGGTATCGCGGTTTTCTTCAAAAACGTGGGTCCGCCGGTGCGGGGCTTTACCTGGAAACAGCGCTTTGCCGCGTTGCCCGGTGCGCTGCCGATCTTCGCGGTAATCCTGATCATCATCTGTTTTGTCTACAACCCATTTGGTGACAAGGCGTGGGGAACGCCGACCGAGGGCGGCGCAATCGGTGCATTCATCGTGTTCTGCTTTGCTCTGTTTCACGGCATGCGCTGGACCGAGCTGAAGTCGGCGTTGTTGGAAACCGCCAAGCTGACGGCGATGATCTTCTCGATCATCTGGGGTGTCTTGATCTACGTGCGCTTTCTGGGATTTGCCGACCTGCCTGGGGCGTTTTCGGATTGGATCACTTCCCTCCATATGTCACCCATGCTGATCCTGATCTGTATCCTGTTGGCTTATGCCGTGCTTGGCATGTTCATGGATGCAATCGGGATGCTACTGCTGACTCTGCCGGTGGTCTATCCTGCCGTCATGGCCCTGAACGGGGGCGAGGCGGTAAGCGCGGCCGAGAGCACATTTGGCATGTCCGGACCCATGTGTGCGATCTGGTTTGGTATTCTGGTGGTCAAGATGGCCGAGTTCTGTCTGATCACGCCGCCAATCGGCCTGAACTGCTTCGTGGTGGCAGGCGTACGCCCGGACCTGAGCGTTCAGGATGTGTTCAAGGGCGTGGCTCCGTTCTTCGTCGCTGATGCGGTGACGATTGCGCTGCTGGTCGCGTTTCCGGCGATCGTTCTGTATCTGCCATCGCTTGCCGGCTGAGGTTTCGGGCAATCCAGGCACGGACTGTGATGCATGGCTCTGCCGCGCGCATAGAAAATTCGGGCGGCACGAAGTCTCGGTGCCGCAGTAGACCCAATACCTCAGTGTCGCAAAGACTGAACGGGGGCAGCGCCCCCATCCGGCCTAACGTCTAAATCGGGCGAAACGGCTCACCTGGCCCGCATGAGCATGCCAAACAGGTCGCGCGGATCGTCCGGATCCGCCAGCATGTCCAGGGGCTCGAAAAACTCGGTTCCCTCGATCGCGCGCTTGACGTAGCGCAGGGCCGAGAAGTCCTCGATCGCGAAACCAACGCTGTCGAACAGAGTGATCTGCCGGTCGTCACGGCGACCTTCCGCCTGGCCGGTGATGACCTGCCACATCTCGGTGACCGGGTGGTCAGGGTCCAGCGCTTGAATTTCACCTTCGATCCGGGTCTGCTCGGGGTATTCCACGAAGATGTCGGACCGCAGAAGAATGTCGCCATGCAATTCGGTCTTTCCGGGGCAGTCGCCTCCGATCGCATTGATGTGCACGCCCGGGCCGACCATGTTGTCGGTCAGGATGGTGGCATATTTCTTGTCGGCGGTGCAGGTGGTGATGATCTGCGCGCCCTCGATCGCCTCTTCGGCCGAGCGACACGAAACCACCTTCAACCCGGTCCCTTGCAGATTGGCCGCGCATTTCGCGGTGGCGGCGGGATCGATGTCATAAAGGCGAACGGTTTCAATCCCGCACATCGCCTTGAAGGCCAGGCACTGGAACTCGGACTGTGCGCCATTGCCGATCATCGCCATCGTCGAGGCGTTTTTGGGGGCCAGGTACTTGCCGACAAGCGCCGACGTGGCCGCGGTGCGCAGCGCCGTCAGCATCGTCATCTCGGTCAACAGGGTGGGATACCCGGTGTACACGTCCGCAAGCAGGCCAAACGCGGTGACGGTCTGCAAGCCTTCGGACGTGTTCTTGGGGTGGCCGTTCACATATTTGAACCCATAGGCCTCGCCGTCCGAGGTCGGCATCAGTTCGATCACGCCATGCGGCGAATGGGCCGGGATGCGCGGGGTCTTGTCAAAGCTCTCCCACCGTTTGAAATCGTCCTCGATCTGAGCGGCGATCTCGGTGATCATTCTTTCGACACCGATGTGGTGGATCAGCCGCATCATGTTGTCGACGGATACGAAGGGAACAAGCGCCTTGTCGGAAGGTTGCATGGGGTCTCTCCTAGCGGCGTGACAGGTGGATGCCTGCGATCATGCAGCGCACCGACCCGCCGGCGGTTTCGATGGTGGGAACGGAAAGCGGCAGGGGCGTCGCGCTGTCCTGGATGATGTCGATCTGATCCGGGCGCAGCGCGGCCAATGCCCGGCTGGACAGCGCCAGAACCAGCCCGTCGCGGCCTGTCAGTTCGATGGCGTTACCGGCAAATTCGGCGATCTGGTCGTGGGTCAGGTCGATCACCGTGCGGCCGGATTCCTCGAGCCGCGCCCGAACGGTCGCGCGCCGCTCGGGGTCGGTGATCATATCCAGACAGATCAGGGCGTAATGCGTGCCGATCCCCATCAGAACATTGGTGTGATAGACATCGCGGCCTTGCGCGTCGCGGGCCTCGAAGGCGATGGGCTCGTAGTTGAAATGGGTGCAGAACCGTTCCAGCAGCACCGGGTCGGCGCGGTTGGATTTG
This sequence comes from Ruegeria arenilitoris, assembly GCF_013032855.1. Taxonomy (GTDB): domain Bacteria; phylum Pseudomonadota; class Alphaproteobacteria; order Rhodobacterales; family Rhodobacteraceae; genus Ruegeria; species Ruegeria arenilitoris. The sequence goes on from NZ_WQDA01000003.1 coordinate 287,064, forward strand.
ACGGTATAGGCAATGCGCCCGACGTGATCGAGCACCATCGCACCGGTGCCCTCCAGCGCGAGGTTGTCCTGCTCGAGCCCGGAATAGTCGATAACGTCCTGTACGCGATAGTCGCGTTTCAGCATCTCGATCACATCCATCCGCCGTTCGCGCCGGCGCGAGGGGACGAACATCGGATAGATCGCAACGTGCCCGCCCGGATGGGTCGAGAACCAGTTGTTCGGAAACACGCTGTCGGGCGTGTCGTTGTCACCGAAATCGTCGAACACATGTACGGTCACGCCGGTGTGGCGCAACTGCTCGACCGCGTGGTCATGCTCGTCGCGGGCGGCGGCCGAGGTCGCCTCGGCCGAGCGGTTGGCCAGCGTCTGGAACGCGTTGTCGTCGCGGGTTTCGGGGTTCGAGGCAAAGGCATGTGGCCGGATCATGACCACCGCCGATGGGGCTTGAAGGGAATGCATCAGAAGCTCCGGGTAATACGGTCGAAGATGCGGCGCCCAAGCAACGAGGCGGCCAGGTCGACCATCAGTTTCGCGGTGCGGCCGCGTTCATCCAGAAAGGGGTTCAACTCGACCAGGTCCAGCGAGCAGACCAATCCGCTTTCGTGCAGCAGTTCCATGGCCAGATGCGCCTCGCGTTCGGTGGCGCCGCCGGGAACGGTGGTGCCGACGGCCGGGGCGATGGCGGGGTCCAGGAAATCCACGTCCAGCGAGACATGCAGAATGCCGTTCGCGGCGCGGACGCGGTCCAGAAAGGCCATCAGCGGAGCTTTGATGCCGTGTTCGTCGATGCTGCGCATGTCGGCCAGCATGGCGCGGTCTTTCTCCAGCGCGGCGCGCTCGGCCGGATCGACCGAGCGTAGGCCGATCATGCCGACGCGGTCGGTCGGAACGGGGGCCGCCAGCGCGGGGAAGGCGTCGAACCCGGGCTGGCCGGTGAAATAGGCGACCGGCGTGCCATGCAGGTTGCCGCTGCCGGTGCTGTTGGGTGTGTGGAAATCGCTGTGCGCGTCCAGCCAAAGCACGAACAGCGGGCGCCCGATCTGCTGCGCATGGGCGGCCATGCCAGAGACCGTGCCCATCGACAGGGCATGATCGCCCCCCATAAAGATCGGCAGACCTTGTTGGGCCGCCTGTTGCGCGACCCGTTTCAAAGCCCGCGTCCACCCTACGCATTCGGGTAGGGCAAAGAGGTGATCATGTTGCGGCATGTCGACAGTGTCCGGGCGGGTGTCGCCAAAGTCTGTGACCGTGTGCCCGAGGTCGGATAGAGCCTCGGCAATTCCGGCCACCCGGTACGCGTCGGGTCCCATCCGGCAACCCTGGCGCCGCTTGCCGACGTCCATGCCGGCACCAACGAGAATGACTGATTTGGTATCCATACGTTCATTTAGCGGTGCAATGCGGGTTGCGTGAAGGAGGCAAAATGCTCAAAATGAAATCTGAAAATCCAAATTGGAAACACGAAATGGACGATCTGGACAGCCGCTTGCTCAGCGCCCTTCACAGAGACGCTCGCGCGTCTCTGTCAGAGCTTGCAGAAGTGCTGGGTGTAACGCGGACGACCGTGCGCAGCCGGCTGCAGCGGCTCAAGCAATCGGGTGAGATTGTGGGCTTTACTGTCCTGACCCGTCGGGACGTCGCGCAAAGCCCGGTGCGCGGGTTGATGATGCTGGAAATCGAAGGGCGCGGGACCGAGCGCATCATGGCCCGGATCGCAGCCATGCGGCAGGTGCGGGCGGTGCATTCCACCAACGGCGGATGGGACCTGATCGCCGAGATCGGGACCGAAACGCTGGCCGAACTGGACGAGGTTCTGTTCCAGATCCGCCGCATCGAAGGCGTCACCCGGTCCGAGACCAATCTGCTTCTGTCCACTCGAAAAGGCCGCTTTTAAACCGCCCGCCATTCACCGGCGCGGCATAGCTTTGAATACCAAACGATTTGTGCAAGAGTTTTCCCGCAGGCTTGATCAAGCCCATGGGCAGGGAATTCAATATGAGCACAGCAGACCCAGGCGAAAACTCGCGGGCGGAAATCCTGATTGCCCGGGTGACCGGTCTGTTGGAGCAGCCGATCGTCAGGCTGGCAATACCTGTGGTGATTACGCTGATCGCGTTGACGGTGCTGCACGACCTGTCGAGCCATGTGAAATGGTCGGACGTTCAATCTGACATTGCCGGAACATCCTGGCGGGTGATGTTCCTTGCCGTATTCTGGACGGCCTTCAGTTTTCTGTCTCTGTCCTTCTATGACGTCTTCGCCGTGCAGAGCGTGGCGGGGGGAACGGTCCCCCTTCGCATCGCGGCCATGGCCGGGGCCAGCGGCTATGCGGTGTCGAATTGCCTAGGGTTTTCGTACATCACGGGCACGGCGATCCGCTATCGGATCTATGCGTCGCTGGGGTTGGATCTGGGACGAGTCGCGGGCGTGATCGCCACATCATGGGTGGCCTTCTGGATGGGCCTCATCCTGATCCTCGGCGGAATGATGACGCTTCATCCAGACGGGATCGCCCAGGCGCTGCCGATCAGCGGAACGCTTGAAACGGTCATCGGGGTTGCCCTGCTGGTCGGTCTGCTGGTGCTGTTTGTGTGGCTGGCCAAGGGCGGGCGTCGGCTGGCCTTTGGCGGAGTGGGATTTGATCTGCCCGGAGGCAAGTTGGCCAGCCTTTTGACGCTGGCAGCGATCGGGGATCTGTTCGGCGCGTCGATGGCTCTTTATGTTCTGATGCCCGACGATCTGGGCGTCGGCTATCCCTATTTCTTCACCATCTATATTTGCGCAATCGCAGTTGGAATTCTCAGCCACGCGCCGGGCGGAATCGGTGTGTTCGAGGCCACTTTGATCGCCGGGCTGGGGGCCTCGGGCCGGTCGGACGTGATTGCTGCGTTGCTGCTTTACCGGGTTGTCTACACGTTTTTGCCATTTGCCATCGCAAGCCTGTCGATCGCCGTCGCTTCGGCGCTGGCACACCGGCATCACATCAGCGGTGCGGCTACTTGGTTCTATCGGGCCGTCCGGCCAATCGTGCCGATGGTGGCTGCCGGTATCGCGGCAATGGCCGGTGTGGTTCTTCTGGTGTCCGGCACCTTGCCTGCCAGCTCGACGAAGCTGGGGATCCTGCGCGAGTTTCTGCCCTTGTCCTTCGTCGAGGCATCGCATCTGGCCGGAAGCGCCATTGGCGTTCTGCTGCTGCTTGTGGCGCGGGGGCTGTACCGCAAGCTCTACCGGGCATGGATCGTTGCCATGATCCTGATGCTGGCCGGGTTCTTCGCGTCGCTGGCCAAGGGGCTGGATACGCATGAGGCCATCGGAATGCTTGCAGCCATCGGTTTGTTGGCCCTGTTTCGGGGGGCTTTCTACCGGGTCAGCGGCGCATCCATCTTCCGACTGAACATTCCCTGGCTGGTCAGCCTGATCGCGTTGCTGGCGGTGATCTTCTGGATCGGGTTGTTTGCCTATTCCCATGTCGAATACGAAAATGCGTTGTGGTGGGAGTTTGCATGGAATGGCGATGCCTCGCGGTTCCTACGCTCCAGCATGGTGGTGGCGGTCATCGTCGGGGTGGTGGCCGTGAACTCGTTGTTCGGACGCACGATCCCCGCACGTCAGCGCACCGAGATCCCTGCGGCGGTCGAACGTCTGGCGCTGGCCAGCGAAGACACCGAGGCGCAGATCAGCCTGACCGGCGACAAGCAGTTCCTGGTCGCGCCGGATGAAAGCGCCTTTCTGGCCTATGCCGATTCCGGCAACGCGTTGATCAGCAAGGGCGAGCCTGTCGGCGATGAGGCCGCCGGCCAGCAACTGATCTGGCAGTTGCGCGAAATGGCCGATGCCGAAGGCAAGCTCTGCGCATTTTACAGCGTGTCCACCAAGTATCTGCCTACGTTTCTTGACCTCGGGCTGTCGATCCTCAAGATCGGTGAAGTCGCCCGCGTTCCGCTGAAGGACTTCACGCTGGACGGCAAATCCCGCAAGCGGTTCCGTCAGGCCCGGAACCGGGCCGAGCGTGAAGGATATGTCTTCGAGATCATTCCCAAAGAACAGCTAGCACCAGTCCTGCCCGAGCTGCGCCAGATCTCAGATCACTGGCTGGAAGGCAAGGCGGGCGCGGAAAAGGGTTTTGCCCTGGGCGGGTTCGACGAGCAGTATTTGTCCTATTTCGATCATGCGGTTCTGAAGAACGGCGAAACTGGCAAGATCGTGGCTTTTGCCAACCTGTTTCAGGGCGGCAACAAGTCGGAATTGTCGCTGGATCTGATGCGGTACGAGCCCGACTGCCCCAGCTTTGTCATGGACGCTCTGTTCGCCGAGATGATGAACTGGGGCGCCGGCCAAGGGTTTCATTGGTTCTCATTGGGGGCCGCGCCGTTTTCCGGGATCGAGAACCGGCAACTCGCCTCGCTCTGGAACCGGATCGGCGGTTTCGTCTACGAGCACGGCGAGCAATTCTATCACTTCGAGGGGCTGCGCGCCTTCAAGCAGAAGTTCGACCCGGAGTGGAGCCCCAACTATCTGGCCAGCCCAGGCGGTCTGGCCGCGCCGCGCATCCTGTACGAGGTGAACATCCTGATCTCTGGCGGCCTGAAGGGCCTGACGAAATAGCGCTTAGTTCAGGCTTGCTCGTGTTGGGTCCTGCTGCAGCAGGTCCCCCCAATCGGTGCGATAGGACATCTCGGCCAGTACGGTTTCCGGCAGGAACTCCTGGTTCTGACGGATCTGCCAGCCCCCGCCCAGACCTTTGTAGACCGCGACCAGATTCGACGAAACCTGCTGGCGCGCCTCGATCAGGTTGGCTTGCGAGCGCAGAAGCGCGGTCTGCGTGTTCAGGACGCGGGAATAGTCGGCGATGCCGTCGCGATACTGGCTGACTGCGATGTCGGCGGCCTTGCGCGCTGCGTCGACGCTGCGTTGGTAGAACGTCACCTGCTTGCGCGCCTGGGCATAGGCGACCATGGCGCTTTCGACCTCGGAATAGGCGGTCAGCACGGTGTTCTGATAGTTGGCGATCAGCGCCTGATAGGCGGCGTCCTGTGCGCGCACGTTGTTCTTGATCCGCCCATAGTTCAGCACGTTCCAGACCACGCCGGCGCTGGCCAGACCCGTGGTGCTGTTCGAGCTGAACAGGTCGCGTCCGCCCGACGCCTGCAGGCCGATCGAGCCCGACAGGATGAACTGCGGATACAGGTCCGCCATGGCAATGCCCACTTGCGCCGATTGCGTGGCTGCGGCCAGTTCGGCCGCGCGAACGTCGGGGCGGCGGCGCAGCAGTTCGGCCGGAACGCCGACGGCGACGTTCGATCTTGCTGACGGAATCCGCCCGGACGTTCCCAGAAGGCCGGTCATGCGTGACGGTGTCGTGCCCAACAGTACCGCCAGCGCGTTCTTGGCCTGCTGCAGATCGCTTTCCAGTGTCGGCACCAGCGCCTTGGTGTTGTTCAGCAGGGCGGTGGATTCCTGCACGTCCAATTCCGTCGTCACACCATTGTTGAACCGCAACTGGGTTAGATCGTTGGCTTCTTGCTGCAGCTTGATGTTCTCGCGCGCGACGGCCAGCGATTCCTGCAGGGCGCGGATGTTGATGTACAGCGCGGCCACATCGCCCGTCAGCGTTACCAGCGCGTCGTCATAGTTGGCGACCTGCAGTGCCAGGTTCGACCGCGCCGCCTGCACGCCGCGTCGCTGCGCGCCCCAGACGTCCAGTTCCCACTGGGCGTCAAATCCCACCTGCGACGTCGAAAACTCCGTATCCAGCGGAATGATCCGGTTGATATCGGCAATGGGACCGAGATTGTCGCTGATCCGGCGCCGCTCCAACGCGCCGCCCACGGCCTGCGATTGCGGATAGAGCTCGCCGAATGCGATGCCCAGTTGCGCGCGGGCCTGCAACACGCGCGCGCCTGCGACCTGAAGCGTCAGGTTCTGGGCATAGGCCTCGGCCACCAGCTTGTTCAGGGTCGGATCATTGAAGCTCTGCCACCATTTGACCACGGGGGCGCTGCGTGATGTCAGACCGCTGGCCTGGCTGGCGCTGGGGCTGTTGGCCTCCATCCACTGTTTCACGACCGGCGAGTTGGGGCGCACGAAATCCGGCCCGACCGGGGTGCAGGCAAACAGCAGCGCGGCGCTCAGCGCGGTGCCGATCAACATGCAGCGGCGGTTTCGTGGCCTGCGCGGATGGTCCGGGTTCATGTGTGTCATGCTCAGATATCCAGCGGTCGGATGAAGTTGGCGAAGGAATAGAGGCGAATGTTGATGCGCCGCAGAAACTCAAAGCTTTTCCCTTGCCCGGTATAGATGGCCACGGCCGCGTGCCCGCCAGCGGGGAAAGTATGCCCTTCGGGGACGTCGACCGAAATCTGCACCGCGATGCGCCCGGGAATTTTGGGAATCTCGAACCCCGGCAGGCGGCCGGAGGGCAGGTATTGCCCTTGCCGTGTGGCCCACCAGATGGCCTCGACCTTGCCGGTCAGAATTTCACCCGGATAAAGATCCAGCGCGACTTCGACGGGCTGACCGGGTTCGACGAATTTCAGGTTCTGCTGGCGGTATGTGGCCAGGATATAGGGCGAATCCTCAGTCACGAAGCTGGCGATGGCCCCAAGTCGGATATCACCGACCACAAGGCCGGGACGGGCCTGTTGCGAGACGATCATACCGTTCTCAGGAGCGTAGATCGTTGTATTGTCGAGGAAATACTGTGCTTCGGCCAGCTGCGCCTTGGCCTGAAGGATACCGGTGTTCACTCCGTCGATCTGTGATTCCTGCGCAAGTTGCGCCTTTCTTAGATTGGCCTCAGCCTGTTTGACCGCAGCCTGATCTTCGGTCACTTGTTCGTTCCAGCGATCCAGCTCGTCCTGACGCGCACCCCCGGCAGGCACCAGGTTTTCATAGCGCGCCTTCTGCGTCATCGCATAAGCCAGCTGGGCATTGGCGCGCTCCACCGCCTCGGTCGAGGCGATCACGTCCTGTTCAAGGATTTTGGCGTTCTGCTCCGCAGCCACCAGTTGGGCCTGCGCGTTCTCGACGGCCAGCTTGAACACCGTGTCATCAAACCGGTACAGCGGATCACCCTTGGTGATGGGCGTGTTGGGTTCGACCAAGACCTCGGTCAGGATGGTCGGTTGGGTCAGTTTCGGGACGATCTGGATGGTGGACCGCACCACGTGGCTGTCGATCGAGAAGGGTTGGAAGAACCGCAGCGCGACCAGGAAGATCAGCAGCAGATGGGCGCCGACCCAGAACGACACGATCCCCCAGACAATGTTGAACTTGAGCCATTGTGCTTTGAAGAAAATGAACCAGACAAAAATGATGTAGAAAAGCGTGATGCCGAGGGCGACGAACATAGTGGTGGATTTCCTTCGGCGTCAGGTTTTCTGTGGGTCGTCTGCAGCAGGGGCCCGGTACTCGTCCTTGACCTGCCCGCCAAGGCGCTCGATCTCCTTGCGGATCGCTTCGCGCTCGCCCTCGGGCAAGCGGCGGATGTCCACGGTCATGCCATCATGATAAGCCCAGATAAAGGCGTGCACCCAGGGGATGATCGCCAGAAACCCCATCCATCCCATCAGTTTGACGGCTTCGGCATGGGGGTGGTTCCGTTTGATTGCGATGCGGCCCGGCAGGCCCATGATGAACAGAAACAAGGCCATGACCGCCGCCAGCAGCAGGATCAGCGCGACGAATGTCAGGTAGTCATAATAGCCCAGCGGCTGCCCCAGTAGTCCCATCGTCGCGCCTCCTGTCTGGACGGTTGCCCCATCCTCAGTTGTTGGTGTCCAGTTCGTCAATCAATTTGTAGCTGGTCGGCGGGTCGGCGCAGATGCCCGGACCGCATTCCAACAGCGTCGAACCGGCGTTCAGCACCGCAAGACCCAGCATGATGAAGAACGCGACCTTTGCCAATGTTCTGCCGCCAAAGCGTGGTTCCACGCGCGTGTCCGAAACATACTGCTTCTCGAACATCAGCATGACGGCGGTGCCCAACAGGATCAGGAAAAAGCAGATGGCCGCCCAGGTATAGTAGTGCAGGCCCAACACCGGAGAGCCATAGTGCCCGGTTCCCGGCACGATGTGCAGAAGGATCTGCCGCACCGACACGCTGCCGCCGTAGAGGGCCGCAATCAGCATGATCGCATAGTGTTGGGGCCGCGGGCCATAAAGCAGGTTCAGGCCCAGACCAACACCAACCGCAACGAAGCCAACTCGCTGCAACAGGCAGAGCGGGCAGGGCAGTTCGTACAGCTTGAGCTGGTAGACATAGGCAAGCAACAGAACAAGGCTGACGGCCAGCATTCCTAGGGCATTCAGAGTACGGGACAGTTCAGGTGTCATGATCGTCCCTTTCTACAACTGAATTGTCAGTTGGCTGGTGGCATGAAACTTGAGCCAATAGACGCTCAACGCCAGCGTGAGAAAGAAAACCACGTTCCCGGCCTTTGTCCGTCCAAAGTAATTCAGCGCCATAACGGCTGTAAGTAACGCAAATAAAAGCGCGATCATGGCTCGGTCCTCCCCTCCCGTGCAACGATTGCAATGGTGGTGATACTGTCAGGCCCGCTGCCATCTGGCAAGTTTTGGGATCGTCCGTTCGCCTTAAGTGCGAGCGAACCCTAGCGGCACACCACCAATTGGGTCTGCCATTCGCGGCAGCACGCAGCCAGTTCGGATGTGACGGGTGCGTCTGTATAGAACGTGTCGATTTCGGACAATGACGTGATGCGGGCCGGGGCCGACCGCTGGAATTTCGAGTGATCGGCAACAAGGCTGGTATGCCGCGCCTGCGCGATGATTGTCTGGCTGACGTTCACTTCCTGAAAATCGAAATCCAGCAGATCGCCTTCGCTATCCAACGCAGAACACCCTATGACCGCGTAGTCAAACTTGAACTGACGAATGGTCGAGACTGTCAGATTACCGATCAGGCCCCCATCTGATCGGCGCAGAACACCACCAGCGACCACGATCTCGCATTCAGGGTTTTCGACCAGAATGTTGGCCACGTTCATATTGTTGGTCACGACCATCAGGTTCTTGTGGGTCACAAGTTGCCGTGCCACGGCCTCGGTCGAGGTGCCGATATTCATGAACACCGATGCTCCGTCCGGTATGTCGGCGGCACACCGTTTGGCAATGCGTGTCTTGGCTTCGTCGTTCAGTCCGCGGCGGTCTTCGTAACCGATATTCGAAACGCCCGACCTCAGAACCGCGCCCCCGTGAACGCGGTCCAGCATCCCGGCATCGGAAAGTTCCGACAGGTCCCGACGAATGGTCTGGACAGTGACATTGAACCGCTCGGCCAGATCCTCGACCGCGACACGTCCGTTTTGCTTGGCAAGGCTCAGGATGTCGGATTGGCGAAAGGACAGGGACATATTCGGCTCCGCGGGTGTGGCTCTGTTCGTTTTTGTTCTTTTTGGGCATCGAGCGCAAGCCTGATGTTTTCTTGACTGGGTGCCGAAGGAGAAAGAAGTGAACGACGATCAAGTTGCACGAGATGCGACAAAGCGAACAAAAACGAAAATAGAAATTGACTAAACGAGTGTCGGTCGCGTTAATGCGCGCGACCCTTTTGCAAATGGAATCATCAAACATGGAACAGTCGGACACCCAGATCACCGATCTTTTCATCATCGGTGGCGGCATCAATGGCTGCGGCATCGCGCGCGACGCGGCCGGGCGCGGGTTGAGCGTCACGCTTGCCGAGATGAACGATCTGGCCTCGGCCACCTCGTCAGCCTCGACCAAGCTGTTTCACGGAGGGCTGCGCTATCTGGAGTATTTCGAGTTCCGTCTGGTCCGCGAGGCCCTGATCGAACGTGAAACGCTTTTGCGTGCCATGCCGCATATCAGTTGGCCGATGCGGTTCATTCTGCCGTATCACCCGGACATGCGGTTTGACTCTGAAACGCCCACGTCGCGCTTGTTGGGGACGGTCATGCCGTGGATGAAGGGGCGGCGGCCTGCCTGGCTGATCCGTTTGGGGCTGTTCATGTATGACAACCTAGGCGGCCGGAAGATCCTGCCGGGAACAAGTTCATTGAACCTGCGCACGGCGCCCGAGGGTGCGCCGCTGCAGGACAAGTTCGAAACCGCGTATGAGTATTCCGATTGCTGGGTCGAGGATTCAAGGCTGGTGATCTTGAACGCACGCGATGCAGAGGCACGCGGCGCGCGGATCTTGGTGGGCACCAAGGTTCTGTCGGCCGAACGCAGCGAAGATGTTTGGCAGATCACCGTGCAGGATTGCGAAAGCGGTGAAACCCGTGAACTGCGCGCGCGGATGCTGATCAATGCGGGCGGGCCGTGGGTTGGAGACATCATTCGGACCAAGATCCGTTCGAACTCACGCGAGGGCGTGCGGCTGGTGCGCGGCAGCCATATCGTGACGCCGCGTCTCTACGACCATGACAAATGTTACTTCTTCCAAGGTGAGGACGGGCGCATCATCTTCGCCATTCCCTATGAGCAGGACTTTACACTGATCGGGACCACTGATCAGGACCACCCCGATCCGTCCGAGCCGCCCGTCTGCACCGAGGCCGAGCAGGATTATCTGTGCGCCTTCGCGTCCAAATACTTCAAGAAGCCGGTGTCGCGTGACGACATTGTCTGGACCTACTCCGGCGTGCGCCCGCTGTATGATGATGGCGCCCAAAGCGCCACGGCAGCGACGCGGGACTACACATTGAAAGTGGACGCCGATGGCGGCGCGCCGGTCCTCAACGTGTTTGGTGGCAAGATCACAACCTATCGCCGCCTTGCCGAAAGCGCGATGGAGAAGGTGGCCGAGCACTTCCCAGACCTCTCTGGCCCTTGGACTGCGGGAGTTGCTCTGCCGGGCGGGGATTTCCCGGTCGACGGGGTGGAGTCACTGGTTGCCGGGTTGAAGGCCGACTACGGATTCCTCACCGACAAATGGGCGCACCGTCTGGTACATGCGTACGGCACCGAAGCACGCATCATCCTCGGGAACGCGGTCCAAGCCGATGATCTGGGCGTCGATTTTGGCGCGACCCTGACCGAGCGTGAGCTCGAATGGCTGGTGGACAGGGAATATGCCCGTACAGCGCAGGATGTGATCTGGCGTCGAAACAAACTGGGACTGCGCCTGAAACCCGAGCAGGTTGAGCAGATCGAGGCCTGGATGCAGAAGCGTCGTCAGCAACAACTGAAAACCACTTAAAGACCCACCAAACAAAAACGCCCCGCGGATTTCGCGGGGCGTTTCTTTTTTCTAGGTCAGGCCGCCTTTTCGGACGGGTCGGGATCCTTGTTCGTGCCCTTGATCCACTCTCGCATGCTCTGCATCACCGCATAGAGGACCGGCACCAGGATCACCCCGAACAGGGTCGCGGCGAGCATCCCGCCAAATACGGCCACACCAATCGCCTTCTGGCTGGCTGCACCAGCACCGCTGGCTGCCAGCAGAGGCACAACGCCCAGCAGGAAGGACAGCGCGGTCATCATGACGGCCCGGAAACGCTGATGCGCAGCCTCGGCGGCGGCGTCCTTGACAGACAGACCCTTGGCCCTCTGCTCCATCGCGAATTCCACGATCAGGATGCCGTTCTTTGACGCAAGCCCCACCAGCATGATCATCCCGATCTGCGTGTACAGGTTGATGTCACTGCCCACGATCGCCACCGCCGCAACCGCGCCGAACAGGGCCACGATCACCGATAGCAGGATCGAGACTGGCATCGTCCAACTTTCGTATTGCCCGACCAGGAACAAATACCCGAACAAAATAGCCAGCCCCAGGATCACCACGACCAGCCCGCTGGATGCCAGCTGTTGCTGGGCGGTTCCGGTCCATTCAAAGGCATATCCCGGGGGCAGGGCGGTCGCCGACTCTTCTGTCATCACGGTGATTGCGTCACCGGTCGACAGACCTTCTGCCGGAACCGCCGTCACCGTCGCGGAACGGAACAGGTTGTGGCGTTTCAACAGAACCGGGCCAAGCACGTTTTCGACGTCGATGAGCGTTCCCAGCGGGACCATCTCACCGGTGTTCGAGCGGACGTACAGGTTTGAGATGTCCTCGACATTGTCACGATACGACCCTTCGGCTTGGATCATCACGCGATAGACGCGGCCGAACAGATTGAAGTCGTTCACATAGTACGAGCCAAGCTGAGCCTGCATGGTCTGGAAGATTTCGGCGACCGATACGTTCAGAGTTTTTGCCTTTTCCCGATCCAGATCCACGAACAGCTGCGGGACGTTGGCCCGGAAAGTCGTGTAGGCTTGGCCGATTTCAGGCCGCTGGTTGGCCGCGTAGACAAAGGATCCCACGGCCGAGGCCAGATCCTGCGGCGAGCCGCCTCCGGTTTGCTGAACCTCCATTTCGACGCCCGCCGACATGCCAAGACCTTGGATCGGCGGCGGGTTGAATGCGACGATCGAGGCGGCGGATTCGCCGTTGGCGATGGCCAGTACCTTCTGCAGGATGGCGTCCGCCGTCAGATCCTCGTCTTGCCGTTCGTCCCAGTTGTCGAGGTTGACGAACACAGCCGCGCCGTTGGTGATGGTTCCGTTCAGCAGTGAGAATCCGTTGATCAGAACGGTATTCGCCACGCCCGGAATCTCGCGGATCTGGTCGTCGACACGTTTGGATACCGCCTCGGTTCTCTCCAGTGTGGCCGCGTCGGGCAATTGGATGTCCACAAAAAGATAGCCGTTGTCTTCAAGCGGCAGGAACCCGCTGGAGGTGTTCGACATGATAGTCACGCCGCCAAAGGCAAAGCCCGCGATGATCCCGAGCGAGACCACGGGGACGATCAGCAGCTTGCGCACGATGGACACATAACCTGCGCGCATCGTCCCGATGAATTTCTCGAACACCGCCAGCAGACCCTTGGGCGGGCCTGAACGCGCCTGAAGGACCAAACCGCACAGCGCTGGCGACAAGGTCAGCGCATTGATGGACGAGATGACGACGGCGGTCGAGATCGTAACCGCGAACTGTGAATACAGCCGCCCCGAGATACCGGGCATGAAGGTCACGGGGACGAAGACGGCCAGCAGAACCAGAGTTGTCGCAATGACGGGGCCAGTAATCTGCCCCATGGCCTTGCGGGTCGCTTCGGCCGGCGGCAGGCCTTCCTCGGCGATGATCCGTTCCACGTTCTCGACGACCACAATCGCGTCGTCGACCACGATCCCGATGGCCAGCACGAGTGCAAAAAGCGAGATTGTGTTCAGCGACATCCCGAACAGCAGGAGGAACGCAAATGTCCCGATCAATGAGACCGGAATCGCCACGGCCGGAATGATGGTCGCCCGCCAACTGCCCAAGAAGATGAACACGACCGAGATCACCAGAATGAAGGTCAGGATCAGCGTCGACACCACGTCGTTCAGCGACTGTTCGACGAAGTCCGTAGTGTTGAAGGGAACCGCATATTCCACATCGGTCGGGAACGACCGTGAAAGACGCTCCAGTTCGGCTTCGACGCGGTCGGACACGGCCAGCGCGTTGGCGCCCGGCGCCTGGTAGATGCCGATTACCGTCGCCGGAACGGCCTGAAAATAGCCTGATGCGGCATAATATTCCGCCCCCAGTTCGACGCGCGCAATGTCACGGACCCGCACGATCGAGCCGGCGTCGCCGGTCCGAATGACGATATCGCCAAACTCCTTGGCCGATGTCAGGCGGCCTTTGGTCTTGATCGTGTACTGAAAGGTCTGGCCTTCAGGCACCGGCGGGGCGCCGATCGAGCCAGCGGAAACCTCGATGTTCTGTTCGCGAATGGCCGAGATCACGTCACCCGGCGTGATGGAAAGGGCGGCCATCTTGTCGGGATCCATCCAGATCCGCATCGCGTATTCCAGGTTGGTCAGAACGTCGGCCTTGCCCACGCCCTGCACCCGTGCCAGCGCATCCTTGAGGTTGATCGACGCGTAGTTCGACAGGAACACGCTGTCATAGGTGCCGTTGGGCGAGGTCAGGGTGACCAGCAACAGCATGTTGGTCGACGCTTTCTGCGTCACCACCCCCGACGAGGTGACTTCGGTCGGCAGCGAGGACATGGCCTGCGCCACACGGTTCTGCACATTGACCGATGCGATGTCGGGGTCGGTGCCCACCTCGAACGTGATGTTCAGCGAATACGAGCCGTTGTCCGAGGATGTGGACGTCATGTAGATCATGTCATCCACGCCGTTGACCTGCGCTTCGATCGGCGCGGCAACCGTGTTTTCAACGGTTTCGGCGTTAGCGCCAGTGTACGTCGTCGTGACGCTGACCACCGGTGGGGTAATGTCCGGGAATTGGGCAACCGGCAGGACCATGTAGCCGATCGCCCCCATGATTGTCAGCACAAGCGAGATCACAAGTGCCAGCTTGGGCCGGCTGATGAACAGGGCGGAAAACATCAGTTATTCTCCCGGCTGTTCAGAGGCGACAACAGCGTCAACGGCAACACCCGGGCGCACCCTTTGCAGCCCTTCCACGATGACGCTTTCGCCCTCGCGCAGACCTTCCTTGACGATCACGGCAGAACCGACCGTGTCGCCGGTCGTGATGTAGCGCTGTTCGACCATCTGCTTGTCGTTGACGACCAGCACAAACTCTCCGCGTTGATCTCGCTGCAGGGCAGCTTGAGGGATCAGCACTTCAAGCGTGGGTTCAAGCGCTTCGATGTGAACGTTCAGAAAGGCGCCATCCACGATCAGACGTTTGTCGTTTGCAAACTCGGCGCGCAGGGTGATCGCGCCGGTCAACGGGTCGATCCGGTTGTCCACGAACACGATCTTGCCGGTTTCCTCCAGCTCAGTACCATTGGGCAGCGTAAGCCGGACAACCGGGCTCTTGTTGCTTTCAGCAAGGGTGGAGGCGGTCTCACCAACGGTCTGAAGAACGGAGGTGAACTGCTTTTCATTCAACGAGAAATTCACGTAGATCGGCGCTTCGCTGATCAGGTTGACCAGCGGTTCCGTGTTGGGGCCGACCACGTCGCCGACGCTGGTGCTGATCCGACCGATCCGGCCGGAAAACGGTGCGTGGATCTGCGTGTAGTCCAGATCAAGCTGCGCCTGTTGAATGGCTGCGTTGGCCGCTTTGACTTCGGCTTCGGCGACCAACTCGTTCGCGCGGGCAATGTCGCGCTCGGATTCCGGCGTTGCGTCGCGCCTGTACAGTTCTTCCTTGCGGGCCAGGTCGACCTTGGCCAGTTCCAGATTGGCTTCGGCCCGATCAAGATCCGCTTTTCGGGCGTCCAGCGTGGCCTGGTACAGGTCGGGCTCAATGGTAAACAGCAGATCACCCTCGTTGACCAACGAGCCTTCTTCGACATTCCGGCTTTCCAGGAAGCCGCTGACTCGTGCGATGATGTCCACGTTGTCCGTGGCTTCGGCCCGCCCGATAAAAACAGCCTCCTCGGTGATTTCCTGTGTGTATGCGGCCGCAATCGAAACCTTGGGCGGCGGTGCATCCGACTGATCCTGGGCAAATGCGACCGGTGTAAACGCAAGGCATGCCAGCAGTGTCGCGCAAAGGCCGAGACGCGAGAGCGTTCGATTGCTGGTCGTGTGGGTAAGCGTCTTTTCAACGGTCATTGCGAGTGCCTCATTCAAACCGGGATTTGGGTCGAGCCGGACCGTTCCTGAAGCCCGAGTCGACTAAACTCCAAGTCAGGATGGAGGCATTGTTGAAAATTCTCAAGTATTTGAATTTTAAACGCTCGAACCCTGTCCGGGGATGTCTCGGCCGTCGAACCAATTTCGTCCGACGATTTCATCGGATCGGTCGGGTCAGTTGGCTGAAAAAAAGGGGGCCGCCGGCCCCCTTGCTGTACTCAGCTCCGCACTCCGGCAAAGCGTGTTTGCCAATCTTCGCGCTGTTCGTCGGTGATCTTGGCGAACAGAACGTCCGGCACCGTGAACGCGTGTCCGGCGGGCAGGGCGCTCAGCGCGGCCTCCACGTCCTCGGGCCAGCTGGTATCGAGCGTGTTCATCGCGCTCAGCATTCTGGCCGAAGTTTCAGGGATGAACGGCGCGCTGAGTACTGCATAAAGCCGGATCAGGTTCAGGCCCAGCCGCACCTGCGCGGCGGCCTGTTCCGGGTCTTCTTTGAAGGTGGACCAAGGCGCAGCGGCCTGCAGGTATTCGTTGCCCGCAACCCAGATCGCACGCAGTTCCTGCGCCGATTTGCGGACCTCCATCGCCTCCATGTGCGCCTCGTAGGCGCGAATGCGCTTGGTCAGTTCCTCGATCAGCGCCTGTTCGCGTTCACCGTATTCGCCACCGGACGGAACCTCTTCACCGAATTTCGAGCGGCAGAACTTGGTGATCCGGCTGACGAAATTGCCCAACACGTCCGCCAGGTCCTTGTTGACCGATTGCTGGAAGTTCTCCCAGGTGAATTCGCTGTCGCTGCTTTCGGGCGCATGGCTCAGCAGCCACCAGCGCCAGTAGTCGGCGGGCAGGATGTCCAGCGCCTGGTCCATGAAGACGCCGCGGCCCTGGCTGGTCGAGAACTGTCCGCCGTCATAGTTCAGATAGTTGAACGACTTCAGGTGATCGACCAGCTTCCACGGCTCACCCGAGCCGAGGATGGTGGCCGGGAAGGACAGGGTGTGGAACGGCACGTTGTCCTTGCCCATGAACTGCACATAACGCACGTCGTCGGCGCCCTTGTCGGTGCGCCACCAGCGTTCCCATTCCGCATCCGGCTTGCCGTGGGCGTCGGCCCATTCCTTGGCGCAGGCGATGTATTCGACCGGCGCGTCGAACCAGACGTAGAAGACCTTGCCCTCCATGCCGGGCCAGTCCTCGTCGCCCTTCTTGACCGGGATGCCCCAGTCCAGGTCACGGGTGATGCCGCGGTCCTGCAGGCCGTCGCCGTCATGCAGCCATTTCTTGGCGATCGAGGTGGTCAGCACCGGCCAGTCAGTCTTGCTGTCGATCCAGGCGTCCAGCTGATCCTTCATCGCCGACTGGCGCAGATACAGGTGCTTGGTCTCGCGCACCTCAAGGTCGGTCGAGCCGGAAATCGCGCTGCGCGGGTCGATCAGGTCGGTCGGATCCAGCTGCTTGGTGCAGTTTTCGCACTGGTCGCCGCGCGCCTTTTCGTAGCCGCAGTTGGGGCAGGTGCCTTCGATGTAGCGGTCGGGTAGGAAACGGCCGTCGGCGTTGGAATAGACCTGCTTTTCGGTCACTTCGCGGATCAGCCCGGCCTCGGCCAGCTTGCCGGCGAAATGCTGGGTCAGCTTGTGGTTCTGCGGGCTGGACGACCGGCCGAAGTGATCGAAGCTGAGGCCAAAGCGCTTGGCGATGTCGGCCTGCACCTCGTGCATCTCGGCGCAGTATTCGGCCACCGGTTTGCCGGCCTTGGCCGCGGCCAGCTCGGCTGGGGTACCGTGTTCGTCGGTGGCGCACAGGAACATGACCTCGTTGCCGCGGCCGCGCTGGTAGCGCGCGAAAAGATCTGCCGGCAGCTGCGAGCCGATCAGGTTGCCAAGGTGCTTGATCCCGTTGATGTAGGGAATTGCCGAGGTAATGAGAATCCGAGCCATGTTTGGTTTCCGCCTAACTGTCTGCGCGCGCTCTATCAAACCGGATCGGGAAATCCCAGCCCCAGAATGCTATCGCCCTTCGCGCGAGCGTTTCAGCAGGCGGCCGATGGTGAAGGACGTGCGCGGCGCGTAGACGTAGTTCGTACGTTCCTCGGGCGTCGGGCGCGAGCGCATCCGCGCCAGTCCAAACACGATCAGAACCGCGTGGCCCAATGCCACGAAGGCAAACAGCGCGCCGGGGCCGAATTGCTCGATCAGCGTCGAGGAAACATAGGGCGAGGCGATAGCCCCCAGCGCATACCAGAACATCAGCGCCGCCGAAAGTTCCACCCGCTGCTCGGTGGTAGCGAAGTCGTTGGCATGCGCGGATGAGATCGAGAAGATCGGAAAGGTCGTTATTCCGAACAACCCGGCAGCCAGCATGACGCCGACGGTGCCCGTGCCGCTGGCGGCCATGGTGATACTGCAACTGACAACGGCGGCAATCGACATCCAGATCAGCACCCAGCGCCGGTCGTACTTGTCGGCCAGCCACCCGACCGGATACTGCGCCAGCGCGCCGCCCAGTACAAAGGCGGCCAGAAAGAATGCGATCTGATCGACGCCCAGCCCAACCTCTTGTCCGTAGACGGGACCAACCATCCGGAACGAAGCAGAGCTGATGGCCGAGACGATCACTCCAGCCACCGCCAAGGGCGAGCAATGCCAGGCCAGCTTGGGCCGCAAACGCGGTGCGTCCGGAGTTTCGGGCTGGCTGGCGCGCGTCAGGGTCAGCGGCAGCAACGAGGCACAGCACAGGATGGCCAGCAGGTTGTAAGAGACATATGAGGCAGGCGGCAGAACGGCGATGATCAACTGCGCGCTGAGAGAGGCTCCCATATCGGCCAACCGATATGTGCCCATGGCGCGGCCGCGGGTTTCGTTGGTGACTTTGGCGTTCAGCCAGGCCTCGATGACGGTATAACAACCCGCCACGCAGGTGCCCGAGGCAATGCGCAGCGCGGCCCAGGCATAGGGGTTTTCGGTCAGCGTGTGGCCAATCAGACCCATCGCGCCCAGAGCCGTGCAGACCGCAAAGGCGCGCGAGTGCCCGATGGATCCCATCAGCCTTGGCGCCCACCAGCATCCCGCAAAAAAACCCAAGAAGTGAGCCGAGCCCAAAAGGCCGATCTGTTCAGTTGAAAACCCCAGCGTCAGGCCGGATATAGCGTCCAGCGGACCCACGCCGCCCGTGGAAAGCTGCAATAGAATGACCGAAAGAAAAAGGGCGGCGAATGAGATGATGGTACGCATGGGTCCAGTAGATGTCCGAATGGCGTATGACGATGCGCGCGGCTATTCGACTTTGTGGTGTCGTTTTCCGCCAGTTTCAGGGTTTTCTGCGAATTTCGGTTCGTATGTTCAATCCCACAGTTTCGTCGACCAGGTCCGCATAGCCGGTGGCGCCGAAATCGTTCCGGTTCAACGCGCCGGTCAAATGGATGAACAGCCGGTTCAGATCGTCCTTTGCGGAACCCGGCGGGCGATAGAGCGCGGCATCAAGAGTGATCGGGCGGGTCACGTCGCGCACCGTCAAATCGCCGGTGACGGTTGCCCCGTCGGAAATGCGTCCGCCAGGGCCAAGGCTGACGGCCGTCGAGACGAAGTGGATTGATGGAAACTGCGCGGCGTCCAACACGGATCGGCTTAGCATCGGGCCGCGTGCAAACGGCAGTTTCGTGCGTGCCTCGGCGACATTCAGGACGACGTCGACCATGCTGTTGCGCAGGTTTTTCGTGTCCACCAGAACGTCAGCGGTCTGGATCGGCATGGTGCCGGTCTGGGCCGAGCCAGCCAGACCGAATGTGAATTCGATCAATGTACCTTGTGTTTCAAGTATATACGGAACCGGGGCGGCCACGGCGTGCCGCACCAAGGGCAGCGATGCCAGCCCCGCCAGTACCAGAGTTCGGCGGGTCAGGCGGCTCATGCCGGAACCCGCCCCTGGCGCGGCCGCGAGCGCATCAACAGTGTTGCAATAATGGCGATGTTCAGCCCGTTCCACAGGATGCCGTTCACGAAGGCCAGTTCATACTGCCCGGTCACGTCATAGATCCAGCCGGACATCCAACCACCCAGCGCCATGCCCATGATCGTCATCATCATGACGAAACCGACGCGCGCGCCGGCTTCTTGCGGGGGCATGTATTCTCGGACGACCAGCGCATAGCTGGGCACGATGCCGCCCTGCGCCAGTCCGAACAACAGGCTGATGACATAGAGCGACACCATTCCGTCATAAGGCAGGAACAGGAACAGGGCGATGCATTGCAGGATCGACCCGATCAGCAACGTGTGAACGCCGCCCAGCTTGTCTGCGACCAGCCCCGAGATGATCCGGCTGACGACACCGCCCATCAGCATGAGCGACAGCATCTCGGCCCCGACCGCCGGGCCATAGCCCAACCCTACGCAGTAGGAGACGATGTGGACCTGCGGCATCGACATGGCGACGCAGCAGCCGATTCCGGCGAGGCCCAGCACATATTGCAGGGTCCGCGGCGACAGGCCGACGCTGCGCGCGTTGATCTGCGCGGCGGCTGCGGCGGTGCCATGCGCCTCGGCTGGGACCTGCCGGCGCAGCAGCAGCGACAGCGGGATAACCACGATCAGGGTGATGACCGCCAATGTCAGATAGACCTGCTGCCACCCGTCGCGGGCAAGGATACCAGACAGGAGCGTGGGCCAGATCGCGCCGGACAGATAGTTTCCGCTGGCCACCAGCGCCACGGCGATCCCGCGTCGGCGCAGGAACCAGTGCGAGATGTCGGCGATCAGCGGGCCGAACCCGACGGCGGTGCCCAGGCCCAGCAGCAGATGCGCCACCGACAGCATCGTGATCGTCGGCGCCCATGTCGCCAGCAGATAGCTGAGCGCGCTGAGGCCTGCGGCACCGATCAGCGCCTTGGTTACGCCCAGCCGGTCCACCACCTGACCCAGCCACATGTTGCCAAGCGCAAAGCCGATCATGGCCAGCGTGTAGGGCATCGAGGCTTCGGCCCGGCTGGCGCCGAACTGGGTCTCGATCGCGGGCATCACCACGATCACCGCCCACATGCCCACATTGGCCACCGCCGCGATGGCCAGCGTGACCAGAAGGCGAAGCCAGGAATAGCGGCTGTCGTGGATCGGGTGGGTCATTCCGGCACGCTAGGGGGCGGGATGCGGTTTGACCAGTCACAACTTGCGTGATCCATGCCCGGTCGGTCAGGCGCAGGTTTCCTCGGCGCCGATCCGTTGCAGGTGCAGCCCGGCGCGCGGCGCGGTCTGGGTGGCGTGCCAGCTGACCGGGGGCAGGGCGCGGGCGCGGCGGCGGGTCAGGGTCCAGCGGCGAGTCTGGCCCGTGTGCGCCGGGGCCATGTGCCAGCGTGTCTCGATGCCCTGCGCGCCGCCGTCGCCGGGGGTCAGCAGCAGCCCCAGCGGGGCCTGACCCATCGTGCCTCCCTGTTCGGCGGCCAGATGCATCCGGCGCACCGGCGTCAGGCCCGGTGCCCCCGGCAGATCGCCGACCACCAGCGGCACCGCCCCGCTGCGCAGCGCCTCTTCGATGCACCACAGCAGGTCCTCGGCCCGGGTGGGGCGGACGAACAGGAACCGGGCGGGATCGGCAAAAGGCATCATGCCGTCGGGGTTCAGCTGATCGGCCTCCCACGCGGGCGAGATCCACAGAACCGGCCCCTGCGCCTGACCGGCCAGCCACATGGCAAAGCTGCGCCGCGCGGGGCCGCAGGCCTCGTGCACGCGGGCCAGTTGCAGCGAAATCTCATCATGCAGGGTCAGCCCCGGCGCCGCGCGCGCCGGTTTGCGGCCAAGAAGATGCGTGGACATGGCCGAATGCTAGCATGTTCGCATTTTGTTCTCAATCCCGAAAGCCGCCATTCAGCGCGACAGGATCATCCGGCCGTCAGAAAACTGGATGTTGGAAAAACGGTGCAGGTAATCCATGCCCAGCAGGGACTGGTCCAGATCTCCTCCGTTGATCCATGCCGCAACATTTCGGTCCGTGATGGGCCCCAACGCCAGGCTGTCGAGGCGCACAGGCGCAGTCTGGACCACCCCATTTGCGGTCGAGGCACGCCCGTGAAAGGTCAGCTGACCGGTATCGAATCCGACGCGCTCCGCGTCCTGCGGGCTCAGCACGATCTGGCTGGCCCCGGTATCCACCAGGAATGTCACCGGTTTGCCATTCACCAGCATCGGCAAGTAGTAGTGCCCGTCGAACGAGCGGGGTACTTCGATCACATCTCCGGTCACGGACATCTGCGGAGATACGCCAACGGTCGAGCGGATATCACCCCAAAGGCCGACAACGGCAATGATCCCGATGAAGATGAAGACCCAGGCCATGGCCATCTGCAAGGTCTTGCCCAACGACTGCCGATTGTGAGTGAAGAACCACATCAGCAGTGCGGCTCCCAGCAGAACCAGATAGGCCAAACGTCCAAAATCGTTACCATCCATGCGGGCACCCGAAACCTTCTTTCATAAAGTCAATATGGGGCTTCAGGACGCGAACCCAAAGGCCTTGAGCCCATCGAGAATGAACTGAACCGACAGCGCGGCCAGCAACATGCCCAGAAGGCGGGTCAGCACGGTCAGGCCGGTCTTGCCCAGAATGCGCGCGATCAGGCCGCTGGACAGGAAGAACAGCAATACAACCGCCATCACGGCAAGCATCACGCCGACAGCGGCAGCGATGCCCTGAATGCCGGGGTGCTCACCGGCCAGAAGGATGATCGTTGCGATCGATCCGGGACCGGCCACCAGAGGAATGGCCAGCGGAAAGACCGAGGGGTCAGGGTGCTCTTCCTCTTCCGCACGGTCCTCGCGCCGCTTGTTGCGCCGCTCGAACAGCATGTCGAGCGCGGTCAGAAACAGCAATGCGCCGCCAGCGACCTTGAAAGCCTCCATCGAGATGCCGACAAAGCCGAGAACCGCCTCTCCGAAAGCGGCGAAGGCGATAAGGATGCCCGAAGCGGTCAGGCACGTGCGGTAGGCGACGCGGCGACGGGTGGCCGGGTCCATTCCTTGTGTCAGCGCGACGAAGATCGGTGCGGTGCCAAAGGGATCGATCACAACGAACAGGGTTGTGAACGCGGTTATGAAGAATGCCATTTCGATCATGCGGCGGCCTCTGCGCTTTCCAGCCGCTCGGCGGCGGCGACCCACAGCGCCTCGGCGCGGGACATGGCCTCGACCACCTCGGCGAATTTTCGGTTCCAGGTTTCCAGATCAGCGATCCGGTCATCTTCGTACAAGGCCGGGTCGGATAATTTGGCCGAGAGCTTTTCGTGCATGTCCGTCAATTTCTCCAGCCGTTCCTCGCATTTCCGCAGGTCGGCCCGTAGCGCGAGAATGGTATCGCGAGAGGCGCGTTTGGGTTTGGCGGCCGGTTTTTCCCGGACCGGTGGTTTGTCGCGCGCCAGCAGCATCTGGCGATAGGCTTCCAGGTCGCCGTCAAAGGGTTTGACCGTGCCGTCCGAGACCAACCACAGCCGATCGGCCACCAGCCCCAGCAGGTGCATGTCGTGGCTGACCAGAACCACAGCACCGGAATAGGCAGTCAGCGCCTCGACCAGGGCCTCGCGGCTTTCGATGTCCAGATGGTTGGTCGGCTCGTCGAGGATCAGCATGTGCGGCGCGTCGATCGTCGCGATCAGCAGCGACAGGCGCGCTTTCTGGCCGCCCGACAGCCGGCCCACCTCGGTTTCGGCCTGATCCGCGCCCAGCCCGAACCCGGCCAGACGCGCGCGCAGTTGGGCCGGGGTCTCGGTCGGGCGCAGGCGCCGCAGGTGATCCAGCGGGGTTTCGTCCACATGCAACTCATCCACCTGATGCTGGGCGAAATACCCGATGCGCAGCTTGCTGCTGCGGGTCATCTTGCCGGCCAGCAGGGGCAACCGGTCCGACAGCAGCTTGGACAGTGTCGATTTTCCCTGACCGTTCTTCCCCAACAGCGCGATGCGGTCGTCCTGATCGATGCGCAGGTTCAGACGGCTCAGCACCTCGGTGTCGCCATAGCCGGTGACGCCGCCTTCGATCTGGATGATCGGGGGCGACAGTTCCTCGGGCTCGGGGAACGAGAAGGCGCGCAAGGCAGCCTCCTGCGGGGTCGAGATCAACTGGATCCGTTCGATCATCTTCAGCCGCGATTGTGCCTGAACGGCCTTGGACGCCTTGTAGCGGAACCGGTCAACGAAGCTCTGCAAATGGGCGATGCGGGCCTTGGCCTTGGCGTTTTCGGCCTCGGCCTGGGCCAGATGTTCGGCGCGGCGTTCGGCGAACTTGTCATACGGTACCGCGTAATAGGTCAGCTGGCGGTCTTCCAGATGCAGGATCGAGCCGACCGCCCGGTTGAGCAGTCCCCGGTCGTGGCTGATGACGATGACCGTATGCGGATATTTCGCCAGATAGCTTTCCAGCCACAGCGCGCCTTCAAGGTCCAGATAGTTGGTCGGTTCGTCCAGCAGCAGCAGGTCGGGCTGTGAGAAAAGAACCGCCGCCAGAGCGACCCGCATCCGCCAGCCGCCCGAGAAATCGGAGCAGGGCCGCTGCTGATCTGCATCGTCAAAGCCCAACCCCTTGAGGATCGTGGCCGCGCGGGCCTCGGCCGACCAGGCATCGATATCGGCCAGCCGGGTCTGAATCTCGGCAATCCGGTCGGGGTCGGCGGCCTCCTGCGCTTCGGCCATCAGGGCGCTGCGCTCGGTGTCGGCGGCCAGGACCGTGTCGATCAGCGACACGTTGGACGAGGGCACCTCTTGTGACACACCGCCGATCCGCGCGCGGCGGGGCAGGGTGATGCTGCCCGATTCCAACGCCAACTCGCCCCGGATCAGGCGGAACAGAGTGGTCTTGCCGGTACCGTTGCGGCCGACCAGACCCACCTTGTGGCCTTCGGGAATGGTGGCGCTGGCGCCCTCGAACAGAGGGCGGCCTTCGACCGAATAGGTGATGTTCTCGATCCGTAGCATGGGCCGCTCTTAGCAGAGCGATACTGGCGCCGCCAGACGCAAGCCATGTGCAAACCACATGCGCTGTGCTAGCGCTTTTGCAGATTAACGAAATTCGGATGTTGAGATGCGGGCCGCACAAACTCCACCCTCTTTGGTGACCCTTGTCCTTGCGACCGGTCTGTCCGTGCTGTCGTTGAACATGTTCCTTCCGTCCCTTGCGAACATGGCGGTCGATTTTCGGGCGGATTATGCGCTGGTGAACCTGTCGATCGCAGCCTATCTGGCCGTGTCCGCCGTACTGCAACTGATCCTTGGGCCAATGTCCGACCGGTTCGGGCGCAGGCCGGTTCTTTTGACCTGCATGGCGGTCTTTGTGGCGGCGTCACTTGGCTGTGTTCTGGCGGAGTCGATCTGGACCTTTCTGGGGTTCCGTCTGATGCAGGCCGCCGTGGTCGGGGGCTCGGTGCTGTCTGCCGCGTCGATCCGCGACCAGTTTCCGCCCAACGAGGCCGCAAGCAAGCTGGGATATGTCGCCATGGCAATGGCTTTGGCGCCGATGCTGGGCCCGATGCTGGGTGGCACTTTGGACATGCTGTTCGGGTGGCGGGCCGGGTTCGTCTTTTACACGGTTGCAGGGGCGGCGCTGCTGACGCTGCTCTGGGCGGATATGGGCGAGACCAACCACAACCGGTCCGCCACTTTTGCCGCGCAGATGCGCGAATACCCGCACCTGTTCCGTGCCCGGCGGTTCTGGGGCTACGCGTTGTGCGCGGCATTCTCGATCGGGGGGTTCTACAGTTTCATCACCGGAGCGCCCCTGGTGGCCGCCGCCTGGTTCGATCTGAGCCCCGCGACACTGGGCCTGGGGATCGGCATCATCACCGGCGGTTTCATGGTCGGCAATTTCGTAACGGGTCGGATCGCCGCGCGTACTCGGCTGACGACGATGATTCTGGCCGGGCGCATCATCGCCTCGGTCGGGCCGTTCTGCGGGCTGTTGCTGTTTTTAGGGGGGATGGGGTCGGTCTGGGTGTTTTTTGGATCAGCGATCTTTGTTGGTTTTGGAAACGGTTTGACGAACGCCAACGCGTCTGCGGGCGTCATGTCGGTTCGACCCCAACTGGCCGGCAGCGCAGCGGGCCTGTCGGGCGCTCTGATCGTCGCGCTCGGTGCGGTCATCACTTCGATCACCGGAGCTGCGGTCAGCCCCGAAAACGGCCCGTATCTGGTGCTGTCGATGATGGCAGGCAGCAGCTTTCTGGGCCTTTTGGCCGTTCTGTATGTCCGTTGGGTGGATGCACGGGACCCGCTTCCCGACGCAATCTGACGCCCAAAGGCGCGATCGCGCCATCATTCCACTTTTCACGGGCGAAATACCGTGTTAGGCGGCGCGCGATGAATTTCGCGCGGCCCAGCCCGCGCCGTCAGACCAAGGAGAGGCCCGATATGGCACTGGAACGCACTTTTTCGATCATCAAGCCCGATGCAACCCGCCGCAACCTGACCGGCAAGATCAACGCCAAGTTCGAGGAAGCCGGCCTGCGCATCGTCGCGCAGAAGCGCATCCACATGACCAAGGAACAAGCCGGCAAGTTCTACGAAGTTCATGCCGAGCGTCCGTTCTATGACGAACTGTGCGAGTTCATGTCGTCGGCACCGGTTGTCGTTCAGGTTCTGGAAGGCGAAAATGCCATTGCCAAGAACCGTGAAGTCATGGGTGCAACCAACCCCGCCGATGCGGCACCGGGCACCATCCGCGCCGAATTCGCCGAGTCCGTCGGTGAGAACTCGGTTCACGGCTCGGACGCGCCGGAAACCGCAGCGGTTGAGATCGCATATTTCTTCTCGGGCATCGAACTGGTCGGCTAAGCCGCACCACGATACCTGTCGAGATTGCCGCGTCCGATTTCGGGCGCGGTTTTTTGTTGGTCAGACGGATTTCAGATCGTCAGGGCCGACACGTACACCGATGGCATCCAGATCCGCGACGATCCGGGACGCCGGAGCCTGGTTCGTTGACGATTTCAAAGCATCGAACCTTGCGCGCAGGGCTTTCTTTTCTTCGCCCTTGCAATCGTTCCAGGGGCGGCCCTGCAAGCCCATGACCAACACGTAATAGCCGATGAAATGAGGCCGGGTTCCGGCCTGTATCAGCCGGGCATAAGCCGCATCGGCACCAAGTTCGCGTAGCTCTTCGGCCGAGTGGATGCCCGCACGGGCACAGGCCTGCTCGAAAGCAGGTCCAAGATTGCGGATGGAAGACACAGGTTCGGGCATGTTTCTTTCTTAGCTTTGCCAGGGCGTGCTGTCACTGCCCGCCGGAACGTTGTGCGAAGAATTCCGTTGCGCTAGGCATTGAGCGACGGGTCCGTGCAGGAGGGGGAAGGAATTGACAAGCGACATCAGCAATCTGGACCTGATGAACCCGCCCGAGGGCTTCATCGACAATCCCTTCCCGTTTTATGATGCGCTGCTGTCTTCGGCGCCGGTTCTGGCGCAGCCCGATGGCTCGGTTCTATTGTCGCGGCACGCTGATCTGGACCGGATCTATCGGGACACGACCCTGTACTCGTCCGACAAAAAGGCCGTGTTCGGACCAAAGTTTGGTCCGGGATCACCATTGTTCGAGCATCACACCACCTCGCTGGTGTTCTCGGATCCGCCATTGCACACGCGGGTTCGCAAAATCATGACTTCGGCCCTGACCCCGCGCGCCATCGCCCGGATGGAGCCCGGTTTGATCCAGACCGTCGATCGTTTGCTGGATCGCCTGGAAGACAAGCGGCAAGTGGATCTGATCGAAGACTATGCCGCCACCATCCCGATCCAGATCATCGGAAACCTTCTGGACGTACCGGTGGACGAGCGCGAACCGCTGCGCGACTGGTCCCTGGCCATTCTTGGGGCGCTCGAACCGGCACTGAGCGCCAAGCAACTCGAGGACGGCCATGCGGCCGTTCGGGACTTCAAGGAGTATCTGGCCGATCTGGTGGCCCGGCGCAGGGCCACGCCCGGCGACCCCGAAACCGACGTCCTGACCCGGTTGATCCGCGGTGAAGGGGCCGACGAAAAGTTGAGTGAAATCGAGTTGCTTCAGAATTGCATCTTCATTCTGAATGCGGGTCATGAGACCACGACGAACCTGATCGGAAACGGGTTGGCCTTGCTGCATGACCACCCGGAGCAGCGTCAGCGGCTTATGGATGATCCAAGCCTGATCAATACGGCGGTCGAAGAGGTTTTGCGGTTCCGTTCACCCAACCAGTTCGGCAACCGGGAAACGACGGCTGACATCGTGATTGACGGGTGTCCGATAGCCAAGGGCACCAACCTTCATCTGTGTATCGGCGCTGCAAACAGGGATCCGGCCGTGTTCCCAGACCCGGGTTTGTTCGACATTTCGCGCAAACCGAACCGTCACCTTGCCTTTGCCGGTGGGCCGCACGTTTGCGCAGGTCTTACACTTGCGCGCCTTGAAGGGCGGGTCGCCCTGTCGCGGTTCGTGACACGGTTCCCAGATTTCCAACTGTCCGATGAACGTGTCAGAGGTGGGCGTATGCGGTTCCGCGGATATGCTTCCTTGCCCGCGTCCCTTTGATCGACAAAAGGGGTGGGGCGTTAACCTAGGGTTTTTGCGCCAGCTTCAGAACTGCCTTCAGCCCGGGATCCGCATTCTGGGCACTGAAGCCCCCGCCATGCATGCGGGTGATGGCCGCCACCAAAGCCAGTCCGAGGCCTGAGTTTCGGTCCGATCGCGCGGGATCGAGCGTGACGAAGGGCAGTTGAAGCTGCGACAGCATCTCGGCCGGCACGCCCGGGCCGCGGTCGCGGACACTCAGCAGGGCAAACGGGCCGTCTTCGCGCAGTTCGATGGAAATTGCAGTTCCTTGAGGGGCATAGCGCATGGCGTTTTCCAGAAGGTTCGACAGGGCCTGCGACAGCAAAGGGCGGTGCCCCATGATCGGAGCCGCCCGACCCGTGACCTCGAGGCGCACATCCTTGTCGGCCGCGACCGGTTCGTACAACTCCACGGCATCGTTGACCAAGCGCTCAAGGTCCACAGGTTCAAACTGCTCCCGCCCCAACCCCGCCTCGGCGCGTGAGATCTCGGTCAGCTGTCCGAGAACCCGCAACACGTGATCGATTTCGGCCGTTGCCCGGGCGATGTCGACCTCACGATCCAGGTCGCTTTTGCCTGGCTCGGCCAAGGCGACCACCCGCTGCTTCAACCGGGACAGAGGTGACCGCAGATCATGCGCGATCGAATTTGACGTGGTGCGCAAGTTGCTAACCAACTCTTCGATCCGGTCCAGCATGTTGTTCAATGTGCCTGCCATCTGGTCGAACTCGTCGCCGGTGCCACGCTGTGGCATTCGTTGGGACAGGTCGCCGGACACGATGGTTTCTGCGGTGTCGGCGATATCCTTCAGCCGCGAAAACACCAGACGGGTCAAAAGCCAACCGGTCAGAATGCTCAGCGCAAGGGCCGCGCCCAGGGCCAGCGCCACCGAATGAAACAGCACCCGGTCGAACTGCTGACGGGCGAGGGCGTCGCGGCCAACCAACAGCCTTTCGCCGCCGGGCAGCAGGATCGATGCGGCGGAGATCGGGACCAGCTGATCCGTCTCGGTTCTGCGCAGTTCCAGATCCACCCACCCACTGCCAGCGGCGATGCCTTCGGGCCATCGCTTGAGGTTGCCGGCCAAGGTTTTTCCCGAGCGGTCAGCCAACAGATAAAGCGCATCACGCTCGGACGCGGTCGGAAGCCGGCGTTCGATGGCCACCATCAGGCCGACTAGCCCCAGGCGTTCGTACTCGTCCGCCAGCCCGGTCAGTTCGGCGGACACGACAGATCGGGTTTCGCCTTCGATCGTGCGGTTGGCGGTGATATAGACCAGCAACAATACGGCCGCGGTCAGCAATGTGCTGAGCACCATGCTGGCCAGCACCAACCGTGTCCTAGAGTCCTTGAACGACAAGGGTGACTTAACCATCAGAAACCATGTAACCGGCCCCGCGCACGGTTTCGATCAGTGGTGGTTCACCACCTTCATCCAATTGCCGACGCAGTTTGGAGATGTGAACGTCGACGACGTTTGTGTTCGGGTCGAAATGGTAGTCCCAGACACCTTCGAGAAGCATCGTCCTCGACACCACCCGGTTTTTCCGCCGAAGGAAGAATTCCAGAATCTGGAACTCTCTGGGCGTCAGGGTGATCTCGCGACCGTTGCGTGTGACCTTTCGGGTCAGCAGATCCATTTCAAGGTCGCGGCATTTGAGGGTCGGGGTTTCCTCGGATTCCTGAGGTCGGCGCAACAGGGCTTCGATCCGGGCATGAAGTTCCTGAAATGAGAAGGGCTTGACCAGATAGTCGTCGGCACCCGCATGCAGCCCTTTCACCCGCTCGTCCACGGCGCTCATGGCTGTCAGCATCAGAACCGGCGTCTTGACCCCGGCGGCGCGCATCGACTTGATCAGGGCCAGACCATCCAGCCCGGGCAGCATCCTGTCCAGAACGACCGCGTCAAATCCACCGTCGGTCGCGTGGTACAAACCTTCGCGGCCGTCCTCGGCGCATTCGACGACATAACCTTCCTCGCCAAATCCCTTGGCGATGAAGTCCCGCGTGTCTTCATCATCCTCAACGATCAACAGACGTCTGCTCATGGTCGGATTTCCTTTCACTCAGGATATAATCACGTATGGACAGGTAAAAAAACTGCCGGGTGCGAAATCCGCACCCGGCAATCCCGACAGCACGTGGACAAATCGTGTCCGCCAGGAGATGCGCGCACCGGATATCCCCATCATGCGGTGCGCGCGGGACGCAGGTCAGGCGATCTCGACGGCGACGAAGATCTGATTGCCGCCGCGGTTGATCAGCATCAGCGCCGGATCGGTCTTCTGATCTTCGAGCGCGGATTTGAGCGCCTCGGGTGTTTCCACATCCTGGTTGCCCAGCTTCACGATCACGTCGCCCTGCCGCAGACCGGCCTTGGCCGCCGGGCTGTCCGGCTTGAGCGAAGTGACGACCACGCCGTGCACGTTCTCGGGAACTCCGATCTGCGCACGAGTCGCTTCGGACAGCGGTGCTACGGTGACACCCAGCGTCTTGCCCGCCACCGCGTCATCGGTCGGTTCCGCGTTTGCCGCCATCTGGGCCGAATGCTGCCCGATCGTGACGTTCAGGGTCTCTTCCTTGCCATTGCGCAGGACGGTAACCTTGCTGTCGGTTCCGACGGCTGTGGTGCCAACGAGCACCGGCAGTTCACTGCTCGAGTCGACCTGTTCGCCATTGAAGGCGATGATCACGTCGCCCTGTTGCAGCACGCCCTGAGCGGGGCTGTCCGGCAGAACCTCGGACACCAGTGCGCCGACAGTGCCATCGACACCCATCGCTGCTGCCAGCTCGGGGCTGATGTTCTGGATCGAGACACCCAGCCAGCCACGGCTGACCTGGCCATCGTCACGCAGGTCCGCAGCGATGTGCTCGACGATGTTCGAAGTCACGGCAAAGCCCAGTCCGACCGAACCGCCACTGGGCGAATAGATTGCCGAGTTCACCCCAACGACTTCGCCGTCCATGTTGAACAGGGGACCGCCCGAGTTGCCTTTGTTGATGGCCGCATCGGTCTGAATGAATTCAGCGTAGGGGCCTTCCGAGATATTGCGTCCCTTGGCGGAAACGATGCCGGTCGTGACGGTCGAGCTCAGGCCGAAGGGGTTGCCGATGGCGACCACGTCTTCGCCCACGCGGATGTCGTCGCTATCCCCCAGCGGGACCGGCTGAAGCGCCTCATCCGCCTCGATCTTGAGCAGCGCGATATCGGTCAGGGGATCGGTCCCCACGACTTCAGCCTCGTACGAGCGATCATCGCTCAAGCGCACGGTGATCTTGCTGGCTTTGTCGACGACGTGGTGGTTGGTGATGATATAGCCGTCCTCATCCAGTACGAACCCGGACCCCAAGCCCTGACTGGGGCCACGGCGCGGGGCGTCAAAGCCTTCGGGAATCCCGAAACGTTTGAAGAACTCACCAAAAGGCTGGCCTTCGAAGTCAAACTCCTGGCCGCTAGCTGGCGACGGGGCCGCGTCGATCGAAGCAATGACGGTTACCACTGACGGTGAAACGGTCTCGACCAGATCCGCCAGGGCTTCGTCGGCCTGCGACGGAATGGCGGTCGCGGCCAGCAATGCCGCGCTCAGCGCAGTGGCGCCAAACAGCCCTGAGGTGCGAGGAAGAATAAGGGGGGATTTGCGGATGCTCATGTTGACTAGGTCTCCTTGGTTCGGCGCTTGTTGATGTGCGCTTTGCAGGGAACATGAGCCGTCAGTCTTTGCGTTTTCTGACTGATCAATTAATAAATCTTAATTTTGCCACATTGCAGGCGTCTGGTAGCGCTCGCAATCCCGGGAATCGGCCGTGGGAGTTGCCGGTCGAATCGGTGGATTGTTGCCGAAATGAGGGTCAAACTCGTAAAAGCATTGAATTGAATCAAATTTGTTAACAGTCCAGCGGCGGTTTTTGACCGAATTTTCACGGACACTCACAGGTTGCGCCACCGCCCTTTCAGAAGGTGGTATTTGTCTAATAGGTCTTTGCAAAAATGTCATTT
Source organism: Ruegeria arenilitoris (assembly GCF_013032855.1). Taxonomy (GTDB): domain Bacteria; phylum Pseudomonadota; class Alphaproteobacteria; order Rhodobacterales; family Rhodobacteraceae; genus Ruegeria; species Ruegeria arenilitoris. The sequence continues at coordinate 319,196 of NZ_WQDA01000003.1, forward strand.
TGATCGTTTAGCGCTAAAAATTTCTTGTCGTGGGTCATCAATGGCAAAGCGAACGAACAACCTTGGGTAGATTTCCGTGACGCGCGTTGTTGCGGAAATACCATTACGAATCCGGTAAAATTAACCGATTCAACCAATTTTACGTTGTTTGCACTGAACTTATCGGTGACGATGAACATGCCCAAGTGAAAGGGGGGCCTGACAGCATCAAGGGGGTGCTTGAAGGCAGATCTCAGTCACCGGAAGCGCTGAGCGGCATGTTAACGAGGGGGTCTTGTTTCGGTTCGGCAGCACATTGGTCCGATGTCTTGACGACATCCGGGCCGCGTTTTCGGGATTGGTGAAAGTGGTAGTCCTGTTTTGGGCAACCGGCCCGGTCGTTCTCGACCGGGCCGCGTTACTTTTGGGATCTTTGCTTTTTGCGCCATTCGGCCCACGCTTGGGGCGTATCCAGATCCAGAATAGCGTTCTGACCCGGCAAAGGCTGTAGGTGCACCTGGTCCAGATGCGCGCGTACGATGGCTTGTGCGCCGCCATCTCCGGTCAAATGCGCCAGATCACCAAAGAGACTTCGGTCGAAGATCACAGGATGGCCTGGAACTCCGTCCGAGGATGCTCCGCGCCAGATCAGCTTGTCAGGATGTTCGGTGACCGACCGGAGGACCGCGCGTAGATCGTCTGATGTCAGCTCTGGAAGATCGGCCAGCAGGATCATCGCTGCCCGGGCGGATACCGGCAGCTGCGCGACGGCCCTGCGCAAAGTGGCATTCATGCCTTCATCCGCATCGGGAACAGAAACGATCTCCAAGTTCATCCCACTCAGGGCGGTGTATCGCGGGTGAGGTGCCGGCGGCAGGGCGACGATGACCGGCCCGACAGCTCGCGCGGTTTCAGCCGAGCGTCGGATCAGTGGTTGACCGTCGACAATTTGCATCAGTTTGTCCACTCCGCCCATACGGCGAGAGCTACCGGCGGCCAGCAAGATGATGGGGATATCCTCCATGCCGGCCACCTTGCCGCCAACCGGAACGGCTGTCACCCCCGCATACGCGTACCGTCAGGATCAAATAGTGGACTGGTCAGTACGCGCGCCTTGCGCATCTGGCCCAGGATTTCAATTTCGACCGCCAGGCCGTCGGCCGCCAGTCCCGTTGGCAGGAAGCCCATGGCAACTGATTTCTGTGCGAAATGCGAGTACCCGCCGGATGTACAAAACCCAACCACTGCGCCGTCATGCCAGATGGGTTCGTAGGCGTTCACATCTGCGTCCTCGGCTTCGACCTCAAAAGCCACAAGCTTGCGGGCTGTTCCTTCAGCCCGCTCGGCCTCGGCGACAGCGCGCCCGATGAAATCGACGTTCTTGGAGAACGAGATGAAGCGGTCCAGCCCGGTTTCAGCGGCTGTGTAGTCGGGTGAGAACTCGCGCATCCACGAGCCGAAGAACTTGTCGAGCCGCAGGCTCATCATCGCGCGCATGCCGAAGGGGGTGATGCCGTGCGGTTGCCCGGCCTGCCACAGCGTCCACCACAGCTGGCGTTGCGCCATCGGATCGCAGTAGATCTCGAACCCCAGATCGCCGGTATAGCTGACCCGCTGCACGATGCAGTCGGTCATGCCGACGACCATCCGGCGCACGTCCATGAAGCGCATGTCACTGAATTCGGCGCGGGTGCAAGCGGCCAGAACCTCGCGGGCTTTGGGGCCGGCGATCTGGAACCCGTTGCGTTTGTCGCTGATATTCTCGACGGTTACGCCGTCTTGTTGATTTTGCCGGAACCAGCGCATGTGGACGTTCTGTGCGCCGTAGGAGGCGGTGAGCTGGAACTCCTCCTCGCCCAGGCAGGACACGGTGAAATCCCCGATCAGCTTGCCCTTGGGCGACAGCATCGGGGTCAGCGACAGGCGGCCCGGCTTGGGGATGCGCCCGGCCATGATCCGGTCCAGCCAGTCGCGGGCGCGCGGACCGGTGGCAAGGTATTTGCCGAAATTGTGCACCTCGTTGATGCCGACGCCCTCGCGCACGGCGCGCACCTCGCGGCCCGTTGCGGCGAAGGCGTCCGAGCGGCGGAAGGACGGGGTTTCATAGGTCGGCTCGCCCCCTTGCGCGAAATAGTTGGCGACCTCGAGCCCGTATTGCTGGCCCCAGACCGCGCCCAGATCGCTGAAGATGTCATACATCGGCGTGGTGCGGTTGGGCCGCGCGGCGGGCAGTTCCTCGTTGGGGTAGGCGACTGAGAAACGCTTCTGATAGTTCTCGATCACCTTGGGGCGGGTATAGCCGGGGGTGATCCAATCGCCGAACCGGGCCACGTCCATGGCGAAGACGTCGCGCTCGGGCTCGCCCTCGATCATCCATAGCGCCAGCGTCAGACCGACGCCGCCGCCCTGGCTGAACCCGGCCATCACGCCGCAGGCCGACCAGTAGTTGCGCACGCCCGGCACCGGCCCGACCAGCGGGTTGCCGTCGGGCGCAAAGGTGAAAGGGCCGTGGATCACTGATTTCACACCGGCCTCGGCCAGAACCGGGAAGCGGCGATAGGCGAATTCGATCGAGTCGGTGATCTTGTCGAAATCGTCGGGCAGCAGCTCGTGCCCGAACTCCCACGGCGTGCCGTCCACGGCCCAGGGTTTGCAGGGTTGTTCGTAGAAGCCGATGCAGAGACCGCGGCCTTCCTGCCTCAGATAACTTTCGCCGGCCGGGTCCATGACGTGCGGATGCTCGCTGCCCGCGTCGATGATCGCCTCGATTTCGGGGATGGTGTCGGTGACGAGGTATTGGTGCTCCATCGGGTGCAGCGGGAAGTAGATGCCCGCCATCGCGCCAACTTCGCGTGCCCAGAGGCCGCCAGCGTTGACGATATGCTCGGCGTGGATGGTGCCCTTGTCCGTCACAACGTCCCACGTGCCGTCGGGGCGCTGGTTGGTTTCACGCACCATGCAGTGGGTCTCGATCGTGGCGCCGCCCATCCGCGCGGCCTTGGCATAGGCGTGGGTCGTGCCCGAAGGGTCGAGGTGCCCGTCCAGCGGATCATAGAGCGCGCCGATGATGCCGTCGGTGTTGGTGATGGGGGCGATCTTCTTGATCTCGTCGGGGCCGACGATTTCGGTTTCCAGCCCCATGAAGCGATGCTTGGCGCGCTCGGCCAGCAGCATGTCGAACCGGTCCTGATTGTCGGCCAGCGTGATGCCGCCCACATGGTGCAGCCCGCAGGACATGCCGGTGATCTCTTCCAGTTCCTTGTACAGCCTGATGGTATAGCCCTGAAGCGCGGCCATGTTGGTGTCGCCGTTCAGCGTGTGGAACCCGCCCGCCGCGTGCCACGTCGATCCGCTGGTCAGTTCCGACCGTTCCAGCAGCATCACATCCGACCAGCCCAGCTTGGTCAGGTGATACAGCACCGAACACCCGACAACTCCACCGCCGATCACGGCAACCTGACACGTGGTTTTCATCCGCACCTCCTTGCGTCTGGCCCGAAGGTGCAGGGGAGCGGCGCCGGTATCTGTCACGAAAACGACCGAGTTTGTCGTTTCCGCCAGCCGTCCGTCAGAGCGGCCGCACCTTCAACCAGGTGATCCGGTTGCCCTCGCGTTCGACGACCTCGAACCGGAATCCGTGGAACGAGAACACCTGACCGACGGTCGGAATCATCTGCGCTTCGTGGATGACCAGCCCGGCAATGGTGTTGGCCTCGTCATCGGGCAGGGACCAGTCCATCGCACGATTCAGGTCGCGGATGGTCATCGAGCCTTCGACCAGATACTGACCGTCTTCGGTTCGCGTAACCGTCACATCTTCGTCCACGTCGAATTCGTCGGCAATCTCGCCGACGATTTCTTCGAGGATGTCCTCGAGCGTGATCAAACCGCGCAGCGACCCGTATTCATCTACCACCAGCGCAAAATGGCTGTGCATGCGCAGGAATTCCCGCATCTGATCGTCCAGCGTGGTGGTCTCCGGTACGAAATAGGGGTCATTTGCTACCTTAAGGATGTCAAATGACTTCAGTCTTTCCGCCCCGCCATCGCTACCGCCTGCCTTTGCGTACATGGCACGGAACAGATCCTTGGCGTGCACGACGCCCACGATGTTTTCGGGCTGGCCACGGAACACCGGCAGGCGCGTGTGACGGCTTTCGAGGCATTGTTTCAGGATCGATTCAGGGTCTGCGTCCGCGTCGATCATCTCGATATTCGAGCGGTGCAGCATGATTTCCTCTACCGTGCGGTCGCCGAGGTCAAGCGCGCCCAGGATGCGGTCGCGGTCCTCTTTTTCGACGACCCCCTCGGAATGGCCCAGTTGCAGAGCACCGGCGATCTCCTCGCGTACGGCAAGGATGTTGCTGTCGGGGTCGATCTGAACCCCGAACAGGCGCAGTACACCGCGCACCAGCAGGCGAACGGCAGCCACCACCGGGGAAAACACTGTAACGACGACACCGATCACCGGGGCGACGGCTGCGGCGGCCTTTTCGGCATTGGTGATTGCGTAGGTCTTGGGCAGTACTTCAGCAAAGACCAGAACAAGCAGGGTCATGACCAAGGTGGCCAGTGCCACGCCGCTTTCTCCGAAAAGTCGCGTGAACAAAGCCGTGGCCAGCGAGGCTGCAAGAATGTTGACGAGGTTGTTGCCCAGCAGGACCGAGCCGATCAGACGTTCGTTGTCATCAGTGATCTCCAGCGCCTTTTGCGCGCCGCGCGATCCTTTGTCGGCTTGCGCCCGCAGTTTACCCCGCGAAGACGCCGTCAGCGCTGTTTCAGACCCCGAGAAGAAGCCGGAGAGTACCAGCAGAAGCAGAATTGAGGCCGTAGTCAGCCAGAAGGCGCCATCGAGAAGAGAAGGGTCAGAGTCCATCGGTCCGTTTCAGGTATTGTTGATGCAATGGTTATGGGGGCGCAAATGCGCGCGATCAAGGGTTTGGCCCTAGTCTCGTCCGTCATCCTTGGCAAGCGGGTGATGCTGCAACACCAGCTCCGACAGGCGCTCGTCCAGGACATGCGTATAGATTTCGGTCGTCGCGACGTCGGCGTGCCCAAGCAGGGTCTGGATCGAACGCAAATCGGCCCCATTGGCCAAAAGATGCGTGGCAAAGGCATGGCGCAGCGTGTGTGGTGTGACTTTGTCGGGAGAAACACCGCCTTGCACGGCCAGTTCCTTTATCAGTGCAAAGAACCGGTGACGGGTCAGGTGCCCTGATTTTCCGCGCGAAGGAAACAGGAACCGGGACCGGTGGCCTCCGTTGGCGACGGCTGCATCTTCGGCTTCGTCCCGGATGGTCAGCCATGCCGCCAAAGCATCGCGCGCAGGCGGTGACAAGGGCACCATGCGCTCCTTTCCACCTTTGCCGAGAACCAGCAGCATGCGTGGGTCGCCCCGGGCGGATGATACCGGCAGGGAAACAAGTTCGGTCACACGCATCCCGGTCGCATACAGAATTTCCATCAGGCAGGTGTTGCGCAGCTTGTCTGCGGTACTGCGCCCTGTTTGCCTGGCCGCCTCAAGCAGGCGGTCGACTTCTGCCACGTCCAGCGTCTTGGGCAGTCTTTTCTGGCGTCCCGGGCCTTTGATCTGGATGGCCGGATTGGTCGAGCGCCAGCCCTCTTCAAACGCGAAACGATACAATTGCTTGATGGCAGAGAGGCGGCGGGCACGGGTCGCGCGCGAAAGGCCTTGTGCGTCACAGTCAATCAGGTAGGCCTCGATCATACCCTGGTCGGCGGCCTCGAACCCGGCATTTCGCCGGTCGAGCCACGCGCCAAAGTCCTTCAGGTCCCGCCCATAGGCCAGCAAAGTGTTGGTTGCCGCCCCAAGTTCTGCGGCCTGCGCCTCAAGAAACGCGGAAATCCACAAGTCTTGTGTCGCCGGAGCGGACACTGTCAGGCCCCCTTCAGAACAAGCAACTGCAAGGCCGCGCGGCGCGCCGTGTCTTCCAGACCGACATGCCGGAAAACCGCGATGGCCGCAGTCAAGTCAACCAGATTGCCGCGCGCGCCATGCGCGAACATCTGCATGGCCTCAAGAATGGCCTCACCCAGTCGGTTTGCTTCCAACATCGCGCGGATATCGGACGGGATCGGCGCCGACCATGCAAACCCTTCGGCAATGGCGTCAGCCATCGGTGAGAGCGAGTTCGAACGCTCGGGTTGGCCCGATGCCAAAGCAGCCAGAAAGGCATTGGCCTCGGGTCCGTCGGGTACAGATCGTGCGGCATCCTCGTACAACTCGGACAACAGCAGGATGCGCCAGCGCAGGTTCTCGGTGGTCGGGTCGGACAGCTTGATCGGCATCAGGCGCTCGGCGAACAGTTCGGCAAAGGGCACTTCGAGCCCGACCGAACCCATTTCTGCCCAGACTTTCGGCAGGGTCTTGGATATTGCCTCGGGGCTTCCGGTCTCCAGCGCCGTTTCGAAACGCTGAACTGCCGAGACGCGATCCCAGACCGCGCCCGAAGCCGCAGGCGCGCGCTCGGTATAAAGGCCCAGCAGATGGTTCGGCGTAAGCGCGCCGATGCGGGTCAGACGCTCGGCCGCTTCGATCTGGGCCTTCCAACCGGCAACATCGCGCAGGTCGGCATTGGCAAAGGCTCGCGGCAACGAGGCGGTCGGTAGTCGCTCGCCGATCGCTTCGAACAGGCGAAACGTCAGCGGGTCAGGGTCTTCGGGCTGCGGCAGATAGGCGGCGCCTTCGAACATCTCTGGGCTTAGGAAGCGATCCAGCAGATCGAGTTGCGCGGGCGGCAGTAATTCGAGCGCATGCGCCGCTTCGAGTGTCAGCGCGGCCGAAGCCCAGTCACCTCTGCGGGCCTTGCAGAAGACCTGCGCGGAATAATCCCTCGACAAATGCGGTTGCGCGATCAGCGCAGTGCAGCTGCGGTCTTCGTCGCCGGTCAATAGAGTTGCGTCAAACCATCGTTTGAACCGCTCAGGCGTATCGGTGGGGCCTGCAAGCTGCACCAAGGATTGCGTCGGATCGGCAGCACCCAGCTGAATCAGGCGATCCAGTCGCGCCAGAAGCAGTTGGTCTGGCTCATTGGAATTCGCCTGCGCGCGGGCCTCGGTCAGCAAAAGTGTGAACAACAGCCGCTGCATGGCAGGGTTCGATTTGACCGGCACGCGCGCGATGAGTTCGGCCAGCCGGGCCGGATCGCTGGGCAGCCACAGATCAACCGGCAGCCCGGTCGCGGACCCATCCACCAATCCCAACGGCGGCGAAAGGGCCTCGAGCGGAGACACCTGGATGTCGGGCTGCAGGCCGGTATCGGTAACCGGCGGCTCGAGCAATACGGTCCCCGGCAACAGGTCAGGGGCCGTCTCCAGCCAGTCGATCGCGGATAGCGGCTGTTCGGTTTGTGCGGCGGCTTGGCCGGTCAGTGCAAGCGCCAGCACGACGGCCCTAGTTGACATCCAGAATTACCGGTTCGCTGATTTCGCTTTGCGGGGCCGAGAAGTCGGCGCCGAAGAATGGGCCAAGATACGCATAGGCCACCAAGCCGATGAAAAGCAGGCAAATTAGGTACAACAGGAATTTGATCAGACGGCCCATGGCTCAACGCTGCCTCAATTTTCGATTTTGGCCAAGTTATAACTGGCATTTTTCCCAAGATCACGTCATTCACAGGGAAATGAGCGAAATTAAGCATAACGTGGCGCCGGCCGGACAACGGCAGGTCTTTGACCTGCACAAAACGGTGGTTTTGGTCGGCATGATGGGCGCTGGCAAGACGGCCGTGGGGCGCGCTCTGGCCGCGCGCCTTGGTGTTCCATTCCTCGACAGTGACAGCGAGATCGAATCAGCTGCCAACATGACCATCCCCGAGATCTTTGAACGGGACGGCGAGCCGTTCTTTCGCGCCAAAGAAAGCCAGGTCATCGGCCGCCTGCTGGACGAGAAAAAGGGTATCCTGTCGACCGGCGGTGGCGCTTTTCTGAGCGAAGAAAACCGGACGATGGTATCGGACCGTGGGGTTTCCGTATGGCTGTGCGCCGATTTGGAAGTGTTGTGGAACCGGGTGCGCCACAAAGACACGCGACCCTTGCTGCGCACGCCGGATCCGTATGCAACGCTGCGTGACCTGTACGAGGCCCGCGTACCGTTGTACGCACAGGCTGATCTGGTTGTGAATTCGGACGGCGACACCGCCATCGAAGATATGGTTGACCGGGTTCTGGAAAAGCTGATGACGCGCCCGGATGTATTGGAAGTCAAATAGATGCATCAGACAGTTAACGTTGATCTGGCCGAGCGGTCCTATGACGTCGAAATCGGGCCGGACCTGTTGGCTCAGGCCGGTGCGCGGATCAAGCCCATGCTGCACCGTCCGCGTGTCGCGGTTCTGACCGATGAAACCGTGGCCGGTTTGCATCTGGATGCTTTGCGCAGCGGCCTGGCGTCCGCCGGGGTGGAAATGACCGCATTGGCTCTGCCCGCAGGTGAGGCGACCAAAAGCTGGCCGCATTTCGAGCGCACCGTCGAATGGCTGTTGGCCGAAAAGATCGAACGGCGCGATATCGTCGTAGCCTTCGGCGGTGGAGTGATCGGCGATCTGGGGGGCTTTGCTGCGGCGGTGCTGCGTCGCGGTGTGCGCTTTGTGCAGATCCCAACCTCGCTTCTGGCGCAGGTCGACAGTTCCGTTGGGGGCAAAACTGGTATCAATGCTCCGCAAGGCAAAAACCTGATCGGTGCGTTTCATCAACCTTCGTTGGTTCTGGCTGACACCTCAGTGCTTGGCACGCTGACGGCGCGTGATTTTCTGGCGGGATACGGTGAAGTCGTAAAATATGGCCTTCTGGGGGATGCTGATTTCTTCGAATGGTTGGAGCGCAACGGCCCCGCGCTGTCGGCCGGGGACATGGCGACCCGGGTTCAGGCGGTCACCCGTTCGGTTCAGATGAAGGCCGACATCGTGGCCCGCGACGAGACTGAACAAGGCGACCGGGCGCTGTTGAACCTCGGGCATACGTTCTGCCACGCGCTTGAGGCGGCGACGGGCTATTCCGACCGGCTGCTGCATGGCGAGGGTGTTGCCATTGGCTGTGCCCTGGCGTTCGAGCTGTCGGCCCGCATGGGGCTGTGTTCCCAGGAAGACCCGAGCCGCGTCCGCGCTCACCTGAAGGCGATGGGCATGAAGACCGATCTGTCTGATATTCCGGGTGATCTGCCGAGCGCCGAAGATCTGGTCGACCTTATGGCTCAGGACAAGAAGGTCGTTGACGGCCAGCTGCGTTTCATCCTGGCGCGTGGGATCGGGCAGGCCTTCGTCACGTCGGACGTGCCACGCGATGCCGTTCTGTCCGTTCTGCAGGATGCATTGGCAACGTGCTGATAAGCGGAGTCAGCGGCCCCGTATCACCATCAATTCGCCAATGTTTTCGCGGGTGATGTATCCGACCATCTGACCGGTCTTGGTGCAGACCGCCACGGCCGGTGCGCCACCATGGAGACCATCCAGAACGGCTTCGAGCCCACTGGTCAGGGCCACCCGGGGGATTTGCTCTTCCATGACCGAGGTCGCGGGTTCCGACCGGGCGTGATCGCCGGCTAGCGCGGCAAACAGCCGATTGCGGGTCACAAAGCCCAACAGCTGCCCGTCTGCGCCCAAAACCGGGAACTCGTGCTGAGTTGTCTGGATCACGGCCTGGGCCGCCGTTGCCAACGTGTCTTGGGGGGTCAGCGCGTGGAATTCGGTAATCATCGCTTCGCGAGCCAGCACGCGGCGCGCCACCGAGCGCATTGCTACATCCTGACTTTCTGCATTTGCTGCGATGAAGACGAAAACCGCGATCAGAACCAGGATCGGATTACCGGTGCTGAGCCCCAGAAACCCGAACCCGACGGCCACGGCCTGGCCAGCAAAGGCGGCGGCCCGTGTGGCCCTGACCCTGTCCATCTTCAGGCAGAGCAGGGCGCGGAACACGCGGCCGCCGTCCATCGGAAACGCTGGGATCAGGTTGAACACCGCGAGGAACAGATTGACGTAGGCCAGCCGGCTCAGCAGGTCGACGCGGGTCGAGTCGATTTGCGCCAGCGTTTCTACCTGCATTCCCGCGCCCAGAAGGACCAGGATGCCCCATATGACGACGTTGACCGCGGGACCAGCCAACGCAACGGCAACTTCTTGCATCGGCTTTTCCGGCATCCTCTCGAGGCGGGCCAAGCCGCCGATGGGCAGCAGAGTGATGTCAGGAGTGCGAATGCCATACCTGCGGGCCATCAGCGCATGACCGAACTCATGGGCAACCACGCAGGCAAACAACGCCAGAACAAAAACGATGTTGTCGATGGCTGCTGGCCACCCACCGTCAGAGTAGGCGGCAAAGCCGACCCAGGCCAGCAGCAGGAAGAAGGTGACATGGACCCTCAGTTCCGATCCGAGCAATCGGCCGACGGCGAAGGACCATGTCATGACGTGCCTCGCTGGAGATTAGAACGGGATTTCGTCGTCGTCGATGCCGCCTGATGCCGGTGCCGGTGCGCTGGACTGTGCGGCGTAGGGCTCGGAGTATCCGCCGCTGTCCTGGCCTCCTCCGTAACCGCTGCTTTGGCCGCCACCGTATCCGCCGCCCTCATTGCGACTGTCCAACAGGGTCAGTTCACCGCGGTAAGGGCGCAGAACGACTTCGGTGGAATAGCGATCCTGTCCGGACTGATCCTGCCACTTGCGCGTTTCCAGTTGGCCTTCGATGTAGACCTTTGACCCTTTGCGCAAATACTGCTCGGCGATGCGGACGAGCGGTTCGGAAAAAATAGCGACTGTGTGCCACTCGGTCCGTTCGCGGCGTTCACCGGTATTGCGGTCTTTCCAGTTCTCCGAGGTCGCGATCCGTAGGTTGCAGACCTTGCCACCGTTCTGAAACGACCGCACTTCGGGATCGCGCCCGAGATTGCCGACCAGAATGACTTTGTTGACTGAACCTGCCATGGATTTCCCCGTTTTTTGACTAGTTTGATGGCGCCCGAATCTGACGCTGAGTTCACCTGAAACCCTATACGTCCTGCGCCCGGGTTGGAACACGGTTGATGCCCGGAATGCCACCCGGAAAATCAGTGTTTCCTTAACCAAGCTTTCATTTCTGCCTGAAATACCTATAATCCGAATGATTGCTGAACGAGCGGGATTGCTTGAATGCGTTGTCTGTTAAGTGGTTTTTCAATTGCATGCCTCGTTCTGGCGTCGACGCCGCTGAGCGCAGATGTGCTGTCGACCAAGAATCGCAAAGATATCTTTTTGAAGCAGGCCAAGATATTGGACACGCGGGCCGCCAGCCAGTATCGCGACTCTGAACGGCTGAAACCGAAGACGCCGGACGGCAGTTTCAAAAAGCGCTATTCCGGCAAGTACCGTGGTGAATACCTTGCCATGGCGCGCCAGGCAGCGCGCAAGCACAACGTCCCGGAAGAACTGTTCCTGCGTCTGGTTCAACAGGAAAGCGGTTGGAACCCTCACGCCAAGTCGCACAAGGGCGCTTTGGGCCTCGCGCAGCTGATGCCCCAAACCGCCAGGCTGCTGAACGTGAACCCGCATGACCCGAAGCAAAACCTTGAAGGCGGTGCGCGGTATCTTTCGTGGCAATACCGCAAATTCAAGTCCTGGCGCCTCGCGCTGGCAGCTTACAACGCCGGCCCGCAAGCGGTGGAAAAGCATGGGGGCGTGCCGCCCTATGCCGAGACGCAGAATTACGTCAAAGTCATCTGGGGCGGCTGATACAATAGCTGCTCAAAAAAACCGGCCCAAGGCCGGTTTTTCTTTGGGCGATCACTCAGCCGCTATTTTGATAACCGGCTCCATCTTCGCCAGTGTTTCGGTGGACAGATGACACTTGACCTGGTGTCCGTTAGCCAGCGTCTGGACCGGCGGAACCTCTTTTTCGCACAATCCGCCCGCAACCTCGGACTTCCACCGGCACCGGGTTTGGAACGGACATCCGGGCGGCGGGTTCATCGCCGAAGGAATGTCGCCCTCAAGGACGATGTGTTTCTTTTCGACCGAAGTATCGGCGATTGGAACCGCGCTCAGCAGCGCCTCGGTATAGGGGTGATAGGGCGGCGAGAATACTTGATCGGTCGTGCCCAGTTCGACCACGTGGCCCAGATACATCACCATGACGCGGTCGCTGAGGTAGCGCACGATCGACAGGTCGTGGCTGATGAACAGCAGTGTCGTCTTGTGTTCGCGCTGGATCTCCATCAACAGATCGGTCACAGCTGCCTGCACCGACACATCCAATGCCGAGACCGGCTCGTCCGCGACGACGATCCGGGCGTCCCCGGCAAAGGCACGGGCTATCCCGACGCGCTGTTTCTGGCCGCCTGACAGTTGGCGCGGCATACGGTCGGCAAACGCGCGCGGAAGCTTCACCAAGTCCAGCAACTCGAGCATCCGTTGCTTGCGTTCGGCTTCCGAGTTTCCGACGCCGAAGATTTCCAGCGCGCGGATGATCTGACGTCCGACCGTCATCGACGGGTTCAGCGTATCGAACGGATTTTGAAAGACCATCTGAACTTCGCCGACGGTCTTGGCATCCCGTTCTTCTATCGGCAGATGCTCGATATTGCGGTTGTCCAGTAGGATCTGCCCGTCGGTCGCCGTCTCCAATCCCATGAGGACCTTGGCAAACGTGGATTTGCCGCAGCCGGACTCGCCAACGATCGCCAGCGTTTCCGATTCATGTGCGTCGAAGCTGAGGGTTTCGTTGGCCTTGACCACTTTCTTTTCGCCCCCACCGAACAGAGCGTTTGCGGCCACCTCATAGTATTTCTTGAGGTTGTCCATCTTCAGAACGGTCTTGCCGATCGGCGCTTTTTCTTTTTGCTCGGCAACCGTGATGGGTGCGTTCCAGTCGATTTCCTGGAACTTCAAGCAGCGCGTATGGTGGCGGTCATTGCCGGGGACCGGGAACATCTGAATGTCCTGCGCGTCACAACGCCCTTCCTCGAAATAGTCGCATCGCGGGCCGAAATTGCAGCCGGGTGGGCGTTCGTGCGGCAACGGGAAGTTGCCGGGGATTGCAACCAGCGGACGTGAATTCTTGTCCGCGCCGGGCAGGGGGATCGAGCGAAACAGCGCCTGGGTGTAGGGGTGCTGCATCTCGTCAAAGACATCGTGGATCGAGCCCCGTTCGACCGCCTCGCCGGAATACATCACGCACAAGCGGTCACATGTTTCTAGCACCAGGCCCAGATTGTGCGAAATGAACAGCATCGAGGTGCCGTATTTCTTGCCCAGATCCTTGACCAGTTCCACCACGGCGGCCTCGACCGTCACGTCCAGCGCGGTTGTCGGTTCGTCCAGGATCAGAAGGGACGGCTTGGACATCAGGGCCATCGCGATCACGATGCGCTGCTGCTGGCCACCGGACAGCTGATGCGGAAAGCTGTTCAGCATCCGCTCGGGGTCCGGCAGGCGCACATCCGTCACCACTTCCAGAGCGCGAGCATAGGCCTCTTCTTTGCTGACCCCTTCATGGATCATCGGCACTTCCATCAGCTGTTTGCCGATCTTCATCGCCGGGTTCAAAGAAGCCATCGGCTCTTGATAGATCATCGCGATCTCATTGCCGCGAATATCCCGAAGTTCTTCCTTGCTCATTTCGCTAAGGTCACGGCCCTTGAATTTGATCGAGCCGCCAACGATCCGACCATTCTTGCCAAGGTCCTGCATGACACCCAGGGCGACCGTCGACTTGCCGCAGCCGGATTCACCGACCAACCCGACAGCCTCGCCGGGCTGCACACTGACCGAAAAATCCATAACGGCCGGTATTTCCCGCAAGCGGGTAAAGAACGAAATCGAGAGCTTGTCGATTTCGAGGATCGGCCCGTCATAATCCGCCAGTTTGTTCATCTTGCTTGCTCCTCGCCAGCACTCGGGGGATCCCCTTCATCTGGCTAAAAATATCCTGGTGGGGGCCGGGGGCAGTCCCCCGGCCGCTTTCACATCAGTCCTTCAGGCTTTCTTCTCGCAGGCCATCCGCCAGCAGGTTCAATCCCAGAACCAGTGACAACAGCGCCAGTGCCGGCGGCAGTGCAGGGTGCAGGTAGATCGACAGCAGCTTGCGTCCTTCGTTGATCGTGGACCCCCAATCCGGGCTTTCCGGCGGCAGGCCCAGTCCAAAGAACCCCAAGGTCCCCAAGAGGATGGTCGTGTAGCCGATGCGCAGGCAGAAATCGACGATCAGCGGCCCGCGGGCGTTGGGCAGGATTTCCCAAAGCATGATGTACCAGGGGCCTTCGCCGCGCGTCTGCGCCGCGGCCACGTAATCGCGTGTCTTGATGTCCATGGCCAAGCCGCGCACGATGCGGAACACTGTGGGCGAGTTGACGAAGACAACCGAAACGAACACGACCAGGATGCCGCCCGGAATGTCGAACAGATCCAGATAGGTCGGCAGACCCCAGATGCTGTAATCGTCCGTGCGGATGACGTATCCCCCGGTCGAGATCAGCGACAGGTACAGCCAGATCGCGATACCCAAGACGCCGATCAGCAGCGGCGTACGGAATTTCGGCCGGGTGTAGTAGCGCGAATTCAGAAGGACACCGATGAAGAGGATCGGGAACACGAACAGGACTGCGGCCATATAGTTCGGCACGCCGGTCGCGACGATTTCCGGTGTGACCAGCAGGTAGAACAGCAGGATGACCGGGAACGCCAGGATCAGATTGGCGAGGAACGACAGAAACGTGTCCAGCCGCCCGCCATAATACCCGGCGGGCAAGCCCAGCGTGATCCCGACCATGAAGGCAAACATCGTGGCCAGCGGAGCAATCTGTACGACGATCCACGCCCCCTTGACCATGCGGCTGAATACGTCGCGGGCAAGGTTGTCGCCGCCCAGCAGGTACCAGGCGAACTCACCGTCCTCGGCATTGGGCAGGGGGGTGCCGGGCACCTTGTTCTTCATGCCGGAAACCTGGACCAACGGATCATGTGTCACGATCAGGTCCAAAGCCCCGAAGATGCCGGTGAAAACCCAGAACATGACCAGTCCAAAACCGATCATGCCGATCGGGCTGTCGAAAAGCTTGCCGTACAGGCCAAGGCGCCGTTTGAAGGCAACCGACATCGCGAAAAGAATGATCAGCGACAGCCAGACCGGCAGAAATTGCTGCGAGATCGCGCCGATAATCCCGGCCCCAGTGCCCAGGAATATTCCCAGCAGCAGGTAGGCGACCACCGTCGCGATGCTGGCCAGGAAAGAATACCACAGCGCGGATTGCGTCAGGTTCCTGAGGCCGCCGCCCGAACTGACGGTGCCATCCGCATTCACGCTGACTTGCGTCTCGGGCAGCAGAATGCTTGCCAGGATCCAGACAACGACGGATACGACCAGCGCAGCCAGGGCGATCATCATGATCGGGTTCAGAAAGGCGATAGAGCCAGTCCAGCTCAGAGGTTCCATGGTCTATCCTCCCTTATGAAATGCGGATGCGCGGGTTGAGGTAGACATAGCCGATATCCGAGATCAGCTGCGTCACGAGCACCACGAAGACCGACACGACCGAGATCGCCAGCAGAAGCTGGATGTCGTTGTTCCCCGCGGCCTGCACCAGCGCCCAGCCAAAACCTTTGTAGTTGAACAGGGTCTCGACGATCACGACGCCGTTCAGCAACCAAGGGAACTGCAGCATGATGACCGTGAAGGGCGCGATCAGCGCGTTGCGCAGGGCGTGCTTCAGAACGATATTCCCGAAGGACACACCTTTCAGGCGCGCGGTCCGAATGTATTGCGCGGTCATCACCTCGGTCATCGAGGCTCGGGTCATCCGTGCAATGTAGCCCATGCCGTAAAGGGCAATGGTCAGGACCGGCAGGAAGAAATTCTCGAAAGTCGGGTTCTCCATGGCCTGTGTGGCCGTGCCCTTGAACCATTTCAGACCCACGGTTGACGAGGTGAAGATGGCGATGAAGATCACGCCCGAAACGTATTCCGGCGTGGCCGTCGTGATGATCGAAAACGTGGACAGGGACCGGTCCAAAGCAGACCCCTCGCGCATGCCGGCCAGCACACCAACCAATAGGGCGGTCGGGATCATCAGAACCAGCACCCAGAACATCAGGTAGCCGGTGTTGCCCAGCCGTTTGCTGACGATCGTTCCGACCTCGTCCTTGAAGACGGTGGAATAGCCCCAGTCGCCCTGAAGAATGCCGCAATAGCGCGGTGTCGTTTCCGGAGTAGAGCCGGGACGAGTGCAACTTCCCACGAACTGACCATCCGGTAGCGTGTTGGTGAAACCGGGCACCACCCCCAGCCATTGGCCGTATTTGACCAGCGTGGGCTGCATGTATCCGCGGTTCTCAAGCCAGGTGACGACCTGTTCATCGGACATACGCTGGTTGCCCTGCGTCTTGGCCAGTTTTTCCAGGTTTGGATAGAGGTTGGTCAGGAAGAAGACCACGAAGGTCAGGCACAGCGCCGTCAGCAGCATCACGCCCAATCGTCGAAGGATGAAGAGTCCCATGTTGGCCCCTGTTGTTCGGGTTCTCCGCAGATCAGTGGACCATTTTCTGGCCTCGGACGTCCGACCCCGCGTCGGTGTGTCTGCGGCTGGAAAGGGGCGCCCGCATTCGGGCGCCCCTTGAAAGGTTCAGGTCGGGATCAGGCCGCCCAACCCCATTTGTAGTGATGGTGTTCGAACGACACATGCATGTCGGTTCCGACCAGACCGTCCTTCATGTGACGGTACAGCGACCGCCAATAGGGCTGGATGGTGACGCCTTCCTCCTGGATCATTGCTTCGCCCTTGGCCACAATTTCGCGGCGCTTGTCGGCATCGGCAATGGCCAGAGCTTCGGTCAGCAGGGCGTCAAACTCGGCATTGGACCAGCCGAACTCGTTCCAGGCCTCGCCGGTGCGGTATGCCAGTGCCCAGATCTGAACGCCCAGCGGACGGTGGTTCCAGTTGGTCGAGCTGTAGGGGTATTTCGCCCAGTCGTTCCAGAACGTGTTGCCCGGCAGAACCGTCCGCTTGACCTTGATGCCCGCGTCGCGCAGCTGGGCTGCCACGGCATCGGTGGTGTTGCGGCGCCAGTCATCGTCGATCGAGATCAGCTCGTGCTCGAAATCGGCCATACCGGCCTCTTCCATCAGCTTGCGCGCGCCTTCCGGGTCAACTTTCTGCGGCGGCAGTTCGTAGTAATCCGGGTGGATCGGACCAACGTGGTGGTTTTCCGCAGGAGAGCCGCGACCACCGTAGCCAAGCTCGAGGCAGACCGAGTTGTCCACGGCCATCTGCAGCGCCTGACGCACACGTTTGTCGGCATAGACCTTCTTGCCGTCCACTTCCGCAAGCTGGTTCGGGCGGACCACGATGGTGTTCATCGTGACAACCTCGGACTTCACGTACCCCAGGCTGTCCATCACGTCGATGAATTCACCAACCGATTCATACAGCATGTCGACTTCGTCCGATTCCAGAGCCGCCAGCCATGCCGACGGATCGGTGCCGTAGTCGATGTACTCAATGCGATCCAGGGCCGGACGACCGAATACGGCTTCGCCCCACCAGGTGTGGTTTTCGTTGCGCACAAGCGCTGCTTTCACACCCACTTCCAGCTCTTCGATCAGGTAGGGGCCGGTGCCCACGTTGTTTGTCAGGTCCGTTTCGCTGAACGAGCTGTGGATGATCGCGGCCGGATAGTCTGCCATGCCCGGGATCAACGAGATGTCCGAGTTCGGCAGGTTCAGCTTGACGGTGTGCGAGTCCACAACCTCGATCGCGCCTTCGATTGCCTGGCCGGTATCTGCGTCGACCAGCGTGGCAAAACGGCCCGCCATCGAGTTCGTTTCCGAGCTCTTGTCGCACCAGCGCGCGATGTTGCGTGCCACGTCTTCGGCAGTGAAATCGTCGCCGTTGTTCCACTTGACGCCCTGACGGACCTTCAGCGTGTAGACGGTCGCATCGTCGTTGACTTCCCAGCCCTCCAGCAGCATGCCGCGGAATGTGCCGTCCGAGTTGTACTCGACCAAGTATTCCAGCGTGCCACGGGTGACGTTGGCGATCTGCGACCAGTCATAGGTGCGCGGATCCTTCAGCGCGCGAACTTCCTGCTGAACGCGCAGGGTGCCACCTTCTTTCTTGGCGTCTTCGCCCGCGGCCTTGGCGGGTGCGGTCAGGCCGACCATGCCGTATGCGGCCGCGGCAGTGACACCAAGGCTGGTCGTGCGCGTCAGAAACTCGCGGCGGCTCAGCTTGCCGTCCCGATATTCCTGGGCGTGCATTTCGGCGGCCCAGTGCATCGGGGCTCCGGTCAATGTCTTGGTTTTCATGGATGTCTCCCTGTGAGATTATTATGGGTATTTGTTGGTCCCCGTCGAAGCCAGACAGCGCCGAGCAAGGTCATTTTGGATGTAGTTTTTTGAATTCTGTGCATCCCCATGGGTTCATTCGGCACCAGATTCCAATTTAGGTCAATGTTCGAAATCGTCATCAAGTGCACAAAAACGACATTTGCAGAGAAACCTGAGCCGCGGTCGCCGGGGCTGCTATCGGCAAGTCTGATTCTGGAACTTGTGATTCCCTTTTCCGACGGGTTTTGGCTTGAAACCCCTTATGTGACTGAAAATAAATGACTTCGGACGAAGTTTTGGTGCGATGTCAGTGATTCACTCAGCCTTGGCTCGGATCGACGTTTTGCCATTGCTTCATCCGGGCACGGCACCACGTGCGCTGGCGTTTGGCGTACTGGCGTGTCGCAATCGTTGCTCTTTCGCGGGCGTCCGCCAAGGTCATTCGCCCCTCGATATGGGCCATCAATTCAAGTACTCCGATGGCCTTGCACGAGGGCAGGTTCGGGTCGTATCTGTCGCGCATCGCCGCAACTTCGTCCAGGGCACCCGCCTGCAACATCTGGTCAAAGCGCGAATTGATGCGCGTGATCAGCCAGTCTCGCTCGGGCGTCAGGACGATCGGAAACGCTTGATCCAGGGGCAGCAGCGGTGGCGGCGTGTCGTCCTGCCAATCCGCCAGGGTCCGACCCGTGGCTTGCTCGACCTCCCAGGCCCGTTGCACACGGGCGCGGTTGCGCGTGTCGATCCGGTCCCGTGTCCTTGTATCAATCCCGGCCAGAAGCTCGGGCAGGGGGATCGCGTCCGCAGTCTTGCGAAACTCGGGCGGCGTTGCCGGGATGTCTGCCATACCTTCCGTCAGCGTCGAAAAGTAGAGACCTGTTCCGCCCACGATGATCGGACGCGGCGGCCCTGACAAAATAGCCCGCACCTCGCGCAGCCAGTGGCCGGCCGAATAGTCTTGATCAAAAGCGACATGGCCATAGAGAGCGTGTGGAGCCCGAGCTTCTTCGTCGATCGAGGGTCGGGCAGAAATGATGCGCCAGCAGTCATAAACCTGGCTGGCATCGGCATTGACGACGATCCCGCCCGCGTGTTCGGCAATCTCCAGTGCAAGGGCTGATTTGCCCGATGCGGTCGGCCCCATGATAAGGACCGGCAGATCGTCGGGAATGGGCGGCAGACTGTTCAGCAAATTGCGCGCTGTGTTTTCAGCCATGAGTGTTTGCCCTGTTCCTTGACCATCCGCATTGAACCCGCGGTGGTTTTGCTTCATTTTGCGCCGGAAAACAAACCCGTGCCAGCCCGGAGCGCAACATGAGCCTTTCTTCCACCAACACAACCGCCGAAACCCCAAAAACGGCATACAAACGCGTCATGTTGAAAATCTCGGGCGAGGCGCTGATGGGGGATCAGGGATTCGGGCTGCATCCGCCGACTGTCCAGCGCATCGCGCAGGAGGTGAAGTCGGTGCATGATCTCGGGGTCGAGATCTGCATGGTCATCGGCGGAGGGAATATCTTTCGCGGCCTGTCCGGTTCGGCCCAGGGGATGGAACGGACCACGGCCGACTACATGGGCATGTTGGCAACCGTGATGAACGCGCTGGCCATGCAATCCGCGCTTGAGGGTCTGGGCGTCTTCACCCGGGTGATCTCGGCCATCCGCATGGACGAGGTGTGCGAGCCCTATATTCGCCGCCGCGCTGTGCGCCACTTGGAAAAGAAACGGGTTTGCATCTTTGCGGCTGGAACCGGCAACCCGTACTTCACCACAGATACCGCAGCGACGTTGCGTGCCAACGAAATGACCTGCGAGGCCATCTTCATGGGCAAGAACGGGGTCGACGGCGTCTACGACAAGGACCCCAAGGCACATTCGGACGCTGTCCGCTATGACTCGGTGACCTATGACGACGTTCTCGCCAAGCGTTTGAAGGTCATGGATGCTTCGGCTATCGCTCTGGCGCGCGACAACAATCTGCCGCTGATCGTATTCGGACTGGACGAGCCCGGCGGGTTCCGCGGAATCCTGGCAGGCGAGGGAACCTATACCAAGGTTCAAGGCTAGCCAAAGACCCGACCCAACAGCCCACATTAGTTTGCCTGGCGCCCGACTCGGTTCGGACGTTAGGTAACCCAACGCCGTCCGGTCTGCTGAAAATGCTCGGTGTGACCGGTATGCGTGTCGCTTTTGCCCGCCGGAAAGTCTCTGGCGGCTGACCGAAAAAACGATCTTTCCCCGATCAAAAGCGTATTAAAATGAGAGGAGAGAGAATGTCCGACAATTCAGATGCCGACTACGAGGTCGGCCAGGACAATATCCAGATCATGGGGCTGGATGTCCACAATCCGGTATTTGCCGTGTCTGGCCTGACCATCATCGCCTTCGTCTTCTTTTCGTTGGTTTTCCGCGAGCAGGCTGCCGATTTCTTCGGCTGGTTGCGCCCCGCGCTGACCAACCAGTTCGACTGGGTTTTCATGCTTTCGGCCAACATCTTCGTTGTGTTTTCGTTGCTATTGATAGTGACGCCGCTGGGCAAGATCAGGTTGGGCGGCGACGATGCGAAACCGGACTACAGCTATGCGGGTTGGTTCTCGATGCTGTTCGCCGCTGGCATGGGGATCGGGCTTGTTTTCTGGGGCGTGGCCGAGCCGATCTCGCACTATGGCGCATCACTTGGCGGTGTCGCCGTGGGAGAGGACGGCCTGCGCACCGACTGGGCACCGTTGGGTGCCGGGCTGGAGGATCCCGACGCATCGCGGAAGCTGGCGATGGCAGCCACGATCTTTCATTGGGGCATGCACCCCTGGGCGATCTATGCGGTCGTTGCGCTGGCTTTGGCATTTTTCAGCTTCAATCGCGGGCTGCCCCTGACGATGCGCTCGGTCTTTTACCCGCTGTTCGGCGAGGCCACTTGGGGTCCGCTGGGGCATGTCATCGATGTGCTTGCGGTCTTTGCGACCATCTTCGGTCTGGCGACCTCGCTCGGCCTGGGGGCGACACAGGCGCTGGCGGGTTTGAATTATCTGTTTGATGTTCCGGTGACGGACGGGATGAAAGTGCTGCTGATCGGCTTGATCACGGTCTTCGCCCTGATTTCGGTGATCGCCGGACTGGACAAGGGGGTCAAACGCCTGTCCGAGGCCAACATGGTGCTGGCGGCGCTGCTTTTGTTGCTGGTCCTGATCGTGGGGCCGACCATGGTGATCCTGACCGGGTTCTTCGACAGCATGATCGAATATGTCGTTGCGCTGCCGGGCCTGTCCAATTGGATCGGTCGCGAAGACACGAACTTCATGCAGGGCTGGACCACCTTCTACTGGGCTTGGTGGATCTCCTGGTCACCGTTCGTCGGCATGTTCATCGCACGTATCTCGCGCGGCCGAACGATCCGCGAGTTCGTGACCTGTGTCATCCTTATCCCGACGCTTGTCGGCGCCCTATGGATGAGCGTTTTCGGCGGAGCTGCTCTGGATCAGGTCATGTCCGGCAATGGGCAGGCTCTGTCCGATGCGGCGCTGGAACTGAAGATGTTCAAGATGTTCGAGGCTTTCCCGATGGCTGGACTGCTGTCGTTCGTCGGTATCGTTCTGGTGGTTGTGTTCTTCGTCACAAGCTCGGATTCGGGTTCGCTGGTGATCGACACCATCACGGCAGGCGGCAAGACCGATGCTCCGACGGCTCAGCGCGTATTTTGGTGCGTGCTGGAAGGGGCCATCGCGGTCGTACTGCTGCTGGGCGGTGGGCTCGGCGCATTGCAGGCCGCGGCCATTGCCACCGGCTTTCCCTTTGCGATCGTGCTGGTCTTGATGTGCGTGTCCATCTTCATCGGTCTGGTGAACGAACGCCGACGCAACTGAGCGTACCGCCACTGACAGTGGGCCCCGGTTACATCACCGGGGCCTTTCATTTATTTCGGACTGCCTTCGAAGAAGCCGACCGAATTGCCATCGGGATCGACCGCATAGAAGAACCGACCGGCCGGGATTTGGATCGGATCCGAGACAACCTGACCTCCGGCAACCTTGACCCTGGCCATGATCTCTTCAGCCGTGCCCTTTGCAGCCAGATGAAGGGTCGGGCCGGTACCATCTTTTGCTGGCTTTCCCGGATACAGATGCAAGGCAACGCCCGTTGCCGGGTCAGCGGGGCGGAACATGGCCATGGGGTTCGGGCCGGATGTGTCGACCGCAAGTTCTGCCCCTGTGGCGTGGGCATAGAATTCTACCGCCTTGTCCAAGTCGGAAACAGGCAGTTCGCCCCACACCAGAAAATCCTTTGGAAGATAACTCATCTGAAACCTCTCTTGTCTTGAGTGCCGTGAGTTTGGCATGTGCTGATGACAGAAGCTGGCATCAGACGCCCGGCTTGACCGCGCGGGGTTGGCCGGGCTAACTGACGGCGTTTGGTCCCGTCATCCTCGTGCGGGCGGCCGAACTGCCGCGGCGATACCCGTGGCTGGCTGGAAGACCTGCCATGTATCGGAGTTGTCCGGTGTCATGCGCGGGCGGAACTTCGGAACATTGGGCATGACAACAGAAGGATTGTGCGATGGGCACTCTGGATATTGACTTCGTTCGGGCGCAGTTTCCGGCTTTTTCCGAACCCAGCCTGAAAGGGCAGGCATTTTTTGAGAACGCGGGCGGCTCCTACACCTGCAAACCCGTTCTGGATCGGCTGACCCGCTTCTATACCCAGCGCAAGGTACAGCCATATGCGCCCTACGAAGCCAGCCGTCTGGCGGGCGAAGAGATGGATGAGGCACGTGTCCGGATGGCGGCTCTGCTGGGCGTGGACACCGACGAACTCAGCTTTGGCCCTTCGACCACGCAGAACACCTACGTACTGGCGCAGGCCTTTCGGCAGTGGATGAAACCGGGTGAAGCGATCGTGGTAACCAACCAGGACCATGAAGCCAACTCGGGGCCCTGGCGGCGCCTTGCCGAGGACGGCATCGAGGTTCGCGAATGGGAAATCGACCCGGAAACCGGTTCGTTGAATCCGTCCGATCTGGAAAATCTGCTGGACGACAAGGTGCGGCTGGTTTGCTTTCCCCACTGTTCCAACGTGATCGCCGAGATCAACCCGGTCACCGAAATCACGGCGATCGCGCATGCGGCCGGGGCATTTGTCTGCGTGGATGGTGTGTCCTACGCACCGCACGGCTTCCCGAACGTGGGGGACCTTGGGCCGGATATCTACCTGTTCTCGTCCTACAAGACCTACGGACCGCATCAGGGCTGCATGGTGATCCGGCGCACGCTGGGCGAGCTGCTGCCCAATCAGGGGCATTTCTTCAACGGAGACGTGCTGTACAAGCGGTTCACACCGGCCGGCCCGGACCACGCTCAGATTGCCGCCAGCGCCGGCATGGCCGACTATGTCGAACAACTCTGCGACCACCACGGCGGCCCATCTTCGGGGGCTTCTGCGCGTGGTGCTTTTGTCCACGACCTGATGCGTGCGCACGAAGTTGAGCTTCTGCAGCCGGTTCTGGACGCGCTCAAGGATCGCAATGCGGTGCGCCTGATCGGCCCATCCGATGCCGAACGCCGGGCTCCGACCGTGGCCTTGGCCGTCAACCGCAACGCCGAAAGCGTGGCGGCTGATCTGTCCAAACACGGTATCATGGCCGGCGGTGGCGATTTTTATGCGGTTCGCCCGCTGACCGCCATGGGTGTCGACCTGGAGCAAGGTGTTCTACGGGTAAGTTTCACCCACTACACCTCGCGAAACGAGATCGACCAATTGCTCGAAGCATTTGACCGGGTTTTGTGATCCGGTAACAGTTCCGCCCCGTAGACATATGAAAACGGGGCGGAAATGGACAAAGAGCAGTCACCAATCATTTTGTGGTTCCGGCGTGATCTACGCCTGACTGACCATCCGGCTTTGGCTGCGGCCGCGCAGACAGGGCGACCTGTGATACCTGTTTTTCTGCGAGATCAGCTGGTCGATGACTTGGGCGCGGCTCCGAAATGGCGGCTGGGCCTCGGCCTTGCCGCATTGTCTGACAACCTCGAGCCCAAGGGCAGCAAGCTGATCCTGCGAAGCGGCCCGGCTCTGGCCGCGCTTGAAGACCTGATACGGGAAACGGGGGCAACTGATGTTTATTGGTCGCGGGCCTATGATCCCGAATCCATCGGGCGTGACACTCAGATAAAGGCTGCGTTGTCCGCGCAGGACGTATCCGCCAAGTCTTTTGCCGGGCATCTTTTGTTCGAGCCATGGACGGTCGCCACAAAGGCGGGTCAGCCCTTTCGTGTTTTTACGCCCATGTGGCGGGCTGTGCGAGGGAGAGAGGTCGACGCTCCCAAGCCTGCACCGTCGCGGATCGCGGCACCCCGATCATGGCCGCAGTCGGACGTGCTTGAGGCCTGGAACCTTGGCGCGGATATGCGTCGTGGCACGGTGGTCGTTCGGGCTCATGTCGAACCGGGCGAGGCCGCCGCATTTGCGCAGCTGGACGAATTCACCGAACGGCTCGACGCGTATCCAGCAAAACGCGACGATCTGGGCGATGACGGCACATCGGGACTGTCCGAGTACCTTTCGTTGGGCGAGATCAGCCCGGCAACCATCTGGCACCGGGTCCAGAGCGCAGGGTTTTCCGGTTCATCCGGGGCCGAGGGCTTCTTGCGCCAACTCGTCTGGCGCGAGTTCGCATATCACCTGATGTACCACACACCGCATCTACTGAGCGCGAACTGGAAGCCGGAATGGGATGCGTTTCCGTGGAACACCGACTCCGAGACCCCCGAGGTTCGAGCCTGGACAATGGCGCGAACGGGGATACCGGTGATAGATGCGGGCCTACGGCAGATGTATGTCACCGGGCGGATGCACAACCGCGTCCGAATGATCGTCGCCAGCTACCTGACCAAGCACCTGATGACGCACTGGAAGATCGGCCTGGATTGGTTTGCGGACTGTCTGGTCGATTGGGATCCGGCAGCGAATGCCATGGGGTGGCAGTGGGTTGCGGGGTCGGGGCCGGATGCCTCGCCGTTCTTTCGTATCTTCAACCCGCAGACCCAAGCCGAGAAGTTTGACCCCACGGGCGCCTATGTCCGCCGGTGGCTGGCCGAAGGACAAAAGAACCCACCCGAGACGGCGCTTGCCTATTTCGATGCGGTGCCGGTGTCATGGGGACTGTCTCCGACGGATGCCTATCCTGATCCGGTCGTTGATCTGAAGGTTGGGCGACAGCGGGCGCTTGCCGCCTACGAAGGCCGAAAACACCAGTAAGGAATTGAAAACTTGCCAGAAACGGAATCCCGTCCTAGCCTGCTCCGACCACCGCACAGGGGAGAGCGGATGATCCTGACGACGACAGAGGGGCAGAAAAGCCTGCCCAGATATTTTTCGCAGGTCTTCAAGATGCTGCAGCGAATGGAGTCCGGACGGCTGGACATCGCGCTGCCGGACGGGCGCATTTTTCGCAACGAAGGCGCCAAACCCGGACCTGTCGCCCGCGTCGATATTCACGACCCGGATGTGTTCGCCCGGCTGATCCGTGAAGGCGAGCTCGGATTTTCCGACGCCTACCTTGAGGGTGGGTGGAGCACACCTGACCTGCGCGCCTTCATGGATCTTGTCCATCTGGGCACCGAGACGGTCTATGATGATTTCACTGGCAAGTTTTTGGTTCAGGCCTATGAGCGCCTGCGTTTCTGGTTGCACCGGAACAACCGAAAACAGGCCAAAAAGAACATTTCGTACCATTACGATCTGGGCAATGATTTCTACAGCCTGTGGCTGGACGAGACGATGACCTACTCCAGTGCGCTGTTCGAAACCGGTCAGGAAAGTTTGGAAAAGGCTCAGACGGCCAAATATGCCAGCCTGGTCGACGAGATGGGAGCAAAGCCGGGCGACCACATCCTTGAAATTGGCTGCGGTTGGGGTGGCTTTGCTGAATACGCCGCCAAGGAAAGAGACCTTAGGGTCACAGGCCTGACCATCAGCGAGGAACAGTTGAAGTATGCGACGCAACGTATAGAAAAAGCTGGGCTTTCCGACAAGGTCACCTTCAAGCTGCAGGACTATCGCGACGAGCGTGGGCAGTATGACGGCATTGCGTCGATCGAGATGTTCGAGGCCGTTGGGCAAAAGTACTGGCCGGTCTATTTTCAAACGGTCCGCGACCGGTTGAAGCCTGGCGCACGGGCCACGCTTCAGATCATCACAGTGGCCGACCGCCGCTGGGACGTTTACAAAAACGGCGTTGATTTTATTCAGAAATACATCTTTCCGGGCGGCATGTTACCGGCTCCGACTGTGCTGAGGCAGGAAATCCAGCAGGCCGGTCTGGATGTGGTCAAGTCGAAGGAGTTTGGCCCAAGCTATGACCTGACCCTGCGGCGCTGGTACGACACGTTCAACGACAAGTGGGATCAGGTTGCTGCGATGGGCTTTGATGAGCGTTTCCGCCGCATGTGGAATTATTATTTGACCGCCTGCGGCGCAGCCTTTGACACGGGCAATTGCGATGTGACACAGATCACCGTAGCAAAACCCAACTAACACACGGAAATACCGGAATGCCGACAGCCTCACGTCTTGTTGCCGCGCTCAGTCTCATGGTGGTGGCTTTCCTTGTGTCCGGCATGATCATCGACAACGGCGAAGAGGGAAAGGACTACGGCTACTTTACCTATGTGAACCTGGTCCTTGGTTTTTTTTGTGGTTGGGTCATCATGGGCAAACGGGCGGGCCGCGGCTGGACTGCAGCCGTCAACAACGGCCTGACCGGAGTGGTTTCTCTGGTGTTTTGGGGCCTGTTCGTTCAGGGCACCTACGAGATGTTCCGGCTTGCGATGCGTCACCGCTATGACGGGCCATTCGAGGCATTGCTGGCCATTTTCCAGATCGGTGTGGATTTCGGCAAGCAACTGATCTCGCCCGAGATCATCGCGACCTTGGCGATTGGTGCTCTGCTTTCCGGCCTGTTTACCGAAGGCGCCTCGCGGCGCTGGAACTGACGCCCTAGTCACGAGCCTACGATGACCAATCTGTTTTTCTACGGCACATTGCGGTATTTGCCGCTGCTTGAACTTGTTTTGGGCCGCTCGGGACAGGATCTTGCGGCCGAGCCGGCGATGCTGCCGGACCATGCGGTTCACGCGGTGCAAGACCAGGCCTTTCCGATGATCCTTGAGGCGCCCGGCGCAGCGGCACGGGGTATCCTGGTGCAGAACCTATCTGCGCAAGACATCGAACGGTTGGCCTTCTACGAAGGTGGGTTCGACTATGACCTGCATGTCAAAGAGGTCGTCCTTGAGGGTGGGTCGACCGTTTCCGCCCAAGTCTTCTTTCCCGCCCCCGGGTTATGGACGCCGGCCGATCCCTGGTCATTGGAAAAGTGGGTTTCCGAGTGGGGCGCGATGACCCTTTTGGCTGCGGATGAGGTCATGGGGTATTTCGGCAAGGTCGATGCCTCTCGGATCGCGCGCAGCTTTCCTGCCATTCGTACCCGGGCGTGGGCCAAGCTTGCGGCGCAGCAACGAAAAACCGGGGATGGACGCAGCGCCGGCGATGATGTGATCGTGCACCGCCACACGCGCGCATACATCGACTATTTCGGGATGGAAGAAATCGAACTGCAGCATCGCCGATACGATGGGTCGATGGGGCCGGTTCTGAATCGGAATGGTTTGATGCAGGGTGCTGCGGTCGTGGTGCTGCCGTATGATCCCCTGCGCGATACGGTCCTTTTGGTTGAGCAGTTCCGAACCCCGGTATTCTTGATCGATGACCCCGAGCCTTGGATGTGGGAGCCGGTTGCCGGCATGATCGACCCCGGAGAAACCCCTGAACAGGCGGCCCACAGGGAAGCCATGGAGGAGGCACAGGTGTCTTTCTCGCGGCTCGAACATGCAGGTGGCGCCTATTCTTCGAGCGGATCTTCCACCGAATACATCCACCTCTATGTTGGGATTGGAGACCTCACCGCCTCGATCAACAATGGTGGTTTGGCGACCGAGGGGGAGGACATTCGCAGCAGGATTCTGCCATATGCCGAATTCATGGATATGGTTGACCGGCATGTCTTCAAGGACCTCCCTCTATTGTCCCTGGCACATTGGTTGGCGCGCAACCGCGATCGGTTGCGGGGATGACTATCCCGCCTTGTGGTCGGCGCAGGGCACCTGTACATCTGCGAAAACGCCAATTTACAAGAGGGTGCCATGCGCATTGCACGAGACCTTGCTGACGCCGTAGGAAAAACTCCGTTGATCCGGCTGCGCCGTGTCAGCGAAGAAACCGGGTGCGAAATCCTTGGGAAGGCCGAGTTCATGAACCCCGGGCAGTCGGTCAAGGATCGCGCGGCGCTGTTCATCATTCGCGACGCCATTGCGCGCGGCGATCTCAAGCCGGGTGGGACGATTGTCGAGGGGACCGCGGGCAACACGGGCATCGGTCTGGCGCTGGTCGGCGCGTCGATGGGGTTCAAAACCGTGATCGTCATCCCGGAAACCCAATCCGAAGAGAAGAAGGATATGCTGCGCCTCGCCGGGGCTCAACTGGTTCAGGTTCCCGCCGCACCTTACCGGAATCCCAACAATTTTGTGCATTACTCTCGGCGACTGGCCGAGCAGTTGGCCAAGACCGAACCCAATGGTGCGATTTGGGCAAACCAGTTCGACAATGTCGCGAACCGTCAGGCGCATGTCGAGACCACTGGGCCGGAAATCTGGGAGCAGACTGACGGCAAGGTCGATGGATTCATCTGCGCGGTCGGATCCGGCGGAACGCTGGCCGGTGTGGCCGAGGCTTTGCAGCCCAAGGGCGTCAAGATCGGTATCGCCGATCCGATGGGTGCCGGTCTCTATTCCTATTACACGACGGGTGAAATCGCGATGGAGGGTGGCTCGATCGCCGAGGGGATCGGCCAGGTCCGCATCACCAAAAACCTTGACGGGTTCAAGCCCGACCACGCCTACCAGATTACGGACAACGAAGCGTTGCCCTATATCTTCGATCTTCTGCGCGAAGAGGGGTTGGTCATGGGTGGATCCACCGCAATCAACATTGCCGGCGCCGTGAGGCTGGCCAAGGAAATGGGTCCGGGTCACACCATCGTCACCGTGTTGTGCGACTATGGCACGCGCTACCAGTCGAAACTGTTCAACCCCGACTTCCTGCGTGAAAAGGAACTGCCGGTTCCAGAGTGGATGACCGAGGCCCCGCGAAGCATACCGGGTGTATTTGAGGACGTATGATGCTGCGGCAGTTCCTGGTTTTACTGGCATTTGCGTTTGTGGTCGCAATTGGCGCCGCAGGCGGAGCCTCGGCGCAGCTGACCGACCGTCAAAGCGAGTACTACCAGGGATGGCTCAGCACCGCCGAGCGTGCCGAGAAGGTGATCGAAGCCAATCGGGCATCGAATGCCTCGATGGAGAAATTGCGCACTGAAATAAGTGGTTATCGGGACGACTTCAATCGCGCCCGAAGTGCGAACACGGATCGCATTCAAACGCTGGAAAGCCAGCTCAAGGCATTGGGGCCCAAACCCGATGACGGATCTTCGGAACCCGAAGACATCGCCAGCTTGCGAGAGAACCTCGAGCAGCAACTCAACAGCCTGAAGGTACCGCGGATCATCTCCGAAGAG
This sequence comes from Ruegeria arenilitoris, assembly GCF_013032855.1. GTDB lineage: Bacteria > Pseudomonadota > Alphaproteobacteria > Rhodobacterales > Rhodobacteraceae > Ruegeria > Ruegeria arenilitoris. Next base: position 349,101 of record NZ_WQDA01000003.1, read on the forward strand.
GCCTACAGCCGCGCCAACGGCCTGATCAGCGAAATCGACAAGATCATCCGTGAACGGCAGCGGAAAGAGTTTCTGGAGCGCGGGCCATCGCCGCTCAACCCGGCGCATTGGGCGCCTGCCTGGGTGGACGTAACCGAAGCTGGCCGTGCATTGATGAACGAGACGAAGGCCAACATGCGTTCGGCCGTTGTCCGTGAAAAGCTGAAAGAGAGCGGACTTGCCATCGGTATTCTGCTCGCGGTGGCCATGATCCTGCTGCTGTTCGGGCGATCTTGGTCTGAGAAAGCTGGAGACTATCTGCGGCGGTTCGGAGGCTCCGGGCGTGGCGTATGGACATTCGTCGTGTCGCTGTTCCGGATCATCCTGCCATGGTTCGGGGTTGCCATTATCGTTCAGGCCGTGGTCATGACCGGTGTGCCGGGGTTGCGCGGCACATTGCTGATCCAGGAAATCCCGTATTGGGCCGCGATCATCCTGTTTTACGACTGGATCGGCCGTCAGGTCTATTTGATGGGCGAAGAAAGAGGTTTCAAAGTCCTGTCGGCAAATACGATCAAGGAACTGCGGGTTTATCTGGATCTGCTCGCGCTGATGCTGATCCTGCATGAACTGGGCCAATTGTTCGAACGGATCGAAAACACGTCAGAGGCTACTCGCGCCGTCGTCAGTTTCCCTGTGATACTCGTGACAGCCCTGTTGCTGCTGCGGATCCGCCAAATCCGCCGCCCCGAAGGTTCCGAGGATGAGACTGACCAGGGCCAGTCAGCACGGGCGGCCGGGTTTAGTCAGCTGGTCGAACTGCTCCGCCGTGCGCTGTTTTTCCTGGGCATCGCAAGCGTTGTCCTGGCTGCCATTGGCTATACCAATGCCGCCGAAGCGATCGTGTTCCCATCGGTCAAAACGCTGGTCCTGATAACGGCCATCGTCATCTTCCAGAGGTTCATCAGTTCGATCTATGGCTGGCTGACGGGGCAGGGCGACGCGGCCAGCGACTCGTTGTTCTCGGTGCTGGTCGGGTTCGTTCTGGCCATTCTGTCGTTGCCCATTCTGGCGCTGTATTGGGGCGCGCGCGACTCGGACCTGCGCGAGGCGTGGTCCCGGCTTCTGATGGGTTTTGACATCGGCGGCGTGACGATCTCGCCCAGCAACTTCCTGACTTTCGCGGCCGTATTTGCGATCGGTTACATGCTGACCAGACTACTGCAGAGCGGTTTGCGTAACTCGTTGCTTCCCAAAACCAGCATCGATCCGGGGGGGCAGAACGCGATCGTCGCAGGAACGGGCTATGTGGGAATTTTCCTTGCGGCGCTGGCAGCGATCATTGTCGCGGGTTTTGATCTGTCGTCACTGGCGATCGTCGCGGGTGCGTTGTCTGTAGGCATCGGTTTCGGATTGCAGACAATCGTGTCGAATTTCGTATCGGGCATCATCCTGTTGGTCGAACGGCCGATTGCCAAAGGGGACTGGATCGATGTCAACGGGATGATGGGCTATGTGCGCGACATCTCGGTGCGCTCGACACGGGTGGAAACCTTTGACCGGACCGATGTGATCGTTCCGAACTCGGACCTGATCAGCGGCGTGGTGACCAACTATACCCGCGGCAATACCATCGGACGGGTCATCGTTCCGGTTGGCGTCGCCTATGGGACTGACACCCGAAAGGTCGAGAAGATCCTGGGCGAAATCGCGAATGCGCATCCGATGGTGTTGGCCAACCCGGCACCCAACGTCGTGTTCCAGGGGTTTGGCGCGGACTCGCTGGATTTCGAAATCAGAGCGATCCTGCGCGACGTGAACTGGGTCTTGTCCGTAAAGTCGGACATGAACCACGAAATCAACCGGCGCTTCACCGAAGAAGGGATCGAGATTCCATTCGCACAGCGCGATCTCTGGTTGCGGAACCCCGAGGTTCTGGTGCAACCGGCCAACAAGGCAGCGAAGCCCCAACAGCCGGATCGACAGGAATCTGTGAAGACCGACGACGCAAGCTCGGCGCCGATGGGCCTGACCGAGGCGGACATGGACGGAGACGACGGCGAAGAGCTGTAGTCAGAGGACTACGGCACCATCTCGCCGGCTGGCCGAGACCGAAGCGACCCCGCTCAATCGTTTGGGGTGGGGGCGCTTCAGGCAACTTTCGGATCCCCTGGATTTCCGCGCAATCGGCCCTTGCAAATCCCTGTTCGTTGGTCCAAATATCGCCGGCACGGAGAGGTGGCCGAGTGGTCGAAGGCGCACGCCTGGAAAGTGTGTAGGCGGGAAACCGTCTCCAGGGTTCGAATCCCTGTCTCTCCGCCATTCACCTTGAATACCCACAGTTTTTGCGCACCGCGCGGGATCGGCAGTGTTTTGGCCCGGACACCTTGGGCGAACATATGTTGTGCGCTGGGATCCGTACTGCCGGGCGGTGAGGCGGTGTACCGGGATTGTTACGTATCGGGGAACTGCACGGCCAGTTCTGTGCTTTTAGGGACGGCTTGGCAGGTCAGAACTTCACCGCGTGCGATGTCGTTCTGATCGAGGGCCATGTGCGCCCGCATTTGTACCTGACCCTCTGTCTGAATTGCGCGGCATGCACCGCAGACGCCTGACTGGCAGCTGAAGGGCGGCGCCAGCCCCGCTGCAATGGCGGCCTCCAGGATCGTTTGCCCAGCCTCGATATGCACCTCGCGGGTTTCCCCATCAAGCGTCACCCTCGCCGTGGCCGCCATGCCCGACTGGTTCGTGTCCTGAGCTGGGTTGGCGCCGAAGCTTTCCATGTGGATTCGAGCATCGGGCACATCCAGCGCGTTCAGCGCTGCCCGGACGTCTGAGTTCATGCTGCCAGGGCCGCAAATCCAATACTGGACGTCCTGTGCGATGGGGGGTGACTCTTCGATTGCCGCCTTGATCGCATCCGTGTCAACGCGGCCGGTTCGCCAGGGGCTGAACCAGCTCAACAGCGATCGAGATGACAAGACATGGCGCAAGGTGAACCGGTATGGGTTGGCCTCGACAAGGGCGTCCAGCGTTTCCCGAAACAGAATCTCATTCTCGGACCGGTTGCCGTAGATTAGATGGGCGACGGAATGTGGCTCGTGGTCAAGCACGGCTCGGATCATCGCATAAAGCGGAGTCAACCCGCTGCCCGCGCCAAAAAAGTAGTGCGTGCGTCGTGCAGTTGCGTTGGGTTCCAGCGTGAAGCGGCCAAAGGGTGGCATCGCCTCGACCGCATCTCCGGCGCGCAGGGTGTCGCCGATATGGTTCGACACCAATCCTTCGGAAACGCGTTTCACGGTGATCCGCAGCGCTTCGTCTGGCGGGTTTGAGATGGTGTAGCAGCGTCGCTGCTCTTTCCCGCTCAGGCCGAAGCGCAGTGTCAGATGTTGGCCGGGGGACCAGCGAAACAGCTCAGTCAGGGCTGATGGTACGTCCAGCACGACGGTGGTTGCTTCGCCACCGATTTCAGGTCGGATTTCAGCCACGGACAAGGGGAAGAATTTGCGGGTCACGAGTGGTCCCTTCCTGAGCAAAAGACGGCCATCTTCAGTCAGCGATAATCCATGGTGGTGTGCAGTGCGCGGATCACCCATTTTCGGCCTTTGCACGTCAGCGAAAAGCGGTCGGTTTGAGCCATCGTACCTGCGTGACCCTGCCAGTCGTACTTGACTGTGGTGACCGCTGTTGCCGTGGCGCTGCCCGGCTCTTCCGTGATCACGATCCGCGGGGGTGAGCGCTCTGTTTCCACATACCCCTGCAGCTCTGGGACAGGTTCAAAGCCGGGGTCGCCCTTTCGCTGGGCCCAATCGGCCACCGAATAGCTAAAGTGATCATCCGGCTGGCCCTGACCATATTTTACGGTGATCGTGTGGATCGCTTCGGGATCCCAGTCGCTCCACGCGATCTGAGAGTTGGGGACAGATAGCTGACGTTCGGCAACCGCCTTCGGGTCGCTGCCGGACGCGGCGAGAGCCAGTCCGCCTGCCAGGGCGATCCCAACCAAGCTGGCAAGAATGCGAAGTCTCACAGGATGACCTTTGGGTTCTGGGCAGTTGGGCGCGGGATGATTGGTGCCGGCCCAGGGATGGCGTTTGGGGAGAGTGTTTTGGGCCTGGTCATGTCTCGGCCTCAGCTTTCGTCATGAAGTCCATAACAACTTGCTGATGCTGCAAAACCGGGCCTTCTCCGACAGAGGCGGGGCCGACTTCAAACAACGGGCTTGCCAAGGATTTCTGTTGCTGTTCGCAGGCATAGACATCTTCGGCCGTGAAATCGCCCGATGCCATCGGGTCATCTTTGCCCAACGCATCGTCGCTTTTGTATTTCGGGCCACCGAAGTCACGCCAGAACGCATAAGATGACCATTGCTGCCGCGAGTACTCCCAAGCCGACGCGCTGGCCAATCGGGTGCGGTTTTCCACGCGTGTTCGGTCGGGCGCAAGCGGCGTGATGATGAAGATGTTCCAGCTGTCTTCACTGCCTGCCAGGCCAATGCCCGGAAACAGCATCGGCACCCAGGCGCCAACATGCGGTTTCGGGATTACCCGCGGAGTGGGCAGGTTTTTCTCGAGCGCGCGGGCATAGTCTGACGCGGGCGGCTCCCAAAAATGATAGTGTGGACCTTTCCAGCCGTATTCGGCGCGACCGTGGTCATACATGTGAAGCGTGTTCGAATGCAGGTGGCTCAGGTGGAAGACGTCGATGTAGTTCTCAACCACGATCTTCCAGTTGGCGCGGATCTCATAGCTTTGGCGGGCTTCGCCGTATTCGACCAATTCTTCGGGCTTGTGCGGGCCCAGCAACGGATCCACGGGCCCGAACCACTCCGCAAGGCTCGGCGCCTGCGGGTTAGGGTGCACGAAGATCATCCCGCGCCAGAGATCGACGCTTGCGGGTTTCAACCCGAGGCAAGATTTGTCGATGCCGTCAGGATATTCGCGGTTTTCATCCGGGACCGAGATCAGGTTGCCTTCCAGATCGTAGGTCCAATCGTGATAGGGGCAGGTCAGTGCCTTCTGTGTTTTGCCCACTGCACGGATCAATTGGGTTCCGCGGTGACGGCAGATGTTGTGGAACGCCCGCAGCCGACGGTCGCGCCCCATTACGACGAAGATGTTGTGCAAACCTGCCTGGACCGAGATGTAATGTCCGGGCTCGGGTACATCCTCGGCAAACCCGGCATATCGCCAGGTGCGAGAGAAGATCAGTTTTTGCTCGCGGCCGTACCAGTCCTGCGCTGTATAGGCAGAGGCGGGAAGCCGGTGATACATTCGTGTCATGAAAACCTCTCAGACCAGTCAGGCCGGATAGTCGGCCGGTGCGATGTCGGCGGCAACCATCAGGCCGCCGAAGACCATCCAAAGAACAGTAACGGTCCAGAACAGGAGTGGATCGGTTTCGCGGTTGACGGTATCGATCAGGAAAGCTTGGCCGCTACGGATCGACGGTATGGCCCACCAGAGGAATACCAGCCCCCAGGGCCATTGGAGCCCCAGCCATGTGGCCACCAAAAGAACGGGTAGGGCTGCGTAGTTGATCAGTCTGGGGAGATTGATCATGCGTCACTCTCCAAGCTTGCAAGCAACGCCAGCGCCGCCGCTTTCAGATCGTCGCGCCACTGAGCTGGCGGTGAAATCGGGACAAGCGCGTCGATGTTCTGAGCGCAAGCGGTTACTCCATGGGCGACGGCCCGAATGCGTTCGGGAGGTGCCGATGGATAGGCGCGGGCCAGATTGCCTTCGATGACGGCCAGAAAGTCGGCGTAGCTTTGGGTCAGTTTGGGGCCCAGGTCAGGAATGCGTTCTGCGGCCGTTGCCAAAGCCTGCCAAGCCAGCATCAGCCGGGGATCATGGCCGTGCCCGTCGTCAAACAGGGCATCAATCAACTCAGATGGCTCACCCTGCGACCCGAAGTGAACCGAGACCGCCTCTGTCACTTCGGCAAAAGCGTTGATCACGTGGTCTGCCAATGCCGCCGTCATGTCATCCCGGTTTCCCAAGTAGTGGCGCAACAAGGGCCGTTTGACACCAGCCTCCGCCGCGATGCGTTCTTGTGTTGCGCCTTCCAATCCGAAACGGGCCACACAGGTCAGGTAGGCATCGAGTATTTCAGCGGATCGTTGGTCTTTGAGCGTAGGCCGGGGCATTGGGGTTCCTTTATTGTCATTTTTGACAAATAACTACAACGGATAAATTTTCAATAATGAAAATTAACAAAAGCAGGGTTGAGGGCAGGCCAAAATCAGCCTGTCCCTGCTCAGGATTTGGTATGATCGGATGGTCGTCCGTGTCGGGTCTCGTCAGATCATACGACCGTTCCGCGCAACTGCGTCCGCGACGACGTTCTCCCACGCGGAGTAGACCCTCTCTGGAGAAAGAAGCGCCCTTAACTCATCGGATTCGTTTGCCATTCCTGCGCGGGCCGTCGGGTCATTGATCAGACGAATGGCGGCTTCTGCCAATCCGGTGACGTCGCCGGTCGGTACCAGATAACCATTTCGTCCGTGGCGGATGAATTCGGACGGACCATAGTCACAATCGAATGAGACGACCGGGATCCCGCTGACGACGGCTTCGGCGACAACATTGTGAAACCCTTCATACAGCGAAGACCCAACCACGATATCGGCGTCGTTGGCCCAGTCGCCGACCCGGGCCGTGTTGCCTGGCAAATGAACGCAGCCCTCAAGACCCAGCGACTTGCGCAATTGCTCGAGTGCGGGACGCTCGGGACCTTCACCGTAGATCGTCAGGGTGGTCCATGGGCACGCGGCATGGATCCTGGCCATGGTTTCCAGAAGAAGGTGAAAACCTTTCTGCGGCACCAGGCGACCGACCGAGACCAGGTGACGCGCTTTTTCGGAGTTCGACACCTGCGCGCGTGTGAAAGGCTCGATCGGGTTCGGTATGACCCGACCGCGACGGCGGAGCGGGCCGGGCAGATCCGCCAGACCTTTTTGCGTCAATGCAACGACAGCCTTCGACCTTCGGCCCAGAACGGATTGCAGTCGCGCCCATCCGGGGTGTGCGTCCTGCAGACGTGGGTTGTTCCGTTCCGAAATGATGACCGGCAGCTTGGAGTCCAGTGTGGCGATCAAGGTGATTACATTCACTTTGGTCAGAAACGAAATCACGACATCGGGTCGTAGTTCGCGAATGACGGAACGGACGTGCGTGATCCTATTGAACTGTCCGCGCCTGCCGGACAGCGCGCTGGTCCGCACTTTTTCGTTCATCGAAAAATAGGGACCGTTTTCCGGCATGCTGAACGCCGTTGCGTGAACCTCGCAACCGCGTTCTACGAAATGGTTCGACAACATGGCGATGACTTTTTCCGCACCACCCGGACCGAACCCTGCCTGCACAAAAAGCAGCTTTGAACCATTCAACGACACAGTCCCCCGCCGAAAATGGTAATTTACGCAGGGTAATTGAGCAAGCTTGAGATGATCATTGCCAGAAATGGACGCAAAAGCTGGCGACAATATCCGAAATCCGGCCGATTGGATCGCAAAGCGTGTTGTCAGAGCAGCGGGTATTCGAACCGGCTACTTGCTGTGGCCTGTCATGTCGTACAGGGCTGAAATTTGTTCGGCGCTTAGCTGGCGAGGGTTCAGCCCTCGGGTCAGCAGGGCGAGTTTTGCGGTTTCCTCCAGTTCTTCCATTGCGAAACTGGCCGCCCAGATGTCTTTGCCGGCAACCACAGGGCCGTGATTGGCCAGCAGCACCGCGCTGCGCTGTCCAGCCAGTCCCCGGACCGCATTGCCCATTTCAGGGTCGCCGGGCAGGAAGAATGGCAGCAATTTCACCCGACCGACCCGCATGATTGAATACGGGGTCAGCGGCGGCAGAACGTCCTCGGGGTCAACTTCGGGAAGCATGGACCAGGCCACCGAATGCGTCGAGTGGAGGTGGACCACAGCCCCGGTCTGCTGCCTTGTGTCGTAGAAGGCCGAGTGCAGTGGGACTTCCTTGGTCGGTAAGTCGCCATCAATGTGCTGAAACCGGGCATCCAGATGGCTGATCCGCGCCGGGTCGAGAAACCCCATCGAACTGCCGGTCGGCGTAACCAGGATCGTTCCGTCGGTCAGCCGGGCCGAGATGTTGCCCGACGCACCGCAGGTCAGTCCCCGGTCGAACATCGACTTTGCAAGCAGACAGATTTCTTCCCGCAGCTTCGCCGCCTCGCTCATTGTTGTTGCTCCATTCTGTTCAAGGCGTCCGCAAAGAAATCGGGGCCGCCGAAATTGCCCGATTTCAGAGCCAGTGCAATGGACGGGGTGCCGGGCAGGAGTACCATGGGAACGCCGGCGGCCAAGCGGGGGCCGATCTGCAACTGCTGCGCGCGCAGACCCTGGACAACCGCGCCCGAAGTCTCACCCCCAGCAATGACCATCCGTCGGAAGCCCGCGGCCCGCAGGCTGCGGGAGAGATCGGAGAACAGGTTTTCGATCGCTGCAGATGCCTTTTCCTTGCCGAAGCAGTCCTGTGCTTGCCTCACGACTTGTGGATCGGCCGAAGAGTAGATCAGCGGCGGTTGTTTCTGCTCGAGCGCCCAGTTGACCAATTCTTCCACCGAGATCGAGCCGCTGACCGCCTCCCGCGCGGTGACCTCGCGGTGTGGGGCGATGTCCCGGTAGCGCGAGACTTGCTCTCGGGTGGCGCGGCTGCAGGATCCTGACAGCACAATGCCGGGCCCGGACACTCCGTCCCACTGTGGGTGTCGCGGTTTGAAGCCAAAATTTTCTGGCAACCCAAGCGCGATCCCGGACCCGCCGCAAAGGAGCAGGGTATCGCGGGCAGCCTTGCCGATTTCCAGCAGGTCTGCGTCGCGGATCGCGTCGACAATCGTATGACCTTTGGCAGGCAGGGCAGACTGAATGGCTGCAGCCCCCTGCATGACCAACAAGGCGGCCACATGATGGACCGGACGGGCGGACTGAGCGGCCAGCAGACGCCGGAGATCAGGGTCGGTCATCGGAGTCAGTGGATGGTTCTGCATGCCGCTTTCATTCAACAGCTTGTCCTGCACGAACAGGTGCCCTTGGTAAACACTGCGCCCATTTTCGGGAAAAGCCGGACAGACGATCGTGGTCGGAGCGTTCAGCCTTTCCGTCAGCGCATCCAGAACCGGACCGATATTGCCCTTTGCGGTGCTGTCGAAGGTCGAACAGACCTTGAAGACGATTTGCTGCGCACCTTGGGATAGCAGCCAGTCACAGGCTGCCAGACTGTCGCGCACCGCCTCGTCAACCGGGGCCGTGCGTGACTTGAGCGCAACCACGGCCGCATCCAGATCCTGGTCCGTGTGGCCCTTTGGGATGCCAACAAACTGGCTGACGCGCATGCCGCCCTCAGCGAGGGTCAGGCCAATGTCGGATGCGCCGGTGAAATCATCGGCAATGACTCCGATCTTCATAGTCTGATCTCTCTGATTGGCCCCGTGTCCAAACGGTTGATGTGGTCGGCTGGTCCCGGGGGAAAAACGGACCGGACCAGCGGATCGTGGCCCGGGATGATCAGGCCGGGGGCGGACGCGAGGCTTTGCAGCTTGTCAAAGCCGTCCAGCATGTCCTGAAGGTCGACCACAATGGGAAATGGTTTTCGGGCCATGAAGTTCTCGTAGTAATGCGATGCGTCCGACGCCAAAACCATCCAGCCGCTGGCAGTTCGGACCCGTACGCATTGCAGCCCGCGGGAGTGGCCGCCGATGCAGTGGACCGTGACACCGTCGGCCAACTCGGCGTCGCCGTCGTGGAAAACCACTTTGCCGGAATAAAGCCGCTTGACCGCCTCGCAGATATGACCGGCCGAAAATGGCGCGCGCAGAGTGTCGTGGCACATGCAGGGACCCGTGGCAAAGGCCATCTCGGCCGACTGCATATGCAACGTGGCGTTTGGAAACAGGTGCAGACCCCCTGCGTGGTCATAGTGCAGGTGCGTGACGATCACTTGCTGAATGGCCTCTGGCGCGATCCCGAAAGGCAGCAAGGCTTCACGCGGATCCATGGCAATAGGCCGTCCGCGGCTCAGCCCTTCGTCGGTGTCATACCCGGTATCCACCAGAATGACCTGCGTGCCGCGCCTGAGCAGCCACAGGTAGTAGTCCATGGCATGAGGAGCCGCGTGATCGTCATCCAAAATGAAGCTGTCAGCGCGGGTGCGGGCATTTCTGTCCGCATATTTGACGGCATAGACTTCCCAGTCGTTCATCGCATGACCTCGGAGAACGTGTTGACCTGCTTTCGGACCACCATATCCGAAACCGCCAGATCAAATGTCTTGAAATGCGGACTGTCCAAGTGGATCCTGAACGCGTCGGCGTTCGCGTAGATCTCATACAGAAAAACGATGGCCGGATCGTCGCCTGCGCAGACGTCGAATTGCAGACACCCGGGTTCGTCGCTCAACGACGTGCGCGCGTTGTCCAGCATCAGAGGCAGGAAACGCTCGCGTGTCCCGGGCTTCAACTCGAAGGTTACGGTGACGGCATACATCAGGCGGGCGCTCCTTTCAGGCGGGCGAACAGGCGTTTGACCGGAGGCAATTGGCTGAGGATCAGCGCCAGGTTCAACACCAGCAGAATTGCTGCTCCGGGTCGAGAAACAAATACTGACAGATCACCATCCGACAGGAACAGTGACCGGCGGAATGTCTCGTCGAACAACCCGCCAAGGATGACGCCGATGACCAGTGGCGCAATCGGATATTTCATCAGGTTCATGAAATACGCCACGAAGCCGACCCCCAGCATCAGGTAAAGGTCATTGATGCCGCCACCCACACTGAATGAACCAATCGTGGTCAGAACCATCACGACGGGCAAGAAAACAGTTTGCGGGATTTTGAGAATCTTGATGAAGACCCGCGCGGTGAAAAGGCCCATCAGGAACATCGTCAACGATGCCAGCACCAGGATGGCCACGACCCGCAGGATGATTTCGGGGTCGATCGTGGGGCCGGGGATGACGTTGTTGATTTTGAACGCCCCCAGCAGCGCGGCCGCGGGTGGCGAGCCGGGGATGCCCAGTACCAACAGCGGGATCAGTGCGCCGCCGATACAGGCGTTGTTGGCTGTCTCTGAACACAAAAGCCCGTCCAGTGAACCTTTGCCGAAGTTCTTCCCATCCTTCGAAACGGTTTTGCCGACACCGTAGCTGACCCATCCGGCAACATCCTCGCCGACGCCCGGCAGGGCACCAACGCCGGTGCCGATCACGCCGGACCTGCCGATGGTGGGCAGGTGACGGCGGACCGTCGAGAGATTTGGCAGGATCGAGCCTTTCAGAGCCATGACCTTGCCGGCTTCGACATGGCGCAGGCCTTCGATGATCTGAGGGATCGCGAAGGCCCCCATGAGAACGGGCACCACCTGGAACCCGCTCAGCATGTAGGACCAGCCGAAAGTGTAGCGGGGTTCGGACAGCAAGGGGTCAAGTCCGACCATGGCCATGGCAAGCCCGATCAGACCGGATATCCACCCTTTGAGTACCAGGTCCTCGCTCATGAGCGTGCCAGACAGAAGGATACCGAACAGGGCCAGTAGCGCCTTTTCCGGGCTTGCGATATTCTTTGAAACAAGCAGCAGTGCCCAGACGAAGATCAGGAGCGTGAGTGTGCCGATAATGGTCCCGATGAAACTGGCCGTCGTCGTCAATCCAAGCGCCTCACCTCCGCGTCCGGCCTTGGCAAGCGGGTGACCGTCCATTGCGGTGGCAGCGCTGGCGGCGGTGCCTGGGATGTTCAGCAGGATCGAGGGATAGGACCCGCCGTAAATCGCCCCCACATATGCGCCCAGCAGTGCGATCAAAGAGTAATCCAGCGGGATCTTGTTGCCGAAGAACCCGGTCAGAATGGTCACGGCAAGGGTCGCGGTCAGGCCGGGCAGGGCACCGAATGTGATGCCCAGAAAGACCGAAAAAACCAAATAGAGATAGGTCAGCGGATCGGCGACCAGCGCAGCAAAGGCATGGCCGAAACCCGCCAGCTGAGACAAGACGAACTCCATGGTCTTAGCCTTTCCAGATCGGGCGGAGCGTCACGTAGTAGTGGTACTCGATTTGTTGAAACAGCAGGCCACCGCGCGCCGGAACATTCTGGCGAAACCCGAAGGCCATGGCGCAAACAAGGATAAAAGGGGCGAGGACGGCAATGTAGGGAACAACCCGCAAAAGCCGCTCGGACCGGGCTTTGATCAAAACCGGGATCGTCAGGGCAACCCAAATGCCCAACGTGATCCAGTCGTCCGCATGGGCGTTCCAGTCGGCTTGAGCAGGGTAGAGCAACAAGGATGTGAACCCAGCGAGGCAAACGGCGCCGCAGGCGATCATCGCGCGCCGCGGGTGCCCGCCATAATACCCAAATATGAGAGCGGTAATCAGAAGGCCGGAACACAGGATGAAATCGACGCGCGGCACCAGCCCGCCCACATAAGCCAGAAGGATCAGGCCAATGGTGGAAAAGCGAAATGCTTCGTCAGGGTTCCAGCCGATGCCAGCCGCACCAAGGGCGTGCCGCGCCCCGCCGGACCGGACCGAAATCACGAACAGCGCGATCGAGAGGCACAACAGGCCCACAAAGATGAACAACGGAACAATGGCTGCTGAGTCGTACCATTGGGTACCGCTGACCCCTGCCTTGTTTTCTCCCCACAAGGGGATGTCCATGGTCTTCCACAGGAAGAACACCGATGTTGCCCCTAAAACCAGCGACGCCCAGAAATCCCGTGCGCGCAGGACCAGAATGTCCTCAGCCTTTTCCAACTTTGCCCTCCCGTGCAAAAAGGGGGCGCGGAACCGCGCCCCCAAGATCGTTTGTCGCTCAGGGCTTCTCGATGCCCAGAGAGGCCGGCTCGACGGTCGTCGCGCCCAGATCTTGCAGGGTGTATGCAAAGGTGGATTCCAGCGTCGAGAACAGCTTTTGCGCCTCGGGTCCGTACTGTCCGCCGATGTCATAATTGTTTGCTGCGGCCCAATCGGCCACGGCTTGCGAGGCCATGGCTTTCTGGAACGCATCCGCCAGTTTTGCCTTTACATCGTCGCTTGCCGAATTGTGGACCGCAAAGCCGATTGCCTGTTTCAGCGGCAAATACTGGTCGAGCCCGTCATAGATGCCGAAGGCCGAAGGAACGGTCATTCCCGCGATTTCCGCGTTTTCAGGTGTCAGCATCGCCAGCGGGCGCAACTGTCCGCCTTCGATCAGCGGGGCCTGTTCCGCCAGCGAGGTTACGACCAGCGCAACTTCACCGGCGATGGCGGCCTCTTGCCCCGGAGCTGAGCCTTTGTAGGGGACGAATTTGAACTCGGCGCCCGAGCCCTTTTCAATGGCCAGCAGGTTCAGGTGGTGGATGGATCCCGCACCCGAGGCTGCCGCGGGGATGGTTCCGGGCGCGGCCTTCGCCGCGTCCACCAGCTCTTCAAGGCTGTTGTAGGGGCTGTCGGCGGGAACCGAGATCAAATCAGGCGAGCCGCCAACGATGAACGGATACCAGTAGTCGAACTTTTTGTCCCAGCCGCCCTGGACGGCGGCGGTCACGTTCGATTCGGAAAGTCCCACCAACGTATAGCCGTCATCAGGCTGGTTCATGACGTAGACCATTCCGTTTGAACCCGCCACGCCTCCGGTCTGGTTGATCACGTTGATCGACACCGGCAGATGTTTCTCCATCTCGGCCATGATCATCCGGTTGATGGTGTCGGTACCGCCTCCGGCGCCCCAGACGACGGCGGTGGTAATGTCCCGGTACGGATATTCCTGTGCGCTGACGAGCCCTGCGGCACCTGCCGACATTAGGGCGGCCGCTGCCAACCTTGCGATTTTCGACTTCATCTTTTCCTCCCAGATGCAGTGATGTGTTTGTTGTTGCATTTAATTGCGTATACGTTACACAATGCGTTGTCAACGACCGGAATTGATTTAAGGTCGAACGCAAGAACACAGGAAAAGGACGCAGGGCGCAGATGGCCGAGAAACTAGAGATTGCAGTGTTCCACGGGGACGGGATCGGCCCGGAAATCATGGCTCCGACGCTAAGCATCCTTGCGCAGCTGTCGGAGCAGACCGAGGACTATACACTTGAGTTTCGGGAGGTTCCGGCCGGGGCAGCCCACTATGCGCAAACCGGAGAATCATTTCCGAAAACGTCAATGGATGCGGCGCGGCAGGCGGATGCCATTCTACTGTCCGCGATGGGTTTGCCGGACGTTCGGTACCCGGATGGGACCGAGATTTCACCTCAGATCGACCTCCGCAAGGCGCTGGGGCTGTTTGCCGGGGTGCGCCCTGTGCGGGTGAGAGCTGGGCAAGCAACACCGTTGGCCCTGCCGCCCGGCAAGGAAATTGACTTCGTTCTGATCCGCGAAAGTACTGAGGGGCTGTTTCACACCCAGGGGTGCGGAGAAGTGACTGAGGACGAGGCGCGCGAGACGCTGCTGATCACCCGAGAGGTCTGCGAAAAGCTGTTTCGGTTTACCTTCCAGCTGGCGCATGACCGAAAAACGTCCGGGCAGGGTCGGGGTCGTGTCACCTGTGTGGACAAGGCCAACGTCTTCCGTGCCTTTGCATTCTTTCGGGATCTGTTCGATGCCGAGGCTGAGCGTCACCCGGATTTGGTTGCGGATCATGCCTATGTGGATGCAACGGCCTTGTGGATGGTTCAGAAGCCTTGGGAATTTGATGTTCTTGTCACGGAAAACATGTTCGGAGACATCCTGTCTGACCTTGGGGCCGGTCTGATGGGAGGGCTGGGGCTGGCGCCCTCGGCTGACATTGGTCTGGATCATGCGGTGTTCCAGCCCTGTCACGGATCCGCCCCTGACATTGCCGGCGAAGGCATCGCCAATCCGTTTGCCATGTTCCAGTCGGCGGCGATGATGCTGGAATGGCTTGGGTTGCGGCATCAAAACCCCGCGTTGTCGCGCGATGGGCAACGGCTGCACGCGGCAGTCGACAGCGTCGTATCCGAGGGCCGAATTCTGACCCGTGATCTTGGCGGAGAAGCCGACACGCTGGCCGCAGCGCGGGCGGTGGCGGACAGGGTGTTTTCGGCGTGAGCAGCCAGCAGTTCATTCGTGTCGCCTGTGTCGGCGCCGGCTATTTCAGCCAGTTCCACTATGGCAGCTGGCGCCGCATACCGCAGGCTCAACTGGTCGCCGCATGTGATCGCGATCTCGAGAAGGCGGCCGCCACTGGGTTGCCTGCCTATGATGATCTGCCGTCGATGCTGGCCCGGGAATCTCCCCAGCTGTTGGACATAATCCTGCCGCCTGAGGGTCATGCCGACGCAATTCGTGCCGCGCTGGACGCAGGTGTGAGTTGGATCCTGTGCCAAAAACCGTTTTGTCTATCTCTGGCAGAAGCAGAGGCTGTTCTGCAGGATGCTCGGGATGCCGGAGCCACCGTCGTTGTCCACGAGAATTTTCGCTTTCAGCCGTGGTATCGGGTGATGAAGGACGCCCTGACACGCGGGGATATCGGGACGCCGTTGCAGGCCATGTTCCGGCTGCGCCCGGGCGACGGGCAGGGGCCGCGCGCCTATCTTGATCGGCAACCCTATTTTCAGAAAATGCCGCGTTTTCTGATCCACGAAACGGCGGTGCATTGGGTCGATACGTTCCGGTTCTTGTTCGGCAATCCGATCTCGGTTTATGCCGATCTGCGGCGGATAAACCCGGTCATTGCCGGAGAGGACGCAGGCTATGTCATCTTTGAGTTCGAAAACGGCTTGAGGGCCGTATTCGATGGCAACCGGAACCTGGATCATGCCTCGGACAATCTGCGCCGCACCATGGGGGAGGCCCTGATCGAAGGCACCGGCGGAACGCTGACGATGGATGGTTTTGGCGCCGTTGGGCTGCGGGAATTCGGCAGCCAGAGCAGAGAGCAGTTGCTTGCACCCGATAAATGGGAGGGCTTTGGTGGCGATTGCGTGCACGCATTGCAGCAGTATGTCATATCCGGTCTTCTAAATGGAACGCATTTGGAAAATACTGGCCCGGACTATCTGGACGTTATCCGCATTGAACAGGCGATCTACAGATCTGATGCGGAGGGCAGGAAAATCGTTTTGGAGGCCGAATGAAAAACGAGACCGGCAAGGCTCTCTCGAATACTCAACGCGCGGTGCGGGACTTGCGGCGGATGATCCTGACCGGAGAGTTGGCCGCCGGCACCGACCATCTGGAAACCGAACTGGCCGAGCAGTTGGGGATGTCGCGCACGCCGGTTCGCGAAGCAGCGCTTATGTTGGAAAGCAAGGGCCTGCTGGAAATGCGGCCGCGCAAAGGGGTGCGGATCCTGCCGGTATCTCCGGATGACATGCGCGAGATCTATGACATTCTGACCGAGTTGGAGAGCCTTGCAGCCGAACGCGCGGCCCAGGCCGGATTTTCCGAGCAAGACCTTCAGCCGTTGGCGGACTCGATCGCCCAAATGGATCGCGCCATCAGTGACGAAGACCTAGAGGCATGGGCCAAGGCCGACGACCTGTTCCACCGCGAGCTTGTCCGATTGGGTGGCAACCGGCGGGTGGAAAGCATCGTGTCCATGATGAGCGACCAGGTCCGCAGGGCGCGGGCCTCGACCCTGTTCATCCGCCCGTTGCCGGTCAAGTCGAATGAGGATCACCGTGCGGTCTATACGGCAATCCGCGACGGCAAACCTGATGTGGCGCGCGACCGGCATCGCCAGCACCGGCTGCATGCCAAATCCGTCATCATCGACATCTTGGAAAAGCATCGGCTGAACAAGCTTTAGCCAGTCAGTTCGCTCACCCCGCTGGCCGTAGATCTGCCGGCTGTGCAATCTGGACTTCCGGTCCCAACTGGGGATATGGCCAATAAAGCGGCGCGCGATGCGAAAGGACTTCCGGTGCAGATAACCCAGCAGATGGCAGGCGACAGCGTCTATTACATCAATCTGGACCGTGTGCCTGAGCGCCGGGCGTTCATGGAAGCGCAGTTTCTGAAGGCGGGCCTTGTGGGTGCGCATAGGATTAGCGCCACGGATGCCAGTCAGTCGGGCGCGTTGGAGCAAAACGGATATATCGCGGGAACGGGAACGCGCTGGGGTCTGACGAACAGCGAAATCGCCTGTTTCGAAAGCCATAGATCGGTTTGGCAACGGATCGCCGATCGGAACCTTCCAGCTGCTGTCGTCTTTGAGGATGATGTGGAAATGTCCTCTGAAGCTGGCCGGGTGATCACCGAAGTGCTGAACCACCCGGAAGCCTATGATTGCGTCAAATTGGATTACTCGCCCCGGTCACTGCGTTTTGGGCCGGAGACTGGGATCGGAAATGTCCGCGTGCGCCCAATGTTGGAAATGGCGCCAAGTGCGGCGGCCTATGTTCTGTCACAGGCAGGCTGCCGCAAATTGTTGGCCTGGTCGCAGAGATATTCTGACCATCTCGATGATTTTCTGTCCTTGCCGCGCAGGGATTGGAACATGTTTCAGTGCTTTCCGGCTGTTGGTGTCCAGATGATCTGGTCGGGACGGCAGGAGCAGATCGACGAACCGGTCAAAAGCAGCGAACGAACCCAAAGCGCAGCCACAAACAGCGGATTGGACAAGGGCCCCACGTGGTTTCGGCTGCGGCGCGAGCTTCAGTCGGCCGGCCGAAAACTGAAATGGAAGCTGGGCGGTCAGGCGCGGCTTGTCCAGCGCGGCGGCATGGTGGACTTCATTCCCTGTGCCGACGATCTAATCGTGCGCCCTTGGTCCTGAAGTCTTTGTGCCAGTGGTGAAAAACCAAGCGGTTCCAACCATCCGCGCCGGTCGCAAAGTGCATAAACGTTAACAAAACTCTCGATTTGATATAACCTCGCAGTGTTATTGCGCGATTTGTTGGGGTTTTGCTGTGGGTCAAACGATTTACGAGAAATACGGCGGGTTCAAAACCATCAGCCGGATCGTGATGACATTTTACGAAATGGCATTGGAATCGGATGAGATCGGAGGCTACTTCGAAGATATCGACATGCCTCGGTTGATCGATCACCAAACCAAGTTCGTTTCGTCTCTGGTGGGTGGTCCAGCGTCTTTCAGTGATGATCGGATCGAGGCCGTGCATCGCCACCTCAACATCAGCCACGATGATTTCGACGAGATGGCTACGCTGTTCGGCGAAGCCCTTTCATTTCATGGAATGACCGAAGATGACGTGCAGGTCGCGCTGGCTGCGATCGAAGGTAAGAGGGCGATCATCGTTGCCCGGGATGCGGCATGAGCATCCTGGCCATCAACGAGCATCTGCTGCGTGCCATCGGGGTCGGTGTAGCGGTATTGCGGGCCTCGGACCTGACCTTCGTGTTCCACAATGGTCCATTTGCCGAATGGTTCGGCAAACCCGAGCCCGGCCAGACACTTTTGGATATATTGCCGGATCTCGACCAGCGCGAACTGGATGACGTCAAACAATCGGGCCTGCGATACTCGGCCGAGCTGCAGATGAAGCCCAAGCGCCGCACGCTGATCTTCGCGGTGACGATTTCCTTGGCCAACGGGATGGATGAGCAGGTTTTGGTTGTCGAATGTCAGAACATCACGAAAATTCGTGAGCTGGAAAGCATGATCGACAGCTATTCGACCATGGTCGAGCGCAACACCCGCGAGTTGGAAAGAGAAAAGGAAAGGGTCGAACGGCTTTTGCTGAACCTGATGCCGCGTGCGGTCTATGAAGAGTTCAAAACCTTCGGCGTAGTGACGCCTCAGCTGTATGATCAGGTTTCCGTGGTCATGCTGGATTTCGTCGGCTTTACGGATTTTGCGGCAAAAACCGACCCTACGGTCACCCTCAGCGAGTTGAATGACATCTTCACCGCCTTCGACCGGATCGTCGAACAGTTCGGGTGTGAACGGATCAAGACGATCGGAGACGCTTATCTTGCGGTCTCAGGCATGCCCGACGCCACGCCCGACCATGCCACGGCGGTTGCGCATTGTGCGGTCCGATTTCTGCGGTATCTGGAACGGCGCAACGAAAGTCATCCGCACAAATGGCAGGCCAGGATCGGGCTTGGCATGGGGCCCGCCGTTGGGTCAGTGGTAGGGATCCAGAAATACGTCTATGACGTTTTCGGACCGGCCGTGAATATAGCATCGCGGTTGCAGGTCTTTGCAAACCCCATGAACATCGTTGCCCCGGAAGAGATGAAATATGCACTGATCGATGAATTCCAGGTCTCGGACTTGGGTCCGGTCGACATCAAGGGGATGGGCATGATGGATCTGATCAATGTCACCTCACGGCTGAACGCACCGCATGCCAGCCGGATGTTTTGACGGTCATTCGTCGGGCGGAACCAGCCCCAACCCTCTGAGGTAAATGCCGATCCCGGATTCCAGAAGGTCTTCGGGCGGGAACGGCGAACTGGCCCCCGCATTGCGGGCATAAAGCTCGACTACACCATGACTCATCGCCCAGATATGCGCGCTGAACATAGACGCCGGTGGTCGCTTTTCCGGCGGAATGTGTTCTGAAAGATCGGCCGCAGCCATTTCCAGAACCTCCTTTGCACGGTTGGCGGCCAGCGCCAGCTCGGGCGTCCGGTTGACCGAGATTCCGCTTTCGAACATCGAGATGTAATGGCCGGGATGCTTGCGCGCAAACGCCAGATATGCGCGCCCGGTCGCTTCGAAAGCGGCCAGCGCCGAGGGCTGCCCCTTGTCATAGGCATACTGCATGAGGTCCGCGAACATCTCGAACCCCTGACGGGCCGCCTCGGCGATCAGATCCTCGCGACCCTGATAGTGTCGGTAAACCGCGGCTGGGGTGACGCCGGCCCGTTTTGCGGCCTCAGACAATGTGAAGCCGGTCGGACCTTTTTCTTCGATCAGCGAGAGGGCGGCGTCGATCAGCGCCTGTTTCAGATTTCCATGGTGATAGCCGCGTTTGGTCATTCCGCCGGCACCTGCCTGTGTTTGCGTGCTCTTTTACCAACCAGACATAATGCACGCGGCGCAGCAGGTCCAATCCCTGGGGCATGATCGGAGGGGCCACTGCTTGACCAAAGGCGCCCTAGACTACGCATCCCAGATTTCCGGTCCGCCACAAATCATCGGGTCGGGCTCTCCAACGGCTTCGGCGTCCTTTTCGTCATAGTCCAAGGTCGACAATATCGCCCGGATTGCCGCAAGCCGGGCACGCTTCTTGTCGTCCGAACGGATGATCGTCCAAGGGCACAGATCGGAATGGGAGCGTGTCAGAGTTTCAGAAATCGACTGCGTGTATTCATCCCATTTGCCCAGACCGGCGATGTCTATAGGGCTCAGTTTCCATTGTTTCAGCGGGTCGTTCTCGCGCGCGAGAAACCGGCTGAGCTGTTCTGCGCGCCCGACGTTGAGCCAGAATTTGAACAGGTGAATGCCGTCATGAACAAGCCCGTTCTCCAGTGGCATGACCTGCCTGAAGAAGCGTTCCCGCTGGTCTGCGGTGCAGAATCCAAAGACGTTTTCGACGACCCCCCGGTTGTACCAGCTGCGATCGAAGAAAACGATCTCGCCAGCCGATGGCAGGTGCTGAATGTACCGCTGGAAGTACCATTGGCTGCGCTCGGCGTCGGAGGGCTTGCTGAGGGCGACATTGCGGGCGCCACGCGGGTTCAGGTTTTCCCGGAACCGCTTGATGGTACCGCCTTTGCCCGCTGCATCTCGACCCTCGAACACGATCGCGATGCGTTGTCCGGTTTCCTTGACCCATGCCTGCATCTTGACCAGTTCGATCTGCAGGGCCTCCATCTGCTTGTCATAGTCCTTGCGCTTCATCCTCTCCTGATATGGGTAGCTGGGGTTCAGGATGTCGCCTTTTTCAGCGTCTTCGATGGCCTTTCGCACGCTCTCGGGAGCGTCGTTCCGAAAGTAGCTGTTGATTGCTCGGTCCGCTGCACGGGTCATGAGTTGCCTCGCCATAAAATCCAGTTTCTACTATGGATTACGGGCGGGGTTAACGCAAACCCGCTCGTTCCGCGGCACGTTCGACCGCAGCAGCAACTTCCGGAGCGTCCACCACCTGCGGCATGTGCCCCATGCCTTCAAGTTCGATCAGCTCAGCGCCGGGGATTTGTTCGATCAGCCGCTCGGAATGCCAGCCCAGACCAACTGTCGTATCTGCCGTACCATGCACGATTTCGGTGGGCACCGATATCTCAGGGTAGCGCGGTTGCAGTTCGGCAACTTCGTCCAGGAGGTTGGCCCGTTGTTTTGCGTTGGCATGCATCGACGACCGGCGGAGCGTCAGGACCGGGCCAAAATGCTCGGCATAGCCTTCGGGTGCCGTCTGGGGGGCAAAGACCGTATCCAGGGCCTTGTTGACGTACCAGTCCGGAACGTAGGCGGTGATCAACGGCAGGACGAGAGCATTTCCCCAGGAGGTCGAGGCAATGCGGTTGAAGGAATCGAGCGGAGTTTCCCATGGCACTGCGGCCGGGGCTATCAGGACCAGAGCCGAGATGTTGTCAGGTCGCGTCACAGCCCAGGCCAGTGATACCGACCCGCCATAGCTTTGGCCGGCGACGATGGGTTTGTCGGCCCCCAGCATCGCGGCAGCTTTCTGCAGGATTTCTGCCTGCTCAACGATGGTTTCGCCATCCGCCGAGAAGCTCTGAGAATAGCCCAGCCCCGGCCGGTCGAATACAATGACCCGAAAGGACTTTGCCAGCAACGGCGCCAGAGCAAACGTCATGTCCCGGGTATTGCCGCTGGACCCGTGGATCAGGACGACATCCGGGCCTTCGCCCATGACGACGGCATGTACAGCAACGCCGTCGACATCCAATACCTGACCCTCTGGCGGAAACGCGGCCTCGGCCCGGGCCTCATGGCGTGCGGCAAGCCAAGCCGTCAAAGCCGCAAAAAGGGCCGCAAACAGGCCCAAGTATATCAACGACTTAATGACCAATTTTCGTCATGTCGAAAGGAGTGGTCTGGTAGATCTCGTTGATCCAGTTCCCATACAGCAGATGCGCATGGCTACGCCACCGGTTCTGAGGCGTGCGGGACGGGTCATCGTCGGGATAATAGTTGATGGGCACGTTGATCGGAGTGCCATTGGCCACGTCCCGGTCGTATTCCTGTTTCAGGGTGTCACTGTCGTATTCGAAGTGATTGAAGATATACAGCGCCCGGTTCTGCCGATCTTCAACAAGACACGGACCGACCTCGTCGCTGCCCAGAAGGGTCACAAGCCCTTCGGCAGCGTCGATTTCATCCTGACGGACTTCGGTCCAGCGACTGACCGGGATCACGCAGTCATCCGAGAAGCCTCGCAGGAAAGGCGAGGCCGGTGACAGGTTCCGATGCCGGAAACACCCAAACGCCTTGGCGTCCAACATATACTTTTTGACGCCATGAAAGTGATAGATCATCGCCATACCACCCCAGCACACGCCGAAGGTCGAATGCACATTGGTTCGGGTCCATTCGAAAACCTCGGTCAGTTCGTCCCAATAGGTGACGTCCTGAAACTCCAGATGCTCGATGGGGGCGCCGGTGATGATCAGGCCGTCAAATTTCTGGTCCTTCACGTCCTGAAAGGGGCGGTAGAACTCTTCCATGTGTTCGGCCGCGGTGTTTTTGGTCTGATGCTCGGTCATGCGGATCAGGGACAACTCGATCTGCAGAGGCGTCGCGCCGATCAATCGGGCAAACTGGTTTTCGGTCTGGATTTTCTTCGGCATCAGGTTCAGCAACCCGATCTTCAGGGGCCGGATGTCCTGCCGTGCGGCCTGATCCTCGGCCATGACCATGACGCCCTCTTTCGTCAGAACGTCAAAGGCCGGGAGGTCGGACGGAATCTTGATAGGCATGAGGCGGGTTTTTCCAGTTTCTTCTGAAGCGTTCTAGTTAGGACGCCGCGGCGCGGGTCTCAAGTGTGCTCTCGATCAACTCATCGAAATCACGCGCATCCCGCACCTTTCCGATTGCGTCGGCGGTAACAGTGACCCCCCAATTCTCAGCCATGGATTGGTATCTGGGCTGACGGTGGGCCAGGGCGCGGGCATAGGTCCAGCGGATGAAGTCGTCGGGATTGACCTCTGCCTCGGCGCAGCCGTGCTGATCAAGGTATTCCTGCCAGGTGCGCGTCAGGAAATCGGCCTGATAAGACATCGGTTTGGGGGCCTTGTCGAACCGTCGGATCAGTTCGGCGGTGTGGTCGTCGTCGCCCTTGATCCAGACCATCAGGGTCTGGCGCGAGAGTTCCGACAAGACGTGGTCGGAAGGATTTTCAGGGTCCACCCATTCGCAGATTGACCCGCCGGTGTCACAGATGAAATGCGGGTACCCGTACAGACGCTGAGCGCGGTCAATGAAATATTCGGTGTCCAGCAGAGCGTGGATTTCGGCCTGCCGGAACTGCTCTTGTCTACGCCGATATTCCGGCATCGCCAGCCCACCCAGGGCCGGGTTTCCGGGCTTGCCCAGATAGGCGGCGACCGGCGTCAGGTTTTCGAACGAAATGTTGGATCCGATATAGATCGAGTCAGAGAGCAGCAGATCCCGCAGAAAGGGAACCTTCATTGCCTCAGCCTTGGCGTTGTCGGTGATGTATTCACCCATGTAACGCGTGCCAATTCGATAATCGATCGAGTAGTGGAACCAGTCGCCCGAGTCGCGAAGGATGTTCGACACGTAAGTCTTGCCCAAGCCGGACATGCCGAAAAACAGCACCTTTTTGCGCGCCGCTTCGCGCCAGTCCTTTGCCGAGCTGTAGATCATGTGCAACCGTCCCTTGTTTTGTCCTAGCTAAATCGGCCCGGCGATGGCGTCAATCTCGGCTGCGGGATCGGCTTAGGATCAATAGCCCCAATGCAAGGATCGCAAAGCCGATGAAGGCATTCGGGGCAAGGGTTTCGTGCCGGACATAGGCGCCCAGCAGAATGGCGACCGGAGGGATGATCAGGGTGACCAGCAGCAGGTTGCCGCTGCCGGCTGCGGCCAGAACCCTGTAGTACAGCAAGTAGGCCCCAGCCGTAGCGACGAGTGCGTAATAAGCTACGGCGAGCCAAGTTGTCATAGGCAAGTCGAACGACGGCACACCGTCGACGACCAGCATTACCGGCAGCATGACGATGGTTGACCCGCTCAGCATTCCCGCCGCCGCAACCTGCGGCGCCAGGCCTGACAAGCGCAAACGGGCCCAGACAGCCGCCAGCGCATAGGATACGGTCCCCGCCAAAATGGCCAACTGAGCAGCGCTTTGAAGGCTGAACCCAAGGAAATTGTGCAATCCGATTGCGGTGGAAACTCCGCCAAAGCCAAGCGCAACGCCCACGGCTCGACGTTTGGTCAGTCGCTCGTCGGGAAAGAACGCAGCAGCAACCAGAACACCGAAGATTGCCGTGGCAGCGTTCAAGATCGAGGTCAGACCGGTGTCGACATACAATTGGCCCCAGGCCATCAGCGAGAAGGGCAATACGTTGTTCAACAGACCCATGACCAGAAAAGCGCCCCAAATACGCGGGTCCCTCGGTATCGTTTCTCGGCGGAGGAGAACGACGGCCCAAAGCGCAAGCGCGGCCCAGAAAACGCGATGAAACACGGCCGTCATCACAGGTATCGTGTCCAGTGCGACGCGGATCGCCAGGAAGGACGCGCCCCAGATCAGTCCAAGAAGAATGAGCTCGAACCAAGCAAGGGCGGAGAGGGATTTTTGTTGCGTCATGGCTATTTCTTGCATGTTTCTGTTTGCCTCACGCGGAATACTTGCATTCGGCAATTCGGTAAGCGACCCGGATCATGCGAAAAACCCCGCCACAAGGGCGGGGTTTTCCAATTCTGTATGAGCGTATCCCTTAGTTCAGGGCGTAGGTCACCTGAATACCAACGCTCCACGCGCTGTTTCCAGAGAAGTTCGCCCGCGCCCCGGGGCCAGCACCGTCAGCGGTTGCGTCGCCCAGATCGGTATAGCGAACGCCGCCCGAAATCTTGGCGCGTTCCATCGAGTAGGTGCCGCCAAGGCCGATGCTCCAGAACCCGTCGGTCGGACCCAGGTTGGAAACGGGCTCATTGGTTGCCGATTCATAGCCGAGGGTCACTGCGCCCGAGAACTGTTCGGAGAACTGGTAGCCAAGACCCAGCGAATAGGTCCAGGTCGGATCGTCATAGTCCACCAGCGCGCTGGTCGGCGGATAGTTCGGGGGATCGTAAACCGTTTGCGGCCAGTCAACCCAGCGGATCGATCCGAACAGCAGTGTCTTGGGGGCAACGCCGGTCTGGAAGTCCAGGTTCACCGATTGCGGAGAAACGACCTCGCTGGAAGTGTCGAATGTCGCCACGGTTCCAGGCGGGATCGGCGGGATCGGGATTGGGTTCACCGACTCCGTTTGCGACAGGTCATGGGAAATTTTCGAGTTGTAGGTCAGCGCCACGCGCGCTGCGATCTCGGGCTTTTCCCAAGCCACACCTACGACGTAACCCAGCGCGGTATCCTTGTCGGCATTCACCTCGTAACCAGCCGCCGCCGGCACGGCAACGTCAGCGCTGAGCCGCTGAATACGCAGACCACCGATGGCGCTGAAGCCGCCGTCGAACTTGTAGCGCAACAAGGCAGTAATTGCCTCTGTGTCGGCTTTCGCGCGCAGAACGTCAGTGCGACCGCCCGGGATCGGGTTCTGCGAGAGCGGGTAGTTCGAACCGTAGGCGATATCGGCACCGAACGGTTCGTCATAGATCAGCGCAAAGTCGAGTTGGTCGGTGAAGGCGTGCTTGTACGCGAGATGAGGCGAGAAGAAGTCGTTTGCAACGTTGCCCGAGTCAACGCCCAGCATCGTGCCGCTTACGCTTGGGTTGGTGTAGCCCAGGCGAAACTGTACGACGGAACCTTCCTCAAAGATAATGTTGATGCCTTGCCCACTACGGTCGATACCGCCGGCATGAGCGGCGGTCGCCCCTGCACAGAGCACGCACGCCTGTAACAGCGCTTTCTTCATGTATTCCTCCCTTTTCACTATCCGGCGCCACAGTATTGTCTTGTGAGTGTCAGTGGCGGTGATTTCTGTGACCATTATTCACGGGGAGTTTAAAAAAACGTCAACCACTGACCATACGTTAGTTTCTGCCAGTGACCGAACGTCAGTTTTTGTGTGTGGTTTTTGCCAGAGTGCCCGATCCCGCGCGGCCTTCGGACCAGACATTCAGGAATATGCCCGAGAAAATCACGACGGCGCCCAGCATGGTCCACTGATCCAGGGGTTCGTGATACAGCAGCATCCCAACAATGGCGATCGTCGGCAGGCGCGCGAAATCAAAGGGAATAACGACCGTGGCCGGAGCGATGGCAAGCGCGTTTGTAATGCAGAAATGGGCCAGCAGGCCGGCCAGCCCGACCAGCAACAACAGGGGCGCGCTTTGAGCGGTTGGCAGGACGATCTGCCCGTCCGCTCCGGCAACAGCAAGACCCATTGCGGCCTGCATCGTAGTCAGCCAGAAAACGATGCATCCGATGCTGGCGAACCCTGTCAGTTTCTTCGTCGAAATCGTTGTAAGCGCAAAGAAAACAGCCGAGGAGGCCGCTGCAAGAACACCGGGCGTGAGCGGTGTGGCTCCGGGTCGGGCGACGATCAATATGCCTGCGAAACCTATGATTGCCGACATGAGCCGCGTGGGTGTCAGGCGTTCGCCCAGCAGAAGCGGAGACAGAAGTACGACCCATATCGGTTGCGTAAATTCCAACGCAAAAACCTGCGCCAGCGGGATGACGCTGACAGCGTAGAACCACAGGTTTTGGCCCGCAAAATGCAACGAGTTTCGAACCGCGTGCAGACCCAGACGTTGTGTCGATACTTGGTGCCATTTGCCGGTTGCCGTCAAAACGGCCGAAACGACGATGACGCCGACAATGCTGCGGTACATCATGATTTCAAACGTGTCGTGCGTCAGGCTAAGCTCGCGCCCGGCAACGGCCATTGACGAGAAAGAAGCGATCGCCCCGGTCATCCACAGCGCGGTTTTGGCAATCATCGATTTGCTATCGCGCATGTTTCGATCCTTGGGCTGAGCGTGCGTTTGGCCACCGAACCAAAACCGACGCCGGTTCACAACAACAAAAAAGCCGGGTCAGCGCCCGGCTTTTGGTGTCATTCCCATTCGATCGTGCCCGGAGGCTTGGAGGTGATGTCATAGGTGCAACGGTTGATGCCCTTGACCTCGTTGATGATCCGGGTGGCGGTTTCGCCCAGGAATTCGTGGGTGAACGGGTAGTAATCGGCCGTCATTCCATCAACCGAGGTCACCGCCCGCAAGGCGCAGGCATAGTCATAGGTGCGCCCGTCGCCCATCACGCCGACTGTGCGCACCGGAAGGATCGCGACGAAGGCCTGCCAGATCTCGTCATACAGGCCGTGCTTGCGGATCTGGTCGATATAGATCGCGTCGGCCTCGCGCAGGATTTCCAGCTTTTCGCGGGTGATCTCGCCCGGGCAGCGGATGGCCAGACCCGGTCCGGGGAAGGGGTGGCGGCCGATAAAGCTGGGCGGCAGGCCCAGTTCACGGCCCAGCGCGCGCACTTCGTCCTTGAACAGTTCACGCAGCGGCTCGACCAGTTTCAGGCCCATCTTTTCGGGCAGGCCGCCGACGTTGTGATGCGATTTGATCGTGACTGACGGGCCGCCGGAAAACGACACCGATTCAATGACATCGGGGTACAGCGTGCCCTGGGCCAGGAACTCGGCGCCCTCGATCGTGTCGGCGTGTTTCTGGAATACGTCGATGAACAGCTTGCCGATGATCTTGCGCTTGGTCTCGGGGTCCGAGACGCCTTCGAGCTCGCCCAGGAACAGCTCGCTTTCGTCCGCGTGGATCAGCTGGATGTTGTAGTTGTCGCGGAACATCGAGACGACTTCCTGCGCCTCGTTCTTGCGCAGCAGGCCGTGATCGACGAAAACGCAGGTCAGCTGGTCGCCGATCGCCTCGTGGATCAGGATAGCGGCGACCGAGCTGTCGACACCGCCCGACAGACCGCAGATCACCTTCTTGTCGCCGACCTGTTCGCGGATCTTGCGGATCATCTCGTCGCGATAGGCGCCCATGGTCCAGTCGCCCTTGAACCCGGCCAGCTTCACGAAATTCTCGTACAGTTTTGCGCCCTTGGGGGTGTGGTGCACCTCGGGGTGGAACTGAACGGCATAGAAATGGCGGTCGGTATCGGCGGTGATCGCGAAGGGCGCGTTGGGCGAGGTGCCGAACACCTCGAACCCTGGTGCGATTTGGCTGACATGGTCGCCGTGGCTCATCCAGACCTGTTCGTTGCCATCGGCGAACCAGCCCTCGAGCAGGTCGAGCTTGCCGCGCGGCGTCACGAATGCCCGTCCGAACTCGGCGGTGCCGTGGCCGCTTTCGACCTTGCCGCCCAGCTGATGCATCATCACCTGCTGGCCATAGCAGATGCCAAGGATCGGAACGCCATACCCGAAGATCTCTTGCGGAACGCGCGGCGAACCTTCGCGCGTCACGCTGTCCGGCCCGCCCGAAAAGATGATGGCGCGCGGAGCCATGTCCCGCACGAAATCCATCGTGACGTTCTGGTAGGGGTGGATTTCGCAATAGACGTTCAACTCGCGCAGGCGGCGGGCGATCAGCTGCGTTACCTGGCTGCCGAAGTCGATGATCAAAAGGCGGTCATGGGATGTCTCGGTCATACCCGGCCTTTAGGTCGGAAGCCTTGCATGTGCAAGCGCCTTGACGTCATTTGGCGGGAAAGAGTGGCGCGGAGCACATTACATGACCGGAATTTCGCTCAGAAGGGCTGTGGCAACCGATGCGGAGCCCATCCGCCGATGCATCGAAGCGGCCTATGCCGCCGCGCGCCAGTCCATTTCCGACCTGCCGGACGTGACCGAGGGGGTCGAGGAGGACATTCGCGACCGGAACGTCGTTGTGGCTGTGGATGAAACATCCCTGCAGGGTGTCGTGGTTTTTGGTTTCGAAAGAGAAACCGCGATGATCTTCAATCTGGCCGTTTCACCGGATGCGCAAGGGCGGGGCATTGCCCGTCGGCTGCTCGATTTCGTCGCGACAGAGGCTCGCGAAAACGGAGTTCGGAACATGCGCCTGACAACCCACCGCCTGATGACGGGCACCCGCGCGATGTACCGCCATCTTGGGTGGCAGGAGACCGAGCACGAGGGGAACAAGGTTTATTTCAGCAAGCCAACCTGACGCCCCGTAAGGCCTGTTGCTGGTGCTGGACAGCGCGGAATATGTCGCTTTTCCCCCTATTGCGCCGGAATCCACATCTGGTGAAGTCGCGGCATCTTGTAACAAGCAATCCAATCTAAACTTTCACACGGGATCATCTCATGACAGAGGCAAGCACCCGACGCAGAGCGCGTGGTGGCGGAGGCGCCGCCCGCCGGGCCGAGCGTACCGCGGTTCGGATCGAAACGGCGAAGTATATCGAACGCAACATTCCGAACTTCGAGATCCTCAATGACGAAGCGTTGGAGATCATCGAGGCCAATGCGGAAACCGTGCTGGAGGAGGTCGGCGTCAATTTCGTCGACAACCCTGCGGCGCTGGAACGATGGCGCGATGCCGGGGCCGACATCGATGGTGAGCGCGTTCGCATTCCGCGAGGTCTGGCCCGCGAACTGATCAAGACCGCGCCCAAGGAATTCACGCAGCACGCGCGCAACCCCGAAAAATCGGTGGTAATCGGCGGGCGCAACCTTGTGCTGGCGCCGGTCTACGGACCGCCTTTCGTGCGGGACGCACAGGGTGGCCGCCGCTATGCCACGATGGACGATTTCAACAAGTTCGTGAAACTGGCCTACATGTCCAAGTGGCTGCACCACTCGGGCGGCACGGTCTGCGAACCGACGGACGTTCCGGTGAACAAGCGGCACCTCGACATGCTGATGGCGCATATGACGCTGTCGGACAAACCCTTCATGGGGTCGGTAACCGATCCCAGCCGGGCGCAGGATTCGGTCGAGATGTGCGAAATCCTGTTCGGCAAGGAGTTCGTGCAGGAAAACACCGTGATGACCTCGCTCACCAACATCAACTCGCCGATGACGTTCGACGACGTGATGATGGGGTCGCTGGAAGTCTATGCGCGCAACAATCAGGCCTGCATCATCTCGCCCTTCATCGTGGGCGGCGCGATGGCCCCGGTTTCGGTTGCTGGTACTCTGACGCAGGTGCTGGCCGAGGTGCTGGCCGGCATCGCCTACAGCCAGATCATCCGCCCGGGTGCACCGGCCATTTTTGGCGCATTCGTGTCGTCGATCGACATGAACTCTGGTGCACCGACTTTCGGCACGCCCGAAGCCGCGCACATCACCTATGGCGCCGGTCAGTTGGCGCGCCGTTTGGGTGTTCCATACCGCTCGGCCGGGTCGTTCTGCGGGTCCAAGCTTCCGGACGCGCAGGCGGCTTACGAGACTGCGAATTCGCTGAACATGGGTCTGCTGTCAGGCGTCAACTTCATGTTGCATGCATGTGGCTGGCTCGAAGGCGGTCTGGTTGCGGACTTCGAAAAATTCGTCATGGATGCCGATCAGTTGGGAGCGCTTCATGCCTTGGCCAAAGGGGTGGCCTATGATGAAAACGCGCAGGCCATGGACGCGATTCGTGAAGTGGGGCCGGGTGGCCACTATCTTGGCTGTGCGCACACCCAGGCCAATTTCCAAAGCGCCTTCTGGAAAACCGACCTGCTGGACTACAAGCCCTTTGAAACATGGGAAGAAGAGGGTGCACGGGACACACGCATGCTGGCCTCGGCCCGGGTCGAGCACCTGCTGGCCAACTACCAGCAACCGCAACTCGACCCGGAAAAACTGGCGGCGCTAACCGCCTATGTCGAGGAAAAGAAAGCGTCCATGCCCGACGCCTTCACTTGACGACATGCAGTTCCGGGGCGCGGCTGGCTTGATGCAGTCGCGCCTCACCAATCAGAGCGATCAGTAGGTCCAGGTGGCGCACCAGCGAATACGCGGCGTCGCCCGAGCGTCTTTGGTCGTCGACGCTCCGCTCCATCTCCAACAGTCGCATCAAGGCCGCTCCGGTTCCCGGTAGCGCGCCATAGCCGAACAGGCGCTGCAAGTGGCGGTCACGGTCGTATTCCTGTGCTCCGACCTTGGCTGCCCGAGACAGCAGCCGCGGGCGGCGGAGGGCGGTGATCATAGTCATCAGGTCCTGCATTTCGGCGTTCCTCTGTTCAATTTTGCCTGCAGCAATGTGGCACAACCCAAGCGGGCGTTGCCGTGATTGGGCTCGCGCCGAACGATGGTTTCACGACTGTTTATCTTTTTGAATCAATTCTGGTCAGAGCCGTTGGAGGTTAACGAACGAGTAACGAAAGCAACTCTAGGTAGATTTGGTTAACACTTTATCCGACGGCGGACAGTGGCAGTTTGATTGTCGACGAGGGCGAATAACAATGGAAAACAGCACCGCATTCACCGTTCCAGCTTGGGTTCCCGAAGGGGCGCAGCGATACCTGGCCCACACCGAGGCTGGACGGTCGATCCGGGATCTGGCGCGGTCGGCCGGGTGTCACGCGTCAACCATTCTGCGACAGATCCGAAGGATCGAAATGCGCCGCGACGATCCCTTGGTGGATAAAGCACTGCAGTCACTTGCTGAAACACACTTTCCCGGTGCGGGGAATGAAGCGGCCTCTGGTCCCTTGTTCGGCGTCGGCGATGATCCTCATCGCACTCCCAATGCCGAAGACGAGGCGTTCCAGCGCGAGGCTTTGCGGGTGCTGCGGCGCCTTTGCGAAACGGGTGCGGTTCTGGCCGTGGCCGAGGAGATGGAAAAGGCGGTCGTTGTCCGCGACAGCGGCGAGGGCGGTACAACTCGGACCGCCGTTGTTGATTGCAAGACCGCTCAGGCCCTGGCTCTGAAGGACTGGATCGTTTGTGACAATCCGGGGCGTGTGTCGCGTTACCGGATCACGCAAATGGGCCGAACCGCATTAAGCCAGTTGATTGCCGATGCCGAAAACCGCGCGCGGACACAGACAGAATATGGGATGGCCGAGGCATCGGCGAAGTTCAAAACGCGCAGTCAAGCCGACGAGAAGCGTCCACGGCGCATCCGCTATTGCGCAGCGGAGAGCCCCCTGATTGCCTTGTCGCGCCGACGCGACCGGGATGGAAAGCCGTTTCTGGACGAAAGCCTGGTGCGCGCCGGAGAGCGATTGCGCGAGGATTTCGAGCTGGCCCAGATCGGACCGCGGGTCACGCAGAACTGGGACAGGTTCCTTACCGCTGGCGGTCGTGCGGGTTTCGAAGGCGACGCGCCGGTTGCGCGCGGGTCGTCCGAGGCACGTGATCGCGTGGCCCGGGCCTTGTCGGACCTGGGTCCGGGTCTGAGCGACGTTGCGCTGCGGTGTTGTTGCTATCTGGAAGGCCTGGAACTGGCTGAGAAACGGATGGGCTGGTCGGCGCGTTCGGGGAAGATCGTGCTACGCATTGCGTTGCAGCGCCTCAAGCGCCATTACGAGAAGCAAGCAGAGTGTGACAGGTTGATCGGCTGATCCACCTTGAATCCGATTGGCCGGAGTTGCGGAAAACTCAGCAGGTGATAATCAGGGGTTATGAATTTTACCCTCAGACAGCTGCAATACTTCCGCGCCGTGGCCGAGCAGCGCAACTTTGGCCGGGCCGCTCAGGTGTGTCACGTATCTCAACCGGCACTATCGGTGCAGATCCGGGCGTTGGAAGACATCATGGGTGGGCCGCTATTTGAAAGGCGCGCCCGAGATGTTCTGCTGACACCGTTGGGGCGCGACGCGCTTGAGCACGCACGGCGCATTTTGGGCGCGGCCGAACGGTTGGATCGGTTTGCGCGTGACAACTCCACCGGGCATCGCAGTCTGTCGGTCGGCTTGATCCCGACGGTTGCACCGTATCTGCTGCCGGGTGTCTTGGCTGGTCTGCGGTCGGCGGATGTGTCCCTGCGCGTACAGGTACGCGAGGCACGCACCGAGCGGTTGCTGTCGATGCTGAAAGCGGGCGAGATCGACGCCGCCGTGCTGGCCCTGCCGGTGGGCGCGCGCGGCCTGGATGAGGTGCCCCTGTTCGAGGACCGTTTTCTGCTGGCTGGCAGCGAGACGCGCCTGAACAGCCTGACCGTCAGCCCCGACGCTCTGCGCCCGATCGACCTGAACGCGGCCCAACTGATGCTGCTGGAAGACGGGCACTGCCTGACGGATCAGGCACTTGAGGTGTGCGGGCAGGACCGGACCAGCGCCCATATCAACATGGGCGCGTCGTCTTTGGCCACGCTGTCGCGGTTGGTGGCGGAGGGGTTCGGCCTGACCTTGATTCCGGAATTGGCGGCGCGTTCCGAGGCCGATGCCGTGCCGGGGCTGAAACTGCTGCGGTTCGGCGCCCCGGAGCCCGCGCGGCAGATCGGCCTTGTGCGGCGCGATTCGTCGGATGGGGCGGTGTGGTTCGATCAACTGGCCCAGGTGATCCGGCAGGTCGGCGAAAACATCGTTTCAGAAACTCGGAACTGAAAAGGGCCCGCGCGCGGCGAGCCCTTCGAGTGGAGGCGGGTCGACGGCTCAGGCCATTTCGGGCTGTTGCGCTTCTTCCAAGTGCTTCATCAGGTTTTCGGGCGACGAAACGCCATAGGGGTCCTCGGGGCAGTTGTCCATCAGGCCGGGCTCTTCGAACCACGCCTCGACCACACCGTCGTTGATGATGGCTGCATAGCGCCACGAGCGCATACCAAATCCCAGATTGGACTTGTCGACCAGCATACCCATCTTGCGAGTGAACTCACCCGACCCGTCGGGGATGACCTTGACGTTCTTCAGCCCTTGATCCTGCGCCCATTTGTTCATGACAAAGCTGTCATTGACCGACATGCAGTAGATCTCGTCGACGCCCTTGGCCTTGAACGCCTCGTAGTTGTCCTCGAACCCCGGCAGTTGGTAGGTCGAGCAGGTGGGCGTGAATGCACCGGGCAGCGAGAACAGGATGACCCGCTTGCCTGCGAAGTAGTCGGTCGTGGTCTTGTCTTCCCAGCGGAACGGGTTGGGCCCTTCGATCGAGTCGTCGCGCACGCGGGTGTGGAATGTCACGTCGGGCAGCTTGGCGCCGGTTTTCATGGGGCATCTCCTGTGATTCACATTTGTTCGGCCCGTGGGTTAAAACGATTCCAAACCGGCTTCAACACGGGATGTGCTGCGTTTGCGAATATCCTCTTGTCTGCGGAAATCATGTCGAAATTTGCGTTGATCCCCTAAGAAGTCGCGCTCCTATTCTGCATCTGCGAAACGCTGACGCATGGCAGCTATGCATGGCTGGCGTAATACATCCGACCGGTTTATGTTATGCACCAACCAAATTGACCCAAGTCAGGAAACCGGCCCCGTGCGCGATCTGAAAATCCCTGAACAACGTCACCCGGAAAAGGCGCATAAGCCCGACAATGCGCAGCCGAAAAAGCCCAACTGGATCCGGGTGAAAGCGCCCGGCGGCAAGGGCTATGCCGACACGCGCCGGATCATGCGCGACAACAACCTGGTCACCGTCTGCGAAGAGGCCGGCTGCCCGAATGTGGGCGAATGCTGGAGCCAGGGCCACGCGACCATGATGATCATGGGCGAGATCTGCACCCGCGGCTGCACCTTCTGCAACATCGCCACCGGGCGCCCCGATGCGCTGGACGCGTTCGAACCGGGCCGGGTGGCACATGCGGTGGAAAAACTGGGCCTGAACCATGTCGTCATCACCTCGGTCGACCGGGACGACCTGGCCGATGGTGGCGCCGAGCATTTCGCACAGACCATCCGCGCGGTGCGTCACCGCTCGCCCAAGACCACGATCGAGATTCTGACCCCGGATTTCCTGAAATGCGATCCGTCGGTTTTGGAAACCGTGGTCGCGGCGAAGCCGGACGTGTTCAACCACAACCTTGAAACCGTGCCGGGCCTGTACCCCGAGGTGCGCCCGGGCGCGCGCTATTTCCACTCGCTGCGTCTGCTGCAGCGGGTCAAGGAGTTGGACCCGTCGATCTTCTCCAAGTCGGGCATCATGGTTGGTCTGGGCGAGAACGAACAGCAGGTGCGCCAGGTCATGGACGACATGCGCGCCGCCGATATCGATTTCCTGACAATCGGCCAGTATCTGCAGCCCACGCCGAAACACCACCGCGTGGACCGCTTTGTCACGCCCGAAGAGTTTGCGGCCTATGAAAAAGCCGCCTACGGCAAAGGGTTCCTGATGGTTTCGGCCACGCCGCTGACCCGCTCGTCTTACCATGCGGGCGATGATTTCGCGCGCCTGCGGGCGGCGCGGCAGAAAAAGCTGGGGCAGGCGTGACGCCCGAACGGCTCGCGCAACTGACTGCGCTGCGCCACGCTTTGCACCAACGCCCCGAGGTTTCGGGTGAAGAGGCTGAAACAGCGGCATTCATAGCCGAGCAATTGCGCGGTGTGACCGGCCGGGTTCTGACCGGGATCGGTGGGTACGGGGTCGCGGCCATGTTCGACACGGGCCAGCCGGGGCCCACCGTGGGCATTCGCTGCGAACTGGACGCGCTGCCGATTTTGGAGATGCCGGGCAAACCCTGGTACTCGCAGGTTCAGGGCAAGGGTCATCTGTGCGGGCATGACGGCCATATGGCCATGGTTCTGGGCGTCGCGCAGGACCTGGCGCAAACGCCCGTGACACGCGGTCGGGTCGTGCTGATCTTCCAGCCCGCCGAAGAGACCGGACAGGGCGCGCGCGACTTTCGGAACGACCCGCAATACGCTGAAATGCAGCCGGATTTCCTGTTCTCCCTGCATAACCTGCCGGGGCTGGACCTGGGAGCGGTCGAGCTGTGCTCTGGCCCGGCCAATTGCGCCTCGCGCGGGATGCGGGTGCGGCTGACGGGCAAGACCTCGCACGCGGCGGCTCCGCAGGACGGCCTGTCGCCGGCCTCGGCCATGGCGCAGTTGATTCCGGCCCTGACCGCCTTGGGGCCGGGAGGAGAGCTGACCGAGGATTACGCACTGACCACCGTCACCCACGCCCAACTGGGGGCCCCGACATTCGGGGTGGCGCCCGGCGAGGCCGAGATATGGGTCACGCTGCGCACCGTCTCGGACGCGCGTATGGGACAACTGGTCGATCAGGCCCAGGCGCTGGTCCGCAAGGCCGCCGCCGACGAGGGACTGGGTGTCGAGATCACCTATGACGACGTGTTCGACGCTTGTGTCAACCACCCCGAGGCCGTACAGATCCTGGCTCATGCCTGCGCCCAGGCCGGGGTGCAACCGCGCCTGACCACCGTGCCGCAACGGTTCTCGGAGGATTTCGGGCAGTTCGCCAAAGGGTCGAAAACGGCCATGTTCTGGCTGGGGGCCGGGGTCGACCATCCGCAACTTCACAACCCCGACTATGACTTCCCCGATGCGCTGATCCCTGTCGGCGCGGGTATCTTTCTGGCGGCAATCCGTCAGGTTCTGGACGCGCCGGTCACGGCCTGAGCTTGCGCGGCTGGCTGGTTGCCCATTCGGGCCACCAGCCCATGTATTCAACGCCGGCAATCACCAGGCACAGCACGATCAGGCCCAGCACCAGCTTGACCCGCTGGTCCGAGGGCGGATTGCGCGCCCATCGGGACATTCGCAGAAGGTGGCGCAGGATCATGGGGCCTCGAATCCGCGGCGGGATCAGTCTTCGGTAAAGCGGACCTTGCCGATGAAGGGCAGGTTGCGGTTGCGTTGGGCATAGTCGATGCCATAGCCCACGACGAATTCGTCCGGGATTTCAAAGCCGATCCAATCGGCGCGGAAATCAACCTCGCGGCGGCTGGGTTTGTCCAGCAAGGCAATCGACTTGAGCCGTTTCGGCTGGCGGCTGCGCAGCAGGTTGGTGACGTGGTTCAGCGTGTGCCCCGTGTCGACGATATCTTCGACCACCAGTACGTCGCGCCCTTCAATTGCGCCGCGCAAGTCCTTGAGAATGCGAACTTCCCGGCTGCTTTCCATTGAATCGCCATACGAGGACGCCTCGAGGAAATCGACCTCGATCGGAAGGTCCAGTTCGCGCACCAGATCGGCGATGAAGACGAAGCTGCCGCGCAGCAGGCCTACGACCACCAGCTTGTCGGTATCGCCGAATTCGCGGGTGATTTCGCGGCACAATTCCTCGATCCGCGCCGCGATGGCCTTGGCCGAGATCATCTCATCTATCACATATGCGCGCTGGCTCATGGCTGCCCCCTTGATCTTTGGCGCGCAACATACGACATGACGCGCCATTGTCACGTTGCAAAATGTCCAAGTTGCCATGCCCACTCATTCGGAAACCCGCCACCTCCCATACAGCGCGCAGCAGATGTATGATCTGGTTGCGGATGTGGCGAAATACCCCGAGTTTCTGCCTTGGTGCGCGGCCGCGCGGATCCGGCGGACCTATGCGGCGGGCGAGACGCAGGTGATGGAGGCCGACTTGGTGATCTCGTTCAAGGTGTTCCGCGAACGGTTCGGCAGTCGGGTGACGCTGTTCCCCGAGCAGAAGAAGATCGACACCGAATACCTGGACGGTCCATTCAAATACATGAAATCCGACTGGCATTTCGAAGACGCCCCCGAGGGCGGCTGCAACGTATCCTTCCACGTGGATTTCGAGTTCAAGAACGCCGTGTTGCAGGGCATCATCGGCGTGGTCTTCAACGAGGCGATGCACCGGATCGTGCGCGCCTTCGAGCAGCGCGCGGTCAGACTCTACGGCTGAGGGTTTACCCGGCGCGGGTGCACGTTAGACTGCGCCGCATGACTGAATTCACACGCACTCTTTCCGAATTCGCCGCGGGCCCGGTCGAGACAACCGCGCAGGCGCGGATCGTCACGTCTTTGTCCGCGCTCGACTGGCTGGCGGTCGGGCGCGCAGGCGTCAACGAACCGGTATCTCGCATCCTGCGAGGGATGGTGCTGGACGAAGGCGGGGCCGGACAGGCCACCCTGTTCGGTGGCGGGGCCTCGCCGATGCGCGCGGCGGCTTTGGTCAACGGCACGGTGTCGCACGCGCTGGACTATGACGACACGCATTTCGCCCATATCGGCCACCCCTCGGTGGCGGTGTTTCCCGCCGCGCTGGCAGTGGCCGAATGGCAGGATCAGCCCATCGTCGATTTGCTCGAGGCGGCCTTGGTGGGGATGGAACTGTCCATCCGCATTGGCCTGTGGCTGGGGCGGGGGCATTATCAGGTCGGGTTTCACCAGACCGCGACGGCGGGGGCGTTCGGAGCGGCCGTGGCGGCCGCCCGCCTGCTGGGATGCGATCCGGCGGCCATGCGCCGGGTTCTGGGGCTGACCGCGACCCGGGCGGCGGGCCTCAAGGCGCAGTTTGGCACCATGGGCAAGCCCTACAATGCGGGGCAGGCGGCTTCGGTCGGGGTCGAGGCCGCGCTGCTGGTGCAGCGGGGGTTCGTTCCCAATCCCGATGCCCTGACCGGGCCGTTCGGGTTTGGCGCGACGCATCACGGTGCCGATGACACAGCCACAGCGCTGTCGGGGCTTGGGGATGAGTGGCTGTTCGAAAGCGTCAGCCACAAGTTCCACGCTTGCTGCCACGGGCTGCACGCCGCGCTTGAGGCTGCGCGCGATCTGGACATCGCCGAACCCGAGGTGGCCGAGATCAAAATCCGCACCCATCCGCGTTGGATGAGCGTCTGCAATCAGACCGCTCCGACAACCGGGCTGGGCGCCAAGTTTTCCTATCGGACGGTGATCGCCATGCAGGCGCTGGGATACGAAACGGCCCTGCCTGAAAGCTACACGGACAAGGTCTGCGCCGATCCGCGCCTGCAATCGCTGCGCGACCGGATCACGGTCGAAGCGGACGAAACGCTGTCCGAGACCGAGGCCCGCGTGGCGCTGCTGCGGCGGGACGGAGTACGGCGCGAGGCGACCCACGATTTGGCCGCACCGATAGCCTTGTCCGACCGCGAGGATCGCGTGCGCGGCAAGGCCGCCAAGCTGATCGGCGCGGACGAGGCCGATGCGATCTGGTCGATGCTGCGCACCGGCGGGCGCGCAGCGGATCTGGCAAAACGACTGGTTAATTAGACCACGCGCCAGTGAAGCGGGAAGCCGGGGTCGAACACGGTGACCGGGCCATCGCATGTTTCGATCTTGTCAGGGTAGCTGACCGGTTCGCCCTTCTGCAGGGTGATGGTCTGATCGTTGAAGGGCAGCCGGTAGAACCTTGGCCCGTTGACCGAGGTGAACCCTTCCAGCTTGTCCAGCGCACCCGCGCGGTCAAAGACCTCGGCCACCAGCGACATGGTGTTCGTGGCGGTGAAACACCCCGCGCAGCCGCAGGCCATTTCCTTGTTGGCGTCGGTATGCGGGGCGCTGTCAGTCCCCAGAAAGAACCGTTCGTCGCCCGAAGTCGCGGCATCGACCAGCGCCTTGCGGTGCTCTTCCCTTTTGGCGACGGGCAGGCAGTAGTAGTGCGGCTTGATTCCGCCAACTAGGATGTGGTTGCGGTTGATGATCAGATGATGCGCGGTGATCGTTGCGCCCAGATCGGTTTCGTTCGCGCGCACATACTCCACACCGTCGCGGGTGGTGATATGCTCCATCACCACGTGCAGGCCCGGCGTGGCCTTGCGGATCGGGTCCAGAACGCGGTCGATGAACACCGCCTCGCGGTCGAAGATGTCGATCTCGGCATCGGTGACCTCGCCGTGCACGCAGAGCGGCAGGCCGATCTCGGCCATCCGGTCCAGCACGGGGCGCACCTTGTCGAAATTCCGCACGCCCGAGGCCGAGTTGGTCGTGGCCCCTGCCGGGTACAGCTTGACCGCCTTGACCAGACCGCTGGCATGGGCCGCGGCCATGTCGTCGGGGTCGGTATCCTCGGTCAGGTACAGGGTCATCAAAGGCTCAAAGCTCATGCCTTCGGGCAGGGCGGCCAGGATACGGTCGCGATAGGACGCGGCCTGCGCGCCGGTGACCACCGGGGGCACAAGGTTGGGCATGATGATGGCCCGCGCGAAATGGCGGGCGGTTTCGGGCAGGACGGCCTGCAGCATGGCGCCATCGCGCAGATGCAGGTGCCAGTCATCGGGGCGGCGGAGCGTCAGAGTATCGGTCATGGCGCCGGGCTAGCACAGGCAGGCCGCACGGGAAAGTGACAACAAACCTTGCCAGGCGACCAGATTGCCGCAAGTCCCGGAAAGATCACGGTCTTGACGCGCAGCGGCAGCCATGACCTGTTGTGCCAAGGGAGATTGAGACACATGAGCCAGCCAGATTCCATCGATGCCGTTCAGAAGATGCTGGGCGAACAGGGCTATGTCTGTGGCCGCGCCCTGGCCACCGTGGTGTTCCTGTCGCTGAAACTGGGCCGGCCGCTGTTTCTGGAAGGTGAAGCGGGCGTCGGCAAGACCGAGATCGCCAAGGCTCTGGCCTCTGGACTTGGCCGCCGCCTGATCCGGCTGCAATGCTATGAAGGGCTCGATGCGTCCTCGGCCGTCTATGAATGGAACTTTCCCGCGCAGATGGTGGCCATCCGCACCGCCGAGGCGGTCGGCGGGTCCGACCGGAAGGGTCTGCAGGAGGAACTGTTCAGTGGCGACTATCTGATCCGCCGCCCATTGCTCGAGGCGATGGAGCCCGACCCGGCTGGCCCGCCGGTGCTGCTGATCGACGAGTTGGACCGCACCGACGAACCGTTCGAGGCCTTCCTGCTGGAGGCGCTGAGCGATTTCCAGGTGACAATCCCCGAGATCGGCACGATCAAGGCGCCCGAACCGCCCATCGTCATCGTCACGTCGAACCGCACGCGCGAGGTACATGACGCGCTCAAGCGCCGCTGCCTGTACCACTGGGTCGACTACCCCGATTTCGACCGCGAGCTGGAGATCCTGCACGCCCGCGCGCCCGAGGCCGCCGAGGCGCTGAGCCGCGAGGTTGTGGCCTTTGTCCAGCATCTGCGCACCGAGGACCTGTTCAAGAAACCCGGCGTGGCCGAGACCA
Organism: Ruegeria arenilitoris; assembly: GCF_013032855.1. Lineage (GTDB taxonomy): Bacteria > Pseudomonadota > Alphaproteobacteria > Rhodobacterales > Rhodobacteraceae > Ruegeria > Ruegeria arenilitoris. The sequence goes on from NZ_WQDA01000003.1 coordinate 390,009, forward strand.
TCGACTGGGCAAAGTGCCTGCTGGCGCTGGACGTGATCAACCTCAGCCCCGAGGTGATCGGCGACACGCTGGGCGCGATCCTGAAATACCAGGACGACATCCAGAAACTGCAGGGCTCTGAGGCCAAGCGCATTCTGGATCAGGCCAAAGCCACGCTCGAACCGGTCTGATGTCGTCGCGGCGCCAAAACACTCCGGGGGCCTAGCGATGGCCGAACAGCTTCCGCTGGATATCCCGGCCGATCCGAAACTGGCGCAGAACATCACCCATTTCGCGCGCGCCTTGCGCAAGGCCGGACTGCCGATCGGCCCCGGCCGCGTGGTTGACGCCATCCGAGCGGTGCAGGCGGCGGGCTTTACCCGCAAGCAGGATTTCTACTGGACTCTGCACGCCTGTTTCGTGAACCGGCCCGAGCATCGCACCGTGTTCGCCCAGATCTTCCGCCTGTACTGGCGCGACCCGCGGTATCTTGAGCACATGATGTCGATGATGCTGCCGGCCATTCGCGGCGTTCAGGAGGAACGCATGGCCGAGGCGGGCGAAAAACGCGCGGCTGAGGCCCTTCTGGACGGGGTCGAGCGGGACGAACCAAAAGGCGCCGAGCAAGAAGGCGAAAGCGAAATCGAGATTGACGCCACGCAGACCGCTTCGTCCGAGGAACGGCTGCGGTCGCTGGATTTCGAACAGATGAGCACCGCGGAAACCGCGCAGGCCAAGCGCATTCTGGCGCGGTTGCAACTGCCTGTGGACCCGATCGCCTCGCGCCGGGGTCAGGCCAGCCATCTGGGCCAGCGGATCGACCGGGCGCGCACCTTGCGCGCGGCCATGCGTCAGGGCGGCGAGATGCACCAGATCGCACTGGTCAAACCGAAACCGCGCTGGCCCAACTTGATCGCGCTGTGTGACATCTCGGGGTCGATGAGCCAGTACAGTCGGATCATCCTGCACTTCCTGCACACGGTCTCGAACGCCAAGGGGGCCGGCTGGGCCAAGGTGCATGCGTTCACCTTCGGCACGCGACTGACGAACATCACGCGACACCTGCATCAGCGCGACGTCGATGCGGCGCTGGCCGCCGCCGGGGCCGAGGCGCAGGATTGGGAGGGCGGCACGCGCATCGGTGAATGCCTGCACCAGTTCAACCGAGACTGGTCGCGCCGGGTGATGGGGCAGGGGGCTGTCGTGCTGCTGATCACCGACGGGCTGGAACGGGGTGACCCCGATCTGCTGGAAAAAGAGATCGAACGCCTGCACCTGTCGGCCCGGCGACTGATCTGGTTGAACCCGCTGTTGCGCTGGGACGGGTTCGCGCCAAAGGCCCAAGGCGTCGCCACCATGCTGCCGCATGTGGACAGCTTCCGCGCCGGTCATTCGATTGCATCGCTCGAGGATCTGGCCGCCGGGATCTCAAGCCCCGACGACCAGGGAGAGAAAGCGCGGTTGTTGGCCGCGCTTTCAGGCTGACGTCACTGCAATTGCTTTTCGTTGCACTCGCGCGCCATTTCCATGGCTTTGTAGGTGCCGGTCAGATCGACGGTGAAGCCAAAGGATTTCTCGGGGAATACCGCCATGACCTTCTGCTTGGCCAGATCGTCGGCGAATTGCGGGTCGTCCGACAGGACATAGCCGCCGGAATACCCCTTGGTGATGTTGCCCTTCATTCCGGTTGCCTCGCCGACATACAGGTTGTCGCCCAGCAGGATCGCGACGGCCTCCTTGTCTCCGCGCTTGATGTCGGTCTCTGCCTTGGTAAAGACACCGACATATCCCACGCTGCGGTCTTCGGTCAGACCCATCTGCACCACGTTCTCGGCATCATCGACCGCTTCGATCAGGCATGACTTCTTTTCCTTGTCGACAAAGACCTTCCAGCCCTCGACCTCTCCGTAGCGTTCGAAAGTGTCGGCCCAGGCGCTGCCTGCAATCAATGCCGCCGCGCCGATAGTTAGTGTAAATATCTGTTTCAAGACATTGTCTCCTTTACGAAATCTCTTGCGTCAATTCGGCCGCAAGTCGGGCCTGCCCGCAGGCTAGTCGGCGGGCGAAAAACAATCAAATGTTTGATTGTCTGTCGCGGACTTCGGCCGAAACCTGCCTTCTGCGTCACATGAAGAACCAAGTTGGCGGGGTCGGTGTCCGAGATAATCCACCTGAGAACGCGCTCCTTGCTTTTCATCGCGTCAATCCTGCTTATGTTGATGCGAACCACCGCGGGAGGGTCCGATGGACAGATTTGACAACAGTCCGGAAACGGCATTGGCGTGGGTTCGCGAAGGTCGCGGCGCGGTTTTGGCGACGGTCGTTGAAACCTGGGGCAGCGCACCTCGGCGGGTGGGGGCCCAGTTGGTCATTGCCGGTGATGGTCGAATCGAAGGCTCGGTTTCGGGCGGCTGTGTCGAAGGCGCGGTGATCGTCGAGGCGCTTGAAGCCATCGAAGAAGGCGAAGCGCGCCTGTTGGAATTCGGGGTCAGCGACGAGGATGCCTTTGCCGTCGGGCTGGCCTGCGGCGGCACGATCCGAGTTCTGGTCGAGCCGGTGGGCTCGGTCCTGCCCGAACCGATGCTGGCCGAACTGGTGGCGGCGCGGGCGCGGCGCGAGCCCGTGGCCTATGAGGTCAATGTCGAAACCGGCCACCGCGCGCTGCGGCGCAACGCCTATGCGGACCGGCTGCGCATGGATCGCTCGGGGTTCGAAGAAGATGGTCGGACCTTCGTGGCCGTGCACAACCCGCCGCTGCGGTTGATCGTGGTGGGCGCGGTCCATATCGCGCAGGCGCTGGTCCCGATGGCGCGGATCGCGGGCTATGACCCGATCATCATCGATCCGCGCGAGGCGTTTGCGTCCAAATCCCGTTTTCCCGGTGAAAAGCTGCTGACCGACTGGCCGGACGAGGCCGTGGCTAGCATCGGTCTGGATTCGCGCACGGCGATGGTTCTGCTGACCCACGACCCCAAGCTGGATGATCCGGCCCTGCAGGCTGCGCTGGACTCGGACGTGTTCTACATCGGCGCGCTTGGGTCGTCGCGCACCCATGCCAAACGGGTGCAGCGGATGACCGAGGCAGGCTTCTCGGCGGAGCAGCTGCAGCGCATCCACGGGCCGATCGGTCTGGACATCGGCGCGGCCGGACCGGCCGAGATTGCCGTTGCGATCATCGCGCAGATGACGGCGGTGCTGCGGGGCAAGGCATGAAATTCGGCTCGGTGCCGGTTGCGGACGCGAAGGGCGCGATCCTTGCGCATTCGGTCATGGCTGGCATGAAAAAGCTGCGCAAGGGACTGATGCTGGACGACACGCATGTCGCCCTGTTGGCCGAGGCGGGCGTGTCCGAGGTGGTCGTCGCGCGGCTGGAACCCGGCGACTGTCACGAGGACGAGGCCGCGCGCCAATTGGCTGCGGCACTGACCCCGGTTCCGAAGGGAGCCAACTTGCGCGTGACCGAGCCGTTCACCGGCCGCGTCAACCTGATTGCGGATCAAGCTGGTGTTGCCCTTCTGAACGTTGAGTCTCTGCTGGCGTTCAATCAGGTCAACCCGATGATCACGGTGGCCACCGTTCCTCAGCATCAGCAGATGGGTGCGGGTGGCATGGTTGCCACGATCAAGGTGATTTCCTACGCGGTGCCGCTGGCGGACGTTCAGCGCGCGGCCGAGCTGGCAAAAGGGGCCATTCGCCTGGCAGCGCCGAAGTTTGGCAGCGCCGGGTTGGTGGTGACCGACATCCCAGGCGGGCCGCCGAACGACAAGGGCATCGCCGCGATGCGCGGCCGGGTCGAGGCCCTGGGTCTGAGCCTGGACGACGTGCAGATCGTTCCGCACGCGGTCGACGCTCTGGCGCAGGCAGTGTCCCGGATGAACACCGATATCGTGATGATCCTGACCGGCTCGGCCACATCCGATGTCGAGGACGTGGCCCCGCAGGCCGTTCGGCGCGCGGGTGGGCAGGTGGACCGCTTTGGCATGCCGGTTGATCCGGGCAACCTGTTGTTTCTCGGAGCTTTGGGCAAGCGGCCGGTCATCGGTTTGCCGGGATGCGCACGTTCGCCCGCGTTGAATGGAGCTGACTGGGTGCTGTCTCGGGTCGCCTGCGGCATCCCGACCACCGGAGCCGATATCGCGGCGATGGGCGTCGGTGGTCTGCTCAAGGAAATCCCGACCCGTCCGCAACCTCGGGCCAAACGCAAAGTGACGTAGCGGCAGTTTCGCCCCGCTGGCGACCTGCAATACATGTTGGCAGTTGGCTCCCAAGCGACGGGTTGGAAACGGCCAAGTTTTTTGTTCTCAAACGACTTTTCCCGTGTTTAACTCGGGCCAAGGATAAATACGAAAATGGGAGGAACTTATGACACAGGTCTCAATGACCGTGAACGGAAAGACCGTGAGCGGTGATGTCGAAGGCCGGACACTGCTGTCCAGTTTTCTGCGCGATCACCTGTCGCTGACCGGTACCCATGTGGGCTGTGACACGGCCCAGTGCGGCGCCTGCGTGGTTCACGTGAACGGCGAGGCGGTGAAGTCCTGCAACATGCTGGCGCTCGAGGCGGATGGAGCAGAGGTCGGCACCATCGAAGGGCAGGCCAACCCGGACGGATCGCTGAACGTGATCCAGCAGGCGTTTCAGGATCATCACGGCCTGCAATGCGGTTTCTGCACGCCCGGCATGGTGATGTCGGCGGCAGCCCTGCTGAAGGAGAACCCGCGCCCGACCGAGGCTGAAATCCGCAAATACCTGGAAGGCAACCTGTGCCGGTGCACCGGGTACCACAACATCGTCAAGGCGATCATGGCCGCGTCCGGCCAAGACGTCAGCCACATCGCCGCCGAGTGATGCCGCTGCGGGCGTGACTGAGAACGCCCGTGGGATGACTGGGATGCACGCAAGCATCCGTTTATGGGAGGAGAACAAGCTATGCCCAAAGACAGTGGCATCGGAGCCAGTTCCAAGCGCCGCGAGGACGTGCGCTTTTTGACCGGAGCGGGCAATTACACCGACGACATCAACGTACGTGGTCAGGCCTATGTGTATTTCCTGCGATCCGACATCGCGCATGGCCGGATCAAAAGCATCGACACGTCCGCCGCCGAGTCCATGCCCGGCGTGGTCCGGGTGTTTACCGGCAAGGATTTCGAAGGCGTGGGCGGCATGCCCTGCGGCTGGGAGGTGACCGACAAGCACGGCGCGCCCATGCAGGAACCGCCGCACCCGATCCTGGCGCAAGGCAAAGTGCGCCATGTGGGCGACCCGATCGCGGCCGTCGTGGCCGACAGTCTTGAGCAGGCCCGTGACGCGGCCGAGGCGATCGACGTGGATATCGAGGAACTGCCCGCGGTTCTGGACATGAAAGCCGCCGCCGAAGAGGGCGCGCCGCTGGTCCATGACGATCTGAAGAACAACATCTGCTATGACTGGCAGTTGGGCGAGGCCGACGATGCCAAGGTGAACGAGGTGTTCGCCAATGCGGCGCATGTCACCACCTTGGAACTGGTGAACAACCGTCTGGTCGCCAACCCGATGGAACCGCGCGTGGCCGTGGCGGAATACAGCCGGGGCACGGATGAATACACGCTCTATACCACCTCGCAGAACCCGCATGTGATCCGGCTGCTGATGTGTGCCTTCGTGCTGGGCCTGCCCGAGCACAAGGTCCGCGTCGTGGCGCCGGATGTGGGTGGGGGTTTCGGCACCAAGATCTTCCACTACGCGGAAGAGGCGTTCTGTACCTTCGCCGCCAAGGCCTGCAACCGTCCGGTCAAGTGGACGGCCAGCCGGTCCGAGGCGTTCATGTCGGATGCACAGGGCCGCGACCATGTCAGCAAGATCGAACTGGCGCTGGATGCTGACAACAATTTCGTCGGGCTGCGCACCCACACCTATGCCAATCTGGGCGCGTATCTGTCGACGTTTTCCAGTTCGGTGCCAACCTGGCTGCACGGGACGCTGATGGCGGGCAACTACAAGACGCCGGTCATTCAGGTGAACGTGCGGGCCATGTTCACCAACACCGTGCCGGTTGATGCCTATCGCGGTGCAGGCCGCCCCGAGGCGACCTATCAGCTGGAGCGCGTGATCGACAAAGCCGCGCGCGAGCTGGGCGTCGATCCGGTAGCGCTGCGTCGGCGGAACTTCATCACGCAGTTCCCCTATGACACGCCGGTGGCGCTGACCTATGACACGGGCGACTACAACGGCACCATGGACAAGCTGGAGCAGGCCGCCGATTTCGCCGGCTTCCCGGCGCGTCGCGCCGAAAGCGAGGCGCGGGGCAAGCTGCGCGGCCTGGGCGTGAACTGCTATATCGAGGCCTGCGGCATCGCGCCCTCGAACATCGTAGGCATGCTGGGGGCGCGTGCGGGTCTCTATGACGCGGCGACCGTGCGGGTGAATGCCACCGGTTCGATTAGCGTCATGGTCGGGGCCCACAGCCACGGGCAGGGGCACGAGACCGCCTTTCCGCAGGTCGTGGCCGACATGATTGGTATCGACGAGTCGATGGTCGAGATCGTGCACGGTGATACCTCGAAGATCCCGTTCGGCATGGGCACCTATGGGTCGCGCTCGCTGGCGGTCTGTGGATCGGCCATGGTCAAGGCGACCGAGAAGGTGATCGACAAGGCCAAGAAGATCGCGGCGCATCTGCTGGAGGCCTCGGAGGCCGATATCGAGTTGAAGGATGGCCAGTTCACCGTGGCCGGCACCGACAAGTCGGTGGCCTGGGGGGATGTGACCCTGACGGCCTATGTGCCGCACAACTTCCCGCTGGAGGTCGAGCCGGGCCTGGAGGAGACTGCGTTCTATGATCCGGCCAACTTCACCTTCCCGGCAGGCGCCTATGCCTGCGAAGTCGAGGTTGACCCCGAGACCGGGCAGGTGACCATCGAACGGTTCACCGCGGCCGATGATTTCGGCAACATCATCAACCCGATGATCGTTGACGGCCAGGTGCATGGCGGCATCGGGCAGGGCATCGGTCAGGCCTTGCTTGAGAACTGCGTCTATGACGAAAACGGTCAACTGCTGAGCGCTTCCTTCATGGACTATGCCATGCCGCGGGCCGATGACGTGCCGTTCTATACCGTCGATCATTCCAGCCAGACGCCATGCACGCACAACCCGTTGGGCGTGAAGGGCTGCGGCGAGGCCGGGGCGATTGGATCGCCGCCTGCGGTGGTCAATGCCGTGATCGATGCCCTGAACTCGGGTGGCAAGGCGGTGGACCACATCGACATGCCGGTCAGCCCGTCGCGTGTTTGGGCGGCGATGAACAGCTGAGTGGAGAGGTTGGTGTGCGAGGGGTCAGCCCTTCGCGCTCCCTGGTCAATCAAATGCCAGATGAAGGGCGGTTCTGCGCCTTTCGGAAAGGAAAAGCGAAATGTACAATTTCGAGTTCAAGAACCCCTCGACCATTGCTGATGCGGTTGCCGCGTTGGCGGGAGAGGATGCACAGGCGTTGGGGGGCGGTCAGACCCTGATCCCGACGATGAAGCAAAGACTGGCCTCACCCGCGACGCTGGTGAGCCTGGGTGCCATTCCCGAGTTGAAGGGCGTCTGCATCGAAGATGATGGGTCGATTTCGATTGGAGCTGCGACCACGCATGCCACGGTAGCGGCAGAAGTTGCGGGCAAGTATCCCGCGCTGGCTGATCTGGCGGGGCATATCGGTGATCCTGCCGTTCGCAATAGGGGCACGATAGGTGGGTCCTTGGCCAATAACGATCCAGCGGCCTGTTACCCTGCCGCTGCATTGGGGTCAGGCGCGACCATTCGTACAAATGCGCGCGAAATCGCTGCGGATGACTTCTTTCAGGGCATGTTCACGACAGCGCTGGACGAGGGCGAGCTGATAACGACGGTCCGGTTCCCGGTACCGCAGGCAGCAAGCTACCAGAAGTTTTTGCAGCCTGCCTCGCGCTTTGCGCTGGTGGGTGTTTTCCTTGCCCGCTTCGCGGACGGGGTGCGCGTTGCCGTGACCGGAGCCAGCGAAGACGGCGTGTTCCGTTGGAGCGAAGCCGAGCAGGCGCTGAGCAAGGAATTCCGGCCCGATGCCCTTATGGATCTTCGGGTCAACCCGATGAACATGATCGGAGATCTGCACGGCAGCAAAGACTACCGCGCGCACTTGGTGGGTGTCATGACCCGGCGGGCGGTTCAAGCCTGCATGTAACGCGGTCGCGGTGACTGCTTTGGGCCCCGGACGTGTTCCGGGGCCTATTTCTTTTTCGCGACACGCGGAAGCCTTTTGGGCTGCCAGTAGGCTCCGGCATCCTCGCGCGCTTTCTGATAGTCCTGAACCCGGTGATAAGCCGCGTCGCCCTTGACTGCGAAAAGGTGGCTTAGAAGAACCTCGAGAACGGCCATCGCTCCGGAGAAGCTGGAGAACTGATGCTGTGATCGGGTGCTGACGGTCAAGGTCACGTCCGCCTCGACGCCTGGGGCAATGACATCGCTGTCGGCCAGCAGAACAACACGCATACCCTTTTCCCGGGCAGACCGGATGGCACGTATCGTGTCGGCCGAATAGGGATGAACGGTGATCGCGAACAGGCAGTCGGTTTCGCCCGCGCTCAGAAGATCGTCGATGGCCGATCCCATATGCCTTGGGATCAACTGCATTCCCGGGTGGGCCATACGTCCGGCGTAGTGGAAGTAATAGGCCAAGGCATAGCTTGCGCGGGTTGCGGTGACCAAGCACTGGGGAGCATCTGACATCAGGGTGACTGCGGATCTGACCTTGACCGGATCCAGCTGGCGTAACGAACGTGACACTACGTTCACTTCGTTGCGGGCATAACTGGCCTGTGCCGACGCAAAGGCATCGCCGGCATTCAACTGGGTCAGCCAATCCCGGCTGAGGCGGTCTTCGCTGTCTGTCACAAGATTCCTGCGGAAAGGGCGGCGAAAGGCTTCGAAGCCATCAAAACCAAGATGTTGTGCCAGACGAACGATCACGTTTGTGCTGACGCCGATCTTTTCGGCAGACACGCGGATGGAGTCGATTCCGAAATCGCCCGGATGGTCGATGATGTATTTTGTTGCGGCCTGCAATTGGGCCGGCAATTGGTCGATCTCTCGGCGCAGCCGATCCATCAGGTGGTGAGTTGAGGGTGTCATGATGGGAGAAAAACAAATGTTTTGAACAATACAAGAGAAAAACATCCTCACACGAGCTAAGCACGCAAGAAACCGATAGGATGATTCAATGTCTGACACACAGGCCTCGTCGCTTCCGTATGTTTTGGTCGCACCGAACGGTGCGCGACGCAGTCATGCGGATCACCCTGCCTTGCCGGTTTCGACCGGTGAGATTGTGGAGACGGCCGTTGCCTGCCACGCGGCCGGGGCAAACGGGTTGCACCTGCATGTCAGGGATGGGCATGGCGCGCATTCTCTGGATGCAGGGCGCTATCGGGAGGCTATGGCCGAGCTTGCCGGAACCGTGCCCACTATGGATGTTCAGATCACGACCGAGGCCGCCGGTATCTACGACGTTTCTGCGCAGTTGGAGTGCCTGCAGCAGGTGGCCCCGAAATGGGCCTCGATCTCGGTTCGGGAAATTGCGCGCGCGCCCGATCTGGCCCCGCGGGTCTATGCGCTGTGTGCGGAACAGGGAACTCGGGTGCAGCATATCCTCTACGGATCGACGGATGCGGATCTGCTGGAGCGATGGCAGTCGGATGGGATCGTGCGGCGCGAGCAGGAAGACCGCTTGCTGGTGCTGGGACGCTACGCCACCGGGCAGGAATCCGAACCGGCGGACCTCGAGGCCTTTCCCGCTGCTCGTACGCCTTGGATGGTTTGTGCTTTCGGGCGTCTGGAACACGCCTGTCTGGCGGCTGCGGCCGCTCGTGGCGGCGATGTCAGGGTCGGTTTTGAGAACAGCCTGACGAACTCGGATGGAACCCGATGGACGGACAACGCGACCTCGGTCGCGGCGTTGATCGCTTTGCTGAAAGGGAAATGATATGAGCCATGTTTTTCCGCGCCACACCAAGGCGGAATTGCCGGTCGCTGTCGGCGGTGACGGGTGCTATTTGATCGACGCACAGGGCAAACGGTATCTCGACTGCGGGGATGCGGCCGTGTCGTGTCTGGGACATTCAAACCCGGCAGTGATCCACGCGGTGCGGGAGCAGGTCCAGAAGATCGCTTTTGTCCATACTGGTTTCATGACCTCGGAACCGGCCGAAGCCCTGGCGGATCTGCTGATCCAGCACGCGCCCGGATCGTTGGACCGGGTCTATTTCGTGTCCGGCGGGTCCGAGGCGACCGAGGCCGCGATCAAGCTGGCGCGCCAGTACTTCCTTGAAATCGGGCAGCCCGAGCGGTCTCGGGTTATCGCACGGCGGCAGAGCTATCATGGCAATACGCTGGGCGCGCTTTCTGCGGGCGGAAATGCATGGCGACGGGCTCAATTCGCGCCAATGCTGATCGAGATGAGCCATATCGCGCCCTGCTACGAATACGCCGAAAAACCCGAAGGCGAGAGCAGCTATGACTATGGCCAACGCGTGGCGAACGAGCTTGAGGTGGAGATCCAGCGGCTGGGGCCCGAGACCGTGATGGCGTTTATGGCGGAACCGGTGGTCGGGGCCACGTTGGGCGCCGTCCCCGCGGTCGAGGGGTATTTCAAGCGGGTCCGCGAAATTTGTGATCAATACGGCGTGTTGTTGATCCTAGACGAGGTCATGTGCGGCATGGGCCGAACCGGCCATCTGTTTGCCTGCGACCACGATGGGGTGGCGCCGGATATTCTTTGCATCGCCAAGGGCTTGGGGGCTGGATATCAACCCATCGGTGCCACGCTGTGCACCGATCGGATTTATGACGCCATCCGAAATGGCTCGGGTTTCTTCCAGCACGGCCATACCTATGTCGGACACCCGGTGGCCACGGCGGCAGCCCTGGCTGTTGTGACAGAACTTACCTCGCGCGATTTGCCGGCCCGTGCCCGCGACATGGGTGACAAACTGCAAGCCAAACTCGAGGCGGCCTTTGGCCAGCATCCCAATGTCGGGGACATCCGTGGTCGCGGCCTGTTCCGAGGCATCGAACTGGTGGCTGACAGAGATACGCGCGAACCGTTTGACCCGGCCCGGGGAGTGGCGGCCAAGATCAAGAAAGCCGCCGTCGAAGCGGGTTTGATCTGCTATCCGATGTCCGGAACACGCGACGGCAGGAGAGGCGACCATGTGCTTCTGGCCCCGCCATTCATCATCGAAGAGCCGCAGTTGGACGAACTGGTGGACAAGTTGTCGGTTGCGATTTCCAAAGCAATCTGACACGCCGCCCTGACTTTGACCCACAAAAAAAGCTCCCTCGAACGAGGGAGCTTTGGTCACTCGGATCCATGTGCCGTCACTTCTGGGGAAGCGGTCCGATCATCATGATCATCTGGCGGCCTTCCATCTTCGGCATGTTTTCGATCTTGCCGATTTCCTTGACGTCTTCCGCCACGCGCTCAAGCAGTTCACGTCCAAGGTTCTGGTGCGCCATTTCCCGGCCGCGGAAGCGCAGGGTCACTTTGACCTTGTCGCCATTCTCGAGAAACTTGAAAACGTTCCGCATCTTGACGTCGTAATCATGCGTATCGGTGTTGGGCCGGAACTTGACCTCTTTCACCTCGATGATCTTCTGTTTCTTGCGGGCTTCGCTTTCGCGTTTCTGCTGCTCGTACTTGAACTTGCCAAAGTCCATGATCTTGCAGACCGGCGGATTCGCGTTGGGCGAGATCTCGACCAGATCAAGACCGGCATCGGCTGCCATCTGCATGGCCTTGGCGGGATGAACCACCCCGACATTCTCACCTTCGGCGCCGATCAGGCGAATTTCGGGGGCACGGATCTTTTCATTGACGCGCGGGCCGGTATCACGTTGTGGCGGCGCGTTGTGAGGTCTGCGGGCTATGGGTTCATTCCTTTGATAATTGCCGATTTCCGAGCCGGGAACTTAAACTGAGACGAAGGTTCTTTCAAGCGCCATATAGGTGCTATGACACGAAATTCGCACGTGTCGACGCGGTGCTCGGGCCGGCGGAACGGGCGTTCGCCGGCCCGAATCTCGGCTCAGCCGACAAAGGCTTTTTCGATCACGAATTCCTTGGGGTCCGAGTTCGCGCCTTCGCGCAGGCCGAACTCTTCGAGAATGGCCTTGATGTCGTGGTTGAAGGCCAGGCTGCCGCAGACCATCGCTCGATCGGTCTCGGGCTTGATGCCGCCATCGATGCCCATGTCCTTGAAGACGGTGCCGTCCTTCAGCAGGTCGGTAATCCGGCCCATCTTGGGGCTCTGTTCACGGGTGGTGGTCGGGTAATAGCGGATCTTGTCGGCGAAACCTTCGCCGATCAGTTCGGCCAGCAACTCGTCCTTGCGGATGTTCTCGATCAGCTGGCGGCCATATTCCAGTTCCGCCACCTCGCGGCAGGTGTGGGTGATGATGACCTCATCATAGTCCTCATAGGTCTGCGGCTCGCGCAGCAGCGAGGCAAAGGGGGCAAACCCGGTTCCGGTGGCAAAGAACCACAGGCGCTTGCCCGGCAGCAGTGCATCATGCACCAGCGTCCCCACCGGTTTGGGCCGAAGGATAATCTGGTCGCCGGGCTGGATGTGCTGCAGTTTCGAGGTCAGCGGGCCGTCCTGCACCTTGATCGAATAGAATTCTAGTTCCTCGTCCCACGACGGCGACGCGATCGAATAGGCGCGCAGCAACGGTTTCCCGTTGTCGCCCAAAAGGCCGATCATCACGAACTCGCCCGAGCGGAAGCGCAGCGATTGCGGACGCGTGACCTTGAACGAAAACAGGCGGTCGGTCCAGTGTTTCACTTCCAGAACGGTCTGGGCGTCCGGCAGGACGGGGGCCTTCACGGCGGTTGCTTCGGTCACGGGCTTCATCTCTGTCATCGTTTCACTACCGGTCTGGTAAACCGGCATCTCCGTTTAAGCTTTGATCCAGGTCAGGAAAAGGGGGCAGATTGCCCCGATCGTCGCGTCAGCCGCGCAGGCGGGCCTGATAATCGTTGTCCTGCCAGTTGGCGCGGGCCAGCCATTGGTCCTCGGGCTGGCGGGCGGCAAGGTCTGCGTCAATCTCGACTTCATCGAAGCCGCTGCGCCGAGCCATCGCGTATTGGTCGGCCAACACGTGTCCTTTAGCGCGCAGGCGGCCTTCATAGCCCTTCAGGCGCAGCGTACGGGCAATGGTAAAGCCTCGGCCATCGGCAAAGGACGGAAAGTCGACGCGCACCATGCGCGTGTTTCCAAGCCGTTCGAACAATTCGTCGGGGTCCGTATCCGAGGTGACGTCCAGTGCGATCACATCGTTTGCGGCATCGTCGAGTGTGACAAAGCCGTCGGTCCAGTCATCAGGGGCAAAGCCCCGGTCATTCACGATCACGTTCATGTTTTCTCTCCGCTGCGTACCATTTTGCCGTCGACGAAATGGATGCCGCATTCTTCCTTGTTCTGATCGCGCCAGCGTCCGGCGCGGGGATCTTCGCCATCCTTCACCGGCGAGGTGCAGGGCGCACAGCCGATCGAGGGATAGCCCTTTGCCACCAACGGATGCCGGGGCAGGCGGTTTTCTTCCATGTAGGCGCGCACGTCCTGAGGCGCCCAATGCGCCAGAGGGTTCACCTTGATCCGGCCGGTGCCGTCCTCGACCTCGAAGAACTCGAGCGTGGCGCGGGTGCCGGATTGGAACCGCTTTCGCCCTGTAATCCAGCCTTCATAGCCCGCCAAGGCCCGCTGCAAGGGGAAGGTCTTGCGCAAGTTGCAGCAGGCATCCATGTCGCGCAGCCGCAGTGCGCCATAGGGGTCTTCGCGCTGAATATCCTCGTCATCCGCGCGGATAATCTGGACGTTCTTCAAACCCAGACGCTCGCTGACCTCATGCTGGTATTCCAGCGTCTCGGTAAACAGCATCATCGTGTCGATGAACAGGACCGGCGTGGCCTTGTCGACCACGGCAGCCATGTGCAGCAACACCACCGACTCGGCGCCGAAGCTGGAGACCAGCGCCAGGTTGCCTGCCTCCTCAAGCGCACCATGCATGACGTCATGTGCGCTGTGGTGGCGGAACCGGGCGTTCAGCGCCTCGACCTTTTCGGTCAGTTCGCGTCGTTCCCGGCCCAGTTCCGTCTGGATCAGGTCAAGCGGCATTGGCCCGCGCCTCGGGGTAGAGGGCCGCCTTGAACGGGGCCATTCCAACACGGCGGTAGGTTTCCAAAAAGGTCTCCTCGGCGCTTGCGCGCTGTTCCAGATAGGTTTCCACGATCCGTTCGACCGCGGGCACGATTTCGTCATAGGCAAAGCCCGGACCGGTGCGGTCGCCGATGGCGGCCGTTTCGGTGGCGTCCCCGCCCAGCGTGATCTGGTAGTTCTCGACGCCCGCGCGATCCAAGCCCAGGATGCCGATGTGACCCACGTGGTGATGCCCGCAGGCGTTGATGCAGCCCGAGATCTTGATCTTCAGGTGGCCGATGTCGTGCTCCAGCTTCAGCTCGTCGAACCGGGTCGCGATCTGCTGGGCCACCGGGATCGAGCGGGCCGTCGCCAGTGCGCAATAGTCCATGCCGGGGCAGGCGATGATGTCGCTGATCAGACCGATATTCGCGGTGGCCAGGCCGTGCTCTTTCAGCTTGGCATGGATCGCGGGCAGGTCCGATTTGTGGACATGCGGCAGGATCACGTTCTGTTCGTGGCTGATGCGCAGCTCGTCATAGGCGTATTGCTCGGCCAGATCGGCCATCACGCGCATCTGCTCGGCGGTTGCGTCACCCGGTGTTTGGCCGTGCTTCTTGATCGAGATCGTGACGATCGCGTGATCCGCCTGCTTGTGCGGCGCAATGTTGGTGTCGATCCACGAGCGGAATACCGGGTCGTTCGAATAGGCGCTCTCGAATGCCGCGACTGAGCCTTCGCGGAAGGCGGGCGGGGCGAAATGCGCCTTGATCTGATCCAGCAGCGCCATGTCGGCGCCCTTGAACTGCGGGCGGACCTGCAGGAAGCGTTCGTTGACCTTGGCGCGGATCGCGTCGATGCCGTGTTCATGCACGGTGATCTTGATGCGGGCCTTGTACTTGTTGTCGCGGCGGCCAATCTGGTTCCACACGGAAACTGTGGCCTCCAGATAAGCCAGCAGGTCGTCGAAGGCGACGAAGTCAGACAGCTCCTTGCCGATCATCGGCGTGCGGCCCAGACCGCCGCCCACCAAGACGCGGGCGCCCAAAACGCCGTCGCGCTCGATCAGTTGCAGGCCGATGTCATGGGCCTTGATCACGGCGCGGTCATGCTCGGACCCGGTGATGGCGATCTTGAACTTGCGCGGCATGAACTGGAATTCCGGGTGATCGGTCGACCACTGACGCAGCAGTTCGGCATAGGGGCGCGGATCGGCGACCTCATCCGCGGCGGCACCGGCGAAATGGTCGGCGGTCACGTTGCGGATGGTGTTGCCGCTGGTTTGGATCGCATGCAGGCCGACCTCGGCCAGCGCGTCCAGCATGTCAGACACGTCGCGCAGCTTGGGCCAGTTGTACTGGATGTTCTGGCGCGTGGTGAAATGGCCGTAGCCCTTGTCCCACTTCTCGGCCAGCAGGGCCAGTTGGCGCATCTGGGCGCTGTTTAGCGTGCCATAGGGGATGGCCACCCGCAGCATGTAGGCGTGCAATTGCAGATACAGGCCGTTCATCAGGCGCAGGGGCTTGAACTCGTCCTCGGTCAGCGAGCCGTCGATGCGGCGTTCGATCTGGGCGCGGAACTGTGCGTTGCGCTCGGCCAGGAATGCTTTGTCAAACTCGGAGTAGCGGTACATCTTTGGCTGTCCTTTGTTGCAGCCCCGGATCCGGGGCCTTTTTACGGGGAGAGAGGGGCCTGAGGTCAGACCCGGGGCTGCGGAGAAGATTCCTGTTTGCCGTGGGCATAGTTGGACGGACCAGTCCGGCGGAAGTCTTCCCGAAAATGGGTGGGTTCAGGACCGTTTTCGCCTGCAACGACATCGGCGAGATAGGCACCTACGATCTTGTCGACTTGCTTCTGTGCATCCAGAAGACGCAGCTGAGCATGCGCTTCGTCGGTGATCAGCTCGGCCTCGCGCAGATCGCGCGACCAACGGTCATCGGCGGTCAGATAGATCACGTCGCCTTCCAGCAGGTCATTTGCGGTAACGACTTTGGGGGTGAAAGCGCGGGCCATCAGGCAAGCTCCTTGTTGAATTCGGTGACGGCTTTGGCCGCGTCGCGCGGGGCCAGGCCATAGAATGTGAGTGCAGGACCGTCGAGGCCGGCAGCGGCGAGGTCTGCAGGCAGTTGATCCAGCGTCGTGGCAACAACGCGCTGATCAGGTCGCGAGGCATTTTCGACCAACGTGACCGGCGTGGCGCGATCGGCGCCGTGCATGATCAAGCGTCCTTGAATGAAGCGGGCGGATTTCTTGCCCATGTAGATGGCTGCAACAGACCCCGGTCGGGCCAGCGCAGCCCAGTCGTGATCGGCAAAGCCCTGCATGTCGTGCCCGGTCAGAAACCGGACCGAGGAGTTTCGGCCGCGTCGGGTCAAGCTTTGGCCAATTCCGGCCACCGCCGCCGAGGCAGCCGTAATGCCGGGAACGATCGTCCACGGGATACCGGCTGCGTCCAGTGCATCGATCTCTTCGTCCAGCCGGCCGAAAAGGGTCGCGTCACCGGATTTGAGGCGAACGACCCGTTGTCCCTTGAGCGCGTAGTCAACCAGCAATGCGTTGATGTCATCCTGCTTCCAGGACGGACCAAAGCCGGCCTTGCCCACGTCGACCAGCCGGGCGTTCCGGCCGGCCAGTTGCAAAACCTCTGGGCTGATCAGGCGATCATGCAAAACAACCTCGGCCCGCTGGAATGCGGACAGGGCCTTGAGAGTCAGCAATTCAGGGTCACCGGGTCCCGCGCCGACGAATTCGACCTGTCCCGTTTGTCCTTTTGTCTGCGTGGCCTTCATTGGGTAGCCCTGGCTGTTGTTTGACTTGGCCCTCAATATAGGAAATATTCCCGACCAGATGCCATATTGCCGAATAAATAAGGACAAGCGTTCTGAATTGCGCGGCAGGCGGAACAAGGGTTTTCATTCGGAAGGAAAATTGGAATGTCGGTTCGAATAGACGACACGGATCGGAAAATTCTGGCCGAGCTGCAGCGAGACGCCAGTCAATCGCTGGACGAAATCGCGGCCAAAGTGGGCAGTTCAAAGACACCCGTTTGGAATCGGATCCGCAAGATGAAAGGGGCCGGAATCATCGGTCAGCAGACCGTTCTGCTGGACGCAGAGGCGCTGGGTTTCGAGGCGACGTTCTTTGTTCTGATCCGAACCTCCGAGCATGAGGCGGATTGGCAACGCAAGTTCCTGCAGGCCCTGCGTGATCGTCCCGAAGTTCAAGAGGCGCACCGCCTGGCTGGCGACATCGACTACATTCTGAAGGTTCGGGTCAGGAACGCACGGGCCTACGATGCGTTTTATCAGGCGCTGATCTCGGAAGTGCGCGTGCACAACGTCACGGCGCTGTTGTCGATGGAAGAAATCAAGTCGACCACCATGCTGCCCCTGAACGCCCTGGCAGACACCTGATCGGCGCTCAGGCTTGGACCATTAGTCGTGTCAGCCCGTGGAAGTGGTAGGTGTTCGCATATTCCGGAGATTCGGCCAGTCGCAGGCCCGGACAGCGGTCAAAAAGAACCGGCAGAGCGATCCGCATTTCCAGCCGGGCCAGCGGAGCGCCGACGCAGAAATGCAAACCACCGCCAAAGCTCGTGTTGGCCTGAATGCTGCGGGTGGGGTCGAATTTGTCCGGGTCGGTCCAGACGTCGGGGTCACGGTTGGCGGCCCCAAGCATCAACGCCACCTGATCGCCGCGGGCAAACCGATGGCCAAAAACCTCGACGTCCTCATAGACATAGCGCGTGAACATATGTAGCGGCGGGTCGAAGCGCAGGATCTCCTCGACCGTCATGTCGATTGTGTCCGGGCCCAGGGCATCAGGGCTGGTTCCGGACTCCAAAAGCGTTTTGACGCCGTTGCCCAGCGAATGAACGGTCGCCTCATGGCCGGCGTTCAACAAAAGGATGCAGGTTGCGATCAATTCGTCGCGAGACAGTTTCTCACCGTCTTCCTCTGCCGTGATCAAACGGGTGATCAGATCGTCTTTCGGTTCGGATCGGCGGTGAGAGACGTAGTCGTTCAGAAATGCGGAGAACTCGGCGGAGGCCTGTGCTGCCTGATCTTCGGTCTCACGGGTGCGGCTGGCCTGATACATGGCGACCATGGCGTGGGACCACTGCAACAACTGCGGTGCCATGCTCTCGGGCACACCCAGCAGCCGGCAGATCGTGATCACCGGAACTTGCGTGCAATAGGCATCCAGAAGGTCGAATGGAGCATCGGGGAATGCGTCGATCAGGTCGTGACACAGCCTTTCGATGTCCGGTGCAAGCGCTCCGATAGCCCGCGAGGTAAAAGCGCGCAGAACCAGAGCGCGAAGGCGGGTATGGCGCGGAGGTTCGGCTTCGAGCAGCGAATGCGCTTCGACCGTCAGCCACGGTGCAAGGTGATCAGGACCTTTTGTGGCCATCTCCGGCGGTACTTCACGTCCGAAACGCCGATCCCGCAAAAGCGCCTGAACCGCCGCGTGAGACATCGCCGCGGGCATGTCGTAGTCCTGCCAGTACACCAGGTCACCCTGACCGCGCGCCACCCGGTAGAAAGGGTAGGGGTTCTGAACAAATTCGGGCTCGGTCGGAGATTGGTGAACGGTCTTCATGCGGCGCAGACTTGCCATGCGGCGCTGTGAATGCAAGACCCTGTTTCATGCAAAGGGTTTGGGTCACGATTGGTTTCCTGTTCGCGGTCGCGCTGTTGTCGGCGGCCGTCTGGTCTTATGGGTACCGGCAAGCGCTCTCTCAGCTTAGCGAGAAAGCCGAAGCCGATCTGGAGTTGGCGTCGGATCGTCTGAGCACGCAGTTGCAGGTCTATCAGGAACTTGCGGTGCTGATGGCCGAGCATCCGGCATTGCGGGCGTTGGACACCAGCGACCGGCGGCGGGCGGCGCAGGCGCTTCTGCTGGAGGTCGCGGACAAGACCTCGGCTGTGGATGTTCTTTATGCGGACAAGACCGGGCGCGTTCTGGCCGCTGCGCGGGACGTGGTGAATGGCAACATGGCCGACCAGCCCGCGTTTCAACGCGCGCTACACGGCGCTCTCGGCAGTTCGCACGGGGTTTTGCGCGACACTGGGAACCGGATCTATTCCTATGCGGCGCCTGCGTTTTCCGAAGATGGTCAGGTAACCGGAGCCCTGATGGTCATCGCGGATGTCGAAGACGTTGAAAGCACGTGGCGCGGCAGTACCGAGGCGGTGTTCTTCGTGGATCGTGCTGGCTCGGTCTTCATTTCCAACCGGTCCGAACTGCTGTTCTGGCAACGTCCGCCGGGACAGATCGGCTTGCAGCCGGCTGATGGCAAGCCGGGCGCGTTTTCGTCTACACGCATGGGCCCGCACGAACTATGGTCGATCGGCTGGAGCCCGTACCTGCCGGATCGCGCCCTGCACCTGACCCGCGATCTGCCGGTGATTGGAATGACTGGCGAAGTTTTGATGGATGTGACGCCGGCACGACGTCTGGCCGGACTGCAGGCTGCCGCGGTCGCAGCGATCTGCCTTGCCTTCGGCGCGTTGCTTTTTCTGGCGACCGAACGGCGGCGTACGTTGGCCGAAGCCAATGCGGTGCTGGAGAGCCGAGTGGCCCAGCGGACCCGCGCGTTGACGGCCGCCAACGTGGCTCTGCGCCGCGAGGTGGCCGAGCGGCAAGAGGCCGAAGCGGCGTTGAAACGCGCGCAAGACGATCTGGTTCAGGCCGGCAAGCTGAGCGCTCTGGGGAAAATGTCGGCGGGCATCAGCCACGAATTGAATCAGCCGCTGATGGCGATCCGGCAATACGCCGACAATGGCACGGCCTTTCTGGCGCAGGGCAAGCCCGAAAAGGCCCGCGAAAACCTGGGGCGTATCTCGGACATGGCTGCCCGTATGGCACGCATTATCAAGAACTTGCGCGCTTTTGCCCGCAATGAGAGCGAGCCGATGGGCAAGGTTGATCTGGTTCAGGTGCTCAACACCGCCGTCGAACTGACCGACGGCCGGTTGCGCTCGGACGGGGTCACGTTGATCTGGCAGCCGCCCAATGCACCTGTCTTTGCCTGGGGTGGAGAGGTGCGGCTGGTGCAGGTCTTTGTCAATCTGATCACCAATGCCGCCGACGCGATGACCGGTCGAGAAACCCGAAGCCTGACGATCACGCTGACCCGTGGCGAGCGGTTGATGGTCGCGGTGCGCGATACCGGCCCGGGCATTCAGGATCCCGATCGCGTTTTTGAGCCTTTCTACACGACCAAAACCGTTGGCTCATCCGAGGGAATGGGCCTTGGCCTTTCGATCTCATACGGTCTGGTCCAGAGTTTCGGAGGAGAGATACGCGGCGCGAACATGCCCGACGGAGCAGAATTCACCGTCGAGTTGGAACCATTTGAGAAGGAAGCCGCGGCATGATCCGAACGGTTCTATTGGTCGATGATGACGCCGCCGTGCGCGAGGCGCTGGCCCAGACTCTGGAGCTTGCGGACTATTCCGTAATTACCGCTGGATCGTTTGTGGCTGCCAAAGACCATATCCGGGACGATTTCCCAGGTGTGATTGTCTCGGATATTCGGATGCCGGGACGGGATGGGTTTCATCTTCTGTCCTATGCCCGCGAGGTCGACTCGGAGTTGCCGGTCGTTTTGCTGACCGGCGAGGGCGACATACCGATGGCGGTGCAGGCTATGGGGCAGGGCGCGTTCGACTTTCTTGAGAAGCCCTGCGCCGCCGCCGATCTGCTTGCGGTTCTAAGCCGTGCATTTGCCGCGCGCAGTCAGGTATTGGACCACCGGGCAGCTAAGCGCGAACTGGAGAAGGGCGATCCTGCGGCCCGCTTGTTGTTCGGTTTGTCACCGCAGGCTGATGCCTTGCGGAACAGGGTGCGCAGCGTTGCCCCAACTCAGGCCGAAGTTCTGGTCACCGGACCGCCCGGCAGCGGCATTTCGAAAGTCGCCGAAGTCATCCATTTGATGTCACCCCGCGCGCAGGGGCCGTTCGTCAAGCGCCCGGCGTCAGGTCTGGGAGCGGATGCCCTGCAGGCGATATGCAAGGATGCGGCAGCCGGATCGTTGTTTCTGGATGAAGTCTTGGCCATGCCCGAGGCGACGCAATATGCGGCCCTGGAGATGATCGAAAACGGGCCCGGGGTCCGCATCATCGCCGGAACAACCGCGGATCTGGCCGAGATGGCGGCCGAGGGTCGGTTCAACGCAGATTTGTTCTATCGGTTGGACGTGATGCGGGTGCGCGTACCGTCTTTGGCCGAACGCCCCGAGGACATCCCGGTGATCTTTCGCCACTACGTCGCCCAGGCGGCCGAGCAGGCCGGGATCGCGGTACCTGATGTCTCGTCCGAACACTTGGCGTCATTGATGGCACGGGACTGGCCCGGCAACGCGCGTTCACTGATGTCAGCTGCGATGCGTTTTGTTCTGGGGATGCCCGAGGATGTTGCCGCCGCGGCCGATCTTGGGCTGAACGAACAGATGGCGCGCGTTGAGCGTTCGTTGCTGATTGCGGCCTTGGGTCGTCACAACGGAAGGGCGTCGGATGCGGCCAAGTCCCTGAAACTGCCGCGTAAGACGTTCTACGACAAATTGGCCCGCTACGGCATACGCCCTGAAGACTATCGGCGCTGACGCGGAACGATTCGCCCGTTGATTCGATGTATGTGCGGTTTTTCGCACACTCGCGCATTTGGGTGTGCGGTTTCCCGCACAAATGTCTGCGATAACAAAATACTCATTGCGGATGTTCTATTTAAGCCAATGAAAAGTAATTAGAAAATCTGTCTTCTGCCAGTCGTTTTCGAATTGTTGAACGGTGACCGTCGATTCGTTTCACTCTTGCGCATCCGGCATCCGCATGGATGTCAAAGGAAGTTTCTTTGGAAGTCTGGGAGGAAAAGACAGATGAAATTCCTGGCAACAGCCGCCACCGCGCTTGCGCTTTCCGTTACCGCAACAGCGGGCTTCGCTGCCTGCGACGATGGCGAGATCGTCGTCAAGTTCGCGCATGTGACGAACACCGACAAACACCCCAAGGGCATCGCCGCGTCGCTGCTCGAGCAGCGCGTGAACGACGAGATGAACGGCGTTATGTGCATGGAGGTCTATCCGAACTCGACCTTGTACAACGACGACAAGGTGCTCGAGGCGATGCTGCAGGGCGACGTGCAACTGGCCGCCCCGTCGCTGTCGAAGTTCGAGAAGTTTACCAAGCAGTTCCGCCTGTTCGACCTGCCGTTCATGTTCAAAAACATCGACGCGGTTGATGCGTTCCAGGCCTCGGCGGACGGCCAGGCAATGAAGGATAGCATGCAGCGCCGCGGCCTGCAGGGTCTGGCGTTCTGGCACAACGGCATGAAGCAGATGTCGGCCAACAAGCCGCTGATCGATCCTTCGGACGCCAACGGCCTAAAGTTCCGTGTTCAGTCTTCGGACGTGCTGGTTGCGCAGATGGAAGCCATCGGCGGCAGCCCCCAGAAAATGGCCTTCTCGGAAGTCTATGGTGCTCTACAGCAGGGCGTTGTGGACGGTCAGGAGAACACCTGGTCGAACATCTACGGCAAGAAGTTCTTCGAAGTGCAGGATGGCACCACCGAAACCAACCACGGCATCATCGACTATCTGGTTGTGACTTCGGTCGACTGGCTGGACAGCCTCGATCCGGAAGTGCGCGAGCAGTTCCTGACGATCCTGGCCGAGGTGACCGAAGAGCGCAACAAAGAGGCGTTTGCGGTCAACGAAAAGGCCAAGCAGGCCATCATCGACGCGGGCGGCTCGATCCGCGAATTGACACCCGAGCAGCGTCAGGCCTGGGTTGATGCGATGAAGCCGGTTTGGGACAAGTTCTCCGGTGACGTCGGTCAGGACAAGATCGACGCCGCTCAGGCGATCAACGCCGGGTTCTGATCCGACACGCAGGTGTGCTCCGACGGTCGCAAGCCCGCCGGAGCACATACCAGGCGGGCCCAATCGCGCCCGCCACCTCGATAAATCAACAAAAATGGGGACAGAAAGATGTCTGGTGCGAAAACCGGCCCCGGTGGGCTGGTCGACCGAATCGAAGAAACCCTGATCGCGTTGCTTCTTGGCCTGATGACGGCCGTGACCTTTGCCAACGTGATTGCGCGTTTCGTCTTCAACTCCAACATCCTTTGGGCGCTAGAGCTGACCGTATTCACCTTCGGATGGCTGGTATTGCTGGGGGCGTCCTACGCCGTCAAGAAACACGCGCATCTGGGTGTGGATGCCATCCTGAACATGCTGCCACCGGCACCGCGCAGGGTATTGGCACTGATCGCGGTGGGGTGCTGCCTCGTATTCTCTCTGCTGCTGTTGAAGGGGTCCTACGACTACTGGGCGGTCTTTGCCGACCTGCCTCCGACCTCTGGACGCTGGTTCCCCACGGGCTTTGATTTCGACGCTCGTAGTCAGAGCTTCTACGAGGTGGACGACATCCCCATGGTCGCGCCGCTTCGGTTCCTCGAAGACCTCATCAACTATGGCGAGTACTACGAGAAGCTGCCCAAGGTCGTGCCGTATTTCGTTCTGCCGCTGTCGATGTTGCTGCTGGTGATCCGCTTTGCCCAGGCAGGGCTGCAGATCCTGCGCGGTGAGGCCGACCGTATTGTCGCAAGCCACGAGGTTGAGGACGAGATCGAAGAAGTCCGGGCCCTTCAGGGAGAACACGACTGATGGATGTAGTACTACTTTTTGCCATGGTCGTGGGCCTGCTGTTGATCGGCGTTCCGATCGCAGTTGCCCTTGGGCTGAGCTCGACCCTGTTTCTACTGATCTACTCGGACAGCTCGCTGGCTTCGGTTGCCGGGACCCTGTTCGAGGCGTTCGAGGGCCACTTTACCCTGCTGGCCATCCCGTTCTTCATCCTCGCATCGTCCTTCATGACGACCGGAGGGGTGGCGCGCCGGATCATCCGGTTCTCGATCGCCTGCGTTGGTCACCTGCCTGGTGGTCTGGCAATTGCGGGCGTGTTCGCATGTATGCTGTTCGCCGCGCTGTCAGGATCGTCCCCGGCCACCGTTGTTGCGATCGGTTCGATCGTGATCGCCGGTATGCGTCAGGTCGGCTATTCCAAGGAATTCGCAGCTGGCGTCATCTGTAACGCCGGTACGCTGGGTATCCTGATCCCGCCGTCGATCGTTATGGTTGTCTACGCGGCCGCGGTCGAAGTCTCGGTCGGCAGGATGTTCCTTGCCGGTGTCATTCCGGGACTCATGGCCGGGTTCATGCTGATGGTCACAATCTATGTGATGGCCAAGGTCAAGAACCTGCCGAAAGGTGATTGGAAAGGCTGGGGCGAGATATTTGCGTCGGCACGCGAGGCCGGTTGGGGTCTGTTCCTGATCGTCATCATCCTTGGCGGCATCTATGGCGGTATCTTCACACCGACCGAAGCAGCGGCGGTCGCGGCTGTATACGCCTTCTTCATTGCCAGCTTCGTCTACAAGGACATGGGGCCACTCAGCACCCAGGATGGTGAGCAAAACCTCTCGCTTGTGAAAAAGCCGCTGGCGCTGATCACGGCCTTTTTCCACCCCGACACCAAACATACGCTGTTTGAGGCCGGCAAGCTGACGGTCACCCTGCTTTTCGTCATCGCCAACGCGCTGATCCTCAAGCATGTTCTGACCGATGAGCAGGTGCCGCAACACATTGCCGGCGCAATGCTGTCGGCGGGTCTGGGGCCGATCACTTTCCTGATCGTGGTCAACGTAATCCTTCTGATCGGCGGTCAGTTCATGGAGCCCTCGGGCCTGCTGGTCATCGTGGCGCCGCTGGTGTTTCCGATTGCCATCGAACTGGGCATCGACCCGATCCATCTGGGCATCATCATGGTGGTGAACATGGAAATCGGGATGATCACGCCTCCGGTCGGTCTGAACCTGTTCGTTACGTCGGGCGTCGCGGGAATGCCGATGATGGCCGTCGTGCGCGCAGCACTGCCGTTCCTGGCCGTTCTGTTCGTCTTCCTGATCATGATCACGTACATCCCGTGGCTGTCGACGGTGTTGCCAAACACCTTCATGGGCCCCGAGATCATTACGAACTAGACCGTCGCAATCGATCCGAACCGGGCAACCGGTTCGGGTCACTTTTTGCGCGGTCGGCCGGCATCTGCCAGGCCGCCTCGCTGAATGGCCGGGCTTGAACTCACCATCGGTTCTTCCCACATAGTGAACGAGGACGACCTCCCCACCATGGGTGATCATTCGGGACGACCCGAAGTTGATAGAAGTGTCCCCGATGTCCTGGATCTTTCTTCTTTTTGCCGGTTTGCTGGAAATCGTCTGGGCAGTTGCCATGAAGCAGTCTGCTGGATTCACGCGGCTCTGGCCGACCGTTGTCATGGGAGGCGCAATGGTCGGTTCGTTCGGTTTGCTGGCCCTGGCCATGCGCTCCTTGCCACTGGGAACCGCCTACGTGCTGTGGACGGGTATTGGCGCGGTCGGTGCGTTCCTGGTTGGTGTGATGTTTTTGGGCGAGGCACTGACCCCGCTGCGTGTCATCGCAGCGACACTGATCGTGTCCGGCATGGTCGCAATGAAACTTGCGTGACCGGCCCGTTGTTGACGCAGGCACCCGCGGTGGGCAGGCTGGAACCACCCTGATCACCGCAACCAACGAGTGCCGAAACATGCTGACCGATGATGACAAGCGCCTGATGCGCGTTGCCTACCAAGAAGCCAAAGCCGGTTTCGATGAGGGCGGTTGCCCGATCGGATCTGTACTGGCTCGGAACGGCACGATCATCTCGCAGGGCCGAAACCAAAGGGTTCAGCAGGGGGATCCGATCGCCCATGGCGAGATGGATGCGCTGCGCAAGGCAGGCCGGCAGAAGACGTACCGAGATACCGTTCTGTATACCACCCTGTCTCCGTGCATGATGTGCGCCGGAACGATCGTTCAGTTCGGCATCCCACGCGTGGTCATCGGTGACACGGAAAACTTCGGCGGCAACGAAGACTTCCTGCGCGATCATGGGGTCGAGGTTGTTTTGGCCGAAGACCCGGACTGCATTGCCCTGATGTGCAGGTTCGTGACCGAACAGCCTGAGCTTTGGGCCGAGGACATCGCGGACTGAGTGTGCGTGGACCGGTCAGGCCTGTTCCAGCGCTGAAATGATGCCCGAGAAATCGCGTGCCTTCAGGCTTGCACCGCCGACCAGCGCGCCGTCCACGTTTGACACTCCGAAAATCTCCGCCGCGTTGTCCGGCTTGACCGAACCGCCATAGAGCAAACGAACCGACCGGCCGACACCTTCGCCAAATCGCCGTTCAAGTCTGGCGCGAATGAAATCGTGGACTTCTCCGATTTCTTCCAAGGTGGGAACCTTGCCGGTGCCGATGGCCCAGATCGGTTCATAAGCCACGACGAGGTTCTCTCCGGTAGCAAGATCCGGGATCGATCCGGACAACTGTCCGCCAATGATATCGAGCGTATTGGCCGCTTCGCGCTGTTCAAGGCTTTCGCCGACGCAGATGATTGCGGTCAGGCCCGCGTTCATGGCTGCCCGGGCCTTGGCGCGGATATCGTCGTCTTTCTCGCCGTGGTCTTCTCGCCGTTCCGAATGCCCGACGATTACGCTGGTCGCGCCGGCGTCTTTCAGCATCTCGGCGCTCAGATCACCCGTATGGGCGCCCGAAACTTCGGCGTGGCAATCCTGTCCGCCGATGGCGACGCCCGAGCCTTGCACGGCTTGTGCGGCCCGGTGGATCAAAGTTGCCGGAGGGCAGATCAGAATATCGACTGTCGGAGAAGGGTGCGTCGCAGTCAGCGTGTCCAACTCGGAAAGAGCAGCCCCGGTTCCGTTCATTTTCCAGTTTCCGGCTGCCAGTCTGCGTCGCATAGCGGGGTCTCCGTGATCTTTCGTGCGTTTCTATCCAGTTAGCACTCGGATCAAGGTCTGACAATTGCGCTTGGGTGGC
Organism: Ruegeria arenilitoris; assembly: GCF_013032855.1. Classification (GTDB taxonomy): domain Bacteria; phylum Pseudomonadota; class Alphaproteobacteria; order Rhodobacterales; family Rhodobacteraceae; genus Ruegeria; species Ruegeria arenilitoris. Next base: position 417,098 of record NZ_WQDA01000003.1, read on the forward strand.
CGCGCGCTGGCGATTCGCGCGACGGATCGATCTGGGTGGACTCAACCAGACGGCGCCGGCGGCAGTTCACCTGCCCACAAACGTTGCAGGCTTTAGGTGACTCAGCGCTGTTCGGCCAGGTTTTCGTCGAACTTGATCGACTCGCCGCAGCCACAGGCATCGACGACATTGGGATTTTTGAACTTGAACCCGGATTCCAGCAGCGAAACCTCGTAGTCGATCTCGGTTCCGAACAGAAACATCTGAGCCATCGGAGCGATCATGACCCGCGCCCCATCCTGTTCGACCACTTCGTCATGCGGATCCGGCTGATCGACATACTCCATGGTATATTCCATACCGGCGCAGCCACCTTTCTTGACGCCAATCCGCAGACCGGCATGGCCACCCGACGTCATCAGGCGGAGGATCTGCTCTGCAGCTTTGGGCGTCATCGTCACGGCCTGTTTGCCGGGAATGCCGAACATCGTCGTCTCCATTTTCGCGCGTTAAACCTAATCTAAGGCCGCAAGGGCCCGGGCTCAAGAGAGCGCGGAGCCCCAAGTTTGCTCATCGCCAGTTTTGACCGTACCGTACGGGCAGTGGGCAGGGTTTGCCGATGAGTTCGAATTGACAGCAGAACAAGGTGGGTTTCGATGATGTTGCGGATTTCAAATAAGATTGGCTTGTGCCGGCAGGTTGCGTTTCTGGCTCTTCTGGTGGCCGGCAGTGCCGTTCATGCAGCGGGCGATCACAAGCGGCACCCGGTGAATTGCTCGACCGCCGAAGGTGACCTGCGTGCAATTGCGGCGGAAAAGAAACATGCCGAGGATCAGCAGGCGGAAAGTGTGGTCGCGATCACGCCAGCCGGGGCGCTGCTTGGATTGATCTCTGGAACAGAACAGAAGCGGTTGCAGATGCTGTCGGGTGACTATGTCAAGAAACTGGACGACCGCGCCGCCGAGATCAAAGCGCAGTGCAACGTGAAGTAAGTGCACCTCAGCGAGTAAAATAGGGCCGCTCTCGGGCAAGAACGGCCCAGTATTGCAGAGCCTCGGCAGGGGGGCGGTAGACGCTCCAACGTGGTCGCCATTGACTGCTGGAGCGATATTTGAGTTGCCGAGTTCCTGTGACGGGTCCGACTGCGAAGCCCGCGTTGTAGTTGTTGCGCATCAACGTAACGGTTCGACGACCGATCCGTGACAGCTGGGTTTCAGGTTTGTGACAATTCCCGTGCGTTCAGTACGGCAGGCCCTTACATGAAGCCAAGTTCCAGCCTGGCTTCGTCGGACATCATCTCCATGCCCCAGGGTGGTTCCCAGGTCAGTTCGACATCCACCTCCTTGACCCCGGCAACGGGCTCGATGGCCTCGACGATCCAGCCTGGCATATCACCGGCCACCGGGCAGCCCGGAGCGGTCAGGGTCATGATGACTTTGACTGCGTTGTCGCTGCTGATGTCGATCGTGTAGATCAGTCCAAGGTCATAGATATTGACCGGAATTTCAGGGTCATAGACAGTCCTGCAGGCCTCGACCACGGATTCGTACAGAGGGTGCTCAACGGTCGAAGGCGCAATCAGGGGCGTGCCTTCAAGCTGTTCGCTGGGGTGGGTCATGAATGCCTCGGGTTGTTACCTGAGCAATTATATAGGGAAAGCTGAAGGCAGCGTCCAGAGGGGGTAGGGCGCCCCGCTACAGGGCGCCGCACCGGTCAGTCGTTGATATCATGGTCAAACGTCCTGACTTGCCCATGTGGCAGCGCGAACATGCGCCGCAGAACTAGCCATGCGATCAACGACAAGGTGGCGAAGATCAAAAGCAGGACGGGCAGGTTCGGGGCCAAGCCGGGGATGACCAGAAGGATTCCGGTGATAGCCGCGCCGATAGCGAAGCCAAGGAAGATGAAACCTGGCAAGGCCACTTCCAGAATGCCCAGCGCCAGTGCGGCTGCCAGCCATACCCACCACGTCAGCCAGAACGGATCTGCCATCATTTGCCTCCCTTGAGCATTTTGAAGGCGTCGCCAAACGCTTCGAGCGCATTTGCGGGCACAACAATCGTCTGGCTGCCTCCGCTTTTGCCCATCGCATTCAATGCCTCAACTTGTTTCAGCGCAACCTGATACTGGGCGGCTTCGATCCCATTGTCCTGGATGGCCTTTGCGACGACGCCGGTTGCATAGGCTTCCGCGTCCGCCTGAACGCGACGCGCCTTGGCGGCTTGTTCCGCAGCATACAGCTCGGCGTCGGCCTGGAGTTCGACCGCGCGTTTCTGGCCCTCGGCTTCGGTTACCTGAGCGCGACGTGCGCGTTCGGCATTCAACTGCTGAAGCATGGCGTCGCGGGTCGCCTGATCCAGGTTTACGTCCAGAATTTCGGCGCGGGTTACCTCGATCCCCCAGTCGTCAACTGCGGTTTCGACGCTTTCTTGAATGCGTTCAATCAGTTGCGCGCGATTTGACTGAACTTCGTCCAGGTCCATTTTGCCGATTTCAGCCCGCACGATACCAGCGACGGTCGTTGCGATGGCGCCGTCGACGTCCCGAATGCGGTAGACGGTCTTTTCAGGCTCGAGGATACGGTAGAAGACCGAAGTATCGATCTGCACCAACACGTTGTCCTTGGTGATTGCATCCTGCGTCGCATTGGGCAGCTGACGTTCCAAGATGGATATCTTGTGGCGTGCAACGTCTAGAAAAGGAACGATAAAGTTGATCCCGGGGCCCAGCACAGAGTGGAGGCGTCCGAACCGTTCGACCACGTATTTCTCGGATTGTGGAACGATCTTGATACCCTTGAGGATGATGACGACGACCAAAGCCGCCCCAAGCAGGTAGATGATGTTCGATGATAGCAGTCCGATGATCTGGTCTTCGGTCATTTCTGTCCTCATTTTTTGTGTACGATGGTATACATTTGGGGATTGAAGGGCTAAATTTCAACTCAGCTATGAAATGAACCGAACAGGATATCCATGCAAGGTAATTGGGGCAAAGCGCGGAGATTTCGGGTTGTGGCTGCTTTGCATCCGCCGTTGATTGCGCTATCGGGGCGAAATGAAACTGATTATCGACACTGACCCCGGCATAGACGATGCCATGGCGATCGCCTACGCCGCCGCCGCTCCGGAAATTGACCTGATCGGCCTGACTACGGTCTTTGGCAATACGCATGTCCAGCAGTCCAGCCGGAACGCGCGGTTTCTGGCTCACAAGCTGGGGTTGGACATACCTGTGGCGCAGGGCGCAGCGTTTCCATGGGAAGCTGACGCACACACGCCCTCTAAGCACGTGCATGGGGATGAGGGTTTTGGCGATGTGGTCGATGTGCCCGAGATCGGCGCGAACCACGACCTGATCGCAGCCGAGTTCCTGGTCGAGATGGCCCGGCGTCACAAGAAGGACCTGACGGTGTGTGCGGTTGGGCCGCTGACCAACATTGCCGATGCGATGCGTCTGGATCCGGATTTTTCTCAGAACATCGGCCAATTGGTCATCATGGGCGGTGCAGTCTTCTGTCCAGGCAACATCACCGAACACGCCGAGGCGAACATCTATCACGATGCGAGAGCTGCAGATGAGGTGTTCGCCCAGACCGCTCCGACGGTTCTGGTAGGGCTGGATGTGACCTTGAAAACGCTCTATCGCGCGGCTGATTTCGAGGAACTGGCACGACGTGCGCCTCAAATCGGTGGATTTCTGAACGATATCTCTCAGTTCTATCTGAATTTCTACCGCGATGTTGCCGGGTTGGACGGCTGCGGTCTTCATGACTCGACGGCCGTCATCGCCTGTTCGCACCGTGCGATGTTCGAAACTCAAAAAACAGGTTTGAAGGTAGTAACCGAGGGGCCCGAGGTTGGGGCAACCCGGCCGGACCCGTCTCGCCCACCATTGCAGGTGTGCTGTGACGTCGTTGGTCAGCAGGTGGTGGACCTGTTCACGCAAAGGGTTGCCAGCTTGCCCTGACGGGTTGCATTGCGCGCGCCGATCGGGCAAAGCCTGCCCGGTTCAGCGACCCGAGGCGATGACATGACCCAGCGTTTCTCATTCGAATTGAAGGCCACCGACGGCAAAGCCCGCACCGGCGTGATCCACACGCTGCGGGGCGAGGTGCGCACGCCGGCCTTCATGCCCGTGGGCACGGCCGCGACGGTCAAGGCGATGATGCCCGAAAGCGTGCGGGCCACCGGCGCCGACATCCTGCTGGGCAACACCTATCACCTGATGCTGCGGCCCACGGCCGAACGGATCGACCGCTTGGGCGGCCTGCACAAGTTCATGAATTGGGAGCGCCCGATCCTGACCGACTCCGGCGGGTTTCAAGTGATGTCCCTGGCGGGCCTGCGCAAGCTGACCGAGAAGGGCGTGACCTTCAAATCGCATATCGACGGGTCCAAACACGAGCTGACACCCGAGCGGTCGATGGAGATCCAGCGCCTGCTGGGGTCGGATATCGTAATGTGTTTCGACGAATGCCCCGCCTTGCCTGCCGATCGCGACCGGATCGCCGAGTCGATGCGCCTGTCGATGCGATGGGCCGAACGGTCCCGCGAGGCCTTTGGCGATCGGCCCGGCCATGCGCTGTTCGGGATCATGCAGGGCGGGTTGGAGCGCGACCTACGCGAGGAAAGCGCCGAGGCGCTGAAGGCCATCGGGTTCGAAGGATATGCCGTTGGTGGCCTCGCGGTGGGCGAGGGGCAGGAGGCCATGTTCGACTGTCTGGACTATGCGCCTGATTTCCTGCCGACCGATAAGCCGCGCTATCTGATGGGCGTGGGCAAGCCCGACGACATCGTGGGCGCCGTGGCGCGCGGGATCGACATGATGGATTGCGTGCTGCCGTCGCGCTCGGGACGGACGGGGCAGGTGTTCACCCGCCGCGGGGTCGTGAACATCAAGAACGCCCGCCACGCCGACGATCCGCGTCCGCTGGACGAACAGTGCACGTGCCCAGCCTGCTCGAATTACTCGCGCGCCTACCTGCACCATGTATTCCGGGCCAACGAAATGATTTCGGGCATGCTGCTGACCTGGCACAATCTTCATTATTTCCAGGAGATCATGCAGGGCATGCGGGACGCCATCGCCGCCGGTGCATTCGAGGCCTGGCAGGCCGAGTTCCATGCTCAGCGGGCGCAGGGTGATATCGAGCCGCTCTAACGGGCGTGTTGGGCGACCCAAGTCAAAATCAGTGGATATGTTGCCGCGATGCCTTGCAGTCGGGGAAACCTCGGGCCATTCTGATTTCTACAGGTAAGGCGACGAGGTTGAAATGGGGCGGTCCGCGCCCCACCTTTATCGTCCGAGAAAGGAGATGGCCGACGGCTGCCTGAAACAGGGGTCAGTGCCATCTTGCCAATGATAAGGATAGAGCATGCAAGAGCCTCTTAATTCCTCATACCCCGTTCTGCCGCTGCGCGACATTGTCGTGTTTCCGCACATGATCGTCCCGCTGTTCGTGGGGCGTGAAAAGTCGGTGCGCGCGCTGGAAGAGGTGATGCAGGATGACAAGCAAATTCTGCTGTCCAGTCAAGTTGACCCTTCCGTCGACGACCCGACCCAGGACGGTATCTACCGCAGCGGCGTTCTGGCAAATGTCCTGCAGCTGCTCAAGCTGCCCGATGGCACGGTCAAAGTGCTGGTCGAAGGGCAGGCACGCGTCAAGATTTCGGAGTTCATTGAGAATGAAGAATTCTTTGAGGCCCGCGCCGAATACCTGACCGAAATTCCCGGCGACGTTACGACGACGCAGGCGCTTTTGCGCACTGTCGCCGATGAGTTCGAGCGGTACGCCAAGGTTCGCAAGAACATCCCGGAAGAAGCCCTGACCGCTGTCAGTGAGACAACCGATCCGGCGAAACTGGCCGATTTGGTTTCGGGTCACCTTGGCATCGAGGTCGAACAGAAGCAGGACCTGCTGGAAACGCTCAGCATCAGCGAGCGTCTGGAAAAGGTCTATGGCCTGATGCAGGGCGAAATGTCGGTTCTTCAGGTCGAGAAGAAGATCAAGACCCGCGTCAAGTCGCAGATGGAGAAGACCCAGCGCGAATACTATCTGAATGAGCAGATGAAGGCCATTCAGAAGGAGCTGGGCGATGGCGAGGACGGCGCGAACGAGATCGCCGAGCTGGAAGCCAAGATCGCCGAGACCAAGCTTTCGAAAGAAGCCCGCGAAAAGGCGGAAGGCGAGCTGAAAAAGCTCAAGAACATGTCGCCGATGTCGGCCGAAGCGACCGTGGTGCGCAACTATCTGGATTGGATCCTGTCGCTGCCTTGGGGCACCAAGTCTCGGGTCAAGAAAGACCTTGGCCGGGCGCAGCAGATCCTCGATGCCGATCACTATGGCCTCGAAAAGGTCAAGGAGCGGATCGTCGAGTATCTGGCGGTTCAGCAGCGCTCGAAGAAGTTGAAAGGCCCGATCATGTGCCTTGTCGGCCCTCCGGGCGTGGGCAAGACCTCGCTTGGGAAGTCGGTCGCCAAGGCCACGGGGCGCGAGTTCATCCGCATCTCGTTGGGTGGGGTGCGCGATGAATCCGAGATCCGCGGACACCGCCGGACCTATATCGGCTCGATGCCCGGCAAGATCATCCAGGCGCTGAAAAAGGCGAAAACCACCAACCCGCTGATCTTGCTCGATGAAATCGACAAGATGGGGCAGGATTTCCGTGGTGATCCGGCTTCGGCCATGCTCGAGGTGCTGGACCCGGAACAGAACAGCACGTTCATGGACCACTATCTTGAGGTCGAATACGACCTGTCGAACGTGATGTTCCTGACCACGTCCAACAGCTACAACATGCCTGGGCCGCTTCTGGACCGGATGGAGATCATTCCGCTGGCCGGCTACACCGAGGACGAAAAGCGCGAGATCGCAAAGCAGCACCTGATCTCGAAGCAGGTGAAGAACCACGGGCTGAAAGCCAAAGAGTTCGAGCTGACCGATGAGGCGCTGACCGCGATCATTCGCACCTATACCCGCGAGGCCGGTGTGCGGAATCTTGAGCGCGAGATTGCCAAGGTGGCGCGCAAATCGTTGACCCGGATCATCAAGAACGAGACCGACCGGGTTGTCGTGACGGCTGAGAACCTGCACGAGTTCCTGAGTGTACCCAAGTTCCGTTACGGTTTGGCTGAACAGGATGATCAGGTCGGCGTTGTGACCGGTCTGGCCTGGACCTCGGTCGGTGGCGACCTGCTGCATATCGAGGCGTTGAAGCTGCCAGGCAAGGGTCGGATGAAGACCACAGGCAAGCTGGGCGATGTGATGAAGGAATCCATCGACGCGGCTTCGTCCTATGTGCGGTCGATTTCGCCTCAGATCGGGGTCAAACCGCCGCAGTTCGACAAGATCGACATCCATGTGCACGTGCCTGACGGCGCGACTCCCAAGGATGGACCCAGCGCCGGCCTGGCGATGGTGACTTCGATCGTGTCGGTTCTGACCGGTATCCCGGTCCGCAAGGACATCGCCATGACGGGCGAAGTTTCGCTGCGTGGCAACGCCATGCCGATCGGCGGGTTGAAGGAGAAACTGCTCGCAGCTTTGCGGGGGGGCATCAAGACGGTGCTTATTCCGGAAGAGAACGAGAAGGATCTGGCCGACATCCCCGACAACGTGAAGGAAGGGCTGGAGATCATCCCGGTCAAGCACGTGTCCGAAGTTCTGGAGCGCGCACTGGTGCGCAAACCTGAGCCGATCGAATGGGACGAGGCCGCCGAAGAAGCCGCGGCCGCAGCGGCCAAGGCTTCGGATAACAGTGGACCATCAGCCACGGCGCACTGATCTGAAAACAACGAGAAGGGCGGGGAATAATCCTCGCCCTTTCTGATTCAAAGCCCGATTACGGGTTTTGATGGGTCCAGAACTTCTTCCTCGTCTATGTAGCGCTGGAATTTCTCAGGGGGTAGGGCGGACCGGACTGCGATCCAGAAAATCGTCGATGACAGCAGAGCGCAAAACAAGATGTCCCACCCGAACGGGATCAGGTGCAGCGCGCCGTCTCCGAACTGACCAAGAAACGAGATCAACCCAAGTCCAGCCAGATAGGGCGCGAGCCACAAGGCCTGATTGAGATCCATCTGCTCCAGGCGTCCCCGAAACCGCGCCAAAAGCAGGAGCAGCCCGATTAGAAGGGTGATGCCTAGGCGCCAGACAGTATCCCAGCCGCTCCAGTAGACGATCAGAGTTGCAATCGCAAAGGCCAGCATTCCGACAAAACCAACCGCTGGAACGCGGATCGAACGGGGCCTGTCTGGCAATAGGCTGCGCAGGCATACAACGGCGATGGGGCCGACGGCAAAGGACAGGACGATCGCTGCCCCGTTCAGGGCGATCACCGTCTCAAAAGGAATGGTCAAAAGGAAAAGGGTGCCAATCACGAAGTTGAGCACCAGCGCCCAGATGGGCACACCAAACGCCGACAGGTGTCGGATGCGCGCGGGCAGAAACCCGTTCTGCGACAGGGCCATCGCGATCCGAGCGTTCGAGCCGGTGGCCACGAGGGCGTTTCCGAACGGTCCGATCACCGAGCCGACGTTTAGGATGCTGATGAACCACAATATCCCAACGGACATTATGACCCCGTCCAAAGGGCCTTCTCCGGCAAAACTCAGCTTGGCCCAGCCCTGCGCCAGCATCTGAGGGTCGAGCGAGCCGATGAAAGCGATCTGCAGGCCCAGATAGATCGCCGCACACATGATGATCGACAATACAAGCGCCGCCGGAATGTCGAATTTCGGGTTTCGCACCTCGCCTGCCATGTCGACCACATGCCTGAACCCGATGAACGAGAAGATTACACCACCGGTCGAAACGGCGGCCATTATTCCCTTGAGCCCATACGGTGCGAACCCCTCGGGCTGCGTGAAGTTCTCGGCATTGAAACGTGAAAGGATCAGCACCACGGACAACAGGATTGGAATGGCCACTTTTGCGCTTGTTATCATTGTGTTGACCCGGGCAAAGAACTTTACGCCAAGCATGTTGATCAGGACGAAGAACACCATGAATGCCAAGGCCACAGCCTGTCCGGGCGCGGTCAGGTCACCAGATGGCGCATGCAGCCAGCGTGCATAGGGTGCGAGGTAGGACAGCATTGCCTCGACCTCGATCGGAGCGGTCGTATTGTACCCGATCCAGGCAGTCCAACCCATCGTCATGGCGACGATATTGCCGTGTGAAAACTGCGGAACCCGAGCAATCCCTCCGGGGATGGGTAACATGGCAGAGATTTCGGCGAATGTGATGGCCAGAATGAACATTGCGACGGCCCCGATGACCCAGGACAAAACGGCCGCGGGGCCTGCGTGCTGAACGGCCAGAAGCGGCCCGAACAGCCATCCTGAGCCAATGATTCCTCCGACAGATATGAATGTCAGACCCACCAGGCCGATGTCGCGCTTTAGTTCGGCCATGCATGTCCCTGATTGCCATGCCGGTGCTTCACCGGCCCGAACTCAAGGATAGACGCCGAGTCTCATCCGTTTCAAGCGTTGAAAAAGAGAGGGAATGGTGGGTGATAAGAGATTTGAACTCCTGACATCTTCGATGTGAACGAAGCGCTCTACCACTGAGCTAATCACCCGTAGGGCGGCGTATTACAGTGCTTTTTATCCGGCTGCAAGAGGGGAGATGGCTGGAGTTCTTAACCTCTTCAGGCATGAGGATATCCTGCGCCAAGCTGTGAAATCGACACGGTCATTCTGAGGCGTCGGCTCGTGTTGCAGGTAGTCGTTCCTACGAAAAGGCCCCGGAAATCCGGGGCCTTGTCCATTCGAGAATCGCGCCGTTTCTAGAGGATGAAGTCGTCCGCTGTCAGGTCAAGGAGGCCATTCAAGCGGATGACCATCTCGGGCGATTTGTCCCCGTCGGTGTCGATGAAGACCAGGGTCCTGTCCGAAGCCGTTCCGCGAGAATCGATCTGCTTGTAGTAGATCTCACCTTCATCCGCAGTCGAGAACGGCGTCGTTCCGTTGAAGGTGAAAGCATCATCGCCATCCAGAACCGTGCTGGCGTCAATTCCGCTGAGGTCAATCTTGTCCACGCCGACTTCGAAATCGGTGATGACATCCGCCGAGCCTGCGGATTTTGAGCTGTCCTTTATCGTGTTGAACACGAAGGTATCGGCATCGTCGCCACCGGTCAGGAAGTCTTTTCCGGTTCCTCCGGCCAAGATATCTTGACCGGTGCCGCCCAGCAGTTTGTCGGATCCTGTTCCGCCTGTCAGAGTGTCATTTCCTTGACCGCCTTCCAGTGTGTCCCTTCCTTCCAGGCCGTTGAGTGTGTCGTTTCCATCATTACCCTGCAGGATGTTGGCTTTTTTGGACCCGGTTATCTGGTCAGCTTGAGCGGTCCCGGAAACGTTTTCGATGCGTTGCAAAGTGTCAACGCCGTACCCGGTGTCCTGCGCCTCGATATTCGACAGATCAACAGTGGCAGCCCCGGTGCCGAGGAAGCGAATCCAGTCGCTGCCACCACCTCCGTCCAGAACATCGTTTCCGTCCGCGTCCTGCGCAAGGATGTTGTCCTTGCCGCCGCCGCCAAGAACCGTATCGGCACCAGTGTCACCAGACAACGTATCGTGGCCACCGCCGCCGCTGAGTGTATCTTCACCCTCGGCGCCGTAGATGGTGTCGGAACCACCGCGACCCTGCAGGACGTTGCCAACCTCGTTTCCGAGGATGGCGTCCCCACCGTTGCCGCCAATCGCGTTCTCGATGACGACAGAATTGGCGATTGTAAAACCGCCGCGAACACCTTCGGCGGATGATACTGCACCTCCAGCGTCGTCCCCCTCGAGGTCGGCGTCGTTCAGGTTGATCGTCACTGAACGCCCGACACCGGCGGCCGAAAGTGTGTCGATTCCGCCAGTATCCCAAATTGAGGTCCAGGCCGTTCCGACCTTGTTCGATCCTTTGATCTTGTACACGTCGTTTTCGGTGTTGTGCTGCTGGGTGCCGTAGATCGCCTGCAGTGCTGCGATGTCCAACGCCATTGGCGAGGCAGTGCCGCCGATATCGTAGTAGTGCAGGGGGAACCTTTCGGGGTAACCCGAATTGTAGGACATGATCGTGTAGACGCCCTGATTTTGTCCGTCCGTCCCGAAGTCGTCAAAGGGTTGGGTAACCCCGGGAAAGACCGAGGAAGAACCGCCGTCATCATGGGGGTGAGTTAACCCCATGCCATGTAGAATTTCATGCAGTACCGTCGCGAAGCCTTCACCGCCCTTACGCAAAGCAGCCTTGCTCCACAAAACGGTATCGTACGCAAACAGGCCAAACAGCGCATCCAAACCGAGTGAGCCGGACAGCAGAGGCGTATCGCCCGGCACTTGGTGAAACCCGATCGAACCTCCCAGGGTGTCTTGGGTCACCACGCCATAAGTCAGGTTCACCTGGTTGATGGTGCCATTGGGCGCGAGAAAGTTTGTCTCGGTGAACTCAATGGGGATGATCGTTTCGATCAGGTCGAATGCTGCCCGAATTGCGCCTTCATGTACTTTGCAAACAGTTGATCCCCAAGGGTGCCGTCATCAAACGAATATGTAAGCGTTCCAGCCGGGGCCTCCGATATTGGTGCTGAGATCCCAGGATGTCCCCCAGAACAATCCGTCTACGTAGGTAAGCCCGGTCGGGTTGGCGCCCGGACTGGTTGTATTGGCAATCGACATAGAAAATTATCGCCTTCTTTGGTGTTCAACTGGTTTCAGTATTTTTGGGGCCTCTAGCAGCCCCCTGTTTGCTGAGCGCGATCATGGTGGAGGGTATCGGAAAGTACCATGGAGGAATTCCCGGCCTCTGAATTCTTTCAGGGACTCTTCTCTCGTGGACGTGCCAGAAAGTAAATAGTTCCCAGATGGTTGTGGCTCGATTGGGTCAAGACTTCGGCAAAACCGTGTCGTCAAGTAAACGTCGGGGCAGTGGATAAGTCGGGTCTACACAGCGAGTGGGCTTTCCCCTTCGGTTCGAGCAAGGCTCCTGCGGACAAACCAAAAAGCAATCTTTCAATTCGACAGCCTATGCGGGAGCGCAGTCTGGCAACCGCAATTGAGCACGCTGGCCGGTGGAAAGTCCGGCGAGTGCCGGTTCACGCAACGGTGCGCGCCGGCGCTATCCCAAAGGAGCATGCCAAACGCGCTCGCAAACAAATTTTCCCGTTCCTGCAAAAAACTTGAAAACGCCGCTTGACGATGCCCGGGCGTGGCCATAATACACCCCAACGTTCAGCAATGAACGGGCAGCGGGCGGTTGTAGCTCAGTTGGTTAGAGTACCGGCCTGTCACGCCGGGGGTCGCGGGTTCGAGCCCCGTCAACCGCGCCATCGCTGCCAGCCTTTGATCCGGGCAAACGGATCGACATAGACCCTAATGCGCGGTTGTAGCTCAGTTGGTTAGAGTACCGGCCTGTCACGCCGGGGGTCGCGGGTTCGAGCCCCGTCAACCGCGCCACTTCTCCTCAAAAGTCTTTGCGTTCCCTGTGGACACAGGGTTGCTTTTCTGGACAATCGGTCCCGGCAGGTAGCACGCAGTCGGGGTTTTCGATGGTCAGCTTGAACCGCGTCGTCATGGTTCGGGAAAGCAAGAAATGGGTACGGAGTCTGGGGCCGGAGGCGCTGGACTGCGCCGAAATTTCGGGAAAATGGGGAACGCAATTCGGATTTCGCAGCCATACCCAGATCTGGCATCGTAAACACGATATCTGCAAAGGCCCGCTGACGGATGACCGCGGGGACGTTCGTCAGTTCGATCTGATCCTGGCCAATCAGGTCTGGGAACATCTTGACCGGCCCTATGAAGCCACACTGAACGTGCTCGAAATGCTGCGGCCGGGAGGGTGGTTCTGGTTGGCCGTGCCGTTCTTCATCCCGTTCCATGCCGCTCCGCACGACTGTTCGCGTTGGTCGGCGCGGGGATTGCGCAACCTGCTGACCGAATGCGGCTTTGATCCGGAAAGTATTCAGGCTGCGCAATGGGGCAACCGTCAGGCGGCTTTGCGGAACCTCGAACCGGTCTGGCCGCCCGTCTATGACCCTGAAACCGACAGTCTGGAAAACGACCCGGATTTTCCGATGTGTGCCTGGGCCATGGCGCGAAAGCCCGAAGACGGGTGACCCAAGGCGGAGAAAATCTGCTCGTTCACACTTTGTTCTAACTTTTCGGTTGGAGACTCAGCGTCGCTCGCCTATCTCTAGGACACTTGTGTGTTGGGGGCCTGAATGGCTGAGCTGAAGAATATCGAGGTGCGCGGCGCGCGCGAGCACAACCTGAAAAACATCGACGTGGACATTCCGCGCGATCAGCTGGTTGTCATCACGGGCCTGTCCGGGTCGGGCAAGTCGTCGCTGGCGTTCGACACGATCTATGCCGAAGGCCAGCGCCGCTATGTCGAGAGCCTGTCGGCCTATGCGCGCCAGTTTCTGGACATGATGGAAAAGCCCGATGTGGATCACATCAGCGGCCTGTCGCCGGCGATCTCGATCGAGCAGAAGACCACGTCGAAGAACCCGCGTTCGACCGTGGGAACGGTGACCGAGATCTATGACTATTTGCGCCTGCTGTTCGCGCGGGCAGGCACGCCCTACAGCCCCGCCACCGGTTTGCCGATCGAAGCCCAGCAGGTTCAGGACATGGTCGATCGGATCATGGCGATGGAGGAGGGCACCCGCGGCTATCTTCTGGCGCCCATCGTTCGTGACCGTAAAGGTGAGTACAAGAAAGAGTTTCTGGAACTGCGCAAGCAGGGGTTCCAGCGCGTCAAGGTCGATGGCCAGTTCTACGAACTGGACGAGCCGCCGACGCTGGACAAGAAGTTCCGCCATGACATCGACGTGGTTGTTGACCGGATCGTCGTGCGCGAGGGGATGGAGACCCGCCTGGCCGACAGCCTGCGCACCGCGCTGGACCTGGCCGATGGCATCGCGATTCTGGAGACCGCCCCGCGCGAGGGCGAGCCCGAGCGCATCACGTTCTCCGAGAATTTTGCCTGTCCTGTCAGTGGGTTCACCATCCCCGAGATCGAGCCGCGCCTGTTTTCGTTCAACGCGCCCTTTGGGGCTTGCCCGGATTGCGACGGGCTGGGGGTCGAGCTGTTTTTCGATGAACGGCTTGTGGTGCCCGATCAGACCTTGAAACTGTATGACGGCGCACTGGCCCCATGGCGCAAGGGCAAGTCGCCCTATTTCCTGCAAACGATCGAGGCGATCGCGCGCCACTACGAGTTCGACAAGAACACGCCGTGGAAGGACCTTCCGGCGCATGTGCAGCAGGTGTTTCTGCATGGCTCGGGCGATGATGAAATCCAGTTCCGCTATGACGAAGGCGGACGGGTCTATCAGGTGACCCGCAGCTTTGAAGGCGTTATCCCGAACATGGAGCGCCGCTATCGCGAAACCGACAGCGCGTGGATCCGCGAGGAATTCGAACGGTATCAGAACAACCGTCCTTGCCACACTTGCGAGGGCTATCGCCTGCGCCCCGAGGCGTTGGCCGTCAAGATTGCAGGGCTGCATGTCGGTCAGGTGGTCGAAATGTCGATCAAAGAGGCTCTGGCCTGGGTCGGGGACGCGCCGAACCATCTGAGCGCCCAGAAAAACGAGATTGCCCGCGCGATTCTGAAAGAGATCCGTGAGCGGTTGGGGTTTCTGAATAACGTTGGTTTGGAATACCTTACGCTGTCTCGTTCAAGTGGTACCCTGTCAGGCGGCGAAAGCCAGCGCATCCGGCTGGCCAGCCAGATCGGCTCGGGCCTGACCGGCGTGCTTTACGTGCTGGACGAACCCTCGATCGGGTTGCATCAGCGCGACAATGACCGCCTTTTGGGCACGCTGAAGAACCTGCGCGATCAGGGCAACACCGTGATCGTCGTCGAGCATGACGAGGAAGCCATCCGCGAAGCCGACTATGTGTTCGACATCGGCCCCGGTGCCGGCGTGCATGGCGGGCAGGTGGTCAGCCACGGCACGCCCGAGCAGATCGCGGCCGATGCGGCCTCGATTACAGGGCAGTATCTGTCGGGGGTTCGGGAAATTCCGGTGCCCGCCGAGCGGCGCAAGGGGAACAAGAAAAAGGTAACGGTTGTAAAGGCTTCGGGCAACAACCTCAAAGACGTGACGGCCGAGTTTCCGCTGGGCAAGTTCGTCTGCGTGACCGGGGTGTCGGGCGGCGGCAAGTCGACCCTGACGATCGAGACGCTGTTCAAGACCGCCTCGATGCGTCTGAATGGTGCGCGTCAGACGCCTGCGCCCTGCGAAACGATCAAAGGGCTCGAACATCTGGACAAGGTGATCGACATCGACCAGCGGCCCATCGGGCGCACGCCGCGGTCGAACCCGGCCACCTATACCGGCGCCTTCACCCCGATCCGCGACTGGTTCGCCGGGCTGCCCGAAGCCAAGGCGCGCGGCTACAAGCCCGGGCGGTTCAGCTTCAATGTCAAGGGCGGGCGCTGCGAGGCCTGCCAGGGCGACGGGGTCATCAAGATCGAGATGCACTTCCTGCCCGACGTCTATGTCACCTGCGAGACCTGCAAGGGCGCGCGCTACAACCGCGAGACGCTCGAGATCAAGTTCAAGGGCAAGTCCATCGCCGACGTGCTGGACATGACGGTCGAGGACGCGCAGGAGTTCTTCAAAGCCGTACCCTCGATCCGCGACAAGATGGATGCGCTGGCACGCGTGGGGCTGGGCTACATCAAGGTCGGCCAACAGGCCACGACCCTGTCGGGCGGCGAGGCGCAGCGGGTCAAGCTGTCGAAAGAATTGGCAAAACGGTCGACGGGCCGGACCCTGTACATCCTTGACGAACCCACAACCGGCCTGCATTTCGAAGACGTGCGCAAGCTGTTGGAAGTGCTGCATGAATTGGTCGACCAGGGCAACACGGTCGTGGTGATCGAACACAATCTGGACGTGGTGAAAACCGCCGACTGGATCATCGACATCGGCCCCGAGGGTGGCGATGGCGGCGGCGAGATCGTGGCGGTCGGCACCCCGGAAGAGGTGGCCGAATGCGAGCGTAGCCACACCGGGCGATACCTCAAGCCGCTGCTGAACCCAGAACGCGTGGCGGCCGAATAGGCTGCCTGCGCGTCAGTACAGAATATCCGCCACCGCGCCGATCAGGTTCAGCACTTTGCGCGTGTCGGGGTCGATGCTGTAGACGTAGTCGCCCGCGCGAACGTAGTTACCGCCGCGTTTCAGACCATAGCGGTACGGATCGTCGATCCAGACATAGTCGCGATCGATCCGGTCGCCGACCTTGTACCAGTTTTTGACCTGACCGGGCGGGACGCAGGGTACGGCCTTCTTGGCCAACCCGGGCGGGCAATTGGCAACGGATTTTGCGCCCTTCTGCGGGGCCGCGCGCTCGACCGAGAATGTGTTCTTGGTCTTTCCCTTGCCTTTGCCGTTGTCAGCCAGCGTCGCGACCGGGGTCAGTGACAGGCCGGCAAGCAGTGCAATATGCAAAAGTGTATTCATGGGCGGTTCCCCTCGGTTCGTCGCGCCGTCATGCCGCGTTTCCCGATATTTTGGAATGACCGCCCGAAGTGCAAGCCCTGGGTGGCGAAATGCCGCCCAAAGCTTAACTGCGGCCGCGCTTTTCGAACCGGGGCAGCATGCCCGAGAAGTCCATGCCCTTGCCGTCTTCGGCTTCGACGAACTGTTCGTACAGCGCAGTGGCGATCTGGCCCATCGGCGTGTCGGCGTCGGCGCTTTCGGCGGCCTGCTGGCTGAGCCGCAGGTCCTTGAGCATCAGCTCGGCGGCGAAACCGGGCTTGTAGCCGTTGTCGGCAGGCGACTGCGGCCCGACACCGGGGGCGGGGCAATAGGCGTTCATGCTCCAGCTGTAGCCCGACGAGGTGCTGACCACATCGAACATCTTCTGCCGGTCCAGGCCCAGCTTGTCGGCCAGGGCAAAAGCCTCGCAGGTGGCGATCATGGTGACGCCCAGAATCATGTTGTTGCAGATCTTGGCGGCCTGGCCTGCGCCGGCCGCACCGCAATGCACCGCCTTCTGGCCCATGATCTCAAACAGCGGGGCCGCCTTGGCAAATGCCGCGTCCGAGCCGCCGGCCATGAAGGTCAGCGTGCCGGCGGCCGCGCCGCCGATCCCGCCCGAGACGGGCGCGTCCACGGCCAGAAGCCCGGCCTGTTCAGCCTGATCCGCCACGGCGCGGGCGCTGTCCACATCGACGGTCGAGCAGTCGATGAACACCGCGCCTTTCTCCATGTGTGGAATGATCTGATCGGCCACTGCGCGCAGGATGTCGCCATTGGGCAGCATGGTGATGACCGCTTCGGCCCCGCGGACCGCATCAGGGGCCGTTTCGGCCTTGTTCACGCCCTTGACCGACACGCCCGCGGTGTCGAACCCGGTCACGTCGTGACCGGTCTTGGCCAGATTGGCCGCCATCGGCGCGCCCATGTTGCCCAGGCCAATGAATCCGATCTTCATGTTTCACTCCTCCTCGAATGTCAGCGTGTCCGCGCCCAGCGGCATCAGCATCCGTGATACCGCCGTGGCCGGCACGTTCATGTCCGCAAACTGCCATTTCGGGTTGCGGTCCTTGTCGATGATCTGCGCCCGGATGCCCTCGAGAAAATCGCCGTGCTCCATCGATCGGAAGGTAAAGCGGTATTCCAGCTCCAGCGCCTTGCACATGGTCAGGGCGGGTCCGCGCAGGCGGTGCAGCATCTCGATCGCGCAGGCCATCGACAGCGGCGAATTGCGGCCCATCGCCTCGAGCGCGCCGCGGGTGAATTCGCTGTCGCCATTGCACAGGTCGGTCAGAACGTCGCCCAGGGTTTCACCGCCGAAGAAACGGTCGATGTCGTCCTGCGGCAAGGTGCGGTCCGGGGCGGGGACGGCGTGTTCGGCCAGTAGGTCGGCCTGGCCCGAGGCCTCGAGCATCTCGATCATGTCGGGCCATTGCTCCTGCGAGATGAAGTGGTCGGCGAACCCGGCATAGATCGCGTCGCCCGGACCCATGCGCGCGCCGGTGAGGCCCAGATATTCGCCCAACCGTCCCGGCGCCAGCGCCAGCAGCAGCGACCCGCCCACATCCGGCACCAGCCCGATCGAGCATTCGGGCATCGCGATCTTCGAGCTTTCGCCGACGATCCGGTGGGTGCCGTGACAGCCGATGCCCACGCCGCCGCCTATGGTAAAGCCCTGCAGGAAGCTGACCACCGGCTTGGGATATTCGAAGATCATCGCGTTCAGGCGGTATTCATCGCGCCAGAACTTTTGCCCATAGGCATAGTCGCCCTTGGTGCCCGTTGCGTACAACTCGGCGATGTCTCCGCCCGCGCAGAAGGCCTTTTCACCCTCGGCATCAAGGATGACCAGATCGACCTCGTCATCCTCGCGCCAATTGCGCAGGGCGGTGTCGATGGCCATGCACATCTCGTAGCTCAGCGCATTCAGGGCCTTGGGCCGGGTCAGGGTGATCCGGCCGGCGCGGCCCGTGGTGCGGATGTCGATATCGGACATGGAAACCTCAGCGATGGGCGAGCAATTGGCGGGCGACGATCACGCGCATTATCTCGTTCGTGCCTTCCAGAATTTGATGCACCCGCAGATCGCGCACAAGCTTTTCGATGCCGTAATCGGCCAGATAGCCGTAACCGCCATGCAGCTGCAGGCACTGATCGACCACTTTCGATCCGGTCTCGGTCACGAATTTCTTGGCCATCGCGCAGAATTTGGTGGCGTCGGGCGCGCCCTGATCCAGCTTCCAGGCCGCCTGACGCAGGAAGGTGCGGGCGGCCTGCAGCTCGATCTCCATGTCGGCCAGCCGGAATTGCAGGGCTTGGAACTGGTCGATCGTCTGGCCGAAAGCCTTGCGCTCGGACATGTACCGCAGAGTCATGTCCAGCCCCGCCTGCGCCGCGCCCAGCGAGCATGAGGCGATGTTCAGGCGCCCGCCATCCAAGCCCATCATCGCGTATTTGAACCCGTCGCCCTCGGTCCCGACAAGGTTTTCGGCCGGGATCTTGCAGTCGTCGAACTGAACCTGCGCGGTGGGCTGGCTTTTCCAGCCCATCTTCTGTTCCAGCGCGCCAAAGCTGAGGCCCGGTGTGCCGTCCTCGACATAGACGGTCGAGATCCCCTTGGGTCCGTCGGCGCCTGTGCGCACCATGCAGACATAGGCATCGGAATAGCCGCCGCCCGAGATGAAGGCCTTGGTGCCGTTCAGCGTATAACCGTCGTTGGTGCGCTCGGCCCGTGTCTTGAGCGCCGCCGCGTCCGAGCCCGAGCCCGGTTCGGTCAGGCAATAGCTGAGCACCGTGTTCAGGCTGAGAACGTCGGGCATGATGCGCGATTTCAATTCATCGCTGGCAAAGCTGTCCAGCATCTTGGCGCACATGTTGTGGATCGACAGAAAGGCGGCGACCGAGGGGCAGGCCATCGACAGCGCCTCGAACACCAGCGTGGCGTCAAGACGGGTCAGGCCCGAGCCGCCGCTTTCCTCGGACACGTAGAGCCCTCCAAAGCCCAGTTCGCCGACCTTGGGCCACAGATCCTTGGGTATGGTGCCCTCGGCCTCCCACTGGCGGGCGAAAGGTGCGATCTGTTCTTGCGCGAACGCGTAGGCCATATCGAAAATGGCCGTCTGTTCCTCTGTCAGCGCGAAATCCATGGCCGGTCTCCCCCCTTGTGGCGACGTGAATTGAACGACTGTTTATTTATTGCGCAATCCTTACAGAAATTTTTCACGCGGAGCAAACCCCGTGATGCACATGCGCCGGATTTGGGCGATTGCCAAAAGGCGGTTATGCTGAGCCATTCGTGTTATTGATTGATCGGAGTTGTGGATGTCGAATTACAAGATGGCCGTGGTTGCGATACACGGAATGGGCAGCCAGTCGGTCGGACCGAACCAGCCGTCCTCGGTGCCGACGTTTTCGAGCGACTTGCACGATCGGGTGGGGCGGCAGTTGGGGCAGGACATGAGCAAAGTTGCCTGGCACGAGGTGATCTGGGCGCAAATCCTGCAGGGCCGGCAGATGGACTATCTGAACAGCATAAGCCCCTATACGGGCTATGACCGAACGCGCCGTTTCGTTGTGTGTAACCTGTCTGACGCGGCATCCTATCGCCCGACCCCCGACGGCAGCGACAAAACCTATGCCGCGATCCATGAACGAGTTGCGCAGGTGATACGCATCGTCCGGTTTCAGATCGGCGAGCGCGCGCCCATCCTGATCGTCGCTCATTCCTTGGGTGGGCACATTATGTCGAACTACATCTATGACCTTCAGCGCCATCTGCGCCACGGTGGATTGCCGCAGCATGGCGTTCCGGTGGAGGACATGCAGACAGTAGTCGGGATGGTCACGTTTGGCTGCAACATCCCGATCTTTCTGTTCGCCTATCCCGAACAGGACATCACGCCGATCCAACGCCCCAACCAGGAATTGCCACTGACCCTGCAATTCCATAACTGGTGGCAGAACTATTATGACAAGCACGACGTTCTTGGCTTTCCCCTTGGACCGATCGCGCCCAGCTATGGGCAGCTTGTCGGGACGGGTGAGATCACCGATCAGGCTATTCGGGTCGGGAATATCTTCACCGGATGGAATCCGTTTTCGCACAATGGGTATTGGAAAGCCCGCAGCCTGTACGAGCCCGTGGCCGACCGGATCAGACAGATCCTGAATGCGGTATGAGCGTCACAGATCAGCGTGGAATTCGTCGATCAGGTGCCGGACCACGGCCTGACCCGGATCGTCGCCATTGGCCAGTGCTTCGGCGTGAACGCGACGCTGTCGCGTGGCCGAGGTGCCGCTCTCGGCAATCTGACGCAAACGGGCCAACTCGGCCATGGTGCCCAATGCTTCGGCATCTTCGGCCAACATGCCCATCAACTCGCCCATCAGGTCGGGCATCGGCTTGATCGAGCGGTCTCCGAAGTCGATAAGCCCTTCACCCACACCGTAGCGCTGCGCTCGCCAACGGTTTTCGCCGATCAGGAACCGATCATATTGCCGCCAGCGCAGGTTGCGGTCTTTCAGACGGCAGAGCATTCGGGTCAATGCCTGTACCATGGCCGCCAGCGACAGCGCGTGTTCCATGCGAGGCTGCACATCCATGATCCGCGTCTCGAGAGTCGGATAGCTGTGCGACGGTCGGAGGTCCCACCAGATTTTCGAGGTATCCTCGATTACACCCAATTCGACCAGGACACCGGTGGTGCGCTCGTATTCGGACCAACTGCCAAAAATGGGGGGCAGGCCGGTGCGGGGCAGGTTGTCGAACACCGTCAAGCGATACGAGGACAGCCCGGTATCCTGTCCGTTCCAGAATGGTGAGGAGGTTGAAAGCGCCAGCAGATGCGGCAGGAAATAGCTGAGCTGTGGCATCAGGTCGGCTCGCAGCGCCTCATCCTCGACGCCCACATGCACGTGCATGCCGCAGATCAGCATCCGGCGGGCCACGCCGCCGAGGGCATGTTGCAGGTTGTCATAGCGTTCCTTGCGCGTATGATGCTGGTCTTTCCAATCTGCAAACGGGTGGCAGGACACGGCGATCGGTGCCATGTTGTGCGCGGCGGCGCGCTTGGCGACACCGGACCGCAGCCGCCTGAGGTCCTCTCGTGCGGATTTGACCGTCGTATGCGGGCGGGTTCCAACCTCGATCTGGCATTGCAGGAATTCCGGGCTGACCTGGCCCTCAAAGTCCGCCTGGCAGGACTTCATCAATGCCTCGGGCGCCTGAGCCAGCTGCAAGCTGTCGCGATCGACAAGCAGGTATTCCTCTTCGATGCCGATCGTGAAATCCTGCTGCATGTGCGGGCCTCCCGTTCCCTTTTGGGATCAGTGAATACGGAATCCGCTCTTTTGCCAAGGCCTTGGCGCCATCGACCTTGCGCTGACCCGTGTGCCGACGGTAAGCACCGCAGAAGCCAGACAGATAATTGGAGCCGTGTGTCGTGAAACCAAGGAAATTCCCGAAGCTCAATGCACTCTTGGACAGGTTCGGCACACGGTTGATCGACAAGGCCCCCGAGCGGGATGAGCGGGCACGGCTTGAAGCATTCGAGCGGGCAGGCGGCCTGACCCGACCGGCCTATGCCCTGTCACCCGGGATGGAAGGGTTCGATATTGCCGAACTGGTCGCCGAATATACGGTCCATGCCGAAGCACTGGCTGCTTTAAAGGATCCTGAGCGGAACCAGACCGGCTACCGGATCGGCAACGGGTACTACGACAGTCCCGATGCCGATGCTCTGTACTTGATGATCCGACGGTTCAAGCCGAAACGCGTCGTCGAGGTCGGATGTGGAAACTCCACCCGAGTGACCCGGCAGGCCGTTCTTGATGGTGGCCTGGAAACCCGGATCACCGCGGTTGACCCGTATCCGCGCGCAGACATCGCGCATGTTATTGATCAATTCGAACAGAAACGACTGGAAGAGGTCGACGCATCCGTGTTCGATCAGCTCGAGGCCGGAGACGTTCTGTTCATCGACTCGAGCCATGTCGTGCGCATGAGCAATGACGTAGCGCATCTGTTCTGCCGCATCATTCCGAACCTGAAACCGGGCGTCGTGATCCATGTCCACGATGTTTTTTTGCCCTATGAATACCCCAAGCGGTTTTTCTATGACTGCCCGGGTTGGGGCGAGCAGTACATGCTGCACGTTTTGCTGCAATCTGGTTCTTTTTCAATGCTTTGGCCCGGTTATTACCTTCAGCAGGCGCGCCCCGATGCCGTCGAAGCCTTGCCTTTTCTGACTGAAGGCCGAGCGCAGAGTATCTGGGTTCAGAAGCGGTAAAGCAGATTTTTTCGTGATCCGCTTTTCGAAAGCGCGCGTACCCCTTTCCATATCACGCTGGAGAGGAGACTAAACATGTTCCGTCGTACATTCATGGGTGCCGCAGCCGCCGTCGCACTCGCACTGCCGATGAAAGCCCAAGCCGCAGACATCGTGGACACCGCCGTTTCGGCCGGGTCGTTCAACACGCTGGTCGCCGCTGTGCAGGCCGCCGGTCTGGTGGACACGCTGAAGGGCAAAGGCCCCTACACGGTGTTCGCGCCCACCGATGAAGCGTTCGCCGCCCTGCCTGAGGGCACCGTCGAGACGCTGCTGATGCCCGAAAACAAGGATCAGCTGGTCGCCATCCTGACCTATCACGTTGTGCCGGCCAAAGTTATGTCGGGTGACATCGCGGGTAAGCGGGCCAAGGTTCTGACCGTTCAGGGCGAACGTCTGAGCGTCAATGCCAAGAACGGCGTCAAGGTCGACGGAGCGAATGTCGTTCAGGCCGACATCGAGGCAAGCAACGGCGTCATCCACGTCGTCGACACTGTTCTGATCCCCGAGTAATCAAGACACTCGCCACAAAATCAAAGCCCCGGTCGATCGGCCGGGGCTTTGTCGTTTCAAAGCAGTCTGACTTTTGTTCCGATTTGGACCAGAGGATACAGTTCCTCGACATGCTGGTTGTACAACCCGATGCACCCGGATGAACTTTGGCGTCCGATCTTGCGGGTGTCATGTGTGCCATGCACCAGGTAAGCCGGCCAGGACAGGTACATGGCGCGGGTGCCAAGTGGGTTGCCCGGATCTCCACCTTCCATGCGGATCGGCAGGTTGGGATCGCGCTCGCGCATCGATGCGGTCGGCGTCCAGCTGGGGTTTTCCGCTTTGCGCACGACTTCGGTGTAGCCGCGTTTGGTCAGCTCTTCGCTCATGGGAACCGAGCTGGGGTACAGTTTGTAGGTACCGTCAGGACCCCAGTAATGCACCGCCCGGCTGGTGATGTCTGCCAGCAAGCAGCCCACGCCCAGTTCATCGAAGTGATCCTGCCAGTCCTGCTTGGAAAAGGACGATACGTTGCGACGAACGGGAAGCTGAGTACTGATCGCCTCTTCGGTTTGAGGGAAGGCGTCCTGGCTCTGCGCCCGCAACAAGGTCGGCGACGCCAATACGGATGCTACCCCCAAAAGGGCCGAGCGGCGGGAAATTCTGGTTGTCACGATGGCCTCCTGGCGACTGACTGCTCGAATTTTCGGCCAATTTATGCCGGGCAGAGAGGTGAAGCCAGAGGTCGGTGCTGAAATTCTCGTGAACGCGTCCCAGCTTGCGCAGTTTTTTGCCAAGCAAAAGGTGCACAAGGTGACGGTTGGCGAATTGGGTTTGCCTGCGGACAAAAAGGCCGCCCCAAATTGAGGCGGCCTTTGCTCTCAAAATCAGTCTGTTAATCCATCGCTTTGAAGTTGAACTCGCCACCTTCTTTGATGCCCGACGGCCAGCGCGACGTCACGGTCTTGGTGCGGGTGTAGAACTTGAAGCTGTCGGGGCCGTGCTGGTTCAGGTCTCCGAACATGGATTTCTTCCAGCCGCCGAAGGTGTGATAGGCCAGCGGCACCGGGATCGGGACGTTGATGCCAACCATGCCAATATTGACCCGGCTGGCGAAATCGCGGGCGGTGTCGCCGTCGCGGGTGAAGATCGCGGTGCCGTTGCCGTATTCATGGTCCATCGCCAGCTTAAGCGCCTCTTCGTAGGATCCGGCGCGGACGGTGGACAGAACGGGGCCGAAGATCTCCTGCTTGTAGATGTCCATGTCGGGGGTGACATGGTCGAACAGGTGGGGGCCGACAAAGAAACCGTCTTCATAACCCTGCAGTTTGAAATCGCGGTTGTCGACCACCAGCTTCGCGCCCTGTTCCACGCCCGAGTTGATCAGGCCCAGGATGCGTTCCTTGGCGGCGGCGGTCACGACCGGCCCCATGTCGACGTCGTCGCCGGCGGTATAGGGACCGACTTTAAGCTTCTCGATGCGCGGCACCAGCTTCTCGATCAGCGCGTCAGCGGTTTCCTCGCCCACCGGAACGGCCACCGAAACGGCCATGCAGCGTTCACCGGCGGCGCCGAAACCGGCGCCCACCAGTGCGTCGGCGGCCTGATCCAGATCGGCGTCGGGCATGACGATCATGTGGTTCTTGGCCCCGCCAAAACACTGGGCGCGTTTGCCGTTCGCCGTGGCGCGCGAATAGATGTACTGCGCGATGGGGGTCGAGCCGACGAAGGACACACCCTGAATGATCTCGCTGTCCAGCAGGGTGTCCACGGCTTCCTTGTCGCCGTTGACGACTTGGAACACACCTTTGGGCAGACCGGCCTCGACGAACAGTTCGGCCAGCATCAGCGGTACCGATGGGTCACGTTCCGAGGGCTTCAGCACCACCGCGTTGCCGCAGGCCAGAGCAGGGCCGACATGCCACAGGGGCATCATGGCCGGGAAGTTGAACGGCATAATTGCGGCGACAACACCCAGCGGCTGACGCATGGAATACATGTCAATGCCGGGGCCGGCGCTGTCGGTGAATTCACCCTTCAGCATCTGCGGGGCGCCGATGCAGTATTCGATCACCTCGAGCCCGCGCTGCAGGTCGCCTTTGGCGTCGGGCAGGGTCTTGCCGTGCTCGCGGCTCAGCGCCTCGGCCAGCTTGTCCATGTCGCGATGCATCAGGTGGACCATCTGCATCATTACGCGGGCGCGCTTTTGCGGGTTGGTCGCGCCCCATGCGGGCTGGGCTGCAGCGGCGTGTTCGATAGCTGCCGTGGTCTCGGCGGTGCTGGCCATCGGGCATTTGTACTGAACCTCGCCCGTGGCGGGGTTGTAGACGTCGTCAAATCGACCGGATGTGCCGGGTGTGTATTCGCCGTTGATGAAATGGGTCAGGTCTTGCATCGCAAACTCCTCCGCTGAATTTGCGCGCAGCATAGGCTTGCATAAATCTCATGAACAGAGGCAATATCCCAAAAGAGTTTTGCAAAAATGCAGGGGTGGGGATGGACCCGAACTGGGATGACATGCGCGTATTCCTCGCGGTTGCGCGCGAGGAAAGCCTGTCTTCGGCGGGGCGGTTACTAAAGATCGATCCGGCGACAGTCGGGCGGCGGGTTTCCCGGTTGGAAGCAGCACTGAAAGCGCCGCTTTTCACGAAGTCACCGCAGGGCTACGTACTGACCTCGGCCGGAGAGCGACTGTTCGAGCACGCTCAAGGCGCTGAAGAGGCGATGCGCGCAGCGGCTGGCGCGATGGAAGGCGCGACCAAGTCGCTGAGTGGTCAAATCCGGATCGGTGCTCCGGACGGAAGCGCCAACTATCTGCTGCCACAAGTCTGCGCCAAAATCAGCGACTCGAATCCCGACCTGGACATACAGATCCTGGCCTTGCCGCGGATCATCAACCTGTCGCGCCGCGAGGCGGATATGGCCATCACCGTCAGCGCCCCGACGGCCGGCAAGCTGCTGGTGCAAAAGATCAGCGACTACAAGCTGCATACGGTGGCAACAGCCGGCTATCTTTCGCGGCATGGACCCATTCGCTCGGTCGGTGAGCTGAAGGGTCACCGCATGATCGGTTATATCCCGGACATGATCTTCGACCGCGAGCTCGATTATCTCAACGATCTGGGTATTGATCGTGTCCCACTTGCATCGAACTCGGTCTCGGTGCAGTTGCGGCAAGCCTCGCTGGGTACCGGGGTATGTATCGCGCATGACTTCACGTTGCCATTCCATCCTCAGCTGAAAAAAATTCTGACGGATCAAGTCAGTCTGACGCGCAGCTTTCACCTGGTTCGCCATCAGGGTGATCAACGCAACGAACGGTTGAACCGATTTGCAGAAGCGCTCAGCCGGGGAATTCGCGACGAAGTTGCGCGGCTGGAAGCCGAAGCCCAAGCTTGACAGGTTGATCTAATCGGGCAACGCTTTGGAAAACGGGAAAATTATTTCGGAGGTATTGCCCATGCTTGTACAGGCCATTCTGAAGTCCAAGTCGACGGACGGGGTTGTGACGGTGGCGCCTTCGATGACCGTGTCCGAGGCGGCAAAGATTCTGGCCGATAAGCGCATTGGTACGGTGATCGTATCGGAGGACGATGGCGAAACCGCAGCCGGCATCCTCTCGGAACGCGATATCGTGCGGGAATTGGCCGCCAGTGGCAGCGGGTGCCTGACACAGCCGGTCAGCGCCTACATGACCAAGAAACTGGTGACCGCGACCCAACAGGACAAGGTGCAGGACGTTCTCGCTCGCATGACCGAAGGTCGGTTCCGCCACATGCCGATTGTCGAAGATGGCAAACTGATTGGGATCGTCACTCTGGGCGACGTCGTAAAAGCGCAACTGTCCGAACTAGCCATGGAAAAAGATGCCCTGCAGGGCATGATCATGGGGCACTAGCCCCATCTGACGACATTGCGGCCTCTTGCAGCTGCGGAAAACTTGTGTTTGCTTGCGCAGAAATTTTATTGCTCAGGAGGGCGCGATGCGGGTTGGATTATATCCGGGAACCTTTGACCCCATCACCATGGGTCATATCGATATCATCCGCCGGGCAGCCATGCTGGTCGACAAGCTGGTAATCGGCGTCGCGATCAACCGCGACAAGGGTCCGTTGTTCTCGCTCGAAGAGCGGGTGGCCATGATCGAGGCGGAATGCGCCTACCTGACCGAACAGACCGGCACTGAAATTGTTGCGCATCCGTTCGAAAACCTGCTGATAGACTGCGCCCGGGACGTAGGGGCGCAGATCATTGTACGCGGCCTGCGTGCTGTTGCCGATTTCGAATATGAATTTCAGATGGTTGGGATGAACCGGGCGCTCGACGATTCGATCGAGACCGTGTTCCTGATGGCCGAAGCTCGACACCAGGCGATCGCCTCGAAGCTGGTCAAGGAAATCGCCCGGCTGGGTGGGGACGTGTCGAAATTCGTCACGCCCCAGGTCAATATCGCGCTGAAAGAGCGGTTAGGCTAGGGCGCCCATCGCGGCAGCGGTGTCCAGCATCCGGTTCGAGAAACCCCACTCATTGTCGTACCAGGCCAGAACGCGAACCAGCGTGCCGTCGGTCACTTTGGTTTCGGCCAGCGACACGGTCGAGCTGTGGGAATCGTGGTTGAAATCGATCGAGATCAACGGGCGGGTTTCCGCGGCCAGAACGGTCGGGATCTTGGCCGCTGCCTCGGTGAACAGGGCGTTGACCTCGTCTTCGGTGGTGGGGCGCGATACCTCGACCACGAGATCGACGACCGAGACGTTGGGGGTGGGAACCCGGATCGCTTGACCGGTCAGCTTGCCCTGCAGTTGCGGTAGAACCAGCCCCACGGCCGAGGCCGCGCCGGTGGTGGTCGGGATCATCGACAGCGCCGCCGCGCGCGACAGGTACGGGTCCTTGCCGGCGGTGTCATGCACCGGCTGGCTGGCGGTATAGGCGTGCACCGTGGTCATGTTGCCGTGCACGATACCAAGGCCCGCATCCAGCGCGGCAGCGACCGGCGACAGGCAGTTGGTGGTGCAGGATGCGTTGGAAACCACCGTGTCGGCGGCGGTCAGTTCGTGGTCGTTCACGCCGAACACCACGGTTTTAACCTCGCCATCCCCACGCGCTGGCGCCGAGATCAGAACCTTTTTTGCGCCGTTCTTGAAATGGCGAGACGCAGCTTCGCGCGTGCGGAACACGCCGGTGCATTCCAGAACCACGTCCACGTCCGACCAATCCAGCGCCTCGGGGTCGCGCTCGCTGGTCAGCCGGATCGGGCCGGCACCTACGTCCAGCCCGGCCTCGCTCAGGGTGACCGGCTTGGTGTAGCGGCCATGCACGCTGTCGAACTCGAACAGATGCGCATTCATTTCCGGCTTGGCGAGGTCGTTGATCGCGACGATCTGCACATCCGTACGACCGCTTTCCATCAGGCCGCGCAGGACACCGCGCCCGATCCGTCCAAATCCGTTGATTGCAAGTTTGAGTGTCATGTCGCGCTCCGTCTGAATGGCCGCTAAGCCGCGATTAAAATCAGTTAGCGCTAACAAAGGCAGTCAGGCGAAAATGTCAAGAAAAACCTCTGTCACCGCCAGAACGCGACCCAGTCGAGAAAGTCGTAGAACTTCTTGCCGAGGAACAGGAGGTGCTCGGTTCCAAACAGCGCGAAATCCAGCATCAGACCACCAAGGATGAGGACTCCCAGCCAGATCGCGATTTGGTTTGTCATTGCTGCTCCGAACAAAAAAGCCCGCCCAGATAACCTGAGCGGGCGACGCGGTTCAAGCGGTCTTGATGAGATCAGTTAAGCCGTCCCATGGCGACGGCCACATCGGCCATGCGTACTGAGAAGCCCCATTCGTTGTCGTACCACGCCAGCACGCGAACCATACGGCCGTCCACGACGCGGGTCTGGTCGGGCGCGAAGATCGAGCTTTCCTCGGTGTGGTTGAAATCGGTCGACACCAGGGGGGCGGGTTCATAGCCCAGGACGCGCTGCATCGGCCCCTTGGCGGCCTCGGCGACGATGGCGTTGACTTCGTCGACGGTCACTTCGCGCGCGGCGCGGAAGGTCAGGTCGACGGCGGACACGTTCGGCGTGGGCACGCGAATGGCCGAACCGTCCAGGCGCCCCTTGAGGTTCGGCAGAACCTCGCCCAGCGCCTTGGCGGCACCGGTGCTGGTGGGGATCATCGACATGGCGGCGGCGCGGGCGCGGTACAGGTCGCTGTGGCGGCGATCCAGCGTGGGCTGGTCGCCGGTATAGGCGTGGATCGTGGTCATGATGCCGTTTTCGATGCCGATGCCTTCGTCCAGAACCTTGGCAAGCGGGGCAAGGCAATTCGTGGTGCACGAGCCATTCGACACCATCCTGTCATTGGCGGTCAGGCTGTTGTGGTTGACGCCGAACACGATCGTTTTGTCCACGTTCTTGCCCGGAGCCGACAGCAGAACCTTTTGAGCGCCACGTTCAAGGTGTGTTTTCGCCTTCAGCCCGTCGTTGAACTTGCCGGTGCATTCCAGAACGACGTCACAGCCTTCCCAGTCCAGCTCGTTCATGTCGTAGGTCGAAAACATCTGCATAGGCCCGCGACCCAGGTCCATCGTGTTGCCGCTGATCGATACATCGCGTGGAAAGCGGCCGTGGATGCTGTCGTATTTCAGCAGATGCGCCGAGGTTTCAAGCGGTCCCGTGGCGTTGACCTTGATCACTTCGATATCGTTGCGGCCTGACGCGGCGATGTGCGACAGGGTACAGCGGCCGATGCGGCCAAAACCATTGATGCCGACCTTGATGGTCATGTGACGTCTCCAAATCCGCTTGTGTTCCGGGCGATATAGCGATGATCGGCCCATCTAAAAAGATGGAAAATACCATATTTGCAATGTGTTAGCGCAAACTTGGCGTGGTTGCGCTAACGCTTGCGCTAGCTGTCGGATCGGTTAGGGTCCAAAGTGCGACGGATGAACGGAAAGGATGCGGCATGAGCGGTTTGCTGGCCCTGTTGGACGATGTGGCGGGAATCGCCAAGGTGGCGGCGGCCTCGGTCGACGATGTTGCGGCGGCGGCCGGCAAGGCGGGGGCCAAGACCGCGGGCGTGATCATCGATGACGCGGCCGTTACGCCGAAATACGTCCAAGGGTTTGCTCCAGCGCGCGAGTTGCCGATCATCTGGCGCATCGCGCGCGGGTCGATGTTCAACAAGGTCATTCTGCTGCTGCCTGTGGCGCTATTGCTGGCGAACTTCGCGCCGTGGCTGATAACGCCCTTGCTGATGATCGGCGGGTCATACCTGTGTTTCGAGGGCGCCGAGAAGATTTTTCACGTGCTGTTCCCGCATGGAAGCCACGTGATCGAAGAGGACATGAACGTGCGTGATCCGGGTCATCTGGAGGAGCAGAAGATCAAGGGCGCGATTAAGACCGATTTCATCCTATCGGCCGAAATCATGACCATCGCGCTTTCTGCCATCGAGGCACCGAATGTCTGGATGCAGGCCGCGACGCTTGCGGTTGTGGGGATCGGTGTCACGGTGGCCGTCTATGGCTCGGTCGCGTTGATCGTCAAAATGGATGATGTCGGTCTTTATCTGGCAAAGAACGCGCCAACGCCGATTGGCCGCGGGCTGGGCCGCGGGCTGGTCAAGGCGATGCCAAAGGTCATGAAGACCCTGTCAGTCGTGGGTACGGCGGCGATGCTGTGGGTCGGCGGCTCGATCATGATCCATGGGCTCGAGGTGCTGGGCTTTGGCTGGCTGGGGCACCACATCCACGATTGGGCCTATGCGGCCGGTCATGCCGTGTCCGATCAATGGGTCGGCGCGGTGGAGTGGATCAGCAAGGCTGCGATGGACGGCGTGTTCGGGCTGGCCTGGGGGTTCGTTCTGATCCCGTTGGCGACCAAGGTCATCGCACCGCTGTGGCCCAAAAAGGCAGAGCAGACAGCCGACCATTGAGGTCCAAAAAAAAGGGCGGCACGATGGCCGCCCTTTGATTGCTCAGATCGGCTGGATCAGCCCAGCAATTCCTTGACCTTGGCAACCGTCGCCTCGGCGGTGATGCCGAAATGCTTGTACAGTTCGCCTGCGGGAGCGGACGCGCCAAAGCTCGACATGCCGATGAAACCGGCCTTGGCCTCGCGGCCACGCTCGCCCAGCAGCCAGCGGTCCCAGCCGCCGGCACGGACGGCGGCCTCGATACCGACGCGGACGGGGCCGGCGGGCAGGACCTTCTTGCGATAGGCTTCGTCCTGCTCGGCGAACAGCTCCATGCAGGGCATCGAAACGACGCGGGTGCCGATCCCTTCGGCCTCGAGCATCGCCTTGGCCTCCATGGCCAGCGACACCTCGGACCCGGTGGCGATCAGGATCGCCTGACGCTTGCCCTCGGCCTCGGCCAGAACATAGGCGCCCTGGGCGGTCAGGTTCTTGGCCTTGTGCTGAGTGCGCAAGGTCGGAACGCCCTGACGAGTCAGCGACAGGACCGAGGGGCTGTCCTTGAAGGTCAGCGCTAGTTCCCAGGCCTCGGCGGTTTCGACGGTGTCGGCAGGGCGGAACACATAGGTATTCGGCGTTGCGCGCGAGATCGCCAGATGCTCGACCGGCTGGTGCGTCGGGCCGTCTTCGCCCAGACCGATCGAGTCATGGGTCATCACGAAAACGCTGGGGATCTTCATCAGCGCGGCCAAACGCATCGACGGGCGCGCATAGTCGGTGAAGGCCATGAAAGTGCCGCCATAGGGACGGATGCCACCATGCAGCGCCATGCCGTTCATCGCCGCGGCCATGCCGTGTTCACGGATGCCGTAGTGGATATAGCGGCCCTTGCGGTTTTCCGGCAAGAACACGCCCATATCGGCTGATTTGGTGTTGTTCGACCCGGTCAGGTCCGCCGATCCGCCGACCGTCTCGGTCATGATCGGGTTCACGACGTTCAGCACCTTTTCCGACGAGGCGCGGGTGGCCAGCTTGGGTTGATCCTCGGAAACCTGCTTTTTGAAGGCACGGATGGCGCCAGCCAGCTTCTTCGGCGCCTCGAACGCGTAGGCGCGGTTGAACTCGGCCTGCTTGCGCTCGGACAGTTGGGCAAAACGTTCTTCCCACGCCTTCCGTTCCATTGCGCCACGCGCGCCGATTGCTTCCCACGCGGATTTCACCTCGGTCGGAATTTCGAACGGCCCGTGCGGCCAGCCATATGCATCCTTGGCGGCCTGCAGCTGTTCGGCATCCGTCAATGCGCCGTGACCTTTCGACGTATCCTGCGCGGCATGCCCCAGCGCGATATGGCTTTCGCAGGCGATCATGGTCGGTTTCTTCGACGCTTTTGCCTGCACAATCGCCGCATCGATGGCCTTGGGGTCGTGGCCGTCGATCTCGATCACATGCCAGCCCGAAGCGGCGAACCGGCGCACCTGATCAGTGCGGTCGGCAATGTCCACGGTGCCGTCGATGGTGATGTTGTTGTTGTCCCAGAACACGATCAGCTTGCTGAGCTCGTGCCGACCGGCCAGGGTGATGGCCTCCTGGCTGACACCTTCCATCAGGCAGCCGTCACCGGCGATCACATAGGTGTAGTGGTCGACAACCTTTTTGCCGTAATGGGCCCGCTGGATTTCTTCGGCCATCGCAAAACCGACGGCGTTGGCAATTCCTTGCCCAAGAGGACCGGTGGTGGTTTCAACACCATCAATCAGGAAGTTTTCCGGGTGGCCGGCGGTCTTCGCGCCCAGTTGGCGGAAGTTCTTGATCTCGTCCAGAGTAACTGCGCTGTAGCCCGACAGGTAGAGCAGGGAATAGATCAGCATCGAGCCATGGCCGGCCGACAGGATGAACCGGTCGCGGTCGGGCCAGTTTGGGGCCGAGGCGTCGAATTTCAGGTGTTTTTCAAACAACACGGTCGCGACGTCGGCCATGCCCATCGGCATTCCGGAATGGCCGGAATTGGCGGCGGCGACAGCATCAAGGGTCAGGGTGCGAATGGCCGCAGCCTTCGCCCAGTGTTCAGGGTTGGCATTGCGCAGCGCAGTCAGGTCCACGGGTGTTGTTCCTTTGGATTACGGCAGATTGCGGGCTGAATACCATCCACCCCCCAAAGTGCAAGCGGAACCCGGCGCGGCGCATTGCCATCGCTTCAAGAGTGTTGCTCAAGCCTTTGAAAGCAAAGAGTGGGTATTTTGGCGAACATTCCGTTAGACTAAGTACCGGTACGAGCCGTATTGATTCGGCCATCGGAAAAACAGAACGAACCTTGGTAAAGAGGTGACAGGGGCAATGAGCCAGATCGAAGACTTACAGCGACGCATCATGGCCGCGATGGATCGGATTGGCACCGGGATCGAGGCGTTGCAATCGGCGGGTCCGGTCTCGGGCAGCGAAGATGGACAATTGCGCGCCGCCCTGGATGAGGAAAAGCTGGCTAATGCGCAATTGGAAGAGCGCCTGAAGTCTCTGAGGGAGCGGCATGATCAGGAAATCGACGCATTGCGCGCCCAGTTGGGCGAGTCCAATGCCAAACTGGCCACCGTCGAGGCCGCGCGTGCCGAACTGTCCGAAGCCAAGGCCGCGCTGGAAAATCAGGACGAAGTTGCAGCGCTGAAGGCCGAGATCTCCGAATTGCGGCGGCAGCTGGAGGATTCAGAGCGTATCCCCGAATTGAATGCCGAACTGGAAATGCTGCGGGCCGAACGCGCCAGCCACGGCGCAGCCATGTCGCGGCTTGATGACGACCTGCAGCGCTTGCGCAAGGCAAATGACCAATTGCGCGAAGCGGTCGACGAGTTGCGCAAGGCTGCCGAGGACGGCGTTCCCGATGCCGAGCTTCTGAACAAGGCAACCGTGGCCGAGCTGGAGGCCACCCGGGCCGCCCGCGCCACCGACGCGGCCGAGGCTCACGCGGTTCTGGCGCGGCTTGAGCCTTTGCTGACCCACGCCAACCTGGCCGAAGGAGAGGTAGAGTAATGCCCGAGGTTACCATTCATATTGGCGGGCGCGGATTTGAGGTTTCCTGCCAGGACGGCGAGGAACCGTTTCTGCACGCAGCCGCGAAGATGCTGGACGATGAGGCCCAGGTGATGGCCGACCAGATTGGCCGTATGCCCGAGTCGCGGATGCTGTTGATGGCGGGGCTAATGCTGGCCGACAAGGCGGCGGCCACCGAGGATCGCATCAAGACACTCGAGGCGAAGCTGGCCGAGGTTGAAGGCGAATTGGAGCGTATGCGCAGTGCGCCCGCGCCCGAGCCGGAACGGATCGAAGTGGCCGTTGTTCCGCCGTCGGTTACCGACACACTTGCAGAGATGGCGGCACGCGCCGAGGCGCTGGCCTCGGTGATCGAAGAGAAGAACGCGAGATGACACATTTGCGGAGTTTGTGCCTGGCGGCGTTGGTCGGGGCGGTCTCGGGCCCGGCATTGGCACAGATTGACATCCTATCGGTGACCTTCACCTGCGAGAGTGGCGTTGAGCTGCCCGTGACATACTTCAACCCCTCCGACGGTGAAGGGGCTGCGGCTATGATCGTCGATGGTCAGTTGATTGCGTTGCGTCAGGTCCAGAGCGGCTCGGGTATCCGTTACGAGTCGGTGAACGGGCAGGGTACGTATACCCTGCGGTCGAAAGGCTGGAACGCGATGGTCAGTTTCGCGGCGGCCGGAGCCACCGACGAAACCGAGATTTTGAAAGACTGTGTCAGCCGCTGAGCGGCTGATCAGGCGTTTGCCTCGCGGATTTTGTCGGCGGCTTCCTTGTTGTAGGCGACACCGTTTTCGTCGAAGAGCGTGTCCAGCTCTCCTGACAGGGTCATTTCCGTGATGATATCACAACCACCCACAAATTCGCCTTTGACGTAGAGTTGAGGCACGGTCGGCCAGTCCGAATAGTCCTTGATGCCCTGGCGGATTTCCTCGTCCGCCAGTACGTTCACGTCGGTGTATTCGACACCCATATAGTTCAGAACACCGGCCACCCGAGATGAAAATCCGCACTGCGGCATTTCTTTGGTGCCCTTCATGTACAGCACCACATCGTTGCTTTTGACGGTTTCGTCGATCTGGGTCTTAACGTCGGTCATTTCGCGTTTCCTTGTTTACGTTCGTCCGTCTGTCGGGCGGTCATTTCGATTGGCGGCTGCGCCACCAGTTTCTTGGTTCAGTACGCTGGTTCATCGCACGAACCTCGTCGATTTCATTGACTTTTGTCACGCCGTCGGCTTCCCACGGTCTGCGTTTCATAGCGTTGGTGTCGGGGCGCATTTCCGACAGTCATCTTGTTCTGTTCCGATTCAGATAGGCTTCGAGCAGAGCCGCGGCAACCACCAGTCCGCCGACACATATTGCGATCCAGACAACCCAACCGATCATGTCACGTGACCGAATTGTCGGATGCCATCGGAATGCACAAGGCAGCGGGCGCCATCACCAGAGTGGGCATGGCACTGGCCGCCGCCGGCCTCATCACTCGGGTACTTTCGTGGTCAACGCCAGCGCGTGCAACTCGCCATCCGGGCCGTCCATCTTGCCCTTCAGCGCCGCATAGACGGCGCGCTGCTGCTGGACCCTGTTCTTCCCGCGAAAGCTTTCGTCCACGACCATGGCGGACATGTGTACGCCATCGGTGCCGCCGACCTGGATTTCTGCATTCGGAAAGGCTTCGCGCAGCAGATGTTCGATTTCGTGGGCGCTCATTGGCATTTAAGATACTCCTGAAGGTCTTTTCAAAGATGTAGAGCGATGCCGAAGCCCGCGCAAGGGTGTGCAGCGCCCTTGGAAAAGTCAGATCCCGCGCTGATCGAACAGCGCAGGATCCGAGTATGGTTCAGCGTCGTCGTGCTCAGGCGACGGCTTCGGCAAAACTGCTGCGATACAGCGCTGAGAGTTCACTCAGAGGAGCTTCGGACGCTCCGATCCGCACGGTTTCTCCGGTAAAGCGCCCGACCGAAACCAGCGGCACGCCAGCCTGGCCCGCCGCAATCATCAGCGCTTCGGCCTGATCGAAGTTGCAGGCCACCAGGTAACGGCCCTGATCCTCACCGAACAGGAACTCGGTCGGGGCGTCATCAAGATGCACACCCACGCCCGCGGCTTCGGCCAGTTCGAAGGCCGCCAGTGCAAGGCCGCCATCGCTCAGGTCAGTACAGGCCTTGATCATCTCGCGATTGGCCCGGATGAAGTCGCCGTTGCGCTTTTCCGCATCCAGATCCACATGCGGCGCGTCGCCGTCTTCGCGGTTGAAGACCTCGGCCAGCAGGGCGGATTGGCCCAGATGCCCCTTGGTTTCACCAATCACCAGCGCCACATGCCCTTCGCGAACCTCGGTGCCGATGATTTCGTCGGCGTGCTGCAAAAGGCCGACGGCACCGATGGTCGGTGTGGGCAGGATCGCCTGACCGTCGGTTTCGTTGTAGAGCGACACATTGCCCGAGACGATCGGCATATCCAGCGCGGCCACGGCGGCTCCGATGCCTTGGATGGCACCGACGAACTGGCCCATGATCTCGGGCTTTTCGGGGTTGCCGAAATTCAGGTTGTCAGTGGTGGCCAGCGGCTTGGCGCCCACGGCGGTCAGGTTGCGATAGGCTTCGGCCACGGCCTGCTTGCCGCCTTCCTTGGGGTTGGCGCGCACGTATCGCGGGGTCACGTCCGAAGTGAAGGCCAGCACCTTGTCGGTGCCATGTACGCGCACCATGCCTGCACCAACGCCAGGCGTACGCGCCGTGTCAGCCATCACCATGGTGTCGTATTGCTCATAGACCCAGTGCTTGCTTGCGTAGTTAGGCGACGAGATCAGCGCCCGCAGCCCGTCGATCGGGTCGATCTGCGGTACCTCGCCCAGATCTTCGGCCGTCGAGCTGGGGACCCAGGGGCGGTCGTATTCCGGTGCCGTTGATGCCAGTTTCGACAGCGGCAGGTCGGCCTTGATTTCGCCGTTGTGCATGATCAGGAACCGGTCTTCGGCGATGGTTTCACCGACGATGGCGAAATCCAGATCCCATTTCTCGAACACGGCGCGGGCTTCGGCCTCAAGCTCGGGCTTCAGCACCATCAGCATGCGTTCCTGGGACTCGGACAGCATCATCTCGTAGGCCGTCATGTTTTCCTCGCGCTGGGGCACGTTTTCCAGGTCAAGCCGGACACCCAACCCGCCCTTGTCGCCCATCTCGACGGCCGAGCAAGTCAGGCCCGCCGCGCCCATGTCCTGAATCGAGATCACGGCGCCGGTCTGCATCAGTTCCAGCGTCGCCTCCATCAGGCGTTTTTCGGTGAAGGGGTCACCGACCTGCACGGTGGGGCGCTTTTCCTCGATCGTGTCGTCGAATTCGGCCGAGGCCATCGTGGCACCGCCCACACCGTCGCGGCCGGTCTTGGCGCCCAGATAGACGACGGGCATGCCCACGCCCGACGCGGCCGAGTAGAAGATCTTGTCGGCATCGGCCAACCCGGCGGCAAAGGCGTTCACGAGGCAGTTGCCATTGTAGGCCGGGTGGAATCGAACTTCACCGCCCACGGTCGGTACGCCGAAGCAGTTTCCGTAGCCTCCGATGCCTTCGACCACGCCATTGACCAGCTGGCGGGTCTTGGGGTGGTTGGGTTCGCCGAAGGACAGCGCGTTCATTGCCGCGATGGGCCGCGCGCCCATGGTGAACACGTCGCGCAGGATGCCGCCCACGCCGGTTGCCGCCCCTTGATAGGGTTCGATGTACGACGGGTGGTTGTGGCTTTCCATTTTGAAGACCACGGCCTGCCCGTCGCCGATATCGACCACACCGGCGTTTTCACCGGGTCCGCAGATCACCTGAGGGCCCGAGGTGGGCAGGGTGCGCAACCATTTCTTCGAGGATTTGTAAGAACAGTGCTCGTTCCACATGGCCGAGAAAATCCCCAGCTCGGTAAAGGTCGGCTCGCGCCCGATAATCTCGAGGATCATGTCGTATTCTTCGGGTTTCAACCCGTGTGCGGCAATCAGATCCGGTGTGATGGCGGGCTCTTGCATCGTGTGTCCTGTTTCCAAGGTGGCCGGGATTGCGGGCCTTTTAGGGCAA
This sequence comes from Ruegeria arenilitoris, assembly GCF_013032855.1. Lineage (GTDB taxonomy): Bacteria > Pseudomonadota > Alphaproteobacteria > Rhodobacterales > Rhodobacteraceae > Ruegeria > Ruegeria arenilitoris. The sequence goes on from NZ_WQDA01000003.1 coordinate 455,401, forward strand.
CCGGGCGATTTGGGAAAGGGTCAAGAGCGCGCAGCGAACAGGAACCCGCTATTTGCTGGCAGAATGCAGCGGTCGGCGACCGGGAAATGCAGGTTGCACCACCGGAATGACGGGGACAGCGGCGCGTGCGCCGCTGTCCCGCCGCCGTTATTGAGGCGGCTCTTCCTTCTTGTTCACTGCGTCGGCCGCGGCCGCGCCGATCGCCGCTTTCTGCTGTTCGGTCAGGTTTTCGGCCTCTTCCAAACCGGGGATGGCGACGCGCACCTCACGGCGGGCAAAGTCGATCCCGTTCTCCTTGAAGGCGGCCTTGACCCGGTTGAAGATCTCCTTGCGCAGGGTGAACTGCTTGCCGGGCTTGGCCATGAACTTGCCGCGGATGATCATGCCGACATCGTCAAAGTCGAACACGCCCTGCGATTTGAAGGGCTGCAGGAAGCCATCCTTGTGGAGCGGGTCCTCCATCATCTCGGCGCCGATCTTCTTGAAGATCTTCTTGACCTTGTTCGGATCAGTGTCGAAGGGCACGGTGAATTTCAGCTTCATGATGACCCAGTCGCGGCTGTAGTTGGTCAGCTTCTGAATCTCACCGTAAGGGATGGTATGCACCGGACCGCGATGGTGGCGCAGCTGCATGGAGCGGATCGAAATCTTCTCTACCGTGCCGGTGGTGCCACCCACATCGACATATTCACCCACGCGGAAAGCATCGTCGATCAGGAAGAAGATGCCGCCCACGATGTCCGAGACCAGTTTCTGCGCACCAAAGCCGATGGCCAGACCCAGGATACCGGCACCAGCCAGAAGCGGCGTGATGTCCAAGCCCAGAGCGCCCAGCGCCAGCAAGGCGAAGATCACCGCGATGGCCACCTGAGCAGTCACGCGCAGCAAAGGCAGAACCGTGGCCAGGCGCGAGCCGCCGGCACCGCCGCCTTCGCCGGCTTCCTCATCGGGGCTCTGCTCCGAAGCTGTTTGCTCTTTGGCAAGCCGGCGGTTGATCCAAAGCGAGACCACCTCGTTCAGGATGTAGCCGATTGCGATGATGATGAAGAACTGAACCAGTTTGCTGCCGGTTTCCGAGTCCCCGCCCGCAATATCCTGCAGGTCCAGATTCCAGGCATCTGCAATCATCAGAATGACCAAAATGCCGGCCAGAACCCGTCCGATGCGGATGTAGCTGCGTTTGGTCGATTTGTAGGCACGTTCCGCGATCGGACCATCGCCCATCATCGGCGGCAGCAGGTGCCGGGTCAGCCCTCGGATCAGCGTGTCGAGCGCCGGTGCGATCAGCAGCCAGAACATCGTGACGAAATGCGCGCCCTCGGCCAGAAGGGCAAACACGGCCGGATTACGCTGAGCGGCGAGGAACTCGACCAAAAGCCAGGTACCTGCCGACACGGCGATCGCAAAATACGGATAGTAGCGGGCGACTTCTTCGTCGAAATGCGTACGATCCGGATCGGAACCACGCATCATGTCGGTCAGACCGTTGCGGGCCGTCCAAGCAATGACACCGACATAGATGTGGATGGCGGTGTTCAGCCAGAAACCAAGGCGCGATTCACCCGGCATCACGCCATTCATCGCATTGAAATCCAGGATGAACAGGGTGAACCCGATCAGCAGGAACAGGCCGATCAGGTTCCGATGCAGGTATTTTGCCCATTTGTCATTCACGTTGACCAGGCGCAAGTTGCTCTGCTTCGGGGCCAGAATGAAACGGGAAATCGCGGCTCCCAGGCGGGGGAACCAGATCAGGAAGAATACGAACGGTGCCGCCTGGGCAATTTGCTGTTCGTCCAGCAATCGACGCCCGACGAAAACCAGCGTGTAATAAAAGACAAGCAGGCCCAGAAACTCGACGCAGAAGCGCTTGAACAAAAAGACAACCGCGCCTTTTAGGTTGGTCGAAGCATCCCCATCGACGACTTTGATCCAACGGCGTGTCCAAAGGCCAACCGCGGTTTCTGCGGCATACCCGATTGCAAGCGCCAGGAAGGTGAACCCGAACAGGGTTGCCAGACCGCTTGCGCCAAACTTGTTTCCGAAATTGCTGAAGGCTTCGACCTGAGCCGAAACCAGTAGCGGAACCTTGCGGATCACATCCAGCCAAGACGCAGCCATGTCGCCCGCCGAGGATGAGATCGTTTGCAGCAGCCCCTTACGGGAAGTCTGCGTTTCAGTCTGTTTCGCCGCGACCGCATCAAGCCGTTCCAGCAAAATGGCCCGGACCTGATCGTCAGACATTCGCGCCACCAGATCGTCGACCTGTTCAGGGGTCAGATCTTCGGGGATGGTGACATGGGTGGTAGTGGATTCGCTGGTGCTCTGGGCCATGCTTGGCCGGGCCAGGAACGTGACGGATACCAACGCCATCAAAAACAGGCGGAGTAGGCTGGTCATAAACTTTGTCCTCGAACACGAAATATTATGGTTTTTCGCGATCATAGGCCCGTTGGCAAAATAATTCCAAACGATTTGGCACCGCGCACCGGGGTGCAGGCCAAAAAAAAGGCCGAGCACTAAGCTCGGCCGTAGTCCAACAGGGAGGTATGAAGATGATGAGCGTTTCAGCATCATCGCCTTCGAGTGCTCATTTAGGGATCACTCTGTGAACGATCAAGGTTTTTTGGGCGCATTGAGGGCATGTCCGCTATGCTGCGAGTGCATAGCTACAGTTTTCCCAGATGTTTCAGCTGCTTGCGATGCGCAATGATTTCATCCTGAACAAAATCTCGGAACGCTGCGACCCGTTTTGAGTGCCTCAGTTCTTCAGGATAGGCCAAATATACCGGCACATTCGCCGTCTCGATGTCGGACAGGATCGGGACCAGGTCAGGGAAATCCTCGGTCACGTAGTCGGGCAGGACGCCAATTCCGAGGTCATTCAGAACACCCTGCAGAACACCAAAGTAGTTGTTCACCGTCAGCAGTGAGCTGGGTTCGTAGGTCATCAGGTGACTGACCATCGACGCGCCAACGCCAACCTGGGGTGCGGCGGGGGTCTGACAGATCAGGCGGTGTTTCGAAATGTCCTCCAGCGTCTGGGGTGCACCGCCGTGCGAATCCAAGTAGGTCTTGGTCGCATACAACATCATTCGAACGGTCATCAGACGCTTGCGGACAAGATCGGCCTGACTGGGTTCTTTCATCCGGATAGCGACATCCGCTTCGCGCATCGGAAGATCCAGCACGCGTTCTTCGAGCATCAGGTCAATGTTCAGGTCCGGATACTGCTCGTACAGCTTGGGCAGGCGCGGCGCCAGCCACAGGGTCCCGAAGCCAAAAGTCGTGGTGACCCGCAGGACTCCAAAGACCTCATCCTCGCTGTCTCGGATTCGCGCCGCGGCTGCGTCCAGACGTTTGGACATGGCCGTTGTTGCATCGAACAGAAGCTCGCCCTGTTCCGTCAGAATCAGGCCGCGGGCGTGGCGGTGGAACAGCGTGGCGCCCAGCGATTCCTCAAGCGCGCGGACCTGACGGCTGACGGCGGATTGGGACAGATTCAGCTTGTCTCCGGCGTGCGTCAGGCTGCCGGCGTCAGCTACCGCGTGAAATATTCTGAGCTTGTCCCAATTCATCGTCGCAACTTTCGTTATCCTTTGGCAGCCCTATATGAAAGAGGTAACAAATTCCATATTCAAACGGGGAAATCGTTACAGAACAGGGGGAATTTTGTATACAGGTCAGAAATTATGACCTAAAATGACGTCAAATGCAGCACACTATTCCGACGTGGGGAGGCGTCTGATGAGTCAGCCAAAGATTTCGCTCAATGACCGTTTCGATCTGACCAAAAGCCCGGTGCTTTTGAATGGCACGCAGGCGCTTGTTCGTCTGATGATGATGCAGAAGGCGCGCGATACCGCCGCGGGTCTCAACACTGCCGGTCTGGTCACCGGATACCGGGGGTCTCCGCTGGGTGCGGTCGATCTTCAAATGTCGCGCGCCGAAAAGCAATTGGCCGAGTGCGATGTGACCTTTCAATACGGTCTGAACGAGGACCTGGCCGCCACAGCCCTGTGGGGCAGCCAGCAGGCCGGTCTGCGCGGCGACGGCAAATATGATGGCGTGTTCGGCCTGTGGTACGGCAAGGGGCCGGGTGTGGACCGGTCCGGCGATGTGATGCGTCACGCCAACATGGCCGGAACCGCCAAGCATGGTGGCGTTCTGATGGCGATGGGCGACGACCACACGGGCGAAAGCTCGACCGTGCTGCACCAGTCGGAATGGTCGATGGTTGATATGTACATGCCCGTCGTCAGTCCGGCCGGAGTGCAGGAAATCCTCGACTATGGGATCTATGGCTTTGCGCTCAGCCGGTTTGCCGGGGTCTGGGTCGGGCTCAAGACGATGAAGGACACGATCGAGGTGACCTCGGTCGTGGATGGCCGGCCCGACCGGATGCAACTGGTGACGCCGGAATTCGACATGCCCGAAGGTGGGCTGAACATCCGGCTGGGCGACACGCCGCACCTGCAGGAGGCGCGGATCATCGACTACAAGCGGTTCGCGGCCGAAGTGTTTTCACACGCCAACCGGATGGACCGGCGGGTCTGGGGCAAGCCGGGCGCCAAGATCGGCATTGCCGCGGCGGGCAAGAACTGGCTGGACCTGGTCCACGCCGTGTCGCTACTGAACATCGACGAGGCCGAGGCCGAACGGCTCGGAATCACCACCTACAAGATCGGCCAGACCTTCCCGTTGGACATGAAGGGGTTCCATGATTGGGCCGAGGGGCTGGACCTGATCATCATCGTCGAAGAAAAGCGCAAGCTGATCGAAGTGCAGGTCAAAGAGGCGATCTTTGACGACCGTCGCGGACGTCGCGTGTACGGCTGGTACAAGGGCGGGGCAGGCACGCTGCACCGCGAAGAGCTGTTCCCGACCCGTGGCGCGCTTGATCCGATCATGATCGCCGAAAAGCTGGGCGAGATCTTCATCGAGGAAGGTCGCGAAACCGACGGTATTCGCGCAGGGCTGGCCAGCCTGCAAGAGGCGCGCCGCAACGACAACGCACAGGAGATCGCGACGCGGCTGCCGTACTTCTGCTCGGGCTGTCCGCACAATAGCTCTACCAAAGTGCCGGAGGGCAGCCGGGCCTATGCCGGGATCGGCTGTCACTACATGGTGCAGTGGATGGATCGCGAGACTACCGGCTTTACCCAGATGGGCGGCGAGGGCGCCAACTGGATCGGTGAGGCGCCGTTTTCGACCACGAAACACGTGTTCCAGAACCTGGGCGACGGCACCTACAACCACTCGGGCGTTCAAGCGATCCGGGCTGCGCTGGCGGCCGGAACCAACATCACCTTCAAGATCCTGTTCAACGACGCGGTCGCCATGACCGGCGGGCAGGAGAACGAGGGCCATCTGACCGCCGAGCGCATCGTGCGCGAGGTCAAATCCATGGGCGTGCAGCATGTGGCCGTCGTCTATGACGAAAAGGAGGACGTGAACTTCAAGGCGCTGCCCGGCGAAGTGGAAACCCACGAACGGGCCGAGCTGATGGCGGTTCAGAACAAGTTCCGAGAGATTGAAGGCGTGTCGGTCATCGTCTACGTCCAGACCTGCGCCGCCGAGAAACGCCGCCGCCGCAAGCGCGGGACCTTCCCGGACCCGGACAAGCGGGTGTTCATCAACTCGGACATCTGCGAGGGCTGCGGCGATTGCGGGGTGCAGTCGAACTGTGTCTCGATCGTGCCCAAGGAAACCGAGCTGGGCCGCAAGCGGGCGATTGACCAGTCCAGCTGCAACAAGGATTTCTCGTGCCTCAACGGGTTCTGCCCGTCCTTCGTCACGCTGGAAGGCGCCAAGATCCGCAAGGAAGCCACCACCGAGATCGATATCCCCCATCTGCCGCAGCCGGTTCTGCCGCAGATCGAAGGCACGCACAACGTGGTCATCACGGGCGTCGGCGGCACCGGGGTCGTGACGATCGGGGCGGTTCTGGCGCAGGCCGCGCAGATCGACGGCAAGGGCGCGGGCATGATGGAAATGGCCGGGCTGGCGCAAAAAGGGGGCGCGGTGCATATCCACTGTCGCCTGGCCAACAAGCCCGAGGACATCAGCGCCATCCGCGTGGCCACCGGCGAAGCGCATGCGCTGATCGGCGGCGACCTCGTGGTGTCGGCCGGGGCCAAGACGCTGGGCCTGACGCGCACTGGTCAGACCGGCGCGGTGGTCAACAGCCACGAGATCATAACCGGCGATTTCACCCGCAACACCGAATTCCACATTCCGGTCGACCGGCTGGAATTGGCGCTGGAAGCGCGACTGAAGGACGGTCTTGCCCTGTTCGACGCGACCGAGCTGGCACGCGCGGTGATGGGCGATTCGATCTATTCCAACATGATGGTGTTCGGGGCGGCATGGCAGCGGGGACTGCTGCCGGTCAGCCACGAGGCGATCATGACCGCGATCGAGCTGAACGGCGCCGCGGTCGAGCGCAACAAGCGCGCCTTCGAGGTCGGCCGCTGGGCGGTTCTTCATCCCGAGGAAGTGGCGCGCATCGTGACCCCCACGGTAACCGAGTTGCCCAAGACACCCGAGCAGGCCATCGCCTTCCGGGCCGATCATCTGGTGGCCTATCAGGGCAAACGTTTGTCCAAGCGCTATCTCAAGCTGGTCGAGTCGATCGAAGACCCGAAGGTCCGGGATGCCGTCGCGCGTGGGTATCACAAGCTGTTGTCCTACAAGGATGAATACGAAGTGGCCCGCCTACTGCTGGACAGCCGTGACAAGGCCGCCGCCGAATTTGACGGCGACATCAAGATGACCTTCCACCTTGCTCCGCCGATCCTGGGGGGCAAAGGGCCGGACGGGCGTCCGCGCAAACGGCAATTCGGCGAATGGCTGCTGGGGCCGATGAAGGTTCTGGCCAAGCTGAAGGGGCTACGTGGCACGCCGCTGGACATCTTCGGCTATACCGCCGAGCGCCGAATGGAACGGGCCTTGATCCGTCAGTATGAGACGGACATGAAAGAGGTCCTGCCCAAGCTGGATGACAACACCCGTGATGCGATTGTCGCGCTGGCGCGGTTGCCGCTGGACATCCGCGGTTTCGGTCCGGTATTGGCCGCCAACGACGCCAAGGCCGCCAAGCGGCGCGAGGAACTTCTGGCCGTGATCCGGCAAGGAGGGACCGAGACGCTGGCCGCGGCCGAGTAACGTCATATCGGTGTCATGGAGGCGCGGTAGGGTTCCCGTCCGCGCCGTCCGATGACGGCCACGCCGGAGACCCGTGATGAAATCACGTCGCCAAGTCGCTCGGGACATTTCCTACGCCCATTCTGCTGAAACGCGGGGTGGGCGCATGGTCATCAAACTGATGGAGAACACGACCGGTCGGCTGCGTCTGATCCGGCGCGCGGATGGTTACGAGCGCGAGGTCGCCAATGGCCGTGATTTCTGGTCGGTCATGGTCGAACGCTACGGGCTGAGCCTGAACGTGGTGGGCGGGGCGCTGTCAAACATCCCCAAGGACGGCCCGCTGATCCTGATCGCCAACCACCCCTACGGGATTCTTGATGGGTTGATGATGGGGCATGTGCTGTCCCAGACCCGCGGAGATTTCCGGATTCTGGCCAATCATGTGTTCCACAAGGCCGAGGATCTGAACCGTATCATCCTGCCGATCTCCTTCGATCAGACCAAAGAGGCGATGCGGCTGAACCTGCAGACCCGAAAAACCGCCCTGGATTATCTGGGTCAGGGTGGGGCAATCGGGATTTTTCCCGGTGGCACGGTCAGCACGGCGGCCCGACCGTTCGCGCACCCGATGGACCCGGGCTGGCGCGGATTCACCGCTCGGATGGTAGCCAAGTCAAAAGCGACCGTGGTGCCTTTGTTTTTCGATGGTCACACCTCGCGCCTGTTCCAGATTGCCAGCCATCTGCATGTGACGCTGCGCATGGGTTTGCTGATCAAAGAGTTCAAAAAGCGCGTCGATACCCCAGTGGATGTGGTCGTGGGGCAGCCCATCGGCCGCGACGTTCTGGACCCATTGGCCGGCGATACGCGCAAGATGATGGATTTCTTGCGCAAAGCCACGTATGAGCTGTCTCCGAAGCCGCTGAAGTCGTATGACTATGGCTATGAATTCGAGGAACGGCATCGCGCCTGAAGGGGCAAATGGCAGTAGGCATCTTTGATTCCGGATTGGGCGGGCTGACCGTCCTGAACGCCGCGCAGACACGTCTGCCGGAGGTGGATTTCCTGTATTACGCGGACAGCGCGCACGCGCCGTATGGCGTGCGCGACGCTGAGGATATCTACAACCTGACCCGAAACGCGGTGCAGGACCTGTGGTCGCGCGGCTGCGATCTGGTGATTCTGGCCTGCAACACGGCCAGCGCTGCGGCGCTGCGACGGATGCAGGAAGAGGGCGTGCCGCAGGGCAAGCGCGTGCTGGGTGTGTTCGTCCCGCTGATCGAGGCACTGACCGAGCGCCAGTGGGGCGACAACAGCCCCCCGCGCGAAGTTGCGGTCAAGCATGTGGCCCTGTTTGCCACGCCGGCAACCGTGGCCAGCCGTGCGTTCCAGCGTGAACTGGCGTTCCGCGCCATCGGCGTCGATGTTGAGGCGCAGGCCTGCGGTGGCGTGGTCGATGCCATCGAGGACGGTGACATGATCCTGGCCGAAGCCCTTGTGCGGAGCCATGTGGACGCGTTGAAGCGCAAGATGCCGCAACCGCAGGCTGCGATCTTGGGCTGCACCCATTACCCCTTGATGGCCGAAGCCTTTCAGGCAGCGTTGGGACCGGACGTGCAAGTGTTCAGCCAAGGCGACCTGGTGGCCGAAAGCCTTGCGGATTATCTCCAGCGGCATCCGGATATGCTGGGCGGGGGTGAGGCGGGTTACCTGACCACAGGCAATCCGCAGAAGGTCAGTGACCGGGCAACGCAATTTCTCCGACGACAGATCACCTTCAAGGCCGCCTGACTTAGGTCAAGGACCGGCCCCTGTCATGAATTTATTCGGTACCTGTCATGTCGGCGGGTGCCAGACGTGTCACATAAATCTACGAGGTCTGACATGACCCACAAAATCGCAATCCTGGGCGCTTCGGGCTATACCGGTGCCGAACTGGTACGGCTGATCGCCGAGCACCCGAACATGGAAATCACCGCCCTGGCGGCCGAGCGCAAGGCCGGGCAGACCATGGCCGAGGTGTTTCCGCATCTGCGCCATCTGGATTTGCCGCGTCTGTGCAAGATTGAGCAGATTGACTTTGGCCAGATCGACCTGTGCTTTTGCGCGCTGCCGCACAAGACCAGCCAGGAGGTCATCCGGGATTTGCCCTCCGACCTCAAAATCGTTGATTTGTCGGCGGATTTCCGGCTGTCCGACCCCGATGAATACGAGAAATGGTACGGCAATCCGCATGCCGCACTCACGCATCAGGATGAGGCTGTCTACGGACTGAGTGAGTTCTACCGTGAGGATATCCGCGCTGCGCGGCTGGTGGCTGGCACCGGGTGCAATGCTGCCACGGGGCAGTACGTGCTGCGGCCGTTGATCGCGGCCGGTGTTATCGACCTGGATGACATCATTCTTGATCTGAAATGCGCTGTCTCCGGGGCGGGGCGTGCGCTGAAAGAGAACCTTCTGCACGCCGAACTGAGCGAGGGCACCAACGCTTATGCCGTCGGCGGTACCCACCGGCATCTGGGCGAGTTCGATCAGGAGTTCTCGAAACTGGCGGGCCGCGCGGTTCACATCCAGTTTACGCCGCACCTGATCCCCGCGAACCGGGGCATTCTGGCGACCTCGTATGTGAAGGGTGATCCGCAGAGCGTTTTTGAAACGCTGTGTGCAGCCTATTTAGACGAGCCTTTCATTCAGATGCTGCCCTTTGGCGACACACCTTCGACCCACCATGTGCGCGGATCGAACTTCTGCCACATCGGCGTCGTTGCTGACAGGATCGAACGGCGTGCCATCGTGATTGCGGCGCTGGATAACCTGACAAAAGGTAGCAGTGGGCAGGCCTTGCAGAACGCAAACCTGATGTTAGGTGAACCCGAAACGACCGGGCTTATGATGGCCCCACTGTTCCCATGAGGGCGAGATGAAGACGCTGAAGAAACGTCGTCGTGTACAGATCATTCTGTTGGCTTTTGTGGCTTTGGCCCTGGCGACGGGCTTGATCGGTTATGCCATGCGAGACGGGATCAACTATTTCCGCTCGCCCAGCCAGGTAATCGCCGAACCGCCGGCGCCGAACGAGGTGTTCCGCATCGGTGGCTTGGTCGAAGAAGGCTCGATCGTACGAGGGCAGGGTGAAACCGTACGGTTCACCGTCACCGACGGGGGTGAGAGTGTGAAGGTGGCCTTCACCGGTGTCTTGCCTGATCTGTTTTCCGAGGGTCAGGGGATGGTCGGCACCGGAAGCTACGTTGATGGCGTGTTCCAAGCCACTGAAATTCTGGCAAAACACGACGAGACCTATATGCCGAAAGAGGTTATCGATGCCTTGAAGGAGCAGGGCGTCTACGAAGAGCCGGCAGACAGTTGAGACGGGACAGCCTTCGGTAGGTTGCCTGAATGAGTGTTCAAGGGCGTTGCGCGATCTGGTCGTGCAGCGCCCTTCTTCGTTTCATGGATTTAAGGATTTCACCGGACCGTGGGCCGCATAGGAACACAGAGGTGCAGCATGCAGTCGGTTCAACAGATTGCCAACGAGATCATAGCCCGCGAGGGCGGTTTCGTCGATGATCCGGACGACCCCGGAGGGGCCACGAAATACGGTGTCACAATCCACACGATGCGACGGTTGGGCCTTGACCTGACGCGTGACGGCACTGTCGATCGCCGCGACGTGATGGCGCTTGGCCGGGAACAGGCCGTCGCGATTTTCATCACGCATTACTATCAAAAGCCCGGTCTCGCACGGGTGCCCGACGCGCTGCAGCCGACGCTGTTCGATATGTACGTGAATGCGGGCGGACAGGCGGTGCGCATCCTGCAGCGTCTTTTGGTGCAGATGGGATTTTCGCTCGCCGTGGATGGCGTTTTGGGGCCGCGAACGGCTGGGGCGTGCGATCAGGCCGCAAAACCCGATCCGGTGGTGTTGCGCGACGCGTATGGGGTGGCACGAAGGAACTACTATTTCCGGCTTGCTGACCGACGTCCAGCCTTGCGCAAATACGTGCGCAGCCGAAACGGTGGGAAAGGGGGTTGGATCCGCCGAGCCGAGCAGTTTCTATCTCCGCCCTATCACCTGAGCATGGCCGAGTTTCAGCAAAGGATAACCGCATGGGACTGATCGCAGGTGTTTTCGATCTTCTGTTAGGTGGTGGGCGCAACGTGGTGCGCGAAACTGCCGAGGTGTTCCGCGAGAACTCGGAGACCGGTGCGGAACGCGCTGTTGCGCTGCGCGGACACGCGATGAACCAGTTCGGCGCGGAATTCGAGGCTCCCCGCAAAGGCGGGTTTGACCGTTTCATGGATGGTTTGAATCGGTTGCCAAGGCCTGCATTGGCGCTGGGGACATTGGGTTTGTTCGTGGCCGCGATGGTCGATCCACTATGGTTTGCGGCGCGGATGCAGGGAATTGCGCTGGTGCCCGAGCCGCTGTGGTGGCTACTGGGCGTCATCGTGTCGTTCTATTTCGGCGCGCGGCACCAAGCGAAGGTTCAGGACCTTCAGCGTGATATCTCAGTTACGATGATGCGGGCGCCACAGGTCATGGCCAACTTGCAAGCTCTTCACGAGATGCGAGCGGAAAGTCCGGGAGCCGCCGATCCGGGGCCGGATGCCGAACTGACGGCCCAGGTGATCATCCCCGATCACAACCCGGCGCTTGAGGACTGGCGGCGTCTGCAGCGCGCCTGACCCGCGACACTATGTGCGCCTGATTGCGGCGAAAGTGATTGGCGCTTGCCCGGGCGCGGGATTATACCCGAGCCCATGATTACCGAGCTTGGACATTTCGCCCTCATCCTGGCCTTCATGGTGGCCATAGTTCAGACAGTCGTGCCATTGATCGGCGCCGCAAAACGCTGGCCGTCATGGATGCTGTTCTCGGAGCCCGCGGCTATTGCTCAATGTCTTCTGACAGGATTTGCCTTCGCTGCGCTGGTGTGGGCCTTTGCGACCTCGGATTTCTCGCTGCGTATCGTGGTGGAAAACAGCCACTCTCTGAAGCCGATGCTGTATAAGATCAGCGGAACCTGGGGAAACCACGAAGGCTCGATGCTGTTGTGGGTGCTGATCGTGGCGCTTTTTGGCGCAACGGCCGCACTTTTCGGCCAGGGTTTGCCACCCACGCTCAAGGCCCGTGTCTTGGCGATGCAGGCCGCAATCGGGGTGGCGTTCTACGCCTTCATCCTGTTTACCTCCAACCCGTTTGACAGGCTTCCCGTGGCGCCGTTTGACGGCCGCGATCTGAACCCCTTGCTGCAGGATCCCGGTTTGGCTTTCCATCCGCCGTTTCTGTACCTTGGATATGTGGGCCTGAGCATGGCATTCAGCTTTGCTGTCGCTGCCCTGATCGAGGGGCGGGTGGACGCGGCGTGGGGTCGTTGGGTTCGACCGTGGACCCTGGCAGCGTGGATATTCCTGACCATCGGCATCGCGTTGGGATCCTGGTGGGCCTATTACGAACTGGGTTGGGGCGGGTTCTGGTTCTGGGATCCTGTGGAAAACGCGTCTTTCATGCCGTGGCTCCTGGCCGCCGCCCTGTTGCACTCGGCTATCGTGGTCGAAAAGCGCGAAGCCTTGAAAAGCTGGACCATTCTGTTGGCGATCATTGCGTTTGGCTTTTCTCTGATCGGCACCTTCATCGTGCGCTCGGGCCTTCTGACGTCGGTTCACGCCTTCGCAAACGATCCTGAGCGTGGTGTGTTCATCCTGTTCATTCTGGTGGCGTTCATCGGCGGAGCGCTGATCCTGTTCGCCGCCAGGGCGCAGGCGATGGAGGCCAAGGGGCTGTTCGGAATGGTCAGCCGTGAAAGCGCATTGGTGCTGAACAATATCCTGCTGGCTGTCAGCAGTTTTGTCGTGTTCTTCGGGACCATGTGGCCGATGGTTGCCGAGATGATGTTCGACCGAAAGCTCTCGGTCGGGGCACCGTTCTTCAATGCGGCCTTTACGCCGTTCATGGTGGTGCTGGGCATCGCATTGCCGCTGGGCTCGATGCTGCCGTGGAAGCGCGGCAGGCTGGGCCGCGTCGCATGGCAACTGCGCTATGCGTTTGTTCTGGCCGTTTCGCTGGCCGTACTGGTTTGGGTGCTGCAGACGAGCCGCAGCGCGCTCGGGCCGGTTGGTTTGTTCCTTGGCGCATGGATCACCTTCGGCGCCGCGGTCGATCTGTGGAGCCGTACAGGCCGTACCGGCGGCTTCCGGCGTCTGATGCGTCTGCCGGGTGCGGATTGGGGCAAGGCGATCGCCCATACCGGTCTGGGGGTCACGATCTTTGCGATTGCCGGCCTGACCGCCTGGGAGGTCGAGGACATCCGTGTTGCGCGTATCGGGGAAACCTTCGACGTGGGCGGTTTCTCGTTCACTCTGGACGGCGTGCGCGAGGTTGAGGGGCCGAACTATTTCTCCACCATGGCCGATGTGCAGGTTCAAAAAGATGGTCGAGAGATAGCTACGTTGAACCCGGAAAAACGGACCTATCCGGTGGCCGCCATGCCCACGACCGAGGCTGCGATTGACTACCGTTTTCTGCGTGATGTCTACGTGGTCATCGGGGATCAGCAGGACGATGGCGGCTGGGTCATGCGTACTTACATCAAACCTCTTGCGAATTGGATTTGGGGAGGCTGCATTCTGATGGCTCTGGGCGGATTGTTCAGCTTGTCCGACCGCCGCTTCCGGGTGGCCGCAGGCGCGCGCAAGGCCCCGGTAAGCGGGGTACCTGCGGAATGAAACGTCTGATCGTTTTGTTGTTGTTGCTGGCATCGCCGCTGATGGCGGTCCAGCCGGATGAAGTCCTGGAGGATCCGGCGCTCGAAGCCCGAGCACGAGATATCAGTACGGGCCTGCGTTGTCTGGTCTGTCGAAACGAAAGCATCGACGAAAGCAACGCGGAACTGGCCCGTGACCTGCGCATTTTGCTGCGCGAACGGCTGGTCGCGGGCGACACCGATGAAGAAGCGGTTGCCTATATCGTCGACCGCTACGGAGAATACGTGCTGCTCAAACCCACGACCACGGGGGCGAACCTTCTGTTGTGGCTGGCAGGGCCGGCCATGCTGTTGATTGCGGCGGGTCTGGGGTGGAACTTCCTGCGCGGTCGTGCGCGGGTTGACGAGACCTCCGCCGTGGACGGATTGAGTGACGACGAGAAAGAGCGCCTGCGCCGGATTCTTGAAGACTGACGTGCGGTTTGCCTTTCCCTTGCGCGGCATTTGGTTCAGGGTTCGGGAAATTCTGCGCATGTGAGGACTTCATGGAATACGAAACGGTGCTTTTGGACATCACGGACGGTCTGGCTGTGGTCACGCTGAACCGGCCGGACAAGATGAACGCGCTTACGACGAAAATGCGCGCCGAGATTACCCATGCGATGAAAAAAGCCGCTCATGACGCGCGCGCAATCGTCCTGACGGGCGCGGGTCCGGCGTTTTGCTCCGGCCAGGATCTGGGCGATGCGTCCAGCACCGGCAAGATCGATCTGGAACGCGCGCTGCGCGACGAATATGAACCGATGCTGGAAGCTGTTCATGATTGTCCGGTGCCGACAATCGCGGCCGTGAACGGTCCCGCGGCGGGGGCAGGGGCCAATCTGGCGCTGTGTGCCGATGTGGTCATTGCGACCGAAAGCGCCTATTTCCTGCAAGCCTTTGCCCGGATCGGTCTTTTGCCGGACGCCGGCGGGACGTGGTTCATGCCGCGCCAAATGGGTCTGGCCAAAGCCATGGGTGCGGCCCTGTTCGCCGACAAGATTTCTGCGCGTCAGGCCGACCAATGGGGCATGATCTACGAGGCGGTTGCCGACGATGAATTCGCCGCGCACTGGCGCAAGCGCGCCGAGTACCTGGCCAAAGGGCCGACTGCGGGCTTTGCCGCGATCAAAAAGGCGATGAGAGGCACCTACGAAAACACCTTGCCGCAACAATTGGCGACCGAGGCGCACCTGCAAGGAGAATGTGGGCGCACCCGCGACTTCGCCGAAGGCGTGGTGGCATTTCTGGAGAAACGCGCCCCCCGGTTCGAGGGGCGCTGACCATCAGGCCCGGCGGCGGCGACGCGCGCGCCGTTCGGGCATCGCCTCGTCCCCGGTTCCGTCACTGGCCGACGAGAAAGGCCCAAGGACTGCAGTAATTTGCTCGAGCGACGGACGGGCGCCACGGGGTTCAGTGTCCAGTGCCTTGCGCATCTCACGCAGGTGCGCTGGCATCGTTCCGCAGCAACCACCAATAATGGTCGCACCTGAATCCCGCGCCATGGCGGCGTAACGGCCCATCAGTTCGGGTGTGCCGTCATAGTGGATGTGGCCATCGACATATTTGGGAATACCCGCATTGCCCTTGGAGATCAGGGGGCGTTCGGTTCCCTGAGCCACAAAACCAAGAACCGTGCGCAGGATATCAGACGCGCCGGTGCCGCAGTTGGCGCCAAAGGCGATCGGCGGGTTGGGCAGGGTTTCGACCAGTTGCGCCAGATCGGCCGAGGTCACACCCATCATGGTGCGCCCGGCGGTGTCAAAACTCATGGTACCGCACCAAGGCATGTCGGCCAGGGCAAAAGCCTCGGCCGCGGCGCGGAATTCCTCCGGCGCGCTGATCGTTTCTACCCACAGCACGTCGACGCCGCCGGCTTTCAGCGCCTCGGCCTGTTCGTGGAACATCTCGACCGCCTCGGCATGGGTCAGGCTGCCCACAGGTTCCAGGATTTCACCGGTCGGACCGACCGAGCCCGCAACCACCACCGGGCGTCCGGCGGCATCCGCCACCTCACGCGCCAGTTCGGCGCCGATGCGGTTCAACTCGGCCACGCGGGTGTGGGCGTCGTGCAGCTTCAGACGTGCAGCCGTTCCGCCGAACGTATTGGTCAGGAACAGGTCGCTGCCTGCATCCACCGACCCCTGATACAGGGCGCGGATCTTGTCGGGCTGGTCGGTGTTCCACAGCTCGGGCGCGTCGCCCGATTGCAGCCCCATGTTGAACAGGTTCGTTCCGGTGGCGCCGTCGGCAAGAATGGCGTCCTTCGTTTCCAGCAGTCTGGTCAGCGCGTTGGTCATTGGAGATGTCCGGAGTTGTGGCCCCAAGGGCCAAAAATTTAGACGCCCCGTGTCGCATGACCGGGACGTCAAATCAAATTCATAATACTCATGAAGATCATGAGGTGGGCGGCATGCCTCAGTTGGCTTCGCTCATCACCTGGGCTTTGGCCTCGGGCAGCAATTCCGCCATCTTGGCGCGGATTTCCTCGGGGCTGGACAGATCGCCCAGATCAGCGGCGACCTTGCGCACCACGTCCTCGTGGCCGGCCTCTTCGAAATCGGCGATCACGACGGATTTTGCATACTCGGCGGCCTCGTCGCCGCTTTTGCCCATTTTTTCCGCAGCCCACAGGCCCAGCAGCTTGTTGCAACGGGCTTGCGCCTTGAACTGCATTTCTTCGTCATGGGCGAACTTTGCTTCAAAGGCGTTTTCGCGTTCGTCGAACGTGGTCATGGGTGTTGGGCCTCTTCAAGTAAAAGTGTGTTTCCTGATGATATGACCATACGCGCTGCCGGGTGCAAGGTATTTGCGCTGCGTCAAAGCCTCTCGGATGCATGAACTTGCGGGAAAGGGGGGCTTGCACTATGAGAGCGCCAACGCGATGGGACTCATTCCCTCGCCCCAGCCTGGAAAGGTCGCACATGGCGCGTCGCAAGAAGATTTACGAAGGCAAGGCCAAGATCCTGTACGAAGGCCCGGAACCGGGCACGATCGTTCAGTATTTCAAAGATGACGCCACCGCGTTCAACGCGGAAAAGAAAGACGTGATCGACGGCAAGGGTGTTCTGAACAACCGCCTGAGCGAATTCTTCATGACCGGTCTGAACCAGATCGGCGTGCCGACCCATTTCATCCGCCGCCTGAACATGCGCGAACAGCTGGTTCGCAGCTGCGAGATCATCCCGCTTGAGGTGATCGTCCGCAACTATGCCGCCGGGTCGCTGTCGAAACGGCTGGGCATTGCCGAGGGAACGCAACTGCCGCGCCCGATCGTGGAATACTGCTACAAGGACGACTCGCTGGGTGATCCACTGGTGACCGAAGAGCACATCGCCGCGTTCGGCTGGGCCAGCCAGCAGGACATGGACGACATCCTCAGCCTGGCGCTGCGGGTGAACGACTTCATGAGCGGCGTGATGCTGGCTGTGGGTATCCGTCTGGTCGACTTCAAGATCGAAATCGGTCGTGTCTACGAGGGTGACTTCCAGCGCCTGATCGTCGCTGATGAGATCAGCCCAGACAGCTGCCGCCTTTGGGACATCGAGACAGGACAAAAGCTGGACAAGGACGTGTTCCGCCGCGATCTGGGCAGCCTGACCGACGCCTATTCCGAGGTCGCCCGTCGCCTGGGCGTTCTGCCGAAAAGCAACGTGAGCAAGCCCACCCTGATCAACTGATCGCGCCGACTGGCAGGGCCTAACAAGGATGCGCTGCTCCTGTTCGGGGGCGGCGCATTTTTCATTGCGGGTTTGACAGGTCAGGCCCCTGTCACGCATCTTCGGGTTGACCGACCAACCCGGTCCGCTAACCAAGGTGACACACTGAATGAGCGCGTTGTTCGATCAAGCGGTTTTCCTGAAGTTTCTGGCGGCCGTGCTGGCCATATTCAACCCGCTCTACAACATCCCGATCTTCTTGAGCATGACGCGCGACTGCACACCTGCCGAACGGCGCAGGGTAGCGATGATCGTGATGGCCTCGGTGACGGTGATCGCACTGATCTCGGTCGCTATAGGTGAAGAGGTGTTGGCTGTCTTCGGGATCGACGTTCCTTCGTTTCGCGTGGCCGGCGGGCTGATTATCTTCGGGATCGGCATGTCGATGCTGAACGCGCAAGACCGGGCGCCGGGCGATCAGGCGGCCGTGGTCGATGGTCACGCGCGCAAGTTGAACTTTGCCGTTGTTCCACTGGCGATCCCGTTGACGATTGGCCCGGGCACGATTGCCGTGACGATCGTGTTCTCGCATCAGCTGTCGGATGGGGCCGAACTTGTGACGCTTGGCTCGGCGATCCTAATCGCCTGTTTCATCGTCGGGCTCGGCCTGTTGTTTGCTGACAGCATCTCGCGGCTTGTGGGTGAGACGATGATCAACGTGCTGACCCGGATCATGGCGATCCTGCTGGTTGCCGTAGCCGTCGAAATGGTTCTGACCGGCATCTTCAACGCGGTTGATGCACATTATCCCGGCCTGACCGGCAGCGTGGGCAATTGACTTCCTCAAGGGGAACCGCCTGCGGTCATTCGACCGCATCACAAAGGCTTGTTCTGCGCGGTCAGTCGCGCTATGCCCCGCGCAACGGAACAGGCCCCGGCGCGGCGGGCCACAGGTGGAGTTGCGACGATGAAGGCACGGGTGCACGTAATGCTCAAGAACGGGGTTCTGGACCCTCAAGGCGAGGCTGTGCGCCACGCATTGGGCGCACTGGGGTTCGACAAGGTGCAGGGCGTGCGACAGGGCAAGGTGATTGACCTGGAACTGGCCGATGGCGCAACCGAGGCTGATGTGGCCGAAATGTGCGAGAAGCTGTTGGCCAACACGGTCATCGAGCGTTACGAGATCGAACTGGTCTGAGTTCTCTGACCGTTATCCCCAAGGAGGGTTTCCCATGCGCGCAGCGGTTGTCGTTTTTCCGGGGTCCAACTGTGACCGGGATCTTGCCGTCGCCTTTGAGCAGGCTGGTTTTCAGGTCGACATGGTCTGGCACAAGGATGCCCAACTGCCGCAGGGCGTGGACATCGTGGGCGTGCCGGGTGGGTTTTCCTACGGCGATTACCTGCGCTGCGGTGCGATCGCCGCGCAGTCTCCGATCTGCAAGGCGGTAGTCGAACACACAGAACGGGGCGGCTATGCCATCGGCATCTGCAACGGGTTCCAGATACTGACCGAGACCGGCATCCTGCCGGGCGCACTGCTGCGCAATGCCGGCCTGAAATACATCTGTCGAACCGTTGGGCTGAAGGTGGAGACCAGCGACAGCGCCTTTACTCAGGGCTACAACGCCGGAGACGTGATTCAGATTCCGATCGCGCATCACGATGGCAACTACTTCGCTGATGACGAAACCATTGCCCGCCTGCGGGACGAGGATCGGATTGCCTTCAGCTATACCGACAACCCCAACGGCTCGCGCGGGGATATTGCCGGGATCCTGTCGCATAACCGGCGCGTGCTGGGCATGATGCCCCACCCCGAGCGGGCGGCGGACGAGGCGCATGGCGGCACCGACGGAGTGGCGCTCTTCCGCGCATTGTCGGGTGTGCTGACACCTGCGTGACTTGAGGTCGTGGGCGCGGAAGCGTAGCTTCGGTGCATGAGTTCCGACGCGCAATCAGGCTGGACAAATCTATTTGGCCGCGGTGCCCCTTTGGGGTGGCGTCTGCGGCTGGCCGTGTTCGTGTTGCTGGTTGCTGCTGCGGCGACGGTCTGGGTCACCAACAGCCTGCTGACAAATCGGTTCACGGAATCGACCCGTAACAGGGCTGAACTGCGTCTGGCCCTTTATTCCGGCAACCTGCTGAGCGAATTGCGTCGAAACGCCATCGTTCCACAATTGCTGGCCCGGGACCCGACCTTGATTTCTGCCTTGCAGTCAGCCGATTTTTCCCTGTCGACGCAGCGGCTTTTGTCCTTTGTTGAGGAAATCGGGGCCGCGTCGCTGATGCTGCTGGATCGGGATGGTCGGGTCGTTGCCGCAACAGACCGCAATCGACTGGGCGAGTCCCATCGAAGTGACCCGTATTTCGTGAATGCCGTCAGGTCGAACGCAACGATCTTTTCCGAGATTGCGCGCGAGACCGGCAGTTATGGCTTTCTCTACTCCCGCAGGATCGAGGCCGGGTCGGAAATTCTGGGCGTGATCGTGGTCGAGGTTGATCTGCGCAAGTTCGAAAACGCCTGGGCCGGGATCTCGGACGCGGTCATGGTGACCGACAGCACCGGAACGATCATTCTGTCGACCGAACCCCAGTGGCGCGGCCTGAACGAGACTGAGGCGTTGTTGCGGCAGCATCCGCAGGGTGCCATCCAGCGCGCAATTCGGGCGACTACCGATTGGACGGCCTTGCCGCCGGACGCCTATGTCGCGGGCGAGGCCGTCATGCGGATGGAGACCCGCATCCCGTTCCGCGGCTGGAAGATGACCTCGTTCACGACCTATTCCTCGATCCGCGAAAAGGTGAACAGCGTGCTGGCGCTCGAGATCATGGGGTTTGCGATTCTCCTGGCGCTGACCTTCTATGCACTGAGCCGCAGGGCCACGTTCCGCATGGCGCTGTTCCAACGCGAGTCGGCGGAGCTTCGCGCATTGAACGCAAGGCTGCAGCGCGAAATCGCCGAACGCGAACGGGTTGAAAAGACGCTGGAAGTGGCGGAACAGACGCTGGCGCAAAGCTCGAAGCTGGCAGCTTTGGGCGAGATGTCGGCGGCCGTCAGTCACGAGTTGAACCAGCCGTTGGCGGCGATGAAGACCTATCTGGCGGGGGCGCGGCTACTGCTGCGCCGAAACCGCCCCGAAGAGGCGCTGGCCAGCTTTGGTCGGATCGACGGTCTGATCGAGCGGATGGGCGCGATCACGCGGCAGCTCAAGTCTTATGCCCGAAAGGGCGCGGACGCGTTTTCACCCGTAAATCTTGGGGAGGCGTTGGCCTCATCCCTGTCGATGATGGAACCGCAGCTGCGCCAGAGGCAGGTCAAGATCACCCAGATCCTGCCCGAAGAGCCGGTGATCGTGATGGGAGATCGGATGAGGATCGAACAGGTTATGGTCAACCTGTTGCGAAACGCGCTCGACGCCACCAAATCTGTTGCAGAGCCTGAGGTCGAGATCATTCTGGCCGCAGGCGAGACCGCCGTGCTGGCGGTGCGCGACAATGGCCACGGGATCGAGGATATCGAGAACCTGTTCGAGCCGTTCTACACCACCAAGCGACCCGGAGATGGGGTCGGCTTGGGTCTTGCCATCTCGTCCGGGATCGTGAACGACCATGGCGGACGGCTGACTGCGCGCAACGGCCAGAACGGCGGCGCGGTATTCGAGATGCAACTGCCCATTTTGGGACATGACGGCCTTGAGGCCGCAGAATAACGAGGACGTACCTATGGCACAGGCCATGAAAATTGCCATCGTGGATGATGAACAGGACATGCGCCAGTCGATCAGCCAATGGTTGGCGCTGTCCGGCTATGACACCGAAACCTTTGCAAGCGCCGAGGATGCGCTCAAGGTTCTGGGGCCGGATTACCCGGGGATCGTGATCTCGGACATCAAGATGCCCGGCATGGATGGTATTCAGCTTTTGAAAAAGCTGATGGGTGCCGACAGCACCTTGCCGGTGATCATGATTACCGGTCACGGCGACGTGCCGATGGCGGTCGAGGCGATGCGGGTGGGGGCGTTCGACTTTCTGGAAAAGCCGTTCAACCCCGACCGGATGTCGGAACTGGCCAAACGCGCCAGCAACGCTCGGCGTCTGACGCTGGACAACCGCGCCCTGCGGCGCGAGCTGTCGGGCGGCACGCAGATCATGAACAAGCTGATCGGCGCCAGCCCGGTGATGGAGCGCCTGCGTGAGGATATTCTGGACCTGGGCCAGGCCGACGGGCATGTGCTGATCGACGGCGAAACCGGCACCGGCAAGACCCTTGTGGCCCATGCGTTGCACGCAGTGGGCAGCCGGGCGGGCAAGAAATTCGTTCTGGTCTCCTGTGCCGCGCTGGAAGAAGAGGCGCTGGCCAAGCGACTGTTCGGCCCCATGATGCCCGAGGACACGCAGCTGCCCGCTATCGAGGAAGCCCGGGGCGGCACTCTGGTGCTGGAGGATATCGAGGCGCTGAGCGACACGCTGCAGGCGCGGTTGCTGAGCGTCATGAACGATCAGGGAACGCCGGCCGAGACCCGGATCGTTGCGATCTCGAACCTGCAGGAAGCCGGCAAAACCAGCGAGGACGTGCTGCGGCCCGATCTGTTCTATCGTCTGGCGGCGCTGCGGATCACCATGCCGCCGCTGCGGCAGCGGGGCGAGGATATCCTGACCCTGTTCACCCGGCTGAGCGAGCAGTTTGCCGAGGAATATGGTTGTGAGGCGCCGCAAGTCAGCGCCCAGGAGGCCGCGCAGTTGTTGCAGGCCCCGTGGCCGGGCAATGTGCGCCAGTTGATCAATATCGCCGAACGCGCGGTTCTGCAGTCGCGGCGCGGCTCGGGCACCATCGCGTCGCTGTTGATGTCCGATCACGAAGAGATGCAGCCGGTGATGACCACCGAGGGCAAGCCGCTGAAGGAATACGTTGAGGCGTTCGAACGGATGCTGATCGACAACACCATGCGGCGCCACAAGGGGTCCATCGCCTCGGTGATGGAGGAACTTTGCCTGCCGCGCCGGACTTTGAATGAAAAAATGGCCAAGTACGGGTTGCAACGGGCGGACTATCTGTAGGCGAGGGGGCCAGTCCCTTTTTGGCCTTTTGGCCAAAGTACACCCGGGAAATTTGAAGCCGGAGGAAGCCCGACCTGTCCGTAGATCGGGCTCCTTTGCAGTTTGCCCATTGTGTTTTCCACAGGACTGCTTTTATTGTATCGGGACGGGTCGGGCGCATTTTTGTGCCTGAATGTCCCGAATCATTGAGTTTCGCTGCTTTGCTGCAGGTGGTGACCTTTCCCGCCCGGCCAAGCAGACCGATTGTGCCCCGTTCCGGGGCAGTAGAGTACCTGAGCCCGAATTTCGGGCGAAAGGAATAATGGGCAGGCAGCGGCGTGTTCGCGCCTGTCGGAGAAGAACCGCGATGACGCGCGCGCTACGATTGAGTATACGGGCAGGGGGCCACAGCGCCGATCCCTGCCGCGCGCCGTCCGTAATCGCCCAGACAAGACACCACCCCAGATGCGCCTGTCCGCCTGGACAGGTTAGGACAACGCGTTTGGCGCGGTGCACCAAGGACACATGGCAAAGAAAATGCTTATCGATGCCACCCACGCGGAGGAGACCCGCGTCGTGGTGGTGGACGGAAACAAGGTCGAGGAGTTCGATTTTGAATCCGAAAACAAACGCCAGCTTGCTGGCAACATCTACCTGGCAAAAGTAACGCGCGTCGAACCTTCGCTGCAGGCGGCCTTTGTTGACTACGGCGGGAACCGGCATGGCTTCCTTGCGTTCTCGGAAATCCATCCGGACTACTACCAGATTCCGGTCGCGGACCGCGAAGCCCTGATGGAGGAAGAGCGCGCCTACGCTGAGGCAATGAAGGCGCGGGACGAGGCCGAAGAATCCAAGCCCAAGAAGCGCCGCTCGCGGTCGCGCTCGAAGGCGGCAGAGGTCAAGACGGACGATCCGGTCGAAACGCTGGACGTATCCGCCGAACCGACGGGCATGGAAACCATCGACCTGGTCGAGGAAGACGCCGCTGATCAGGATGTGCCCGAAGGCACGTCTCCGATGGAGACGGTCGCTGAAACTCCGGTCGAAGAGCCGAGTGGAGACGCGAGTGACGAACCAGCGGACGAAAAGGCCGAAGCAGACGCCGCACCCGCGGAACCCGTCGAAGCAGACGAGCCCGAAGCGGATCTAGCCGACGAAACCGACGTCGAAGCTGATGAGGCCCAGCCGGATGCGGCGGCCAAGGATGACACGATCGAGTCGGTTGCGGATGATGATGACAGCGAGGACATCCGTCCTCCGCGCAAACCACGCCCGCGCCGCTACAAGATTCAGGAAGTCATCAAGGTGCGCCAGGTTCTGTTGGTGCAGGTCGTCAAGGAAGAACGTGGCAACAAGGGTGCCGCGCTGACCACTTACCTGTCGCTGGCCGGCCGGTATTGTGTGTTGATGCCGAACACCGCACGCGGGGGCGGCATCAGCCGCAAGATCACCAACGCCGCGGACCGCAAGAAGCTCAAGGAAATCGCATCTGAGATCGATGTGCCTATGGGCGCCGGTCTGATCATCCGTACAGCCGGCGCCAAGCGTACCAAGTCCGAGATCAAGCGCGACTACGAATACCTGCAGCGCCTGTGGGAGCAGATCCGCGAACTGACGCTCAAATCGATCGCCCCTGCGAAGATCTACGAGGAAGGCGACCTGATCAAACGGTCGATCCGTGATCTTTACAATCGGGACATCGACGAGGTTCTGGTCGAAGGCGAAGGTGGCTACCGCATCGCCAAAGACTTTATGAAGATGATCATGCCGTCGCACGCCAAGAACGTGAAGCGGTACGAGGACCAACTGCCGCTGTTCGCGCGCTATCAGGTGGAAAGCTATCTGGCGGGGATGTTCAACCCGACGGTCCAGCTGAAATCGGGCGGGTATATCGTGATCGGCGTGACCGAGGCGTTGGTTGCCATCGACGTGAACTCGGGCCGCGCCACCAAAGAAGGCTCGATCGAGGAAACTGCGCTGAAGACCAACCTTGAGGCCGCCGAGGAAGTTGCACGCCAGCTGCGCCTGCGCGACCTGGCCGGTCTGATCGTCATCGACTTCATCGACATGGACGAGCGCAAGAACAACCTGGCGGTCGAAAAGCGCCTGAAGGACAAGCTGAAGACCGATCGGGCCCGTATTCAGGTCGGACGGATCTCGGGCTTTGGCCTGCTGGAGATGAGCCGCCAGCGCCTGCGCCCAGGAATGCTTGAGGCAACCACACAGCCTTGCCCGTCCTGCCATGGCACCGGTCTGATCCGCTCGGACGACAACATGGCTCTGTCGATCCTGCGTCAGATTGAAGAGGAAGGCACACGCCGCCGCTCGCGCGAGGTGCTGGTGCGGTGTCCGGTCAGCATTGCGAACTTCCTGATGAACCAGAAGCGCGAGCATATCGCGCAGATCGAAGCCCGCTATGGCCTGTCGGTTCGGATCGAAGGCGACATTCATCTGGTCAGCCCTGACTTCTCGATGGAAAAGTTCAAGACGGCCAGCCGGATCGTTCCCGAAGCGTCTGCGCCGGTGGTGTCCGCGACGGCATCGCTGATGGATCTGGTGGATTCCGAGGACGAGGTTGAAGACAGCGCCGTCGAGCCGGAACAGGCGGAAGAGGAAGCTAAGCCGAAGCGCAAGCGCCGCCGGCGTCGCCGCAAGAAGAACGGCGGTAACGGCGAGCAGGCCGAGGCAACCAGTTCTGACGAAGCAGCGGAAGACAAGGCGACCACCGAGGCGCAACCCGAGGAGTCCGGGACGGAAAAGACCGCAGAGTCTGAATCCGCTACGGCTGAGGCCGCAGAAGCTGGCGCCGAAAACGTGACCGAGGGTGAAGCGGAACAGGCCGAAGAAAAATCGGCCAAGCCCAAAAAACGTCGGGCACCGCGCCGCAAGAAGACGGCCGAAGTCGAAGAGGCGCCCGCGCCGGAACCCGAGGTGGCCGAAGAAGCGGTTCAGGCGGCCGCAGAAACGCCTGCTGATGAGGCTGCGGGTGCTGAGGACAATGCCCCCGAAGCGCAAGCCGAGGAGCCGGTCGAAGAGAGTGAGCCCGAGGTAGCGGCAGAAGTCGAAACGCCAGATGCCGAGCCCGTGGCGGAAGCGCCGGAAGCGGCAACAGAAGAAAAAGCCGAGGACGCCGCAGAGCCGGTGCTTGAGACGGTGGCGGAAGAACCCGAGCCGTCTCCGGCCAAGCCCAAACGGCGCGGTTGGTGGTCACTGGGCCAATAAGACAAAAAAAGGCGGACAGTATTGTCCGCCTTTTTTCTTTCAGGTCCCGCCGTTTTTCCGAATGAGAAAGACGTGGTGATCCGCAGCTTCTTCCATCCCGATCAGCTCGTGCCCGGACTCCGAGCAGAAATGAGGTACATCGACGATTGCGGCCGGATCGTCGGCAAGGACCCGGAGAAGGGAGCCCGCAGGCATGGCCTTGAGCCGTTTGCGGGCTTTCAGGACGGGCAGGGGGCACAGCAGGCCCAATGCATCCAGTGTTTCGGCTTCTTGTGTCATGGCTCTCAGATATTTGCATGGCGCACAGCTGTCCAGCCGGCAACCACGAGGATGTGACCGAATGGCCCCGTGACGCGCCCCACTGGATATCCTATGTGCAGTGGCATGTTCGGAATCGATATCATCGACGCAGGGCTGCTGCCCGCCATGTTCATCGCGCTGGTCGGCGGGTTGATCAGTTTTCTGTCGCCCTGCGTGTTGCCGATCGTGCCGCCTTATCTGGCCTACATGAGCGGCGTGACCATTCACGAGATGCAGGATCAGGCGCAGGCTAGACGCAAGGCGACTCTGTCAGCGCTGTTCTTCGTTCTTGGACTGTCGACGGTGTTCCTGCTACTGGGCTTCACGGCCTCGGCCTTCGGCGCATTCGTGCTGCAGAACCAGGAACTGTTCGCCAAGGCCTCGGGTCTGGTGGTGATCGTGTTCGGCCTGCATTTCCTGAACGTGTTCCGAATTCCGATCCTGGACCGCGAAGCGCGGCTCGAAACCGGGGACTCCGGCGGATCGGTCTTTGGGGCTTACATCCTGGGGTTGGCTTTCGCATTCGGCTGGACCCCTTGCATCGGCCCCCAGCTTGGCGCGATTCTGTCGCTGGCCGCGTCCGAGGCCTCGGTGGCGCGGGGCACGCTGTTGCTGGGCGTCTACGCGGCGGGTCTGGGCATACCGTTCCTGCTGGCTGCGATGTTCCTGAACCGTTCAATGGCGGTGATGAACAAGCTGAAACCGCATATGGGAACGATCGAAAAAGTCATGGGTGGCTTGTTGCTGGTCGTCGGCATCATGCTGGTGACGGGTCTGTTCACCGAGTTCAGCTGGTGGCTGCTTGAGACGTTCCCGGCATTGGCCACTCTGGGCTGACGCGGCGCCCGGTCGCGATGATCGGGCCTTACCTTGGCCACATCGCTGCGCTAACCTGCCCGCAACAAGGGCAAAGGCATGAGCAGTCAGGTTCCGCAATCTGGGGTAAAACGACGCCGGGTGTTCTATATCCCCGGCTATGATCCGATCCATCCCCGCCGCTATCGCGAGCTCTACCGGAAAGAGGGGCGCGCGCAGTCAGCGATTTCAGGGTATCGGTTGGAGGTCTCGGCCAAGACAGGCGATGGCCCCTATGGCTGGCACGTCCGGTCGGAGCAGGACGGGGCCGAGGTGGAGACGGATGTCGAGGTTCTGGTCTGGTCCGACATCGTGCGCGACAGCATGGACAGCTCGATCCCGGCGACCTACTGGCAATTGCTGCGCACGGCGTGGATCTACATCTCGACCGGCACGCTGTGGCGGCTGATGCGCCTGCGCAAAGGACCGGTGATCGCCGCACTCTATCCGGTGGCGATGCTGCTGGGGCAGTTGGCGCTGGCGGGATTGGTCTTCTACGGTGTAGCAATGTTGTCCGCGTCCGGGATGCATTGGTTGGCTGAAGCTGGGGAAGGACCCGCGCTGTTCGGTCCCTATTTTGCGGCGCGGATGTATCTCAGCCTTGCTATTGGCGTGTTGGCGGGCTGGTTGGTCTTGCGTTGGTTCCGCAAGATCGACAACCGCCTGTTCGCCTATTACCTGATGCACGACTATGCCTATTCTGCGCGGCTGCGAGGGGAAACACTGCCCGAGTTGCAGGCACGGTTGGACGAATTCCGTGCCACTATTGCGGCAGCGCTACGGTCGCCCGTCGATGAGGTTCTGGTGGTGGGCCACAGTTCCGGCGCCCATCTGGGGGTTTCGGTTCTGGCCGACCTGCTGCGGCGGGGCGAGGTGCAGCCGGATGGCCCGGTCCTGTCGTTCCTGACATTGGGGCAGGTGGTGCCGATGGTGTCATTCCTGCCGCGGGCCGGCCGGTTGCGGTCCGACCTCCAATTTCTGTCGCAGACCGAGCAGTTGACATGGGTCGATGTCTCGGCACCCGGGGATGGCTGCGCCTTTGCCCTATGTGATCCGGTTGCGGTCAGCGGGGTTGCCGGGCCGGGCAAGCGGTGGCCGCTGGTTCTGTCAGCCGCTTTTACGCAAACCCTGTCGCCCGAACGTTGGGCCGCGTTGCGCTGGCGGTTCTTCCGTTTGCATTTCCAGTATCTTTGCGCGTTCGACCGGCCTAGCGACTATGACTATTTCCGCATCACGGCCGGCCCGCTGACACTGGGCGCTCGGTTCGCCGGCCGGGCGCCGTCGAAATCGCGGATCGAGCGGGCGGTGTCCAAGTACCGGACGGTGCGCGCATGACCCCGCCCAAGCCGCCCGCCAGACCGGACAAGGTATCTCTGTGGCAATACCTGCGCCTGTTCCGGCGTGACATCCTGTCGGCCCAGCCGCAACGCCTGTACCGCGCCTGGATGGCCGAGTTCCGCACCCCGTTCTTCCGGTCCTACCTGATCAACCAGCCCGAGCTGATCGACCGGGTTCTGAAACACCGTCCTCAGGATTTCCCGAAATCCGGCCGGATTAGCGAAGGCCTGCGGCCCCTGCTAGGCCAATCGGTATTCCTGACCAACGGCGCGACCTGGGAGCGCCAACGCCGCATCATCGATCCGGCCTTCGAGGGCGGGCGGCTGAAACAGACCTTTCCCGCGATGCTGGCCTCGGCCGAGGCTTGCGCCGATCGCCTGCGCGACAGGACGGGCGTGCCGGTCGAGATCGAAGAGGTCACCAGCCATGCCGCCGCCGACGTGATCTTTCGCACCTTGTTCTCGGTGCCTATCGAGCACGAAATCGCCGCACAGGTGTTCGAGAAGTTCCGCGCCTATCAGCGGCAGCAACCTCTGCTGAACCTGGCGGCTTTCGTGCCGCTGCCCGGCTGGGTGCCCCGGTTCCACGCGCGCAAGACCCGCTGTGCGGCAGTTGAAATCCGCGCCTTGATCGCCCGCCTGACCCGCGAGCGGGATGCGCAGATCGCCGCCGGCACCGCGCCCGACGATCTGGCCACCAAGATCATGACCACGCCCGACCCCCTGACCGGGCAGTGTTTCAACACCGATGAGATGATCGATCAGGTCGCCATCTTTTTCCTGGCCGGGCACGAGACCAGCGCCTCGGCCCTGGCATGGACGCTGTACCTGATGGCCGCCTATCCCGACTGGCAGGACCGCGTGGCCAAGGAAGCCCGCGCGCAGGATGAAATTAGCTTTGCCAGCATGTCCAAACTGCGCATCAGCCGCGATGTGTTCCGCGAGGCGCTGCGCCTCTATCCCCCGGTGCCGATGATGGTGCGCGAGGCCACATGCCCCGAACGTTTCCGCGACCGCGACGTGCCCAAGGGCGCTCAGATCGTGCTCAGCCCGTGGCACCTGCACCGACATGAACGGTTGTGGGAGGACCCCGACAGCTTTGACCCGTCCCGCTGGGCGACCGAAAACGGCAAAGCCTGCCAGCGGGCGGCCTTCATCCCGTTTTCGGCCGGGCCGCGCGTCTGTACCGGGGCGGGGTTTGCGATGGTCGAGGGGCCGTTGATCCTGTCGACCCTGCTGCGCCGATACCGGTTCGAACCTGTCGAGGGCCGCTCCCCGGTCCCGGTGGCGCATCTGACGGTCCGGTCCCGCGACGGAATTTGGCTGCGCGTGGTTGAGCGCTAACAAACTATCATCGCCCCGCGCCATGCTGTATGCGGTTGGAAAAGCGGAATCATTACTGAACGGGAAAGTGTTATGTCCAAGGCTGAACAACGCGAACAGATGATCAACGGTGCGGGTTTTATCGCGGCTTTGGATCAGAGCGGCGGCTCGACGCCCAAGGCGCTGGCGTTGTACGGGGTGCAGCCGTCCGACTATGGCTCGGACGAGGAAATGTTTGCCGAGATCCAGAAGATGCGCGCCCGGATCATCCTGGCCGATGACTTCACCCGCGACAAAGTGATCGGCGCGATCCTGTTCGAACGCACGCTGAGCGAGGAAATCGACGGTCGCAAGGTGGCCGATTACCTGTGGTCGGTCAAAGGCATCGTGCCGTTCCTCAAGATCGACAAGGGGCTGGAGGACACCGCCGACGGCGTGCAGCTGATGAAGCCCATCCCGGGCCTGGCCGAGACGCTGGCCAAGGCCGAAGGTGTGTTCGGCACCAAGGAACGCTCGGTCATCCACGAGGCCAATGCCGAGGGCATTGCCGCCGTGGTGAAACAGCAATTCGACGTGGCCCGCGAGGTGATCGCCGCCGGCATGGTTCCGATCATCGAGCCCGAGGTGAACATCAAGTCGGACACCAAGGCCGAAGCGGAAGAGATCCTGAAAGCCGAAATCCTCAAGAACCTCGACGAGTTGGACGAGGGGCAGGACGTCATGCTGAAGCTGACTCTGCCCAGCAAGGCCAATCTGTATGGCGAGGCCGCCGATCATCCGCGGGTTCTGCGGGTAGTGGCGCTGTCGGGCGGCTATTCGACCGACGAGGCCTGTGACCTGCTGGCGCAGAACGGCAAGATGATCGCCTCTTTCTCGCGCGCGCTGACCGAGGGGCTGTCGAAACAGCAGTCGGATGCCGAGTTCAACGCGGCCCTGGGCAGCAATATCGACAAGATCTATCGCGCCTCGGTCTGAGGTCAGACCGGTTTGATGAACGAGCGGCGCATCTGTGCCGCTTTTTCGCGCATGGCGCAGCCGGTGGCGTGGTCATTCACCAGCCCCATCGCCTGCATGAAGGCAAACACCGTGGTGGGGCCGACAAATTTCCACCCGCGCTTTTTCAGATCCTTGGACATGGCAACCGACTCGGGCGAAGTCGAGGCCGTCTGCGGCGCAGGAGGGGTCTCGGGCTCGAACCGCCAGACATAGGCCGCCAGCGAGCCGGTTTCGGCCACCAGCTCCTGTGCGCGGCGGGCGTTGTTGATCACCGCCTCGATTTTGCCGCGATGGCGGATGATACCGGCATCTTGCAGCAGTCGTTCAACGTCCGCTTCAGAAAAACCGGCCATCACGTTGAAATCAAAATCGGAAAAGGCTTTCCGGAAGTTCTCGCGCTTGGCCAGAATGGTGCGCCAGCTGAGGCCGGACTGGAAGCTTTCAAGGCAGAGCTTCTCAAACAGACGCTGGTCGTCACCTACCGGATAACCCCATTCATTGTCGTGATAGTCGAAGAACTCCGGCGCGGCCTGACACCAGCCGCATCGCGGTTGGCCATCCGGCCCGGTCACGAGATCGCGCATCAAATGTACCCCTTTTGTTCACATCCAGCCTAGACACCGACGGGGATAAGATCAAGCGCTGCGATCGGGTGACCGGTACCAGTTCAGAACAAAGACACGAATGGCCGACGCCAATCCAGTCTCGGGGTCGCGCGCGACATCAATTTCCGAGGCCAAGACATTGATTGGCATACCTTTTGCCTTGGCGATGTCCCGAAACGCCTGCCAGAACTCATCCTCGAGCGAGACCGAGGTTCTATGTCCCTTGAGGGTCAGCGAGCGTTTGACGGGCGGGCCGCTCATTCGTCCAGCTCGTGATTGTCCAGATCGCGGCGGGCTTTTTCCGTACGGGCCTTGTCCAGCTGTTTGTCTGCTTTGCTGCGCCCGAACGCCGCCGCGTTCCGGTCGGCGCAGGCCTTTTTCTCGGCCCGCGCCTTTTCCTTGCGATACCGGTTTAGATTGACCGGCTTGCCCATCAGTCCTTGGGCCCGATCATCTGCTCGGGGCGCACGACGGCATCAAAGGTTGCCTCGTCGACGAAGCCCAGCTTGATGGCCTCTTCCTTCAGCGTGGTGCCGTTCTTGTGCGCAGTCTTGGCGACCGTGGTGGCGTTGTCGTAACCGATGGTGGGGGCCAGGGCAGTAACCAGCATCAGCGATTCCTTCATCAGCTTGTCGATGCGCGCCTCGTTGGCCTTGGTGCCCAGCAGCATGCGCTCGGTAAAGCTGTCGGTCGCGTCGCCCAGCAGCTGGATCGACTGCAGCAGGTTGTAGGCCATCATCGGGTTGTAGACGTTCAGCTCGAAATGGCCTTGGCTGCCGGCGAACTTGATCGCAGCGTCATTGCCCATGACGTGGGCGGCGACCTGGGTCAGCGCCTCGGCCTGGGTCGGGTTGACCTTGCCTGGCATGATCGACGATCCGGGCTCGTTCTCCGGCAGGATCAGTTCACCCAGACCCGAACGCGGCCCCGAGCCGAGGAAGCGGATGTCGTTGGCGATCTTGTAGCAGCTGCCCGCGACGGTGGCCAAGGCGCCCGAGAGGAACACCATGGCGTCATGAGCGGCCAGCGACTCGAATTTGTTGGGCGCGGTTACGAAGGGCAGGCCGGTGATTTCGGCCATGTTGGCGGCGACGGCCTCGGCCCAGCCTTTCTGGGTGTTCAGCCCGGTGCCGACGGCGGTGCCGCCCTGCGCCAGCTCGTAGATGCCGGGCATGGCAGCATTCACACGGGCGATGCCCTGACGGATCTGGTGGGCGTAGCCGCTAAATTCCTGGCCCAGGGTCAGCGGGGTCGCGTCCTGCGTGTGAGTGCGGCCGATCTTGATGATGTCCTTGAATTCCGCCGACTTCTGCCCGAGCCCGGCGGCCAGCTTTTCCAGCCCCGGCAGCAGCACGTCACGCACGCTCATAGCGGTGGCGATATGCATGGCGGTGGGGAAGGTGTCGTTCGATGATTGTCCCATGTTGCAGTGATCGTTCGGGTGCACCGGATCCTTCGAGCCGATCACGCCGCCCAGGATCTCGATCGCGCGGTTCGCGATGACCTCGTTGGCGTTCATGTTCGACTGGGTGCCTGATCCGGTCTGCCAGACGACCAGAGGGAAATTGTCGTCGAACTTGCCCTCGATCACCTCGCCGGCGGCCTGGATGATGGCGTCGGCGATGCGTGCGTCCAGCTTGCCCGTGGCCTTGTTCTGCATGGCGCAGGCCTTCTTGACCACGCCCAGCGCGCGCACGATGGCGACGGGCTGCTTCTCCCATCCGATGGGGAAGTTCATGATCGAGCGCTGCGTCTGCGCCCCCCAATACTTGTCGGCAGGAACCTCGAGCGGGCCAAAACTGTCGGATTCGGTGCGGGTCTGAGACATCTGTCACTCCGTCTGGTATGCAGTCGCATGCCGTTTAACCGCAGCTAAGCTATGGTTCAATCGGCCAGTTGCGCGCACCTTAGTCCGAAGGGCAAAAAAGGTATAGCCATGCGGTGTGCGTCACTTTTCTGGGTCGGTCACAGGCCCGTACCATTGTGCCCGACCCCGGCTGAGCTAAGATAAAGAAGGCAACCGCGGAGAAAGAACCATGAATCGCTCAGACCGGACCTCATCTTTCGCGCAAATGGCCCGATGGCTGTCGGTACTGGCGATTGGGCTATTGTTGGCGTCTCCTGGATGGGCGCAGGACATCGGTCCCTTTGTCGGCGACTATGTCGGATCTGCCGACGTGGTGGATGCGGACGGGTCGTCGACCCCGCGCGACATGAGCGTTTCGATCGCAGAGACCGGCGAAGGGTTCGTGGTCAAATGGAAGACTACCACCTACAAAGCCGACGGTCGGGTGAAAGAACAAAGCTTTTCGGTCGAGTTCCGACCTTCTGATAGGAACAACATCTATTCCGCAGCCATGAAGCGGAATGTCTTCGGTCATGAGGTTCCGTTGGACCCAATGAAGGGTGAGCCTTTTGTCTGGGGGCGGATCGAAGGGGAAACGCTGACCGTCTTCTCGCTGTTCATAGATGAGGATGGTGGGTACGAATTGCAGCAATATGACCGGACGCTGGCCGAGGGTGGGCTGAACCTATCCTTTTCTCGGTTTAGAGATGGACAGAAGTCGCGCTCGGTCGAAACATTCCTGAAAAAACAATAGGCTCCGCCGAAAAAAGCGAAGCCTTGTCCAATGGATGCGAATTACTTGCGGAAGCTGTCCAGCGATACGATATCCGCATCATGATGCGGCTCGTCTTCGGGTTCGACCTCGATCGACTCGGCATCGATTTCCGCTGGGTCCTCATCCTCTTCGTCCGAGCTTTCGAAGCGCAGGCCGAATTCGACCGAGGGATCGACAAAGGTCTGGATGGCCGAATAGGGGATATACAACGGCTCCGGAGCGTCACCGAAATTCAGCGTGATGGCAAATCCGTCCTCGCCAACCTCGAGATTCTCGAACCAGTGCTGCACCACGATCGTCATCTCGTCAGGGTAGCGTTCGCGCAGCCAGTCAGCGATTTCGACGCCGGGCTCACGGGTATCGAACGTGATGAAGAAATGGTGCGCGCCGGGCAATCCGGTTTCGGAAACGCGCTTCAGAACAGTCTTGATCAGCCCGCGCATAGCGGTGTGCATCAAGTTGCCGTAGTCAATGCCTTGCGACATGTGTCATCCTCGAAAGTGGTTACCCCAAGCATAAGGGATTTGATCGGAAACGAAAGAGCGGGTTGCGTCTGATTGTTCAAACCAGATGCAGGATTGCGCCTGCTCCTATCATGATGCCCAGCGTCATTGCCAGACCGGTTTTTCTTATGAAAATCAAGACTCCGGCAAGGCATGTCAATCCAACGGCTGCGATGTGCAAGGTCGAAAAAACCGGAATGGGTAGTGAGATCGGACCAATCTGGACTTCTCCGATGGTTCCAAACAGGACATGCAGTCCGAACCACACCGACAGGTTGAGAATCACACCGACGACCGCCGCGGTAATTGCGCGCAATGCGCCCGACAGTCTTGGTCTTTGTGCTATGACGTCCAAGTAAGGCGCGGCAACGAATATCCACAGGAAGCACGGAACGAAGGTCGCCCACAGCGCAACGACCCCGGCTGCCAGCGCAAGGGACATCCCGCCCGCCAACTGCCCGGCGAGCATGGCGACGAATTGCGTGACCAGTATCAATGGGCCGGGGGTGGTTTCTGCCAGTCCCAGCGCATCGATCATCTGATCGGTAGAGATCCATTGATAGTTCTCGACGACCGTCTGGGTCATGTAGGCCAGAACCGCATAGGCCCCGCCGAAAGTGACTACTGCCAATCGTGCAAAGAACCAGCCCAGATCGCTTAGCAACGTCTGGCCGAAAAGGGTCAACAACACCAGCGGAGCCAACCATAGAACCAGCCAGAGTGCTGCGGTCCGCACGGGTCGAGCCAATGCGGGATCGACATTCTGTGACACCGAAGGCTGCTCTGAAGGCTTACGTGAATAGCCCCAGACAGCCGCAGCCAGAATGATCAGGGGGAAAGATAGATTCAGAGCGAAGATCGCCAGGAACGCCAGTATCGCAAGAATCCCGGGCTCTGCCCCAGATAGAGTTTTGCGAGAAAGATTGAGCACCGCCTGGAGAACGATCACGATAACCGTGGCCTTGATCCCGAGGAATGCAGCCTGGACCAGGAGAAGGTCTCCGTAGGCGGCATACAGGCCGACCAGCACGGCTATCACCAGCGCTCCGGGAAAAACGAACAGGCCGCCGGCAATCAGCCCGCCCGGCACGCCCCGCAGCCGCCAACCGGCATAGGTGGCCAGTTGCATGGCTTCGGGGCCGGGCAGCAACATGCACAACGACAGCGCGCGCAGAAAGCTCTGCTCATCCAACCATGGCCGCCGTTCGACCAATTCCTGGTGCATCAATGAGATCTGTGCCGCTGGGCCACCAAATGAGAGGAGGCCGATGCGGCCGAACACCCGGACCAGTTCTGACAGTGGGGGGTTCACTACAGGGGATCCGCCCTGCATGCGCCGGTTTCGGCGGTCCTCGGGCGGCTCCATCCGATATTCGGAGCATAGGTGCCGATCCGACCACCAGCGATCATTGGAAATTGCGCAGCCATGGCATGTGCCCCTTTGGATTTGGAGACATGCGAACCCGGGCTGCCGCCGGGCAGGGCGTTCACATGCTGACCCCGTGTGCTCTTGCTACTCGGGGTCAGCACGCGCGGTCAAGAACCGGTTCAGGCCCAGTCCAGCCGTTGCCCTGTCATGCAAACGGGCAAGGTATCCTGCGGGAACTGGCCGAGCTGTTCGAACAGGGAAACGAAGTCGAACTGGTTGTAGGCTTCGACCATCTTGTCACCTTTGAAGCGCGCCATAACTTGGCCTGTGACCTCCAAGGGCGCGCCGTTGTCCGCCCGCGAGGTCCGCACATGCAGAACGGCCGACGCCCAATCGCCGTTTTCGATAATTTTGGGCAAGTCCACCTGGATTTCGCCCAGAACGTGCCGAAAGGCCATGACCAGGTCGCGAAAGTCGTCCGCCCCGACCTGCATTTCGGGTATCAGCCCTTCGGCCATCGTTTCCGGGGCAAAATACTGGTCGATCGCGTCAATATTGCCTTTTTCCCAGACCTCGGAATACCAGGCTCTGAGTATCTCTGAATTAGTCATCCCAACTCTCCTGTCTGTCTTCCGCTACTTTGAATGACAGGAGTGAACAGTTTCTGAATAGCGGCCAAATTCGGCGCAAAAACTCAGACAAAATCCAGGGAAATGCAGGTTTCTGTTGCCAGGTACCTGCGAACCCCGCCTTACGCGGCTAGGCGCAAGGACTTAAGTTTCGGTCTGGTTACTGCTTACGCAGCAACTGCAACCGGAGCACGATTGTCATTTGCAATTGTACTGTTTTCGCCGGTAACGGTGGCAGACAGCCGAGACAAAGCTAACCCCTTTAGACGTTCGTCGATCCTGTTTCGGCCCCATGATCCCCAAATGAAGGATGTATGGTGGAGCCGCCGGGTACCGCCCCCGGGTCCGATCCGCTTATTACGAGCGCGTTTATGTCCATAGTCCCGAAGGACAGGATTTATATAGGTGAGGATATTTGCGGATGCAAACCCCCAAAGCGCGGGATCATGGCGATTTTTCCAACCTTTCACGCGGGCTTCGTCAGGTTGGCGGCAATCAACCAGATTGCCAGCACTAATTCGATTCCGCCGAAGGTCAGCGCCTTGGCCAAGGGGGGATTGTCCAGCAGAACCGACACGAACCGACCCAGCGCCGCGCCCGCATAGACCACGCCCAACATCGCGTAGGCCATCGGGTGGTTCAGCCACAATACGGCGATGCCGGTCACGACAAACAGCCCGCCGACCGAGGCCCGCATCTCGCTGAGGCCCATCGTGCTGTTGGTGGGCGCAAGGTCCAGCGAGGCCGCCGTCCAGGCCGGAGCCAGAAAGCCGAACAGGCCAAAGCCGATGGTCAGAAGGGCTGCGATGATGTTGAGTATTCCGGTCATTGGGGCCTCGCTTTTCAAATGCCTGCCCGTCGAACCTAATCTGTTTCGGGGCAGGGGGAAGACCTCAGATTGCGGCCCAGAGGCCGAGCACCCCCACAAGGATCAGGCTGAGCGCCCAGACCATTTCCAGGTTGAACCAGCTGCGAGACAGAAACTGCAGGCCCAGCCAGCGATAGACCGCGAAGGCCAGCGCACCGCCGCCCAGCATCATAGCGCCCGTATGGACCGCGGCCACAGCCAGGACCAGCAGGCCATTGGTGCCCATGATCTCTGACACGGCTCTGTGGCCGGTATCCAGCTCGTCCAGCCCGCACAGGCCCAGATAGATCGGGACCAGCATCAGCGCCGCACCATGCGCCAACGCCACCAGAAACGACCACAGCGCCAGCCGACTGGGCGGTACGCGCGCCAGAAACCGTGGGTGGCGCCGGGTGATCGCGATGTAGAGGCCCATAGCGATCACGATCAGGGCCGCTCCGATCCGGATTTCGCGCTGATAGTCTACAAGGATGGTCATCAGCGCAAAGGGCAGCAAAACACCCAGCATCGCCACAAAATGCCCGCCCGCCAGCGCTGCCAACGCGCGCCAGAGAGCGGATTGGCGTTGCTCCATCAATGCCGCCGACACGGCCAACGGCCAGCCCATACCGGGGTTCAACCCGTGATAGGCACCGCTCAGAACAACGGCCAGCCAGAGGCCGGCCGTCGATGTCATCAAGACGTCCAATTCAGACCGAAGGGTAGCAGAAACTGTCGGTGGAGCAGTCTCCTCCCTCAAGCCGGATCTGGTGGCTGCGATACCCTTTCGGAAAATCCACCCAGAAATCCTTGTCCAGTGTCAGGCCGCCTTTTTCGCCTACATCCGCCTTGACCATCGCAGCGCCGCGATCGCCAGGATAGAATTGGTCATCCCATGTGGAATAGAGCGAATTGGTCC
Source organism: Ruegeria arenilitoris (assembly GCF_013032855.1). Classification (GTDB taxonomy): domain Bacteria; phylum Pseudomonadota; class Alphaproteobacteria; order Rhodobacterales; family Rhodobacteraceae; genus Ruegeria; species Ruegeria arenilitoris. The sequence continues at coordinate 493,515 of NZ_WQDA01000003.1, forward strand.
AGTAGACGCGTTTGCCGTCACGGCTGATCTCGACCATCTGCGGGCCATAACCAAAGTCCTTGCCGTTGGGATGCTTGGTTTTCTTGACGATTCCGCCGATCTCGACCTTGCCGGCCAGCTTGGGCTTCATCGGGTCCGAGACATCGTATTGGTGCATTTCACCGGTGCCCCAGCACGCGACATACAGGTATTTGTCGTCCAAGCTCAGGTCGATGTCGGTCACCAGAGGCGGCACCGCCGAGAACCCTTTGAGCAGATCGGGAAGATCATCCGGATCAGCGGGTTGCGGGTCGATCGTGATGGTCTTCTTGGCCTCGAAACTGCCATCCTTGTTGCGCCACCAGGTAAAGATTGCGCCCTGAAGATTGGTGGTGTCGACCACCACACCGCAGAACCCGTATTGCTTGACCGGGTCATGCGCCGGCCGGATTTCCAGCGCCATCTGGTGGTTCTCGCCCAAATCGATGGTCTGGATGTTGGTGCGGTCGCGCAGGTTCCAGAAATGGATCCGGTGGCCATATTTGTTCGACAGAAGATCTTCGGCCACGATCCCGTTTTCGAATTGCGGGGGCAGACCCCATTCGGAACTGACCATGTAGTCACGCGGCAGGTTCCACCAGAAATCATAGTGCTTGTCCTGCACGCCGCGCTCGATCTCGTAACGCCCGATGATGTCGAAGGTCTCGCAATCCATGATGAAGATGCCCGGAGGTCCATCGGTGCCATCCGGCCCGCCACCGCCCAAGGTGCTGACATAGATGCCTTCGGGTCCGCAATGGATCGTGTGGGGGCGGGAATATCCCGTCTTTGCAAAGACTTCTTCGGGTTCGATGATCTTGTGAATTTTGGCCTTCAGCGGCTCTTTCACGTCAATCACGTGGATCCGGCTGGAACGGATACCGGGGATGATCAGGTACCGGCGCTCAAGAAAAGCGTGGCCGGTCAGCGGAGACAGGGCCGAGGAGCAGGCGTTCCATCCGAAATGGTGAAACTCGTCGCCCTTGTTGGGCATCATCACCTTGTGAACGATCTTTCCGTAATCGCCCGAAGTTGGGTCGACATTCACAACCGCCAAGCCATCGGGCTGCGAAAAATCGGGGCTGAGCATCAGCGTGAAGGCCAAGGTTTCGGGCGGGGCCTCCATGGCCATCTTGGCGGATGGATAGAATGTTGGATCCGGTCTTTTGTTCATAACGTCCTCCCGTAAGTCATTGAAAATCAATTTTATTGAGAGTGCCGGTCTTCCCGCCGGATGATGGTCTGCCTGCTCGAGTGTCCTTTCCGTTGATGTGATGCGTCAAGAAGAATTCAGAGTGTCTTCAGGCCGGTTTCCGCCGACGTTCGGCCACATCATGGGCCAGGCGGCGGGTGTAGGTTTCCAGTTCGACCAGCGCGGCGTCGACGGTCTCGGCGTCCTGCGCCTCCAGCGCGTCGGCGATCTTGCTGTGCAGGCGGATGATCTCCTCGCGCGAGCGGGCGGTGAAGGTGATCATGTTCATCAGGGGCTGCATCGCCTCGACGGCTCCGGCCAGTTGATAGGACAGGACAGGGTTGCCCGCACCATCCACCAGCGCCCGGTGAAAGGCCACGTCCGAGGCGCAGAAGGCCTCATCCGTCAGACCGGGTTGAGCCTGACGGAAGATTTCCGCGCGCATGGTGGCCAATTGATCGGCGGTGCGCCGCTGGGCCGACAGGGGCGCGCAAGCCCGTTCCAACGCATAGCGGGCCTCGCAGGCGGTGTCGAAGCTGACCTCGTTCATCGACAGCAACAGCGTCGAAGTCGTGATCTGCTGAGAATAGGCGTCCTGGAAACTCAGCCGGTTGACGAAGGCACCCCCCGTCGCGCCGCGCTGGGTACGGATCAGCGATTGCGCCGCCAGCCGTTTCAGCGCCTCGCGCACGGTGGGGCGCGACACCTGGAACTGGTCCGCAAGCTCGGATTCCGAGGGCAGGCGCTCGTCCACGATCAGCTCTCCTGATACGATGGCATCGCGGATGGCCTGGGCGATCTGCGCGGACAGGTCGGTGCTTTTCTGGGGATCGATTTTCATCTTCTGCAGGCCGCCGTGAAAAATTTATTTGTCTGACATTTAAAAGTCTGACATTTGAAAAGCAAGCACCGAGTCGGGAGGGAACATGAGTCGGGCACTTCTACGCAGTGGTTTGTGGCTGGGCTTTTTCGTCCTGATCCTGTGGGCCTGGTGGGTGATGTACACCATGAGCCGCGACATGGGCGTCGATTGGATTGGCCGACCCGGGCCAATGGCCGAGGCGATGCGTGCGATGGATCCCCGCATGGACATGTACATGCCGATGGCCGAGTTCGGCCCGCTGTTCGTGATGTGGGCGATCATGATGGCCGCGATGATGCTTCCGACGTTGGTTCCGACACTGAAAAGCTATGAGGATTTGATCCAGAGCGCCAATGGAACAAGGCTTGGGTGGGTCGGCGTTCTGTTGGGCTATTTCGTAGTCTGGGCCGGGTTCGCCGCGTTGATCACAGGTGTTCAGCTGGCTTTGCTGTTCGGGGGCGTGATCGACATGCTGGGCATTGCCAAGTCTCCGCTCTTTGCTGCCGGTCTTCTGATTGCCGTCGGTGCCTTTCAATTCACGCGCGCCAAGGAAGTGTGCCACGGGGTGTGTCATGCACCCATGACCTATTTCCTTGGACACTGGCGCACCGGCTTTTCTGGCGGTCTGCGTATGGGCCTTGGGCTGGGCGCCTTTTGTGTCGGCTGCTGCTGGGGGTTCATGGCGCTTGGCTTTGTCGGAGGCGTGATGAGCCTGCTGTGGATGGGCTTGGCGACCCTGTTCATGGTGTTGGAGAAATTGCCCCAGATCGGTCATGTTCTGACACGGCCGCTGGGTTTCGCTTTGATTGCAGGTGGCCTTGGGCTACTGATCTACCCAATTGCATACGGAGGATAAGCCGATGGCAAAAAACAGAAAACCCGATGCCGACAAGCTGCCGGTCAGTCAGCGAATTGACAGCCGGATGCCAAATCCCAAGCGCCGCGAGATGAGCCCGACGGACTGGGCCATCAAGGGTGAGCTTATCCTGAACTGCTCCTGCGACGTGTTCTGCCCCTGCGTGGTTTCGCTGGGGGCGCACCCTCCGACCGAAGGGCATTGTCATGCGTGGATGGGCGTGATCATTGACGAGGGACACTATGAAGGTGAGGACCTGTCAGGTCTGAACGTCGGTCTGCTGGTCGATATTCCTGGCCGGATGGGCGAAGGCCAGTGGAAGGTTGCCGCTTACGTGGATGAGCGCGCAAGTGGCAAGGCGTACAACGGCCTGTTGCAGATTTTCAGCGGGCAGGCCGGTGGCACCACTGGGCTGTTCACGATGCTGGTGAGTGAAATCATCGGGGCCGAGCGTGCTCCGGTGCAGATCGAGCGCGACGGCAACAAACGCCGCATCGTCATCGGCCGCAAGATCCAGGGTGAGATCGAGATGCTGGCAGGCAAAGATCCCGAGCATCCGGTCATGGTGTCCAATTCCAAGTATTGGATGGGCCCGGACATCATCGTGGCGCGTGGCACCAAGTCGAAGGTGCGCGATTATGGTCGTGTCTGGGATTTCGGCGGCAAATCTGCCGAAATCTGCCCGATCGACTGGCACGGACCCAAGTGATGATCACCGGCGCCTATGCACAGCAGATGGCCCGCTATAACCGCTGGCAGAACAGCCAGTTGGCGGGCTTTCTTCAAGAGCTTTCGCCCGAGGAGTTGACCCGGGAGCGCGGTGCGTTTTTCGGGTCGATCCTGGGGACTGCCAACCATCTGCTGTGGGGCGACTGGATTTGGATGTCGCGGTTCGACAAAGGTCCGGGGCCTGATAGCAATCCGCACCGCAAGGGCGGCGGTATTCACGAAAGCGTCCACCTGTGCCCGGATCTGGCGCACTGGCTTCCACTGCGCGAGACCATCGATGCGCGGATCGATGCTTGGGTTGAAACTCTGGGCGACGAGCCAATCTCGGGTCCGTTCACCTGGTATTCCGCGGCAAAAGAAGAAGACATTACATTACCTTACGCCGTGTGTGTGATGCATTTTTTCAATCATCAAACGCATCACCGGGGACAAATCCACAAAATGCTGACCGAGGCCGGGTCTGGGGCCCCGGTCAGTGATCTCGTTTTCTTGCCCGAGGAGGTCTAAGTGCCACAGATTTCTTTGTCGCGCCGGCTGCGGCGCACGCCGTTCTCCGACGGGGTCGAGGCGGCCGGTGTCAAAGGTTATACCGTGTACAACCGGATGTTGCTGCCCACGGTATTTGAAAGCGTCGAGGCCGACTATCGGCATCTCAAAACCCACGTGCAGGTCTGGGACGTATCATGCGAGCGGCAGGTCGAACTGCGCGGTCCCGATGCGGCGCGGCTGATGCAGATGCTGACCCCGCGCGACCTGCGCGGCATGCTGCCGGGCCAGTGCTACTATGTGCCGATCGTGGACGAAACCGGGGGAATGCTGAACGATCCCGTGGCGGTGAAACTGGCGGATGACCGCTGGTGGATTTCGATCGCAGACAGCGATTTGCTGTTGTGGGTTAAAGGCTTGGCCAACGGATATCGGCTGGATGTTCTGGTGGATGAACCAGACGTGTCGCCCTTGGCGGTGCAGGGACCCAACTCGGATGACCTGATGGCGCGGGTCTTTGGCGACCGGGTGCGTGATATCCGCTTCTTCAAGTTCGACATGTTCCAGTTCGAGGGGCGTGATCTGGCGATTGCGCGGTCGGGCTATTCCAAACAGGGCGGGTTCGAGATCTATGTCGAAGGCGGCGACGTCGGCATGCCCTTGTGGAATGCGCTTTTCGCCGCCGGAGAGGACCTGCAGGTTCGGGCGGGCTGCCCCAACCTGATCGAGCGGATCGAGGGCGGGTTGCTGTCTTACGGCAATGACATGACCGATGACAACACTCCCCATGAATGCGGGTTGGGCAAGTTCTGCAACACGCATACGGCCATTGGCTGCATCGGGCGGGATGCGCTGTTGCGGGTGGCCAAAGAGGGGCCGGTTCAGCAAATCCGCCCGATCGCGATCGAGGGCGACGCGGTGCCCCCCTGTGATCGGCCGTGGCCGGTCTATGGCGGCGGCAAGCGTGTGGGCCAGGTGACCTCGGCTACCTGGTCGCCGGATTTTCAAACCAACGTGTCGATCGGTATGCTGCGGCTGAGCCATTGGGATCCGGGAACGCAGGTCGAAGTCGAAACGCCGTCTGGAATGCGGACTGCAATCGTGCAGGACAAGTTCTGGATTTGAGCCGGGAAGGGCGCGCGGGACGCGCCCGGGAAGCATTTGGGCCAGATGAGAGATCGATCGGGCCACGGTCAATGAAAGGAATTGGAATATGTTCAACGCTTTGGTGATGGAAAAGGACGAGGAAAGCGGACTGGCCAGCCCGGTGATCAAGCAGATCTCGGAAGATGACTTGCCGCATGGTGAAGTACGTGTGGCCGTCGAGTTCTCGACCGTCAACTACAAGGATGGTTTGTGCATGTCGCCCAAGGGCGGCGGTCTGGTCCGAAATTACCCGCATGTGCCCGGGATCGACTATGCCGGAACTGTCGAAGAATCCTCAGACGACAGGTACAAGCCCGGCGACAAAGTGGTGTTGACCGGTTGGCGCGTGGGTGAGGCGCATTGGGGTGGATACGCCCAGAAGGCCAGCGCGCTGGCCGATTGGCTCGTCCCTCTGCCCGAGGGGTTGAGCACGCGCCGGGCCATGGCCGTGGGAACTGCCGGTTTTACCGCGATGCTGGCGGTGATGGCGCTGGAAGATCACGGTCTGACGCCCGACCGCGGGCCGGTTCTGGTAACCGGTGCAGCCGGGGGCGTCGGCTCGGTTGCCACGGCGATTTTGGCCAATCTGGGATACGAAGTTGCGGCAGTGACCGGGCGGCCTGAAACCGAAGGCTATCTGAAGGCGCTTGGTGCGACGTCGATCGTGCCGCGTGACGAGTTGAACGAAACCACCAAACGTCCGCTGGAAAGCGAAACCTGGGCTGGCTGCGTTGATGCCGTCGGGGGCGCAATGCTGGCGCGCGTTCTGGGTCAGATGAAGTATGGCGCCTCAGTGGCAGCGGTCGGTCTGGCCGGTGGCGCGGGCTTGCCGGCGACCGTCATTCCGTTCCTGCTGCGCGGAGTCAACCTGTTGGGTATCGACAGCGTGATGCAGCCGTTCGACAACCGACTGCGGGCCTGGCAGCGGGTGGCTTCGGATCTGCCGATGGACAAGCTGGAAGCGATGATTCAGCCGGCCACTCTGAATGATCTTCCGAAGCTGGGTGCCGACATCCTCAACGGTCAGGTCAAGGGACGCGTGGTCGTTGACCTGAACGCCTGAGCCTTAGTTTTTTCTGTGCCAGACCGGCCCGCCACAGGGTCGGTCTTTTTTGTTTGGGGGATCGGTTTTTTCGCGGAAACAACTCTGGTCATTGCCACATTTCCCGATCATGATTGCTATACATCCCAGGTGCGATGGCGTAAGAGCCATTCCAACATCACCTGAAGACGGGGAGTGAGCAGCATGTCTGACGATTTTGAACTGGACACCGATGATTTGAAACGCCGCATGGATGGCGCGATGGCCAACCTCAGAACCGAATTCGCGTCGCTGCGCACCGGGCGTGCGTCGGCTTCGATGCTCGAGCCGGTTATGGTGGATGCGTATGGGTCGATGACACCGATCAACCAGGTCGGCACTGTAAACGTTCCCGAGCCGCGCATGGTCACCGTGAATGTTTGGGACAAGTCCTTGGTCGGCAAAGTGGAAAAGGCGATCCGGGAAAGCGGACTGGGCATCAACCCGCAGCTGAACGGAACGATCATCATGCTGCCTATCCCCGAGCTGAACGAAGAGCGCCGCCGCGAGCTGGGCAAAGTGGCCGGGCAATACGCCGAACACGCCCGCGTTGCCATTCGCAACGTGCGCCGCGATGGCATGGATCAGATCAAGAAAGCCAAGGCCGACGGCCTGTCGGAAGACGATCAGAAGTTCTGGGAAACCGAGGTTCAGGAACTGACCGACCAGATGATCAAGGCCGTAGATGCGGCCCTTGAGGCCAAGCAGGCCGAAATCATGCAGGTTTGAGCGCAAGCCATGCCCGCTGATCCCCAAAACGAGCCCCCCTGTGGTCCGCGTCACGTGGCCATCATCATGGATGGCAACGGTAGGTGGGCCCAGGCGCGCGGCCGGCCACGGCTGTACGGGCATCACGCCGGTGCCCGTCGGGTGCGCGAAGTGGTCGAAGCCTGCCCGGGGCTGGGGATCAAGTACCTGACGATTTTTGCCTTCTCGACGGAAAACTGGAAACGGACCCAGGTCGAGGTTGCCGGTTTGATGAGCCTGTTCAAGCGCTACATCATCAAGGAAACCCGAACCCTGGCCCAAAACGGTATCCGTGTCCGATTCATCGGCGACAGGGTGCGGCTGGATGCCAAACTGATCGAGTTGATGGACACGTTGGAGCGCGAGACGTCCGACAATGACCTTGTCCACCTGACCGTCGCTCTCAACTATGGTGGTCGGGACGAAGTGGCCCGGGCAACCAAGCGGCTGGCGCGGGACGTTGCCGCAGGCAACCTGCGGCCAGAAGATGTCGACGAGGAAACGCTGCCCAGATATCTGGACACGCGCGTCCTGCCTGACCCCGATCTGGTCATTCGCACCAGCGGCGAGGCGCGGATATCGAATTTCCTTCTCTGGCAATCCGCTTACTCGGAATACGAATTCATCGACACGCTCTGGCCCGACTTCACCGCGGCCGAGCTGGAACGGCTGTGCAAGAGCTTCGGGTCGCGCGAACGCCGGTTCGGAGCAGTTCCGGCATGACGGACGGCCGATGGTCCGACCTCACCACCCGGGTGTTGTCTGCCCTGGTACTGGTCGCTATTGGAGCGGTCGAGGTTTGGCTGGGCGGACTATGGTTCGAGACATTTGTTGCCGCAGCGTGCGGTCTGATGACCTGGGAACTGGTTCGCATGATCGATTCCGATCGGATGGGCGTCGCGGTTCAGTTGGGAATCCTGACCGGCGTTGCCGTCATGCTCAGCTATCATGTTCCGCCGCTCTACAAACTGCCCTTTCTGATCGCGCCCGCACTGGTCGGGGCAGGGCAGGTCTCGCACTCACGCGGGATCTACGTGCTGTTTGCCATGTGGATTGCCTGTGCGGGTTACGGGTTCATCCAGATCCGCGAGACGATGGGGTTTGGCTGGATGGTCTGGTTGATCCTGGTCGTCGTTGCCACGGACGTAGCTGGTTACTTTGTGGGAAAGACGTTCGGTGGCCCGAAGTTCTGGCCGCGGGTCAGCCCCAAGAAAACCTGGTCGGGCACGGCGGGCGGCTGGGTGGCAGCCGCGCTGGTGGGCGCAGCCGTTGCCGCGTATGCCGGGTTTGGCTATCGGTTTGTTTTGGTTTCGGTCCTGGCCTCGATGGCCAGCCAGGCCGGTGATATCGTGGAAAGCGCCGTCAAGCGGCGGTTCGGGGTCAAAGACAGCTCGAACCTGGTGCCAGGACATGGCGGTTTTCTGGATCGATTTGACGGCATGATGGGTGCATCGCTGATGGTTCTGATCGCGTCGCTGGTCTATTCGCCCGGGGAAATCTGATGCGAAAGGTTTCGATATTCGGCGCGACCGGATCGATTGGCCAGAATACGATCGATCTGATTGCTCGGGCCCCGGAGGATTACAAGGTGGTCGCCGTCACCGGCGGGGCGAATGTCCGGCAGTTGGCGCAGGACGCCCGCCGGCTGGGCGCTGAAGTGGCAGTAACCGCCTTTGACCAGCATCTGGATGATCTTCGTGATGCATTGTCCGGCACAGGGATCGAGGCTGCCGCGGGCGCAACCGCGCTGATCGAAGCGGCCGCTCGCCCAGCAGACTGGGTCATGTCCGCCATTGTTGGCTCGGCCGGTTTGGCGCCGGGGCTTGAGGCTTTGAAGCAGGGCGCGACCCTGGCCTTGGCAAACAAGGAAACGCTGGTGTGTGCCGGCCCGCTTGTTCTGGAAACCGCGGAACGCCATGGCGCGCGTCTGCTGCCTGTCGACAGCGAGCATTCGGCGGTCTTTCAGGCGCTTGTGGGTGAAGACATGGATGCGGTCGAACGCATCATCATCACTGCCAGCGGCGGCGCCTTTCGCGACTGGCCGGTCGAGAAGCTGGCCGGCGCTACGGTCGAGCAAGCTTCGAGCCACCCCAATTGGGACATGGGACAGCGGATAACAATCGACAGCGCCTCGATGTTCAACAAGGCGTTGGAAGTGATCGAGACCAAAGAGTTTTTCGGGATCAACCCTGACCAGATCGAGGTTGTGGTTCACCCGGAATCCATCGTGCATGCTCTGGTCGGATTTCGCGATGGCGCAGTGATGGCGCATTTGGGCGCGCCTGATATGCGGCACGCGATCGGCTATGCTCTGCATTGGCCCGAAAGGCGCGACCTGCCTGTGCCGCGCCTGGACTTGGCCAAGTTGGGTCAGCTGCGTTTTCGTGATCCGGACCCGGCGCGCTACCCGGCCTTGCGGCTGGCCCGCGAGGTCATGCGGCGCGGTGGCCTGTCAGGCGCGATCTTCAACGCCGCCAAGGAGCGTGCGTTGGATCATTTCATCGGTCAACGCATCGGCTTTCTGGACATGACCGACGCCGTGGCCGCCGTTCTGGACCGTTTCGACGATGCAGGCGGCCTTATTGATGCCCCTTTGACCCTTGATAACGTCCTGAAAACGGACCATCTGGCACGTCAATGGGTGGATGACGCCGTACTACGAAGAGCAGGATAGAATTTTGGACATACTCTCGCTGATCCCGCAATTTGGTGGGCTGGTCTATACGATTGCCGCATTCGTCGTGGCGCTGTCCGTCATCGTGGCGGTGCATGAATACGGGCATTACATCGTTGGCCGCTGGTCCGGGATCCATGCCGAGGTGTTCTCGTTGGGGTTTGGTCCGGTGCTATGGAGCCGAATGGACAAACGCGGCACCAAATGGCAGATCGCTCTGCTGCCTTTTGGCGGCTACGTGAAATTCCTGGGCGATGCCAATGCGGCCTCGGGCAAGGACACCGAGACGATGGCCGAAATCACCACGCAAAGCCCCGAGGAATTGCGTCGAACGATGCATGGCGCACCGCTTTGGGCGCGGACTGCCACGGTTGCGGCCGGGCCGGTCTTCAATTTCGTTCTGTCGATCCTTGTCTTCGGCTTGATCTTCTGGTCGCAAGGCGTGACCCGCGAGCCACTGACGGTCGGATCGCTGAAACCTCTGCCGGGCACCGTGCAGGAGCTTCAGGAGGGGGACGAAATCGTTGCGATCGCCGGCATCCCCACGCCTGATTTCGATCAGGAGGGGGCTTGGACCGAGTTTACCGAAGCGCTGCCGGTGCAGCCGGTTCTCGAATACACTGTCATCCGCGACGGCCAGACCCTCGACGTGTCGGCACCGTGGCTGTTCCCGCCCTTGATCCAGCAGGTCGCCCCGCGTAGTGCTGCGATGGATATCCAGTTGCAGGCGGGCGACGTCATCACCTCGGTTGATGGCGAACCGATTTTTGCCTTCGAACAGCTTAAGGAAAAGGTCGAAAGCTCGGACGGAAAGGTGCTTCTGCTGGACGTCTGGCGCGACGGCGCCGAGTTGGAATTTGCACTGGCGCCGCGTCGCACGGATGAACCGCAGGCGGACGGCGGCTTCAAAACCGAATGGCGGATTGGAATCGTCGGCGGCATGATGCTGGTGCCGGCGACCGAACCTGCGGGTCTAGTCGACTCGCTGCATGGCGGTGTCATCCAGACCGGCCGCATCATCGAGGGGTCGCTGTCCGGTATTTGGCACATGGTCACCGGTGCGATCAGCACCTGCAACATGTCCGGACCCATTGGTATCGCGGAAACCTCAGGAGCGATGGCGAGCCAAGGGGCACAGAGCTTCATCTTCTTCATCGCGGTTCTGTCCACTGCTGTAGGCTTGCTGAACCTGTTCCCAATCCCGGCATTGGACGGGGGCCACCTTGTTTTCTATGCCTATGAAGCAGTCGCGGGGAAACCGCCCAGCGACCGAGCTTTGCAACTGTTGATGGCGGTGGGCATCACGTTGATTCTCAGCCTCATGATCTTCTCGGTAAGCAACGACCTGTTCTGCTGATTGTGGCGGCATTGACGCGTTGCGGTCGCAAAATTGCCTCAATTCAAACCTATTCTGTTTGGGGTAATTTTGCCGAGACATGCAACCAAGCGGGCTGTGACCAATGACCAAGGCATTGCGGAATTCCTACCGAGGCTTCAGCTTCCTGTTCGTATTGAACTGGGACGCGTTGCTCAGCTTTGGGCTGACCGCTTTGGCACTGGCCGGCGCCGCATATCTGGCCGGTATGTGATTCCCCATACCCAGCTGAACGACCCGAGCGCGACCGATCCGGTCGCGTTTTTCGTTTGTGCTTTTGACAAGGCCCATCAGAGCGGCTACTCAACTTCTAAAGTCCGAAATTCTAGGTAGAGACAAAAATGGCTTACAGGAGAGGCGCGGGCACATCCTGCGGTACTGCGCAACCGCACGGCAACATTTTGTGGCGGGCACTAACGATTTTTTTCCTCTTTGCGGCAATGAGTTTTACGGCGGTACCGCAAGCCGCCCAGGCCCAGACCTACACGATTTCGTCGTTCGATGTTCAGGGCAACCGTCGCATTGAGACGTCCACCATCATCGCCCGGACAGGAATCACACCGGGTCAGACAGTCACAGCGGGCCAGTTGAATGACGCGTACCAGCGTTTGCTTGACAGTGGTGTTTTTGAGACAGTCGAATTGGCCCCGCGCGGGAACACTCTGGTGATCGAGGTCGCCGAGTATCCGACGATCAACAAGATCAGCATCGAGGGCAATCGCCGCGTCAAGGACGACGTGTTGATCCAGGCAATCTCGTCGCAGCCTCGCCGGGTGTTCACCCCGCAGGTCGCGGAGTCCGACGCTGACAAGATCGCCGAAATCTACTCGGCGCAAGGGCGTGTGTCGGCCACTGTCATTCCGCGGATCATCCGCCGCAGCGACAACCGGGTGGATCTGGTTTTTGAAGTCGCCGAAGGCACCACGATTGAGATCGAGCGCGTCAGCTTTGTTGGAAACCGTGCATATTCCGACCGTCGTCTGCGCCGTGTTCTTGAATCCAAGCAGGCCAACATCCTGCGCACCTTCCTGCGCGGTGACACGTTCATTGCCGACCGCATCGAATTCGACAAACAGGTTTTGCGTGATTTCTACCTGTCGCGCGGCTATGTCGATTTTCGGATCAACAGCGCCAATGTCGAGTTCACGCGTGAGCGCGACGCCTTCTATCTGGTGATGAACATCACCGAAGGTCAGAAATTCTCGTTCGGCAACATCTCGACGGTCAGCGAAATCCCGGGCGTTGATGCGGCCGAGTATCAGAAGGCCCTCAAGATCAAACCCGGTGTTACGTATTCGCCAACTCTGATTGAGAATTCGATCGCTCGGCAGGAGCGTCTTGGCCTGAAGCAGGGCGTCGACTTTCTGCGCGTTGAGCCGCGTGTGACCCGCAACGACCGTGACCTGACGCTGGACGTTCAGTTCGTGCTGACCAGAGGCCCGCGCATTTTCGTCGAACGGATCGACATCGAGGGCAACACGACCACTCTGGACCGGGTCATCCGGCGCCAGTTCGACACGGTCGAGGGTGACCCCTTCAACCCGCGCGAAATCCGGCAGAGTGCCGAACGTATCCGGGCCTTGGGTTTCTTCTCGGTCGCGGATGTGGAAACTCGCGAAGGGTCCAGCCCCAGCCAGGTGATCGTGGACGTGGATGTCCAGGAGCAGCCGACCGGTTCGCTGGCGTTGGGCGGCAGCTACTCGGTTTCCGACGGTTTCGGGATCGCCATCCGGCTTGAGGAACGGAACTTCCTCGGGCGCGGACAGGAATTTGGCCTGACGCTGTCGACTGCGCAGGACTCTGAGCAGTACGTCATCAACTTTGCCGAACCGTACCTGTTGGGCCGGAAACTGCGTTTCGATCTGGGCTTTGGCCTTTCAAGGACCAATTCCAGCTTTGCCAGCTATGACACCAAGAGCGTGTTCATCAATCCGCAGCTCAGCTATGCGATTGGCGAACTGTCCTCGTTGCGGCTGCGTTACAACTGGAACAAGTCCGAGATGTCGCAGCAGGATGACGAGGTCAACGGGGCAGTCATCGCGTCGGAAATCGCGCAAGGCAAGCGTTCGACAAGCTCGCTGGGGCTGGCCTATGTCTATGACAGCCGGCTGGGCGGCCTGAACCCGAATGCAGGTGTTCTGTTCGAGGTCGGCGTGGACGCGGCTGGCCTTGGTGGCGACAACAAGTACTTCAAGACCTCGACCCGGGCGATTGCTCAGACAAAGGTTCTGAACGAGGAGATGACGCTGCGGGCGTCCTTCGAGGCCGGCGCGCTCCATTGGCAGGGTGACGACTTCAGCCGGGCAATTGACCGTTATGTTCTGGGTCCGACAACGTTCCGCGGCTTCGAGCCGGCCGGTATCGGCCCTCGTGACCTGTCGAATGGGCAGGATGATGCTATCGGCGGCAACTACTACTGGGTCGCCCGGTTCGAGTCGGACTTCCCGTTGGGTCTGCCCGAGGAACTGGGGCTGCGCGGCGGTGTCTTCTATGACATCGGCAACCTGTACAACATCAACAATGTTGATACGACAGGTGCCAATATCGTCGGCGCAGACGGCTCGATCCGTCAGGTCATCGGCGTCTCGCTGCTATGGGATACGCCGTTCGGTCCGCTGCGGTTCAACTTCTCGCAGGCCGTGAAGAAGGAAGACTTCGACAAAGAGCAGAACTTCGACTTTACCATTCAGGCACGGTTCTGACGTCCATGGTCAAAGCGATATCGAAGTTTGTACAGGGCCCGTCACGGGCCCTGTGTGTTTTGATCTTCCTGGTGGTGTCGCTCCCACTGGCCGCCCAGCAGTTGGGTGTACCGCAATCCGGCGTGCTGACCATCTCCAGCGACCGGATATTTACCGAGTCCGCATTCGGGCGACGGGTTTTTGATGAGATCGAAGCAGAAAGTGCTGCGCTGGCCGCTGAAAATGAACGCATCGTTGCCGAGCTGAGCCGCGAGGAAAAAGAGCTGACGCAAAAGCGCGAAGTCCTGAGCCCCGAGGAGTTCCGCCCGCTTGCAGAAGCCTTCGACCGAAAGGTCCAGTCTCACCGCGAGGGGCAACGCGCGAAACTGGATGCTCTGGCCCGCCGCAGTGACGAGGCGCGCAATCAGTTCTTTGAGCTGGCGCAGCCTATGCTCATCGACCTTCTGCGTGAAACAGGCGCGTCGCTGATCATCGAACGATCCAACGTGTTTCTCAGCTCGGACGCCTCGGATGTTACGGCCATCGCCATCCGCAGGATCGACGCTGCCATCGGCGACGGATCGCAGCTGGAAGAGGGCGACAAGCCATAGCGTGGCTTGCCCTTGGGTACGGGTATTGCTAACCACGCGTGAACGAGACCTCGAGAACAGGACATCCTGAAAATGACCACGGAAACCAAGAGCGCCGACATTCAGCTGATCCAGCGGATCCTGCCGCATCGCTATCCGTTCCTGCTGGTTGACAAGGTGGAAGAGATTGACGGCTATCAGTCGGCGGTTGGTATCAAGAACGTCACCATGAACGAGCCACATTTCCAGGGCCATTTCCCCGGAACGCCGATCATGCCCGGCGTGACCATCGTCGAAGCGATGGCACAAACCGCAGGTGTTATGCTGGGCGTCGGCATGGATGTCATCGACAGCGAGCTGCTGATCTATTTCATGAATATCGACAAATGCAAATTCCGCCGCAAAGTGGTGCCGGGTGACGTGCTGAAAATGCATGTCGAAACCGTGCGCGGCAAGAAGGGCGGCAAGATCTTCAAGTTCAGCGGCCGTGCGACCGTTGACGGCGAAGTGGCGGCCGAGGCTGAGTTCTCGGCCTATGTCGATTGGGATATGGAAAAAACAGCATGAGCCGAATTCATCCCAGCGCGATCATCGAAGACGGCGCTCAGATCGGCCAGGACTGCGTAATCGGCCCGTTCTGCCATGTGGGGCCACAGGTGCGTTTGGGCGACCGAGTCGAATTGAAATCGCATGTGGTTGTCACAGGGGATACCTCTATCGGTGACGACTGCGTCATCTTCAACTTTTCGGTGATTGGTGAAATCCCGCAGGACCTCAAGTTCGGGGGCGAAAACACGCGGCTGGAAATTGGCAAGCGAAACCGCATCAGGGAACACGTTACGGTCAATACCGGCACCGAGGGTGGCGGCGGCGTCACTCGCATCGGCGATGACTGCCTACTGATGGCCGGGGTCCATGTGGCCCATGACGTGCAGATCGGCAACCGGGTGATCATGGTGAACCATTCCGGCGCCGCCGGCCACTGCATCATCGAGGATGACGTGATCATCGGCGGCATTTCCGGTTTGCATCAATGGGTGCGCGTGGGGCGCGGCGCCATCATCGGTGCGCTGACCATGGTGCCCAACGATGTCATTCCTTACGGCTTGGTTCAGGCCTCGCGTGGTGAATTGGAGGGGCTGAACCTTGTTGGCCTGAAACGCCGTGGCGTTTCCCGCGCGGACATTTCGGCCCTGCGTGCGGCCTTTCGCGAGCTGTCCGAAGGCGAGGGCACCTTTATGGACCGCGCCAAGCGTCTGGGCGACAGCACAGACAGCGACTATGTGCGTCAGATCGTGGAATTCGTGACGGGCGAAAGCGATCGTTCGTTCCTGACACCAAGGAAATAGGATCATGTTGGCTCTGATCGCGGGAACAGGGGTTTTGCCGGACGAACTGGTTGCGCACCTGCCGGAACGCCCCTTGGTTTGCGCGATGGAGGGATTTCAGCCCGACACTCTGACGCCAGACGTGACCTTCCCGCTGGAGCAGTTGGGCAGTTTTGTCGCCGAGCTCAAAGCGCGCGGCGTCACAGATGCATGCCTCGCAGGTGCCGTCCGCAGGCCAGACATAAACCCCGCCCGGATTGACGCGCAGACCATGCCCTTGGTTCCGATCATACAGCAGGCGTTGATGTCGGGTGACGACGGAGCTTTGCGGGCGGTGATCGGCATTTTGGAGGGAGCCGGACTGCGCGTGCGGGCCGCGCACGAAATTGCTCCGGACCTGTTGCCGCCTCTCGGGTGTCTGACTCAGGCACAGCCGACCGAGGCGGAGCTGGGCGATGCAAACCGGGCCGTGGGTGTCCTGCGGGCCATGGGGGCAGCGGATATCGGACAGGCTTGCGTTGTTCACAAAGGCCAAGTTCTGGTTGTCGAAGGGGCCTTCGGCACGGCCTGGATGCTGCAATCGCTGGCCGCGCGCCCGGATGCGGGCGGTGGTATTCTGTTCAAGGGCCCCAAGCCGGGCCAGGACAGACGTGCCGATCTGCCTGCCATCGGCCCCGAAACAGTATCCAGCGCCGTTGCGGCCGGATTGTCCGGCATCGTCATCGAAAAGGGTGGGGTGATCGTGTTGGACCGGCCCCAAGTGATCGCGGAATGCGACCGCCTCGGCCTGTTCCTGCACGTACATGAGCGGGCCGTCTGATGCGCGTCTTTCTGGTCGCCGGTGAACCGTCGGGCGACCGTCTGGGCGGTGCGTTGATGGAGGGGTTGAAGGCCCTTGTTCCGGACGTCGAATTCGACGGGATCGGCGGGCCGCTGATGCAGGCTCAGGGTCTGGTCAGCCGCTTTCCGATGTCCGAGCTCAGCGTGATGGGCCTTGTCGAGGTTCTGCCCAAGTTCTTTCACCTCAAGCGCCGCATCGCCGAAACTGCTCAGGCCGTTCTGGACGCCCAGCCCGACGTTCTGATCACCATCGACAGCCCCGACTTTTCGCTGCGCGTGGCCAAGCAGGTCAAGGCGCGCAGCAATATACGGACGGTGCACTATGTGGCGCCCAGCGTCTGGGCCTGGCGGCCGGGACGGGCCGACAAGATGGCCAAGGTCATCGACCATGTTCTGGCCCTGCTGCCGTTCGAGCCGCCCTATATGGAAAACGCCGGAATGGAGTGCGATTTCGTCGGCCATCCGGTGGCCAACGAGCCGGTTGCAACCGACGCGCAGATCGCGCAGTTCCGCGCCGATCACGGGCTGGGCGACGCGCCGATCGTGCTGGCCTTGCCCGGCTCGCGCCGGGGCGAGGTCGATCGGCTGGCACCCGTATTCGGCGCGGCGCTTGACCTGTATCTGAAAGACCGCCCCGACATGCGGGTGGTGGTTCCGGCGGTCGCGCATGTTGCCGAAACCGTGGCCGCCCATGTCCGAACCTGGCCGGGTCAGCCGGTCGTGGTGGACCCGCGCAACATCGACACGGATCAGGCGGTTGCCAGCAAGCGCGCGGCCTTTGCCGCCGCCGAGATCGCCCTGGCCGCGTCCGGCACGGTCTCGCTGGAGTTGGCGGCGCAATCCACGCCGATGGTGATTGCCTACAAGCTGACCTGGCTGACTCAGAAGATCGCCGAGCGCATGGTCAAGCTGGATACGGTCACGCTGGTCAACCTGGTGTCCGAGACCCGGACAGTGCCGGAATGCCTGCTGGATGACTGCACGCCCGAAACCATCGCCGCCGCGCTTGCCGCCGTGTCTGCCGCGCCGGGCGCGCAGGAGCAGGCCATGGCCGTCACGATGGAACGTCTCGGTCGCGGTGGCGAAGCGCCCGGGCTTCGGGCCGCGCGCGCGGTGTTGGAGCGGATGACGCCGTGATGCTGGACTATGTGGTTTTTGCGGCCTCGGCCTTCATGGCGCAGGTGCTGACCAATCTCGACAACCTCATGGCGCTGGTCGCCCTGATGATCATCACCGGCCCGCAACGCGCGGTTCTCGGGTTTCTGCTGGCACAGGGGCTGGTGATCGGCGCGGCTTTCCTGCTGGCGCTGGGGGTCGAAGATGTTGTGCCGCACTGGGCCGGCTACCTCGGTGGCATCCCTCTGGCCTTGGGGCTTTTAGGGGCCGTCCGACAACTTCGTGGAGCAAATTCCCAAGACGCACCCGCTGTGCCGGGCAGCGCCTCGGCGCTGGTGACAATGCTGTTGTTCACAAGTCTTTCGATGGACACGTTTGCTGTCCTCGCCCCCTTGCTGGCAGACTCGACCCCCGATTTCCGGCTGGCAGGTGTGCTTGGGGCAGGACTAGCCGCGCTCTCACTTGCGATCGTGGGGCTGATCGGTGGGCGCGCCCAGATCATGACGGGGCGCCTGGCGCAACGGCTGGAGTACCTTGTGCCTTATGTCATGATCTGCGCCGGGCTTTATATCCTCAGCAATTCGTGGACCGACGCGGTTCAGTAACCGCGCCAGATCCAGCCGCCGCCGAAGATGCGGCTGCCCTCGGTTTCATAGAACACGCAGGCCTGCCCGGGCGAGACACCTTCTTCGGGCGTCAGCAACTCGACCTCGGCGGTGGTGTTGGTCAGCGGACGGATGATCGCCTCGCGCGGGGGGCGGGTCGAGCGGACCTTGACCGAAACATGCCATTCTTTCTGCGAGGTGAAGGGCGCATCTCCCAGCCAGTTGATCTCGCGCACGGGGATGGTGCGGGTGGCCAACAGTTCCTTTGGGCCGACGACGACCTGCTTGCGATCCACGTCCAGCTTGACGACATAGAGCGGCTCGCTGAGCCCCCCGATGCCAAGACCGCGCCGCTGGCCGATCGTGTAGTGGATCACGCCCTCATGCTGGCCCAGAACGCGACCGTCGGCGTGAACGATCTCGCCGGGCTCGGCCGCGCCGGGGCGCAGTTTCTCGATCACGCTGGCATAGTTGCCGTTGGGGACGAAGCAGATGTCCTGGCTGTCGGGCTTATCGGCTACGCTCAGCCCGTATTGCGCGGCCATCTCGCGCGTCGCGTCCTTGGACGGCAGATGCCCCAGCGGGAAGCGCAGGAACTCCAACTGCTCGGGCGTGGTTGAGAACAGGAAATAGGACTGGTCGCGGTTGGCATCCTCGGCGCAGTGCAATTCGGGGCCATTGGGGCCCATCTTGCGCTGGATGTAATGGCCGGTCGCCATGCAGTCGGCTTCCAGATCCTTGGCGGTTTCCAGCAGGTCCTTGAACTTGACGCGCTCGTTGCAGCGGATGCAGGGAACCGGAGTCGCGCCGGCCAGATAGCTGTCGGCGAACTCGTCGATCACGGCGTCCTTGAAGATGTTTTCATAATCCAGAACGTAGTGTGGGAAGCCGCGCTCCTCGGCCACGCGGCGGGCGTCGTGGATGTCGATCCCGGCACAGCACGCACCCTTCTTGGCCAGCGCCGCCCCGTGGTCATACAGCTGCAGGGTTACGCCAACAACGTCATAACCCTGATCCGCCAGATACGCCGCCACGACCGAGCTGTCGACACCGCCCGACATGGCGACGACCACCCGCGTTTCCGACGGGGGTTTGGCAAAGCCAAGCGAGTTCAGAGGGGTCTCGGTGTCGAGGGCCATGGGCTGTTCCAGTCCGGGTTAAGAAAGACCGGCAGAATATAGGAAAATTCTACGCACTCTCAAGAGGCGGTTTCACGCCGCATTAAGTAGACTGCCGTCAGCTTTGTGGCACCAGAAAAAGGGTCGAAAGATGTATTTGCACAAAGTTGAGGGACCAAGGTCAGTTACCCTGCCGGATGGGTCTGTTTTGTCCCGAGCGGATTTGCCGCCTGCGGATACGAAACGCTGGGTCGCATCAAGAAAGGCCATTGTCGTTCGAGGCGTGCTTTACGGATTGATCTCCTTGTCGGACGCCAAGAAACGATACGGCCTGAGTGACGAAGAGTTCAACACATGGGTGTCTGCGGTCGCCGAACACGGAATCGAGGCCTTGAAAGTGACGGCGCTAAAAAAATATAGACAACCTAAAGGCGAAAGCGAATAAATGATTCAACGGTAACGTCAGATTAACCATTTGTGATCAGGGTTAACCCGAACTGGAATAGTTGACCTGAATTGGAGCAGTGCAATGCGAATTCTTCTTGTCGAGGATGATCCGACCACGTCAAAAAGCATCGAGCTGATGCTGACGCATGCCAACCTGAACGTGTATGCGACGGACCTAGGCGAAGAAGGCATAGATCTGGCCAAGCTGTATGACTACGATCTGATCCTGCTTGATCTGAACCTGCCGGATATGAACGGACATGAAGTCCTGCGTCAGTTGCGCATTGCAAGGGTTGAAACGCCGATCCTGATCCTGTCCGGAGCCGACGACACCGAAAGCAAGATCAAGGGCTTCGGTTTCGGGGCCGACGACTACCTGACCAAACCGTTCCACCGCGAGGAGTTGGTGGCGCGGATCCATGCGATCATCCGCCGATCCAAAGGTCATTCGCAATCGATTATCCGAACCGGACGAATCGCGGTCAATCTGGATGCCAAGACGGTCGAGGTCGACAATCAGGCGGTGCATCTGACCGGCAAGGAATACCAGATGCTGGAGCTTCTGAGCCTGCGCAAGGGCACGACCCTGACCAAGGAGATGTTCCTCAACCACCTTTATGGCGGCATGGACGAGCCGGAACTCAAGATCATCGACGTTTTCATCTGCAAGCTGCGCAAAAAGCTCAGCAACGCCACGGGCGGCGAGAACTACATCGAAACGGTGTGGGGCCGAGGATATGTATTGCGCGATCCCCAGACGGACACGGTGGAAAACACTCGCTTGGCCGTCGGCGCCTGAAAATCTGACCCATCTGCCACCGCGGTCCAGGGTGGCACTCGCACTCACGGCTCAGCACATCTGGACCTGACCATGACCTCGCCCTATCACTGGGGTCCAAGACGATGTGACAGGGCGAGGCCATGAGCAATTTGATTGCAGTAGAAGATCTGACCGAGGATCAGGCTCGAGAGGAGTTGGCACGTCTTGCGGAACTCCTGCAGCGGGCCAACGACCTTTATCACGGTCAGGACGCGCCCGAGATCTCGGATGCCGAATATGATGCCCTGAAACTACGGAATCTCGAAATCGAGTCGCGCTTTCCGCAGCTAAAGCGCACCGACAGCCCCAGCGATCAGGTTGGTGCGCGGCCGGTGGACGGTTTCGGCAAAGTGACCCATGCGGTCCGCATGATGTCGCTTGGCAACGCATTCGACGATGAGGACGTAGCAGACTTCGTTCGGTCCGTTCGAAACTATCTTGGGCTGAGCGAAGAAGCGCCCCTCGAATTCACGGCCGAACCAAAGATCGACGGTTTGTCGCTGTCCTTGCGTTATGTGGACGGCGAACTGGTGCAGGCGGCAACACGGGGCGATGGGGAAGTTGGCGAAAACGTCACGGCCAATGCGTTGACCGTTTCAGATATCCCTCAAAAGATCGCTGACGCGCCCGGGATCCTGGAGGTTCGCGGCGAAGTCTATATGTCTCATGACGATTTCGAGAAGCTGAATGCCAAGCAGGCAGAGGCGGGGGCGAAGTTGTTTGCGAATCCGAGAAATGCGGCCGCCGGTTCGCTACGCCAGCTTGACCCAGAAGTTACGCGCGCAAGGCCCCTGCGGTTCTTCGCCTATGCCTGGGGCGAACTGTCCGAGCCGTTGGGAACCACCCAGTCGTCTGCGTTGGATCGATTGAAGTCCTTTGGCTTTTCCACCAACGACCTGACTGCCGTTTGCAGCTCGACCGCGCAAATGCTGGAGCACTACCGCGCAATCGAAGAGCAGCGCTCTACGCTTGGCTATGACATCGACGGCGTCGTCTACAAAGTGAACGATTTGTCGTTGCAGGCCCGTCTTGGGTTTCGCTCGACCACACCAAGATGGGCGATCGCTCATAAATTTCCTGCCGAACTCGCCTGGACCCGGCTTGAGGCGATCGACATTCAAGTTGGCCGCACCGGCGCGCTTAGCCCGGTTGCGCGGCTGCACCCGGTGACGGTTGGCGGTGTGGTCGTGTCCAATGCAACCTTGCACAACGAAGACTACATCGCCGGTCGGGATTCGAAAGGCGAACAGATCCGCGACGGCAAAGATATACGTGTTGGCGATTGGGTGCAGGTGTACCGCGCCGGCGATGTGATCCCAAAAATAGCCGACGTCGACCTGAGCAAAAGGCCGGAACAAGCTGTCCCGTTTGAGTTTCCGACGAAATGTCCGGAATGCGGCAGCGACGCGATCCGCGAGGAAGGCGACTCGGTGCGCCGCTGTACCGGAGGGGTGATCTGCCCGGCGCAAGCGGTCGAGAAACTGAAGCACTTCGTTTCCCGCAAGGCGTTTGACATCGATGGGTTGGGGGCCAAGCAGATCGAAATGTTCTACAACGACCCGGATCTGCCGATCCGTACGCCGGCAGACATTTTCACATTGCAAAAGCGGGACGCTGCAAATCTGAACAAGCTGGCCAACCGAAAAGGCTGGGGCAGTCAGAGCGCCGCAAAACTCTTTGCCGCGATCGAGGAAAAGCGGACAATACCGCTGGGCCGCCTTCTGTTTGCGCTGGGTATTCGACACCTTGGTGAAGCCGCCTCGAACCTGATCGCCAATCACTACGGCACGTGGGACGCGTTCGAGCAGGCTGTCACGGCTGCCAGCCAATTCAGCGGACCCGAATGGGATGAACTGCTGAATATCGACGGCGTCGGTGAAGTCATGGCCCGGACCCTGGTTTCGACATTTGCTCAGGACGCAGAGCGCCAAAGCATCGATGCGCTGGTCGCCCAACTGAACGTACAAGAGGCCAAACGGCCGGATACATCGGGCAGCCCAGTCGCGGGAAAAACGGTTGTCTTTACGGGTACGCTCGAAAAAATGACCCGGGCCGAAGCAAAGGCCCGCGCGGAAGCCCTGGGGGCCAAAGTGGCTGGCTCAGTCAGCGCAAAAACGGACTATCTGGTGGCCGGCCCCGGCGCAGGTTCCAAGGCCAAGAAGGCGGCAGAGCTGGGGATCGAAACCTTGGATGAAGACAGCTGGCTGCAGTTGATCGGGGACGCATGAGCGGCCGTCCAGAGCAACTGTTCCCGCTTTTTGCAGGGCTCGAGAGGCTGGATGG
Source organism: Ruegeria arenilitoris (assembly GCF_013032855.1). Classification (GTDB taxonomy): domain Bacteria; phylum Pseudomonadota; class Alphaproteobacteria; order Rhodobacterales; family Rhodobacteraceae; genus Ruegeria; species Ruegeria arenilitoris. The sequence continues at coordinate 516,509 of NZ_WQDA01000003.1, forward strand.
TATCGGTCCCAAGACCGCACGCCTGCTGGCGCAGACCGGGCTGGAAACGCCACGCGATCTGCTGTTTGCATTGCCATATGCAGTGGTTGACCGGCGGCGGCGTGATACGATCCGGGGCGTCGATCTGCCCAAAACACTCACGGTGGAAGTCACCGTCGGCGCCCACCGCCCGCCGCACAACAGGGGCGGAGCCTATCGGATTTTCGTGCAGGACAGTCAGACCGATTTCCAGCTGGTCTTCTTTCACGCCCGGGCCGACTACCTGAAAAAGGTCCTGCCCGAGGGGGCGAGACGGGTGGTGTCTGGCAAGCTCGAACTGTTTGACGGAACAGCGCAAATGGTCCACCCGGACCACATTCTGCCGGTCGAGCAGGCCCACGGCATCCCCGAGTTTGAACCGGTCTACCACCTGACCCAAGGTGTCACCCAAAAGACGGCCTACAAGGCGGCGCAAAGCGCGCTGGCACGCCTGCCGGATTTGGCGGAATGGGCGGATCCTGCACAGGTTGCCCGCCAGAACTGGCCGACCTGGGCCAATGCAGTCCGGGCGGCCCACACACCGCAAGGTGCCGATGACGTGGCAGCGTTTGCTCCCGCGCGCGAACGTCTGGCCTATGACGAACTGTTCGCCCATCAACTGACTCTGGCTCTGGCCCGACTGCGGGAACGCAAAACTCGTGGAACCGTAAGTGTCGCGACCGGGGCGTTGCAGACCCGTGTACTGGATGCGCTTCCGTACAAACCCACTGGGGCGCAGTTGCGTGCCATACGCGAGATAACCGAGGACATGGGTGCTCCGACCCGAATGAACCGCCTGCTGCAGGGGGACGTCGGATCCGGCAAGACACTGGTTGCGTTCATGGCGCTTCTGGTTGCGGTAGAGGCCGGTGCTCAGGGTGTCATGATGGCTCCGACCGAGATCCTCGCGCGCCAGCATCTTGAGGGCCTTCGCCCCCTGGCCGAGGACGCCGGCGTCGTTCTCGAAATCCTGACGGGACGGGACAAGGGGTCCGAGCGCAAGGCGAAGCTGGCCGCGCTCAAGGCGGGTGACATCCAAATTCTGGTGGGCACTCACGCGGTTTTCCAGAACGATGTGGCATTCCATGACTTGCGTCTGGCGATTGTCGACGAACAGCACAGGTTCGGTGTCCGCCAGCGGATGGAGCTCTCAGAGAAGGGACAGGGGGCCGATGTTCTGGTCATGACAGCCACACCGATCCCACGCAGCCTTGCGCTTGCACAATATGGGGATATGGACGTCTCGGTCCTGGATGAGAAACCGCCGGGACGCAAACCGGTCAAAACTGCGATTGTCAGCACTTCGCGCATGGAGGAGGTGGTCGATCATCTGCGCCGCGCGATCGAAGACGGAAAGCAGTGTTATTGGGTCTGTCCGCTGGTCGACGAATCCGAGGTCTCCGACCTCACCGCGGCCGAGGAACGGTTCAAACACTTGCGGGCCCAGCTGGGTGACGGAATCGTCGGCCTTGTGCACGGACAGATGCCCCCGGCCGAGAAAGATGCGGCAATGGCCGCCTTTCAGGACGGGCGGACCAAGGTTTTGGTTGCGACGACGGTCATTGAGGTGGGAGTAAACGTCCCCAACGCCACGATCATGGTCATTGAGCGGGCGGAAATCTTCGGGCTGGCCCAGTTGCACCAGCTACGCGGTCGGGTCGGACGCGGGCATGACGCGTCAACCTGTCTGTTGATGTATCAAGCGCCGCTCAGCGAAGGAGGCCGAAGACGGCTGGAAGTTCTGCGGGAAACCGAAGATGGATTCAGAATTGCCGAAACGGACCTCGAGATGCGCGGGGCAGGGGACCTGATCGGGACCGCTCAATCCGGTCTTCCCCGGTTCCAGATTGCCGACCTAGAACGGCAGGCTGGACTTATGGCTGTTGCACAATCTGACGCGCGTGCGCTGCTGGCTTCGGACCCGAAATTGACCTCGGAAAGAGGTCAGGCCGCGCGTGTTCTTCTTTGGTTGATGAAACAGGATCAGGCCATCCGTTTGATTTCAGTGGGTTAGCGGGTTGCGCGCAAAAAGTTCACAAATGTTCTCATAAAGTTCTTTACTGATCCCCGGAAATATGAGAACAAAAGGTCAACAAAGGATTAATCCCCGACCGGAGGTGAAACATGCTGACCCAGATCAAAAGCGCTTTCAGCCGTTCGCAAGCCACGCTTTTGCAGGATGCAGCCGGCGTAGCTTCGCTGGTTGTAATGCTGATGGTGGCGCTTCACGTGCCCGTCGGGTTCTAAGCCTTTCTGCCTGCGATCTCGTGCCGATCAACCCGCGTATGTCATCCCCATTTCAGTCAAGGGTGACCTGCCTGTCCCAAACCCCTTGAAGGGGCCGTGCCTCGGCCCCACGCGGTAATCCGGACCCCACGCGAGAAACGCATTGACTGCCGCCGCCCTTTCCGCCCGGAAGGAGCGGCGGTTTTTTTACAATTGACCGGTTTTGAAGATCTCAAGCAGGGCTGACAGGACCGAGTTGACGGCCACTGAGGCTAGAATCATTCCCATGACCCGGCTGATGATTGCCGCCCCCGAATGACCGATCAGCCGGATGATTGGCTCGGCCAGTAGCATCAACACAAAGGCGCAGGCCAGCACGGACAGCATGACCAGCGCAGTAATGCCCTGATCCGCCACGCTGTAGCGGTGGTTGTCCGTCAGAATGACGATGGCCAGCATAGCACCGGGTGAGGCCAATGACGGGACCGCCAAGGGGAAGATCGCCGGGTTGTGCCTGTGCAGCTTGTCTTCCATGTCTTCTTCGGCCTGGCGCTGTTCGATTTCCTGTTTGCTTTCGCCAAAAATCATCGTCAGCGCGAATAGGAACAGGATGATCCCGCCGGCGACCTGAAACGAGTTGAGGCCGATATCCAGCGCCTCGATCAGCAATTGCCCAAAGACCAGAAAGAACAGAAGGATCCCGGCGCTGATCAGTGCGGCCAGCAGGGCAGTGCGCCGACGCGCGGCGGCTTCGATACCCGCAGTGACGGCAATGAACACCGGGATGGTTCCGATCGGGTCGATGACGACCCACAGGGTTACAAAATGCTCCAGAAGGTTGTTCAATTGGCTTCTCCGTCAAATTGGTCAGGAGGTTAGCCGCCTTCGTTTCAAAAGACCATGTTCAGGCGCAGTTGGCTTGTTCGGCCTTCTCGAAAGCCTCGGCGATCGCGTCCAGGGCAAGCATGACCGACGCGTGCCGGTTCTTGTAATCGCGGGCGGGCCGCAGAACTTCCAGTTCGTCAAACGGCGCATCCGGGGTGGGGCCGTCACTCTTGAGCATGGCCGCCAGCTGGTCGCGCGCGGTTTCGATTTGGGGGCGGGTTGCCCCGATGACCGATGCACCGACCACTGCCGCTGCGGCCTGACCCAGTGCGCAGGCTTTCACGTCCTGACCAAACTCGGTAATCCGGCCGTCCCGCACTTTGATGTCCACGGCAACTGTCGAGCCGCACAAGGGCGACCGTTTCTTGACGGTCGCATCCGGATCTTCCAACCGCTGCAGGTGCGGAATGTCGGCCGCCAGCGCCAGAATGCGCCCGGAGTAGAGCTTGATCAGGTCGGTTTCGCCGGACATGGGTTTCCCTCGGTGGATGTTCCCCATACATAGTGGCCATGTTCTGGGATGCAAAAGGTTTTTGCGATGTCGCGCTCTGCTACGTTCGACCCGTCGACGCTCAAATTCAATGAGGCTGGGTTGGTCCCGGCCATCGCGCAAGAGGAGAGCACCGGCGAGGTTCTCATGATGGCTTGGATGAACGCCGAGGCGATCCGAAAGACGCTGGAAACTGGGCGCGTCACCTATTGGTCGCGCTCGCGCCAGTCCTTCTGGGTCAAGGGAGAAAGCTCGGGCCACGTGCAAGAGTTGGTGGATTTTCGCGTCGATTGCGATCGGGATTGCCTGTTGGTTCTGGTACGACAAAGCGGCCCCGCTTGCCACACAAACCGCCAAAGCTGCTTCTACACCGCCGTCCGGGACGGGGAAGAGGTCGAATTGATGTCGCCGATGGTTTGACGGCGCCTAGCGGGCCTAAAGACCGACCATTGCGCGGACGTCTTCCGGCGTCGCTCCGTCGGCCCGGTATTTCGCAATCGCCCTAGCGTCATCTCGCTTGGCCAGCCGTTTGCCGGTGTCGTCCCGGACCAGTCGGTGATGGTGATAGGTGGGCGTCTCCAACCCCAACAAGCGCTGAAGCACCACGTGAATCCCGGTTGCGTCAAACAGATCCTGACCGCGAACCACATGTGAGATGTTCTGGGCCGCATCATCCAGTACGACTGAAAGGTGATAGGACGTGCCCATACCCCGTCGGGCGAGGACGACATCGCCGACGCCGTGCAGCATCTGCTCGTTCGACAAATCGACCCAGCCAGTCGCGCCATCCGGACCGGACCCGGTCTCGTGAAACCTCAACCCGGTGGCGTCCCTCGCGATCCGGCGCAGCGCTTCGGACATATTGAGACGCAGGGCCACATCCTCCGGGATCGCGGACTGCACCTGCTGCGTCCACTGTTTACGGCATGTTCCGGGATATATGACGCCGTCAGGTCCGTGCAGAGGATACCCTTCCTGCGGCGCACTGGCGGCGGCCGCGATATCCTTGCGATTGCAGGTGCACGGATATAGCAGTCCTTGGGACCACAGCCGGTTCAAGGCCTGCCGGTAGAGCGGCATTCGATCGGATTGCCGCAACACAGGGCGAGGCCACGTCAAACCCAACCACGTCAAATCGTCATAGATCTGATCCTCCCAATGCCGACGCGCCCGGGACTGATCGATATCCTCGATCCGCAGCAGGAACGTGCCGGAGTTTCGGTCAGCGAGGCCATACGCCAGCAATGCAGAATACGCATGACCAAGATGCAATGGCCCGGTTGGAGATGGGGCAAATCTTGTAGTGAATTTCACGTCTTTTCAACGGTATATACGTCGGATTTCAAGTCCAGCCCTGGCAAGTGCGGTCCGTGTTCGCGAAACAGAAGGCGCGCCGCTCCCATGTCCAGCCATTCGTTCAGGCGCCCGGTATAGCCGGGATCATCCAATGTATGGTCGTTGAACGAAAACGCCAGCAGGCCACCTTTGGGCAAGACTTTCATCAGCATGTCGAATGTCTGGGGCGGCGCGGCGCCGGCGCCGATCACTCCGATCGCGGCGATTGCCTTGTATGCCCCCGTCTCCAACGGGTTGGGATCGGTGATGTCGATGGCAGCAAGGTTGCGGTAGACGCCCTTGGCAGCAGCACCTTTCAGCATCTCTGGTGTCGGATCGACGCCGTCGATTGCCCGGTATCCGACCTTGTGCAAGGCGACACCGGACAACCCGGTCCCGCAGCCATAGTCAAGGATAGGCGTGTCCGGTTCCGGCACCTTGGACCACAACGCCTCGGCCACGCGGCCCGGCGTGGCATACCCGTGCTCGGCCACCTCATCTTCGTAAGAGGCCGCCCATTTCTGGTAATGCGCCTGGGTTTCCCGCGGCGTGTTCAGATCATATGTGTTTTTGAGGAACTTCTCGCTCATGCCGTCAGTTTAGGCGCGTGGCCCGGTCTGCGTCCAGTCAGCTTTGCGTCAGCCACTGCTGCCATGCCTCCTTGGCGCGATCGGTATAGGCTTTGTAGCGATCCTTGCGGCCGCGCCGTCCGCCTTTCAACCCGTCGACCGGTCGGAACAAACCAAAATTCACGTTCATAGGCTGAAAGGTCTTGGCCTCTGCGCCGCCGGTGATGTGGTGGATCAGCGCGCCCATGGCGCTGTCCTGTGGAACCGGGGGCAGGGAGTCGCCAAGGATCTCTGCCGCCGCGAGACGACCTGCCAGCAGGCCCATCGCGGCGCTCTCGACATATCCTTCAACCCCGGTGATTTGCCCGGCAAATCGGATGTTCGGCTTGGATTTCAGGCGCATCTGCGCATCCAGCAAGGTGGGCGAGTTGATGAAGGTGTTGCGATGGATGCCGCCCAGACGGGCAAAACTGGCATTCTCGAGCCCCGGAATCATCCGGAACACCTCGGTCTGGGCGCCGTATTTCATCTTGGTCTGGAACCCAACGATGTTGAACAGCGTGCCCAAAGCGTTGTCGCGGCGCAGTTGAACCACGGCATGGGGCTTTACGTCCGGCTGATGCGGATTGGTTAGGCCCACCGGTTTCATGGGCCCGTGGCGGAGGGTCTCGCGGCCCCGTTCGGCCATGACCTCGATCGGCAGGCAGCCATCAAAATAGCCGGCGGTTTCACCTTCGTGGAACTCGGTCTTGTCAGCGGCCAGCAGCGCGTCGATGAAGGCCTCGTACTGGTCACGGTCCATCGGGCAGTTCAGATAGGCGGTACGCTCTTCCTCGGTTTCACCCTTGTCATAGCGCGACTGCATCCAAGCCTTGCTCATGTCGATCGTGTCAGCGTAGACGATCGGGGCGATCGCGTCGAAAAAGGCCAGCGCCTCGGCCCCGGTCTCGCGCTGGATCGCTGCGCCCAACGCTGGCGAGGTCAGCGGACCGGTGGCAAATATCCAATGTCCATCGTCCGGAAGCGTAGTGACTTCCTCACCGGTGACGGTGACGCGTGGGTGCGCCTTCAGCTTGGCGGTCACCGTTTCGGCAAAAGGTTCACGGTCTACGGCAAGAGCGCCGCCCGCAGGAAGTCGGTGGGCGTCTGCCGTGGTCATGATCAACCCATTGGCCGCGCGCATTTCCCAATGCAGCAAACCAACGGCATTCTGCTCGTCATCATCAGACCGGAACGAGTTGGAACAGACCATCTCGCCCAGGTTGCCGGTTTGATGCGCAAAAGTGCCCACTTTGGGGCGCATTTCGTGAATCACGACGTCCACGCCCATTTCGGCGGCCTGCCATGCGGCCTCGGATCCGGCCATGCCGCCGCCAACGATATGCAATTTCTGTGTCATGTGCGTCCAAATAGGGCAGGTGGCCCGCGCGTGCAACGGCCAACGAAAACTGCCGCCAACAATGCAGCAACGCTATGATTTTATTGGGAAGTCTTGGGGTCGCCGCTGCGGGAATGTCTGCGCCGGTGAGAGAAACCAGCTTGGAGGGACCTTCCGCCCACGGCGACCCAAAAGATAGTGAGGGCCTAAGCCCTGTCTCAGCTTTGCCACAGAGATGCCCTTTTGAAAAGTGCAAAAATGCGAACAGTCGATAATTTTAGCCATAACAATTGCGTCATTGGGTCCAATTTGGTGAACGTTTTTCGATAAATGCGGAAATACCTTCCTCGGTATCCCGGTGCAGCATATTTTCAGCCATTACGCCGCCGGTAAAGGCATATGCCTGATCCAAAGGCATCTGAAGCTGCTGATAAAACGCCTGTTTCCCGATCTTTACCGCCGCGCCCAGTTTGGAGGCCAACTGCTCGGCCAACGACAGGGTTTCATGTTCCAGCAGCGTTTCCGGAACGACACGATTGACCAGGCCCAGCTCGGCGGCCCGCTCCGCTGGTATGAAATCACCGGTGGTCAGCATCTCAAACGCCAGTTTTCGCGGAATGTTGCGGCTCAGCGCCACCATCGGCGTCGAGCAGAAGAGACCGATATTCACGCCATTGACGCCGAATCGCGTTCCTTCGGCTGCCACGGCCAGATCGCAGGTCGCCACCAGTTGGCAGCCGGCGGCCGTTGCAATGCCATGGACCTGCGCGATCACCGGTTGGGGCAGGGATTGGATCGACATCATCATTCGGGCGCAGCGATTGAACAGATCGGTGAAGTAGGCCTTGCCGCCATCTTCGGCTTGCCGGCCTGCGGTCATCTGCTTGAGGTCGTGACCGGCACAAAACGCCTTGCCTGCCCCAGACAGTATCACGGCGCGGATCGTACGATCATCGCGCAGGGTATCCAGTTCAGATTGCAGCGCCTCCAGCATTTCGTCGCTCAGCGCATTCAGCCGCTCGGGCGTATTCATTTTCAGATGAGCGATCGCGCCCGTGTCGTTACGTTCCAAAATTGCCATCTTGCCCTCCTGCCGGCTGTGGGGCCAACTCTAGGTCGGCAAATCGAGGAGGGGAAGCATGTCATTGACTATGAACAAGGAAGAGCTGACGGAATATCTGGCGCAGGTCTTCCCGCAGGTGCACAAGGATTTCGTCGTCATGGATCTGACCGACGACTCGATCCGCATGCGCCTCGTTGTCGAAGATCGGCATCTGCGTCCGGGCGGAACCGTGTCCGGGCCCTCGATGTTCGCCCTGGCCGATGTCTGCGTCTATTCGATGGTTCTAGCGCGAAAGGGCCAGCAATCGCTGGCGGTGACCACCAGCAGTTCCATGGATTTTCTGCGCAAACCTGCCGGTGGGGCCGACATGATTGCCGAGTGCAGGTTGCTGAAACTGGGGCGTACGCTGGCTGTTGGTGACGTCCTGATGTACTCGGAAGGGCAGGAGGCGCCGGTGGCGCGCGCCAGCATGACCTACTCGCTGCCACCTGCCGGATCCGCCGCAGCTGCGTTCGGATAAAAAAATGCCGGGGACAAGCCCCGGCACAGGAAGAGGTCCCGTAATTGGGACTGGGGATATTCTAGCCAAGCCAGAATTGGCGGCGTGCTTCGCGGTCAGCCTCAAAGCGCGTCAGTCCGACATCCTTAAGCAGACGGTCGTCCAGCCTGCTCAGGTTGACGCGACTGCGGCGCCGGCGTTCCCATTGGGTGACAGTCGCCGCAAAACGCACGGCCAGCGCAGCGATCAGAGGCAGCCGGGGGCTGTCGTTCAGCAGCAAGAGGGCGGAGGTGTGCATTGCGCGTGTCATGGTAAGTATCCTTTCAAATTGTATTGACACAAAGCATAAATGTTCGGTACATTGCTGTGATACATTCGGGATTGTGTTGAACGCAAAGGAAGAATTGTAATGGATACAATTTGGCCGACAGATCTGCCAAAATCCAAGGGGCCAAAGTACACTCTGGTCGCCGATACAATTCGAAAAGCCATCGAAAACAAGCAGCTGGAAGTCGGGGTGAAACTTCCTCCGGTGCGGGAGCTGGCATATCGATTGCAAATCACACCAGGAACGGTCGCCCGGGCTTATTCCATTCTGACCGAGGAGGGGTTGCTGCAGGCCGAGGTCGGGCGTGGTACATTCGTGGCACCACCGAAAATGCCATTGCTGGACGATGTCTGGTCACGGCAGCTTCATCTTCGGGACGACAAGTATGACGCCAATGTCAGCCTGTTCAGCCCGCGACTGCCAGATGTCGGGCAGGTGTCCCTGATACGGTCATGCCTTGCCAAGGTGGCGCAGGGGGATCCGAAGATGTTCATGAACTATCCCACCCGTGACGCTTACCTGCCGGTGCGCCAGGCTGTTGTTGATTGGCTCTCCGACTTGCCGCTGGGTGCTTTGAACGCCGATGACATCGTTCTTACGCATGGCGGACAAAGCGGACTGTGCGTCGTGTTTCAGACCGTTCTGCGCGATCCGAAACCCGTTGTTCTGGTCGAAGACCTTTCTTATGCGGGGTTCCGTCGCGCCGGTGAGTTGATGCGCGCCGAAGTTGTCGGTGTGAAAATGGACAAATGGGGTATCAGCCCCGACGCGCTGGACCACATCCTTCGTCAAACTCGTGCGCAGGCGATCTGCGTGTCGCCCGAAGTTCAGAATCCGACCGGTGGCCATTCTCCTCTTGAACGCCGCAACGAGGTGATCGAGATCGCCCGACGCCACGATCTGCAAATCATCGAGGACGATTGCTATCGTATGGGCGAGGCGCGCGCACCCAGTTACAGGGCTCTTGCGCCTGAACGGGGCTGGCACGTGTCGTCGATTTCCAAGACCCTTACGCCGGCGTTGCGCGTGGGGTTCGCCATCGCTCCGCGGGAACGCAGCGGAGACCTGCGCCGATCGGCGGAATACGGGTACTTCGGGTTGGCGCAGCCATTGGCCGAACTGACCCGCTTGCTCCTTAGTCACCCTCAATCCCGGCAAATGGCGCGGGATGTTCGCGCGAAGATGGGTGAGTATGTACGGGTGGCCGTCAATGCACTGGGTGGCTTCAATCTGAACTGGGACGCCGACATTCCCTTTGTCTGGCTAAGCCTGCCCTCCGGCTGGCGTGCTGCAGCCTTCAGCAGAGCCGCCGAGCGGGAGGGCATTCAACTCCGATCGGCAGATGAATTCGCGCTGAGGGATGGACGAGCGCCAAATGCCGTGCGCATTGCCATGAACGGGCATGTCTCGCTGAAGCAGTTCGAATCCGCCATGCTGCGTCTGCGCGCCTTACTGGACAATCCGCCCGAACAAATCAGTGTTTGATTTGGGGTAAATAGATACCTATTTTATAAGCTAATGTTTTATAATAATTAATTGGACGCTACCATTCTTGACGTGCACTTACGGGCCGTCTAAATACCCATCCATCGAATTCGGGCCGGTCCACCTTTGGGGCGGCCTTTCACATCAAACAGGATTGTCCTGACATGAAAACCTTCTCTGCAACTCCTGCAGACATCGACAAGAAGTGGATCCTGATCGACGCCGAGGGCGTTGTTCTGGGCCGTCTTGCCTCGATCGTCGCCATGCGCCTGCGTGGCAAGCACAAGCCGTCGTTCACCCCGAACATGGACATGGGCGACAACGTCATCGTCATCAACGCCGACAAGATCCAGATGACCGGCAAGAAGCGCGACGAGCACTTCTACTGGCACACTGGCCACCCGGGCGGCATCAAGTCGCGCACCAAGCAACAGATCCTGGAAGGCGCGCACCCCGAGCGTGTGGTCTTTCAGGCCGTCAAGCGCATGCTGCCGGGCAACCGTCTGTCGCGTCAGCAGATGACCAATCTGCGCATCTATGCCGGTGCCGAGCACCCGCACGAAGCCCAGGCCCCCGAAGTTCTGGATGTCAAATCCATGAACAAGAAAAACACCCGGAGCTAAAGACCGATGGCTGATCAGATCAATACTCTCGAAGAGCTGAGCGCCGTCGCAGGCGTTGAAACCGTGGCCGAAGAAGTTGTTGTGCGCGAGCCCGTGCGTGACGAACTGGGTCGCTCCTATGCAACCGGCAAGCGTAAAGACGCTGTTGCCCGCGTTTGGATCAAGCCGGGTTCCGGCAAGGTCACCGTGAACGGCAAGGACCAGGACGTGTATTTCGCACGCCCCGTTCTGCAGCTGATCCTGCGCCAGCCGTTCCAGGTTGCCGGTGTCGAAGGTGAATTCGACGTTGTGGCAACCGTCAAGGGCGGTGGCCTGACCGGTCAGGCCGGTGCGGTTAAGCACGGCATCTCGAAAGCGCTGCAGCTGTACGATCCCAGCCTGCGCGGTGCCCTGAAAGCCGCGGGCTTCCTGACCCGCGACAGCCGCGTTGTGGAACGCAAGAAATACGGCAAGCGCAAAGCCCGCCGTTCGTTCCAGTTCTCGAAGCGTTAATCGCTACCGAGTTTTTCAAATGCAAAGGGCTCGCAACCGCGAGCCCTTTTTTCGTTGATTTTCTCCGGCCTTACTCTTCGTAGACCATTTTCCACGCGCCGTTTTCCACCACGTTGACGTAGACCGTATCGGCGCCCTGATGGTCATCGGGGCCAAATGTCATGTGGTTGCCGACCAGTTCATCCTGATAGTCCAGCGTCTCCATTGCCGCGATAAAGCTTTCCTGGGTCAGGTCGGGGCCTGCCGCCTCCAGCGCCTTGACCATCATTTCGGCCGCGGCATAGCCCAGCATCGAAAAGCCCACCGGGTCTTCGCCGGTGGCGGCCTTGTATTCCTCGATGAAGGCCTTGGGGGCCGGTTCATCCGCGCGGGCCCACAAGTCCTGCCACGAGGCGGCGGCGTAGAAGCCGTCGGTCACTCCACCCGGCACCTGTGCCACCACGGTCAGGAAGCTGGCCGAGGTGCCCAGGAATTTCATGTCGGTCAGGCCCATCTTCTTGGCGGTGCCGACCACGGTGATGGCCTGCCGCACGCCCAAGGCGATTGTGACGATGTCGCAGCCTTCTTCCTTCAGCTTGCTGAGCGAGCCCACGAAATCGGTTTCGTCAGGTTTATGAGTGGTTTCCGCGGCAAAGGTAATGCCGGCTTCCTTGGCGCCTTCCTGGCTGCCTTCAAGGATTTCCTTGCCGAAATCGGTGGGCAGATACATCGTGCAGACCTTGTCGCCACCGAATTCCTGCGCCAGATACTTCACGCCCACGCGCGCCTGGTCGTAATAGCTGGAAAACGAGGTAAACTTGTTCTTCATCGGTTCCTGCAGCATCTGCCGCGCGGCCGACAGGGGGGCGACGTTGGGGATGCCTTTGGGATCCAGCAGTTTGAACCCGGCCAGATTCATCGGCGTGCCCAGCGATTGCAACATCGCAAATACCTTGTCGCGGTTCAGCAGCTTGTTGTAGCCCTGCATCGCGCGCGGCATCTGGTATCCGTTGTCCTCGACCACATAGCGGATCATGCGGCCATGCACGCCGCCATTGGCGTTGACCCGGTCAAACACCACGTTCGCGCCCTTGGTGGCAGGAACCCCGACAGCGGCGAAAATGCCGCTGAGGTCATTGACCGACCCGATGACGATTTCGTCGTCGGTCACGCCTTGCGTTTCGGCCCAGCCCATCGAGGCCAGGGCGGATAGGGCGGTTGCCGCCGCCAGCCGTCTGATTGCTTTGGTCATGTGTCTTCCTCCCTTGGGATTGATCCCTGTTCTATTTGTACATGTCTTCAATGAGATGCGCGTGCTTCTTTTCCACCAGGCTGCGTTTCAGTTTCATCGTCGCGGTCAGTTCGTCGTCTTCGGCGGTCAAAAGCACGTCGATCAGGCGGAAATCCTTGATCTGCTCGACCCGCGCGAATTCCTTGTTCACGGCCGCAACCTCGGCACCGATCAGTTCGCGCACCTCGGCCGCAGCGCAGAGCGAGGCGAAGTTCGAGAACGGCACCTTGCGGTCCTGCGCGAACTTCTCGACGTTTTCCTGATCGATCATGATCAGAGCCGTCAGGTACTTGCGGCGGTCGCCGATAATCACCGCGTCCGAGATGTAATGCGAGAACTTCAACCGGCTTTCGATCTCGGCCGGGGTGATGTTCTTGCCGCCGGCAGTGATGATGATGTCCTTGAGGCGGCCGGTGATGGTGACATAGCCGTCCGCGTCCACGTGCCCCATATCGCCGGTGCGCAGCCAGCCGTCGGCGGTAAAGGTCTCGGCGGTTTTGGCATTGTTTCGCCAATAGCCCTGGAACACGTTCAGGCCGCGAATCTGGATTTCGCCCTCGTCCGAGATGCGCAGGTCGATCCCCGGTGCGGGCTTGCCGATGGTGCCGATGCGGTTGGCCTCGGGCGTGTTCAGCGTGGCGATGCCCGAGGTCTCGGTCATACCGAAGCCCTCGACCAGAGGCACGCCGATGGCCCAGTACCATTTCAGCAGCTCGGGCGAGATCGGGGCCGCACCGGACCCGCCGCGCCGAAGCCGGTCCATGCCCAGCATCCGGCGCAGGTTGCGCAGCACCAGCCGGTCCCACAGCCAGAAATTCGCGGCCACCGCCGGCGGCACCGGTTTGCCCTGCAGGATGTAGTCGGCCCGCTTCATCCCGGCCTTCAGCGCCATGCCAAAGGCAGCACGCCCGGCCGGGGTGGCCTCTTGCGCCATGATCAGCACCTGCGAATAGATCTTCTCCCACACGCGCGGCACGGCGGTGAAGGTCGAGGGCGACACTTCCTGCAGGTTGGCAAAGACCGTCTCGGGGCTTTCGGCGAAGTTCACCGTGCATTTCGAAGCCAGCGGGAAATAGATCGACACGTCGCGTTCAAGGATATGACACAGCGGCAAAAAGCAAAGCTGTTCGTCGGTTTCCAGCGCGGGCAAGCAGCGAGCGCCGCATTCGATCGCGGCCATGATGTTTTCGTTGCTCAGCATCGCGCCCTTGGGCATGCCGGTGGTGCCCGAGGTATAGATCAGCAGCGCCGTGTCCTGCGGCGTGGCCAGCGCGATTTCCGCCTCGAACCGGCCCGGTTCTTCGCGCTCGGCCGCGCGGCCGAGGGCGTAAAGATCCTCGATCATCATGCAGCGGGGATGGGCCAGGTCGTGCAAGCCTTCGTCTTCAAGGATGATGACCTTCAACAGGCCGGGCACCTCGTCTTCGATGTCCAGGAATTTGTCCAGCTGCTCTTCGTCTTCGACGATCAGAAAGCGGCTGTCGCTGTCATTGACCAGGTATTTCAGCTGGCTGGCGGAATCGGTGGTGTAGACGCCCGAGGCGATGCCGCCGACGCATTGGATGCCAAGATCGAACCACGCCCATTCCTTGCGGTCCTCGGACAGGATCGAGACGACCTCGCCGCGCTGCAGCCCCAGTTTGCGCAGCGCCAGCCCGATCCACTTGGCGTGCTGCCAGTAGTCGGCCCAGGAATAGGATTTCCAGATGCCCAGATCCTTTTCCCGATGCGCGGTGCGGTCGCCCAGGGCGGCGCAGCGTTTCTGGAACAGCTCGGGGATGGTTACGCAGCCATCGACCCGCACGGGGCGCTGGCCGGGGGTGGCGTTGAACTGGACGCCGTTGATGGTGGTCTGCGGGGGCAGGGTGGTCATGTTCATCCGGCTCACCTCCACGTCTTCTTGCGTTTCCAGCGACGGTTTTCCCGTGCGCCTTCCTCCTGCACGCCCAGATAAAAGTTCTGGATGTCCTCGGACCGCATCAACACGTCGGCGGGGCCGTCCATCACGATGCGCCCGACCTCCATGACATAGCCATGATCGGCCAGTTCCAGCGCGGCGTTGGCGTTCTGCTCGACCAGCATCATGGTCATGTTCTGCTCGTCATTCAGGCGTTTGAGGATGCCGAAGATCTCCTGCACCAGCAGCGGCGACAGGCCCAGCGAGGGTTCGTCCAGCAGCATGATGCGCGGGTTGGCCATCAGACCGCGTCCGATGGCCAGCATCTGCTGCTGCCCGCCCGACAGGGTGCCGGCCTCTTGATTTCGGCGTTCCTTCAGAACCGGGAAGTAGGAAAACACTAACTCGCGGTCGCGCTCGATCTGGGCCTTGTCATGAAGGGTATAGGCCCCCAGGCTGAGGTTCTCGTTCACCGTCAACAGCGGGAACACCTCGCGCCCCTCGGGCACATGCACGATGCCCTTTTGGACGATCTTGTGCGGCTCCAGCCCCTGGATTTCCCCGCCGTCGAAGGTGATCGTGCCCTTTTCCGGGTCCATCACACCCGAGACGGTCTTCATCAGCGTCGTCTTGCCCGCCCCGTTGGCGCCCAGGATCGAGACGATCTGGCCCGGGCGCACGTCCAGCGACACACCGCGGATCGCCATGATCGGGCCATAGAAGCTTTCGATGTTGCGGATGCTCAGGATCGGTGCGCTCATGAGGCTTTCCCCAGATAGGCTTCGACGACGGCGGGGTGCGATTGCACCTGCGCCGGTGTCCCAAGGGCCAGTTTCGCCCCATCGGCCATAGCCAGCACCCGGTCAGACACGCCCGAGACCAGCCCCATGTCATGTTCGACCATCAGCACCGTGATCCCCATCTGCCGCCGGATGTCGTCGATCCACCAGCGCATGTCGGTTGTTTCCTCGACCGACAGCCCCGAAGCCGGTTCATCCAGCAGCAGCAGCTTGGGGTCGGTGGCCAGCGCACGCGCGACCTCGACAACCTTGCGGACGCCGTAGGGAAGCCCGGCGATCATCTTGTCTCGATAGGCCTGCAGATCGAGGAAATCGATGATCTCTTCGACCTTCTCGCGGTTCTCCAGCTCTTGCCGGCGGGCCGAGGGGGTAAAGAACACCTCGGACAGCAGATTGGTCCGCCGGTGGCGGTGCCGCCCGACCAGCAGGTTCTGCAACACGGTTGCATGTTCGAACAGCTCGATGTTCTGGAAGGTCCGCGCAACTCCATAGGCGGCCACACCCGAGGGCTTGACCTGAAGCAGATCGTGCCCGTCGAACCGGATCTGGCCCGCGTATGGGTCGTAGAAACGCGAGATCAGGTTGAACACCGTGGATTTGCCCGCCCCGTTCGGGCCGACGATGGCAAAGACCTCGCCTTCTTCGACCGAAAAGGACAGATCGTTCACCGCCGTCAGGCCACCGAATTTCAGAGTGACGTTCTCGAATTCCAGCAGGCTCATCTCAGGCGCTCCGTCTTGAGATAGGATTTCTGCCGCTTGAACATGTCCTTGCGGTAGAAGGGGAACAGCTCGAACCAGGTGCGGATTTTCAGCCATCGGCCGTAGATGCCCATCGGCTCGAACAGGATAAACCCGATCAGGATCATGCCGAAGATGCCGAATTCCAGCCCCGGAATGGCGACGGTTCCGCCGCCGAACAGGGCGCCTGCATATTCCTTGGCGATCGACAGGAACTGCGGCAGAAACCCGATGACGATGGCGCCCAGAAACGCGCCGTGGATCGAACCCAGCCCGCCGATCACGATCATCATCAGCAGCTGGATCGAAATCACCACGCTGAAGGTTTCGTTGTTGAAGGCCCCGGCATAGAGGCCCATCAGCGCCCCTGCCCATCCGGTCACGGCGCAGGACAGGGCAAAGGACACGGTCTTGGCGCGCGCGATGTCGATGCCCATCGCCTGCGCGGACACTTCCGAGTCGCGCACCGCGATGAAGCTGCGCCCCAGCGGCGTACGCAGAAGGTTGATATAGCCCAGCGTGACCAGAACCGTGACGACCAGCACCAGCCAGTAGAACTGCTCGGGCGTGCCCCAGCGATCGACCAGATGGCCGAAAATCTCGACCCCGCCCATGTACTTGCCCGCCACGCCGCCGGTGATCGGTTCCGCCAGAACGATGAGGTCGTCCATCAGGATCGACAGGGCCAGGGTGAAGATCGCCAGATAGATTCCGTGTAGCCGCAGGGCAGGGATGGCGACCGTGACCCCGGCGATACCGGTCAGGATGCCGGCCAGCGGAAAGGCCACCAGAAACGGCACGCCTGACTCGATCAGGATCACGTTGGCATAGCAGCCAAAGGCCAGAAACGCCGCGTGGCCCAGGCTGGCCTGGCCGGTATGCCCGGTCAGGATCATCAGACCCAGCCCGGCGATGGCCCAGATCAGAACGTTCGTCAGCTCTCCCAGATAGAACGCGTCCAGCCACCACGGCGCGGCAAAGACCACCGTCAGCAGGATCAGGTAGAGTGACAACTGGTATCCGTCCTTCCACGGGCGGATGTCCTGCATGTAGTCGGTTTTGAAAACGATCCTCATGCGCTCAGACCTTCTTGACCCGGACCTGGCTGAACAGGCCGTGCGGACGGAAGATCAGCACCGCCAGCAACAGCGCATAGGGCGCGATCTGGCTGTAGCCCGCAGCGATGTAGCGGCTGGCGAAGGGTTCGATCACGCCGACGATCAGACCGCCCGCCAAGGCTCCGGGCAGGCTGCCAAACCCGCCGATGACCGCGGCCGCAAACGCCTTGATTCCCAGCAGCCCGGTGGTCGGATCGACCGAACCCTTGGCGGCGAACAGGATGCCCGCGATCCCGGCCACGACGCCGGCCAGACCCCAGATGAAACCCTGAACACGCTTGACCGGTACCCCCATGTAATAGGCCGCCAACTGGTTCTGCGAAGCGCCCTGCATCGCCAGCCCCAGCTTGGTCTTGCTGAAGAACACATAGAGCCCCCAGGTCAGCAGCACGGTCACGACGATGACCGCCACGTCCTCCATCCCCAGAACCAGGCCGCCAAAGCGGACCTCCTTGCCGGCAAGCGGGTTTTCCAGCGTCTGCGGCTCGTGACCCCAGATCAGCCCGGCGACAAAGCGGATCACGAAGCCCAAGGCGATGGTCAGGATGACCACGGCGGTCTGGCTTTCCCCGAACAGGCGGCGGATGATCAGCCTGTCCAGCAGGTACCCCAGCGCGCCCATGATCCCCAGCGAGATGGGCAGGGCCAGCCAGAAGGGCAGGCCCATATATTCGGTATTGGTCAGCCCGATGGTGACGAAGGCGCCCAGCATCATGAAATCGCCCTGGGCAAAGTTCACGGCCTCGGTCGCCTTGTAGATCAAAACGAAGCCAAGCGCGATCAGGCCGTAGACACAGCCATTCGCCAGCCCGCTGATCAGCAGCTGTGCGTTGTCCAAATTCTCCTCCCCATGCCGGTTTGCCCGGCGTCCTGACGCCCCGGATCTCCTCCAATCACCGGGGCGCCTGTTCTACTATGGCGTGATTATTACCTTACCGTCACTCTTTTTCAGTGCAACTGCCAGATCGGAAACGATTTTGTTCAGCGGGACATGCGCCGAGACATCCGTTTTCCACCGTCCGTCCGCAAAGCGGGCCTGCACCTCGGCAATCGCGCGCATCTGCTCTTCGGGCGGAGTGGACATCATCCATTTGGTCAGCCAGAAGCCCTCGATCCGTTTGCTCATAAAGATCAGCTGGCCCATCTGGGTCAGCTTCGGGGGCTCGCTGCTGAGTTTGCCATAAGACACCCAGCGCGCGCCGTTGGGCATGGCGCAGAAGACCTGCTCGGACAGCTGATCCGAGACCGCATCCAAAAACACCCGCGGCTTGAGCTGTGCGCTGATGGCAGCAAACTTGGAGACGGCATCGTCTTCGGTGGTTACGATGATCTCGGCCGCTCCGTGGCTTTTGAGCAGTCCGACCGTTTCAGGGCGCCGCACCATCGCAATCGGCTTCAGGCCAAGGTCTCGGCCCAGCCCGCACATCAGCTTGCCCAACTGGCTGGTGGCCGCGGAAACGACAAAGGCCTCACCTTCGGACCGCGCGATCTCAACCATTGCCATCGCGGTCAGCGGATTGACGATCTGTGCGGCACCGTCATCGTCCGATATCTCGGGCCGTAAAGGAATGCACATCTGCGCCTGTGTCAGGGCATACTCGGCCCATGCGCCGGACCCGGAGGCGACGAAGGCGACCCTTTGCCCCTTCAGCGCTTCGGCGCCCGCGCCGGTGGCGACGACGTCCCCGCACCCTTCGAAACCGGCCGGGGCACCTTTGACCCGCGGCTGACCGTACTCACCTTTGATGAAATGGAGGTCTGAGGGGTTCACCGATGCGGTGCGCAATTTGATCAGCACCTGGCCAGGGCCAGGCGTGGGCACCGGGATCTCGGCATTCTCAACCCAGTCGGCGGCGTCCTCGATCGCCGGGCCCGTGGCGGTACCCGAGTATCCGTCAAATTTCTGGATCACGGCAAACATGGATTTGGGGAGGTCAGTCATTCTTTTTCCTTTGTTTCCGACATTTTCAAGCAAACGGGTCGATCCGAGTGTGCGCCCCGGGGCAGGGCGCACCGATGCCGACAATAGGTCGTCCCGACTTGATGCGACTGGTTGAGCCAAGCCAAACAAATGGCACCGGGCACGTCAATCGACCACAGGGTTAACGTTGGGGAATTGGGAAGCCGGTGCAGGTGTGACAAGGCCGGACAATTGCCGGCCTTGTCGAATGATCTTATTGCGTCAACAGGTTGCGCAGTTCCTGGATCTTGAGCGCAGCCGTTTCCGGCGCTTCCTTGATGCCATCGAGGATCTTGATCACCTGGTCCTGGATTTCCTGGCTCAGCTGGCTGTTTTTCACGGATTCAACCATCGCGTCATAGTCGAACTGCTCGGCCGACAGCATGCCTTCGTCAACCCAGGTATTCAGCAACTCCTGCCCTTGGGCAGTGAGTGCTGCAACCTGATCGCCTGCCTGGTTGGCCAGATCCGTCGCAGCATCGCCGGCCTGGTTTGCCAGATCCGTGGCTGTCTGACCGGCTTGCTCGGCGGCTTCACCGGCCTGTTCGACGGCGGCCGAGGCTGCGTCACCCGCTTGCTGCGTGGCCGTCGACAAAGCCTCGCTGGCAGCTTCCTGGGCTGCGGTTGCGGCCTCGCCAACGGCCTCGCCGGCTTCTTTGGCGGCAGACTGCAGTTTCTCGGCCGGGGTGGGCTCGGGCTGATTCAGGTAGAAATAGGCGCCGGCACCCAATCCGGCGATGATAATCAGGATGATAATGCGGGACATTGGGGTCTCCTTTTCGGATGTGTGCCGCTGATGTGGGGAGAAACTACCTGAGATCAAAGGGGAAATCCCAAAGATTCGGCGCATGTTCGGGGTTTGGGCCACTCGGCGCTGATCAGTCAGACGATCGGCGGCAACAACACGCCACCGGCGAAAATACACGGTTGCAACCATCAGGCGAACAAGAAAGGGGGGCGTCATTGGGAAGTAGTGGCGGAGAGACAGGGATTCGAACCCTGGGTGGGCTTGCACCCACAACGGTTTTCGAGACCGCCCCGTTCGACCACTCCGGCACCTCTCCGCGGGGGTCTGTGAGGGGGGGATTTAGTTGTGATCGCCGAGGGGTGCAAGCAGAAAATTCCCGAATTCGCCAAACCGCGGATTTTCCATTGCCAGTCCGACGAAATCTCCTAGGCTGACATGTATGAGACATCTTCTGCACCGCATTTCGCTTCTGCTCATCCTGCCCGTGTTCGCGTTCGCTCTGACGGCTCAAAACGCCTTGTCCGCCAGCCGGGATCGGATTGAGGCTTTTCTGACGACGACGGGTTTTGACGTGGCGCTGGAAAGCATCGCATTGGCCTCGGCTTCGGCGCCTCAGATGCTGGGGATCGACCCCGAGGGTTTTGGCTCGCAATGGACGCGTCTGACGGAAGAGGTGTTCGACACCGACGACATGCATGAAACAGCGGTTGCGATTCTCGAACAGACGCTGAGCGACGAGGCCCTGAACCACGCGGTCGAGTTTTATGCCTCGGATCTGGGACAACGGCTTGTCGAGGCGGAAAATGCCTCGCACCTTGTCGAGGATGACGAAGCCAAGCAACTTGAGGGGCAGGAGATCATATCCGATCTGGTCAAGTCCGGTTCGAGCCGCATCGAAAGCCTGAAGCGGATGAACAGCGCCATCGATGCCAGCGAAACCTCGTTGCGGGCGCTGCAGGAGATCCAGCTGCGGTTCCTGCTGGCCGCCAGCGCCGCCGGAGTGATCGACCTGCAGTTGGACGCGGACGGGCTGCGCCAGATGATGAAGCTGAACGAACCCGAGATGCGGCAGTCATTGCAACTGTCCGCCTTGGCCAATGCGGCCTACACCTATCAGGATTTCTCTGACGCGGATGTCGACGCCTATACCAAAGCGCTGGAACAGCCGCTGATGCAGGAAGTCTACGAGCTGTTGAACGCAATCCAGTACGAGATCATGGCCATGCGGTTTGAAGTGCTGGCGGCGCGCATGGCCGAACTGCGTCCGGCTCAGGACATCTGATGCGGCTGTTTCTGGCTCTGTGGCTGGTTTTGGCCGGTTGGGCCAGTGCGGTCACGGCGGACCAGGTCGACCGTCTGACCAAGGCAATGCATTTGTCCGACGTGATGCAGATTCTGCGTGATGAGGGTGTCGCGCAGGGGCGCGAACTGGACAAAAGCCTGCTGGACGGTGAGGGCGGATCGTTTTTCGAGGCCCAGGTTGAAGACTTGTACGACAAGGCGTGGATGCAGGCCAAGATTTATGACGCGCTGGCTGGCGGTATGTCCGAAGGGCAACTGGAGCAGGCTGCGCTGTTTTTCGAAAGCGATCTGGGCCGCGCCGTCGTGTCTCTGGAAAACTCGGCCCGTCGAACTTTTTCCGACGAAGCCATCGAAGAGATGGCCATGGCCGCCTATCGGGAGGCCGATCGTGATGCGGCCTATTTTCGTCTGATCGATGAGTATGTCGAGATCAACGACCTTGTTGATCGGAACGTGCGCGGAGCGTTGCAGGCCGATTACAATTTCTTCCGTGGGTTGGCGGACGGGCAGGGCATCACGGGCGACGACGGCGAAATGTTGGCCCAATTGCTGGCGCAGGGAGCGCAGTCCGAGCACCAAACCCGCGAGTGGCTGTACTCGTTCCTGCTGTTTGCGTACCAACCGCTCAGCGAGGCCCAGCTGCGCGAGAATATCGCCTTTTCACGTACCGAGGCAGGGCAGGCCTTGAACAACGCCTTGTTCGCTGGTCTGGACACCATGTTCAACGAGTTGTCATACCAGCTGGGCGTGACGGTGGCGCAGGTTCTGCAAGCGTCGGATCTTTAGGCCGGTTTGCTGTTGACTTTGCCGTGTGATCCGTGGATAAGCGCGCATCCCGGCCGGAACCTCCGCGCCGGGTATCGTTATTGTTGGCCTGACGGGTGCGCCCTGACGGTCGTTCATCCGCCCGAAAAGGGCGCGCTGTTCGAGGTGGCCTTGGCCGAAACACCCGTCTGACGGGGACCACAGAACGCGGTAGAAAAAGGAAAGACGCATGTTTGCAGTCCTCAAGACTGGCGGCAAGCAGTACAAGGTTCAGGCGGGCGACGTGCTCCGCGTTGAAAAACTGGCTGCCGACGCAGGTGAAAAAGTCCAATTCAACGACGTTCTGATGCTGGGTGGCGATGCCCCCGTTGTCGGCGCGCCGTTCATCGATGGCGCGGCCGTTCAGGCGGAAGTGATCGAACAGATCAAGGGTGACAAGGTCATCAAATTCGTCAAGCGCCGCCGCAAGCACAGCTCGAAGCGCACCGTTGGCCACCGTCAGAAGCTGACCCTGGTCAAGATCACCGACATCCTGCCCTCGGGCGCGGACAAGTCGGGCGTCAAGGCCGCAACCGGTTCGGCTCCGGCAGGTGAAGTTGCGAAAGCAGCGAAACCCGCCAAGAAAGCCGCTGCCAAGGCAGAAGCCCCGGCCGCTGCTGCCGCCGCCGACGATCTGACCAAGATCACCGGTGTTGGCCCCGCAGCTGCCAAGAAACTGGCCGAAGCCGGTATCGAAAGCTTTGCCGCTCTGGCCGCCTTGTCGGACGAGCAGATTGCTGCTATCGAGACGGTCAAAGTGAAACCCGAATGGGTTGAGCAGGCCAAAGAGCTGGCCAAAGGCTAAGGAGAGAGAGAATGGCACATAAAAAAGCTGGCGGTTCCTCCCGTAACGGCCGCGACTCAGCGGGTCGTCGCCTTGGCGTGAAACTGTATGGTGGCCAGGCCGCCGTTGCAGGCAACATCATCGTGCGTCAGCGCGGCACCAAGTTCTGGCCGGGCGAAGGCGTGGGCATGGGCAAGGATCACACCATCTTTGCAACTGTCGATGGCGCCGTGAAGTTCCACAAGGGACTCAAAAACCGCACCTTCATTTCGGTCCTGCCAGTGGCGGAGGCCGCAGAGTAAGCCGAAACCCAGAAGGTTTAAGAAAAATTCATGGGGGACCGGCACAAAGTGCCGGTCCCCTTTCTCGTTTTGACGCAGATTTGATCGAAAGCCCCGATGCCCGTTGCAACCACCAGTTTCCTGATCTTTGCCGCCAGCCAGGTCGGCACGCCGGGACCGGCCAACATGGTCCTGTTGGGAACGGGTGCGCGCTATGGGTTCCGCGCGGCACTGCCTTTCGTGGCAGGCGTGGTTCTGGGCAAGCAGCTGATCATCTGGCCGCTGGGCTTTGGCCTTCTGCAACTGGCAGAACAGGCCCCGACAGTGTTTGCGGTTCTGAAATATGCTTCGGCGGCCTATATTTGCTGGCTTGCGTGGAAAATCGCCAACCTGCGCCTGTCCCATCAGGACGCGGGCGAGTCGGTTCCGGGTTTCTGGGCCGGGCTGGTGGTGCATCCGCTGAACCCCAAGGCCTGGGCGATGATCATCGCGGGTTTCACCGGGTTCGTCGCGGCGGGAACGTCGGTGCTGAGTGCGACGCTCACGATCGCGCTCGTTTTGTTGACCTGCCAGTTGGTCCTGCACCCGATCTGGACCTTTGCGGGCGATAGAATTGCACGCGTGGTTGCGGGACGGCCGGCGGAAAAATATCTGATGTGGACTCTCGCGGGTCTGACTGTTGCATCCGTACTTTTCGTGTTGTTCGGAGGAGGAACACACCAATGAAACTTGAGGCAATCATAAATCAGCCGGTCATTGAAACCGAGCGGTTCGACCTGCGCCCGCTGCGCCGGTCGGACATGGGCCTGATCGAGCACTACGCCGGGGACGAGCGCGTGGCGCGCATGACCACGTCGATCCCGCACCCCTTGCCGCCCGGTTCGATCGAGGCTTTCGTGACCCGCGCCATGGCCGAGGACCGGGACGAGGACGTCTGGGCGATGGACGCCATCAAGGATGGCGGGCCCGAGTTGATCGGGGTGATCTCGCTCAAGCGGCTGGATCGCAACCAGTCCGAAGTGGGCTATTGGGTCGCGCCCTTGTATTGGAACACGGGCATCGCCTCGCTGGCGGTGGAAACGCTGGTTCAGGCGAATCCGTTGGAAAACGCCACGATGTTTGCCAGCGTGTTTCAGGACAATCCCGCCTCGGCACGGGTTCTGACCCATTGCGGGTTCCAGTATCTTGGCGATGCCGAAAGCTTTTCGGTGCCGCGCGACGCAAATGTGCCCACCTGGACGTACAGCAAAAAACTCTGACTTGTGGCCGATGGGGCCTTTGCAGTAGGGGACTGACATGAAATTTCTCGATCTTGCAAAGGTCTACATCCGGTCCGGGGCCGGCGGTAGCGGGTGCGTCAGCTTCCGACGCGAAAAGTACATCGAATACGGCGGCCCCGATGGCGGGGACGGCGGCAAGGGCGGGTCCGTCTGGGCCGAGGTCGTGGACGGACTGAACACCCTGATCGACTTCCGCTTTCAGCAGCATTTCTTTGCCAAGAACGGACAGCCCGGCCGGGGCCAGCAGCGCACCGGCAAGGATGGCGACGACATCATTCTGCGCGTGCCCGTCGGAACCGAGATCCTGGACGAGGATCAGGAGACGGTGATCGCCGACCTGACCGAAGTGGGGCAACGTGTCCTGCTGGCGCGGGGTGGCAATGGCGGTTTCGGCAACCTGCATTTCAAATCGGCCACAAACCAGGCGCCGCGCCGGGCCAATCCGGGGCAGCCGGGCGTGGACCGTACGATCTGGCTGCGTCTGAAATTGATTGCCGATGTGGGTCTGCTGGGCCTGCCGAATGCGGGCAAGTCGACCTTTCTGGCCGCCACCTCGAACGCTCGGCCCAAGATCGCCGATTATCCCTTTACCACGCTGTATCCTAATCTGGGCGTCGTCGGTGTGGACAACGTGGAATTCGTTGTGGCCGACATTCCCGGCCTGATCGAAGGCGCGCATGAAGGCCGCGGCATCGGCGACCGTTTTCTGGGCCATGTCGAACGCTGCGCGGTGTTGCTGCATCTGGTCGACGGCACGTCCGAGACCATCGCGCAGGATTATCACACCATCATCCACGAGCTTGAGGCCTATGGCGGCGCGCTGGCTGACAAGCCCCGGATCACCGTGTTGAACAAGATTGACGCGCTGGACGAAGAACAGCTCGAACTGGCCAAGGCCGAGTTGAAAGAGGCCGTGAGCGGCGCTGTCATGACCATGTCGGGCGTCGCCCGGCAGGGCGTGACCGAAGTTTTGCGGGCCCTGCGCGCCCAGATCGACGAAAACCGCCTGCGTCAGAAACCCACTGAGGAGCGCGAGACGTGGCAGCCCTGACCGACGCAAAGCGCCTGGTGGTCAAGATCGGCTCGGCGTTGCTGGTCGATCGTGCGACCGGCAAGCTGCGTTCGGAGTGGTTGCATTCGCTGGCGCAGGACGTGGCGTGGCTCAAGGGGCAGGGGGCCGATGTGGTTCTGGTCTCGTCCGGTTCGATCGCGCTGGGGCGCGGCGTTCTGGGTCTGCCCGCAACCGCGCTGTCGCTGGAGCAGTCCCAGGCCGCTGCCGCCGTCGGTCAGATCCGGCTGGCGCGGGCCTATGAAGAGGCGTTGGCACCGCACGACATCACCACGGCGCAGGTTCTGGTGACGCTTGAAGACAGCGAGAACCGCCGCCGGTACCTGAACTCGCGCGCGACGCTGGAAACTCTGCTGGGGTTGGGTGTCGTGCCCATCGTGAACGAGAACGATACGGTGGCCACGGATGAAATCCGGTACGGCGACAATGATCGCCTGGCCGCGCAGATCGCCGTGACCGTCGGTGCGGACCAATTGATTCTGCTGTCCGATGTCGATGGGTTCTACACTGGCAACCCTGCCGAGGACCCGTCCGCCACCCGGTTTGACGTGATCGACGCGATCACGCCCGAGATCGAGGCGATGGCCGGTGACGCCGGTTCGGGGCTGTCCAAGGGCGGCATGAAGACCAAGCTGATGGCCGCGCAGATGGCGACGGCGGCGGGCTGCGACATGGCGATTACGGAAGGATCGCCTTTGAACCCGCTAAAATTGCTGAACAATGGCGCGAACAGCACTTGGTTCAAGGCCAAGCTGGACCCGCATGCGGCGCGCAAACGCTGGATCTCGGCGATGAAGCCGCGGGGCGAGATCACGGTCGATGCAGGGGCCGCGCGGGCGCTGGAAAATGGCAAAAGCCTGTTGCCGGCCGGCATCGTCGAAGTGACGGGCGATTTCGGACGGGGCGACCCGGTGGCGATCAAGGATCACGAAGGCCGGCGTCTGGGATTGGGCCTCAGCCGCTATACCGCGCATGAGGCCGATGCCATCAAGGGGCGCAAATCCTCCGAGATCGAGGACGCACTCGGCTATCCCGGCCGCGCTGTGATGATCCACCGCGACGATCTGGCTTTGTAGCTGCGAAAACTGATAGATTTGGCTGGTCCGACGACCGGAAAGGCAGATGACATGAAGGACTTTGACAGCATTCCCGCCCTGATGGCCGATCTTGGCAAGCGCGCCAAGGATGCGTCTCGGGATCTGGCTTTCGCCTCGGCCGAGCGCAAACACGCCGCGTTGATCGCCGCGGCCGACGCCGTGTGGAAGAACCGCGCACAGATCATCGAGGCCAACAAGAAAGACCTGGACTATGGCCGCGACAAGGGTCTGAGCCCGGCCATGATGGACCGGTTGATGCTGGACGAGGCGCGCATTCAGGGCATGGTCGACGGGTTGCGCACCGTGGCCGAACAGACCGATCCGGTGGGTGAGGTTCTGGCCGAATGGGATATGCCTTCGGGGCTGAACATCCGCCGCGTACGCACCCCGCTGGGCGTGATCGGCGTGATCTATGAAAGCCGCCCGAACGTGACCGCTGATGCCGGGGCGCTTTGCCTCAAGTCGGGGAACGCCGTGATCCTGCGCGGCGGATCCGAGAGCTTTCATTCTTCAACCGCGATCCACGCTTGCCTGGTCGAGGGTCTGAAGGCCGCAAACCTGCCCGAGGATGCGATCCAGCTGGTCCCGACCCGTGATCGGGCGGCGGTGCAGGAATTGCTGACCATGACCGACTATGTCGACGTCATCGTGCCGCGTGGTGGCAAGGGGCTGGTCGGGTTGGTCCAGCGCGAGGCGCGGGTGCCGGTCTTTGCCCATCTTGAAGGGATCGTGCACATCTACATCGACAAGGCTGCGGATCCGCAGAAAACGCTGGACGTGGTGCTGAACGCAAAGACGCGCCGCACTGGCATCTGCGGGGCGGCCGAATGCCTGCTGGTGCATCAGGATATCGCGGAAACGCTGGGGCGCGACGTGATCGCGGCGCTGCTGGCCGCTGGCGTCGAGGTCCACGCCGCGGGTGCGCTGGCCATCGACGGCACCGTGCCGGCCACCGATGCCGACTGGGGCAAGGAGTTTCTGGACAGCATCATCGCCGCAAAACCGGTGACCGATATCGACGAAGCAATCGCGCATATCCGGCAATACGGATCGAACCATACCGATTGCATCATGACCGAGGATCAGTCCGCCGCCGACCGCTTCTTTGAACGGCTCGACAGTGCGATCCTGATGCACAACGCCTCGACCCAATTTGCCGACGGGGGTGAGTTCGGAATGGGCGCCGAGATCGGAATCGCCACGGGCAAGATGCACGCGCGCGGCCCGGTGGGGGCGGCGCAGCTGACCAGCTTCAAATACCTGGTGCGCGGCAACGGCACGACGCGCGCCTGAGGCGCTGCGTCAGAACCGCAGCACCACGCGGGTTGCGCCCGTCTCGGCCGAAACCCGGCGGCCCTGAGCGGCCGCCGTCTGCGGCAGCAGGGCGAACTGCACCTGCGCCGGCGTGACCTTGTTGGCGAATGTGCCGGTTGGGAGGCCTTTCCACAGGTCGGGATCGACATTCATGCGGTCGGCCGTACCAGTGACCGTCCATTTGTCGCCCACGCTGTCGATCTTTACCTCGCCGCCCATCGGCATGGCGCTTTCGCAGCACATGATGGCCAGAAAGGCCAGTTTGATCTGATTGCGCGGCATCGCCTCGGTGACGTTCCAATGCACCCGGACACGGCCCGCGTGGTTGACATCGCGCAGCAGGTCCGTCACTTCGCTGCGGCCCAGCGGCTGATCGCTGGCCGCGCCAAAGGCCACGCGAAAGAACCGAATCCGCGCCCCGGCGCTGCCGACGCTGCCGGTGATCAGTTCCATCTCGGGGCCCTGGGTGCCGCCAACCATCTCCAACAGTTCCAGCCCATTGGTGATCGCGCCGATCGGGCTGATCAAATCGTGGCAGATCCGAGAGCCGATCAACTCGGCCAGGTTGACGTTGGTGTCGCCCATGCGTACCTCCTGTGGTATCCCCCATGCCCGACCCGGAGCCGTCGCATGACAGATCTGAATGCCATTCTTGCACCGGGCATGTTTGTCCGCCACCCAGATTTCCCTGACTGGGGCGTTGGACAGGTCCAGTCCAACATCGGGGGCAAGATCACCGTGAACTTTCGCGACCAGGGCAAAGTGGTGATTGACGGAACACGCATCGCCTTGATGCCGGTTCTTGATCCATGAAACTGGTTTAGGAAAGGTTAACGGGGCTCGCCACCCGGTTCGTGTTGCCATTCGCCGCGCAGCTGCGGTATCAGCGCTGGGATCGCAACAAGACGACGACCATTCCACATGCCGGATACGGGCCCTTCATTCACTGTCAAACTTGCCGAAACCGACGAGGAACTGCGCGCGGCGCAGCGGCTGCGTTATGACGTCTTCGTGCGTGAATTGGGCGGTGGCGGAGAGATGGTCGATCATGCAGAGGGCCTGGAACGCGACCAGTTCGACCCGTATTTTGATCACATGCTGGCCTATGACGACGTCACCGGAGAAGTGGTCGGAGTCTACCGCCTGTTGCCGGGTGACCGCGTAGCTGAAGTCGGACGGTTCTACTCTGAGGATGAATACGACCTTACCGTTCTGAAAAACAGCGGCCGCAAATTGCTGGAACTCGGCCGGTCCTGCCTGCATCCGGACTATCGCGGCGGAACCGCAATGTATCATTTGTGGAATGGCCTCGCGAAATATGTGTCCGAACGGGAGATCGAGGTTCTGTTCGGCGTTGCCAGTTTTCACGGCACAGACGTCAAGCACCTTGCCCAGCCTATGTCGATGCTGCATCACAACCACCTGGCTCCACCCGAACTGCGGGTGCGTGCGCAGCCGGATGTTTATCAGAACATGAACCTGGTTCCGAAAGATGCGCTGGATCGACGGAGTGCGATGTTGCAGGTTCCGGCCTTGATCAAGGCCTATCTTCGATTGGGCGGGTTTGTGGGCGAGGGGGCATTCATCGACCATGCATTCAACACCACCGACGTTTGCCTGATCCTCGACACCACTCGGATGAACGAAAGACAGAGACGCATCTATGGCGGAGCGTGACGTGCTAAACGGTGCTGTCTGGCACAGCTCGGACGACCCGGACCCGGTTGAGTTGGGCGTGTGGGGTTGGATTTTGGTGATCCTCCGGGGGCTTCCTCTGGCTGTGCTGGTGTTCGGTGGTCTGATCGTTCTTTTGCTTGTGCGCCTGGTCGAAAGACCCATCTTTGGCCTGCGTCGACCAGTAACGCCCTTCATTGCCCAATTCGTGTGTCGCAATGCGTTTCGAATTCTTGGGATCGGATTTTCAAGCTCGGGTGAGCTGATGCAGCATCGCGGAGCCGTCGTGGCCAACCACACGTCTTGGCTGGACATCTTCGCGCTCAACGCCCGCAAGCGTGTATACTTCGTGTCCAAGGCCGAGGTGGCGAATTGGCCCGGCATTGGTTGGCTGGCCCGGGCCACCGGAACCGTGTTCATCGAACGCAATCCCAAGAAAGCGCGCGAGCAGACCAGATTGTTCGAGGACCGTCTGAAGGTCGGGCACAAGCTGTTGTTTTTTCCAGAGGGCACATCGACGGACGGACTGCGAGTTTTGCCATTTAAAACAACGCTTTTTGCGGCATTCTTTGCAGATGAACTGCGTGATTTCATGTATGTTCAACCGGTTTCGGTTGTCTACCACGCGCCCGATGGGCAGCCGGACCGGTTCTATGGCTGGTGGGGGGACATGGATTTTGCCCCGCATCTTCTGAAGACGCTGGGCGCGCGGCGGCAGGGGCGGGTCGAATTGATTTATCATTCTCCGGCGCGGGTCAGCGATTTCGACAACCGCAAGGCTTTGGCCGCGCATTGCGAGCAGGCCGTTCGCCACGGGCATGCCTTGGCGCGGCCAGAAAAATAGGGGTAAAAGCCCCTTGCACCATCAGTCAACCTGCCGTATACGCGCGGCATTCAAATCCGCAGGCGGGGTTTGGTCGTTTTGAGGGAGACATCCTCATCAAGGCCGCCGGTTGGAGCAAACGCTTCTTTCACCCCCGCCAAGGCGAAAACCGGAAAAGGAAAAAATAGCATGGCTCTTCCCGAGTTCACCATGCGTCAGCTGCTGGAAGCTGGCGTTCACTTTGGTCACCAAACACAGCGTTGGAACCCCCGCATGGCGCCGTTCATCTATGGCGCGCGCAACGGCATCCACATCATGGACCTGACCCAGACCGTTCCGATGCTGGACCAGGCGCTGCAGGCGGTGCGTGATACCGTCGCCAAAGGTGGCCGCGTTCTGTTTGTCGGCACCAAGCGTCAGGCAGCACAGCCGATCGCCGAAGCCGCTGAAAAGTCGGCCCAGTATTACATGAACCACCGCTGGCTGGGCGGCACGCTGACCAACTGGAAAACCGTTTCCCAGTCGATCAACCGTCTGAACCAGATCGACGAAGCCATGGAATCGGGCGCTGAAGGCCTGACGAAGAAAGAGCGTCTGGGCATGGAGCGTGACCAGGCCAAGCTGCAGGCTTCGCTGGGCGGCATCCGCGAGATGGGCGGCGTTCCTGACCTGCTGTTCGTCATCGACGTCAAGAAAGAAGCCCTGGCCATCGCCGAAGCCAACAAGCTGGGTATCCCGGTTGTGGCTGTCGTCGACACCAACTGCTCGCCGGATGGTGTGGACTACATCATCCCCGGCAACGACGATGCTGCCCGTGCAATCGCACTGTATTGCGACCTGGCCGCACGTGCTGCGCTGGACGGCATGACCGCACAGCTGGGCGCCGCCGGCGTCGACCTAGGCGAGTTCGAAGAAGCACCGGTTGAAGAAGCCGTTGCAGAAGAAGCCGAAGCGTCGGCCGAAGCGTAAGCTGCCCGTCACGTAAATGACATATGGGGCAGGGTAGACCTGCCCCAATTCCGTTTGAATTGAGGAGAGCCAAGAGATGGCAATCACTGCAGCAATGGTGAAAGAACTGCGCGACTCGACCGGCGCAGGCATGATGGACGCGAAAAAAGCGCTGACCGAAACCGGCGGCAACATGGACGAGGCCGTTGACTGGCTGCGCACCAAAGGTCTGGCGAAGGCCGCAAAGAAATCCGGCCGTACCGCAGCAGAAGGCCTGGTTGCCGTTCACGTCGAAGGTGGCAACGGTGTTGCTGTCGAAGTGAACTCGGAAACCGACTTTGTCGCGAAGAACGCCGAGTTCCAGGAAATGGTCGGCAAGATCACCTATGCAGCCCAGGGCGTTGACTCGGTTGAGGAACTGCTGGCCGCTGATCTGGGCGGCAAGTCGGTTGCCGACACGCTGACCGACAAGATCGCCACCATCGGCGAAAACATGTCGGTCCGCCGCATGGCCAAACTGTCGGGCGACACCGTGGTCTCGTATGTCCACAACGCCGCAACCAACGGCATGGGCAAGATCGGTGTTCTGGTTGCTCTGTCGGGCGGCGATGAAGCCATCGGCAAGCAAGTCGCGATGCACATCGCAGCCGTGAACCCGGCCGCTCTGTCCGAAGCCGACCTGGATCCGGCCGTTGTCGAAAAAGAAAAGCAGGTCCAGATGGATATCGCGCGCGAGTCCGGCAAGCCCGAGCAGGTCATCGAAAAGATGATCGAGGGCCGCATGAAGAAATTCGTCGCGGAATCGACCCTGCTGAGCCAGCAGTTCGTTGTGAACCCCGACCTGACCGTGGAAGCAGCGGCCAAGGAAGCCGGCGCAACCATCACCGGTTTTGTTCGCCTCGAAGTTGGCGAAGGCATCGTGGTCGAAAAAGAAGACTTTGCCGCTGAAGTCGCCAAAGCGGCTCAGGGCTGACGCCTGTTCAGCCCGGGTTTTCCGGGCTGAACCAAAAACACCCGAAACCGGTTGCGCGACGCGCGACCGGTTTTTTATTGGCGAATTTTCCGATTGATCAGAGTAGTAATTGGAGGGCCCCGCAAGATGGGGATGGTCGAGGCCCCCCAAAATTTCCGACATCGGCACGCGGACGAATAAGCGCCCTTTGTCAGAGCGAACGGAGAGCCTTGGCAATACAAAGATCCGTCCAAATGTTCCTTGGCTAAAGCCACCACTCACGGAACAGGATCAATGTGCAATTTCTGCGCGGTTTTAGGAAGTCATGTATTCCTTACCTAAGGTCAACTGCCGCGCGACAGCGGATTCAGACCTCCATGACGAACATCTGATTCTGCAGCGAAGCCTTCAAAACCGCCTGTGCAGTCGTCTCGACAGAGAGAGCCTCGCGCGCCAGCCTGAGGTGTTTTTCAACAGTTGCCGAAGTCAGTCCCATCAGCAGGGCAATGTCCTGGGTCGTTTTGCCGTCACCCACCCATTCCAAAGCCTCACGCTGCCGCTTGGTCAAGGCGCGGTTCGGGGGATTGTAGGGCAGGGTGAGAATTTTGAGGTGGGCGATGTTGTTCATCAGCAGGATATCATCGCCATGCTCAGCCCACATCTCGTCCATCTCGTCCTGGCTGCGGTTCAGAGCGGCCAGCGAAATTGCCCCCTTCGACCGCATGGACACCGAAGTGAAACTGATCGTGTAGCCGACGGTGATCCCTTTCGAGCGGTTGAACTCGTACACCTTGCGTTCTTCGTTGGTCATCGTGCCGCTGGACATCATCTCGCGGATCATGCTCCAGCTTGCGGCCCCTTCGTGATCCAGCGCCCATTTCAGCATGGGCGCATGGAAATAGAGACCATCCCGAAGGAAACCGTCCATGTATTCCTTGCAGTGATTGGTCAGGATCACGAAGTCTTCGGGGTCGCCCAAAGACGTTTGGGTGCGGTATTGTGTGTGTCCGTACAACAGGCGGTCAAAACCATACTTGGCCATCTGTTCGGTGTGCGCGGCCCAAAGCTCTTCGAGGGTTTTTACATAGCTCAGAAAGTTGAGGTATTCCTTGAGCGTCATCATGCGCCGCCACCCTCCTGAAGATGCGCGGCCAGCGCTTCCAGCGCCAGAACATAGCTTTGAGCGCCAAAGCCGCAGATCTGCCCGATGGCGACGGCCGAGATGTAGGACTTGTGCCGAAATGCCTCGCGGGCGTGGATATTGGACAGGTGAACCTCGACCACCGGCAATTGAGCTGACGAAATGGCATCCATCAATGCTATTGACGTGTGGGTATACGCGCCGGCATTCAGAACGATCCCGTCATGGGTCCCGCGCGCGGCGTGGATGGCATCGATCAACACACCTTCATGGTTTGATTGAGCGCACTCGACACGCAACCCGATCGATGCGCCATGCGAAACGCACAAGTCTTCGATCATCTTCAAGGTGGTATGACCGTAAACCTCGGGCTGCCGTGTGCCCAACAGGTTCAGGTTCGGTCCGTTCAATACAAGAATACTACGCATTATTTTTCTGTCCCCATACCTGTTTCATAGCCGCGAATTGAAAACGCGTCTACCGGCTTTGCTCTCATGAGGCGAGCGGGCGCAGGTCCGGTCTTGGGGACAGGCGGTGAAACGACCGTGAATGTCGTTCCTAGTCGATGGATACGACAACTTTGCCGAGAACCGACCGGTCGCCCAACATCTCCAAAGCTTCGGCGGCGCGGGGCAAGGAAAAGCGGGCGCTGATACGCGGCTTGATCTTGCCACCATGATACATGGCAAACAGTTCCCGCAAGTTTTCGGCATGTCCGGCCGGATCGCGGAATACGGACGCGCCCCAGAACACGCCGACGATCTCACAGCCTTTGAGCAAAGGCAGATTCAACGGGATGTTGGGGATACCGGCCGGAAAGCCAACGACCAAAAACCGCCCCTTCCAGGCCATCGCGCGCAATGCTGGCTCGGCGTAGTCGCCGCCAACCGCATCATAGACCACATCAACGCCATCACCGCCCGCCAGCTTCTTGATTTCTGACGAGAACGCTTTTTGCGCCTCTCGCGTCATCTCTTTGGAGTAGACGATCGTCTCATCAGCGCCCAAATCCTTGCAAAACTGAGCCTTGTCTTCCGTGGACACCGCGGCAATTACACGCGCGCCCATCGCTTTGCCCAATTCAACCGCGGCCGAGCCGACACCGCCAGCGGCCCCAAGCACCAACAGAGTTTCACCGCCTTTGAGCCCGGCGCGATCCTTCAGTGCATGGTAGGACGTTCCGTAGGTGAAGATGAAACAAGCCGCATCCTCGTACGGCATGGACTCCGGGATGGTAACGGCGCTGGCGGCCGGAATGCAAAGCTGTTCGGCGAAACCTCCGTGACCTGTCAGGGCCAGAACGCGGTCACCGACCTTCAGATCGGAAACACCATCTCCAACGGCGATCACATCGCCCGACACCTCCCCTCCGGGCGCGAAGGGGCGCGGTGGTTTCATCTGGTACAAATCGCGGATGATCAGCGTGTCCGGAAAATTCACGCCTGCCGCACGTACCCGGATCAGCACCTGACCCTTTTTGGGCGTTGGATCGGGCAGGGTGGTCAGTTCAAGTGTTTCCGGACCACCCGGGGCGACGCTGAGTAATGCTTGCATTTCGTTTTCCGATCCTCGCCATTTGTTGGCCCGAAGGTCGGGTCCTCACACCATGTTGTCAAGGCAGATGTGAAATGCAATTCTGCATAGTGAAACTGACCCGACCTGAAATAGAACTCAGGACGCAATAAAAACGAATTATGGGGAGAGGCTGATGACACCGGAGAACTTATTTTCGCTAGCGGGCAAGACTGCTTTGGTCACGGGCGGCGCGACCGGCATTGGTCGGATGGCAGCCGAGGCTCTGCTGCGCGCGGGTGCGCGGGTGCTGATCGCCTCGCGTAAGGGCGAAGCCTGCGAAGCTGTGGCCGCCGAACTGAACGCGCTGGATGCGCCCGGAACCGCTGAAGGGTTTGCCGGTGACGTCAGCAGCGAGGCCGGCATTGACGCGCTGGTCGAAGAGGTGAACAACCGCACCCAAAAGCTTGATATTCTTATGAACAATGCCGGCGTCTCGTGGGGTGCTCCTATGGGGCAGTTTCCCTATGACGCCTGGGACAAAGTCATGTCCGTGAATGTCGCCGGCATCTTTCATCTGACCCAGAAGCTGCTACCTCTGCTGATGCAATCGGGCTCGGACGATGATCCGGCACGGGTAATCAACGTCGCCTCGGTGATGGGCGAGGTTCCGATGGGTGATGGCGCCTACAGCTATTCCGCGTCGAAGGCGGCCGTCATCCATCTGACCAAGATCATGGCAAAGGAGCTGTCGCCCTACCGCGTGACTGTGAATGCTCTGGCACCGGGACCGTTCGTTTCGCGCATGACCGCCTTTGCCACGGCTGACGAGGAAAAACGCGAGAAAGTGGGCAAGTCGGTCCCGCTGGGCCGTGTCGGGCGCGACGAGGACATCGCGGGCTGTATGCTGTTCCTCAGCGGACGCGGCGGCAGTTACGTGACCGGCGCCGTGATCCCGGTCTCGGGTGGTATCAACGTTCTGACCGGAGGAAACATCTTTGCTGATGCCCTGTGAAACCCGGTCCAGTATCAAGCGAGGCCGATCGCATGAGCGATGACCCAAACACTCTCGACCTTGTCGCCGTAGATGACTATCTGCGCGCCAACCTGCAAGGCTATGCCGGTCCGCTTGAGGCGACGAAGTTCACGGTGGGTCAGTCCAATCCGACCTACGAACTGCGCACGCCTGGCAAATCCTATGTTCTGCGGCGCAAGCCGCCCGGAGTTCTGCTGAAATCCGCCCACGCGGTCGACCGCGAATTCCGTGTTCAGACCGCGTTGGCGCACAGCAAAGTACCGGTGCCGCGCATGTACGTGCTGTGCGAGGATGACAGCATCATCGGCTCTGCCTTCTATGTCATGGAGCGTCTTGTCGGCCGGAATTTTCTGGAACCGACCATGAAGGGCGAAACCAACGAAACCCGCAGCGCCGTTCTGGATGAGATGAACCGCGTTCTGGCCGAATTGCACATGGTCGACATCGACGCCGTGGGCCTGTCCGACTACGGACCGACCGGAAACTACTTTGAACGCCAGATCGCACGCTGGACCAAACAGTATCGCGCCTCGGAAACCGAAACGGTTGCCGACATGGATGCGCTGATCGACGCGCTGGAAAGCTCGATCCCGGCGGATGATGGTCAACGAACGCTGGTTCATGGCGACTATCGCATCGACAATCTGATGTTCGAGCGGGACGGAACCCGCTGCATCGGGGTCTTGGATTGGGAGCTGTCCACCATCGGCCATCCTTATGCCGATCTGGCGGCCGTAATCATGCAATGGCAGATGCCGCCGGGCAAAGAGGGTCGGGGGCTGGCTGGTGTTGACCGAAGCAGCCTTGGGCTGCCCAGCGATCAGCAGTTCATCGCCTCATACTGTCAGCGGCGCGGATTACCGGGGATCGACAATTTCGGCTTCTATCTCGCGTTCAACTTCTTCCGCATGGCCGGAATTCTCCAGGGCGTCTACAAACGCGCTCTGGACGGGAATGCATCCGATCCGGCCCGGGCGCGCGCATTCGGAGCCTATGTGCCCATGTTCGCCAAACATGGCCTTGCAGCGCTGGGATAGAGGGGCAGGCGTGGTATCCGAGACATCATCAAGCGCCGACACTGGCAAGGATCGGAACTTCGTCACTGCACTGGCGCGGGGGCTTGAACTGCTGCGGTGTTTTCGCCACGGCGAAACCGCCCTGACCAACACGGATTTTGCTGAACGTACGGGTCTGCCCAAGCCAACGATCTCGCGGTTGACCCATACGCTGTGCCAACTGGGTTATCTTGTTCAGGATCACGCAGGCGGTTCTTATCGGCTTGGTGTCGGAGTGCTGCGGCTGGGATTCGGAGTTCTGGGTGCGGCTGACATATGCGAGCGTGCCGTCGAGGTACTGAGGGAACTGCGCGATGGAGCCAATCCTTACCTGACGGCCGCCCTCGGCGAAGCGCATCGGGCCGAGGTCGTATACGTCGCGGTCAGCAGGTCGACGCAGAACGTGGCGCTTACCATGCATGTCGGATCCCGGCTGCCGTTGTTCTCCTCGGCCATGGGGCGGGCCATTCTGGTTGGAATGACCGAGGATCAAAGGGAAACCGCGGTTTACGCTGCACGACGCGATCTGAACCTGCCCGAAAATCACCTGCGCGACTCGATAAAAACCGCGTTGGATGAATACGATACACAAGGTTATTGTACCGGATATTCTCTGTGGCGGGACGACGTCCATGCCATTTCCGTTCCGGTGTCCACCGCCAGCGACGGGCGGGTATTTGGATTGAATATCGGCGGACCCAGCTTTTACGTGACCCCGGAA
Source organism: Ruegeria arenilitoris (assembly GCF_013032855.1). Classification (GTDB taxonomy): domain Bacteria; phylum Pseudomonadota; class Alphaproteobacteria; order Rhodobacterales; family Rhodobacteraceae; genus Ruegeria; species Ruegeria arenilitoris. Next base: position 554,226 of record NZ_WQDA01000003.1, read on the forward strand.
GAGCTTGAAGGAGACCACGCGCACAAGCTGATAGATGCCGCCCGGCAATTGGGACTGCGTCCATGAAACCTCAGTGCAACGCCTCGAGTTCAAGTTCTACGTTGGCCAGGCTGTTCTTACCAAAAAACATCTCAGACCCGACAAACAGGCAGGGCACCCCGAAAACTCCGCGGCGAACGGCCGCTTTTGTCTGATCTTTCAGAGTCTGCTTTGCCAGATCGCCGGTGATCGCCTCACGGATTTTTCGTACGGGCAGGTCACGTTCTTGAATGATGTCGGTCAACACATTCAGGTCGTCAATCTTCTGCCCGTGCACCCATATTGCATCAAAAACGGCGTCTACATATCTGTCTTCCCATGATTTTCCCATCGCTGCGACCGCCCCACGCATGGCGAATTTCGTGTTCAGCGGAAAATAGGGGCTCATATGAAAGTTCAAGCCGCGCCGCCGCGCAAAGCGGTGCAGGTCATGGGTCAGATACGCCGATTTCTTCCGATTTTCCGAGAACGCCCGAAATGGGCTCTGGTTGTTGGTAGCCTTGAAAACTGTGCTCAGAAGAACGGGCACAAAGCGAATCGCGGCCCCGTGGCGCGCGGCGAGATCTGGCAAAACCTTATGAGCGAGGTAAGCGTTCGGGCTGCAAAAGTCGTATACGAATTCCACGTTCTGCGTCATCTGGCACCTCCGGCCGGTGGCGAAATCAGGGGGTAACGGCTGCAAATCACGAATCCAGAACGCCGTCAGTCTAGCAGCGTCGCGGGTCGTGGCCGAGAGCAGACTTGCAGATCGCCCGCCCGGCAATTTTTGCCGGCTTTGTTTTTTGGGCTGTTTTTCTTTGCCACCGGGCGGCAGGATTGCGCGTAGGTGAAAGAAAAAACGGGGAAATTTCGGCCAATGCAGTTTGATCGGACGAGGCTGAACCGCATTCAGACATGGATGCAAAGGTATGTGGACGAACGAAAATACCCCGGGTGTGCCTTTCTGTTGAAGCAGCACGGGCGCGAAGAGTTCTTTCACGATTGCGGATTGCGTAGTCTCGAGGGTGATTTTCCGTTCGACCGCCAGACCTTGGTTCGCATCTACTCGATGACCAAGCCAGTAACCACGACAGCGCTGATGATGCTGGTAGAACAAGGTCTAATGCACCTTGAGGCGCCGGTGTCCGAGTTTCTGCCGGAATTCGCCGACATGAAGGCGTTGCGGAAAGACGCGCAATCCATTGATCAAACAGAAGACTCGACGTCGCCGACCCTGCATCAACTGCTGACCCACACCAGCGGGCTAAGCTATCCATTCAACCCGGGCATTCTGCCCGCTGCGATGGATGCTCAGGACCTGATGTTCAAACCGGACCAGGGTCTGCTGGCCGATCAGGTTCGGGCCGTGGCTGCATTGCCGCTGGCGTTTCAACCCGGCAGCCGCTGGGAGTATTCGGTTGGCATCGACGTAATCGGACGCGTGGTCGAAGTGGTGTCCGGCAGGAGTCTGGACGAATTCTTTGCCGATGAGATCTTTGGGCCGCTTGGGATGGACGAAACCGGGTTTTCGGTTCCCAAAGGGGCAGGGGACCGGTTCGCCTCGCTCTACACACCGCTCGACGGAGACGCGATGGCCCTGAACGCGGCCAGGTCCGGCGGCGAAACGTTGCGATTGGTGGATCAGGCCGGAAACTCGCCATTCGAAGCGGCCACGCTGTTTTCCGGCGGTGGTGGGCTGGTCAGCACGATCGACGATTTTGCCCGTTTCGCCGAGATGCTGCGCGCAAATGGGCAGGTGGGTGATCAACGACTGCTGGGCCCGAGCACAGTGGACTTCATGATGCGCAACCACTTGCCGGGCGACATCGCGTCCATGGGGCCCCAAAGCTTTGCCGAACAGCCAATGGACGGCATGGGGTTCGGGCTTGGCGGCGCTGTGGTTTTGGACCCGGGCCGTGCACGTACCCCTGGATCAGTCGGAGATTTCAGTTGGGGCGGAATGGCGTCGACCTTTTTCTGGGTCGACCAAAAGAACGACCTGTCGGCTGTTTTCTTTACTCAGTTGTCGCCCTCCAGTTCTTACCCGTCACGCTCAGAACTCAAAGCTCTGGTTCACGCCGCCCTCATTGAATGACCCGCGCCGGCCTGCTAGGCCGATCACGAACAGAACCAGAGAGAGTCGAATGACCGAAGCCGAACGCATCCTGTTGGATTTGCTGGACATTGAACGCCTTGAGGTAGACTTGTTCCGAGGCACCGGGTCCGGCGGTGAAACGCCCACGCGGATATTTGGCGGTCAGGTCATTGCGCAGGCTCTGGCGGCCGCGTACCGAACGGTCGAAAACCGCCTTTGCCATTCGCTACATGCCTATTTCATCCGTCCGGGAGATCCGGAAATTCCGGTTATCTATCAGGTAGATCGCGCGCGGGATGGCGGATCGTTCACCACACGGCGCGTGGTGGCAATCCAGCACGGCAAGCAGATCCTCAACATGTCGGCCTCGTTCCACATTCAGGATGAAGGCTGGAACCATCAGCACGCGATGCCTGATGTCCCATCGCCCGAAACGCAACCGTCCCGCGATGAATTGCGGCAGAAATACCTGAACCGCGTTCCCGAAAGGCTGCGCGCCGAATTGCTGCGTGAACGTCCGATCGAAGTGCGCGAAATTGAGCCCTTGGACATATTCCAGCCCGAGAAAAGCGACGACCGAAACCATCTGTGGTTCCGCATGGGAGCAGCGGAACAGGCTGATCACGTGACCCAACACCTGTTGCTGGCCTATGCCTCGGACATGGCGCTGCTGAGTTCCGGCATGCGGCCGCACGGGTTGAGCTGGTTCACGGGCGAAATTAATGGCGCGAGCCTGGATCACGCGATCTGGTTTCATGCACCGGTTCATTTCCAGAACTGGCATCTCTATTCCATGGAGTCGCCATGGACGGGGCAGGGACGCAGCTTCAACCGCGGGTCAATCTATGCGCAGGACGGTACCTTGGTCGCCTCCGTCGCGCAGGAAGGCCTTCTGCGCCGCGCCCGCAAGAAAGACTAGGTATCGCCTGCAAACTGCTGATTCAACTTGTTCATTCCTGAAATCCAACGGTCGTAATCGGCGGTTTTCAAGCGCATGTAATCCAGAACCTGCGGATGCGGCAGAATCAGAAAGGTCTCGGTGCCAATGGCCTCGACACAAGCCTGTGCCACGTCCTCGGGTTCAAGCATGCCATCAATCGCGGCAACTGAGTCTTCAAACCCTTTGGTCATTTCCGATCGGACGGCCTGAGGACACAAGACCGAGACCCGGATGCCTTTGTCGGCATAGGTCAAAGCCAGCCATTCCGCGAAACCAACCGCCGCATGTTTGGTGACTCCGTATGGCGCGGCTCCGGGCTGGTTGAGCAGCCCCGCAGCGGAAGCCGTGATCAATATGTAGCCGCCGCCGCGCGCAATCATCCGCGGCACCAGATGGCGTGCCGTCCACACATGAGACATGACGTTGATCTTCCAGATCCTTTCCCAATGCGCATCGGGAACATCGAGACCGCCAAGCGTCAGAATGCCGGCGTTGGCACAGAACAGATCAATGGGGCCGATCCTGGATTCAACACTTTCGATCATTTGCTGGATATCGTGTTCGTCGGCCACATCGCATTTGAACGAATGCCCGCCAATGTCCTGGGCGACTGCTAGGGCGCCGGCTTCATCAATATCCGCACAGATCACATGCGCGCCGTCCGCCGCGAAGCGCGTCGCCATACCTTTGCCGATGCCTTGGGCTGCACCGGTAACAACTACGATTTTTCCCTGAAGGTCCATCAGCGCATCCTGTCTTGGGTTCACACAGGACCGTAACAGGTTGAAATAGCACCGCCAACGCGAACGTAGCGGTGCCAGGTCTCACAGTTTTATTTACATAATACCGATTACGCGATCTTTAGATTGCGGATCAGTAGAATGCCTGCAACCCGGTCTGCGCCCGCCCCAAGATCAACGCATGAACATCATGCGTGCCCTCGTAGGTATTAACGGTCTCAAGGTTGACCATGTGCCGAATGACTTGGAACTCCAACGAGATCCCGTTGCCACCATGCATGTCCCGCGCCATCCGTGCGATATCCAACGCCTTGCCGCAATTGTTCCGCTTGATGATCGAGATCATCTCAGGCGCTGCTTCGGCTTTGTCCATCAGCCGTCCGACCGTCAAGCTGGCCTGCAAGCCCAACGCGATTTCGGTCTGCATGTCCGCAAGTTTCTTTTGGAACAGCTGTGTCTGCGCCAAAGGACGATTGAACTGCTTGCGATCCAATCCATACTGACGCGCCGCGTGCCAGCAGCATTCTGCGGCCCCCATGACACCCCAACTGATGCCATAGCGTGCTCGGTTCAGGCATCCGAACGGCCCTTTCAGGCCCTGGACGTGAGGCAGCAAGGCACTTTCGTCGACCTCCACGCCATCCATCACGATTTCGCCGGTGATTGACGCGCGCAGGCTAAGCTTGTTTTGGATCTTGGGCGCGCTCAGACCTTTGGCGCCTTTTTCCAGTACGAAGCCGCGGATCTTTCCGTCATGCGCATCGGACTTGGCCCAGACAACAAACACATCGGCAATTGGCGCGTTGGTAATCCACATCTTGCTGCCGGTCAGACGGTAGCCGCCGTCGATCTTTTCCGCCCGGGTTTTCATGCCCGCCGGATCAGACCCCGCATCCGGTTCGGTCAGGCCAAAGCAACCGATCCATTCACCACTGGCCAGTTTCGGCAGGTATTTCCGGCGCTGCTCTTCACTGCCATAGGCATAGATCGGATACATCACCAGCGAGCTTTGCACCGACATCATCGAGCGATAGCCGGAATCCACACGTTCGACCTCGCGCGCGACGAGACCGTAGGTGACGTAACCGGCGCCAATCCCGCCGTATTCTTCGGGAATGGTGGTGCCCAGCAGGCCCATTTCGCCCATCTCACGGAAGATTTCAGGATCGGTTTCCTCGTTCTGAAACGCCTGAGTTACCCGAGGCTGCAGCTTTTCCTGCGCATACGCACGCGCGCTGTCGGCGATCAGGCGTTCATCCTCGGTCAGTTGATCAGACAGGCGGAACGGATCGTCCCAGGTAAAGCGGCCAAGATCGGGCGCATCCTTTGCGCGCAATGCAGGTTTGGTGTCGGGGGCGTTCATCTTCTGGCTCCAAACTGAAGTTCATACGCACCCTACCCTGCAATTTACGCAAAAAACAGCGAGACATTTGCAAGTTTTCATGAGTAAAACGCATAGATGGATACGCCTCGTCGACTTTTTCCGTCAATTTCTTCGCTTCGCGCGCTCGAAGCATTGGACAGGCTGGGGTCCGCCTCGGCCGCCGCGGAAGAGCTTGCGCTGACCCAGAGCGCCGTCAGCCGGCAACTGCAGACGCTCGAGACCCAACTGTGCGTGCAACTCATTCTGCGTGACAAGAAGCGATTGGCGTTGACGCCGGTGGCGCAGGACTATGTCGCGGAAATACGGCAAGGTCTGAACCAAATTGCGCAGGCCTCCCTGAAACTACACGTCGCGCCAGTGGGTGGAACGTTGAATCTGGCAATCCTGCCGACATTCGGAATGCGTTGGCTGGTGCCACGGCTGCCGGATTTTGCCCGTTTGCATCCTGACATCACGATCAACATGTCCACGCGCCTGAGGCCTTTCAATTTCTCGTCGGAACCCTTTGATGCTGCGTTACATTTCGGGGACCCGGATTGGCCCGGAACCGATCGTCTGCTGCTGAAGGTGGAAAGGGTTCTACCGGTATGTGCCCCCTCGCTCCTGCCAGGAGGCGCGCCGGACGATCCGCGCGAATTGCTGAAACTGCCCCTGCTTCACATCCAGACCCGCCCGCGCGCCTGGCAAGACTGGTTCAAACAAATGGGCGTTCCGCATTCAGGCGCCCTGCCCGGTACGGTGCACGATCAATTCACGACCATCAATCAAGCCGCCCTGCATGGGCTGGGCGTCGCCCTGCTGCCCAACTATCTGATCGAGCAAGACCTGGCGACCGGCAGACTTGTTGCAGCCTGCAAGGATCCGGTTGAAACCATGGGGGCCTATTATCTGGTCTGGCCAAGCTCAAAGTCCGAAGATCCGACACTTCGGCACTTCCGTCACTGGTTGGCGTCGCAGGCCCAAAACGACGAAACTCTGCCCAGATAGGCTAATCCAGCGCGTATCCAGCACCTCGAACCGTTCGAAGGGGGTCGGCTCCGCCAAACGCCGTCAACGCCTTGCGCAGTCGACCAATATGGACATCCACGGTGCGGGAATCGACATAGACGTCGCGCCCCCAGGCACGGTCCAATAGCTGATCGCGACTGAACACGCGCCCCGGCTTCTCCATGAAGGTGCACAGCAGCCGGAATTCGGTTGGCCCCATCCGGAGCGGCTTGCCCGCCCGACTGGCCTTGTGGCTTTCGAGGTCCACGACGATGTCGTGATATTCCAGGGTTTCCGCAGCCGCCGCCGGGCGTACCCGACGCAGTTGAGCTCGGATTCGCGCCATCAGTTCCGCCATCGAATACGGTTTGGCCACATAATCATCGGCCCCCGTCTCCAAACCGCGCACCTTGTCCCCCTCATCGGACCGCGCCGACAGCATGATGATCGGAATCGCGCGGGTCTGCGGGCGTGCCTTTAGCTGACGACACAGCTCAATCCCACTGAGATTGGGCATCATCCAGTCAAGCACGATCAGATCAGGCGCCACCTCTTGGACCAGCACCAGGGCTTCTTCGCCGCTTGCTGCCTGAACCACTTTGTACCCGGCGGACTGCATGTTGTACGCCAGCACCTCGCGCAGTGCGGGCTCATCATCGACGATCAGGATAGTCGGCTGGCCCATTGGCATGCCGGCCACCTCTTACAGAGATTGCGAGGTGTTGTCTGCTTTCGGGCGGGCTTCGGTCGGCCGTTCGCCGGTCACCAGATAGATCACCTGTTCGGCGATGGCAGTGACGTGGTCGCCCATCCGCTCGATGTTCTTGGCGATGAAATGCAGATGCATGCAGGCCGTGATGTTGCGCGGGTCTTCAGCCATGAAGGTCAGCAACTCGCGGAACAGGCCGTTGTACATCTGGTCCACCTCCTGGTCCCGATCGATAACGTCACGGGCCAGCTCAGCATCCCTTTGAATATAGGCGTCCAATGCGTCACGCAGCATCCGCTCAACCTCACGCGCCATGCGGCGCAGTGCGGCGGTGCTGCCGCCGATCTGGTTGGCCTCGACCAAAATGGTGGTGCGCTTGGCGATGTTCTTTGCGTAATCGCCGATGCGTTCCAGGTTGGCCGAAACCTTGAGAACGGACAGCACCAACCGTAGGTCGCCGGCGGTGGGCGCCCGCAGAGCGATCACCCGGGCGGTTTCCTCATTGATCAGGTCCTCAAGCGCATCAATCGCCTTGTCGCCCTGCCGCACCTGCTGCGCAAGCTCCTCGTCCCGCGTTTCCAGCGAACGGGCCGCACCTGTAATCGCGGCTTCGACCAGACCACCCATTTTCATGATGTGGGCCTGAACCGCCTCAAGATCGCGGTCGAAGGCAGATGCAATATGTTGTTCGCTCATGGTCTTTTACCTGTTCTCAGCCGATGCGGCCGGTGATGTAGCTTTCGGTACGCGGGTCTTCGGGGTTGGTGAAGATTTGGGCGGTATCACCGAACTCGACAAGATTGCCCAAGTGAAAAAACGCCGTTTTCTGGCTGACGCGCGCCGCCTGTTGCATCGAATGGGTGACGATCACGACCGAAAACCTCTCACGCAGTTCATCGATCAGCTCTTCGACCTGGGCGGTGGCAATCGGGTCCAGTGCCGAACAGGGCTCGTCCATCAACAGAACTTCGGGTGCCGTGGCGATGGCGCGTGCGATACACAGGCGCTGTTGTTGCCCTCCTGACAAACCAGTACCAGGGGCATCCAGGCGATCCTTCACCTCGTCCCAGATGGCGCCGCGGCGCAAGGATTTCTCGACGATCTCGTCAAGTTCGGCCTTGGTCTTGGCCAGACCATGAATGCGCGGGCCGTATGCGATGTTGTCATAGATCGACTTTGGAAAAGGGTTGGGTTTCTGAAACACCATGCCGACCTTGGCGCGCAGTTGCACGGGGTCGATCCGCTTGTCATAGATGTCTTCCCCATCCAGGCGGATTTCACCCTCGACCCGACAGATGTCGATGGTGTCGTTCATCCGGTTCATACACCGCAAAAAGGTAGACTTGCCGCACCCCGAGGGCCCGATGAACGCCGTAACGGTCTTGTCCTGGATTTCTACATTCACGTCCTTGATGGCGTGCGTGTCACCATAGAACACGTTCACGTTCCTGGCTGAGACCTTGAGGGTTTCGGTTTCCAATGCGCTATCCACGGGTGGCGGGTCCTTCGTTTTTTGGTCCGAGTACTCGGCTTGACCGTTCCTAGCCTATCACGCGCCAGTCTTACATGGGCAAAATGACGGTGAACACCGCGCCCTTTCCCAAATCACTTTCCACCCGCAACCGACCGCGGTGGCGGTTGATGATGTGCTTGACGATAGCCAGGCCCAGCCCCGTCCCCCCCAACTCGCGCGAGCGGTGGCTGTCGGCGCGGTAAAACCGTTCGGTAAGTCGAGGCAGATGAACCGGATCGATGCCAGGGCCCTTGTCGATGACCCTCACCCGGGCGGCCGGTCCCCGGATCGCGGTATCCTGATCTGAAACCGTCACTTGCACATCGACACCGCCACCGCTGCCGCCATATTTGATCGCGTTTTCAATCAGGTTGGTGAAGACCTGCCGCAGCTGGTCATTGTCGCCCGGAAGGCGAACGGGGTTATCCGGGGCGCTCAGAGACAGGCAAACGCCCGCGTCATCCGCCAAGGGGCGCAACGTCTCGAGCGTCACGCGCAGCAGCTCGATCAGTTCAATCTGCTGCCTTGGCCGAACGCGCTCTTCGCTCTCGACCCGATTCAACGACAGCAGGTCACCGACCAGACGGTTCATCCGGTTGGCCTCGGCTGTCATGATCTTCAGGAATCTGTCCCGGGCCGCCGCGTCATCCTTCGCCGGTCCTTGCAAAGTCTCGATGAAGCCCATCAGAGCGGTCAGTGGGGTACGAAGTTCGTGGCTGACATTGGCAACGAAGTCACGGCGCATCTGGCTGGCCTGTTCAAGGTGGGTCACATCCATGAACGTTGCCAGAACCGCGCCACCGGAAACCGCGCCAACGCCCTGCATGTACCGACAGTGGACCTGAAACGCAGTGTCCTGTGCGCCGTCGTTCGCCAGATGCCGGCTGTTGGCCGGCCCCTTGCTCCGCAAGCTTTTCTCCATCGCTTCGATGACCTGCGGCTGTCGCAGGATCGTCGCAAAATGGCGACCGTCGATGTTTCGGCCCAACAACGCACGCGCATCCGCGTTCGAGGCGATGATCCGCTCGGTCTGATCGACCATCAATGCGGGCATCGGCAAAGCAGAGACGACTTCGGCAAGCAGTTCGTTGCTCATGACCGGTTCACAGGACCTATGCGACGGGCGAAACGGGCGTCAGCGTTTCCCGGAACTTGCGCATGTTCTCTTGATAGTGGAGCGCGCTGAACGTGATCCGCCGGGCCGCCGCTTCGTCCAGTTGCCGGACCACCTTGCCAGGGGCTCCCATCACCAGCGAGTTGTCGGGGATCTCCTTGCCTTCCGTGATCAGGGCCCCTGCCCCGATCAGGCAGTTCCGGCCGATCTTCGCGCCGTTCAGGACGATGGCTCCCATACCAATCAGGCTGTTGTCACCGATAGTGCAGCCATGCAGCATCACTTTGTGGCCGATGGTGCAATTCTTTCCGATCGTCAGAGGAAAACCGGCGTCGATATGCATCACGCAGTTCTCCTGAACGTTGCTGCCCTCGCCCACGCGGATTTCTTCGTGATCGGCTCGGATCGTGCACCCGAACCAGACGGATGCACCTCGCTCCAGGACGACTTTGCCGATCAGGTTCGCGTCCGGCGCAACCCAGCTGTCTTCGTGGATCTGCGGGACGTCCTGTCCCAATGCGTAAATGGTCATGACATGCTCTCGAATTCGTATTGCAAGGCGCGGACGTGATCCTGCAACCGGGGCTGCTGAATACGGCGCATCCGCTCGGCGCTGACGATCGTCTTCAGCTTTTCCTCGGTTGCGGCCAGATCGTCATTGATCAACACATAGTCGTAGTAGCCCCAATGGCTGATTTCGTCCCAGCTTTTCATCATGCGCTTGGAAATGACGTCGGCGCTGTCCTGACCGCGGGTTTCAAGCCGGCGGCGCAGCTCTTTGATCGATGGCGGTAGAATGAAAATGGACAAAGCATGTTTGCCCAGCTCGGAATTCCGGATCTGCACTTCACCCTGCCAGTCTACGTCAAACAGCACGTCCCGCCCGCTCTGGATCGCTTCGCGCACTGGTCCAGCGGGTGAGCCGTAGAAATTGCCGAACACATGGGCATGTTCCAGCATCTGCCCATTTGACACTTGCTGGCGGAAATCATCTTCGCTGAGAAAATAGTATTCGCGTCCGTGTTCCTCACCCGGGCGCGGGGCGCGGGTAGTGGCCGAGATCGAAAACTCGAGATCGGTGTCCCACTCCATCAGGCGACGGGCCAAAGTGGATTTCCCGGCACCCGAGGGCGACGACAGGATGATGAGTAGACCGCGGCGATCCGCCATTACGCTTTCCCTTGCTTATTCAACATTTTGCACCTGCTCTCTCAACTGGTCGATCACCGCCTTCAACTCCAGACCGACTGATGTCAACTCCGAGTTCTGGGATTTGGAGCACAGCGTGTTGGCCTCGCGGTTGAACTCCTGCATCAGGAAATCCAACTTGCGGCCGACCGGGGCCTCCTGCTCCAGCAGTGCGCGTGCGGCTACGACATGCGCGGCCAGGCGGTCCAGTTCTTCGGTGATATCCGCTTTGACCGCGATCAGGGCCAACTCCTGCGCCACCCGGTCGGGATCAGCGCCCTGGCTGTTTTCCATGACCCGCGCTAGGTTCTGGCGCAGAGTGTCGGCCATGGCTTCCTTGCGCCGCTCGGCCAACTCGGTGGCCTGCTCGGTGAGGGTCTGGATCTGATCCAACTGGGCCGACAGGACGGAAGCCAGGGCTTGCCCCTCATCCCGGCGCATTTCCACAAACTCGGCCAGCAGACTGCCAAATTCGGATTTCAACGCCTCGACCAGCGGCGCGGGATCGTCGTCTTCGGCTGCTGCGTCCAGCATCCCCTTGAGCATCAGCAGATCGCTGGCCTTTGACGGAGCAAGCGCGACGCCCTTATTGACCGCCAATTCCTCGGCCTGCGCCAACGCCTCCAGCGCGGCGCTCATTGCGCCTTCGTTCAGCTTCAGTTCGGCGGCGGTTTCTTCGCGGGCAACGCGCAAGCTCAGCGTCACGTTGCCCCGGCTGATCTGTTTGGACATATCCGCGCGCAGCGCAGCCTCAAGTCCCGTCAGCCAGTCCGGCACCCGCAACCGCATGTCCAGACCCTTGCCGTTGACACTGCGCAGTTCCCAGCTCCAGCTGTGCGGCCCCAATGCGCCCTTTCCGGATGCAAAACCGGTCATGGATTTGATCATGCCTGCCCTTTCCCACTGCTGCGCAGCCTTGTTCTGCTGCACCTAAAGCTATCGTACCCCATAGGGCAAGACCTTGCCGGATGTGCAATTCATCGCAAGAAGTTAACCATTCCTTAAAGATTTGGTCCAAAATTGAATAAACCCGTGTCAATCTGTCAGTCGAAGGATGGGTCGGCCGCTATCGCTTTGCATGGCGCACGGACCGGATGGCCGCCAATCGACACGAGGTGCATGGTAATGAAAACCTTCTTCTGGAATGGTTCCGGGTCGAAAGCTGGAAAGATCATCGCAATGGATCGCTTTGACAGTGGGCGCAGTCTGTTCCCCATCCGTCAGGCTGAGGCGTATTGGACCGCGCTGCTGAGCGGCGACGGCGTTCCCAAGCGTTCCCAGATCGACCCACGCGGCCTCGAGAACATTCTGGAATACACATTCATTCTGGAACGCATCGCGCCCGGCCTCGCCCGGTTTCGACTGGCGGGAAGCCATCTGAACAAAATCGCGGGGATGGAGGTGCGCGGAATGCCTCTGACCGCCTTCTTTGATCCCAGCGCCCGTGATCAGGTGTCAGAGGCGCTGGAAGAGGTGTTCGCCGCTCCGGCGATCGGTGAGTTCAGCCTTGTTTCAAAAGGCAAGCTCGGCCGGACGCGGCTGCAGGCCCGCATGATCCTGTTGCCCCTCAGAAGCGATCTGGGGGATGTCAGCCGGGTGCTGGGTGTGATGGTCAGCGATGGCACGATCGGCGCTACTCCGCGCCGGTTCGGAATCGAGGACACTCGGATCCGCGCACTGGTGAACATTCAGGATCAGGCCCACAACAGCCGGCCTATCGAGGCGGGCTTTGCCGAGGATCAGGCCGATTTCCAGAGACCGGCGAAACACCTGCGGCTGGTCTTCTCTCGCGACGAGTGAAAAGCAGAACGGCGGACCCGAGGGCCCGCCGTTTGCGTTTCAATCCGACATGCCTCAGCTTGCCGCGCGGTCCTTTCGGTCACGGCGCAGGTTGGTCAGCTCTTCAGCCACCAGGAACGCCAGCTCCAGCGACTGCGATGCGTTCAAACGCGGGTCGCAGGCGGTGTGGTAGCGGTCCGACAGGTCCTCTTCGCTGACGGCGCGGACGCCGCCGGTGCATTCGGTCACGTCCAGTCCGGTCATCTCGAAATGCACACCGCCGGGGATCGTGCCCTCGGCCTGATGCACGCCGAAGAAATCCCGAACCTCGCGCAGGACCGATTCGAACGGCCGGGTCTTGTAGCCGGTGGCCGACTTGATCGTGTTGCCGTGCATCGGGTCGCAGACCCAGGTCACCTTGGCGCCCTCTTCCTTGACGGCCTTGATCAAGCGCGGCAGGTGCTCGCCCGCTTTGCCCGCGCCGAAGCGCGCGATCAGGGTCAGACGGCCTTCTTCGTTGTCCGGGTTCAGCTTGGACATCAGAACCTTGAGGTCCTCGGCCGTGGTGGTCGGGCCGCATTTCAGACCGATCGGGTTCAGCACGCCGCGGCAGAATTCGACATGCGCGCCGTCGGGCTGACGGGTGCGGTCGCCGATCCAGATCATATGGCCCGAGCCGGCCAGCCATTTGCCCGAAGTCGAATCCAGTCGCGTCAGCGCTTCTTCATACTCCAACAGCAGTCCTTCGTGGCTGGTGTAGAACTCGACGGTCGAGAATTCATGGGTGGTATCCGCGGTGATGCCGGCGGCCTCCATGAAGTCGATCGTGTCCTGAATGCGGTCGGCGATCTCGGAATACTTCTGCACGTCCTGTTCGTTGGTGAAACCCAAGGTCCAGGAATGCACACGGCTCATGTCCGCGAAACCGCCGGTCGAGAACGCGCGCAGCAGGTTCAGAGTGGCCGCAGCCTGGGTATAGGCCTGCAGCATCTTTTCCGGGTTCGGGATACGCGCCTCGGGCGTGAAAGCCAGTTCGTTGATGATGTCACCACGGTAGCTTGGCAGTTCTACGCCATCGACCACTTCGGTCGGCGCGCTGCGCGGCTTGGCGAACTGGCCGGCCATACGGCCCACCTTGACCACCGGAACCTTGGCACCATAGGTCAGAACCATCGCCATCTGCAGCATCACCTTGAAGGTGTCGCGGATCGCATCGGCGCTGAACTGGTCGAAGCTTTCGGCGCAGTCCCCACCCTGCAGCAGGAAGGCCTCGCCACGGCCGGCCGCGCCCAAGTGCTGTTTCAGACGCCGGGCCTCGCCCGCAAAAACCAGCGGGGGATACTGCGAAAGCTTGGCCTCGACTTTGGCCAGCGCGGCCGCGTCGGTATAGTCTGGCATCTGAACCCGCGGCTTGCTGCGCCAGTTCGTTTTTTGCCACTCGGTCATAGCTTTGATCTCCGCTGAGGTAATTCAGGTGGTCTCTATACAAAATCCATAGACCAGAGACCATATCCGATTTGCGCCTCTTGACGTCGGAAACAAGCTTTGAGCATGGTGTCGGTCAAATTCGCCGCAGGCCTCGGGCCTCGGCCCGCCGAATCAAGGACAGTTCGCCATGCAAGAGCAACGCCAAGTTGTCACTGTGGACAAGCGCGCGGCCAAGCCGCTCAATTTCGTATTCGTGTTGCTCGACAAGTTTTCGTTGCTGTCTTTTGCCTCGGCACTGGACAGCCTTCGGATTGCCAATCGGATGGCGGATCAGCAGATCTATACCTGGTCGCTGGCCGGTGAAGGCGGAGAGGTGGTCAGCTGCTCGGCCGGGACGACGTTCGAGCTTGACCGCGATCTGGACGAACTGCAGCGGGACGAGGTGATCCTTGTATGTGGCGGCGTCGATGTTCAGGCGGCGACCACCAAAAAGGTTCTGAACTGGCTGCGCCGCGAGGCCCGCAAAGGCTTGAAGATCGGTGGCTTGTGCACGGCGGCCTATACCCTCGCCAAGGCCGGCCTGCTGGACGGCAAACGCGCCACCATCCACTGGGAAAACGCCGACAGCTTTGCGGAAGAGTTCGAAAACGTCGAACTGACGAAATCCGTCTTTCTGATCGACGGCAACCGGATGACAACGGCCGGTGGCACCTCGTCAATCGACCTGATGCTGAAACTGATTGCCGACGATTACGGTGAGGAGTTGGCCAATGCAGTGGCCGACCAGATGATCTATTCCTCCATCCGCACCGATCAGGACACCCAGCGCCTGTCGACGCCCACGCGGATCGGTGTGCGCCACCCCAAGCTGAGCCAGGTCATCCTGATGATGGAGAAGAACATCGAGGAGCCGATTTCGCCCTCGATCCTGGCCAAGGATGTTGGCATGTCGACCCGCCAGCTCGAGCGACTGTTCCGCCGGTATCTGAGCCGTTCGCCCAAGCGCTATTACATGGAACTGCGGCTTCACAAGGCGCGCAACCTGCTGATGCAGACCGACATGAGCGTGATCAACGTGGCCTTGGCCTGCGGTTTTGCCAGCCCCAGCCATTTCTCGAAATGCTACCGCGCGCATTACAACACCACGCCCTATCGCGAGCGTGGAACGCAGAGCGGACGGCTGTCGGTCTGACACCTAGAACTTCGCCAGAATGGACTCGGCGCTGGTGTTGATGCTGAACTGCAGAACCATCACGCCGTCGTCGCGTTGGTGCAGAAGAGCGTAATAGTAGAGATAGCTGTTCTTGTCGTTCCAGTAGATCCGCATTTCCTGCGCGAACCCGTTCTCAAGCTCGACCCGTTTGGCAACGTCGGCATTGGTCAGGTAGTACGGAACAAGGTCACGTAGCTGCCCTTGCAGGACTTGCATCTGCTGCGGCGTGTATTCGTCGGCGCCGCCCAACCGGTTGATGACGTTCGAGAACTCGCGGTTCTTGATCTTGGTGTCGACGAAGGCTTCGTAATCGGCATAGGTCGCAAAGACCTCGTCGGCCGCGGCGGGAAGTGTCGAAAGGGACAAAAATATTGCTGCGAGAATGCGGAACATCTCAATCCTCTTAGAAGTGTATCGCTGCACTCCTAGGACGAACGGGAAATCCTGTAAACCGCACCCTGCCCGACCGAGATGAACCAGATCGCCCCATCCGGGGCCTGCACGATGTCACGGACCCGTTCGGTCTCGGGGCCTTTGATCTGCTCGACCTCGCGCAACGGGTTGCCGGACAGCCGTGCGATATAGTCGAATTTCAGCGAACCCACGAAGATGTCACCCTGCCATTCGGGAAACATCCCGCCGGAATAGACCATCAAGCCCGACGGCGCGATGGACGGATCCCAATACAAGCGCGGCTGTTCCATTCCGGCCTTGCTGGTGCCTTCGCCGATCTTCTCTCCGGAATAATGCGTCCCGTAGGAAATGACCGGCCAACCGTAGTTGGCGCCGGGTTTCACAAGGTTCACTTCGTCCCCGCCCTTGGCGCCATGTTCCGAGACCCACAACCGGCCACTCGTATCAATATCAGCGCCTTGCGGATTGCGATGACCAAAGGACCAGATCTCGGGGCGGATGCCTTCTTGCGCGACAAACGGATTATCCGCCGGGATCGAGCCATCGCGGTTGATCCGAATAACCGTCCCCATGTGGTTCGAGCGGTCCTGTGCGGTCGGCCTGTCGCCACGATCCCCCAAAGTGATGAACAGCGTCCCGTCCTGCGCCTCGACCACGCGCGATCCGAAATGCCGGCCACCCGAGCCGCCGGGAACCGCTTCGAATATCACCTTCAGGTTGGTCAGCCGCTTGCCGTTCTCGGACAGGCGCGCCACGGCAACCGCCGTACCGGCCCCGCCGCTCTGTGGCTTCGAGAATGTGAGAAACACCTCTCTGGTGCGGTCAAAATCGCGGGCGATGGTTACGTCCAGCAGACCGCCCTGCCCTTGCGCCGCGACTTTCGGAACGCCCCGGACCTTGGTGGCCTTGCCGTCACGCGCCAAAAGCAACTGGCCGTCGCGCTCGGTAACCAAAAAACTGCCATCAGGCAGCAGGCCGATCGCCCAGGGCGTATCGAGGCCGGCAAGCATGGTCGTCACCGAGACCTCGCCTGCGGATGTCTTCAATGACTCGCCCGACGCGACGCTGCCGCAAATCATCAGAATGAGAATCGTGAAAACCCTGATCATATCTATCGCTCCAATCCCGGTCAGAATGAGCCGCCCGGGAACCAAACCCTAGAAAACAAATAGAGTTGTTCAGCCAAAAGACACATTCCTGTTTGGACTTTTCTTTTCTGAACAGCTTGCCTAGGGTCTTGCTCAGAACGAATACGTTCCAACAAGGGAGTAACCTAATGAAAAAGCTGCTTACTGCGACTGCAGCAACCGCATTGCTGGCCGGTGCCGCAATGGCCGAAGACGTCAAACTGGGCGTTCTGTTCGGATTTACCGGGCCGATTGAATCACTGGCCCCGGCAATGGGTTCGGGCGCTGAACTGGCGATGGCCGAAGTGACCGAATCCGGCAAGCTGCTGGGCGGCGCCACCGTCACCCCGTCGCGCGCCGATACCGGCTGCATCGACAACGGCCTGGCCACCTCGAACGGCGAACGCATGATCGCCGATGGCGTCGCCGGCATCATCGGCGGCGACTGCTCGGGTGTAACTGGCGCAATCCTGCAGAACGTCGCTATTCCGAATGGCATGGTCATGATCTCGCCGTCAGCGACCTCACCCGGTCTGTCGACGATGGAAGACAACGGGCTGTTCTTCCGCACCGCCCCGTCGGATGCGCGCGAAGGTCAGGTTATGGCTGACATTCTGAAAGACCGCGGCATCAATTCGATCGCTCTGACCTATACCAACAACGACTACGGCAAAGGTCTGGCCGACGCGATCCAGTCGTCGTTCGAGGCCGTGGGCGGTGAAGTGACCATCGTTGCAGCACATGAAGACGGCAAAGCGGACTATTCGGCCGAAGTCGGCGCACTGGCCTCGGCGGGTGGGGACATCCTCGTGGTTGCCGGTTACCTGGATCAGGGTGGTCTGGGCATCATCCAGTCCGCTCTGGACAGCGGCGCGTTCGACACGTTCGGTCTGCCGGGCGGCATGATCGGTGACTCGCTGCCTGCGAATGTCGGCCCCGATCTGGACGGCTCGTTTGGTCAGATCGCCGGTTCCGGCGGCGAAGGCGCCGAGAAGTATTTTGCCATGGCCGAAGCCGCGGGCTTTGACGGCTCGTCGCCCTACTCGCCTGAAAGCTATGACGCAGCCGCGTTGTTCATGCTGGCCATGCAGGCAGCAGGGTCGGCCGATCCGGCCCAGTACGGTGGCAAGATCCTGGATGTGGCCAACGCCCCCGGCGAGAAGATCTATCCGGGTGAACTGGCCAAGGGTCTGGAACTGCTGGCCGCTGGTCAGGACATCGACTATGTCGGCGCTTCGGGTGTCGAACTGATCGGTCCGGGCGAAAGCGCTGGGTCCTACCGCGAGATCGAAGTGAAAGACGGCAAGAACGAGACCGTCAAGTTCCGTTGATCCGTTAGCTGACCGCATGATACCAAGCAGCCCGGGCCTTGTGCCCGGGCTGTTTCAATGACAAAAGGCGCCACCTTATCTTGGGGATGGGGCAACACGAAGAACCGCGAAAGCCGCGGACAGGGGAACACATGATCGTCGTCGAGGACGTGCACAAGCATTTCGGCGGTTTCCATGCGGTGGACGGGGCATCGCTGGAGATCGAAAAGGGCTCGATTACCGGCCTGATCGGTCCAAACGGGGCCGGAAAAACCACTCTTTTCAATGTGATCGCGGGTGTTCTGCCTCCGACCAGCGGCAAGGTCTGGATGGATGGCGAAGACATCACCGGCCTGCCGCCCCATGATCTGTTTCACAAGGGGCTGTTGCGCACGTTCCAGATCGCGCACGAGTTCTCGTCGATGACATGCCGCGAAAACCTGATGATGGTCCCCGGTGGCCAATCCGGTGAATCGCTGTGGAACACATGGTTCGGCCGCAAGCGGATTGCCGATGAGGAACGCGCCCTGCGCGCCAAGGCCGACGAGGTGCTGGAGTTCCTGACCATCGAACACTTGGCCGACCACAAGGCGGGTCAGGTCTCGGGCGGCCAGAAAAAGCTGCTGGAACTGGGCCGCACGATGATGGTGGACGCCAAGATCGTGTTCCTGGACGAGGTCGGCGCAGGCGTGAACCGCACCCTGCTGATGACCATCGCCGATACGATCCTGCGTCTGAACAAGGAACGCGGCTATACCTTCGTCGTGATCGAACACGACATGGATTTCATCGGCAAGATCTGCGATCCGGTGATCTGCATGGCCGAGGGCAAGGTTCTGGCACAGGGCACGCTGGACGAGATCAAGGCCAACGAGCATGTCATCGAGGCCTATCTGGGTACTGGGCTCAAGAACAAAGACCAGTTGGAGGCCGGGGCATGAGCGACAATCCCTATCAGGATGACAAGGGCAACAAGGACGCCTCGATCACCAACACGCATGGCATCGGCACGATGACGCCGGCCCATCGGGTCAGCGGCAAGACCCACCGTGTAGAGGGCGGTCCATTCCTGATCGGTGACACCATGACCGGCGGGTACGGCAAAGGCCCCGACATTCTGCACGATTGCACGATCGCCGTGGACAAGGGCGAAATCGCCGTGATCGTCGGCCCCAACGGCGCTGGCAAATCCACCGCGATGAAGGCCGTTTTCGGCATGCTGGACGTGCGCGCCGGATCGGTGCGGTTGGATGGAGAGGACATCACCAACCTCAGCCCGCAGGACCGGGTGATCAAAGGCATGGGCTTTGTGCCCCAAACGCAGAACATTTTCACCTCGATGACGGTTCAGGAAAATCTGGAAATGGGCGCGTTCATCCGCACGGATGATTTCTCGGACACGATGGAACAGGTGTTCGAGCTGTTCCCGATCCTGCGAGACAAACGCAACCAGGCGGCGGGTGAGCTCTCGGGCGGACAGCGCCAACAAGTGGCCGTCGGCCGCGCGCTTATGACCAAGCCCAAAGTGCTGATGCTGGACGAACCGACTGCGGGCGTTTCGCCGATCGTGATGGACGAACTGTTCGACCGCATCATCGAAGTGTCGCGCACTGGCCTTCCGATCCTGATGGTCGAGCAGAATGCCCGCCAGGCACTTGAGATCGCCGACAAGGGCTATGTGCTGGTCCAAGGCCGCAATGCATACACGGGAACCGGTAAGGAACTGCTGGCGGACGAGGAAGTGCGCAAGTCGTTTTTGGGCGGCTAACCGACGGTTTTCAGAATTCGGTTTTTTCATGGGGCCGGTCGGGATTCTCGACTGGCCCTTTTGCTTGATCGCTTTGCGCAAAATTGAAGGCCAGAAGATGGCAATAGGTGTTTCCGGCCACACCCTTCTTCCTTAAAACCCTTATTAGGCATCTGAAAAATATAAATTATTTCCTGGCAGCGCACCGGTTCAAAAAGCCTGTGGAATTTCTCGGAATGCCAATCTGCTGCTTTAATCAGGTCAAATTTCAAAAATATCGCTGCGCCCGAACCACTACACCAATCCCCGAAACGCGCCCCAATTGGGGGGCACAAAAATTGGAAGTCAAAATGAAGAAATGGATGATCGCCGCACTGGTCGCACACTTGGCAACTGGCGCTGTGGCTCAGCAACGCGAGTTTGTGTGCATATCGGATATTGATGGAACCGAGTACCGGCTGACACGGCTTGAAGGCAAGCAAAAGGGATCGGTCAAATTCGGTGACACGACCGGGGATGCTCAGGTGTTTCCTGGCCTGAACAACATGACGTTCATCCTGGCGACCGAACAGCATGTCATGACCTTCTTCGTCAAAAGCCCTGATCTGTCCTACAACCTGTCCATTCGCCGTCCGGTCCTTCAGAATGACCGTGGCCAATGCACGGAAACCGGAGCCTAGTCCCCCAATCATCTGCGATTTCAGGCCGCGTCCCACATGGTGGCGCGGTCTTTTTCTTTCGGGGATTAGCAGACGGTTGGAACGCGTGTGATCAATGTCCGCCAAACCGCATAAAAACATGCACAAAGCCGCAAAAATCATGCTCCAAATTGTTGTGTCTTTCGTCGGCGTCATGCCATAAAGCCGCACCCGGACAGTGAGAAGAACATAATGGACCTACTGAATGCGCTTGTTGCGCTTGCGAACTTTGTGATCGTGCCTGCGGTTGCCTATGGCAGCCAGTTGGCACTTGGGGCGCTGGGGGTCACCCTGATCTACGGCATCCTGCGGTTTTCCAACTTTGCCCACGGGGATACGATGGCCTTCGGCGCAATGATCGCCGTACTGGTCACCTGGGGTCTTCAGGCCGCTGGGATCGGGTTCGGGCCCCTGCCGACGGCGCTTCTGGCGCTTCCGTTTGCGATCCTGGGGTGCATCCTTCTGGTGCTGATCACCGACAGACTGGTCTATCGGTTCTACCGCGAGCAAAAGGCCAAACCTGTGATCCTGGTGATCGTGTCCATGGGCGTGATGTTCATCATGAATGGGCTGGTGCGCTTCATCATCGGCCCCGATGACCAAAGGTTCTCGGATGGGGCACGGTTCCTGATTTCTGCGCGGGATTTCAAAAAGATGACCGGGCTGGATGAGGGGCTTGCGATCAAGACCTCGCAGGGTATCACCGTGATCGTCGCCGTCGTTGCCGTCGCCTTGCTGTTCTGGTTCCTCAACAAGACCCGCACCGGTAAGTCGATGCGCGCTTATTCCGACAACGAGGATCTGGCCTTGTTGTCCGGCATCAACCCGGAACGTGTGGTGATGATCACCTGGATCATCGTTGCGGCACTGGCCACGACGGCCGGGGTTCTCTATGGGCTGGACAAGAGCTTCAAGCCATTCGTCTATTTCCAGCTGCTTCTGCCGATCTTTGCCTCGGCCATCGTGGGCGGATTGGGTAACCCGATTGGGGCTATCGCAGGCGGATTCATTATCGCCTTTTCCGAAGTCACGATCACTTATGCCTGGAAGAAGGTGCTGACTTACCTTGCCCCGGAAAGCCTGGAACCTTCGGGCCTGGTGCAGTTCCTGTCCACCGATTACAAATTCGCCGTCAGCTTCGTCATTCTGCTGATCGTGCTTCTGTTCAAGCCAACAGGTCTGTTCAAGGGGAAAGCGGTATGAACGAAGCAGTCAAAAACACCCTGCTTTTCGTGATTGTCGGCGGGCTGATCCTGCTGACCGGTTTCGTTCAAAGCTGGAACACGGCGATCTTGATTCTGAACATGGGTCTGATTTCCGCGATCATGGCGATCGGTGTGAAC
Organism: Ruegeria arenilitoris; assembly: GCF_013032855.1. Classification (GTDB taxonomy): domain Bacteria; phylum Pseudomonadota; class Alphaproteobacteria; order Rhodobacterales; family Rhodobacteraceae; genus Ruegeria; species Ruegeria arenilitoris. The sequence goes on from NZ_WQDA01000003.1 coordinate 575,973, forward strand.
CTGCAATGGGGCTTCGCCGGACTGTTCAATGTCGGCGTCATGGGTTTTGTTGCGCTGGGCGGACTTGCGGTTGTGCTGGTCTCTACCCCTCCGACACCCGGAGCCTGGTCCGCGGGCGGGTACGGGATCGTGCTGGCGCTTCTGCTGGGGGCGGCGACCGTTGTCGCAGCCGTGATGGCCGCGCAAAAAATGCCCAAGGGCCGGGCACGAACGCTGGCGATCATCGCAATCCTCGTCGTCGGGTTCTTCGTCTATCGCGCGGTGTTCGACCCGAGCATCGCTGCCGTCGAAGCCATCGACCCAGCCATTGCCGGAAATATCGGCGGGCTGAATCTTCCAGTGCTGCTTGCGTGGCCGGCGGGTGGGCTGTTGGCCGCGGGCGCTGCCTGGCTGATTGGCAAGACGGCGTTGGGTCTGCGCTCGGACTACCTTGCGATTGCCACGCTGGGCATCGCCGAGATCATCATTGCGATCATGAAAAACGAGGACTGGCTGGCCCGAGGGGTCAAGAACGTCTACGGCATCCCCCGCCCCTCACCTATCGTGGGCTATGAGATTGACCTGCAGAGCGACCCGTCCTTCGTCGAACGTGCAGCCTCATTCGGGCTGGACCCGGTGACCGCTTCGACCCTGTGGGTGAAACTGGGTTATGCATTCCTGTTCCTGATCGTGCTTCTCATCCTGCTCTGGATGGCTCAGATGGCGCTCAAAAGCCCGTGGGGCCGCATGATGCGCGCGATCCGCGACAACGAGGTCGCCGCCGAAGCCATGGGTAAGGACGTCACCCGCCGTCATCTGCAGATCTTCGTTCTGGGCTCGGCCATCTGTGGCATTGCCGGGGCGATGATGACGACGCTGGACGGCCAGCTGACACCCAGCGCCTACCAACCGCTCCGGTTCACCTTCCTTGTCTGGGTGATGGTGATCGTCGGCGGTTCCGGCAACAATTTCGGCTCGGTCCTGGGGGCCTTTCTGATCTGGTTCCTGTGGGTCGAGGTCGAGCCCATCGGTCTGTGGCTTATGAACCTGATCACTTCCAGCATGCCAGATGGCAGCGCGCTTAAGGCCCACCTGATCGAAAGCACGGCACATATGCGCCTGTTCACGATGGGGCTTATCCTGCTGATTGTTCTCAGATTCAGCCCAAGGGGCCTGATCCCCGAGAAGTAGACATCTTTCATCACGAAACCGTCAGGCCGCGCCATGCGAATGGCGCGGTTTCTTGATTGCGGCTTGAAAAATCAATAGACGGCTTCACACTCTATGAACCATATCGGCGCATATTGTTCGAAAGACCACTCACCTGATGCGCCGATCTTAACGAGTAAACTCTGACCCAGAAGAAAAGTTCTTGCACCATGAAGACTTCCACAAAGAAAATTGCCCTTATGGTTCCGGTCCTAGCTGTTGTGGCCGGATGTATCCCGAGCCCCCGTGAACTGGAAACCACACCCGTCCAGGTACAGACGCCCAAGGGCGTCGTGACCTGCCAACTGTATCGCCAGGATCGGGTTGTCTGGGATCGCGCGATTGATTTCCCGGCCACCAAGATGTCGGTTCCCGAAGCTGACGCCTATTGCCAGCAGGAAGGACAGCGGCGCCTCAAGCGCTGACGCGGCACGCCCCGCCAGTTCCGGCTGGCAGGGCGATGAAATTCAACGGTTGCGAAACAGCCCGCCCAGAATGCCGCGAACGATGCGGCGTCCTGTGGTTCCTTTCAGCTCTTTGATGACTGCCTCGCTCATGGCAGAGGCAAAGCTGTCCTGCTTTCGGACCGATCGTGCAGACGATCGCCCTACTCTGCTGCCGCTGTATCTGCGCGCCGCCGAATACTCCCGCTCGGACACCGACCGGGTGTCGTCTTGCTCCTCTGGTTCGGCCTCCTCGGCCTCGGCCGCGGCCTTGGCCGCGCGGGCCTGCAGGATTTCGAATGCCGATTTGCGATCCAGAAGCGTTTCGTATTTTCCGGCCATCGGAGACGCCTCAATCACAGCCTTGCGCTCGGCGTCGGTAATCGGGCCCAGTTGTGAACCCGGCGGACGTATCAATGTCCGCTCGACCATACCCGGCGCGCCCTTCCGTTCAAGCATCGAGGTCAACGCCTCGCCCACTCCGACTTCCCGGATCGCGGTTTCCGTGTCGAAGGCCGGGTTTTCCCGATAGGTTTCCGCGGCCAGCCGCAAATTCTTGCGATCGCGCGCGGTGAAGGCGCGCAAAGCATGTTGGACGCGGTTGCCCAACTGTCCGAGGATATCTTCGGGAATATCGGCCGGGTTCTGAGTAATGAAGTAAACCCCAACGCCCTTGGATCGGATCAATCGCGCGACCTGCTCGACCTTGTCCACCAGAACCTTGGGCGCATCGTCGAACAGCAGATGGGCTTCGTCGAAGAAAAAGACCAGCTTGGGCTTGTCGGGATCGCCGACTTCGGGAAGTTCCTCGAACAGTTCGCTCAGCAGCCACAAAAGAAACGTGGCATACAGCCCGGGCGCGCCCATCAGCTTGTCAGAAGCAAGGATGTTGACCATCCCGTGGCCGTTTTCATCCAGGCGCATCAAATCCGACAGTTCGAGCGCGGGCTCACCGAATAGCCGTGCGCCGCCTTGGTTTTCTAACACCAGCAATCGTCGCTGTATGGCACCGATCGAAGCGGTCGAGACATTTCCGTAGCGCAGGGACAGCTGCGACCGGTTTTCACCAATCCAGACCAGAAGAGCCTGCAAGTCCTTGAGATCCAGCAGCGGCATTCCCTCTTCATCCGCAACCCGGAAGGCGATGTTCAGCACACCTTCCTGCGCTTCGCTCAGGTCCAGAAGCCGGGAAAACAGCAGCGGCCCCATCTCGGTAACCGTTGTCCGGACAGGGTGGCCCTGCTCACCAAACAGATCCCAGAACGTGACCGGGCACGCGGCATAGGAGTAATCGGCAAACCCGATACGCTGGGCACGGTCCATGAAGGCCTGATGCAACTTGTGATCGGGGCTGCCGGGACGCGTCAGTCCGGACAGGTCACCTTTGACGTCAGACAGGAAAACAGGAACGCCCTGCTGCGAGAACCCTTCGGCCAGGATTTGCAGGGTCACGGTCTTGCCCGTCCCCGTTGCACCGGCAATCAAGCCGTGCCTGTTTGAATATTTCAGCGTCAAACCCTGCGGCTGCTTGTAATCAACACCGCCACCGCCGACAAAAACGTTTTCCGTCATATTGATATGCCCCAAAACTTAGCGTCCCGGCACCACCATACAAACTTAACCTTTGACTGCGATAGTGATTTTGCCCGCCTCGCAATTCCCTCGTGTGGTGGGCAAACTTCCTCCCTGTCGACTGGCTGTGCTTTCGGGCACAGCCCCTTTTTTTGAAATTGCCAAGTTTCTGCTTGTGGAAACATTAAATTTCGCTGTTAGCAGTTGACCACTGGGTTCGCCTCTCGTAACGTTCGGGCATAACTAAGTCGGCCAGTCCGACGGGGAGATATATTGATTGAAGGGAGCCGCACGTACGGCTCCCTTTGTCGTTTGTACTCAAAGGCTTCCCGGCGTCACTTCAGGTGGCCTATGATGGGTCGGCGAAAATCCGTCCAATCCCGCGTGTGGCGCGCGCTTTGCAACTGACATGGCCGAGCAGGAATGCTAGAGACGTTTGAAAAAGCTGTATCAGCACAATGAGGCACTGATGATCACCAAACTTGTTCCAGCCACCCTGGTAACGGCTGCATTGCTGGGCTCAGGCGCGTTCGCCCAGGAAGCCACGACTGAAACTCAAGAACAGACCCAAGCCGGTCAGACCACGGATACCGGCTCCGACCTGGATCTGGGTCAAAGCGGCCCGCGTGCCGGCGAGCAATATGTCCGCGAGAAGTCGGGCGACTGGGAGATCTCCTGCATCAAGGCGCAATCCGGCGATGACCCCTGCGCGATGGTTCAGATTCTCAACGGTGCGCAGAATGAACCTCTGGCCGAGATTACCGTTGGCAAGCTGCCCGCCGGTGGTGCCGCCGCAGCCTGGGCAAACGTCATTGTTCCGCTGGAAACCCTGCTGCAGGCACAACTGGCCATCTCGATCGATGGCGCACCGCGCAAGCTGTACAACTATCACCATTGTGTTCCGGTCGGTTGCGTTGCCCAGCTGGGTCTGACCCAAGGCGACATTGACGCGATGAAAGCAGGAACGAAGGCTACCATTTCACTGGTGCCCGCACGCGCGCCCGATCAGGTTATCAACATGGATCTGTCGCTGAGCGGATTTACCGCTGCCTTTGACGGCCTGCAGGTCAACACCAACTGATCACGCCAAAATGAATGACCAAAGCCGCCATCATCCGATGGCGGCTTTTTTCATACCTTCTTGAGGGCCAAGACCGCGTTCAGACCGCCAAACGCAAAGGCGTTGCTCAGTGCGACATTTACTTCGGCCTCGCGCGCCTCGTTTGGTACGACGTCCAAAGCGCATTCCGGGTCGGGTTCTTCATACCCGATGGTCGGAGCAATCACGCCGTCACGGACGGCCATGATACAGGCCAACAGTTCAACCGCGCCGGTTCCGCCGATAAGGTGGCCGTGCATGGATTTGGTCGACGAGATCATCAGATCGTCGGCATGGCGTCCAAATACATCCGCGACCGCTGCGCATTCGGTCTTGTCATTGGCGGCGGTTCCGGTGCCGTGGGCGTTGATATAGCCCACGTCACTTGCGTTCAGCCCCGCGTCCTTCAAGGCCCCGGCCATGGCGCGGGCCGCGCCCTGTTTGCTGGGCATCACGATATCCGTCGCGTCCGAAGACATCGCATAGCCCGCAACCTCACACAGGATTTCAGCGCCGCGAGCACGCGCATGTTCGTATTCCTCGAATACGAACACACCGGCGCCCTCGCCCTGAACCATGCCATTGCGATTTGCGCTGAACGGCCGGCAGGCGTCCTTCGACATAACCCGAAGGCCTTCCCAAGCCTTGACCCCGCCAAAACACAACATGGACTCCGACCCACCGGTAATCATCGCCGGGGCGGCGCCACTGCGCACCATCTGGAACGCCAGCGCCATCGCGTGGTTCGACGATGCACAGGCCGTCGAAACGGTAAAACTGGGGCCTTTGAGGTTGTGCTCCATCGAAATGTGGCTTGCGGCCGCGTTGTTCATCAGCTTCGGAACGACGAATGGATGGACCCGGTTCTTCCCGTCTTCGTAGACCGAGCGGTAGTTGTCATCCCAGGTCGAAACACCACCGCCGGCCGTTCCCAGAACGACCCCCGACCGAACGGCCAATTCGCCGTGAAACTCCAGCCCCGACTGGTCGATCGCCTCTTTGGCCGCAGTCAGAGTGAATTGCGTGAAACGGTCATACAGCGCCATCTGCTGACGATTGAACCGGCCCTCGGCCTCGAACCCACGGACCTGGCCGCCGATTTTGATGCTCAGTCGGTCGACGTCACGAAATTCAAGCTCGGAAATGCCGCAACGGCCTTCGCGCATCGCTTCCAGGGTGTCGGGCACGGAATGGCCCAGCGAATTGATCGTGCCAGCGCCGGTAATGACAACCCGTTTCATGACCGCGGATCAGACCTTTTCCGCGACCAGTTTTTCGATCCCGGCAATGATCGCTGCAACATTCGAGATGTCGAAATCACTTGCCGTCGGTTCGTTGGCGTTGAAGGGGATCGAGATGTCGAATTCTTCCTCGATAGCAAAGATGCTTTCAACCAGGCCCATGCTATCGATTCCGAGATCTTCCAGAGAGCTTTCGGGCGTCACGTCGGACGGCTCCAGCACGGCCTGCTCTGCAATGATTGCGATGACGCGGTCGCTGATGCTCATGTCGTTCCCCTGATTGTCGCGTTGCGGTTGATTTAATCGCTCGACGAGGGTTTGAAAACCGTCTTTTTAAGCGCCTCTACGTCACGGGCCATGCGAGGAAGCCGACGCTGCGCCTTGTAGATTTCGGTGTGCGTTTCCATTTTCACGCCCGGATAGCCCATGATCACACGACCTGCCGGGACATTCGAAAGTATCTTGGTTCCGCCGCCCGCGATCACGCCGTCACCAATGAAGATATTGTCGACGACTCCGGTCTGGCCACCCAAAACCACGTTGTTGCCGATCTCGACCGAACCGGACACGCCGGTTTGACCGCACAGCAAACAGTCCCTGCCGACCTGGGTGTTGTGCCCGACATGAACAAGATTGTCCAACTTGGAGCCGTCTCCGATGACGGTGTTGCGGATTGTGCCGTTGTCGATGGTGCAGTTCGCGCCAACCTCGACATCATTGCCGATCTGGACCGCACCGAGCGAATGGATGCGCAACCAGCTCTGCGCCTTGGCGTCTCCGGCGTCGCCCATGGTCTTGCGCACGTTTTCCACACCAGACACCTCGGGCGTGACAAAGCTGAACCCATCCCCGCCGATCCTGGCTCCGGGTTGCGCAATAAAGCGATCGCCGATGATGGCACGCGCGCCGATGCTGACCATCTCGCGCAACAGGCAGTTCTGGCCCAACACGGCATCCATACCAACGTGGCACTGGGCGCCGATCACCGTTCCGGACCCGATGCGGGCCCGGGGGCCGACAACGGCCAGAGGCCCGATGGACACATCTCCGGCGATCTCGGCCGTCGGGTCCACGACCGCCGAAGGATGGATCCCAAGTGCGACGCCCTGCCCCCGGTCCAGCATCGTGGTAATTCCGGCCATTGCCATACGGGGGCGGCCGACGAACACGGCGCCCTCCAGACCCAGTGCGCGCCAGTCGGCACCCTCCCACAGAACGGCGCAGCGCGCCTGACCCTCAGCCAGGGCCTCGGCGTATTTCGGAGCCATCGCCATAGCCAGATCGGTCGGACCAGCATCCTTGGGCTCGGCCGCCCTCAGAATCGTCAGGCTGGTGTTTCCCTCGGCCGGCGCCCCCAGAGCATCGGCGATTTGCTGTAAGGTGAACTGCATCGCGGGCTTCCTTGTCGCAGGATTTAGCGCCCTGTGCTTACCCCTGAACGTTCGGCAGGGCCACCCCTGCTTTTTGCAGGGCATCCCAAATCTTCTGGTCCCGACCATAGACATCGCGCCGATACTGCACGTCGCCCTTCGGCCCGACGAATGCGGTGCGGTAAATCAGATGAACCGGAACCGGCTGTTTGAGGTCAACCTTGGTTTCACGTCCGGTACCCAGCACCCTGTGGAAAAAGGCCTCGGGATCCTCTTCCTGTTTTGCCAGCAAAGCATAGGCGAAATCAAAAGGTTGCGCCAAACGAATGCACCCGTGAGAGAAGGCGCGCACTTCGCGTGCGAACAGGCTCTTCTGCGGGGTGTCGTGCAGATAGATGTTGTACTTGTTGGGGAACATGAACTTGACCAGCCCCAGAGCGTTGCTCTGCCCCGGAGGCTGGCGCATCGCAAACGGAAAGCTGCGAGCCGTGAACTGGTTGAAGTCCACCGCATTGCGGTTCACCTGGCGCCCGCGCCGATCGGTGATCTCAAGATGCCGGACGGCATTGGGGTTGGCCCGCAACTTCGGCAGGTATTCTTTGGTGATGATCGAGCGCGGCACATGCCAGCTGGGATTGATCACCATGTGCTCCATCACATCCGAAAACTCGGGGCTTTGACGATCGCTGGTGTTTTTGCCGATCACCGCACGTGTTTCAAATGTCACCCGACCATCGTCGACGATTTTCGCGGAAAAGTCGGCCTGATTGACCAGAACATGCCGTGCGCCCCTCTCGCGAGGGAGCCAGCGTTCACGTTCCATCGCAACCATCACCGCCTTGAGTCGGTCAGAAGGTGACCGGTTGATTTCGGCAATCGTTCCCTGGCCGGCGACACCATCTGGTTCAAGTCCATGGGCGCGTTGGAAGGCTTGCACCGCTGCCACCATGGAGTCGTCATATTCCGGGCTGGCCGTGGGCTTGAGGAACCCCATCGTAACCAAACGATTACGCAGTTTTATGACGCTCGGCCCCGTATCGCCGCGTTCGTATTTTCCGGTTGGAACGGTCGGCCCCCATTCACCATGTTCGTTCAGTGACTGCAGCGCCATCTTCTGCTTGAGCAGCGCCCGGTACTGGCTGGACTGCGGTGGAAGCTGCGCGAGATAAGAGCCGTCAGTGGATCTCATCATCGCCGCAAGATGTTCCGAGGCTGGCTTCTGTTCGACCGCACGCACGAGGCCGGCATCGATCTGAGCCGGGCGCAGCAGCCCGGACTGAATATCCTGCGCATAGCGGACAAACGCCTCGCTCAGCGCTGCCTCAAGCGCTCCGAGATCGCGGTTTGACCGAGCGCTTTCCATCTTCGCCATCAGGCCATCAACGTCATATCGTTCGGCCGGAAGCCCATGCATCTGAGCATGGGACAATGCTTTGATAAGTGCCGACCGACGCGCCGCGTGATCAGAGGTAGGACCGACCCAAATCGGCGCGAATTCCTGTTCTCGATAAAAGGACGCGATTTCCGGGGTTGTCTCTGCGCTTTCCGCCACAGCCATCCGAAACGCGAAACTCTCAGCCTGGGTCGGAGCCGCCTGAACGGATGTGGCCGACACGGCGATGCTTGCGGCAAACAGAAAAATCGTACAGGTCCGACGGACAGAATTCATGGGATAGCCTTGGTTTTCAATAACTTGGAACACTAGTTTTTGCGCCCGACAATTATGTTTCACGCCTCGGGGGATTGTCCACTCACATTTCCAACAGCACATCACAGCGCTGGCCCCCTGATGCGCGATTGCATCGTCTGGAAAAAAACGAAAGGGATTCAGGTCTGTTCGCCACATTTTTTGTCACTTGCGCAGATTTTCGCCGAAAATTCCCCGTAAGAAAGCACAAGACCAAAAGATCACTTGGCGCAAGAATCCCTCTGTGGCATAAAATCCGCATCTGGGATGGGAAAGAATTAAGAAAGCGCACGTAACATCGTGTGCAGGCAGGAACTGTACGGGACGAAACACGCTATGACCAAGAGCAGTACCTCGGGGATGACCCGGCGTGCCCTATTGGGCGCATTCGCGGCAACGGCAGTTGTTGCAGCACCAACCTACTCAAACGCAGCAGGCTTCCTTCGCGGGGGTGGAGACATCCGCAGGATCCGTATGTATTCGGGTCGCACCGGCGAGCGCTTGGACATGATCTACTGGGTCGATGGTAAATACGTCAAAGACGCGGTCAAGGAAATCAACCACTTCATGCGTGACTGGCGCACCGATCAGTCAAAGGACATGGATCTGCGCACGATCGACATCATGGCCGCGGCCCACAACCTGCTGGATGTGAACGAGCCCTACATGCTGTTGTCGGGCTACCGCTCTCCGCAGACCAACGCCATGCTGCGCCGTCGGTCGCGCGGTGTCGCCAAGAACTCTCTCCACGTCAAAGGTCAGGCTGCGGACCTGCGGCTTGCCTCCCGCTCGGTCTCACAGATGGCCAAGGCAGCCATTTCGTGCCGTGCCGGCGGTGTCGGCCAATACTATGGATCAAATTTCGTGCACATGGATTGCGGCGACGTTCGCTCCTGGCGCGGCTAATACACTACCACTCACCAACCCCGCAAAAAGCCCCGGCGCATCACTGCCCGGGGCTTTTTGCTGCGCAGCGCCCATCTGGCAATGACGGACACAGGCGCAGAAGCGCTACGCTTTGAAACTCTGGAAGAAAGTGGCGCACCTGAGAAGATTCTGGTGCTAAACTATATTGTTATTTTTCAACCACTTAGATAGATAAAGCTCAGAAAATGTTGCGGGATTTGTTGCGGGATCATGTGTCCTCACTTTCAGCAACTTCGTACTTGTCTGCCCTTAGAATAACCGCCTCAATCACTTTGCCCTTGTTCACCTTGGCATTGATTTGAAGTTGAACCGGTACCTTGCTCCATTCAGCCTCCTTAATAACTTCACGATGGCTAAGTGATGAGATTACTTCCTGAACGCTCGCTGAGAACTCTTCACCGTTGTCGACATTCTCGATGTAAACACGGAATCCATCTGCAACTTGTGTGTCTACTTTTTGAACGCGGTAAACCCCATCTTTTCGCTCTTCTTTCGCCGACGATCTACTTTCCCGGCTGATGTTCTGCCCCGCTTCGGCCGGAATGCTAATGCCGTTTATCGCAGCATCCGATTGAGATGCGTGTTTTACAATTGATGCTCTAGCTTTCTCCGCCTCATTTCGCAAACCTTCAACAACTGGAACTTGAGCTTGCGCCTTATCCAGCATCGCGCTTTTTTGCTGGTCTGTCGCAACCGATTGAATTGTTTCAAGAGCTTTTTCCAAAGTTTGGAACGCCTGCTTGTTCGTTCCCTCACTCAATTCCGCCAGCTTCTCCTCTTTACGGTTGTTCAGCCAAGTCCGAAACACTGATTGGCCACCCCACGTCAGGATGAGAACAATGAGAACAATGGCGATTTGCGTCGGCTCCATCTTTTCTACTGCTCCTACTGCGGCTTCTTTCAAAATACCTACTAAGTCTGCTTCTTGGTCAGAGCTTCCGCTCTTTACCTTAATAACAAGTTCTAGGTTGTCTTTTTCTAGATCAGACAGAACTCGGCCATCTGCTGTGCCTTTCGCTACCAAAGCGTAAGACCGATACACGGCCCTTTGAGCATCTTGCCAGCCTTGCATCATGTAGGTGTTTAACGCTGAATCATAGCGTTGACCGGGGATCAGCACAGTAGCTTTCACACAGTCACCTAAGATCAAATCATCCAAAGACTCAATTTCAAGCTTACCATCAATTAGGTTTGCCAAAACTTCCTAAGCGCGCTCTTCTGAGTTGATTTCAATGCGCATTAAAATCCCTTTCCGTGAATTGCTTTGCAAACAATCAGAATGAGCCGACGAGGTAAAGTAGAGAGTACCGGAGTGCGCACCAGATTTTGTGAATTGTGTTGCGGGATTTGTTGCGGGATTGGTTTGAATCCCTTTGGTGGATTCAACGCGATCCCTTATTTTAATGAATAATATCAATAACTTAAGCGAAAAAGTGGCGCACCTGAGAGGATTCGAACCTCTGGCCTCTGCCTTCGGAGGGCAGCGCTCTATCCAGCTGAGCTACAGGTGCGTTGGCCGTTAGCTAACCTTGTTCCGATCCGGGTGCAACTGGATTTTGCATGTCGGAACTCGGTTTAGCGACGAACAATCAGGCAAACAATTCGTGCGCCAGTTCCAGCGCATCGATCAGCGTGTCGACCTCATCGGTTGTGTTGTACAGACCAAAACTGGCGCGGCAAGTGGCCGTAACCCCGAGATGATCCATCAACGGTCCGGCGCAATGGTGCCCCGCCCGAACGGCGACGCCCTTCTTGTCGAGAATGGTGGATACATCGTGCGCGTGGCCCGCACCATCCAGCGTAAAGCTGAAGATAGCGGCCTTGTCGGGCGTCGTCCCCTGAACCTGCAGCCAGTTCAGCCCGGTCAGGCGCTGCATTGCATAGTCGCGCAAGCCCGCCTCATGGGCCGCGATGTTGTCCATCCCCAAACTCATCATGTAGTCCAGCGCAACGCCCATGCCGATCGTCTGGACGATACCTGGAGTGCCGGCTTCGAATTTCATCGGCGGATCGTTGTAGATCACCGTGTCTTTCGACACCTCCTTGATCATATCGCCTCCTCCGATGAAGGGGCGCATCTCGGCCATACGTTCCGATTTGATGAAGATCGCGCCAGATCCCGAGGGGCCGTACAGCTTGTGTCCGGTAATAGCATAGAAATCACACCCGATATCCTGCAGATCCACCGGCATGTGAACCGCGCCCTGGCTTCCGTCGACCAGCACAGGCACGCCTTTGGCATGGGCGCCTTCGGTGATCGCCTTCACGTCAACCACGGTACCCAGAACGTTGGAACACTGGGTCACCGCCACCAGTTTGGTCTTGGGCCCGATGGCGTCGATCACGGCCTGCGGATCCAGCGCACCACTTGCATCCACGTCCACCCATTTCAAAACGACGCCCTGTCGTTCGCGCAGAAAATGCCAGGGTACGATGTTGGCATGATGCTCCATGACGCTCAGAACAATTTCGTCGCCGGCCTGCATCCGCGGCATGGCCCACCCATAGGCGACTAGGTTGATCCCCTCGGTCGTCCCGGAATTCAGGACGATCTCATCCTCATTCGCGACATTCAAAAACCGGGCGACGGTTCCGCGCACGGATTCGTACTTTTCGGTCGCCAGGTTCGACAGGTAGTGCAATCCGCGATGCACGTTCGAATACTCGTGCGCATAGGCATTGGTGACTGCATCTATCACCACCTGAGGTTTCTGCGCCGAGGCCCCATTGTCGAGATACGTCAACGGCTTCCCGTTCACCTCACGCGAGAGGATCGGGAAATCGGCGCGGATTTTCTGGACGTCATACATGAACGAATTCCCTAAACAGGCCCGCTTGGGGTCATCAACAGGACGAAGGGTATCGCTAGCAATCCCGAGATGAGGATGACCACGAAGGATTTGCCCAGCGAGTCGAAGTGATGCGCCTGATTGATGAAATGCAGGCTGATGTAGAGGCTGTACAGGCTCATCCCCAATACGAGGATCAGGAACATCGTCGGCGCGACCATCACCATGACGAAGATGATCAATTGGCCCAGAATCTGCAGGAATTGCAGCCAGACCATTAGCAGCATCATGCCGTCCAGGCTGCCGGTGCCGCCAAGCATCCTGCCGACAAAATGAAACGCGAAGATGCCCAAGAGAACGGCCCCGGCCGAAGTCGCCAACGACTGCACGACCGGTTCAAACGCCATATCCAGAGATGGATCAAGCGCCGGAAACACAAGGGTCGACAGTGATTGAGACAAAGCGTTCAGGACAACGACCAGTGCCAGCGCTGTCCAAAGCACATCCCGACCGGGTACTCCGGCCAACAGACGCCTTGCTGCCTCGGCCGGATTTGCCAGTGTCAGAACGGCCAGATGTCCCAGAAATGCGGCGTTCATGCTGGCGCCCTTCGTGTTTGAGAAAATCCGGAAAACCAGAACCAGACGAATATCGCAACCCACAGAGCCCCGGTCAGCGTCTGGACAGGGCCCGGACCGATGAAACCAGCCACCAGCCCGTTCAACAACACCAGCGGTGATGAGGCGAGCAGAGCCCAGAACAGCGCAAGCCGCGCCTGATAGGACGTAGTTGCACCGCCGAACATGCGAGAAATCAGATAAGTCCCCCAGGCAAGGACGTAGAGCAGCAACGGTAGAATGAAGACCGACCCCAGCAGGGCCCCCCCCATCAGCATGTTCAGGTCCAGCCCCTCAAGATGGGCGCGGCGCGCAAGGCCAGGCAACTGCGCAATAAAGCCAATCACACAGAACGCCATGACAAAGGCCAGCGCGCGGTCTTCGCGCGGGCCCATGTCCAGCAGCCGACGCACCACCCGACCGGGCCCGCGATACGAGGCGACGATATCGGTGGTCACCGGCATCAGCTGTGCCGCGCCAACCAGCCTTCCAGCCGCGAGACGATGTCCTCGGCCAGCGCCTCGTCTTCGATCTCTTCCACGGCTTCGGCCAGAAAGGCCAGCGTCAGCATGTTGGTCGCTTCCTTGGCCGGAACCCCGCGCGAGCGCAGGTAGAACATCGCGGTCTCGTCGATCGCACCCGAGGTCGACCCATGCGAACAGGCCACGTCGTCGGCATAGATCTCAAGCTCGGGCTTGGCCAGGAATTGACTGTCGTCATCCAGCAGCAAAGACTGGCTGATCTGGTAGCCATCGGTCTTCTGGGCGCCTTCCTTGACCAGAATCTTGCCCTGGAACACGCCGGTCGCGCCGTTACGCAGAACCTTCTTGAACACCTGACGGCTTTCGCAGTTCACCGCGTCATGGGTAATAAACACCGTGTCGTCATGGTGAAAGTCACCATCTCCCACACAGGCACCGGCCACATGCGCCACCGCGTCGTCACCGGTCAGCTCGACCACCTGTTCATTGCGCGTCAGCACGCCATTCACGGTCAGAGTGAAGGATTTGTATACGGATTCTTTGCCCAGCCTGGTGAACATATGCGTCGCAGCACGGCGCTGGTGGTCCCTGCCCTGCGCCCGGACATGATGCAGCGTGCCGCCATCGGCGATGTCGATCTCGATGCACTTGTTGAACCGCGAGGCCGCCGGACCATTCTCGAGAATCGTCACCTCGGCGCCGCTTTCCACGCGGATCACGTGGTGAAGGATCGCGTCCGAGCTTTCGGATTCGTGGCGATAGATCAGGCTGATCGGCTTGGACGGCTTGCCGGTCACGTGGATCGCCACGCCGTCTTGCGCAAAGGCGGTGTTCAGGGCCGCCAACGGGCGTTGAACCGGGGTCTGACCGCGCTCCTCGAGCACGCCATACAGCTGCTTGGCCCAGTGGATGTCCTTGCAGCAGATATCCTCAAGCCGGTCGATGCTCACGCCTTCCAGCGTCAGGTCATCGCTGTCCTCGGGGCTGAACACGCCATCGACGAAGACGATTTTAAGGCGGTCGAACCCGTCAAAGACCATCGGCTCGTCGGTGTGGAACACCTCGGCCGCCGGGGCCTCGGGCGAAATCAGCGTATCGGGACGCGTGTATTTCCAATACTCGTCGCGCCGCCCGGGCAGACCCATGGCGCGCAGCCGGGCCAGAGCCGCCTCGCGCGCATCGCGGGTGCAGCCAGCTTCGGGCATGCGCAGCGTGGCCAGCCGCGCCTCGGTCGCGGATTGTTTCACGTCGGGCAAGGCCATCAGTTCACCTCGGCAAGAATGTCGGCGTAACCGTTGTTTTCGACCTCCAGCGCAAGCTCAGGCCCGCCGGTCTTGACGATCCGGCCATCGGCCATGATGTGCACCACGTCGGGTTTGATGTGGTCCAGCAGGCGCTGATAGTGGGTGATCACCAGAAACCCGCGGCCTTCGTCGCGCAGCGCGTTCACGCCCTCGGCCACCAGCTTCATCGCATCCACGTCCAGGCCCGAGTCGGTCTCGTCCAGGATGCACATCTTGGGCTCGAGCATGGCCATCTGCAGGATTTCGTTGCGCTTCTTCTCACCGCCCGAGAAACCAACGTTCACGGGGCGTTTCAGCATGTCGGCGTCAATCTTTAGCGACTTGGCCTTTTCGCGCACCAGTTTAAGGAAATCCGCAGCCGAGAGTTCTTCCTCGCCGCGCGCCTTGCGCTGGGCGTTCACGGCAGTGCGCAGGAACGTCATGTTGCCCACGCCCGGGATCTCGACCGGGTATTGGAACGCGAGGAACACGCCGGCGGCGGCACGCTCTTCCGGCTCCATCTCCAACAGGTCGGCGCCATCCAGAGTCGCCGAACCCTCGGTTACCTCATACCCGTCACGGCCCGAAAGCACATAGCTGAGCGTCGATTTGCCCGAGCCGTTCGGCCCCATGATCGCGTGTACCTTGCCGGCCTCGACCGTCAGGTCCACGCCCTTGAGGATCTGCTTTTCCTCTTCCTCAAGTTTGACGTGCAGGTTCTTGATTTCCAGCATGTTTTTTCCTTTTGCGTATCGTCGGGACGCGCCGGCCCCGGTTTGTCCTTATCCCAGCACTCTGCGCAGCAGCCGCGCCGCGATCCATCCCAGGACCGCCCCGCCGCCGATTGCCCAGACCGGGTTGATGAAATCGGTGTAGTTGACGTTGACATAGGCCACGCCCAGCAAGCCGCCCAGAACCGGCAGTGCATAAGACGCTGCGGTCAACGCATCATCCCTGCGGTTGCGCGGCGAGCGAGCCATCAGCCGACCGAGCCTTCCAGCGAGATCGCGACCAGTTGCTGGGCTTCCATGGCAAACTCCATCGGCAGCGCCTGCAGCACGTCCTTGCAGAACCCGTTGACCACCAGCGCCACGGCCTCTTCCTCGTCCATGCCGCGCTGGCGGCAATAGAACAGCTGATCGTCATCGACTTTCGAGGTGGTGGCCTCGTGCTCGACCCGGCTGCTGTTATTCTTGACCTCGATATACGGAACGGTGTGCGCCCCGCATTTGTCGCCGATCAGCAGGCTGTCGCACTGGGTATAGTTGCGGCTGTTCTTGGCCTTGGGGTGCATCGACACCAGCCCGCGATAGGTGTTCTGGGCCTTGCCCGCGCTGATGCCCTTGGACACGATGCGCGACTTGGTGTTCTTGCCCAAATGGATCATCTTGGTGCCGGTATCGGCCTGCTGCATGTTGTTGGTGATGGCGATCGAGTAGAACTCGCCTTGGCTGTCATCGCCCCGCAGGATGCAGGACGGGTATTTCCAGGTCACGGCACTGCCGGTCTCGACCTGCGTCCACATCACCTTGGACCGGTCGCCCCGACAATCGGCACGCTTGGTCACGAAGTTGTAGATGCCGCCCTTGCCGTTCTCGTCGCCCGGGAACCAGTTCTGGACGGTCGAGTATTTCACCTCGGCGTCTTCTTCGACGATGATCTCAACCACCGCGGCGTGCAGCTGCGCGGTATCACGCTGGGGCGCGGTGCAGCCTTCCAGATAGGACACGTACGAGCCCTTGTCGGCGATGATCAGAGTGCGTTCGAACTGGCCGGTGTTTTCAGCGTTGATGCGGAAATAGGTGCTCAGCTCCATTGGGCAGCGTACGCCGGGCGGCACATAGACGAACGAGCCGTCCGAGAATACGGCCGAGTTCAGCGTGGCGTAGAAATTGTCCGACACCGGCACCACCGAGCCCAGGTATTTCTTGACCAGTTCAGGGTGTTCCTTGATCGCCTCGGAGATCGAGCAGAAGATGACGCCGGCCTTCTTCAGCTCGGCTTGGAAGGTCGTGCCAACCGAAACCGAGTCGAACACCGCATCCACCGCGACCTTGCGGCCCTCGGCCGGGCCATCCTCGGCACCTTCCACGCCGGCCAGAATCATCTGTTCTTTCAGCGGGATACCGAGCTTCTCGTAAGTGGCCAGCAGTTTCGGATCGACCTCGTCCAGCGACTTGGGCTTGGTCTCCATCGACTTGGGCCGGGCATAGTAATACTGGTCCTGAAAATCGATTTCAGGATAGTGGACCATGGCCCATTTTGGCTCTTCCATCTGGGTCCAACGCTCGAAGGCCTTCAGGCGCCATTCGGTCATCCACTCGGGCTCTTCGTTCTTTTCCGATATCAGCTTGACGATATCGGGGTTCACGCCCTTGGGCGCGTACTCCATCTCGATATCGGTATCCCACCCGTATTTGTAGGTTCCGACCTCGCGCACCGCGTCAACGGTTTCCTGATCGACACCTTCTTTTACCTGGGTCTGGTCCAAAGCGGCCATGTTCCACCCTCCGTCAGATCACGCGGCCCGCGCGCGATGCTTTTTCTCTTTTTCCAGCCACGTCTCGGCGAAACGCAGCACGTCTTCTTCACTCGTCTCGGGGCCCAGCGAAACGCGTACCGCGCTGGCCGCCGTGGCCTCGTCATATCCCATCGCGGTCAGTACCGCGCTTGCCCTCACCTTGCCGCTGGAGCAGGCCGAACCGGCGCTGATCGCAAAGCCCGACAGATCCATCTGCATCACCTGCGTTTCGCCCTTCCAGCCGGGCGTCGCAAAGCACAGGGTGTTGGGCAATCGATCCTGATCTTTCCCGACAAAAATAGTAGATTTAGAACCAGCCTCAAGGGCCTTTTCTAGAATATTTCTAAGTTCTGCAACCTTTTCCCAAACCCCGTTTGCCAGATCTCGCGCCGCCGCTTCAGCCGCAGCGCCGAACCCCGCGATTCCAATGATATTTTCCGTCCCCGACCGGCGACCCATTTCCTGCCCGCCGCCCTTGATCCGGGCCTCCAGATCGGTGCCGCGTTTCATCACCACGGCACCCACACCCTTTGGCCCGCCCAGCTTGTGCGCCGAGACCAACGCGATCTGCACATCCAGCCAGTTGAACGCGATCGGCAGTTTCCCGAACGCCTGCGTTGCATCGGTGACGGCCAGACCCTTGGGCAAGGCCTGAATGAGTCCGGTTTCAGAATTGGCAAGTTGCACCGTGGACCGCGCCGGGTCGGCTACGGCGACAACGCCTTGGTGCGAAACCGGCAAATCCTCGACAGTCCAGGCCCTTACGGCATCATGTTCGATCGCCGCGCCATGCAGGTTGCGCTCTTCCAAGGCCAGCGCCGCGCCTTCGGTCGACCCGGATGTGAACACGATATCGGCCCCATCCGCCCCAAAGGCCGCGGCCACCTGCGCACGCGCCTTTTCGATGACAGCCTTGGCCGCTCGCCCCTCAGCATGGACCGAGGAGGGGTTGCCGCAGACCTCCATCGCCGCGATCATCGCGTCGCGCGCCTCGGGGCGCAGCCGGGTCGTGGCGTTGTGATCCAGGTAAACACGTCTCATGGACTCACCTTTTCATCCACGGCCACGCCCCTCGAGATTCCCAATCCACTCACCGGTCAATCATCCACGACCGAGAACAGCCCCGGCACCGCCGGACACGGCGCAAGGTCGTTCTGGATCACATCGGACAAGCGTGTCTGGTGCAGGAATACGTAGACATGCGCGCTGAGACTTTCCCACAGGCGGTTGGTCAGCGACTGCGCCCGGCTGCCCGAGGATCCCCCCGACGCCCCGGCCCCCTTGTGCATGGCATCAACTGTTTCATCCACGGCTGACAGAATCTCGACCACGCGGATCTCCGACGCCGGCCGCGCCAAACGATAGCCGCCGCCCGGCCCGCGCACGGATGCAACCAGATCGGCACGGCGCAGCTTGACGAACAGCTGCTCCAGATAGGGCAGCGAAATGTCCTGACGCTCGGAAATCTCTCCCAGGGTCACCAGCGTGTCGGCGGGTTGAAGCGCGATGTCCGCCAACGCCACCATCGCGTAACGGCCCTTGGTTGACAGCTTCATTCTTCGATCCTCGTGGCTTGAACCGCGTGAAAACATTGACGTCGCCGCGGTCAGTGCGTATCTCCGACTGACAGCGTGTTCACGCTGCGATACTCAATTAGAACCGTTCTAAGGTGCCTGACGATAACCGTCAAGTATATCCCGGCGCCCGCGAGAAAAAGACAGGACAACCGCACACATGCCCGAGGTGATTTTTCCCGGACCTGAAGGCCGACTGGAAGGCCGTTACCACCCCCAAAAGGAAAAAGACGCACCGATCGCCATCGTGCTGCACCCGCACCCCCAGTTCGGCGGGACCATGAACAACAAGGTCGTCTACAACCTGCACTACGCGTTCTACAACATGGGTTTTACGGTCCTGCGCTTCAATTTCCGGGGCGTCGGCCGCAGCCAGGGCGAGTATGACCAGGGAGTCGGAGAACTCAGCGACGCGGCATCGGCGTTGGACTATCTGCAGTCGATGAACAACAACTCGAAACATTGCTGGGTTGCAGGCTTTTCGTTCGGAGCCTGGATCGGCATGCAGTTGCTGATGCGTCGCCCCGAGATCACCGGCTTCATCAGCGTGTCGCCGCCCGCGAACATGTATGATTTTTCGTTCCTTGCCCCCTGCCCCTCGTCCGGGCTGATCATCAACGGAACGGCTGACCGGGTGGCACCGCCGGCGGACACCACCGCACTGGTCGGAAAGCTGCACGAGCAGAAGGGTATCACCATCACCCATACCGAGGTTGAAGGAGCCGACCACTTCTTCCAGGGTGAGCACATGGATACGCTGATGACCAACGTGACCGACTACGTCAAACGCCGCCTGACCGAGAACACACGCTGATGTCCGACACCATCACCATTCTCGCGGCGAAACTGGCCGAGGATACGATGAAGGTCATGGACGAAACCGGCCAGGATCGGTTCTACGTCGAAGTCGGTGACGTGCTGGGCGCAGCCTCCCAATCGCTTGAGGAGGCTTTCCTTACCGAAATCCGCGTCCGGTTGGCCGAGCGCAAGGCGCGGCAATTCCTGATCAAGAGGCTGTCGGATCACCGGTCCAAGGTGAAGGCGATCGAAAAGCAATAGGCGCAAAAAAAGGAGCCCGCGGGCTCCTTTTTCGTTTCATTCGTGGCGTTCAAACTGTTGTTGCGCTTGACCTATCAACCAATTTGGCTGCGTCAGTATCGACGGACCCCCCGTCAGCAAGCCACCCAATCGCCACGATAATTGCCGAAGCAAACACGACCGTTTTTGCAAATGTCGTCATGAAACACACTCGTTAAAAAAGTAATCGAAAACGTGCAGTAGTTTACACACTTTCCGGCCTTGCCATAGTCGGGTTTACCTGACCCCAGGTGAACCAACGAAAGGGGCGGCTGCCTGAATTTCCTTGCGCCGTTTCTGAATTCTGTGCTCAACGTCCCAGCAGCTGCATCAAGGGTTCAAGAACCATGCCCCACGCCTACCTGATCCTCCTTCTCGCCGTTATCGCCGAGACAATCGGAACGACCGCACTGCAGGCCAGCCAGCAATTCACCCGCTTCTGGCCCTCGGTTCTGGTGGTGGTGGGCTATGGCTTTGCCTTTTACCTGATGGCACTGACGCTGAAGGTAATGCCCGTCGGCATCGTTTACGCGATCTGGTCCGGGCTTGGCATCGCTCTGATTGCGCTGATCGGCTTTGTGGTTTTCGGCCAACGGCTGGACTGGCCGGCGGTTCTGGGCCTTGCGATGATTCTGGGCGGCATTCTGGTCATCCACCTCTTTTCGCAGACTGCGGGCCACTGATCGCGCGTTAGGGCTGGTAACTTGTGCCGCGCCGCGTTATGCGCGCGGCAACTTCCCGTTCAAAGGCTGACCTCATGGACCTGCGCAACATCGCAATCATCGCTCACGTGGACCACGGTAAAACGACCCTGGTTGACGAGCTTCTGAAACAATCCGGTGCATTCCGGGAGAACCAGGCCGTGGCCGAGCGCGCCATGGACAGCAACGATCTCGAACGTGAACGCGGCATCACCATTCTGGCCAAGGCCACCAGTGTCGAGTGGAAAGGCACGCGCATCAACATCGTTGACACCCCCGGCCACGCCGATTTCGGCGGCGAGGTCGAGCGCATCCTCAGCATGGTCGACGGTGTTGTGCTTCTGGTCGATGCCGCCGAAGGCCCGATGCCCCAGACGAAATTCGTGACATCGAAGGCGCTGGCACTGGGTCTGCGTCCAATCGTGGTGCTGAACAAGGTCGACAAGCCCGATGCCGAGCCCGACCGCGCGCTGGACGAATGCTTTGACCTGTTCGCCAACCTCGGCGCCGACGACGACCAGCTGGATTTCCCTGCCATGTACGCCTCGGGGCGGTCCGGCTGGGCCGATATGGAACTGGACGGCCCACGCAAGGACCTGTCCGCCCTGTTCGATCTAGTAGTCGACCACGTTCCCGCCCCCAAACAAGCTGAGCGCAAGGATGAACCCTTCCGCATGTTGGCGACCACTCTGGGCAGCGACCCGTTCATCGGTCGCATTCTGACCGGCCGTGTGGAAAGCGGTACGCTCAAAGCGGGTGACAGCCTCAAAGCGCTCAGCCGTGATGGCAAGCTGATCGAGAATTTCCGGGCTACCAAGATCCTGGCCTTCCGCGGCCTCAGCCAGCAACCGATCGACGTCGCCGAAGCGGGCGACATCGTAACCATCGCAGGCATGAGCAAGGCCACCGTTGCGGATTCGCTGGTGGCGCCCCAGGTGGACGAGGCCCTGCCCGCCCAGCCGATCGACCCGCCGACCATCACCGTCACCTTCGGCATCAACGACTCGCCGCTGGCGGGGCGTGACGGCAAGAAGGTCCAGTCGCGCGTCATCCGCGACCGCCTGATGAAAGAGGCCGAATCGAACGTGGCGATCCAGATCACCGACACCCCCGGCGGCGAAGCCTTCGAGGTTGCGGGCCGCGGTGAGTTGCAGATGGGCGTTCTGATCGAGAACATGCGTCGCGAAGGGTTCGAGCTCAGCATCTCGCGCCCGCAGGTTCTGTTCCGCGAGGAAGACGGCCAACGCCTGGAGCCCATCGAGGAAGTCACCATCGACGTGGATGACGAATTCTCGGGCGCAGTCATCGAAAAGGTGACAGGCGCGCGCAAGGGCGAGCTGGTTGAGATGCGCCCCGCAGGAGTTGGCAAAACCCGCATCATTGCGCATGTCCCGTCGCGTGGCCTGATCGGCTATCACGGTGAATTCCTGACCGACACCCGCGGCACCGGCGTTCTGAACCGCGTGTTCCACGGCTGGGCACCGCACAAGGGCCCGATCCCCGGGCGGCGCGCCGGCGTTCTGATCTCGATGGAGAACGGCCAGGCCGTCGCATACGCGCTGTGGAACCTGGAAGAGCGTGGGCGGATGTTCGTCGGCCCCCAGACCGATGTGTATCAGGGCATGATCATCGGCGAACATTCGCGGGACAATGACCTTGAGGTGAACCCGCTGAAAGGCAAGAAACTGACCAACGTGCGGGCCAGCGGTTCTGACGATGCCGTTCGCCTGACACCGCATGTCCAGTTCTCGCTGGAGGAGGCCATTGCTTACATCGACGACGATGAGCTGGTCGAAGTAACTCCGAACGCGATCCGACTGCGAAAGCGGTTCCTTGACCCGCACGAACGCAAGCGTATGGCCAAGTCAGCCTGACCCCCGGTCCGTTCGATTTTGGACGGGTCGGAAACAATGGCGCGAATGTGACATTTTTGCGTCCATCTGAAACAGTGTTTTCTCAGGGAAGCCATGAATGGATCATGGCTTCCCTTTTGTTTTGCCTGTAATTTCATCCATAAGATGAGTTAATTTCGTATTGCTATCGCGGTGTTGCCCTTGAAAATGCGACGTGATAGGGGTGTAATTGTGTTCAAAGTATGTCATCGCCAGGTTGTTCGGTGATGAGTTTAACGAGTTTAAGGAGGCGCGATATGCGCATCAAATCCCGTCTACTGACAATAGTATTTGCTTCAGCTTCATTGCCGCTGATGTCCGGCGGGCCTGTTGTCGCCGCGGACAAATGTACGATCCAGACAGCCCGGCAGTCGGTTTCCACAGAAACCCTGTGTGCCTGTACGGTCGTGGATGCACGGATGCTGCGTTACATCCAGCGTCGTGCCGATTTTGAAGACATTCTTGCCCGCACTTTGCAGACCTGCCCGGCCTTCGCGGCCGTACTGACGGATTTCCCGACCGCGTCGATTGGTACGGTAGAACAAAGATCCGGCGACGGCCCTTCGGACCCGGGTGGTAGTTCTTCAGGCGGCAGCTCGAGCGGCGGCAGTTCCTCTGGCGGCGGCGGAGTTACTCCAACCGGTGGCGGTAGCTCCAGCGGTGGCAGTTCCAGTGGAGGCGGTTCCAGCGGTGGCAATCCTCCACCGCCGGCACCTCCGGGAGGCTCAGGCGGTAGCTCCAGCGGCGGTAGCTCCAGCGGTGGCAGCTCCAGTGGTGGCAGCTCCAGTGGTGGCAGCTCCAGCGGTGGCAGCTCCAGCGGTGGGTCCGGCGATGGTGGCAGTTCCAGCGGCGGTAGCTCCAGTGGCGGGTCCGGCGATGGTGGTGGCAGCTCAAGCGGCGGTAGCTCCAGCGGTGGGTCCGGTGATGGCGGCAGCTCAAGCGGCGGTAGCTCCAGCGGTGGGTCCGGTGATGGCGGCAGCTCAAGCGGCGGTAGCTCCAGCGGTGGGTCCGGTGATGGCGGCTCGGGCGGTGGCGACGGCGGTGACGGCGGCGGCTCGGGTGATGGCGGCTCGGGCGGTGGCGACGGCGGTGACGGCGGCGGCTCGGGTGATGGCGGCTCGGGCGGCGGCGACGGTGGCAGCTCAAGCGGCGGCAACGGTAACGGCGGTGGCAACGGTAACGGCGGCGGCAACGGTAACGGCGGCGGCGTCAACGGTAATAATGGCGGTGGAAATGGACCGGAAGGCGCAAGCCCTGGTCAGGGCAACAACGCCAACAATGACGAGGACTAACCGCCTTTGGTCGTGATGCCACGTTTCAGTGGCAATCTGGCATACAAATGAAAAAGGGCGATGAATTCATCGCCCTTTTTTTGCTGGAGCCTTCAAGAAACTCAAATCGCTGTGGCTTCTTAGCTTCGCCCGTAAATCCCAACCCAACGCTGGGGCTGTTTCGGATCCTGCATCCGCAGGAACAAATAGCGTGTGGCCGACCAGGGTTTGATCCGATTGGTCAGGTTGTCCAGCACGAGATCACCTTGATTGGAGCGGTAAACCAGAACCGCGTGAGGGCCGCGGCGGGTGTCCAAAACGGTCGCCAGCAAAAGCTTGTTGGGATCAATTCCAGCCTTGATCAGGTCACGCTTTTTCAGCAGCGCAAAATCCTCGCAATCACCGCCGCGCGATGTTGGCAGGGCCCAACGCTCCCGCGTCTTGTACTGCACTTGGTCCGTGACCTCACGCGTTGTCGCATTGACCTGGGCATTGATTTGCTTGACCAGTCGCAGTTCTTGATGGCTGGGCAGCGAAACCGACTTCTTGTTCGCACAAGCCCAAGCATACTGGCGGCACAAGGTCCGTGCGCCCGACGGCGGTGGCGAAGCCGAAAACCCCGAAATGAAAGCTGTCTCTGAAGCGCTGGCTTGTCCTGTCGCAAGAACGGCACCGCCGATCACTCCCAACACACCCAGAGCCAATGTGGCCTTGCTGGCCGCGCGACTTGCCACTGTGTTGAGCCTGTCCAAAACCCGTTTCATGCCTGTCCCTCGATCCCATACGTTCGACTGACTGCCGCTTCTGAGGACCATATTCTGCTTTTGGAAACTATCCGTTAACAGACTGGCTCTGGCAATCCTCGGTCAGGTTGTCGGCAAAAAACGGCGGAAATTCGTAACTCAATATGACCTTTTCCGCGCAAGAAAATGGCGAAGCCTGACACAATTAGAGGTAGAACGTCATAGTTTCGCCGCCACAAAAAAGCTCAACCCATTGAAAGCATGATGGAAATTTTGTTGCGGGACGTGATCACCGGAACACTATCGGCCCAATTACAGGATCGGCGTCGCAACTTTGGCTGACGTTGCGTCACCCAAAGCGGGTTCCGGAGCCAATCCAAGACCGGCTCCGGTTGATTCTCACTCGGTCGTTTCGACGACCAGCAATTCGCGCTCGCTTGCGCCCCGGGCGTGGCTCAGGGCTTCTTGGTATTCAGCCGAGTTGTAACAGGCGACGGCGGCTTCAACCGACGGGAACTTCGCTACGACATTGCGGGGCCGCTCTTTGCCTTCCAGTTGGACGTAGCGCCCCGCACGGGCAATGAACGTGCCCCCGTGTTTGGAAATGGCCGGGCCGGCAAGCTCGGCGTATTTGCCATAAGCTTCGGCATCAGTAACCGTGACATGTGCTATCCAGAGTGCTGGCATCTTATCCTCCCAAAACCTCTTCCGCGGCCTTTATGGCCGCCGCGGCGTTGGCGGCATCGCGACCACCGCCCTGCGCCATGTCGGGACGCCCGCCGCCGCCCTTGCCGCCCAGTTCCTGCACGGCGGCCTTGACCAGATCGACGGCCGATATCGACTGCGTCAGGTCGCTTGTGACACCGGCGGCGACTGCAGCCTTGCCGCCTGTGTCCGCGATCAGAAGAACGGCGCCCGATCCAAGCCGCGCTTTGTGCTCATCAATGAGGGCCGGCAGATCCTTGCCCGACACACCATTCAGAGCCTGTGCCAGGAACTTGACGCCGTTGATCTCTTTGGCCTCCGCGCCGCCGCCTTGACCGGCTCCACCGGCCATCGCCAGATCGCGGCGCAGCTGCGCCACTTCGTTCTGCAACGACTTGCGCTCGTCCAGCAGAGCTTTGATGCGATCCACGACATCATCCGGCTGCGCCTTCAACTCGGCAGCAATCTGACCGAGGCGCCGATCCTGCTCGGTCAAGTACCGCAATGCAGCGTCCCCGGTCAGAGCTTCAATCCGACGCACGCCCGCGCTGCTTGCACTGTCACCCAGAATGACAAAGGTCCCGATATCTCCTGTCTGGCGCACATGCGTACCGCCACACAGTTCGATCGACCAGGTTTGGCCGTCATGGCCCTTGCCGGTCTGGGCCTTGCCCATCGAGACAACCCGGACTTCGTCGCCGTATTTCTCACCGAACAACGCCTGTGCCCCCAAGGCGCGGGCATCGTCCGGGGTCATGATACGGGTTTCGACCGTCGAGTTCTGACGAATGAACTCATTCACCTCGCGTTCAACGGTCTGCAACTCGGCCGGTGTCAGCGCTTTGGCGTGGCTGAAATCAAACCGCAGACGGTCGGCAGCGTTCAACGATCCGCGCTGTGCAACATGATCGCCAAGCGTTTCTCGCAGCGCTTCGTGCAGGAGGTGCGTCGCCGAGTGGTTCCCTCGGATGGCCGAACGCCGGGCGTGATCAACTTCGAGCTCGACGGCATCACCTTTGGCGATCGCACCGCTGTCCACGACGATCTTGTGTGCATAGACCTTGCCATCCGCGAACTTCCGGGTGTCTTCGACCGTCGCGCTCTGGGTGCGATCTTCAAGACGGCGGATGCTGCCGGAATCGCCAACTTGGCCACCAGCCTCGCCGTAGAAGGGTGTCTGGTTTACGACCACCCAGCCGGATCCGCCCTGCTCGATACGGTCTACAAGGTCACCGTCGACCACCAGGGCCACAACCTGGCCTTCAGCCACTTCTGTTTCGTAGCCCAGGAAATCGGTCGCACCGCTTGCGTCCAGTATGTCGAACCAGACTGCCTGATCTGCAGCCTCACCCGAACCAGCCCAGGCGGCGCGCGCCTTCGCCTTCTGCTCGGCCATGGCGGTGTCGAATCCGTCGGTATCAACCGTCCGACCTTTTTCGCGCAGGGCATCCTGGGTCAGGTCAAGCGGGAACCCATAGGTGTCATACAGCTTGAAGGCGGCATCCCCGGGCAGTGGCGCCCCGTCCGGCAGGCCCGCCACTTCGTCATCCAGCAGTTTGAGGCCGCGGTCCAGCGTCTGCTTGAACCGGGTTTCCTCCAACAACAACGTCTCTTCGATCAGAGCCTGAGCACGACCCAGCTCGGAATACTGCGCGCCCATCAATTGAACCAGTGTCGGAACAAGCTTGTGCATGACCGGATCCTTGGCGCCCAGAAGATGCGCATGGCGCATGGCCCGGCGCATGATCCGGCGCAGGACATATCCGCGACCATCATTCGAGGGCATGACCCCGTCTGCAATCAGGAACGAGGTCGACCGCAAGTGGTCGGCAATCACCCGATGGTGCACATTCTGATTGCCATAGGGGTCCACATGCGTGACTTCGGCCGAGGCCTCGATCAGTGTCTTGAAAAGGTCGGTGTCATAGTTGTCATGGCTGCCCTGCAGCAACGCGCCGATCCGTTCCAGACCCATGCCGGTATCGATCGACTGCATGTCCAGTTCACGCATCGAGCCGTCTTCGAACTGCTCGTTCTGCATGAAAACGATGTTCCAGATCTCGATGAACCGGTCACCGTCTTCCTCGGCCGATCCCGGAGGTCCGCCCCAGATGTGGTCGCCGTGATCATAGAAGATCTCGGTACAGGGGCCGCAGGGACCGGTCGGGCCCATTTGCCAGAAATTGTCGCTGGTGGCGATGCGGATGATCCGGTCTTCGGGGACGCCGACTTTCTTCCAGATTTCAAACGCCTCGTCATCGGTATGATAGACCGTCGTCAGCAGACGGTTCTTGTCGATCCCGAACTCCTTGGTGATCAACTCCCAAGCGAACGGAATCGCTTCCGATTTGAAATAATCGCCGAACGAGAAGTTGCCCAGCATTTCGAAGAACGTGTGGTGGCGGGCCGTGTAACCGACATTGTCCAGGTCGTTGTGCTTGCCGCCGGCGCGCACGCATTTCTGCGCCGTGGTGGCACGTGTGTAGTCGCGGGTCTCAAGGCCGGTGAACAGGTTCTTGAACTGCACCATGCCCGAGTTAACGAACATCAACGTCGGGTCGTTGCGAGGCACAAGCGGGCTCGACGCGACCACTTCGTGCCCTTGTTTGGCAAAGTAGTTCAGAAAGGTTGAGCGGATATCGTTCAGCGTGGGCATTGGGCTCTCTCAGCGCGCATTCATGATCTATCGCGACGGTTTAGCCCCCTGCCCGCCGATAGTCCACAGGATTGCTGCAGTGCAAACGAAACAAGGTGAACCCGAGGGCTCACCTTGCCAGTGTTCTCTCGGATTTTCCGATCAGGCTTCGAGGATATCATCCTCGTCCGCCGCAGGCGGCATGTCGAAATCCAGCCCATGCGCGGCACGGATCTTATCCTCGATTTCCAGCGCAACCCGACTGTTGTCCCGCAGGTATTGCTTGGCGTTTTCACGCCCCTGCCCGATCCGCTCATCCCCATAGCTGAACCACGAGCCGGACTTTTCGACCACTCCGGCTTTGACGCCAAGATCCAGCAGTTCGCCCATCTTGCTGATGCCCTCGCCATACATGATGTCAAATTCCACCTGCTTGAACGGCGGGGCCACCTTGTTCTTGACCACCTTCACGCGGGTCTGGTTACCGACCACCTCATCGCGGTCTTTGATCGCGCCGATGCGGCGGATGTCCAGGCGGACCGAGCTGTAGAATTTCAGGGCGTTGCCCCCGGTCGTGGTTTCCGGGCTGCCGAACATCACGCCGATCTTCATGCGGATCTGGTTGATGAAAATCACCATGCAGTTGCTGCGGGCGATCGAGCCGGTCAGTTTGCGCATCGCCTGGCTCATCAGCCGGGCCTGCACACCCACATTGCTGTCGCCCATGTCGCCTTCCAGCTCGGATTTCGGCGTCAGCGCCGCCACCGAGTCCACCACGACCATGTTGACCGCCCCGGAACGCACCAGCGTATCGGTGATTTCCAGCGCCTGTTCACCCGTATCGGGCTGCGAGATCAGCAGTTCGTCCAGATCCACCCCCAGCTTGCGGGCGTATTGCGGGTCCAGCGCATGTTCCGCATCGACGAATGCACAGACGCCGCCGCGTTTCTGCTGCTCTGCGATACAATGCAGGGTCAGGGTCGTCTTGCCCGAGCTTTCCGGGCCGTAAATTTCGACAATCCGACCCATCGGAAGTCCGCCGATACCAAGGGCGATATCCAGCCCAAGTGACCCGGTCGAACTGGCTTCGATCTCCTGCCGGGCACCATCGCCCAGTTTCATGATCGAGCCCTTGCCGAACTGCCGCTCGATCTGCGCCAACGCGCTGTCCAGCGCCTTTTGCTTGTCGGGGTTTTTCTTGTCGTTCATTGTCAGAAGATCCGCCATTGTCCTGTCGCCTTCCCTTTTGTCACACCCATCACCGGGCGGCAATCGCTGCTTTGTTCGCCTCTTGTTCCTTATGAGATCAAAAAGAGAACATTTCAACAAAAACTTTCATTCCTTACTTTTCGATGAAGAGGTTAAAGAGTCGTTTACTCAGACCTCGAAACTTCTCAATCATGCCCAAGGCTCTGTCTTTGCAATGAAACTTTGCTTGCACAGGCTGGCGATTTTGTGCGGAAGCAATTGACCTCGGCCGCCGGGGCGGACAATCATGTGGCACGACAGCCTTCGGCGCAGGAAAGACATGAAATGCTGATCTTCTTCAAGGAACGCCTTGCGCTTCTGTCCCTGCCTAAAACCGGAAGCACCGCCTATCAGGTCGCATTGCGGGACCGGGCGGATATCGTGGTGTCGGGTCCACCGGATCTGAAACATGCGCCGGTGCGTCGCTACGACCGTTTCTTCCAGAACATTTTCCGCAAGATGTACGACACGGAAATGGAAATCATGGCCGTCGTGCGCGAACCCGTCGATTGGCTGGGCAGCTGGTATCGGTACAGGACGCGCACCGAATTGACGGGCCACCCGCATTCGACCGACGGCATGTCTTTCGACAAGTTTGTCCAAGCTTATATGCAGTCGCCCCGTCCCGCGTTTGCCGATGTCGGCAGCCAAACTGAATTCTTCCGGACCCGCAGCAACGGCGCCGGTGCTTCGCATATCTTTCGCTACGAACACCAGGACGAGATTCTGGACTTCCTTCAAGATCGACTGAACGCCCGGATCGATCTGACCCGCGAAAATGTATCGCCCAAGCGGGAACTGATACTGTCTGACCAGACCTTGGATACATTCCGCAAGGCTCATGCCGCCGAGTTTCGTCTGCATCAGCAGGCGCGTTAGTTGAGGTGTTGAAACACCGCCTCGGTCAATTGTGTCAGTGAAAATGGCTTGGGCAGGAAGGTCGAATGTCTGATCTCAGGCCCAGCATCCCCAAACGCGCCTTCGGTATAGCCGGACATGAAGACCACCCGCACATCGGGCCGGCTTTCCAGCGCCTTGGCAACCCAGGTTGGACCATCCATTCCGGGCATGACCACGTCCGTGACGAAAACGTCGACGTGCAGGTTCTGATCCTCGAGAATGCGCAACGCGTCCTCGGCCGAGCCCGCCTCAAAGACGGTATAGCCCTTGAGGCGCAAGGCACGGGTGGCAAAGGCGCGTACCGGCGCCTCATCCTCGACCAGCAAAACGACACCTTCGCCTTGATGCGCGTTCGGTTCCGGTTGTGCCGGCGGTTCGATCGCAACCTCGGTGTCCCGTGCCAAGCAGACCGGCAGTATGACGTTGAACTCGGTCCCACGCCCTTCGGTGCTGTCCACAAAGATGAAGCCGCCGGTTTGCTTGACGATGCCATAGACCGTCGACAAACCCAGCCCGGTCCCCTCGCCTGTCCGTTTAGTTGTGTAGAATGGTTCGAAGATCTTCTGCAGCTTGTCTGACGGAATACCCACGCCACTGTCGATGACCTTGACCGAAACATATTCACCCACCGGAACCGTCGCCCTGTCGCGCATCAGCGGATCAGTCAAAGAAAACACCTCGGTTTCGATACGGATTTCTCCGCCGTCGGGCATGGCATCGCGCGCGTTCACCACAAGGTTCATGACGACCTGTTCCAGCTGCCTCTTGTCTGCGCGAACGGGCTTGAGAACCGGATCATGACTGAGGATCAGCTTGACCTTCTCGCCCACGAGGCGGTTCAACAAGTGGATCAGGTCGGAAATGGTATCGCGCAGATCCAGTACTTCGGGTCGCAGAGTCTGTTTTCGGGAAAAGGCCAGCAACTGGCTGACCAACGCAGCGGCCCGGTTGGCATTCTGGTTTATCTGGACGAGATCGCCGTAGTTCGGATCATTTTGATCATGGCGCAGCAGCAGCAGGTCGCAATGTCCGGAAATGGCTGTCAGCAGGTTGTTGAAATCATGCGCCACGCCGCCCGCCAGCTGCCCGACCGCCTGCATCTTTTGCCCCTGGACGAACTGAGCCTCCAGCGTCTTAAGTTCGGTCGCGTCGTTCAGCACGGCAACAAGGCGCACCTCACCGTTCTTGACGATGCGGGTCAAGGTCAGTTGCACGAAGACCTCTCGGTCCTTTCCACCCAGCCGCAGGAATTCGGAACGTGGTGGCCCATCGCACGCGGCGACCTGAAGCAGCCAGTCCCGCAAGGGATGCCCCAATCCGCTCAGAATCGTGTCGATATTGGTCTGACCAAGTTCAACATCACCGATCAGCTTGCGCGCCAATCGATTGGCATCCAGAATCTCACCGCCCGGAGCGAGGTGCATCATGGGCACCGGGACGTCGGCGAAGGTCGTGGTCCACTGATCTGCAGGCGCGTCGTCAAGCAAAACCAGCGCTATATCCCGGCCCGCGCTGGTTTTTTGAACCTCGCACAAGAATACCCGCCGCGAACCTTCTTGAGCAGGCAGGCGCAGAACCGTTTCACCGGATATGACCTCCGGCGTCAGAGCCTCGGCCGCGCCAACCTCGCTGCCTCGGAGCATCGCCTCGGCGGCGGCATTCATGTTCAGGACCACGTCATTTCGCCCGAGCGTCACGATTGGAAGCGAAGCATACGCCCAAGGTTGCCGACCCGAGGCCTTGATCCGCCACAGGTACAGATCATCGCCAAGGTCGATCGCCAGAACTGGAATTGTCGTGCCCTTTGTCACGATGTCTTCTGCTGCGCGCCCTTGGACTTGCGCCAATGACTGCATCCGAACCAGTATTGCCGCAGGATTGGCGAAAACGGACCGCAAACACATGTCCAGCCTTGCGCCTGTCGAGGCGTTGAACCTGTCCCGCGCTGCGGAGTTCACGATCAGCACCCACCCGTTGGCATCCGTGATGAAACCCGGAGCGGGCTCTTTTTCCAGAAACGACGCGAGAATGGTTTGCGCCTGTTTGTCAACGCGGTACGAGAACCATCCGCGCAACAGAACAAACGCGCCAACGGCCAGAAAAGACCCTCCGACCGCCAGCAGGCCAGAAACCAACTGGGGTGAGATCGGAAAGAGCTGTGCGAGAATGACCAACAAAAGCGCGACACCGACCAGAGAAACGGCTCGCGACCAGCTGGGAAAGTGTCGCCCAGTCAAGCTTGGCGAAAATTGAGCGACTTCGGTCATCAACAACTCGATTCAAAATCAATCCAGGGCATTTCGTGGCACAAAGAGTTAATATCCGCTTAAGAAATCCAGCGGATATTCTCCTTTAAGTTGTTTTCAGCGTATCAGCGTCGCGTCAAGTGGGCGGAATAGAAGCCGTCGGTGCCGTGTACAACCTGCCACAATCGGCTGAACGTGCATTGCCATTCCGGATGCGACGACAGGAACGTGTCTATGACGCCTCTGTTTTCGACATCCAGCATCGAACAGGTGGCGTAGGCCAATACACCGTCATCACCGACGAGGGGTGCGGCCGCGTCCAGAATGGACAATTGCGTCTTAGGCAACTGGGCCAATTGCTCGGGCGTCAATGCCCATTTGCCCCCAGGTGCGCGCCGCCACGAGCCGCTCCCTGAACAGGGGGCGTCAGTCAGCACCAGGTCAAACGGGCCGTGTTCTTCCAAGTCATCCGTAGACAGGATGGAAATGCGCGCTCCCGCCCGTCGTGCTCGGTCAGGAAGGTCACGCATGCGCCCGGGGTTGGCGTCATGGGCGAAGACTTCGACACCGCCAGAGGCGGCCATGGCCAACGCCTTGCCGCCACCCCCGGCACAATAGTCCAGAACCCTCATGCCGGGTCTTAGGTTCAATGCAGCAACGACAGCCTGGCTCGCCGCATCCTGCAACTCGACCAAGCCGTCACGATAGCTTTGGGATTGCGAAACCTTCCGGGCACCATCGACGACTTCAAGCGCCGTCTCGCAGGCCGGGTGCGGCGCAGTGGAAATCCCTTCCCGCGCCAGTGCATCCACCGCCTCTTGCATGCTCGTGCGGGCCAGATTGACCCGCAGGTGAACCGGAGCGCGTGATTGCAGCGCGGCGGCGGCCTCTCTGGCATTTTCACCAAGCGACCGCTCGAAAACCGGCCAAAGCCACTCGGGAATGTCAAACTGCTCGGCTTCCGTTTCGAATGGGCGACCGACTTCGTCCGCCGTGACGGAGTCTGGGGCATGACGATCTCCAGTGAACAGATCGCCCGGGTCCTGACCCTGCGACCGCAGAGCGCCCAGCATCAGGCCTCGCCCCGTCCTTGCACCGCCGATCGCAGCGTAAGACCGAAGATGCCGAAGCGCGTCAAAGACATGGTCGCGGATCGCTGCCCTGTCCTTCGATCCGGCGAAACGGCTGCGCCGCGCCCAGCCCGTCAACGCTTTCTCGGCGGGAGTTCCGCCCAGAAAATCGTCTAGGATTTCGATAGCGGCCTGAACGCGCGCGCCTGGGGTCATGTCGAGGTCCTGAGTCCGACGGAGACCGTCACATCACGCGATAGTTGGGGCTTTCGCGTGTGATCTGCACGTCATGCACGTGGCTTTCCTTCAGACCCGCTCCGGTAATCTTCACGAACTGACAATTGCGGCGCATTTCATCAACGGTCGCGCAGCCGGTATAGCCCATGGCCGCACGCAGACCGCCGACCAGTTGATGAACAACGGCGCTGGCTGAGCCCTTGTAGGGCACCTGCCCCTCGATCCCTTCGGGCACCAGCTTGTCATTGGCGGCGTCCTTCTGGAAATAGCGGTCGGCCGAGCCGCGCGCCATCGCGCCCAGGCTGCCCATGCCGCGGTAGGATTTGAAAGAGCGGCCCTGGTACAGAATGACCTCGCCCGGGCTTTCATCGGTGCCGGCGATCATCGAGCCGACCATGGCGCAGGACGCCCCCGCCGCGATGGCCTTGGCGAAATCGCCCGAAAACTTGATGCCACCATCAGCAATGACCGGCACGTCGCCAGCCGCAACCGAGCAATCCATGATTGCCGTCAACTGGGGCACGCCGACACCGGCCACCATGCGCGTGGTGCAGATCGAGCCCGGCCCGATCCCGACCTTGACCGCATCGGCGCCAGCGTCGATCAGGGCCTTGGTTGCGTCGCCCGTTGCGACGTTGCCCGCGATGATCTGCACTTCGTTCGACAGGGCCTTGATCCGCTTCACCGCGTCCAGCACCCCTTGGGAATGGCCGTGCGCCGTGTCGACCACGATGATGTCGACGCCAGAGTCGACCAATTGCTCGGATCGTTCAAAGCCGGCATCGCCAACCGACGTGGCCGCCGCAACCCGCAGCCGACCCAGATGGTCTTTGCAGGCCGTGGGGTTCAGCACCGCTTGTTCCGTATCCTTCAAGGTCAGCAGACCGGTCAGTTTGCCCGATCCGTCGACGACCAGCAGCTTTTCAATCCGGCGAGCCTTCATCAGGCTCTTTGCCTCTTCCAGGTCGGCCGGCTCCTGCAGCATCGCCAGATTATCAGTGGTCATCATCGCGCGGATCGGCTGGTCGTCCGACGTGGCAAAACGCATGTCGCGGTTGGTCACGATACCCACGACGCGGCCGTCGTCATCCACCACCGGGAAGCCGGTGAAGTTGTAGCGCTCGACCAAGGCCTTGGCATCGGCCAGCGTTTGATCGGCGCGCAGGGTGACTGGGTTGTAGACGATGCCGGATTCGAAGCGTTTGACCCGGCGCACCTCACGCGATTGCTCCTCGACGGTCAGGTTCTTGTGGATCACCCCAATGCCCCCGGCCTGGGCCATTGCGATGGCCATCCGCGCCTCGGTCACCGTGTCCATGGCCGAGCTGAGCAGCGGTATGTTCATTGTGATCGCGCGCGTCACGCGCGTGGACGTGTCCGCCGTTGCCGGCAGCACCGACGAGGCCGCCGGAACCAAAAGAACATCATCAAAGGTGAGTGCCTCACGAATCTGCATCTGCTAACCCCATGCAAAACCCCGTTTGGCGGTGACCCTATTGCATGGTTTCGACCAAAGGAAAAGCCCCTGCCCCAACTTGTTCGCCCACAAACCGCCGCGATGGCGCGGAAAACGACGCAAGCCGCGCAAAACCTGCCGCGGATTGGCCTTTCCGTTTGCTGCGAAACCCATATCTTGCCGCCATACGCGCGAACACCAAAAAGGCAGGCCATCCATGACCACCGATCCACTTGTCGTCTTTACCCCTTCGGGCAAACGCGGACATTTCCCCGTTGGGACTCCGATCCTGACGGCGGCCCGGCAGTTGGGGGTCGACCTAGATTCGGTCTGCGGTGGGCGCGGGATCTGTTCGAAATGCCAGATCACGCCCAGCTATGGCGAGTTTCCCAAACACGGCGTCACGGTCCGCGAAGACGCGCTGAGCGAATGGAACGCGGTTGAGCAGCGCTATGACGACAAACGCGGTCTGAAACCGGGCCGGCGTCTGGGCTGTCAGGCCACCGTTCAAGGCGACGTGGTGATCGACGTTCCGCCCGAAAGCCAGGTTCACCGCCAGGTGGTGCGCAAGGCCGCCGCCGCGCGGGCCATCACCATGGACCCGGCCACGCGCCTGTATTTCGTGGTGGTCGAAGAACCCGACATGCACTCGCCCACCGGCGATCTTGAACGGCTGGAGCGTGCGCTGCGCGAGCAGTGGCAGATCGACGCCGTCACCGCCGACCTGTCGCTTCTGTCCAAACTGCAGCCGACCCTGCGCAAGGGCAAGTGGGAGGTCACGGTCGCCCTGCACAAGGGCCACAAGGACAGCGTGGCGCGCATCGTCGAAATCTGGCCCGGCCTGCACGAAAACGGGCTGTACGGGCTGGCCATCGATTTGGGCTCGACCACCATCGCCGCGCATCTGACCGATCTGGATACCGGCGAGGTGAAGGCCTCGTCGGGCCTGATGAACCCGCAGATCCGGTTCGGCGAGGACCTCATGAGCCGCGTCTCTTACGCGATGATGAATCCCGGCGGTGATCAGGAAATGACCCGGGCCGTGCGTGAGGCGATCAACGATCTGGTCACCTCGATCGCCGACGAGGCCGGGATCGACCCGGCCCTGATCGTGGAAACTGTGTTTGTGTGCAACCCGGTCATGCACCACCTGCTGTTGGGTCTGGACCCGGTTGAACTGGGTCAAGCGCCGTTTGCGCTGGCCACGTCGGAAAGCGTCTCGCTGCCCGCGCGTGAGATGGATCTGACCACGATGAACCCGCGCGCGCAGGTCTACATCCTGCCCTGCATCGCGGGCCATGTGGGGGCCGACTGCGCCGCCGTGGCGCTGAGCGAAGAGCCGGGCAAGTCGCAGGATCTGGTTTTGATCGTGGACGTCGGCACCAACGCCGAGATCCTGCTGGGCAACACGACCCGCGTGCTGGCCTGTTCCTCGCCCACCGGACCGGCCTTCGAAGGTGCGCAGATCAGCTCGGGCCAGCGTGCCGCGCCCGGCGCGATCGAGCGCATTCAGATCGACCCGGTGACCAAAGAACCTCGGTTCCGGGTGATCGGCTCGGACAAGTGGTCGGACGAAGAGGGTTTCGAGGCCGACATCGCCACCACCGGCATCACCGGCATCTGCGGGTCGGGCATCATCGAGGCGGTGGCCGAACTGCGCATGGCCGGCCTGCTGGACGAGAGCGGCCTGATCGGCTCGGCCGAGCAGACCGGCACCAGCCGCTGCATCCCCGAGGGCCGAACCCATTCCTATCTGATCCATGACGCCAGCGCCGAGGGCGGCCCGCGCATCACCGTGACACAGGGCGACATCCGGGCGATCCAGCTGGCGAAATCCGCGCTCTATGCCGGGGCGCGGCTGCTGATGGACGAGATGGGCGTGGACCGTGTGGATCGCGTAGTGCTGGCCGGGGCGTTCGGCGCCCATATCTCGACCAAACACGCGATGGTTCTGGGCATGATCCCCGACGCGCCGCTGGACAAGGTCCAAAGCGCGGGCAACGCCGCCGGCACCGGCGCACGCATCGCGCTGTGCAACATCGCCGCCCGGGCCGAGATCGAACGCGTGGTGCGCGAGATCACCAAGGTCGAAACCGCGATCGAGCCGAAATTCCAGGAGCATTTCGTCGCCGCGAACGCGATTCCGCACAAGACCGACCCGTTCCCGGAACTGGTTAAGATCGTCACCCTGCCCGCTCCGTCCTTCAACACCGGAGGCGATGCGGAAAAAACTGGCCGCCGTCGCCGCAGAAAGGCATAGTCCGAAAAACTGCGGAGGACCCCCATGCAAACAGCAAACGAAGATCAGGCTGAATACTGGGGCAACTCCGAATCCGGCACCAAGTGGCTGACTTTTGAGGACAAACTGGACCACATGCTGGCCCCGGTTCTGGACCTCGTTCTGGATCAGGCCGAACTGGAACCCGGAATGCGCGTGCTGGACATCGGCTGCGGGACCGGCGCCAGCACCATCGCGGCCGCCCAGCGTGTCGGACCGCAGGGCCATGTTCTTGGCGGCGACATTTCTGAGCCGTTCCTAAGCCGAGCGCAGGAAAGGGCCTTTTCCGCGGGTGTTGAAAACGTCGATTTCCAATGCGTCGACGCTCAGGTCGCCCGGTTCCCCGAGGGCGCGTTCGACGCTGCGATATCGCGGTTCGGTGTCATGTTCTTTCAGGATTCGGTTGCGGCGTTCGCCAACATCGCCAAGGCTCTGGCCCCCAGCGGACAAATGACTTTTGCCGCATGGGGACCTCTGGCTGACAATCCCTGGTTCAGGATTCCCCACATGGCCGCCACATCGCATCTGGGC
Source organism: Ruegeria arenilitoris (assembly GCF_013032855.1). Lineage (GTDB taxonomy): Bacteria > Pseudomonadota > Alphaproteobacteria > Rhodobacterales > Rhodobacteraceae > Ruegeria > Ruegeria arenilitoris. The sequence goes on from NZ_WQDA01000003.1 coordinate 613,756, forward strand.
CACCCACCAAAATATGGTCGGTACGCACCGGGACCACTGGCCTTTCATGACATCGACCATGTGACCGGCATGATGGCAACGGCGGGTTTGGATGACATCTTCGCCAACCCCGTAAGCCTCCGACTGCCGGGGCTTGGATCGGTGGAGGCCACCGCCGAGCTTTGCACCCGGGTCGGGCCGGCCGCGCGCGTGATAGCGCATTTTGAAGGCGATGAGGCCGACGAACGAAAAATCCAGAGCGCCGTGGCCCAGGAGTTTTCGAGTTTTCAAACGGCAGATGGGTTTGGCATCCCGGCAGTCATCAACGTCTTTCAGGCCCGTAAGCCCTCCTGAAATACCAGAGCGTGTCGCCCTTGGCCAATCACACCCGCTGACTGTTATTGTTTCTGATCGTCAACTCTTTTCAGCCTTTTGAGCCTAATTGTCTGCTTTTTTTCGTGTGTTTTTCTCCCCATCCGGAAACTTAATAAGATTCTTGGTGATTTTTGCGTAAAAATCGTAAAATATGAATGTATTGGGCAGAGTAATTCAAATCTACAGAAGCCGCTGAACCGGCTCGCTTTAGTGAGTAAGACGTTTACCAGTTGGTGCTACATGGACAGGGGGATGGGCCGTGCAGGTGCGTGGCTACCGAACACGCAACACACACGCGCATTGATCAATTTCATTCAATGGAGCCAGGGCGGAGTGGTTCTGGACGCTGCGTTGACCGAAGTTGTCAACGCGTTTGGAGCCGATTGCGGTACCCTCAGCCGTGTCTGGCTCAATAAAGTTGGCAGCCGAGTAGCTGCGCGCGCAGATACCCGTGACACGACAATAAGTCGGCCGCTTTTTCTTTCCTTCACGAATGACGTGATTGGTCCGTTTGCAAGCAAGCCAAAGAAAGGCGTCGTCTTCAGCCTCAAGGATCACGGGAAACCCGTAAACGAGTTTTCTGCCGTTGTTCTGGACTGGATCTCGCACCGCAAGCTGCACGATATCCTGTTCGTCTGTCTCGACAACCAAGGCTGCGAAATCGATTTTCTGGAGCTGCATTTCGCCAAAGGTCTCGAACCCGGCTGGCGCGAAGCGATAGAGACAGTCGCACCCGAAATTTCCGAAATCTACCGCAACAGACGCGCCGGTCTGATTACCGAAGCAATTTCCCGCCAATCCGTAACGACCATCCAAAGGGCGGTGAATGACGCGCCGCTGATGAGCCTCGAAAACCCAGCGGGCCTGACACGGGCCGAATGGCGGGTCTGCGTTCTGATTTCCCGGGGACTGTCGCAACAGTCCATTGGATCCGAGCTCGAGATTGGTCCCGCGACTGTGAGAACGCATCTCAAGCATATCTACGGCAAGACAGGAATGGAGAACTTCCACATGTTGGCCAGACGGCTGGTTTCGATCGAAGAACGCGAAGCCTTGCACGGCAGACACAATCAGGCACGCGCATGATGATTGATCTGCCTTGGCATAGTTGGGTACCTCTGTGGTTGATGGTGCCGCTGTTTGTGGCGGTGGCGTGGACGGACCTAACCGAATACCGGATACCGAACCTGTACTGCCTGATAGGGGTTGCCCTGTTTCTGGTAGGGTCCCCTGCCCTCGGTTTGCATGAAGTTGGATTGCGATTGATCGCCGCCGGGCTTTGCTTTGGGATCTGTTTTGCCCTTTTCGCCGCCGGTTGGCTGGGGGGCGGAGACGCCAAGATGCTACCGGTGGTTTTTCTGGCGATACCGACCCAAGCCCTTTCGACATATATGCTGCTGCTTTCTGCCGCGATGGCGTTTGGACTGACCAGCTTGACCCTGCTGCGCCTGTTCGTCCGACAACCGACAGGAAAGCTTGCAGCAACGCTCAGCGGACGCGAGTTTCCTCTTGGGATTGCCATAGGCCTTTCGGGCCTGATCCTGGCCGGCTGGTCGATGCTGCTTTACAGCGCCTGAAAGAACCCGACCCAAGTCGGGGACGCACAGTTGACCTCGTGTGGACCCGAGAGCGCCGCACCCACAAAAACAACGTCATTTCACGAAGGTTTCGACGTATCGAATGATGATCGGTGCAAGGATCAGCCCCGCGATCGAGGGCAACATCAGGCTCGCCATGACCGCGGACATCTGCACCGGCAACTTGTTGGCTTTCTCCTGCGCGCGAAGCTCTCTCAGTTCGCGCATTTCTTCGGAATACGTAGTCAAGGCGGCCGACAACGGGACGCCGAACCGGGACGACTGGAGGACGACGCTCACGAACGAACTCATTTCGTCGATCCCCGTCCGGCGCGCCATTCTCATCAACGCAACTTCACGGTCGCGCCCGGCCTGAATCTCGCTCAGGGCAATCAGAATTTCCTCGGACATTTCGGGCGATACAGTCTGCATTTCCACTGCAACTTTGAGAAGCGCCTGGTCAAAGCCCATTCCCGCCTCGATCCCAATCTGGAGCAAGTCCAGCATGTTCGGGAACGCATTCTCCATCCGACGTTTACGCTCCTTGATCCGAGCGCTCATCCAAAGCTGGGGGATGAAGAACCCGATGCCGCAGAGGATGCCAAGGTTCCGCAAGATCTGAAATGAATTCAGACCAGACACATAATCGTTGATCGTGGCGCCGATACTGGACGCAGGCTGCCAAGACATGAGGACAAGAAAGACAAGCGGCAGAAACGTCGCCAAGCCCAAACGGATCAGATAGAAATTGGCGATTGCATTCCGGCCGCGAAACCCTGAGCGCGCAAGCACTTGGCCAACTTCGAACCTGACACTTGCATCGCTGGGGATAAGTGCGGCGCTCAGCCCGGTCGGTGTATCGCCCTCCACCTTTTCCGGCACAAGACGTGCAAGGCTCTGGCCCCTTGTTCGTTTGGGCAGCATCCGTTCGGCTGCTGTAGACCGATCACCGAGCGACGATGATATCCCAAAGAATGCAACGATCGCGCCGGCGGCAACAACGCCCAGGATCATGAGTTGGGAAAAAAGACCAGTGTCGAGTAGCGAGTTCACGATTTCCATTTCGACAACCCTCCCTCAGATCCGGAAATTGACAAGCTTGAACAAAACGATGGCGTTCAGAACGATGGCCGCTGATATGACGCTCATGACGGGCCAGAAAATCGGGTATTGCACCACGCTTCCATAATAGTCCGGCGTCATGACCGTCATCACGAGGGCAATCCCGACAGGAATGAACGACAGGATATAGGCGGTCATCCGACCCTCGGCAGAAATGGCCTTGATCTTGCGCCGCAGAGACATGCGGGCACGGATGACGCGCGCCAATGTCCGCAGAATGCCGGCCAGATCGCCACCAGTGCCATGCTGCATCGTCAGCGCGACCGAGAGGTACTGGATATCCTCTTCATCTACCCGGTCTGCCATGTTGCGAATGGCGGTCGTCAACTCCTCCCCATAAGCGACTTGGTCGACGACCAGACCGAATTCAGTTCCGATCGGATCGGGCATTTCGTTTGCCACGCTCTGCAAGGTCGTGTTCAACGGATGTCCGACCTTCAACCCACGCGACATCAGGTCCAACGCATCCGGCAATTGCTTGATCAGCGCGGCCTTGCGCCGTCTGAGGTTGGCGCCAAGGTAGACCAACGGGGCCAACAGGAAGCACACAGCGCTTACAGGTATGACCGTCAGTGGGTTGGCCACCAGTGAGCCTCCGATCGCCGAAACCAGAAAAGCACCCCCACATCCCAACAGGAACATTTCCGGCACCATGTGCAGGCCCGATGCCGCAAGGGCACCCGGCAAGTCGCCGACCAGCGGAAACGACTTCATGAGAGGTTTGCTCTCCCGCGGTTTGAGCAATTCCAGAACGTCCTCGCCAGTCTTTCCCTGGTTCAGCATCTGGATGCGCCGGTTTATCGCCTCTTCCCGGTTTTCTCCGCGCTTCAAAAGCTGACGGACCCCTTCGAAGGCAATCAGGGCGCCGAGAAATATCAAGAGTGACAGAACAAAGCGGACATCGTAACCGCCCACTTCCATCTCTGGTCCGATCAACGAGTCTATGCTGTGCGTCGAAAAGAAGGATCTGAGATCTTCCAACATGGCCGGGTCCCTCAGTTGAACTTGATCGATGAAAGGTCGACACCCGCCGCCGCCAGCGCATCGCTGGATTTCGGTCGGATACCGGTCGGCATGAAGCGCCCGAGGATGTTGCCGGCTTCGTCCTTGCCTTCACGTTTGAAGACGAAGATGTCCTGCATGGTCACGATATCGCCCTCCATGCCGGTGATCTCGGCAATCGAGGTGACACGGCGGGTACCATCAGACAGGCGGTTCAATTGCAGAACAAAGTGAATTGCCGAAGCGATAGTCGCGCGGATTGCTGCATGCGGCAGCTCCAGCCCGCCCATTTGCACCATCTGCTCGACCCGGGAAAGTGCATCGCGTGGGCTGTTGGCGTGTACCGTCGTCATCGACCCGTCATGGCCGGTATTCATCGCCTGCAACATATCGAATGCTTCGGAGCCGCGCACCTCGCCGATGATGATCCGATCCGGACGCATCCGCAGCGCGTTTCGCACAAGGTCTCGTTGGGCAACGGCGCCAGTACCGTCGAGGCCAGCAGGCCGCGTTTCCATGCGCAAGACATGTTCCTGCTGAAGCTGAAGTTCGGCCGCGTCTTCAATCGTGACGATCCGCTCCCGAGGGCTGATATACGACGACAATGCATTCAGCATCGTGGTCTTGCCCGATCCGGTTCCGCCCGAGATCAGCACGTTCATCTTGGCTTCAACCAATCCCCGCAGCAGTTTGGCCGCGCTTTCGTTCAAGGCCTCGTTTTTGATCAGGCGTTCCATCGTCAGCGGAACCCGCGAGAATTTTCGAATGGAAAGCGCCGGCCCGTCCAGTGCGCAGGGCCGAATGATCGCGTTGACGCGGCTGCCATCTTCCAACCGCGCATCCACCCACGGTTGCCGTTCATCAATACGGCGACCGATCCGGCTGACGATCTTGTCGATGATCCGCAGCAGATGACGTTCGTCACGGAAACGTGCCGATGTCTTTTCGAGAATGCCCGAGCGCTCGACAAAAATCTGCGTGTGGCCGTTCACGAGGATATCGTTGATCGTGGGGTCGGCCAACAACGGTTCCAGCGGGCCCAAGCCAAGCACCTCGTGCATCAGCTCTTCGACAAGCTGCTTGACCTCCTCGCTGCGCATCGCACGGCCTTCGGCGCGCAGCAGTTCGGTGACATGTCGCCCAATTTCGCCCCGCAGTGTTTCTTCCTCGACCTTTTCGATAACGGCGAGGTTCAGCTTGTCCAGCAACGAGTTATGCAGTCGTGCCTTGAGATCTATCCGATCGTTCTGGATGTCATGCATCAATACGAGGTCATCGCCGGAGCCATGAACCGGCTTGCCGATCTGAGCAAACTGCTTGGTGTCCAACGGCACAACTTTCGAAGCGTCCGGTTTTTCCTGGCCTGGTCGGTCGAATTCTCGAAACATCTACTTAACCTTCTGCAAATATTTAACTATTCCGAAACACTCTGCCTCAGTGCTGGCCGACCCGAGGCGGCAAAGACAGGCATGTCTCGTGTGCCAGCTTTCGGATTGCGCGTGTCATCGGTGCGCGGGATGAAACATCTTCCAACGGCACGCCCCGATCGACCGACTCGCGTACTGTGCGCTCGTCGCGAGGCACCCAAAATGCAAAGTCCTTTTCAAGGAGTTTTGCCGCCGCTCTGTGGTGCGCCGCCGGAATGATGGGTTTCTTTTCAAGGTTGGCGACCAGTTGAATTTCCAGTGCTGGATTTTCCGCTTGGTAGAAATCCATCAGCTTGCGGGCCGAGCGAACGGACGGAACGGCAACGTCCGTCACCAAATATAGACGGTCCGCTTGCGTCAGGACGGGCGTAATCCATTCCACCAGCGCCCGCGGCAAATCTACCACGACGTAGTCATGGGTACGTTTGAGGGAATCCAGAATGGCCGAAATCTGCTCTTCCTTGATTGCAGTCAACGGACCATAGCGCGACGGAGCCGCCAGGATATCGACCCCGCAGGGCGACTTGACCATCGCCTGTTCCAAAAAGGCACTGTCGGGAATGCTGCCTTCCATGGCCATGCGCCACATCGCGTCGCTTTCGGCGACATCCATCAAGGCAGCAATCGAGCCGAACTGAAAGTCCAGATCCACCAGTGCAACCGAGTTCGACGCCGTCTTTTTCAGGAAGCCGGCCTTGGATTGAAGCTCGTTCGCCATATTGGCGGCAACCAAGGACGATCCGACGCCACCGCGAGATTTGCCAACCGCGATCAACTTGCCAAGTGTGGCTTGTCCACCCCAAACGGCGGGAAGCTGCGCCTGCCGCCGGGCACGGATCGCATCCACCTGCGGAATGATCTCCTCATGGATTGCATTGCGCGGCAGCACGTCATCAACTCCAAGCTTTTTGAGCTGTCGGGCCTTCTCAAGCGGCAGATCTTCAGACGCCAGGGCGATAATGATCGCATTGGGCATGCGCGCATCACAAATCTGCTGCGCGGTCTGCAGCAGCTCTGGCGAACTGTCATCCACATCGAACAGAACCACGTCATGACGCGCTGACAAGGCAACGGCCGACCCGTTGACCCGCGCGACAGTGTCCTTGCGGCCCGTAAAGCGGCAATTGCTCAGCCCCTCCAACGACGTTTCGATTGCCGCGAAAATCTCTTCGTCCGGTGAAATCAACAGCACTGAAATCTGCTTGGCACTCATGACTCTTCTCCTTACTCAACGGCACCGATGGCAAGATCCTCGGCCGGGACGGATGTGCTCATCGTTGGGATTGAAATGGTGTTGGGGCTGCTGGCGGATATGGCAGGGTTGCCAGCAGCAAGGGCGACCAGCGGCCCAATTGGCAGCGCGAAATCGTAGTCCAGGTTTACCAGTTCGGCTGTAACCACCGGCGTATAGGGTCCACCAAGAAAACCAAGACGAGGATCGTGCGAATAGGTGATTTGCACATTTGCCGCGGTGGCTCCGGGCGGCAGCAGCATTTCGATCTCGTCCCAGATCCGGCTGCCATAGGCGGTTGATGCGTCAAGCTGACACGGCGCCGGCAGGTTCGGAGTGGCGCAGATGCTGCCGCTGCGGCACAGCGCGCCGAACTTGGTTGTTGCGGGGGCGCCACCGGCCAGCGTGTGCGTGGCTGGCATCGCGCCACACAGTGGCGGCCCGACCGTGGCAAGCCGAGAGGCTTTTTGCATCGCTTTCTGCGCCATCGTCGTGGACCAGTAGAGCCGTCCGTACTCGAGAATTCCAAACACGAGCACCAGGAACAACGGAACGACCATGCCCAGCTCGACCAGTGCCGACCCGTTTTCACGTCGCCAGAAAGCGCGCGCCATATGCAGGTTACCGGTCATACCCCAAACACCCGGCTCTGATCCGAGATTTCGGTGTCGAGAGGCCCCAGCACTGCCCCGAAAAGGCTGAAAACGTTTCCAAAAAGGTACTCGATCCGGATCTGAGCCGTGACCTCGACCACCGAAGTCGGATTGATCCGGTACACGCCAGCCCGCGAGATACAGCGCGGTGTGACGTCGATGACGGTTGTGCCATGCGGCATGATCGACGAACCGCCCAACTGGTTCTGGACGATGTCCGTGGCCAGCGCGTCATAGCTGCCGACCCCGCCCGCTGCGCACAAGTCCAACGGCGCGATCCGCGCGATCATACGCGAGGCATCGCGCACCCCGGCCGACGTTGCCTGATGAATCCAGGTGATACGCCCACCTTCGATGATCACGGCAAAGAACAGCAGGATCAACGGAAGTACGATCCCGAACTCGACCATCGGGGCGCCGGCCTCGCACGACCGCAACCGTCGGATATGCCGAACAAGCCGAGTCATCGATACAACCTCACGACATCGCGAAAAATGCCGTCATCGCTGCTGCCACCGACTCCACCGCCGACCTGCTCGACCACCTCGACAAAGATGTCAAAATCAGTCCCCGAGGATTCTTCGAGCGGCTGGATCAGGAAAACCTTTACAAACTCCTGCACCGGAACGTTCTCCGCGCGTCCCGCGACCGGATTGGCACCGCAGTTTATGGCGGCTGCGATAAATGTGCGGCGGTCAGGGTCGTCCAGCGTTGTGCTCGCGCATTGCGGGCGGCCGGACTCGCTGCGCCCAAACAGCACATCACCCGTACCAGCCCTGGTGATCTCGTCGAGATACATTTCGTATCGCGTGTTACCCGTCGGGTTACCCAGCGGGTGCGGCGTCAGATCATTGGCCGGACCGTCGCCATAGTTCATGTCCAAATAAGCCGCTTTGCCGGAGGTCCAGACACCGTTTCCAAAACGGCCGCCATGCGCGCAGGTGCCGGCGGCGAAGCAATCGTCGGGCGGAAACGGCATCGAGTCGGTCGAAACCTCGGGATTGTTCTTCAGACAGCTTCCGCCAGAGTTTTCCCAGCCCGCGATGACCTGCGGTCCGGGCGCATAATCTTCATCATTCTTGAGTTTGCTCATCGTCGAGTGGAAAATATCGAACCGTGAATTGTAGATTGCGCTGCCAATGCCATTGCGCTGACCGGGCTCGGTATCTACACCGCGCTGAGACACGCATTGCGTCAGGTTCCCATGCGCCGCGATCAGGCAGATATAGAGTTTTGATCCGGTCTGCCCCGCGCAAGGACCGTTGGGGTTTATGCCGATGTCCGTCGGGTCGAGGAAACCAAAATTCCCCGGCCCCCAAGCGGCACCGTTACCTCCAGTGCGCAACTTGATGGTTGACCCTTTGTTTGCATTCGCGGTCCAACCGGGAGGGATGCAGAACATCAACGGCGTCACATCACAGGCATATTGGGTGTAACCCGCAATCGCGACAGCCTCGACATCCTCATCCGGACGCGTGACGCCCAACAAGTCAGCGAGCGCCCGACCGAACGGAAGAAAAACGGTTCTAGGGGTCGCGGTCACCTCAACCAGAACGGCCAGAGCGGGATCGGTCGTCACAAACCCATCCACTGGGTCATTGTCATCCGGATCAGCGGCAGGATCGGGCAGTCCCGACAGAAACCGCAGCGAATAATCTGCGGCCGTCCCCAGATCTTGGCTGCCCTCGGCAAAGAACTGGGAGTCTTCGATCATTCCGGCTGCAGCAGCCGTGGCGCGTGTGATCGCATCACTACCGCCATCCAGTTCTCCGGCGGCGGCCAGAGCCACGTGATCGGTATAAGCCTGCAGGTCGGTCTGCGTAGAAGCCAGTCGCCCAAGATCAAAGGTCAACGCCGCCATGCCAACGATCACGGTCATGCAAATTCCGACGAAAACCAGAATGGTCCCCTGTTCGTCGTCCTTTATGTTGCGCAACGTGGGCATGAACAGACCTCGCGAGCGATCAGTTGGACACGGTTGCATTCGAGGGGTTGCCGGCAACAGGAACTTCCTGGACGTCCGTGGTACCCCGACGCACCTTCACGATCGGCTTGGGCGCGCCCTCTGCAACCGGCGACTTTTCAAGCAGAATGTCGCTGAGGCGGATAGCCTCCAACGGCTTGTCTTCCTGGATTTGCAGGGACCGCAGTGACAGGCTGAGTTGCCCGGCCTTCTGAGCCAATGCCAACCGCTGTCCCTGGTCCGGCGTGACTTCGACAGTCACCGTTCGGGCAATCCCGGGCTGGTCGACATCTTCATCAGCCGTCTGATCAACCCCAATGACACGGATGTTTTGCAGGATCGTCACCGCCCGCAGCGACTCGTTCTTGCCCTGCGTCAGCACGATATCAACAAAGTCACCTGGTGTGACGAACCCGCCAACACCGGTCTGCGCATCCACATTGATGGCCATTGCACGATTGTTCTCGCCCAAGGTCTGAACGATGGTGACCTTCTCACCGAAGTCAGAAACCTTTGACGCCAACAGGATTTCACCCTGCGCCAACGCGCGCTTGGCGCGTCGCGGGTCGACACCTGCTGTGGGCAGAACATCTTCGAAACTTGTAAATACACCTGCCGGCACGGAATCCGCCGGCCAGTCGATGGCGGTCAGCTTGTGACCTTCAATCGGAGATCCGAACGGGATCTCTTCTGCTGCTGCGACCACGCGAACGATCGTCGGATCAGCGGCGGCCTGGCTCCGTCTCAGCTGCTCCTGCGCGATCATCACGGCGCCACCCGCCAGACCCACGCCAAGAATAGTCATCATCAAGGATTTCAATCGCATAGAACCCTCCAAATAGCCGGGGCGGTCATTTTGAAAACGTGGGGCCAAGCCTCGGCCGAAACTGAGTCACGCGGGACGCCGAATGCCGAGACTGGGTTGTTTCTGGCTTCCCGCCGTCCTCGCGGCGGAAAACCAGTTGCTTTTCAGGCTAAAACAGCAGGATTACGGCCGTGTCGCAGCCGTGTTGGCGTCATTGAAGTTGGTGTTGGTTGTGCCGCCCAGACCGGTCAGCAGGGTCCCGCCAACAGCGATCGCAATGAACAGTGCGATACCGTATTCGACAAGAGTGGCGCCACGCTCGTCACGGCGCAGACGAATGAAAAGACTACGAATTGCCTTCGACATGATTTGAACTCCAGTTTGTACTCATTAATGTGCGAATTTTGCACAGGAACGAGGGTTCCCCCGTCAGTTCAAATCGTATCGAGCCCGCATCTGGCAAACCTCCCCACAAACGAAAAGGATTTCCCGTTTAACGCGAGAATTCGTTCATTTTGGCTTTTTTGTGGCGGGATTTTGGCGCGAAATGGCCCCAGTCCACCTCAGCTTTTGAGCTTCAAGCGGGCCAATATCAAAGTGTTTTGGAGCGGGTAGCGGGAATCGAACCCGCGCGTTCAGCTTGGGAAGCTGACAGGCTACCATTACATCATACCCGCCGCTCGGTGCTGAATATCACCCGTCCTTCGCCGAATTCAAGATGCTTCGACCAGCGCGGCAAACAAAAAGGCCGGGCAGATTGCCCGGCCCGTTGACAAAGCAGCCTGCTCAGGCCCGGCGACGTCGAGCACCGCCCCGGCGGCCGCGTGCACTCTCGCCTTCGGTGCCTGCAGCATCGGCAGGTTTGTTGTACTTGATCCACTCGCCGCCATGCGGGTCGTTGTTGGTCAGCAGGTTGGCGGCCCGAATGGCCTCCATCTCTTTGCCGGCGCGCGGCTTGGTCGAGCCCAGCCCGAACATCTGAACGAAGGTTTCGTCGTCCATTCCCTCGGGCAGGATGATGCCCGCCGCCGCAACCTCGGCCTTTTTCTCGGCGATCTTCTTCTGCGTCACCGGCAACGCCACCGGGTTCATGATGGCCGAGGTCATGCCCGCGCCCATCGCCATCGGCAGGAAGGCGTTGTTGATGCCGTGACGGTTCGGCAGACCGAACGAGATGTTCGACGCACCGCAGGTGGTGTTCACGCCCAGCTCCTCGCGCAGGCGGCGTACCAGGGCAAAGACCTGCTGGCCGGCGGTAGCCATCGCGCCAATCGGCATCACCAGCGGGTCCACAACGATGTCGTGGGCCGGAATGCCATAGTCGGCGGCGCGCTGAACGATCTTCTTGGCCACCTCAAAGCGCACGTCCGGGTCTTCGGAAATGCCCGTGTCGTCGTTCGAGATCGCCACGACCGGCACGTTGTATTTCTTGACCAGCGGCAGCACCAGTTCCAGGCGGTCCTCCTCACCGGTGACCGAGTTCAGCAGCGGGCGGCCTTCGGCAGCCTCCAGCCCGGCCTCCAACGCACCCGGAACCGAGCTGTCGATGCAAAGCGGCACGTCGACCAGACCCTGCACCAGCTCGACGATCTGTCGCATCAGCGGCGGTTCGGTCTCGTTCGGGTTGGGGTTCGAGTTGTAGACCACACCCGCGTTGATATCGAGCACGGTCGCCCCGGCCGCGACCTGTGCCAGCGCGTCCTGCTCGACGGTCGAGAAATCGCCCGCTTCCAGCTCGGCGGCCAGCTTCTTGCGGCCGGTCGGATTGATCCGCTCGCCGATCACGCAGAACGGCTGATCGAAGCCGATGATCGCGGTTTTGGTCTTTGATTCTACGACTGTACGGGTCATGTCCGGTCCTTAGGAGTTTGCAGGCTTCGCCGAGGCGCCGCCGTTTTCGATGGCCCAATTGGCATTGGTTTTGATGCCGCCAAGCGGGAAGAAGTGCACGTTGGTGATGTTGAAGTCGGGGTTGGCCGCCTTGTGCTGGGCCAATTCGGTAATCACGTCGGTCGGCTCGTAGGGCAGCAGCAGCTTGGACACGTCCATGGCGCGCTTCTGCAGCACCTTCAGCGACGGGCCCACACCGCAGGCGATCGCGAATTTGATCAGGGTCTGCAGCTTGGCCGGACCGGCGATGCCGATATGGATCGGCAGGTCGATCCCGGCCGCCTTCAGGCCGTCGGCCCATGCGATGATCGGCTTGGCGTCAAAGGCAAACTGGGTGGCCAGCGCCATTTCGGCGTCGGTGGTTTCGCTGAATTTCTGCTTCCAGCGCAACGCCTCGTCCACGTTTTTGGTCGAACCGTCCGGGTCGATGTCCTTGTTGCCCTCGGGGTGGCCTGCGACGTGCAGGCGCTTGAAGCCCGCCTTGTCGAACAGCCCCGTTTCCAGCAACTGCATCGAGCTGTCGAAGTCGCCATGCTGCTTGTCCACGCCGCCTGCCAGCAGCAACGCCTGCTCGACACCCGCCTCGCCCTGATACATGGCGATCCAGTTCTCCAACGTCGCCGCGTCCTTTATGATGCGGGCCGGGAAATGCGGCATGACAGGATAGCCCTCGGCCGCAATCCGCTTGGCGGTCTTGACCATGTCCTCGATGGGTGTGCCCTCGATATGGGCGATGTACACGCGCGTGCCTTCGGGCAGCAGGTCGCGGAAATCCTCGACCTTCTCGGCTGTGCGCGGCATGACTTCGATCGAATAACCCTGCAAAAAGGCTTCGACGGTCGGGTTCACCGGGGCCTTATCGGCCGCATCACGTTTCTTGAAGTTCAGCAAAGCCATTGCGGCCTCCCATAAAGATCTGGGGCTCATGCCCAACCGTCATTTGCGATCAGGGCCTTGATGCGGTCCTGATCGTATTCCGTTTCCAGGCGTAGCGCTTCAGCCTCGGCGATCTCGGTCGGGTCACCCTCAACCTCGAACGGCTCGGCTTTGCGCCACTCGGCCAGATAGGCATCACTGTCCTTAGCGTTCACCTTCATGGCGGCGCGGTCGATGGCTTGCTCGAACCGCACATCCAACTGTCGCTTTGCGCCACGGCGGCCCTTGCCCACGATGACCTGAGCGGGGATGTCGCGCCAGTAAACGATGGTGACGTCAGGCATTGATCTTGATTCCTCCTAACCAGATGGTCCGGTTCTAAACGGCTATGTGGGGGCGGGTCGGTCGGATTTCGACACCCGGGGCTTTTCCAGCGACGTTTTGCAATTCGGGATACAGGCCCTGCACCGGTTTCTCCAGTCTCGGGGTCCATCAAAATCCTCATGACTTTAATGAGCGTCTTGCACGACGCGCGCCCGCGACCTAAGGTCGGGGTAACTCGAAAATCGGAGGGCGTGACGATGGCGCCCAAGCGTCCCAAAGGTGCGGGCGCGTTCCCGAAGGTGGTCGAAAGCCCCGCGCCGGCAAGACCCGATCCAGACGCCCTGTATGCTGCGCTGGATCTGGGAACAAATAGCTGCCGCATGTTGATCGCCCAGCCCAAGGGCAGCGGGTTCCATGTGGTGGACAGCTTCTCGAAGTCCGTGCAACTGGGCTCGGGGCTTGAAAGGACCGGACGGCTGTCGCGGTCCTCCATGGCGCGCACAATTCAAGCCTTGCGCATTTGCCAGCAGAAGCTGAAGCGCAACAAGGTCAAGCGCATGCGGCTGGTGGCGACCGAAGCCTGCCGCCGCGCCCGAAACTCACGCGACTTCATACGTCAGGTAAAGCGTGAGACCGGCCTGACCCTTGAAATCATCCAACCCGAGGAAGAAGCCCGTCTGGCGGTCATTTCCTGTGCTCCGCTGGTCAGCACCAAGACCGAGCAGTTGCTGGTCGTGGATATCGGCGGCGGCTCGACCGAGCTGGTCTGGATCGACCTGTCCTCGGTTCCGCGACGCGACCGTTCAACGGCGATCATGCGGCTGCACAACGGGTTTCACACGGTCGACAGTCCTTTTCCCGCCGCCAAGGTGGTGGACTGGATCAGCGTTCCACTAGGCGTCGCCACACTGCGCGATCAGTTCCACGATGTCGAAGACGATGCTGCCCGCTTTGCCCTGATGAGTTGGTTTTTTGAAGAAAACCTCGCCGATTTTGCGCCCTATAAGGACGAACAGGCCCGCGAGGGGTTTCAGATCGTTGGCACCAGCGGCACCGTCACAACGGTCGCTGCCTCTCATCTGGGCCTGAAACGCTATGACCGGACCAAGGTGGACGGCCTGCGCATGACCAGCGATCAGATCGACAAAGTCATTCGCGGTTATCTGGAGCTTGGCCCTCAAGGCCGCCGTCGCGATCCGCGCATCGGCGAGGACCGGCAGGCCCTGATCATGTCCGGATCTGCCATCTTGCAGGCGCTGTTGCGCTGCTGGCCGACCGACCGCCTCTCGGTGGCGGACCGCGGGCTGCGCGAGGGTTTGCTTTATGCACAGATGAGCGCCGATGGCGTCCTGGAAGACGGGCCGTTTTGAGAAAGCTCTGCGCTGAATGCCGCTTGCGACCATAGCGATCGCCTACCGGGTTTCGACGGCCGCAACCACGATCTGTGCGCTTGAGGCTGCCGGGTTCAAGGTATTCAGCCCGGGTTTTCATGTCGCCAACACCGTTCCGCATTATGCTTTGGCGATTGGCGGCATTGGGATCGCCGTGCCAGCGGTCGACTCGGCAGAGGCACTAGAACTGCTGCACAGTTTTTCGGCGTCACCGCCGACATCCGGCACCCTCGGCGGGAAGGTCTTGAACGGTCTGGGATGGGCGGCATTTGGTGTTTCTACGCCCTGGCCCGATCTGCTATTGAGGGAGCGGTTGATATCATCGGCTTGATGCCACATGAACAAGCGGGTAAAGGCCTCGCAGTCTTCAGGAGACCTTTTCAATGGCCAAGAAACCCAGCGGCAAAAACACTTCGGGACGCGGGCAGCGTGACCTGAAGGTCAAGGTCAAAACCGCGCGCGGACGCAAGCTCAGCTCGACCCGCTGGCTCGAGCGGCAGCTGAATGACCCGTATGTGAAGCGTGCGCAGGCCGAGGGGTATCGGGGTCGCGCGGCCTACAAGATTCTGGAGTTGGACGACAAGTTCCGCTTTCTGGTTCCTGGCGCACGCGTGGTCGACCTTGGCTGCGCGCCCGGTGGCTGGTGCCAGGTCGCGGTCAAACGTGTGAATGCGCTGGGCGAGAAATCGGGCAAGCGGATCGGGACGGTTCTGGGTGTCGACCTGCAAGAGGTCGAGCCCGTGGCGGGTGCCGAAACCCACGTTCTGGACTTCATGGAAGACGATGCCGACGAGAAGGTAAAACAGTGGCTTGGCGGCAAGGCCGACGTTGTCATGTCGGACATGGCCGCCGCGTCCTCCGGGCACAAGCAGACCGACCACCTGCGGATCATGGCGCTGTGCGAAACCGCCGCCTATTTCGCCTTTGACGTGCTGGAGGTCGGAGGAACCTTTGTCGCAAAAGTTCTGGCTGGTGGCGCCGAAGGCGATCTGCAAAAACTTCTGAAGCAGAAGTTCGAGAAAGTGGCAAACGTCAAACCGCCAGCTTCACGGTCGGACAGTTCGGAAAAATTCGTGGTGGCAACCGGTTTTCGGGGCTGATCAGTCGTCGTCCAGCGCGATTTTGTCGGCTACAATCCGCTGCGGCCGCAACGACGCCGCCGCGATCCCCTGCAGCAGCAACGCCTCGCCATGGTTAAGATACCTGGCCGGCTTGTTGCGCAACTCGTCGATCCGCTGATCCAGCGAGACCCGGCGCGTGGCCACAGGTTGGTCGAGCTTTGTCGACGGGCGTTTCAAATACAACATGGATTACCACATCCTGAACTGGTCAATGCCTTGACCTTGGATGTTGACCCGTAAATGGGACTGCAAAATGGCGCAACTGCGTCGCTTCGATGCCGGTTTACCGGCCCAGTTCCCGCGCAAGATCCTGAAGCGCTGGGCTGTCGGGCAGAGTCCGAAGACCCTCATCCAATACTTGTCGGGCTGCATCCGTGCCGCGGTTGATTTGGGCCAGCTGGATCAGCATTGGCCAAGCATCCTCGCGCTGGGGATCCAAGGATATCACCTGACGAAAGGCCTGTTCGGCGGCGACAGGGTTTCTCAGCGTCAGCGCCATCCCCCCAAGGACCAGGTGGGTTTCCGGGAAATCCAGACGGTTGGACAACGAGCGCTGCCAATCCGCCATGTTCTCACGCGCGTTGTTGCGCTGCAGAGGCGTCAAAGCCGCGGCGGGAATGGGCAGGAACTCCTTGGCAGCGGCAAGGCGCACACTTCGCACTGGGTCGGACAACAGCGGCGACAACCGGGCCACCCTGTCGTCCAGCCCTGCCGCCCGCTGCAACACCGCCGCGTTGGCGCGAACCAACGGGTCTTCATCGGTCAGCATCGCTGCTGTTTGCTCGGCCATTTCGGGCGTCGCGAAGGGTTGCAGCAGATAGGCGGCCGTCGCCCGCACGATGCCGGGCTGCGCGCCGTCCTGAGCAACAGCCAGTAACGCGGCCGGGTCGTCGACCTCTCCGGCAAATGCGGGGGCGAAAGCAGTCCCGAAATGGGGCGTACGATGATTGGAGTTCGGGAACCAGTCATTTATGGCGGCGGCGGCCCATGGCTGATCCTGATCCGCGTGGCAATCAGTGCAGGCATCCTCTCCCAAGCCCAGATCGGGGCGCGGCACACGGAAACTGTGATCGCGCCGGCCATCGACGCCCATATAGAGACGTTCGATCATGTGGCAGCTTTTGCACTGCGCCCCCTCGCCTCCCTCCGGGTGGTGGTGGTGTGAGGGATCGTCGTATTGCGCCTTTCGCAGTGATGGAAAATCGGGATTGCCGGCCGGAGAATGGCACTGCGTACAGACCGCATTGCCCTCGGCCTTTAAAGTTGCGCTGTGCGCCTCATGGCAATTCAGGCAGCCGACGCCTTGCGCATACATTTTGGACTGCAGAAACGATCCATAGACATAGACCTCGTCCAGTATTTGGCCGTCAGGCTGGTACAGACCCGGACGCAGAAGCGCCAGATTGTAGGCATCGTGAAATGGCGTGCCCGGTAGCGGGTTTCCGTCCTCCAGCGCTTCGCGGCGGGAATGACAGCCGGCGCATTGCTGAATCTCGACCTCGGTGTCGCCCGTACCCCAGATGATCGGAAATCCAAACTCGTTCAGCCCGGCAGGCGCGGGCTGACCTTTTGTCCAATCCAGATGAGCCGAGCCGGGGCCATGGCAGGCCTCACAACCCACGCCGATCTCAACCTGCTCGGAAGCAAAGGACTGGGTCTGCGGCTGAAAGTTCTTTTCGAACCCTGTCGCGTGGCACTCCGCGCAGCGGCCGTTCCAATTCTTGTAGGGGCCGGTCCAGTGCAACCCATCGTCTGGCGGCAAGTCCTGATCTGGATACAGGTGATACCAGCGCTTGGCCTGCGTGTCCCAAACCACATCAAAGCTCTGCAATCGGCCGGGCTCGGTTTCAAACAGATATTGCTGCAACGGCTCAATCCCCGCGACGGAATGAACCCTGTATTGCCGGCTTTGGCCGTCCTTCTCGGTCACGTCGGCAAGATAGTCCGACCCCTCCCGTCGAAACGTGACGGTCATGCCGTCATGAGAAAAGGTCGTTCCATCAAAATCGGCCACAACGGTGTCTGACGTGGGCTCTGTCCAGGCCAAGGCGTGGTGGGATCCCGCCCAGGCTTGCACCTGTTCGTCATGACAATCACGACAAGCGTCCGAGCCGACATAGTCCTGCGCCCACGCCCAACCGCTGTTTTGCAAGAGGGCGCATCCGGAAAACGCAATGATCCAGGCGATGCGGTGCCAATTTCTCATGAAGCTCCGACCTCGCCCTGGTTATCGATGTCCATCAGCGCGCCGTTGAACTCTGCGCCGAAAATAAGAATGGCGGCGCACAGATACATGAAAATCAACGCCGCCATGGCCCCCGCCAGGCCAGCATAGGTGGCGCTGTAGGTCGCGAATTGCGCGATATAGACCGAGAACCCCCACCCTCCGGCCGCCCACAACAGAAGGGTCAGCGCCACTCCGGGCAGGATTTGCATGATGCGGTGACGCTTGGTCGGCAGGATAAGATGGGCCAGCAGGACCGTTCCCGCCGGCACCGCCACCGTGAAGGTCCAGCGCAAACGGTCAACCGACAGCCACTCGCCCACGTCCACAGCCGTATTCTCGGACACCAGACGTGTGTAGACAGGCAGCACCAGCTCAACCGCCGCGATCAGCAGGATCGCGGCTCCGCCCAAAATGACTAACCCGAGGCAAAGCAGGCGCGTCTTCCAGAATGGCCAGCTGTCATTGTCATGATAGGCCTGATTCATGGCGGCACGTACGGCCGCCACTCCGTTCGAGGCAAAGTAGACGGCCAGCAGACCGCCCAGCGTGATCACACCCGAACCCGACCCGTCCAGAACCGCGCGCAGTTCGGCCACGATGGGTTGGGCCACGTCTTGTGGCCACGCACCGAATATCAACTCGATCAGTTCGTCCGTCACATATCCCTGCGACAACGACCCGGCCAAAGCGACGGTGAAAAGAACAAACGGAAACAGCGCCAGCATCAGCGACATCGCCACATGGCTGCTCATGACGAAACCGTTTTTGTCGCCAAAGCGTTGGACCGCCAGCCACAGCGCCCGGCCAAACCGGCCAAAAACGGGAATCGAAAGACGTGTCATTGGGAAACTCTAGCCTGCAATCCGCGTTGGAAGAACCGGCCAATGTGCCAATTGCACGAGAATCTCCCGAATAACTGTCTGGCCCGATTGCATAAAGCCCGCTGCCTGTGCAGGATTGCCCCACAAAACTCCAATCGCTGCCGGCTTGCACCGGTATAGCCGAGGCCCCGCATGACGCCATCAGAGCCCCCCACCCGCACACCGCTGAGGTTGAGTGTCGTTCGCGACGTCACCATCGTGCTGACGCTTGTGGTTCTGGGGCTTTACGCAGGCGCCAGCTTTCTGGTTCCGCTGACCATGGCCTTGCTGATCAACGTGCTGATCATCGCACTCAGCGATCGGGTGATCGCACTGACCCGCGCTCCGGTCTGGCTTGCCAACCTGGCCGCAGTCACAGTGGTTCTGGCAGGCCTGTTCATGATCACCTACATCCTCGGCAGTCAGGCCACGCAGTTCGCGCGAACCGCGGGCACCTATGAAAGCCAGTTCGACGGCGTGATCAACCGCGTCACCGGTCTGGTCGGGAATGATGTCACCGCTTTTGTCCGGGACAACCTGATCAGCATCGACATGACCTCGGTCGCGCGGATTTTGCTGGGCAGCGCCACCTCGATGCTAAACCAGTTCTTCCTGATCAGCCTTTATGTGGCCTTCCTGATGGCCGAGCGGCTGGCCTTCCGCAAAAAGCTGCGGATTGCAGCGGGCAACCCCGTCACCGGAGCCGAGCTTTCTTCGGTTCTGGATGCGATTACCTTCAGCTTGCAGCGCTACGTCGGGGTCAAAACCTTCATCAGCCTCGTTACCGCTGGAATCAGCTATTCGGTTTTTCGCGTGTTGGGTCTGGAATACGCGGAAACCTGGGCCGTTCTGACGTTTGCCCTGAACTTCATCCCATCAATCGGCTCGATCATCGCGGTGATCTTTCCCGCGATGATCGCCCTTGTTCAGTTCGAGACGATCGGCCCGTTCCTGATCATCGTCTTCGGGTGCGGCACGATCCAGTTCCTGATCGGCAACTTCCTTGACCCGGCCCTGCTGGGCCGTTCGCTGAACATGTCGACATTTCTGGTCATCCTCGCACTGACCTTCTGGACCACGGTCTGGGGCCTGATCGGCGCGTTTCTCAGCGTTCCGTTGACCGTGTGCATTCTGATCATCTTCAGTCACATTCCGGCCCTGCGCCCGATCGCCGTCCTGATGTCGCTGGATGGACGTTTGGCCGACGACGTCAAGTCGGCACGGCCCTGATCAGGGTTGAACACCCTGAAATCGGGGGTGGATCGGTCACGAGTGCGCTGCTAACTTTCAAATATTGCAATGGATTGACCGAAAAGATCCAGCGGGTCCGGCGCAAACGCATGATTGACCGTTTCTGATGATTGGACCGCCATGACACCGCTTGACCAAATCAACGATCTCAAAGCCCGGATGGCCCAATCGATCATTGGACAGACTCAGGTCATCGACCGCCTTCTGATCGGGCTGCTGGCCAACGGGAACCTGCTGATCGAAGGTTTGCCGGGCCTGGCCAAAACCCGTGCCGTCAAGGCGATGGCGCGCAATCTTGATGCCGAGTTCAGCCGCATCCAGTTCACGCCCGACCTGCTGCCGTCCGACGTCACAGGGACCGAGGTCTATACCCAGACCGAAGCGGGCGGCACCTTTCGGTTCGAGCCCGGCCCGATCTTCGCCAACATCGTCCTGGCGGACGAGATCAACCGCGCGCCGGCCAAGGTTCAGGCTGCGCTACTTGAGGCGATGGAGGAACGGCAGGTCACCGTTTCAGGCACCACCCACAAGATGGAGCCGCTGTTCATCGTTATGGCCACCCAGAACCCGATCGAGCAGGAAGGGACCTATCCGCTGCCCGAGGCGCAGATGGACCGGTTTCTGATGCATGTTCAGATCACCTACCCCCCCGTCGAGGACGAGGTGCTGGTGATCCGTCTGGTCCGCGGCGAAGACACCGCCGCCAATTCCGGGACCACCGCTGGGAAACCCTCACCGATCCCGCAGGACGCCGTTTTTGCCGCCCGGCAGGAGATCGGGAAGATCCATGTCTCGGATGCGATGGATCGGTACATGGCCGATCTGGTTCAAGCCACCCGGACGCCGTCCGCGCTCAGCGATGACCTCGCTGCGTGGATCGAGATCGGCGCCAGCCCGCGGGCGTCGCTGGCGCTGGACAAGTGCGGCCGGGCCCATGCCTGGATGAACGGGCGCGACTATGTGGACCCGGCGGACATCCGTGCCATTGCCCATGACGTGTTCCGCCACCGCATCACGCTGAGTTTCGAAGCGCAGGGGGACGCCAAGACCGCCGATGACGTGATCGACGAGATCCTAAAGCTCGTCGCCCTGCCCTGATCGCAACAAAGGAGAGCCGCGTGTCCCCGACCGCAGCGACATCCCGCGACCCACGCATCCATGTTGATGCCCGCCACCTGCTGAGCCTCGGCGGGCGCACCGGCGCGCTCAGCCTTCTGCCCCGACAGCCAGCCCATTCGGTGCTGAACGGCCGCCATACCTCGCGCCTGCGCGGGCGCGGCCTGAATTTCGAGGAACTGCGCAGCTATCTGCCCGGCGACGACATCCGCACAATCGACTGGAAAGTGACGGCCCGAACCGGCGAGCCGCATGTGCGCGTCTATACCGAAGAGCGTGACCGCCCGGCGCTGCTGCTGGTGGATCAGCGGGTCTCGATGTTCTTCGGCACAAAAGTCTACATGAAATCGGTGGTGGCGGCCGAGGCTGCGGCCATCGCCGCCCATCGGGTTCTGGCGCAAGGCGACCGCGTCGGCGGGATCGTGTTCGGCGATACCGACCTGGCCGAACATCGGCCACAGCGCCGCCCGGCGGCTTTGCGGCGGTTTCTGTCCTCGCTCGGCGCACTCAATTGCAGCCTGCATGCCGGGTTGCGCCCACAAGCCACGGTCTCGCTGAACCAGGTGCTGCAACAGGCTGCGCGCATCGCACATACCAATGCCTTGGTCTGCGTGTTCTCGGATTTTGACGGCCTGACCGACGGGTCCGAACGGCTGCTGCGCCGCCTGGCCCATTCCAATGACCTGATCCTGTTCGACATCTCCGACCCGATCTCGCGCCACATGCCGCCCGAGCTTCGGCTGACGGTCTCGGACGGCGACCAGCAGATCGAACTGGACGCGTCAGACCGCCAAATGTCGGACCGCGTGACCCAGGCGATGGAGCAGCGGCTGGCGCAGCTGCAATCCTGGTCGCGCCGATACGGGTTTCCCGTCGTCCCGCTGACAACGGCCGAGCCCGCTTTGGCCCAGATCCTGAGGCTGTTCGGCCACCAACGGGGGCGGTCATGACCCCGGACACCGAAGCCAAATCGCTGGTCGAACTGCTGGACATGCTGAAACCGGCGCCCGAGCCGGCACCGATTTCCATGGTGCCGCAGACCTGGGGCTGGGTTGTTCTGGCGGTGGCGCTGTTGCTGGTGCTTGGTATGGTCCTCGTAACGATCTGGCGGCACCGGCAGGCAAATGCCTATCGGCGGTTTGCACTGAAGGAATTGGACCGGTGCCAGAATGACCCGGCCAAAACCGCCGAGATCGTGCGCCGCGCGGCGCTTGTCGCCTTTCCCCGGTCTCAGGTGGCCGGTTTAACCGGTGCCGACTGGACGAATTTTCTTGGCCAAACCGCTGACCTGTCCGGGTTTTCCGCCTCGGCCCTCGGCAATCTGGCGGCCGCCCCATACCGCAAGGGGGTCACCGACCCGGATGCCGCCGAATTGGCGCGGCACTGGATCAAGTCGCATCGGGCCAAGGGGGCGGTCTGATGTTCAGTTTCGCCGCGCCTTGGGTGTTTCTTCTGCTGCCACTGCCGGCACTGGTCTATTTCTTTGCTCCGCCACACCGGCAACGGGTCGATGCCATTCGCATCCCGTTCTTTCGCCACGTCGCCCAAGCGGCCGGGGCCGAGCCGCAATCCGGCTCGGTAACCCTGAGACGGACGCGGATGCAAGCCGGTCTGGCGATCCTGATCTGGGTGCTGCTGGTTCTGGCAATGGCCCGGCCCGAACGGTTGGGCGACCCGATCGTCATCGAGAAATCCGCCCGCGACGTGGTGCTGGCCGTGGACATCTCGGGTTCGATGGACCAGCGCGACTTCAAGGCCGCAGATGGCTCGCCCAAGCAGCGGCTGGAGGCCGTCAAGGACGTTCTGCGCGCCTTCATCGCCGCGCGCGAAGGCGACCGGATGGCGCTGATCATCTTCGGCACCCGCGCTTTCGTTCAGGCCCCGTTCACCGAGGATTTGCAAAGCCTCAACGGCTTTCTGGATCAGACCGCCGTCGGCATGGCGGGTCCGAACACGGCGCTGGGCGATGCGATCGGGCTGGGCATCCGCACCTTCGAGTCGAGCGAGGTGGACCAACGCCTGATGATCGTCCTGTCGGACGGTGCCGACACCTCAAGCCGCATGACGCCGGTCAATGCCGCGTCGATTGCGGCGGACAAGGGGGTCGTGATCTACACGATTGGCGTCGGCGACCCGAATGCCACGGGCGAAGACCGGGTCGACCTGGACGCGCTGAAGGACATCGCCAACAAAACCCAAGGCCAATATTTCTTTGCCGATGATGAGACCGCCCTGGCCGAGGTCTACCAACAGATCGACGCCCAGAACCCCCGCGTGGTGGAAACCCAAAGCTACCGCCCGAGGGTCAGCCTTGCGCATTATCCACTGGCGGCGGCGCTGCTCCTCATCCTCGCCAGCACCCTGGGCTTTCGCCTTTCACAGGGCCGGAGGCGCGCGGCATGATCGACGCTCTGGCCCAGTTTCATTTCCTGCGCCCCTACTGGTTGCTGCTGTTGCTGCCTATTGCCGCTGTCTGGCGGCTGACCCGGCCGCGCAGATCGGGCAGCTCGGACCTGCCTGCGGGCATCGCGCCCCACCTGGCGCAGGCACTGCGTCTGGGGGCCCAAGATCAACGGCGAGTCGGTCCGCCGGACCTCGCCGCGCTCGCCGCCGGCCTTCTGACCCTTGCCGTGGCGGGGCCGACATGGTCACGGGCGCCGAACCCTCTGATCGCGGACACCGCGCCGCTGGTGATCGCGCTCAAGGTCACCGACAGCATGGAGGAGGCCGACCTGGCGCCGTCACGGCTGGACCGTGCAAAGTTGAAGATCACCGATCTGATCAACACCCGCGCAGGTGCGCCCACCGCCCTGATCGCCTATGCCGGAACGGCGCACCGGGTCGCGCCGCTGACCGAAGACGCCAACATCCTGCGCCCCTTGCTCGAAGGGTTGACCCCGGCGGTCATGCCGGTCGCGGGCGATGCCGCCGGTGACGCGCTGACGCTGGCGCAGGACATTCTGGGCGATCAGACAGGCACAGGCGCGGTTCTCTTCGTACTCGACGATATCGATCCGCAACAGGTTTCCGCGTTGGGACAATCTGATACCCCTTTGTTTTTTCTGACAATGCTTCCGAATGGCCGCCAGATTCCGCAACTGGACGGCCTGCGCAGCGCCACGATCGTTCCCTTCTCGGGCGACGACCGTGACGTCTCCCGGCTGAACCGCGCGATCACCCGCAGTTTTTCCGCGGCATTGGGCGAGGATGACCGCGTCGACTGGCAGGACCGCGCCTGGATCCTGGCCTGGCCCGTCGCCTTGATCGCGCTGCTGTGGTTCCGACGCGGCTGGGTCATCCGCTGGGGGTTTGTGACATTGCTGTTACTGCCACCGACCGGCGCGCGCGCAGACGGTTGGCGGGACTGGTTCCTGACCCCGGACCAGCAGGGCCAGATCGCCATGAACCGCAAGGACTACGCCGCCGCCAGCACGCTGTTTAACGATCCGTATCACCGAGGCTACGCCCAGTTGAAAGCCGGGCAATATGCCGAAGCCTCCGAGACCTTTGCCCAGCTTTCCACGCCCGAAGCAGCGTTTGCCGAAGGCATGGCCCGCATCCGAAATCGAGAGTATCGCCCGGCCATCGCAGCCTTTGAAACCGCGCTGGAGCGCCGCCCGGATTGGCCGGAGGCCGCGTACAACCTGGCCGTCGCCCAGGCCATTCTGGCCGAGGTCGAATCCACCCGCGAGCAATCCGATACCGGCGAGGAGGCGGGCATCGGGGCGGATGACGTGGTGTTCGACAACGAAGCCGGTTTGGGCGCGGACACCACGCAACAGGCCGAGACCGGGGACGCCGCGCCCTTGTCGGCCGACCAGTGGATCAGCGCCATCGACACCGACATGCAGGACTTCCTGCGCAGCCGGTTTGTTCTTGAAAATCAGGAGCGTTCCCAATGAGGTACTTCGCGCTCTTGATGCTGCTTCTGTGGCCCGCCCAGGCTTCGGCGCAAGCACCAGACATCCAGCCCCGCGTCACGATCGAAGTGCCACCGGATCCGACAATCGTCGGCCAGCACGCTATCGTTCGCCTGAAGGTGCTGGTGCCGACCTACATGCCAAATCCGCCGGTCTTTCCATCGCTTGAACAGGAAAACCTTCTGGTACGCCTGCCCGATCGCGCTTCGGGGCCGGTCAGCGAGAGCGTCGAAGGCCAAACATGGTCCGGGGTTCAGCGCAGCTATCGGCTGTATCCGTTGGCCCCCGGTACGTATGAATTTGCGGCGGCCGAGGTGCAGGTGACATTTGCCGATCCCGAAACCAACGATCCCGTTCAGGTCTCGGTTCCCCTGCCTGCCGTTCGCCTGACAGTCGGGATTCCTGACGCAGCCCGAGGATTGGATCCCCTGATAATCGCTGACGGGTTCGAACTGTCGCAGGAGATTGAGGGCGATACCAGCCTTCAAACCGGAGACGCACTGACCCGCACCCTGACGGCAAAGATCACCGGAACGACCCCGATCATGATCCCGCCTTTGTTGCCCGAGATCGAGGACCCATTGTTGCGAGCCTATCCCAATGAGCCCCGATTGACGGAAACCGAAGACCGGGGTGTTTTGTCCGGCCAACGAACCGACCGCGTGACCTATGTGGCTCAGGACGGCGGACAGACCCAATTGCCGGCTGTCGAGATCGATTGGTTCAACCTCAAGACCAACAAGGTTGAAACTGCGCGCGCCGATTCCGTCGACCTCGTTCTTGCGCCGCCGCCTTGGCAGCCTCCGGACCGGGAAACCGTTCTGCAGCTGGTCGGCTATTTCTTCATTGGGGTCGTGATATTATGGTTTGTTTTTCGCAAACTACATCCGGTTCTTTTGGCACGCTGGGCAGCGGCCAGGCAACGCAGGCTGGCCTCGGCAGCGCATGCCTTTTCGGAACTCAAGCAGGCTGTGCGCCGACAAGACTTGGCCCGTGTTTATCAAAAGTTGGAAGTCTGGAAACGGCGACTGGCCGACCCGCCAGACACTGCTGAATTCGAGGCTTCTCTGGCCGAAATCGGCGCGTCCAGATATGGCGGCGGCGATCAGCAAGCGGAAAACTGGAGCAAGGTCCGAGATTGCCTTGACCGTATCGCCCGCCCCCTAGGCCACTCTCAATCCGCTTTGCCTCAGCTCAATCCCTGACGCGGCTGCCAATTACTTACCTTACGTCAACCCAATCTGAGCCAAATCCCAGGGCGCTATCTTCAAACATAAGTATTTTTAGATTGGTCTTTGTGATAGTTATCAATTGCCTAGAGGGGCTTGTCTTGATTCCCCCTTTTTGCCGAACCGCCTGACCTGCGAAGGGCGTGTTGAATGATTGACGGATCGGGGGACGCATTTTCCCCTTTTTGACTTTCCTGCAAGGCCGTTTTTGCCTGACCACATAAGGAGAAAAAGATGTCATCACAGGGAAATTTAACGCATCTATGGCGCAGAGGACTGCGACGATTGGCAGTTGCTACGGTTTCTGTCGCGCTGGCCGCGCCGGCCTGGGCGCAAGATCAGAAACCCAACATTCTGGTCATCTGGGGCGACGACATCGGTCAGTCGAACATCTCGGCCTATACCAAAGGCATGATGGGATACCGTACGCCCAATATCGACCGGGTCGCGAATGAAGGTATGATCTTCACCGACTATTATGGTGAGCAGTCCTGTACCGCAGGGCGGTCGTCTTACATCATGGGTCAGTCAGTGTTCCGCACAGGGCTGTCGAAGGTTGGCCTGCCAGGTGCCGATCTTGGTATGCAGGTCGAAGATCCGACCATTGCTGGGTTGTTGAAGGACCACGGCTATGCCACCGGTCAATTCGGCAAGAACCACCTGGGCGACAAAGATGAACATCTTCCGACAAACCACGGATTTGACGAGTTTTTCGGAAATCTCTACCACCTGAACGCGGAAGAGGAGCCCGAGAACGAAGACTATCCGGGTGACACCGTTTTGCCCGATGGCCGGACTTTCCGCGAAGCCTTTGGTCCCCGTGGCGTCATCAAGTCCAAGGCCGACGGAACCATCGAAGATACCGGACCGCTGACCAAGAAGCGGATGGAGACCGTGGATGAGGAAACGGTGGCTGCGGCGATCGACTTCATCAAGCGGGCCCACGAGCAAGGCCAGCCCTTCTATGTCTGGTGGAACGGAACGCGCATGCACTTCCGCACTCATGTCAAAGACGAGATGCGCCAGCAGGCCAATGACTTGACCGGACGTGTGATGGACGAATACTCGGCCGGCATGATCGAACATGACATGCATGTGGGCCAGTTGCTCGATCTGCTGGACGAGTTGGGCATCGCCGACAACACGATCGTTCATTACTCGACAGACAACGGACCGCACTACAATACGTGGCCCGATGCTGCTTCCACGCCGTTCTGGGGCGAAAAGAACACCAACTGGGAAGGCGGCTGGCGCGTGCCCTCGATGGTGCGTTGGCCCGGCAAGATCGAACCCGGTTCGGTCACCAACGAGATCGTGCATCACATGGACTGGCTTCCGACCTATCTGGCGGCGGCCGGAGACCCCGAGATCAAGGACAAGCTGAAGGCAGGCTATTCGTCCTCGGGGATGGGTCGCGACTACAAGGTGCATCTGGACGGCTACAACATCCTGCCGCTCTTGACGGGTGAAACCACAGAAAGCCCGCGCAAGGAGATCTTCTATTTCTCGGATGACGGCGACATGACGGCGCTGCGCTTCGGAGACTGGAAGCTGATCTTCCTGGAGCAGAAGGCCTGGGCCACCCTGCGCGCCTGGATGGAGCCGTGGACCGAACTGCGCGTTCCGATCATCGTGAATCTGCGCCGCGATCCCTATGAACGCGGATATCGCACGTCCAACACCTACTACGACTGGATGATCGACCGCGTGTATTTCCTGGTGCCCGCGCAGCAATACGTGGCGAATTTCCTCGCAACCTTCCAGGAGTTCCCGCCGCGCCAGAAGGCGGCGAGCTTCAGCCTGGATCAGGTGATGGAAAAGATGCTGACGCCGACCAACAACTGATAAAGGTCGGTTCTACTCTCGAGGGTCGCCGGCTTGATCGGCGACCCTCATTTCTTTGATGCGAAAGGATATTTCATGTTCCGCCTGATCTTCTCAGCCGCCGTTTTCGCGTTGCCTGCGGGCCTTGCGGCGGACCCTCTGCCCAGTTGGACCGACAGTCCGGCCAAGGAACGGATCATCGCCTTTGTCGATACGGTGACGACGCCGAACTCGGACGGCTATGTCACCCCTGCAGACAGGGTGGCGGTGTTTGACAATGACGGGACGCTCTGGGCCGAGCAGCCGGTATATTTCCAGTTCATCTACGCCATGGATGAGTTGGCCGAGATGGCGCAGGACGACCCCTCGATCCTGACCACGCCGACCTTGGAGGCCGCGGCCAAGGGCGACGCTGAAACCGTGCTGAAGGGCGGTGAAGATGCCTTGATCGAAGTCGTCAGCGCCACGCATTCGGGGCTCAGCGTCGATGCCTTCCAGGCTTCCGTCGCCGAATGGCTCCAGACGGAACGCCATCCCGATACGGGGCTGGCCTATGACCAGATGACGTATCAGCCCATGGTCGAACTGCTCCGGTATCTGCGCGACGAGGGGTTCACGACCTACATAGTTTCGGGCGGAGGCCTGCATTTCATGCGCGTGTTCGCCGAGGACGCCTATGGGATACCGCCCAACCAGATTTTGGGTACCTATGCGGACAGCACCTACGAACTTGTCGACGGCACGCCCACGATCATGAAGGCGCCCGCGCTGGCGTTCATCGACGACAAGGAGGGCAAGCCAATCAACATCGAGCGTACGATCGGGAAACGCCCGATCCTGGCGGTCGGGAACTCGGACGGTGATTTTGCCATGCTGGAATGGACCACCGCCGGCGACGGGCCGCGGATGGGCGTTCTGATCCACCACACAGATGCCGAACGGGAATGGGCCTATGATCGCGGCAGCCACATCGGGCGGCTTGTCGACGGGCTGGACAAAGGCCCAGAAATGGGCTGGGTTATCGTGGATATGGCCAAAGACTGGTCCCGGGTTTTCACCGGCTCGAACTAAAGCGCGGAAAGGTCGGCACACACATGTGGACATTCATCGCCTCGCTGTCCGTCTTTGCCATCTACTGTGTAGCGGTGTTTTTCGCAGTACGGGCCGCCCAGACGGCGCGCACCCCGCAGGGTGCCGTGGGATGGGTGGTGTTTCTGCTTTCGGCACCGTTTCTGGCGGTGCCGCTATACCTGTTTCTGGGACATCACCGGTTCAAAGGGTATCGGATCGCCCGCAAGGAAAGCGAGCGCGTGGTCGAAGGGATCCGCAGCTTTGCCGATCACTCGAAACCCGATCCAGCGACGCTGACCGTCAATCCGCGCCCGTTTGAAGCGCTGGCTCACCTGCCCCTGTCCCGCGGCAACGGGGCCGAACTGTTGATCGACGGAGAGGCGACGTTCCAATCCATCTTCCGCGCGATCGATGCGGCCAAAAACTACGTCCTCATTCAGTTCTACATCGTGCGCGATGACGCGCTGGGGCTGGAACTGCAAGACAGGCTGATCGATGCGGCCAAACGCGGGGTCAGCGTCCGGTTCATGACTGACGCAGTAGGCAGCTATGGCCTGCCGTCCTCATACCTGGAGGAGCTGCGCGCGGCCGGTGTGGATGTCGCTGATCCACGCGACCAGCGCGGGCCGAAGTTCCGGTTTCAGTTGAACTACCGCAACCACCGCAAGACCGTGATCATCGACGGCGAAACCGGGTTCATCGGCGGGCACAATGTGGGCGTCGAATACCTGGGACAGGACCCCTATTTCGGCCGCTGGCGGGACACCCACATCAAGATGACCGGCCATATCGTTCGTCAGTTGCAGCTGATTTTCACCGAGGACTGGCACTGGGCCCGCGGAGAAGACCTGATTGACGTGCTGGACTGGGCCGGATCGGAATCCGATCAGGACATGAACGCGCTGCTGGTCGCCACCGGACCGGGCGACGCGACTGAAACGGGGTCATTGATGTTCTTTTCCACGATCGCTGCGGCACAGGAGCGGTTGTGGATCGCATCACCCTATTTCGTGCCGGATATCGACGTGATGACGGCACTGGAACATGCCGCACTGCGCGGCGTCGACGTCCGCATTCTGGTGCCGGACATGATCGACCACCGCCTGCCCTGGTTGGCCGCCTTTGCCTATTTCGATGAAATCCGGGATTCCGGCGTGCGCGTATTCCGCTATACCGACGGGTTCATGCACCAAAAGGTAATTCTGGTGGACGACACGTTGGCCGCAGTTGGCACCACCAACCTGGACAACCGCTCGTTCCGTCTGAATTTCGAAGCGATGGCGCTGTTCTTCGACAACCGGGCAGCCGCTGCCGCCGAGGACATGCTGAAGACCGATTTCGAAGCCAGCTACGAAATGTCCAGAAGCCTCGCCCAGCAACCGCCGCATATCCGCTATGGCGCGCCTTTGGCGCGGCTGTTCTCGCCGATCCTCTAGGTCAGGAACCGTTCCTGGAACACGCGCGTCATCAGCGCGACCATGAATGCTGTGGAAAGACCAAAGGCCAACAATCCGGTGACCGAGGCAAAGGCCCCGAAAATCCGCAAGCCCTCGCCCAATACAATGTCGCCATAGCCCAGCGTCGTGAAGGTCACGAGCGAAAAATAAAGGGCCGAGTTCCAGTCCGGCAGGACATCTCCCATCACCCAGACGATCGCCCAGATCCACACCTGAATCGTATGCGTCGCCACGATGACGGCCAGCGCCAAGGCGATCGGGCCTGCCGTGGGCAGAAAGGTTCCCTGCCCTTCCCATCTGTCGATCACCTTGCGCACCATGATGGTGCACCATGTGAGCAGCCCGATCTCGATCAGGAAACACAGCCCCAGATAGAAGCTGCCCCAAAGGATCTGCTGCGACAATGTCATGGTGATACCCTGCATCGGCCCGGAAACTGAAACTGCACAATGGCGGCTCTGCTCTCAAGGCACAAGGCCGGACAGCGGGCGGTCATGCGACGAAAAGAACCGAAACTTTTTGAAGGCTGGACAGCGGATCGGCGCGCCGCACATTGTAGAGCGCACCAGGTGAGACTGATCATGTTGTTGGAAATACAGAATATCCACAAAACCTACCCGCGCGGGCGGCCTGTCCTGAACGACGTATCGTTGTCGCTGGAACGCGGTCAGACGCTTGCCATCACCGGCGAAAGTGGCAGCGGCAAAAGCACGTTGCTGAACCTTGCCGGCGCGCTCGACAGTTTTGACAGCGGTGAGATCGTTTTGGATGGCACGGCGTTGTCGCGACTGGACGATCGCGGCCGCGCATTGCTACGGCGCGAAGACGTGTCCCTGGTGTTCCAGCAATTCAATCTGATCCCGTCGCTGACGGTTGCGCAGAACCTGTCATTTCATGCCCGGCTGGCAAATCGCGTTGACCCCGAGTGGCTCGCGCATCTGACCGCGACGCTCGGTCTCGCCGATTTGACCCAACGCTATCCCGAACATCTGTCGGGCGGCCAGCAACAGCGGGTCGCGATTGGCCGGGCCCTTGCCGTCAGGCCCAAGCTGCTGCTGGCGGACGAGCCGACGGGAAACCTGGACGAGACTGCAAGCGCGGCGGTTCTGGACCTGATGCTGTCCTTGGTTGCGGATACCGGGGCAGCCCTGCTGTTGGTCACGCATTCGCCCGTGATTGCGGCCCAGCTTGATCGAACGGCACATCTTGCAAACGGGCGGATCGCATGACTCGCACCGTGATCCAGGCCCTCTGGTCGCATTGGCGTTGGCACCGTATCCAACTGGCCACGCTGCTGATCGGAATCGCGCTTGCGACAGGCCTTTGGTCGGCGGTCCAGGCTATCAACGCCGAAGCCCGTGCCAGCTATGCGCGTGCCAACCAACAATTGGCGCTTGGGCAGATGGCGATGCTGCGGCATCCATCCGGCCACATTTCTTTGGACACATACGTAAATCTGCGTCGCGCCGGATGGCAGGTCGCGGCCGTTCTGGAAGGTCGGTACAGGGTTGGGGACCGATCGGTTCTTTTGACCGGAGTAGACCTTGTCTCCTACCCGCCGCTTCCGGCGGTAACGCGACTGGAACAGGAAGAAGCCCCACCCGACCCGGCGACCATGCTGACCGCGCCCGGCCGACTGCTGGCGCCACCAGACTTGGTGCCAATGCTGCAGGATCAGCCCGATCTTCCACCGGCGATCGCCAGCACTGCGCTTCCCCCCAATGTGGTTCTGACCGATATCGGCGTGGCTGAGACACTGTTGAACAAACCGGGTGAGATTTCGCGACTTGCCATCCTGCCCGATCAGCCTCGCGGCATTGCGCCCCTGTCCCAGGTTGCGCCGGAGCTGAACCGTCAGCCCCCTTCCAACAGCGTCGACACTACACGCCTGACCGACAGCTTCCACCTTAACCTTTCCGCGTTCGGCCTGCTGTCCTTCGCCGTAGGGCTGTTCATCGTGCATGGAACGGTTGGACTGGCCTTTGCGCAGCGTCGTGGAATGGTCAGCAGTCTGCGGGCGATGGGAGTCCCGATGGGGACGCTTTCCCGCATCATTCTGGCCGAACTTGTAGGTCTGGCTTTGATCGGTGGATCCATGGGCCTTCTACTGGGTTTCTTCTTGGCCGGAGCGTTGTTGCCCGATGTCGCCGCAACCCTGCGCGGGCTCTATGGGGCTCCGGTGGATGGTCAGTTGCAACTGAGGAGCGGTTGGGTGCTGACCGGACTGGGTATGTCCATCGCAGGAACCCTAGCGGCCAGCGGATACGCCCTGTGGCGTCTGGGCCGAATGCCGGTATTGTCCGGCCCAGGCTTGCAGGCATGGCGTGGCCGCAGCACACGAGCCGTCGTGACCGGACTGGCGGGTGTTGGGCTCGCTCTTGGCGGGGTCGTGATCTTTCTGCTCTTTGACGGATTGGTCGCTGGTTTCGCTCTGATGGCAGGCATTCTGACCGGCAGCGCCCTTTTGCTGCCTCTGGTTCTGTCCAGCATATTGCACCTGTGCGCGGGGCGCGCCCGTGACCCGGTTCGGCAGTGGGTGCTGGCCGACATGCAGGCCCAGCTGCCGGGCCTGTCGCTTGCGCTGATGGCTCTGCTGCTGGCCCTGGCCGCCAATATCGGTGTCGGAACCATGGTGTCCAGCTTCCGGCTTACCTTCGTCGGTTGGCTGGACCAGCGCCTGATGGCCGAGCTGTACATCACGGCAAAGGACTCGGATCAAGGTCTCGAGATCGAGACATGGCTGACCCCGCGCGTTGACGCAGTCCTACCGATACGGAATGTGGAGCTGGATCATCCAACAGGCCCGCTGTTTCTGTACGGAGTGGTCGATCACGCGACCTACCGGGACAACTGGCCCCTTGTCGCCGCTGTCCCGGACGTATGGACCAAGGTTCTGGCCGACGGCGCCATCCTGATCAACGAACAACTGGCCCGCCGTGCTGATCTGTGGCCCGGGGATTCGATTGCGCTCAACGCCGATCACACTCTGGCAATCGCTGGCGTCTATTCCGACTACGGCAATCCGACCGGGCAAGGGATCGTCTCAATGGACCTGTTCGGCAGGATCGCGCCAAATGCCGAAAACCGACGGTTTGGTATTCGCATCGCTCCGGAGCGCGTAGATGAGCTGGCGGCGGATCTGCAGAACAGGTTTGATCTGGACCCCGGCGCGATCATCCGGCAGGCCGCGGTGAAGGCGCAGTCCATGGCGATCTTCGAAAAGACATTTGTCGTGACATCCGCGCTGAACATCCTGACGCTTGGCGTGGCCGGCTTCGCCATTCTAACCAGCTTGCTTACGCTCTGGACCCAGCGGCTGCCTCAGGTCGCTCCGGTCTGGGCAATGGGGCTGACGCTGTCGCATCTGTCGAAACTGGAACTGGCGCGGAGCATGGTTCTGGCTTTCCTTACCGCCTGCCTCGCCTTGCCGCTGGGTCTGGCACTGGCTTGGATTCTGCTGGCCGTCATCAATGTCGAGGCGTTTGGATGGCGGCTACCCATGCACCTTTTCCCGTCGTCATGGGTGCAGCTCATGCTGTGGACACTTGTGGCCGCCGCCCTTGCCGCGGCGCTGCCTGCCTGGCGGCTTCGGCGGGTACCGCCGGCCGATCTGCTGAGGGTCTTTGCCAATGAACGCTAAACTACTCGTGTGTGCGCTGTTCTGGCCCCTTGCGGCAATGGCGCAGGGGTTTGCCGGTTTGGGCGGTTCAGCCGACGGGTTTGACGTACCACAACCAGAGTACCAGTTCGAATTCCCCGCCGACCACGGCCCGCATCCGTCCTATCGGATCGAATGGTGGTACCTGACGGCCAACCTGACCGGGGAGGACGGTCGGGACTACGGCATACAGTGGACTCTGTTTCGCTCTGCCTTGAAGCCATTTGAAACCGCCAGCTGGCAAAGCCCACAGATCTGGATGGGCCATGCCGCGCTGACAACTCCGGAACGCCACTTTTTTGCCGAGCGCCTGTCTCGTGGTGGAATTGGTCAGGCCGGTGTCACAGCCGACCCGTTCGAAGCATGGATCGACGAATGGCGCATGGCAGGACCAACGCTCCAGACCCTGACCCTGACTGCAAACGGAGCCGATTTCGGGTACGACCTGAACCTGTCTGCTTCGGGGCCGCTGGTTTTTCATGGTGAGAATGGGTTTTCCGTGAAATCCGCTGATGGGCAGGCCAGCTACTATTATTCCCAGCCGGGCTACGCCGTCCAAGGCACGCTACATCTGCCCGACGGCGATGTGGCGGTCACTGGGAGCGGATGGCTGGACCGCGAGTGGTCTTCGCAGCCTTTGGCCGCCGATCAATCCGGGTGGGACTGGTTCTCACTCAGTTTCGAGGACGGCGACAAGTTGATGGCGTTTCGCCTGCGCGGCGGACGTGGGGACTATACCTCGGCCACCTGGATCAACGCGGACGGTTCCAGCCGCAGTCTGCCGGACGGATCGGTTATCTTCACGCCACTGGAAACCAGCCGGGTGGCGGACCGCGATGTTCCGACAGATTGGCGCGTGTCCATCCCGGGCGAGGATCTGGACATTCGCGTCCGAGCTCAGAACTCCCAAGCCTGGATGGGAACGCGCTTTCAATACTGGGAGGGACCGGTCACCGTGTCAGGCAGCCACAACGGGCGCGGCTACCTTGAGATGACCGGGTATTAGCGGGACTTAGCGGACCACGTAGACCGAGACGTTCGAGTGGCGCACCACTCGCGCCGCGTTCGGCCCCAGCAGGTAGTCCTTGAAATCCGGCTTGTGCGCACCAATCACGATCAAATCGCTGCCGGCGCTTTCGGCGGTCTTCAGGATCTCCTGATAGGCCGTGCCGGTTGCAACGACATGGCGGATCGTGGCGTTGCGCTCCGACCCGATCGCATCGACACACAGCTCAACCAGCTTGTCATGCGCTTCGTGCTGCGCCTTGTCGTGGAAGTCGGGCCGGAAAAAGCCGGACACCCAGCTTTCACCGAAATCCGGCAGAACGGTCACCACGTCCAGCTGCGCCCCGTCGAGATCGGCCAGTTTCGCGGCAATTTTCAGGACAGGAGCATCGATATTGCCGTTGCTGATATCAACGGCGCACAGGACGGACTTTGTCATGCGGGCACCTCTTGTCTGGCGGCACGGCCGCGTTGCAGGAAGGCGATCAACCCCAGCAGCAGCATGGCCGGGATATAGATCAACTGTTTTGGCGGCTGGCTGACCGGAAGATCGGCGGATGCGATACGCACCGGCTCGTCCGCGTAATAGTCGAAATTGGCTAGGTCATCGGCGATGGGCGAGCCGAACATAGGTTCGTCCATCTTCACCAGGCCATCTTCCTCGATCAGCAAAAAGCCCATGGCATCAACACGCGCCGCACCATCGGGTTCGGCCCCCACCGTGACGACGACCGTCGTCTCGGTCATGTTGCCGGTGTCGAAATCCGGACCACTGACCACCACCCGCACGTCGGTGCCGGGTTCAGCCTCACCAATGGCCTGCACGAATCCGGCCGGCTCGACCTCGAGGTGCGAGGGCGAGATGCGATCCATGAAATAGTCCGGCCGGAACAGCGCGAAGGCGATCGCAATCAGCGCAACGCTTTCGTAGATGCGGCTGTGGGTCAGGAAGTAGCCCATCGTTCCGGCCGTGAACACGAGGATCGCAATCGTGGCGAATATGGCCACTATGATCCCCTCAACCCAAGTGACATCGATCAGCAGCAGGTCGGTGTTGAAAATGAACACGAAAGGCAGCGCCACGGTACGCAGGCTGTAGAAGAACGCAGTGAAGCCGGTCTTGATCGCGTCACCGCCCGATACGGCGGCCGCAGCAAAGCTGGCCAGACCCACAGGAGGCGTCACGTCGGCCATGATGCCGAAGTAGAACACGAACAGGTGCACCGCGATCAGCGGCACGATCAGGCCGCTTTGCGCGCCCAGTTCGACCACAACGCCCGCCATCAGCGAGCTGACGACGATATAGTTTGCCGTGGTCGGCAGACCCATGCCCAGGATCAGGCTGAGCAGCCCGACCATCACCAGCATCAGGATCAGATTGCCGCCGGACAGGAACTCGACCAGATCGGCCATCACCTGCCCCACACCGGTCAGGGTCACGGTGCCGACGATCACGCCTGCCGTGGCCGTGGCCAGCGCAATGCCGATCATATTGCGCGCGCCGTCGATCAGGCCCTGCCACAGATCGGCAACCCCATCGACAAAGGAGTTTGCCAGATTGCTCTGCCCCCGGAAGATCGCCTTGAGCGGTTTCTGCGTCAGCAGGATCACGAACAGCAGCGCGGTCGCCCAGAAGGCCGACAGACCCGGCGACTTCTGTTCGATCATAAGGAAGTAGACCAGAACGATGATCGGCAGCAGGTAATGCAGGCCGGCCTTGTAGATCTCGGAGATCACCGGCAGCTTCACTTCGGTCGCGTTCGGGTCATCGGGCTCAAGGTCGGGAACCTGAGCCGCCAGGTACAGCAGAGCAACATAGACGGCGCACACCGCCAGGCTCAGGATCAGACCAGCGCTGGACGGCGCCCAGCTTGTGACAGCATCCACCGGGAACTGCGAACCATAGCAGAGCCCCGCAAACACCAGGAAGAACATCAGCATCCCCACGACCGTCCGCGCCAGATGCACGTCGCGGTCGCCCAGAGTGGGCATGTTCCGCTTCACGGCCTCGAGATGGACGATGTAGACCAGCGCAATGTAGGAAATCGCCGCCGGAAGGAAGGCGTGGGTGATGACCTCGACATACGAGATGCCCACGTACTCCACCATCAGGAAGGCGGCGGCGCCCATCACGGGCGGCATGATCTGGCCGTTGACCGAACTTGCAACCTCGACCGAGCCGGCCTGCTCGCTGGTAAAGCCTACGCGCTTCATCAGCGGGATGGTGAAGGTGCCGGTGGTGACGACGTTGGCGATGGACGAGCCCGAAATCAGGCCGGTTGCGGCCGAACCGACAACGGCGGCTTTGGCCGGACCGCCGCGCAGGTGACCCAGCGCGCCGAAGGCCATCTTGATGAAGTAATTCCCTGCCCCGGCCTTATCCAGCAAAGCGCCGAACAGAACGAAGAGGAACACGAATTTCGTCGAAACACCCAAGGCGATGCCGAACACACCCTCGGACGTGATCCACATGTGGCTCATCGCCTTTTTCAGGCTAGCGCCTTTCCAGCGGATCACCTCGGGCACCCACTCGGACGAGCCGAAGAACACATAGGCCAGGAAGATCGTCGCAATGATCGCCATGGCGGGGCCAAGCGCGCGCCGCGCGGCTTCGAACAGCAGGATCAAGCCACCGAGGGCGATCCACTTGTCGACATCATCCGCCAGACCGCCCGCATTGACGATCTTGTCATAGAAGAAATAGCCGTAAAGGGCAACACCGGCCCCCAGTACACCCATGATCCAATCCTGGATCGGAATATAGTTTCGCGGACTGGATTTAAGCGCTGGATAAGCCGCGAAGGCCAGGAACATCGCGAAGGCCAAATGAAACTGACGCGCGTTGTTCACAACGCTGCCGGGCAGCACATAGTTGGCAATCGGTGACGCCAGAACGACTTGAAAGATCGACCAGATCGCGGCCACGATCGCCAGGAACAAGCCGACATTGCCAGCCGGGTCCCGCGCCCCCGCATCCGAGGATGCGACCAGTTCCTGTAGTTCTTCTTCGGATAACGGACGATTGCCCTGTTGATCAGCGCTCATCAAATGTCTCCCCGTCCAACGGCCGGTTTCCGGCGCAGTTTTGGTATTACCGGCCTCTCACCGGTGAAAACGAGGCGCGAACAGCGCCTCGTTTCTGGACTTGAAGGTGGATTACTGGATCCAGCCTTTTTCTTTGTAGTACTTCTCGGCGCCCGGATGCAGCGGAGCCGACAGACCGTCCTTGATCATTTCCTCAGGCTTGAGGTTGGCGAAGGCCGGGTGCAGCTTTTTGAAGTCGTCGAAGTTCTCGAAGACCGAGCTGACAACCGCGTACACCGCATCGTCAGACACGTTTGCCGAAGTCACGAAGGTCGCGCCCACACCGAAGGTCTGGGTGTCAGCGTCCGAACCGCGATACATGCCGCCGGGGATGGTGGCCGTACGGTAGAACGAGTTGTCGGCAACCAGCTTGTCAACGGCTTCGCCGCTGACGTTCACCAGAACCGAGTCGCACGCAGTGGTGGCTTCCTGGATCGAACCGGACGGGTGGCCGACGGTGTAGACCATCGCATCGATTTGGTTGTCACACAGCGCGGCCGACTGTTCGGCGGCCTTCAGCTCAGTTGCCAGTTCGAAGTCATCCGTGGTCCAGCCCAGGGCTTCCATCAGAACTTCCATGGTGCCGCGCTGACCCGAACCGGGGTTGCCGATGTTGACGCGCTTGCCCTTCAGGTCTTCGAAGTTCTTGATGCCGGAATCGGCACGGGCCACCACCGTAAACGGCTCGGGGTGGACAGAGAATACGGCGCGCAGCTCTTCGAACGGGCCGTTTTCCTCGAATTTCGACGTGCCGTTGTAAGCATGGTACTGCCAGTCGGACTGGGCCACACCGAATTCCAGCTCGCCTTCGCGAATGGTGTTGATGTTGTAGACCGATCCACCCGTCGATTCGACCGAGCAACGCACGCCATGTTCTTTGCGGCCCTTGTTCACCAGACGGCAGATCGCGCCACCGGTGGGATAGTACACGCCGGTCACACCGCCGGTGCCGATGGTGATGAATTCTTCGGCATAAGCCGCCGGAGCCATGAGGGCAGCGGTCACGACCGCGCCGAGGCTGAGCTTGCTTTTCTTGATCATTTAGGAACTCCCAAGATTCTTATTGTGGACGGAAGACAGGCCAAAGGCCCCTTGTCCGGGGGACGAGCCATTATGACAATCCGCATGAGCAGGCAACGGATGAGCTCAAATTTTCCCGAATTCTCCCAACAGTCACGATGGTTTGTTGCCCGTACCGCTGTTGTCAAGCGTTATGCGCCCGACCCCGGCGCCGGGACGCACATATGACGTAGAACCCGAAAATTTCCCCGGCTTGACCCCGCAACTATGGGTGTCGCACCGTGTTGACCGGTCCGCGGCGCGTCAAGTATGATCTATCAGGTCGCTGAGTTCGAAGATTTTTTGTTTTCTGACAATCGGTTATTTGTTTTTTCCTGTTCGTGTGAGTTCACAGCGTGATTGGTTATTCTTCTTTGCAAAGCAAATCGTCATCAATCAGCGAGTTCCGCTGGCATTTGTTTCTGGCGCTGGTCTTTACGGTCGCCGCCGGAGAGATGTTTTTCGACACATATCGCGTCGTTTACTTCGGCGCGGTCTCTTTCGACGACTATTCCCACTACCTGCTGTATCTTCTGGATGAAGAGCGTGGCCGCGTTCCCCCTTCGCCGCATGTTTACCGCATAGGCTCGGTCATACTTGCGCTGCCGTTCTACAATCTGCCGTTCGTGTCACTGTCTACCGGGTCAGGAGAAGTCTTTCTTCCTGACAGCGTTGCCGACGCCAAGGCTCTGGCCGCGATGTGTGCCGCCAACGTCTTCTACCTGGTCCTGACGGCGCTTCTGGTTTACGCCTATTTGCTGCGGCGTGTTGGAACCACTGCGCAATGGGCATTCATCGGCGCCGCGTCAGTTCTGTTTCTGGGGCAGTTTCTGGCGCTGGAAGGCAATGACGGCATATCGGTCTTTCCATTGACGGTGGCCCTTTTGTTGGCTGCCGAGAAGAAATGGAAGTGGTTTGTTCTTACCGTGTTTCTTGGCGCGTTCATCAATGAAAAGATCATCATCGTGACGCTGCTGATCTTTGGTCTGCGCGCATTGGCAATAATGTCCTCGCGCAGCGACGAGGCCAAGGTCACGGCCGCCCTGTTTTGCCTGTTCGTTGGATTTCTGGTTGTCATTACCGCATTTCCGTTTCCGGGCGTGAACGACAATCAGAGAGATATTGGGCAATTCATCTCCAGCGCGCTGTCCACTTTAAAAGGCAGCACAAGTGTCAAAGGACTGTATCTGAACGTCTGGCCGTTGTTGGTTCTGACCGCCTGCTGGTGGATTGCCGTGACTGGTCAAGCTGCAAATCGGGTCCTGCGCCGGACGGACGTTTTGGCGCTGCTGGCGTTTTTCTCGCTCATCGCCATGTTGAACGTACAGTTCAATATCGGTCGGCTGGTCATGTACTTCATGCCGTTTTTTGTCGTGGGCTGCATTCAGGCCCTCGCAGCCAGCGACAACTCGCGCGCGACTTCGTCTAAAGACGGCAATGAGTGACGAGGCCACCCGGCAACGCGAGGTCAGATGCTGAGCTTCTTGAACACCGGCTCGGGGATGTTTCGGATGATCGCCATGATCAATTGCCAAATCGGCTTAACGTAGATCACGTTCCGACCGCGCTCGACCGCCCGGGCCGTTGCGGCGGCAACTTCGGACGGCTGCGCCGTCAGACGCTCGGGCAAGTCCATTCCTTCGGTCATTTGTGTGTCGACGAATCCCGGAAGAACCGTCACGACATGCACGCCTTTCTTGGCGAGCCGGTTGCGCAAGCCGGACAGAAAAGCAGTCAGGCCGGCCTTGGCCGATCCGTAAACATAGTTGGTCGCCCGGCCCCGATCACCGGCCACGGAACTGACACCCACAATCGTACCCGATCCGCGCTCTTCAAACCGGTTGGCAAACGCTCCGAGGATCTGAGCCGGCCCTTCGAAGTTGCTGCGCATCACCAGAGAAGCCGCGGCAGCGTCCCCTTCATTCTCGGTCTGCTCGCCCATGTACCCGACAACGCACACGACGATCCCCGGCAAATCAGGCAACGCATCGATGAACCCATCGAAGCTGCCGGTTTCCAGAACGTCGAACTCGTGCAACGTTGCCCCGACACCATAGCGCAGTTCGATATCGGCCTTGTCGGCCTCGAGCGTCTCAGCATTCCGGGCGGCCAGCTGGACCGGGTGCCCCCGCTCGGCAAACTCATGAGCGATGGCCTTGCCGATATCCGACCGGGCACCAAGAACGAGAACGTGTTCCATTGTCATATTTCAAGCCTTTCTGACTGGGCCGAGCGGAACCGGTCCCGCCACCCATTGACGTTGCGCGCCTCGCGGAATCGGGTCACGCGATCGTCTGATCTGTTCAAAGTATTGGCCGACATTCTGCTGTCTTTGGCCAGGTAGAACCGTCCACCATGTTCCAGGGTGATCCGATCCAGCTTGTCCATGAGAATGAGCGTTTTGTCGGAAATCGGGAAATCAAGCGCCAGCGTGTATCCCTCCATGGGGAAGGAAAACGGACTGTCCTGCGGGCCGAACCGTTTCAGCACGGACAGAAACGAACCCATGCCCTTGCCAGCGATAGCTTGCAAAAGCTCGGTCAGACCGGCGCGTGAACGGTGGATAGGCAACGCGCATTGAAACTGGGCAAAGCCGCTACGACCGTAGATACGGTTCCATCCCAATATGGCGTCCAGCGGATAAAAGAACGTATCCCAGTTCACCAGCTTGGTGTCGCCGTTTCGAACCCCCATCCAATAGTAACCGGCGTTGAATGCCCGAACCGTATGGCGGTTCAAGGCAAACGACGGCAGATCCATCGGCACGGATTTTTTGCGCTTGGTCGGGCAGATCAGGGGTTGCCTGGCATACCGCCCCGGCAGGTCCGAGACCGCAGCGTGTTCTCCCAGCATCACCAGAGACCGCCCCAGGTTTCGGCCTGTGGACAAGCAGTCGATCCACGCGACCGAGTATGTTGCATCCTGTGCGGCCTCGAATGCATTCATCGCATCCTGAAGGCTGGGTGCGGCTATGGTCTTTTGCTTGATCCAACCTGTCTCGACCGGCTGCAACCGAACCGCGGCCCGTACGATGATCCCGGTAAGGCCCATG
Organism: Ruegeria arenilitoris; assembly: GCF_013032855.1. Classification (GTDB taxonomy): domain Bacteria; phylum Pseudomonadota; class Alphaproteobacteria; order Rhodobacterales; family Rhodobacteraceae; genus Ruegeria; species Ruegeria arenilitoris. The sequence continues at coordinate 656,305 of NZ_WQDA01000003.1, forward strand.
CCGCCCAAGGTGTGGTCGAACAATGCGCTGTTCGAGGCGCGGCTGCATCGGGTGATTTCCCCATCATCGCCCATCACCTCAACCCATTCGACACAGTGGCGGAAACTACCGACACGGTGGTGGTTTTTGCCATGAACATCTGCGGCGATGGCGCCGCCGATCGTGACGAATTTGGTGCCCGGTGTAACGATCGGAAACCAACCCCGGGGCAGAAACGCTGCGATCACGTCGCCCAGCAGAACCCCCGCCTCGGCAACCAGCACTCCGGTCTGGTTGTCGAAGGACACCATCCTGTTCAGATGCCGGGTGTGTACGGTTGTCGTGCGCCCAATTGCGCTGTCCCCGTAGGCGCGTCCATTGCCGCGCGCGATCACATCGGGTCCCTCCCGCACGACCGATCGAAGGCTTTCGACGCTGCGCGGCGCGATCACGCTGGTCTCAAGAACGGGGTACCTGCCCCAGCCGGAAAGCCTCATGCCCGCGCCTCCGCCGAGCCGGTGTTGAATACGAAGCGCTTATCGAGATGGTACTTTATCACGTAACCCACTGTCAGCCCGATAACCGCGCCAACCTCCCTCATGAGATCGGTTTTCCAAACCACCCAAAAGGCCGTCTCGGTACCCCAAAAAATTGCGGTGGTGACCACACCCATCGCCGTATACAGCGAAAATTTCTGACCATGGGCCTTCAGTCCCGTCTGCCGGTCATAGAAAATCCAGTGCTTGTCGAGGGTGTACTTGACCACAAGGCCGACCAGAGTACCCGCAAACACTGCAGCCGCGAAGTACCAGCCACCCTCGCCAAGCGACAGGACTGCGCGCTGCGCGGCCAGGTTCAAGGCCATCGCCACGATGGCAAAGGCGGAATAGCGCAGAATCAATCCCTGAACCGTCACGGCATTGACCCCGCGACGACGAACAGCAAAATTATGGCAAAGCAAAGCAGGCTGACCGGGTCCTTGGCCGCGTAGATCACGGGATCATCGTGCATGTTGCCACGATGCGTAATCATGACGGTCCGGGTGATCCAGAACAGCAGAACAGCACACACGCCCCACAGGGCCTGCGGGTAGGAGTAGAGCTGCACCACCGCCGGCGAGCTGACGTAGAGTGCCATCACCAGAACGGCGACATAACCCGCGCTGACGGCGATCATGGAGATAATCGGAAGGTCATCCACGTGATAGCCGCGCCCGGTTGCCGACAGTTTACCGCGTGCCGCATAGTCCACCAACTCGGCCTGCCTTTTGACCGCCGCAAGCGACAGGAACAGAAACATCGAAAATGCCAGGAGCCAGACTGAAAGCTCCAACCCTGTGGCCGCTCCACCCGCCACGATCCGGGTCGTGTAAAGGCCGGCCAAGACACAGATGTCGATGACCAACTGGCGCTTAAGATACAATGAGTACCCGGTCGTCAGTGCATAATACGCCACCATCACCAGGAAAAACTCCAGCCCGACCGTGGCTGCAATGACCGAGCCTGAAATCAGCAAACCGGCAGCCATCCACGTTCCGGACGAAATCGGAATGCTGCCCGAAGCAAACGGCCGCGCGCGTTTGCGCGGATGCGCCCGATCTGCTGCAAGGTCCAGCAAGTCATTCAGAACATAGACACTGGATGCGATCAGGCTGAACGATATGAAAGCCAGCAACGACAACCAAAACACCTGCCCCGTCAGTTGATGGGCCGCCAGCATCGGCAAAAAGACCAGCAGGTTCTTCATCCATTGATGCGGACGCAGCGCCTTGAGATAGGACCGGGCGGTCACTTCGTGTGTGTGCAGATGCTCGACCTTGGGTGCGACCGCTTCCGCTTGTTTCGCCAGTCCCAGCCCCGCGTTCACGGAAACCGCCAGATTGGCCCTTCGCCACACCGCCAGATCGGCGTGGGAATCGCCCATATAGGCGTATCCGCCCGGTCCAAAGCGTTCGTCCAGAAACTCGGCCTTGTTTTCACCTTTCAGGTTCAGCGACCCGTCGGAGCCATAAACCTCGTCAAAAATACCCAGATGGGCTCCGATGCTTTGGGCAATGCCTTCATCCGAGGCCGTCACAAGGGCGGTCTTGCCGCCATCAGCGCGCCATTTCTCGACGTACTCCACCACCTTGGGATCATAAGGCAACGAGGTGACGTCAATTTCGGCCTCTTCGGCCAGGTAACGTTTCAAAGAAGCGCGTCCACCCAACAGAGCCGCGGCGGAGTGAAACGGGCTGCGCCAGTTCCGTCCGAAAGCCGACCAAAAGCTTTCGTACAGCATGTCACTCTTCAAAAGAGTGCCATCCAGATCTACCACAAGGATTTTGCACATAAATCAACCAACTATAATCATTACCCGGGACGGGGAACTATGAGGTCCGTTATTGCAAAGCTCAAAAGGCATGGCAACTGCACAGCCGTGCCAGCCAACCCTTCTCGTCATAGCCTGCTTCGATATCACGTCAGTGCCTGTCACGGCTCTTTGTTTCACCAATTTCTATGGCCAAATGATGGCGTCACGGCCTGTCCCGGTGACGCTGTACCATAATCGCGTTCTTTCAAGTGTTTGACGGCTCTGCACCCAAAGCGGCCGTATTCATATTGCGCGAGCTTAAAGGATCACGTCACTCTGGAATGCGCCCACTTCAGCGCCCAGACACGCGCGGATACGCTGCCAGAGACACCGTGCAGCGGAGACACAGACGACCCTTGTTGTAGCTATAGTTGACGATCTGGAAACTCTACCGCCGCGCCCGATATTGCATCGAAGACGGTCCGGATCCCACTGTTCCGTGTACAGTTTCGTTGCACCAATTCGAGGCCGGATGCCCGTGCCGCAGTCAGCCGCACACGCGACAATTGACAGAGCAAATGCCCTGAACACTATAGCAAAACGGTTGCGGTGGTGGTGCCCAAGGAGAGACTCGAACTCTCACGCCCGTGAAGGCGGGGGATTTTGAATCCCCTGCGTCTACCATTCCGCCACTTGGGCCACGCGCATTGAATTACCGCCCATCTCGCCGAAGGTCCAGAGGCAAAAATCGGTCAATCGACGATCAGCCCGGGACAGATCGGTTGACGCCCCGTCGGACGCGTGGTTTGCCTCGTCATGACAAAGCTTGGGAACACGCGCTGATGCTGCAATCGCTTTATGATCGGACGATCCGACTGGCCGACCACCCGCACGCCCTGTGGGTGTTGGCATTTGTGGCATTCATCGAAAGCTCGGTCTTTCCGATTCCACCCGACGTGCTGATGATCCCTATGATTCTGGCCCGCCCATCGCGGGCATGGCTGATTGCCACCGTCGCGCTGGTGTTCTCGGTCCTGGGCGGGCTTTTGGGATACGCAATCGGCGCGTTTTTCTACGACAGCATCGGACAACCCATCCTCGAAGCGATGGGCAAGGGTCACGCGATGCAGGAATTCAACCAGCGGTTCAACGATTTCGGGTTCTGGGCCGTTCTGACCGCCGGTGTTACGCCTTTCCCGTACAAGGTCATCACGATCATGTCCGGTTGGACGGGAATGCCGCTGGGAACTTTCATCGCCACTTCGATTCTCGCCCGCGCTTTGCGGTTCTACATCGTCGCCGGGTTGCTTTGGGGCTTTGGCGAGCCTATCCGGGACTTCATCGAAAAGCGGCTTGGGCTGATGTTCACCTTGTTCATCATTCTTCTGATCGGCGGATTTCTGGTGGTGAAATACATATGACGCGGAAACGGACACTCATTTTGCTGGCCGCGGGTGGGTCTGCAGCATTGCTTCTTGCGGCTTGGGGGTTCCAATATCTGGGCGGCATGGCCCCGTGTAAATTGTGCATCTGGCAACGCTACCCGCATGGTGCGGCTGTGCTGCTCGGCGTGCTGGCTTTTGCATTTCCGGGCGTTCGCCTGCTGCCCCTCCTCGGCGCCGCCGCCGCCGCCGCCACGTCCGGCATCGGCGTCTATCACGCCGGGGTCGAGCGCGGCCTGTGGGAAGGTCCGTCCAGTTGCACATCGGGCAGTATCAGCGGCCTGTCCGCCGAGGAGTTGATGGAGCAGATCATGGCCGCCCCATTGGTGCGGTGCGATGATATCCCGTGGGAAATGTTTGGGCTGTCCATGGCTGGGTGGAACGCACTGCTGTCCGCAGGTCTGGTTCTGGTGTGGCTGGCCGCCTGGCGCGCGCGCTGACCCTACTGTGCGTCCAGTTCCGCATCCCAATACAGAAAGTCGATCCAGCTTTCGTGCAGGTGGTTCGGCGGAAATTTCCGTCCGATATTCTGCAGCATACTGGCGTCAGGCTGCCGAGGCGGCTTGCGCAGGCTCATCCCCGCCTGACGCAGCGATTTCGACCCCTTGCGCAGATTGCATGGGCTGCAGGCGGCCACCACGTTCTGCCAACTGGTGACGCCCCCTGCTGCACGCGGCACGACGTGGTCGAAAGTCAGTTCGCCCCGGCTGCCGCAGTACTGGCAGCGGAATTCATCCCTAAGAAATAAATTAAAGCGCGTGAAGGCCACGCGCTTTCTGGGTTTCACATAGTCTTTCAGGACAACAACCGACGGTATTCGGATCACCGTACTCGGGCTGCGGACCACTTCGTCATACTCGGCGACGATATCGACCCGGTCCAGCCAGGCGGCCTTTATCGCCTCCTGCCAGGGCCACAGCGACAGCGGATAGTAGGAAAGCGGGCGATAATCGGCGTTCAAAACCAATGCCGGATGGTGCTTGAGGGCACCTGGCTCCCTGACAAATTCGGTCCTGAAATCTCCGTCCATGGCTGAATCGCTCCTCGCTCTCGGCTGCCTGTATGGGACACCAGAGCGGGGAGCACCCGCCCCGGTCTTAACTTAACTATATATCGTGTTAAAACTCTGACAAGTCCTGTTTTTCCACAACATCTCGGTAACGGACTATTCTGAATCCGTAACAATCACGTGACAGTTATCCACAGCTTGCGCAGGTCCGGAACTGAGAGTATGGCGGAGCTCATGTCATGGTTCATCCGCTTCAACAAACCCTTTGACGTGCTGCCGCAGTTCACCGACCGGCAAAATGCCGACTCGCCCCGCAGCACCCTGTCGGATTTCATCGACCTGCCGGGGGTCTATCCGGCCGGGCGGCTGGACCGTGACAGCGAGGGGCTGATGCTGTTGACCGACAATGGGCGGCTGCAATCCCAGATCTCGGATCCCAAGCACAAAATGCCCAAAACCTATTGGGCCCAGATCGAGGGCATCCCGGATGCGGCTGCCATTCGGGCCCTGCGCGACGGGGTCGAGTTGAATGACGGCATGACCCGCCCAGCCAAGGCGCGGCTGATCGACGAACCCGAGGGTCTGTGGCCACGCACGCCCCCAATCCGCGAACGCAAGACGGTGTCGGATTGCTGGCTGGAACTGACCCTGCGCGAGGGGCGCAACCGGCAGGTGCGCCGCATGACGGCCGCCGTCGGCCACCCCACCCTGCGCCTGATCCGCGCCCGGATCGGAGACTGGACTCTGGACGATCTCGCCCCCGGCAGCTGGGACAGCCTGCCGATGCCCGTTCTGGAAACCGCACCCCAACGCAAGCGGGACCGGCGTCCGCGGCGGTGACTTTTTCGGCGCTGTCCGCTATCATGTTGCCATGAAAGTAGCAGCCGGAATCCCGTCGCCTTCGGGCATTCTCGAGGCCGCGCTGTATGTCGATGATCTGGACGCCGCCGAACGGTTCTATGGCGAGGTTCTGGGCCTGGAACGCATTCAGCGCGTCAAGGGCCGGCACGTGTTCTTCCGGGTCGGCGCCTCGGTGTTGCTGTTGTTCAACCCCGACCAGACAGAACAGCCCCCGACCAACCCCGGCCTGCCGGTGCCGCCACATGGCGCACGCGGTCCGGGCCATGTGTGCCTGATCCTGACGCGCGACCAGATCGCGTTGATGCGCAAGCATCTGCTGGACTGGAACGTCCCGGTCGAAGCCGAGTTTGACTGGCCCAACGGGGCACGATCGCTCTATGTGCGAGACCCGGCCGGAAATTCGGTGGAGTTTGCCGAGGGTCACCTGTGGGGGTGACCCTGCCGCGTCACAGGCTCAGCTTGTCGCGCATGAAGGCCAAGGCGACGCCCAGCCCGTCGGGCGCGATACCGTGGCCGGTGCCCTTCATGACATGAGCAAAGACCTCCTTGAAGCCTGCGCGCTGCAGGGCCTCGGCGGCCTCGGGCAGCGATTGCGGCGGCACCACGTCATCGGCATCTCCATGAACCAGCAGTACAGGCATCCGGCTGACCACCTCGTCGGCCAGCAGGTCCGGCTCCAGCAGGCGGCCCGAAAACGCGATCACGCCGGCCACCGGGTCTTCGCGGCGCGGGGCCACGTGCAGGCTCATCATGCTGCCTTGGGAAAAGCCGAACAGCACCACCTGCTCGGGCAGCACGTCCTCGTCCACCATCTGGGCATCGAGAAAGGCGTTGAAATCCTCGACCGCCATTTCCATGCCGCGCCGAGCCTCTTCCTCGGACGAGCCGTCGATCCACGGGATCGGAAACCACTGATACCCGTTGGGCATGCCGGGGATCTGCTCGGGCGCGTCGGGGGCCACGAACAGCGTGTCGGGCAGGTGTTCGCCCAGAACATCCGCAAGCCCCAGCAGATCGGCCCCGTTGGCGCCATAGCCGTGCACGAACACCACGACCGAGCGCGTGTCGCCCGAAACCGGCTCTTTGCGGAGCGCGTTCAAAACCCGTGTCATCTGATCCCTTCCCTATCCTTGGCCACGCGGTAATAGGCCCACAGAACCCGGGCTGCAACCGACCGCCACGGCGACCACGCCTCGGCCATTTGCCGCAGCGCCTTGTCGGTCGGCCGATCCGGCAGGCCGTACAGCATCCGTGCGGCCTCCTGCAGGGCCAGATCGCCGGGCGCGATCACATCCGCCCGCCCCAGCGAGAACATGGCATAGATCTCGGCCGTCCAGACCCCGATGCCCGGCACTTGCGTCAGGGTCGCAATGACCACGTCATCGGGTGCCTGGCGCAGGGCCTTGTAGTCGATCCGCGCATCGGCCAGCGCACGGGCATAGCGGATCTTCTGGCGGCTCAGCCCCACAGCGCGCAGCTCATCATCGGTGGCCCATTTGATCTTGCGCGGCCCGGTCAGGCCGGCCTGCTGCATCCGCCCCCAGATCGCGTTGGCCGAGGCCACGCTGACCTGCTGGCTGACGATGGCGCTGAGCAGTTGCGCGAAGCCGTCGGGCCGGCGGCGCAGGGGCAGCGGGCGGGTCAGTTCGATCGCGTGCGCCATGCGCGGACAGGCGTCAGACAGCCACTCGGCCCCTTCCGCAACGCATTCTGGTGTCTCGATAATTCGACCAACGGTCATGGCTGCTCCGGGTGGCGGTTCGGGGCGCAGGTTAGGCTGCTTTGTCGCATATGCAACCCGCTTGTATGTCCGCCGGTTCGCCGATACCCATTTGCGCATGACGATGACCAGCACCGCCCCCGACGATACCCGCGCCACGCGCAACGTTGCCGTTCTGGTGGCGGCGCAGGCGATTCTGGGCGCACAGATGCCGATGATCTTCATCGTCGGCGGATTGGCGGGCCAGTCGCTGGCCAGCAACGCCTGCCTCGCCACGCTGCCGATTTCGCTGATCGTTCTGGGGTCGATGCTGGCGGCCACGCCGGTCTCGGCCATCATGCAGCGCTGGGGCCGCCGCGCCGGGTTCCTCGTCGGCGCAACCGCCGGAGCGGTGGGCGGCGCCGTAGGAGCCTATGGCCTGTACCTAGGGTCGTTCCCCGTCTTTCTTGTCGGCAGCCTGCTGACCGGCATCTACATGAGCGCACATGGCTTCTATCGCTTTGCCGCCGCCGATACCGCGTCGGACGCATTCCGGCCCAAGGCGATCTCTTACGTCATGGCTGGCGGTCTGGCTGCGGCCATCATCGGGCCGCAGATCGTCAAACTGACCTCGCAGGCCTATGTCATTCCGTTTCTGGGCACCTATTTCGCGGTGATCGCGGTGAACGTCATCGGTTCGGTCCTGTTCCTGTTTCTGGACATACCGACACCCGACCGCCCATCGCAGGATGCACCCAAAGGCCGGTCGCGGCTCGAACTGCTTAAAACCCCGCGCATCGCCGTGGCCATCATCTGTGCCATGGTCTCATACGCGCTGATGAACCTTGTGATGACTTCGACGCCGCTGGCCGTTGTCGGCTGTGGCTTCTCCGAAGGTGATGCGGCGGATGTGGTCACCAGCCACGTTTTGGCGATGTACGTTCCCAGTTTCTTCACCGGCCATCTGATCGCCCGGTTCGGGGCCGAGAAGATGGTTGCCATCGGGTTGGCGATTTTGGGCGGCGCGGGTGTCGTCGCGCTGCAGGGCGTTGAGATCGGGAACTTCTTTCTGGCCCTCGTGCTGCTTGGCATCGGCTGGAACTTCGGCTTCATCGGTGCCACCAGCATGCTGGCGGCCGAGCACGATGTGCATGAACGCGGCCGCGTGCAGGGCCTGAACGACCTGCTGGTGTTCGGAGGCGTGACGATTGCGTCGCTGGCCTCGGGCGGATTGATGAACTGTTCTGGCGGGTCCCCGGTCGAGGGATGGACCGCCGTCAACCTGGCGATGGTGCCGTTGCTGACTTTGGCGGGCGGCGCGCTGCTGTGGCTGGTGCTCAGACCCCGCGAGGCCAAACTCTCCTGATCACCACCGACCGGTGGTCGCGGTCCAGATCAGTGACACGCGCCGTCGGATCTCGCCCACGTTCAGCGCACCAGCAGCGACCCGACCGGGCTCAGCCAGCACATGACGCAGGACGCGGTCTGCCTGCCAGCCGCCATAAAGCGCAGGGCGCGCCTGATCCGAAACATCGGCGCGACGCGCCCGGGCCGCGGCCATCCGGTCCAGCGCGCGCTCGGCCAATTGGCGCACCCCGTCCGGTGTCCCATCCAACAGGGGGACGCGCCCGCGGGCTTCAAGCTCGGGGATGGCGCGAAACCAGTTCGCCACACCGACCGCATAGCCAAAGTCGCGCAGGACCGTTTCGTCGGCGGCACCCAGGGCTTGCGCCGAGGCGACCATCAGCGAGCCCGCGCTGTGGGTCAGGTATGCCTCGAAGTGTTCCTTATCCTCGAACGGATCCCGGTAGATATCCCAACGCCTTACGGCCACATATTCATCCAGAATCGCCGCCAGATGCGGGGACAGGACGCGCGACAGGGGCGTGACCACCTCGTGCCGCCGCACCGTGGGTCCTTCAGCGATCTCCTGCAGCGCGTCGCGCCACCATTGCAGGCGCATTTCCGCGATCATCGGCTCTTGGGTGACCCACGGCGCGCGGGCGACCTCGATATTCATCGCATAGATGGGAAATAGCACAGCCCGCGCCTGAACCGGCGCCGCCATCGCGGCCATGAACCGATCAGGGTCGGCCCGGTGGACCAGCGCCGCGCAGGCCTTGACGTCGTCGTCGAAGGGCACGCTCACTCGGCCACCACCGATTGCGGGCTGCAATCGCGCACCAGCTTCCACTGGATCGCTTCCAGCAGCGCCTCGAACGAGGCATCGACGATGTTCGCGCTGACCCCAACCGTGGACCAACGCCGCCCCTGCCCGTCTTCGCTGTCAATGATGACGCGGGTCACCGCCTCGGTCCCGCCTTGGGTGATGCGCACCTTGAAGTCCACCAGGTGCATATCGTCCAGGATGGGCGAGTACTGCCCCAGATCCTTGGCCAGCGCCTTGGCCAGCGCGTTCACCGGGCCACGGTCGCTGCCGCTCTCGTCCATCGACTCACTGACCGACAACTTCTTCTCACCGTCCACCTTCACCACGACGACCGCCTCGGACAGGCTGACCATCTGGTTGTACTTGTTCTTGCGCCGCTCGACCGTGACCTTGTAGCGCTTGACCTCAAAGAATTGCGGCAGCTGGTCCAGTTCATCGCGGGCCAGCAGTTCGAAACTGGCCTGCGCGGTGTCATAGGAATACCCATCGGCCTCGCGCACCTTGATCCGTTCCAGGATGCGCCCCAGCGCCGGGTCGCCAGGCTCGACCTGCAACCCGGCCTCGGTCAGGCGTTTGCGCAGGTTCGACTGGCCCGCCTGGTTCGACATCGGAATGATCCGCGCATTGCCCACGGTGGCCGGATCGACATGTTCATAGGTCGAGGGGTCCTTGAGGATCGCGCTGGCATGCAGCCCGGCCTTGTGCGCAAAGGCCGAGGCGCCGACATAGGCCGCCTGTTTGCTGGGCACCCGGTTCAGGATGTCGTCCAGCATGCGGCTGATGCGGGTCAGACCGGTAAGCGCATCGCGGCTGACCCCGATCTCGAAGGTCGAGGCATAAGGCTCCTTCAACAGCAGCGTCGGGATCAGCGCGGTCAGGTTGGCGTTGCCGCACCGCTCACCCAGGCCGTTCAATGTGCCCTGGATCTGGCGGGCGCCGGCATCCACGGCCGCCAGAGAACAGGCCACGGCATTTTCGGTGTCGTTGTGGGTGTGGATGCCCAGCCGGTCGCCGGGAAAACCCGCCGCGATCAGCTCGGACACGATCCGCCCCACTTCGGCCGGCAGCGCGCCGCCATTGGTGTCGCACAACACCACCCAACGGGCACCGGCCTCCAGCGCAGCCTGGCAGACCCGCATGGCATAGGCGGGGTTGTCCTTGTAGCCGTCAAAGAAATGCTCGGCGTCGAACAACGCCTCGCGCCCCTGCGCCACGATATGCGCGACTGAGGCGCGGACGTTCTCGACATTTTCCTCCAGCGAGATCCCCAGCGCGTCGGTCACGTGATAGTCATGCGACTTTCCGACCAGACAGACCGCCCGCGTGCCGGCGTTCATGACGGCGGCCAGCACGTCGTCATTCTCGGCCGAGCGCCCGGCCCGCTTGGTCATGCCAAAGGCGGTCAGGCAGGCGCGCGTCTTGAGCGCGGCGTCAAAAAACGCGCTGTCGGTGGGGTTCGCACCGGGCCAGCCGCCTTCGATATAGTCCACCCCCAAAGCATCCAGCGCCTGCGCGATCTGGACCTTTTCGGCGGTCGAGAACTGAACGCCCTGCGTCTGCTGCCCGTCGCGCAGCGTGGTGTCATAGAGGTACAGGCGCTCTTTGGTCATTCCACGCCCTCCAGCCTGCTGGCATCAAAGCCAGCGCCGGGCACTAGTTCGACCCCGTCCTTGCTCATCCGCACTTCCAGACCAGCCGCCAGATAAGCGGCCTTCAACCGATCCACTTCCGAGAAATCCTTGGTCTGCATCGCCTCGGCCCGAACACGGGCCAGCCGGTCGGCATGGGCCGACAGATCCACGTCGTCGGTTTCGGCCCAGGCCCCCATGTCAGGCTCCAACAGGCCCAGGACCCGCGCACTGGCCAGCAAGGTCGCGGCGTCGCCGTCCGAGGCCAGACGATGCAGCTCGGCCAGGGCGCCCGCCGTGTTGAGGTCATCGGCAAGCGCCTCGATCACCTCGGGCGCCGCGCTGGGTGCGGGCTCGATGCCCGCAGTCAGCGCCCGCCACTTGCGCAACGTGGCCTCGGCCTCGCGCGCCTTCTTCTCGGTCCAGTCCATCGGCTTGCGATAGTGGGTCTGCAGAAAGACGAACCGGATCACCTCGCCCGGCACGCCCTGATCCAGCAGGTCATGCACGGTGAAGAAATTGCCCAGTGATTTGGACATCTTCTTGCCTTCGACCTGCAGCATCTCGTTATGCAGCCAATAGCGCGCAAATTCGCCGTGCGGATGGGCGCATTTGCTCTGGGCAATCTCGTTTTCGTGGTGCGGGAACATCAGGTCATTGCCGCCGCCATGGATGTCGAAACTCTCGCCCAGCAACTCATAGCTCATGGCCGAGCATTCGATGTGCCAGCCCGGACGCCCCCGGCCCCAGGGCGACTCCCAACCGGGCAGTTCATCGTCCGAAGGCTTCCACAGCACGAAATCCATCGGGTTCTTCTTATAGGGCGCCACCTCGACCCGCGCGCCTGCGATCATGTCGTCGACCGAACGGCCTGACAGCTTGCCATACTCGTCGCGCCAGCTGTCCACCGCGAACAGAACATGCCCCTCGGCCTCATAGGCGTGCCCCTTGGCGATCAGGTCCTCGATCATGGCGATCATCTGGTCGATATACCGCGTGGCCCGCGGCATCTGGTCGGGCTCCAGCGCCCCCAGCGCGCCCATGTCATGCAGGTACCAGCCGATCGTCTCGTCCGACCGCTCCTGCACCAACTGCTCGAGCGTTCCTTCGGCCCCGGCCCGCTTGCGCGCCAGGGCCGTCGCGTTGATCTTGTCATCGACGTCTGTGAAGTTGCGCACATAGGTCACATGCGCGGGCCCGTAGACGTGACGCAGCAGACGGTACAGCACGTCAAACACCACCACGGGCCGTGCATTGCCCAGATGCGCCCGGTCATACACGGTGGGACCACAGACATACATCCGCACGTTGTCGGGATCGATCGGAACGAAATCTTCCTTCGTCCGGGTCCGCGTGTTGTGCAGTTTGATCGTCGTCATGCGTCTGGCTCCTGGATACAGCAATAGCGTGCGCGTTGACGCGGGCTTAGCAACTTGTCTCAGGGAAGAAAACGAAAGAAACCGGCCCGCGTGAAAGTTCAGCAGGGAATGCAGCAGATAATGATGCAGGTCTTCCGGTTCATGGCCCATCGCATAACACGCCCGGTCCCGCGCGCCAAGACTTCTATTGCCGGCGGGGGAAGCTGATTGACAAATCACCGCGGCTCTGACCCATTCGGCGGACTTGCTGTAACGGAGGCGCGCCATGAAACTTTCGCACCGCATCACGCACCTAAACGGAGGCGGTTCGGACGGGTGGGACGTGTTCTATCGTGCGCGCCGCATGATCGCCGAAGGCCAAGCCGTGACCGAGCTGACCATCGGCGAGCATGACATCCGCACCCACCCCTCGATCCTGGCCGAAATGGACCGGTCGGCGCGCGCGGGCCATACCGGATACGCCATGGTGCCGGGCACGGATCTTCTGCGCGATACCGTAGCCGCGCGGGTGCAGACCCGCACGGGCGTTCCCACCACGCGCCACAACGTGCTGATCACCCCGGGCGGACAAGCCGCACTGTTCGCCGCACATATGGCAGCGTGCGACCCAGGCGATGTGGGTCTCTATCTCGATCCATTCTACGCGACCTATCCCGGCACGATCCGCGGAGCCGGCGCGATCGCGCGCGCGGTTCAGACCCGGGCCGAGGATGCCTTTCAGCCCGACGCAGCCTTGATCACGGAACAGGCCGAGGGTGCCGCTTCGCTGCTGATCAACACGCCAAACAACCCGACCGGGGTCGTCTATTCCCGCGAGACCCTGACCGAGATCGCCGATCTGTGCCGCGAACGCGACATCTGGCTGATTTCGGACGAGGTCTATGGCACGCAGATCTGGGACGGCGCACACCTGTCGCCCCGCGCCCTGCCCGGTATGGCCGACCGCACCCTGGTCGTGGGCTCGATGTCGAAATCCCACGCCATGACCGGGTCGCGCTGTGGCTGGATCGTTGGCCCCGAAGAGGCCATCGAACATCTGATCAACCTTGCCACGCACACCACCTACGGGGTTCCGGGATTCATTCAGGACGCTGCCAGCTTTGCGCTGACCGCCGGGGACGAACTGGAGGAAGAGGTCGCGGCCCCCTTCCGCCGCCGCCGCGCCCTGGCGATGCAGGTTCTGGCCCGACAGAACACGGTGGGCCTGATCCCGGCTCAAGGCGCGATGTATCTGATGCTGGACATCCGCGCGACGGGGCAAAGCGGCGAAGACTTCGCCAATGCGCTGCTGGACACCCACGCCATCGCGGTCATGCCCGGAGAAAGCTTCGGCCAAGCCGCCGCTGGACATGTGCGCGTGGCCATGACCATTGACGATGACCGGTTCGCCGCTGCCCTTCAGACCCTATGCGACTTCGCCGCCCGGTTGGCGAGCCAGACGGCGGCCGAGTGACCGAGACGGGTTTTGTTCAGAACCGGAAGGTCGTGCGCAGATTGAAGGTGTTGGTATCCAGATCGCCGCGCGACCGCGTGACATCGTTGAAATTCTGCCGCAAGGCTTCGCCACTGATGATCAGGCGGTCGCCCAGAGGGTAGGCTACGCCGATCCCGTAGACGGCCGCCGTGTCGCTGTCGCCCGAAGTATTCGCCCGCGCGGCACCCACCACGACGTAGCCCAAAGCGCGCCCGAACTCATACCCGCCGCGCAGTTTCACGCGGGATACGCTGTCCAAACTGCCCTCCGAAGCGCCCAGGTCGAGGTTCAGCCGGTCATATTCCAACTCACCCCCGACGACGAAGCTGCCCAGATCCAGATCGTATCCGATATTCGCGCCGATGCTGCCCGAGTTGCCCCCACTGCCGCCGGGGCCGTCCGCGTCGGTATATCCGAAGGTGAACCCGGCATAAGGCCCGGTCCAATCCTCGGCCAACGCCACCTGCGCCGCTGGAATCAGCAGGACCGACAGCAAGGCGCGGATCAGTTTCATGCAGACCTCCGGTTTTCGTTCAGCACCCTTTGCGATTGCAACAGATGCGGTGATGTGCACTTCAATTAAACATGTGCTTTGGTGCCGTCAGATCAATTCAAGTCACGCAAATCTTAACAATAAGTAATGGAAGCATAACATATTTCGCCCTTTGCATGAGGATTTCCTGCGGCGTTCATCGAAGTTCCAAATTTTCGGGGCCAAAAGCGACATCGGTCGCAAACAGGACAGATTGCTTGCGCGGACCCTGACACCATTCGTCACAGGAGTTGAGGACCACATGCCAAACGATATCTGGAAGATCTGCCTGATCAGCCGCACCATCGGTGCCGATCGGGGGCGTGCGGCACGAGGACGGCCGTGACGGGTTGAAGCTTCCCCCTTTTGACCTGACTTTCAATTTGGAATCCTCACCATGAACGACCACTCCCGCTCAACGTCCCGCAGTGGCGGCCGCGCCGCCCGACGGGCCGCCCGTGCCGCGGCCCTGCCCGAACATCTGCGCCCCGTCCGCCCGGGGCTTGAGGGCGGCACCTACGAACCGCTCAGCCAACAGGACATGGAGCGTATTCACTCCGCCGCTCTCGATGCGCTCGAAACCATCGGTCTGGCCGACGCGCCACCCAGCGGGATCGATTACCTGGTCAATGCCGGCTGTACGCTGGGCGATGACGGACGCATCCGTTTTCCCCGGGCGCTGGTCGAGGGCACGATCGCCCGCGCCAACCGGTCGGTAACGCTGTACAGCCGCGACAGCAAAACCGATCTCGAACTGTCCGGCGGACGCGTTCATTATGGAACCGCCGGTGCAGCCGTCAGCATGGTCGACGCCCAAGGCCGCAACTACCGCGACTCAACCGTGCAGGACTTGCACGATGCCGCGCGGATTTGCGAACAACTGGACAATATCCATTTCGTGCAGCGCCCCATGGTCTGCCGTGACATCACCGACAACCGCGAGATGGACCTGAACACGATTTATGCTTGTTGTTCTGGGACTTACAAGCATGTCGGAACATCCTTCACAGACCCCAGCTATGTAGCTCCGGCCATGGAAATGCTGCATATGATCGCTGGCGGCGAGGATAAATGGCGTGAGCGGCCCTTCGTCTCGAACTCGAACTGCTTTGTCGTGCCTCCGATGAAATTCGCGACCGAGAGCTGCCAGGTGATGGAAGAATGCATCAAGGCGGGGATGCCGGTCCTGTTGCTATCCGCCGGGATGGCGGGCGCCACGGCCCCGTCAACGGTGGCCGGTGCGATTGTCCAGGCTACGGCGGAATGCCTCGCCGGTCTGGTTTATGTAAACGCCGTAAGCCCAGGCGCCCCGGCGGTTTTTGGCACTTGGCCTTTTGGCCTTGATCTCAGGACCGGTGCGATGAGCGTCGGGTCTGGCGAACAGGCCCTGTTGACGGCAGGCTGCGCCCAGATGCACAAATTCTATGACCTGCCCGGCGGCGCTGCAGCCGGTGCTTCGGACTCCAAACTGCCCGACATGCAAGCCGGATGGGAGCAGATGTGTTCCAACGTCATGGCCGGGCTGTCCGGCCTGAACATGGTCTACGAAGCAGCAGGCATGCACGCTTCGCTGCTGGGTTTCTGCTTTGAAAGCCTGATCCTTGGTGACGATCTGATCGGTCAGGCCCTGCGATGCGTTCGTGGGATCGAGGTCACGGAGGACACGCTGGCGCTGGACCAGATCGCGTCGGTCTGTCTCGGTGGCCCGGGTCACTACCTGGGAACCGACGCAACACTCAGCCGGATGCAGGCCGACTATGTCTATCCAGCGCTAGGCGACCGGACCTCGCCCAAGGAATGGGCCGAGCTGGGCAAGCCGGACCTGGTCGAAAAGGCCACCGCGCGCAAAGAAGAGATCCTTGGCGCTCCGTCTCCGGCGCGTTTCGATCCGGCGCTGGATGCGGAACTCAGAAGCAGGTTCAACATTCACTTGCTTGCATAACCAATTGAAAAGCAGCCCAGATCGCTCTGGGCTGCCTCGTACTTCAAGCTGTTAACCGTTGCTGGGCGGCAGCAGACCGGCTTCTTGCGCGGCTGCGATTTCGGCCTCATCCAGAGCGCCGTCACCATTCGCGTCCAAAAGCGAGAACGCATCGGCATCCATGTCGGGCACAACGGCCTGAACCTCTTCGATGGTCAGAACGCCGTCGCCATTTGCGTCAGCCGAGCTCTGCGCGAATGCAAGCGCAGGGAACCCGAGGGCAACTGCGGCCAGAACGGCCAGTTTCTGAGAGTTCATTGTCAGTCTCCTGATAGGGGGTTTGTGGTAGTCTGTCCGGACAGGCACACAAAACACCTGCTCAGCCGCACTGTCATCGGCCGCAAAGATTTTCCAGCAATTCGCGCCAATCCCTGCCCGTTTGGGCCATTTGGAGTCGCAAGCTTTCGCTGTGCCAAGCCGCCCGCTGGCGCATCGGCACAACTTCCCTCATCCGTACCCCCGTTCCCGGCAATCTGCCGCTCAGCCCGACCGAGTCGAAAAAAGAAAGGGGGCCGAAGCCCCCTGTCAGTTTTGCTGTCCAGGCTCAATTCGTTGACCGCCCGGTGTTTTTTTGCCTGCGGCCTGGACTGCACATGGGACGAGCGCACCCGCCCCGTGAGAGAGTGGGAAGGACCGATATTCCGCCCCACCCTGTTCCCGGCCAGCACGGGCATGCCGGCCGAGTGGACCAGGGCGACCTAGGGTAAGTCTCAACGCCCTGATCCGTATTCGTCGGGACCGGAAGTCCGGGGGGAAATCCAGGTCCCTACACCCCGCCTGGCGGGGCGTTTGCCTTAGCTACACCCGCTGGTTGCCCCGCAGGTGTTGCATTTCATGCAGGTGCCGTTGCGCACCAGCGTGTAGTTTCCGCATTCGCCACAAGGATCACCCTCGTATCCCTGCATTTTGGCTTTGGTCCGGGCATCCATCCCGGTAGCCGTTTCGGTGACGACGGTGGTTTCGCTCTTGGTTTCAAAGGTCACGGCCGCTTCGGACAGTCCGGTCGCTTCGCCGGCGGCGCCGTTGAACATCATCAGGTCCTGCGGCAAACGCTTGCGCAAATAACCGGTCGAGCTGATCTGTTTCAGAACCTCCAAGGATTTCGAAGCCGCGCTGTCGCTGATCTCCGAGACGTTCGATACACCCTCTTCTTCGCCACGACCCAAGTCGTCGAATGTTGCGCCCTCGGGTTTCACATGCGCCAGGTCGGTGCGATCGAGGTACGACACGGCCAGTTCGCGGAAGATGTAGTCGAGGATCGACGTCGCGTTCTTGATCGAGTCGTTGCCCTGAACCATCCCGGCCGGTTCGAACTTGGTGAAGGTGAAGGCGTCGACAAACTCTTCCAGCGGCACGCCATATTGCAGACCGACCGAGACGGCGATGGCGAAGTTGTTCATCATCGCACGGAAGCCAGCGCCTTCCTTGTGCATGTCGATGAAGATCTCGCCCAGCTGCCCATCTTCGAATTCGCCGGTGCGCAGATAGACTTTGTGCCCGCCCACGATCGCCTTTTGGGTATACCCCTTGCGACGATGCGGCAGTTTTTCGCGGTGACTGCGGATGATCTCTTTGACCACCACCTTTTCGACGACCTTCTCGGCCAGGGTCACGGCCTTTTCCTGGATCGAGCCGCTTTCGAGGATTTCAGCCGCTTCGTCGTCATCCTCGACCAGCGCCGCTGCCAGCGGCTGGCTGAGCTTGGACCCGTCGCGATACAGCGCGTTGGCCTTGACGCCCAGGCTCCAGGACAGCTCGTAGGCCTTCTGGCAATCTTCGATCGTGGCGTCATTGGGCATGTTGATCGTCTTGCTGATCGCGCCCGAGATGAAGCTTTGCGCCGCAGCCATCATGGTGATGTGGCTGTCAACACCCAGGAACCGCTTGCCCTTCTTTCCACACGGGTTGGCGCAGTCGAAGATTGCATAGTGCTCGGGCTTCAGATGCGGGGCCCCTTCCAGGGTCATGGTGCCGCAGACATGGTCGTTGGCCGCGTCGATATCCGACTTGCTGAAACCCAGATGGCGCAGCATGTCAAAGGTCGGATCGTTCAGCTTGCTGGCCGGGATGCCCAGGACGCCGGTGCAGAAATCCTCGCCCAGCGTCCACTGGTTGAAGACAAACCGGATGTCGAACGCGCTTTCCAGCGCTGCGTCGATCTTGGCCAGCTCGTTCGGGCCGAACCCGTGACCGGTCAGCGAGGTGTGGTTGATCCCCGGCGCGTTGCCGATGGTGCCATGCCCGACTGCGTAGGACACGATCTCCTCGATCTGGGCCGAGGAATAGCCAAGCTTTTCCAGCGCCGACGGCACCGAGCGGTTGATGATCTTGAAGTAGCCGCCCCCGGCCAGTTTCTTGAACTTGACCAGCGCAAAGTCGGGCTCGATGCCGGTGGTGTCGCAGTCCATCACCAGTCCGATCGTGCCGGTCGGCGCGATCACCGTGGCCTGCGCGTTGCGGTAGCCGTTCTTCTCGCCCAGGCTCAACGCTTCATCCCAGGCGCTCATGGCCAGATCGATCAGGCGATTGTCCGGACAGTTGGCGTGATCCAGCGGCACCGGCTTGACCGACAGCTTCTCATAGCCCTCGGTCACACCCTGGGCAGCGCGACGGTGGTTGCGGATAACCCGCAGCATATGCTCGGCATTGCGCTTGTAGCCGGCGAACGGCCCCAGCTCTCCGGCGATCTCGGCCGAGGTGGCGTAGGCAACGCCGGTCATGATTGCGGTCAGTGCGCCACAGATCGCCCGACCCTCGTCCGAGTCGTAGCCATAACCCATGTTCATCAGCAGCCCGCCGATGTTGGCATATCCCAGACCCAGCGTACGGAAGTCATAAGACAACTGCGCGATCTCTTTCGACGGGAACTGCGCCATCGTCACCGAGATTTCCAGCGTCAGCGTCCAAAGACGGGCCGCGTGCATGTAGTCGGCCGCCTGGAACTCGCCATCCTTCAGGAAGGTCAGCAGGTTCATCGACGCCAGGTTGCAGGCCGTGTCATCCAGGAACATGTATTCCGAGCACGGGTTCGAGCCGCGAATCTCGCCGTCTTCGGGGCAAGTGTGCCATTCGTTGACCGTGTCGTGGAATTGAATGCCCGGATCGGCGCAAGCCCAGGCCGCGTGGCCGACTTTTTCCCACAGATCGCGTGCTTTGACCGTGCGGGCAACCTTGCCGTCGGTACGATTGATCAGCTCCCAATCGGCATCTTTCTCGACCGCCTTCAGGAAGGCATTGGTCACACGGATCGAGTTGTTCGAGTTCTGCCCCGAGACCGAGCTGTAGGCCTCAGAGTCCCAATCGGTATCATAGGTCGGGAACTCGATGCTGTCGTGGCCCTGCTTGGCGTAATCCAGCACGCGCTTGATGTAAGTCTCGGGTATCGCGACCTTTTTCGCCTCGCGGATCGCCGTTTTCAGCGCGTCATTCTTCTTGGGATCATAGGCATCCGCTTGCGCGCCGTCCCAGGCGCGGATGGCCTCGAAAATGCCGTTCAGCATCTTCTCGTGCATCTTCGATCCGGCAACGATCGAGGCCACCTTCTGCTCTTCGATCACCTTCCATTCGATGAATTGCTCGATGTCAGGGTGATCTGCATCGACGATCACCATCTTTGCTGCCCGACGGGTTGTCCCGCCTGATTTGATCGCGCCAGCGGCGCGGTCGCCGATCTTGAGAAAGCCCATGAGGCCCGAGGACTTGCCGCCACCCGACAGCGCTTCGCCTTCTGCGCGCAGATGGCTAAAGTTGGTCCCGGTACCCGAGCCGTATTTGAACAGGCGCGCCTCGCGCACCCATAGATCCATGATGCCGCCTTCGTTCACCAGGTCGTCGTCGACTGACTGGATGAAGCATGCGTGCGGCTGGGGATGTTCATAGGCCGATTTCGACTTGGTCAGTTTGCCGGTCTTGTAGTCCACATAGTGGTGACCTTGGGCCGGGCCGTCGATCCCATAGGCCCAGTGCAGACCGGTGTTGAACCATTGCGGGCTGTTCGGCGCGGCACGCTGTGTCGCCAGCATGTAACGCATCTCGTCGAAATAGGCGCGCGCGTCCTCCTCGGTCGAGAAGTAACCGCCCTTCCAGCCCCAATAGGCCCAGGCACCCGCGAGGCGGTCAAACACTTGCTTCGAAGACGTTTCGCCACCAAATTCGGCATCGTCGGCCGGAACCGAGCGCCACAGAAACTCGGGCACGTCCTTCTCACGGACTTTTTTCAGTTTGCTGGGAACGCCGGCCTTGCGGAAATACTTCTGAGCAATCACGTCGCTGGCGACCTGGCTCCACCGAGAGGGGACCTCGATGTTATCAAGGCGAAACACGATCGTTCCATCCGGATTGCGGATCTCGGACGTGACGGACACGAAGTCCAATTCTGCGTATGCGTCCTGCCCTGCCTTGGTAAATGTTCTTTCAATCTTCATGTCCGCCGCCCTAGATCAATCAGCCCAAATTCGGTTGTCCGGCACCAATTCCGTTTTCTGGCGGGGTGCCGCCCGCCTTGACCGCCGATCAGGGACGCAAAGGACCGGGCGCTGCCTTTGGCAGCGCGAACCCGTTTGCACGGTTGCACGTCAGTTTGGAGTGCTTTCCGACCCTCGCCCTATGCCAACTCTGGCTATTCCTACCAGATTTAGTGGCAACTCACTCGGCCCATACAATCTGGCGTATCTACCCATAGTTGGTCAACGGCATTTTTTGGCTTCTAACCAAAACTTTTCTGTTGACCGCAAAACCGCAGGATGGGCCAAGGCACAACGCGCCGATTCCTCCACAACGCTGTCCACAAAACCGTGCAGATCGGTCAAATCGGATTTTCTTTTTTCCCGGCCCGGTTACGAGAAAATGGTCACCTGCCCGCCCGTGCCCCATACTGTGAGGAGAATCACCAATCTTCGTGGCAGCGCAACGCGACGCATCACGACACACAAATGACGGAGTGCGCCGTGAAAACCTCGATTATCCGTTTGTTTCCGGTCCTTACCTTGCTGGCCGCTTGTGCGACGCCCGAGCCGGAACAGTCTTCACGCAGCGCTCAGTTCGCCGAATACCCCGATCAGTTATTCAGCACGTTCGAGATCAGCTGCGAAGGTCCGGAGGAACGGTTCACACGGCCCGAGCGCAGCAGTTTCGAGTGCCGTTCCTCTCTGCCTCCGGAAACCACCGCGTTCTTGATCCTCAACTATGACGGTTACCCGCAGGACTTGCCCAAAGGGGTGCGCCGCATGTCTTCGACCCGCAATCAGGCCGGTTACCGGGTCGATGCCGAGTTGTTTTTCCTGGTCCCCCAGAAGGACGGAGCGACGATCAAGGTTCCCGTCGAAAGCTCGGTTCTGGATGATGAATTGACACGGCTCTACCGGTATTTCGGTGGAACTCCGTTGTAAGGAAAGTGGTCGGGGCGGCGAGATTCGAACTCACGACCCCCTGTACCCAAAACAGGTGCGCTACCAGACTGCGCCACGCCCCGGACCGTGCGCCTTCCTAACGGCGTCATTCGGATTTGAAAAGCCCTAACAGGGCCAGATTGCAGGGCCTTGCGAAAAAATTTCGTGCCGCATGACCGTACCCGGTGCGATCGAGTAACGGGCGGCAAGCCCCGCATTCACCTCAAGAACCGCAAAGACCGAATCGCCGCCCTCGATTGGGGTCAGATCCCCCGGTACGGCATCGGAATGAACACGGGTCACCAAACCTGTGCGATCCAGAAAGATCATGTCCAGCGGGATCAAGGTGTTCTTCATCCAAAATGCGACCGGCTGGGGCGGATCGAACACGAACAGCATCCCTTCGCCCTGAGGCATGCTTTCGCGGAACATCAAACCCTTTGCCCGCTCCTGCGGGGAAACTGCCAATTCGACCAGAAACCGGACCTGTGCCTTGTCATTGCGAAGGTCCACCCGGTCAGACCGGCATTCAGCAAAGGCGCCTTGTGACAGAAAAATACTCAGAAGAAGAGCGGCCAGAATCCGCATCACGCGCAGCGCTCAGTCATTGAGCGCGGATTCCCACGCAAGCACTTGTGCGGCCATGCGGCCCCGCTTGCCGTCGATGACCCGCATCGCCAGCGCCTCGCCCGGTTGGAGATCCGCCAACCCGGACCGGCGCAGAACTTCGATATGCAGAAACACGTCCTCGCTGCGACCAAAGACATTGGCAAAGCCGAAACCCTTGCTCTTGTCGAACCACTTGACCCGCGCGGCCTCGAGCGGCGCATGTGCGATCTCATTGGGATCCATTTCGGCGAAATCCGCCAGCATCACCGAGTCGGCCCGCTCGGGCGGATCGATGCTCACGACCTCAACCGCCTGAACCCCACGATCGGTGCGGTGAGTCATGATCTCAATGCCCGCGCCATCCGCGACCGAGCTTTGCCCGAAGTTCCTCAGAACGTTCACGTGCAGCAGGATATCAGGACCGCCATCGCCGGACACGACAAAGCCATACCCCTTTGCAGGGTCAAACCATTTTACGTGTCCACGAACGCGGTACATGCTGTTCAGGTCTTCTGGCACGGTGTTCCCATCACGAGATTCAAAGGGTCGTTAGGGGTCTGATGTGTATGGAAACGTCGGGCAAATTCAAGCTGAAAAAATTCAGACATTTCCGGGTGTTGCATTTCACGATACGCGAACGTCATGGATTCAACCTCTGTACGTTCCACTTTTGCTCGGACGGGTCGCGCCGCCAGCGGAACCTGTCGTGCAGCCGAAAGGCACCATCCGCCCAAAACTCGATTTCAACCGGCGTCAGCCTGTAGCCACCCCAGAATTCGGGCCTCGGCGGGTTGGATCCCAGCTTTGCCGTCACCTTTGCAACTTCGGCCATCAGAGCAGCCCGGCTGCTCAGAGGTTCCGACTGCCGCGATGCCCAAGCTCCCAACCGACTCTTCAGTGAGCGTGACGCATAATATTCGTCGGCCAAGGGACCGTCTTCTTTGGTGATTGTACCACGAACCCGGATCTGACGCCGCAGTGATTTCCAGTGCATCACAAAGGCGGCTTTGCCGGCCGAATCCAGCTCTTGGGCCTTGGCACTGTGATAGTTGGTATAGAAAACGAAGGAGTCCGCCTCGATGTCCTTCAGCAGCACCATCCGTGCGTTCGGCATACCGTCCGGGTCCACGGTCGCCAGGGCAATCGCGTTCGGATCGTTCGGTTCCGTCTTTTCGGCCTCGGCCAACCAACGGGCCGCGATCACGAACGGATCGTCACCGGCAAAGATGCCGTTTCGCTCACTCATGTCCATCCCCTGGAACGAATTGAACATGACCCTACGGCGAGAACCCGCCCCGGGCAAGAGTGCATGGCCTTGATGCAGCGCAATCAATGGCATAAACCAACGCAACACATCGCGACGACAGGCGGAGAACCGAACATGTCAAATCAGTTGATGGCCGGCAAGCGCGGCCTCATCATGGGACTGGCCAATGACAAATCAATCGCATGGGGAATCGCCCGCGCCTTGTCCGAAGCCGGAGCCGAACTGGCTTTCTCTTATCAGGGGGATGCACTGAAAAAACGGGTCGACCCGTTGGCGGCCCAACTGGCGAGCGAGATCGTCCTGCCCTGTGACGTCAGCAACGAAGAGTCGATCGATGAACTGTTCGCAGCGCTGAAAGAGAAATGGGGCAAGCTGGATTTCGTCGTCCACGCCATTGGTTTCTCCGACAAGAACGAACTTCGCGGCCGTTATGTCGACACGTCGCGCGCGAATTTCAAGCTGACGATGGACGTGTCGGTCTACTCTTTCACCGCGGTGATGCAACGCGCCGAGAAGCTGATGACCGACGGCGGCAGCGCCATTACCCTGACCTATTATGGTGCTGAGCAGGTCATGCCGCATTACAATGTCATGGGTGTGGCCAAGGCCGCGCTCGAGGCGTCGGTGAAATACCTGGCCGAGGACTTGGGCAAGGACAACATCCGCATCAACGCGATCTCCGCCGGGCCGATCAAGACTCTGGCCGCCAGCGGCATCGGCGACTTCCGCTACATCATGAAGTGGAACGAGTACAACTCTCCCTTGCGCCGCAACGTGACCATCGATGACGTGGGCAAATCGGCCCTTTATCTTCTGTCCGACCTCAGCAGCGGCGTGACCGGTGAAAACCTACACGTTGACTCGGGTTATCACATCGTCGGCATGAAAGCCGTCGACGCGCCGGATGTGGAAAAGGGATAAGACCATGAGCGCAAAGGACCGCCTGCCACACGAAAAAGGCTTTCATATCAGCTGGGACCAGATTCACCGCGACTCGCGCGCGCTGGCCTGGCGGCTGGACGGTCAGGGACCGGATGAGGGCGCATGGCGCGCCGTCGTCGCGATCACGCGTGGCGGCATGGCACCTGCGATGATCGTCAGCCGAGAGCTGGACATCCGCACCGTAGATACGATCAGCGTCAAATCCTATCACCATCAGGAACGTGGCGAGGCAGAGGTGCTCAAGGCCCCCGATGCCGATCTGATGGGGGATGGTGAGGGCGTGCTGATCATCGATGATCTGGTCGACAGCGGCAAGACGCTGGAACTGGTGCGCAAGATGTACCCCAAGGCCCATTTCGCCACGGTCTATGCCAAGCCCAAGGGCCGCCCGATGGTCGATACCTTCATCACCGAGGTCAGCCAGGACACCTGGATCTTCTTCCCTTGGGATATGGCCCTGCAATATGTCGAGCCCTATCGCGGCACCGACTGATCCCACTTATCCACCACAAATCAGCAAGACCGGACACCCGATGACATTGACCCGCACCGCCGCCACCTTCGCCCCTCCGGTGATGGAGGCGCGGCGTTGGCTCGAAGGGGTCACGTTCTCGGATGACCGCCCGCTGATCAATGTCAGCCAGGCGGCGCCGGTCGATCCGCCGCCTTTGGCGCTGCGGCAGGCGATGGCCGATTTCGCGATCAATCAGGACGCCGCACATCTCTACGGCCCGGTACTGGGCAACCCCGATCTGCGCGCGGAGCTCGCGCGTGAGATCGGCGATCACTACGCTGCCGAGGTTCGGCCGGAGCAGACAGCCATTACCTCGGGCTGCAATCAGGCCTTTGCCTCGGTCATCTCGGCGATCACGGATCAAGGGGATGAGGTCATCCTGCCAACGCCCTGGTATTTCAACCATAAAATGTGGTTGGACATGGCCGGTGTCAAAACGGTTGATCTGCCGACCGGGTCAGACCTGCTGCCCGATCCCGAACAGGCGCGCGCGCTGATCACCGAGCGCACACGCGCGATCGCGTTGGTCACACCCAACAATCCGGGTGGGGTCGAATATCCGGCGGATCTGGTCCTTGCCTTCTATGACCTGGCGCAACAGCATGGCCTGCGCCTGCTGGTCGATGAAACCTATCGTGATTTTGACAGCCGCAGCGGCCCGCCGCACGCGCTGTTCCAGCAGCCCGACTGGGACCGGACGCTGGTGCATCTCTATTCCTTCTCGAAGGCCTACCGCCTGACCGGCCACCGCGTGGGCGCGATCGCCACAGGTGCGCCGCTGCTGTCCGAGGTTGAGAAATTCCTCGACACCGTCGCCATCTGCCCCGGCCAGATGGGCCAGTTCGCGGCGCTGTGGGGCATGCAGAACCTGTCACAGTGGCTGGCGGGCGAACGCGCCGAAATTCTGGATCGCCGCGCCGCAATCACCGAGAACATGCCCTGCCTGACCGACAAGGGTTGGCGGCTGCTGGGTCTGGGGGCCTATTTCGCCTATCTCGAACATCCGTTCGACATGCCGTCGGACGACCTGGCGCGCAGATTGGTCGCCGAGGCCGGTGTTCTGCTGCTGCCGGGCACGATGTTCATGCCCGATCACGACCCCGCCGGGAAACGCCAGGTGCGCATTGCTTTTGCCAATCTGGACCGTGCTGGAATCGGGTTATTGTTCGACCGCTTGCAGGCTCTGTCCTTCTGAGCTTGCCCCCCGGCATCCCGCGTCGTATTCAGGGCCGCAACAGTCACGGCAGAACCCTGCCGCAAGATCCAAGAGGGCAATATGGCCGCAGGCATTAACAAACTCTCCAAAACCTTCGTCTGGATTCTCATGGGCATGCTGATGCTGGGTCTTGCCGGTTTTGGCGCCGTCAACCTCAGCGGAACGGTACGCACAGTCGCCCAGGTCGGGGATGAGGACGTTTCGGTCGATGCCTATGTCCGCGAGCTGCAGCGCGAAATCCGCGCGGTCGAGGCGCAGACCGGTCAACCGATGCAGATGTCACAAGCCCGCGAGCTGGGGCTGGATCAGCGGGCCTTGGCGCGTCTGGTTTCGCTGGCAGCCCTGAACAACGAGGTCGCACAGCTGGGTGTTTCGATCGGTGATGCCAACCTGCAGAAGGAAATCGTCGGCATTCAGGCCTTTCAGGGCCCTGACGGATCTTTTGACCGCGAAGCCTACCGCTTCCAGCTGGAACAGATCGGCATGACCGAAACCGAGTTCGAGGAAGACCTGCGAAAGGAAACAGCACGGACAATTGTCCAAGGCGCGATGATGGACGGTGTTGAAATGCCCGCAATCATGACCAAAGCCTTGGCCGACTATGTTCTCGCTCGCCGCAGCTTTACCGTCGCAACTCTGTCGCCGGACGCTCTGACGACCCCGATCCGCGAGCCGACAGACGCCGAGATTCAAGCGTATTACGGCGCGAATACCGATCGGTTCACTCTGCCGCGCACCAAAAAGATCACCTACGCCGTTCTGTCGCCGGAGATGCTGCAGGATACGGTCGAAATCGACGAAGACGCGCTCAAGCGTCTGTATGAGCAGCGCAAGGACCAGTATCAGCAACCCGAACGTCGTCTGGTTGAGCGGCTGGTCTACCCCTCGGAAGAAGAGGCGACTGCGGCGATGGCGCAGCTGGAAGTCGGCGGGGCGGATTTTGAGCAGCTGGTACGCGAACGCGAACTTGAACTGAGCAGCGTCGATCTGGGTGATGTGACCCGCGAAGATTTGGGCGAGGCCGCGGATGCCGTTTTTGCCGCAGAGATTGATCAGGTCGTGGGTCCCCTGCCCTCGGTCTTTGGTCCGGCCCTGTTCCGGGTCAACGGATCGCTGGCCGAACAGAACGTGAGCTTTGAGGACGCCGAACCGGAACTGCGCGCAGAGCTGGCCGGCGAACGCGCCCGGCGCCTGATCGAAAGCCAGGCCGAAGACATCAACGACATGCTGGCCGGCGGCGCCACGCTGGAAGAGTTGGCCAACGAAACCGAAATGGAGCTTGGCAAGATTGACTGGACCCGTCAAAGCGATGACGGCATCGCCGCGTATGACGGCTTCCGCCAGGCTGCGCAGGCCGTCCGCGAAGATGACTTCCCTGAAATCGGATTCCTCGAGGATGGTTCGATCTTTGCCTTGCGGCTGGATGAGGTTCTTCCGCCGCGCCCCGAGCCGCTGGAGTCCGCACGCGACCGCGTCGCCGCCGCATGGGTACAGGAACAGACGGCCAAGGCGCTTGAGGAACAGGCCAACGGCATCGTGACTCAATTGGCCGTCGACGGTGATTTCACGGCGACCGGGCTGCCATTCCGTGTCGAAAACGCGCTGACCCGTACCGCGTTTTTGGATAACGTTCCGGCCGATTTCATGACCCAGATCTTTGAGATGGAGCCCAATGAACTGCGCGTGATCGCGGGACCGGATGCGGCATTCATCGTGCGGCTGGACGAGGTTCTTCCGCCTGCGGAAACCGACGAACAGCGCCTGATGCAAGAGGCCGCTGCCGCTCAGCTGAACCAGGCACTGGCCCAAAACATCTTCGACATCTATGTGCGCGACGCTCAGACACGCGCGCGGCCGACCCTGGACCAACGCGCGCTGAACGCGGTTCAGGCCAACTTCTGACCGGAACGAAAATGGCTCTGACACCCGATTTCGACAGCTTTGCCCGCGCCTATGAGGCCGGACAGAACCAGGTCGTTTATACCCGTCTGGCCGCTGATCTGGACACACCGGTTTCGTTGATGCTCAAGCTGACGGGCGCCCAGAAGGACGCCTTCGTCCTTGAATCGGTGACCGGAGGCGAAGTTCGCGGGCGGTATTCGATCATCGGGATGAAGCCGGATCTGATCTGGCGCTGTCGGGGCGAAACCTCGGAATTGAACCGTTCGGCGCGGTTTGATGCGGATGCGTTCGACGCGCAAGATGGCAACCCGATGGACAACCTGCGCGCGCTGCTCGCCGAAAGCGGCATCGACCTGCCCGATGACCTGCCCCAGGCTGCGGCCGGCCTGTTCGGTTATTTGGGATACGACATGGTGCGCCTTGTCGAATACCTGCCGGATGTTAACCCCGATCCTTTGGGCCTGCCGGATGCGATACTGCTGCGCCCGTCGGTGGTTGCGGTCTTGGACGGTGTGAAAGGCGAAGTCACCATTGTGTCTCCGGCCTGGGCCAGCGACGGGCAGTCAGCTAAGGCCGCCTACGCACAAGCGGCCGAGCGTGTGATGGACGCGGTGCGCGACCTGGAACGCGCAATGCCCTCGGAATCGCGGGATTTGGGCGAAGCGCACGAGATCGCGCCGCCGGTATCCAACTTCACCAAATCGGGCTACATGGAAGCCGTGGAAAAGGCCAAGGAGTACATCCAGGCTGGTGACATCTTCCAGGTGGTTCCGGCACAACGCTGGACGCAGGATTTCCCGCTGCCGCCCTTTGCACTGTATCGTTCCTTGCGCCGCACGAATCCGTCGCCGTTCATGTTCTATTTCAACTTCGGTGGCTTTCAGGTGATCGGCGCCAGCCCGGAGATACTCGTGCGCGTGTTCGGCAACGAAGTGACCATCCGGCCGATCGCCGGAACACGTCCCCGTGGTGCGACCCCCGAAGAGGACAAGGCGAACGAGCTGGATTTGCTGGCCGACAAAAAGGAACTGGCCGAGCACCTCATGCTGCTGGACCTGGGCCGCAACGACACAGGTCGCGTGTCCAAAATCGGCACCGTCCGCCCGACCGAGGAATTCATCATCGAGCGCTACAGCCACGTGATGCACATCGTGTCGAACGTTGTGGGCGAGTTGGCCGACGACAAGGATGCCCTGGACGCCTTCTTTGCCGGGATGCCGGCGGGCACGGTTTCAGGTGCACCGAAGGTCCGGGCGATGCAGATCATCGACGAGTTGGAACCCGAAAAGCGCGGTGTCTACGGTGGCGGTGTCGGCTATTTCAGCGCCGGTGGCGACATGGACATGTGCATTGCGCTGCGTACGGCCATCGTGAAGGACCAGAAACTATATATCCAGGCCGGCGGTGGTGTCGTCTATGACAGCGACCCCGAGGCCGAATATATGGAAACCGTGCACAAATCGAATGCGATCAGGCGGGCCGCCGCGGATGCGGCGCGGTTCACCGGATCCGGGAATTCATAAAAAAGGCGGCTAACCTGGCCGCCTTTTCTTCTTTTTCTACACTGATTACTGGATCTGGCTTTTCATCACCGCCGAGATCGGGGCCAGGGCAACTCGGTTGCCGCGATCCTCAAGCCCCCAGAGCAACAACGCCGAAATTGTCTCGGGCCGCAATCGGCCCAGCATCACAACTGCGCCTTCCTGCCCGGCACGAAAAGCTGCCTGGTCCAGGAACCGGCGCATGACCGTTGGATCCTGACGCGCACCGTCGATGTCGCGGAACACCACACTGGATGGAATGCCATTCCGCGCGGCCAGCTTTTGGACGGTGTTCAACCCGTTGTCCTGCACGACCAGCCCACGGCCCGTTCCTGCCGCGATGGCAGCCACCTGATCGGCCAACTTGCGGTTGCCCTGTATCCCGGTGTTCACGCCCTCGAGCAGGCCAACGGTTTCAGGCAAGGTTTCAAGCCAGACCGCCAGCGAAACTTCGGCATCCTGCGCGCTGGCCGCCTTTGGCAGGTCGGTCAAGGCCAGAACCTCGAACCCAGCCTCGCGATAGCGCTTCATCTTCTCCGCCGCTTGCGGATCCGAAGGGCTGACCGCAAAGCTCAGCGGATACGGAAAATCCTTCAGCGCCTCAGCCCCGAACGCACCTTCGTCATCGATCAGGATGATCGACATCAGCGGTTTGGCATCCGGGTTGTCAAAGGCGGCGGCATAAGCATCGATCGGCTTACCGGCCATGCCCTCACCCTGTGCCGGCTGATCGGCCGGGGCATCATCGCGTTCGGTCAGCGGGATCACGCGTTTGCCGGCAATCGAAGATGAGGCCGTTGCCTGTTCGCCGCCGATCTGGGGCAAGGCCGCGATCCGGGCCCGTTTGCGGGGCTGCGTGTCTTCGTCCCCCTCGACCGCGATCGGGCTGTCGCCGGTTCCGGTCGGTTGATCCGGCTCAGGTGTCGACGGCAGCGCGGCTGTTTCCGGCGCCGGGGTCGCCTCGGGTTCCGCATTTGCCGCAGTCTCTGGTTCGGCGGTCTCTGGCTCGACGGTCGTGACCTCTTGCGCCGGGGGCTGTGGTGCGGCCGGCGGTGTCGCGTCCACGGTAACGGGCTGGACCTCCTCGTCCGGACTGGAGGGAACCGGTCCGGGCGCCGGGGGCGCGGCTGGCGCGTCGGTCGTCACATCGACCGACGCGGCGTCTCCCGCACCCGGGTCGTTCAGGCCTGCCACGGTGTCACCGACCTGCGGACGATCATCCGGCTCGGCCTGAATGCCATCCAGTCCAGTGGCCCCATCCGCCGTATCGTCCAGCGCCTCCAACGCTCGTGGTGCGATTTCGACAAGATCGGAATCCGGACCGGCGCCCTGCACTTTCGTATCCGCCTTGGGCAGATCGGCTTCCACCGCGGCTGGCGCCGCTGTCTGAATATCCGGTTTGCTGCCAAGTGGCGTGTTAAGGGAAAGCACTGCGCCCAGAACCAACACAACGACCGCGCCGGCGATCATTCCACCGATAAATCCGCCCATCTGTTCTTGCCTCTCGTCTTTCATCCTGCCTCGGCAGCCCGTGCACCGTCTCTGCGGCACTCACCCGTCCGGTCGCCTTGTTGGGGTTGTCCCCTTGACGCTGCCGCACAAGCCTGAGCATGTATGTCCCGACACTATACCGTGGCGCGGGGCTGTATCGCCAGTCCGAATTGCCCAAACACAAGACAAGTGCCAAATGCTGCTGCTGATCGACAACTACGACTCGTTTACCTACAACCTTGTCCACTATTTGGGCGAATTGGGCGCGGAAATGGTCGTGCGCCGCAATGATGCGCTGGATGTGCAGGAAGCGATGGCCATGAACCCTGCCGGCATCTTGCTGAGTCCCGGCCCTTGTGATCCGGACCAGGCCGGGATCTGCCTCGCCCTGACCGAGGCAGCTGCGGAAACGCGCACGCCTTTGATGGGTGTATGTCTGGGTCACCAGACCATTGGTCAGGCCTTTGGCGGCAAGGTCGTGCGGTGCCACGAAATCGTGCACGGCAAAATGGGAACCATGCATCACACTGGCAAAGGCCTGTTCGCCGGCCTGCCGTCACCGTTTGAGGCGACCCGCTACCACTCACTGGTCGTCGATCGGGATACCCTGCCCGATTGCCTCGAAATCACGGCAGAGTTGGAAGACGGCACCATCATGGGCCTGCAACACAAAGAGCTGCCGATCCACGGTGTTCAATTCCACCCGGAGTCGATCGCCTCGGAGCACGGCCACGCTCTGCTGAAGAATTTCCTGAACGAAATGAAAGTCCCCGCATGAGTGACGCGCTGAAACCGCTGATCGGAGCTGCGGCCGATCGCGCCCTTACCCGTGCCGAAGCCGAACAGGCCTTTGAGATCCTGTTTGAAGGCCGCGCCACGCCCAGCCAGATCGGCGGTCTGTTGATGGCCATGCGGACGCGCGGCGAAACGGTCGAGGAATATGCCGCCGCTGCCGCCGTGATGCGCGCGAAATGCAACGCGGTCAAAGCGCCATCTGGCGCGATCGACATCGTTGGAACCGGCGGCGACGGGAAAGGCACGCTCAATATCTCGACCGCAACGGCTTTTGTCGTTGCTGGCGCGGGCGTGACCGTGGCCAAGCACGGCAACCGGAACCTCAGCTCGAAATCCGGGGCCGCCGACGCATTGGGACAGATGGGAATCAACGTGATGGTCGGGCCGCAAGTCGTTGAAAAGGCTTTGCAAACCGTCGGCATCGGGTTCATGATGGCGCCCATGCATCACCCGGCCATCGCCCATGTCATGCCCACCCGGCAAGAGCTTGGTACCCGAACCATCTTCAACATCCTTGGCCCCCTGACCAACCCCGCCGGTGTCAAGCGGCAGCTGACCGGAGCCTTCAGCCGCGACCTGATCCGACCGATGGCGGAAACCCTTGGTCTGCTCGGGGCCGAGCACGCCTGGCTGGTACATGGCTCGGACGGGACCGACGAGTTGACGATTACTGGCATCAGCTGGGTCGCGTCGCTTGAGGACGGACGGGTGAAAGAGGTCGAACTGCATCCCGAAGATGCGGGCCTGCCGGTTCATCCGTTTGAAGATATTCTGGGCGGAACACCCGAGGAAAACGCCGTCGCGTTCCGCGCATTGCTGGATGGCGCGCCGTCGGCCTACCGGGATGCGGTCCTGCTGAACGCGGCTGCGGCCCTTGTGGTCGCCGAAGCTGCACCGGACCTGAAACAAGGCGTCGAAATGGCCGCCGAAAGCATCGACAGCGGCAAGGCGAAAGACAAGATTGCTGCTCTGGCACAACTCACACAGGAAGCCGCATGACCGAAACCGTTCTGGACAAGATCAAGGCCTACAAGCTGGAAGAAGTCGCCGCCGACAAAGCCCAAGTTTCTCTGGACGAGGTCGAGCAACAAGCCCGCGAAGCGTCTGAAACGCGCGGCTTTGTGGATGCTCTGCGCACGGCCAGTCGCCGTGGTTATGGCCTGATCGCCGAAGTCAAGAAGGCAAGCCCGTCCAAGGGTTTGATCCGTGAGGATTTCGATCCGCCCGCGCTGGCAAAAGCCTATGAAGAAGGTGGCGCTGCCTGCCTTTCGGTTTTGACGGACACACCCAGCTTTCAGGGCGCCAAGGAGTTTCTGACCGCCGCCCGGGCTGCATGCTCGCTTCCGGCACTGCGCAAGGACTTCATGTATGATCCCTATCAAGTGGTCGAAGCGCGGGCACTGGGTGCCGACTGTATCCTGATCATCATGGCATCGGTCGACGATCAGCAAGCCGCCGAACTGGAACAGACCGCGTTTGATTGGGACATGGATGTCCTGATCGAGGTACATGACGAGGCCGAGCTTGAACGCGCGGCCGATCTCAAAAGCCCTCTCATCGGGATAAACAACCGCAATCTCAAGACATTCGAGACCTCACTTGATACCACTCGTCGCTTGTCCAAGCTGGTTCCCGCTGACCGCATGATCGTGTGCGAAAGCGGGCTGAACACCCCGGAAGACCTTGCGGATATCGCCCGCTATGGTGCCCGGTGTTTCCTGATCGGAGAAAGCCTCATGCGGCAGCAGGACGTCGCCGCCGCAACCCGTCACATCCTGTCGAACCCGCTGGTGCCGGGGGTCATGTGATGCCCCTGACGCATTTTGACAGCGACGGCCAGGCCCATATGGTCGATGTATCGGACAAGGACACGACAAACCGCGTCGCCGTTGCAACGGGTCACGTGAAAATGGCGCAACAAACATTTGAAATCATTTCCGAAGGCCGCGCGAAGAAGGGCGATGTTCTTGGGGTTGCCCGGTTGGCCGGGATCATGGGGGCAAAGAAGACACCGGACCTGATTCCGCTGTGCCATCCCTTGCCTGTCACCAAGGTGTCGGTTGACCTGACAATGGACCCGGACCTGCCGGGCGTGCAGATCGAAGCGACGGTCAAGACCACCGGTCAGACTGGTGTCGAGATGGAGGCCCTGACAGCTGTGTCTACCGCGGCGCTGACCGTCTATGACATGGCCAAAGCCGTCGACAAGGCAATGGAAATCGGCGGGATCCGCGTTCTGCTGAAAGATGGCGGTAAATCAGGTCGTTACGAGGCGAAATGATAACGGTTGAAGAAGCCCGACAGTTGCTGTTCGGCCTGGTAGCCACCATGCCCGAAGAGCAGATTGCGCTTGCTGACGCGGCCGGTCGAGTGCTGATGCGGGATGTCAAAGCCGAGCGGGACCAACCCCCGTTTGCCGCCTCTTCAATGGATGGATATGCGCTGAAGTCAGCCGAAGTGGAACGTCACGCGATGTTCAAGGTCATCGGTGAGGCCGCCGCTGGCCAGCGTTTCACCGGCAAGGTTGGCCCGGGCCAGGCGGTTCGAATCTTCACCGGGGCTCCGGTCCCTGACGGGGCAGATTTCGTCGTCATCCAGGAAGATACCGACCTGCGCGGCGATCTGTTGACGATCACGGAAGATTCCGGCCAAAAAACCAACATCCGACCGGCAGGCGTGGACTTCACCATCGGCGATGTAGTTAGTGCGCCGCGAGTCCTCTCGCCCGAAGATCTTGCATTGCTGGCGGCGATGAATGTTCCAACCGTCTCCGTGGCCACCAAACCTCAGATCGCGCTGATCGCCACGGGAAACGAGCTGGTCATGCCGGGCGAAACTCCGGGACCTGACCAGATCATTGCCTCGAACTCGTTTGGCATCAAAGCGTTGCTCGAGAAAGCTGGCGCACATGTTCGCATGTTGCCAGTGGCACAGGACACCCTGTCATCGCTGGAAACCGCGTTTGGCTTGGCCGAAGGCTCCGATCTGGTCGTGACAATTGGCGGAGCGTCGGTGGGTGACTACGACCTTGTGGCCGAAGCATCGCATCGGCTGGGGCTCGAGCAATCCTTCTACAAGGTCCTGATGCGCCCCGGCAAGCCGCTGATGGCCGGGCGGCTGGGTAATGCGGCGATGATCGGGTTGCCCGGCAACCCAGTCAGCGCGATGGTTTGCGGATATCTCTTCCTGGTCCCCTTGGTCAAAAAGATGCTGGGCATCCAGACTGTTGATCCGACTCTCCATCAGGCCATCCTGTCGGAGGCCCTGCCACCGAACGGCCCGCGCGAGCATTACATGCGCGCTCGATTGGAATGCAATGGGATACGCGCGTTCGAGGATCAGGACAGTTCGCTGCTCAGCGTTCTGGCGCGGTCAAACGCCTTGCTGATGCGCCCTCCAAACGATCCCGCGCGGGCTGCGGGGGAAACGGTGTCCTACCTGCCGATTTAGGTTCAGCCGGCAAATCGATTGACACAAAACGTGAACATGCGTAGAACAAAAGAAAACGCATGGGCAACGAGGTGTGAGCGATGCTGACCAAGAAGCAATTGGATTTGCTGGAATTCATCCACAAACGCGTTCAGGCGGACGGTGTTCCACCCAGCTTTGACGAAATGAAAACGGCGTTGGACCTGAGATCCAAATCCGGCATCCATCGGTTGATTACCGCGCTTGAAGAGCGTGGGTTCATCCGGCGTCTCGCCCACAGGGCGCGCGCGATCGAGATCGTGAAACTGCCCGAAAGTCTGGGAGGCGAGCCGACCGCCGGCTTCACGCCCCGCGTGATCGAAGGTGACAAGCCCAGCGTGCCCCGCCCCGCCAATGTCGATCCTGTGTCGGTGGACGCTCTCGAACTTCCGGTGATGGGCAGAATTGCCGCCGGTGTTCCTATCGAGGCGATCAGCCATATTTCCCATCATGTTGCGGTACCGGGCACGATGGTATCGGGCCGTGGCGAACACTATGCCCTTGAGGTGCGGGGAGACTCCATGATCGACGCCGGTATCAATGACGGGGACGTGGTCGTGATCCGCGAAACGTCTTCGGCAGACAATGGCGACATTGTCGTGGCTTTGGTCGAAGATCAGGAGGCAACCCTGAAAAGGTTTTTCCGGCGCGGCCAGGCGATCGCGCTCGAGGCCGCCAACCCCGCTTACGAAACGCGGGTATTGCCCGAGGATAAGGTCAAGGTTCAAGGGCGTCTCGTCGGACTTATTCGGACTTACTGAAGCCGTCGGGCCGAGCCGGTGACCAAAGGCGCGGCCCCGTCGCATCAGCGCTGCTGAACATCTTTCCTTGGCGGATCGCAAGGCTGCCGGTCTTTCGCAGTCGGTCAGGATCAAAAACGGCGCAGTCACCGGTCAGTTTGATCGGCACGGCAGAGACCACGAGTTCGCCCGGTCGGCAAACGGTGACCTGCTGCGCCGCGCGCTTGCCCGTGATGTGGACCAGCTGGAAATCCTCTAAAGGATATCGCTGAACAAGATCTGGGGCCGATGGCCACCGGCCCGCAGCCTCCGGCTGGGTTGCTCCGTCTCCATCGTTTTCAAGCCAGACCGAAGCGACGAACCCAGCGCCTTTTTCCTTGCTCAACGCGCGGCCCTTCTCGGTCATCACCCCGACCAAACCACCTGAATCGGCGATCAGCACCTCGGGCCGCTGGCCTTGTCCCCAGAATACTGCGGCGAATGCCATCAGAAAAACTCCGACCCAGCGGCTGCGTCCCTGCCACAAAATGACCCACAGCGCACCCAAGGAAAACAGCGGCAGGACAAAACCGGGCGAGCTGGCAACGAAGCCCCGTGCACCATCGAGGCCGGACACCCAGTCCGAGACGGCCAGGATCCACGCCAGTCCGATACCCATCACATGGATCGCAACGGCCTCGAGCCCGAAAGGCGCGAGGATCGCTGCCAGAACTGCCGAGGGAACCACGACGGATCCCATAACCGGCACGGACAGGGTGTTGGCCAGCAAGCCGTAGCGCGACACCATATTGAAATGCGCCGCACCAATCGGGGCCGTCGCCAAACCAGCGACTGCCGAGGAGCACAGAAGCCCACCCACCGGGCGCAACCACTTGGGCACTCTTGGAACCTCAACGTCGCGAAGGGCACCGAAAACCGCGACCAGTGCTGTCGTGGCGGCAAAGGACATCTGAAATCCGGGGCTGAGCAATGATTCGGGGCGAAGAAACAGCACCAACAGCGCCGCAACCGCGACGGCCCGCAAAGATATGGCACGCCGATCGATCAAAACCGCCCCAAACAGAACCGATACCATCACGAAGGCGCGCTCGGTCGCGACATTGCCCCCAGAAAGCAACAGATAGAGCGTTGCAGCGATCAGCGCGCAGACCGAGGCAACCTTGCGAACCGGCCACCGCAACGCCAAGGCGGGCAAGGCCGCAAGCAGTACCCGGCAAGTCACAAAGACGAACCCCGTCAACAACCCCATATGCAGGCCGGAGATTGCAAGCAGATGGGCAAGGTTCGACGCGCGCAAATTGTCCAAAGCGGCGGCGCTGATGCCGCTGCGATCCCCGGTCGAAACAGCTGCGGCAAAGCCGCCGACATCACCTGGCAGCACTTCTCTCACTCTGTCGGAAATGGCCATGCGCACGGCAGCGACACGCACCCCGGCCTCAAAGCGGGCCGGAGCAGCGGTGACCACCGGCGTACGCGCGTATCCGACCGCGCCCAAGCGCTGAAACCAGGCGTGTCTGCGAAAATCAAAGCCGCCAGGCTCGACGGGGCCTTGCGGCGGTGACAGATGGGCTGTTGTCATAATGCGTTGGCCAGGCACAATCGGTACATGGTCGCCATGCAACGAAAGTCGGATGCGCCGCGGGGTTTGGTCCGGCGGTACGTCCCCGATCCGTACCTGGTCCAGCGTAACCCGCAGCGCATCCGAAGCAGAGCGATCCAACGCCACGACCCTCCCCTCAACCGGGCCGTAATAGCGCCATTTCAAAACCGGCTCTGCAACCATGTGAGCGCGAGCACCTGCCAGGATGAACCCGACGGCGACCAGCGCCCCCCCTATTGCCAACGGAGCCCAGGCAGACGACATCCGGCGGCTGGCCCAAATGGCAAGCAGGACCAACCCGGACAGGCCCAAATAAACCCGCGCATCCGGCTCGAATCGGATTGCGAAATACAGGCCTATGCCGATTGCCAGACAAACCGGAGACCAAGGCAAAAGGTGCCCTCGCTGGTTCAGCAACGCACCTTCGACCCACGGCACAACACGCATGGTTGCCCCCGTCCTTGAGGCTCGTTAGACAGGCTCAACTCTACGCTCAACGCGGTTACCAAAAGGTTAATCACTACAATGTCCGATCAGGTCGTCACCCGATTTGCACCCTCGCCCACCGGCTATCTGCACATTGGCGGAGCCCGTACTGCGCTGTTCAATTGGCTTTACGCCCGCGGTCGAGGCGGAAAGTTCCTGCTGCGGATCGAAGACACGGACCGCGAACGGTCAACGCCCGAAGCGACCGAGGCTATCCTCAAGGGCATGAGCTGGCTCGGGCTCGACCACGACGGAGATGTCATCAGCCAGTTCGAGGGCGCAGCTCGTCACGCCGAAGTCGCGCATCAGCTGCTGGCAGAAGGCAAAGCATACAAGTGCTTTGCGACCCAGGAAGAAATCGCGGCCTTTCGTGAACAGGCCCGGGCCGAGGGCAAGTCGACCCTGTTCCGCAGCCCGTGGCGCGACGCCGACCCCAGCACACACCCCGACCGCCCCTTCGTTGTGCGGATCAAGGCTCCGCAGGATGGCACAACCGTCATCCGCGACAAGGTCCAAGGTGACGTAACCATCCGAAACGATCAGCTGGACGACATGGTCCTCCTGCGTTCGGACGGCACACCGGTCTATATGCTGGCGGTGGTCGTTGATGACCACGACATGGGTGTGACGCATGTCATTCGCGGCGACGACCACCTGAACAACGCGGCGCGGCAGATGATGATCTATGAAGCCATGGGCTGGAAAGTTCCGGTCTGGGCGCACATCCCGCTGATCCACGGCCCTGACGGAAAGAAACTCAGCAAGCGGCACGGCGCATTGGGCGCGCAGGAGTATCAGGCCATGGGCTATCCTGCCGCCGGTATGCGAAACTATCTGGCGCGCCTGGGCTGGAGCCACGGGGACGACGAGTTCTTTACCGATGAACAGGCCAAGGAATGGTTCGACCTGGACGGAATCGGGAAAAGCCCGGCGCGGTTCGATCTGAAAAAGCTCGAGAACTTGTGCGGACAGCACATCGCCATATCCGATGATGCTGCATTGCGGCAAGAAATCGAAGAATATCTGGACGCCGCTGGCCTGCCTGCGCTGACAGAAACACAATCGGGTGATTTGGAACGTGCGATGTATTGCCTCAAGGATCGGGCGCGTACATTTCCGGAACTCCTTGAAAAGGCGCATTTTGCACTGACTGCGCGACCGATCGAGCGCGATGAGAAAGCAGAAAAGGCGCTGAGTTCTGTATCCGACGGTATACTGGATCAATTGACGCCGCAGCTGCAAAATGCTAGCTGGACCCGGAACGAACTGGAGGAGACCCTCAATTCGTTTGCCGAGGCAAACGGGTTGAAGTTCGGCAAGCTGGCTGGCCCCCTCAGGGCTGCGTTGGCGGGTCGGGCCGTCACACCTTCGGTTTTTGACATGATGCTCGTGCTGGGTCGGGATGAGACCATTGCACGGATTTCTGATGCAGCGGCACAGTCCTGACTTCACATTCGGGTAACGCTGCTCCGCTACGACCTGACTCGCGCAGCCTTGCGCGATCACCGCCCGTTTTGTCGGTCAGCGAGCCGGCATTCGTATGATTGAGGAAGGGAAAACATGACCGAGAGCAACAAGACAGCGACTCTGACCGTCCACGGAAAAACCTATGAGTTGCCGGTTCATTCGCCAACGGCCGGTCCCGACGTAGTCGACATCCGCAAGCTCTACGGTCAGGCCGGCGTGTTCACCTACGACCCGGGCTTCACTTCGACCGCAAGCTGCGACAGCACCATCACCTATATCGATGGCGAAAAAGGCGAATTGCTGCACCGTGGCTATCCGATCGACCAACTGGCCGAGAAATCGCACTTCCTCGAAGTGTGCTTCCTGCTGCTGTACGGATACCTGCCCAAGGCCGACGAACTGGAAGAGTTCGAAACGACCATCACCCGCCACACCATGATCCACGAGCAGATGCACTATTTCTTCCGTGGCTTCCGCCGCGACGCGCATCCGATGGCTACGATGGTGGGCGTGGTCGGAGCCATGTCGGCTTTCTATCACGACTCGACTGACGTGGGCGACGAGCGCCAGCGCGAAATCGCGACGCACCGCCTGATCGCCAAAATGCCGACAATTGCGGCGATGGCATACAAATACTCGATCGGTCAGCCGTTCATCTACCCGCGCAATGACTTGGACTACGCGTCGAACTTCCTGTACATGTGCTTCGCCGTTCCGGCCGAGGACTACGTCGTCAACCCGATCCTCAGCCGCGCCATGGACCGGATTTTCACCCTGCACGCCGATCACGAGCAGAACGCCTCGACCTCGACCGTGCGTCTGGCTTCGTCGTCGGGCGCGAACCCGTTCGCCTGCATCGCGGCCGGTATCGCCTGCCTCTGGGGCCCGGCGCACGGCGGCGCCAACCAGGCCTGCCTCGAGATGCTGGAAGAGATCGGCAGCGTCGACCGCATCCCCGAGTTCATCGAACGCGCCAAGGACAAGAACGATCCGTTCCGCCTGATGGGCTTTGGTCACCGCGTGTACAAGAACTTTGACCCGCGCGCCAAAGTGATGAAGCAGTCGGCCGATGAGGTTCTGGACTTGCTGGGCATCGAGAACAACCCGAAACTGCAGGTCGCCAAGGCGCTTGAGAAACAAGCACTGGAAGATCCGTATTTCGTCGACAAGAAGCTGTTCCCGAACGTCGATTTCTACTCGGGCATCATTCTCGAGGCGATGGGTTTCCCGACCTCGATGTTCACCCCGATCTTCGCGCTGTCGCGCACCGTTGGCTGGGTCAGCCAGTGGAAAGAAATGATCGCCGATCCTCAGAACAAGATTGGCCGCCCGCGCCAGCTGTACCTGGGCGAAACTCTGCGCGACTACGTCGACATCGAAAACCGCTGAGACAGACAAAAGGCCCCGCCATCGAGCGGGGTCTTTTCTTATTGGAACAGTGACAATTGATCCCCGGCCCGCGCAGGCCGTGCAAAGAGGTCGCAACGCAGTTTGGGAGTTGTGGTCGCCAATCCAAGTCGCGCAATCGCAGACTTGAACCGCTTGGCGACCATTTCGGCGTAGACCCCCTCGCCGCGCATCCGATGCCCCCACCGCGGGTCGTAGTCCCTGCCCCCGTGCATTTCGCGCAACCGCGCCATGACCTTTTCGGAGCGACCAGGCTCGTGTTCGGACAACCACTCCTGCCACAGTTGCGAGACTTCGCGGGGCAACCGTAGCATGATCCAACTGGCCGCATCCGCGCCTGCGTCGCGGCCCGCCTCCAACAGCGCTTCAAGCTCGTGATCGGTCAGTCCCGGAATGATCGGGGACGTCATGACGCGCACGGGAATCCCGGCCTCGGTCAACTTTCGGATCGTGCGCAGCCGACGTTTTGGCGCAGGGGCACGCGGTTCCATCCGCCGCGACAGGCCAGAATCCAACGTGGTCAGCGAGATGCCGACCCGGACCAGCCCGAGGGCGGCCATCGGCGCGAGAATGTCGATATCCCGTTCGATCAAAGCACCCTTTGTCACGATCGCAACCGGGTGGTTGAAATCTCTCAGAACCTCCAGGCAGGCCCTTGTGATCGAAAGTATTTTTTCGATCGGCTGATACGGGTCCGTATTTGTACCCAGCGCAATCGGCGCCACCTTGTACCGCGCGGACGAAAGCTCGCGCGCAAGCACATCAGGCGCGTTCGGACGTGCGATCAGTCGCGTTTCGAAATCCAACCCGGCAGATAGTCCGAGATATGCATGTGTGGGTCGGGCAAAGCAGTAGACGCAACCGTGTTCGCACCCGCGATACGGGTTGATCGACCGGTCAAATGGCAGATCGGGTGACTTGTTGTAGGTGATCAGAGACTTCGCGACCTCGTCCCGAACCGAGGTTCGCAAGGGAGGCAGAGGCTCGGGATCCTCCCAGCCGTCATCGACCGCTTCGTGCGCATACGCCTCGTACCGACCAGCATCGTTCGATACGGCACCTCGCCCGGAAATAGTGTGGCGCAACGGCATATTTGTTCCCTCTTTGTTCACGTAATTCCTAGCATCTGCGGGTTTCCGCGGCAAGTCTGCCATCACAGTTGCCGGCCTTGTCTCAAGCACAGAACCCATGAATACCGCTCAGAAAGATCATGTGAAATTTGGCGTCGAGCGCGCCAAGATTTTCACCTATAGGTCGGTCTCGGAACCGCCGAGGTCGCAATCGTCACAGTCTAACTGCGGCGAAATGGCCAAAACGGGAAAAACAGCCACCAAGGGCGCAAGGCCCGCCAGCTCAGGGAAATGACCCATGTCCGATGAAGAAGACATCGTCCTGTCGGAACTCAACGACGACGAACTCGTCGAACAGATGTTTGATGACCTCTACGATGGTCTGAAGGAAGAGATCGAAGAAGGCGTGAACATCCTGCTGGAACGTGGATGGGCACCTTATGACATTCTGACCAAGGCGCTTGTCGGCGGCATGACTATCGTCGGCCAGGATTTCCGCGACGGCATCCTGTTCGTGCCCGAAGTTCTGCTGGCCGCCAACGCGATGAAGGGCGGCATGGCCATCCTCAAGCCTCTGCTGGCGGAAACCGGCGCTCCGCGCGTTGGCAAGATGGTGATCGGCACCGTCAAGGGCGACATCCACGACATCGGCAAGAACCTCGTCTCGATGATGATGGAAGGCGCCGGTTTCGAGGTTGTCGATATCGGCATCAACAATCCGGTCGAAAACTACCTGGAAGCGCTTGAAACCGAGCAGCCTGATATTCTGGGCATGTCGGCCCTGCTGACGACGACCATGCCGTACATGAAAGTGGTCATCGACACGTTGGTCGAACAGGGCAAGCGTGACGATTACATCGTGCTGGTAGGCGGCGCCCCGCTGAACGAAGAGTTCGGCAAGGCGATCGGCGCTGACGCCTATTGCCGGGACGCGGCGGTTGCGGTCGAAACCGCCAAGGAGTTCGTCTCGCGCAAGCACAACCAACTGGCGGGTTGATCCTGCACGCCTTGTTTTGTCAAAGCCGCCTGTCCGGGCGGCTTTTTCATTTCCGGGCCGTGGCATCACAACGAGATCGAAACTCAGGTGCCGAGTGTGTGATCCCAAAGGCCGCGAACTTGCATCCGGGGCTTTTTCGCAGTCATTTGACATTGGAACCTTGCGGAGGCGAAACATGCCGCAGCACGACATGCCTGACGACAAACGCCTGACGGAAAAGGGCTTTGAC
This sequence comes from Ruegeria arenilitoris, assembly GCF_013032855.1. GTDB lineage: Bacteria > Pseudomonadota > Alphaproteobacteria > Rhodobacterales > Rhodobacteraceae > Ruegeria > Ruegeria arenilitoris. The sequence continues at coordinate 699,879 of NZ_WQDA01000003.1, forward strand.
GAGATGGATGCACAGCAAAGCATCCTGTTGATCGCCTGCGGCGCGTTGGCGCGCGAGATTCTGGACCTGAAAACACGCAACGGCTGGGACCACCTTGCTCTGACGTGCTTGCCTGCCATCCTGCATGTCTATCCCGAACGGATCACTCAGGCCGTCGAGGATGCCGTCGCCAAGCATCGCGACCAGTATGACCGGATTTTTGTCGTCTATGCCGATTGCGGGACCGGCGGACTGTTGGAGCAGGCCTGTAAACGACTGGGTGTCGAAATGGTGCGGGGACCGCACTGTTATTCCTTCTTCGAAGGTAACGACAAATTCGCCGAACGCAGCGACGATGAGACTACGGCCTTTTACCTGACCGACTTTCTGGCCAGACAATTTGATGCGTTCGTCTGGAAACCGCTGGGGCTGGATCGGCACCCGGAACTGCGCGACATGTATTTCGGAAATTACACCAAGCTGATCTACCAAGCGCAGACAGATGACCCCGAACTGACCCGTCGGGCACAGGAATGCGCCGATCGGATGGGGCTGGAGTTCGAACGCCGTTTTACCGGATATGGCGATCTCGAGACCGCGCTGAAAGACTGGGCCGACGCACGCCCCAATTCTTCCTGATTGGCCCCCGAATGGCGAAACCGGCTCAGGCGTTTTCGCGCGCTACGTCTCGGATTCGGTCGATCATCGCACGCACACCGTTCGACCGCTGGGCCGACAGATGTTCATTCAACCCCAATCGGGCAAGCTCGGCCGCGGCGTCGACCTTCTCCACTTCGGCAACTGGCAAACCGTTGTAAAGCGAGCGCAATACAGCGATCAGACCGCGCACGATCAGCGCGTCGCTGTCGCCGTCAAACCGAAAAACACCATCTTCGATCACCGGATGAAGCCAGACCTGACTGGCGCAGCCATGGACTTTGGTTGCCGGCACCTTCAAGGCGTCATCCAGCGGCTCCATCGCCTTGCCCTGCTCGATCACGTGGCGGTACCGGTCTTCCCAGTCCACAAGGAACTCGAAATCCTCGACAATCTCCTCAAAGGCAGGCGTGGCCATGAACGTGGGTCCTCTGGTTGCGGTTCTGGTTCTGACCTAAGTCGCTCGATGTCCGGTGTCCACCCCCATGGGCGGCTTTTCAAACGACCGAAAGTAGGCTAACCCAGTGCGGGTAATACCTTGCAAAGCTTTGGGTCCATGCAAAAAACTGTTTCCGTCCTTCTTGTCGCCCTGTTGACCCTGTCCGCCTGCAGCAGCTGGCGCGATTCCCGGGCAAACCCGTCGAACTGGTTCGGGAACAGCACCCCTGCCCCGGTCGAGACATCGGCCAGCGACGCAGATGCGCTGGTGCCGAAGCAAAGCTCGGGCCGGGGACTGTTCGCGCGCCCTGAACCCGAAGATACCAGCGTACCGATCACCACCATCACCGAGCTGCGGATCGAACCGAACGCCTCGGGGGCAATCGTTGTCGCGCAAGGCACCGCCTTCCGCCAGGGCGCCTATGACGCAAAGCTCACCTTCGTCGAATCCGAGGAAAACCGGAAGAACGGCGTTATGGAGTTCGTTTTCCGCGTGAACTACCCGACCTATGCCACTGCGCAGGGGCCCGAACGTACGCGTGAAGTGACCGATGCGGTCAATGTCAGCCGTCAGGACCTTGAAGGCATTCGTCTGATCCGCGTGGTTGGTCAGCAGAACGCCCTGGAATCGCGTCGGCGCTGAAATCGATCTTACAGGGGGACGACCTGAACAGTTTGTCCCTTCGCTGCCAAGGCGATCTCGCCTCTGCAGAGTTTGAGCGCGTCCTCGCCAAAAACCTCGAACCGCCAGCCGGACATCGCAGCAACGTCACGGTCCCCAGCCGCGATCTGATCCAGCTCCGAGCTGGTCGCGATGAGCTTGGCCGCGACCCCTGCGGTTTCCGTCTTTGACTTCAGCAATACCCGCAGCAGGTCAGCCAGCGCGGGGTTCACCTTGATCTTGTCCCGGCTGTTGTCCACCCGCGGAAGATCCTCAGGCGGGCAATTCACACCGGCCTGAACGGCGGCCAGAATACCGTCGGCGATGGCACCTTTGCGCGCTTCGCGCAGCAGCAAACGCGAGCTGCCCAGATCAGCATGCGTGCGTGGTTTGGTCGACGCCAGCTCGACCAGCGCATCATCCTTGAATACACGGCTGCGTGGCACGTTGTTCTGCTGGGCATATTCCTCACGGAACCGGGCAAGCTCCCGCACCACCGCAAGGAACTTGGCCGAGTTGGTTCGGGTCTTGACCCGCCGCCATGCCTCTTCGGGGCGGATGTCATAGGTTGCCGGATCGGTCAGAACGCGCAACTCCTCCGCTACCCAATGGCTGCGCTTGGATTTTTCCAGCTCTGCGGCCAGATGTTCATAGATTTTGCGCAAATGCGTTACGTCCGCCAGCGCATAGGTCTGCTGGGCCTCGCTCAGCGGGCGCCGCGACCAATCAGTAAACCGCGAGGTCTTGTCCAGACCCTGTTTGCAGATTTTGCGAACCAGCGTTTCATAGCCAACCTGTTCCCCGAAACCACAAACCATTGCAGCGACCTGCGTGTCGAATAGCGGCTTGGGGAAAATACCGGCCTCCACCCAGAAAATCTCAAGGTCCTGGCGGGCGGCATGGAAAACTTTGACGACGTTTTCGTTCTGGAACAATTCGTAAAGCGGCTCAAGCGACAGTCCTTCTGCCAGCGGATCGACCAATACCGCGCTGTCCTCGTCTTCAGAGGGCACGGCCAACTGGACCAGACATAACTTGGAGTAGTAGGTCCGCTCGCGCAGGAATTCGGTATCGACGGTCACATAGGGGTGTTGGGCGGCAGCCTTGCAGAAGTCAGCCAACTCTCGCGTGGTTTTGAGGGTCTTCATGCGCTTGCTATTCTTGCTCTTGCTCTGGTCATTGCCCGTTGGTTTCTTCTGCCCCGAGCGCTTGGCCAGACCATAGGCCGAATTGGCCGCTCATGTAAATCTCTGGCGCAAGATCAGGGGAGTAACACCGGTGCGCGATCGCCACGGGCAAAGCGCTCCAGAACCGCCGGATACAGCTTGTGTTCCCAGGCCAGCACCTTCCGAGCAAGCGAATCCGGGGTGTCGCCGGGTTCGACCGGAACCCGCGCCTGACCCAGGATCGGACCGTCATCCAGCGCCGCGGTAACCTCGTGCACGGTGCAGCCATGTTCGGCATCTCCCGCCGCTATGGCGCGGGCGTGGGTGTTGAGCCCTTTGTACTTGGGCAGCAGCGAGGGGTGGATATTCAGCATCCGCCCCTGAAAGCGGGACACGAAATCGCCCGTCAGAACGCGCATGAACCCGGCCAGGCAGATGATGTCTGGCTGCGCCTCGAGCAGCGGCTTGCACAGCTCGGCCTCAAACGCGGCGCGGTCACCGCCGAACGGCCGGTGATCGACCACGGCTGTGGCAATCCCGCGATCCGCCGCCTTGGCCAAGCCGCCAGCATCTGCATTGTTCGACAGAACCAGACAGGGGCGCGCCGGGTGGTCGCCTGTCATGCTGTCGACCAGCGACACCATGTTCGACCCGCCCCCGGAAATCAGGATGGCGACGCGCTTGTGGCTCACAGCAGCGTGCCTGCGTAGCTGACGCCCGCCCCTTCGGTGACCGATCCGATGCGCGCGACGCTCTCGCCGGCATCCGTCAGCAGGGCGGCCAGGTCATCGGCGCGGTCGGCGGCACAGACGACGATCATGCCGATCCCGCAGTTGAAGGTCTTGAGCATTTCCGCCTCGGCGATGCCCCCGGTTTCCGCCAGCCAACGGAACACCGGCGGCAGATCCCAGGCGTTCAGGTCGATTTGCGCACCCAGGTCGTCGGGCAGCACGCGCGGCAGGTTCTCGGTCAGCCCGCCGCCAGTGATGTGCGCCAGCGCATTGACGCCACCCGCCCGGATCGCGGCGAGGGCAGGTTTGACGTAGAGCCGCGTGGGCGTCAGCAGCGCCTCTCCCAAAGGCCCGTCGCAGAACGGCGAGTCCGCGTCCCATCCCAACCCAGAGATCTCGACCAGTTTGCGCACCAGCGAATAGCCGTTGGAATGCACCCCGTCCGACGCCAGCCCCAGCAGAACATCCCCGGCCTGCACACCGGCGGGCAGATCGCTGCCGCGCTCCATCGCGCCGACAGCAAAGCCTGCCAGGTCGAAGTCGCCATCGGGGTACATCCCCGGCATCTCGGCGGTTTCACCCCCGATCAAGGCACAGCCCGATCGGACGCAGCCCTCGGCGATGCCCTCGATGATCCGCGCGGCGGTCTCGGTGTCCAGCTTGCCCGTGGCGAAGTAATCCAGGAAGAACAACGGCTCGGCCCCCTGGCAGATCAGGTCGTTCACGCACATGGCCACCAGGTCGATCCCCACACCATCGACCACGCCCGTGTCGATCGCAATCCGCAGCTTGGTGCCCACGCCATCGGTTGCCCCCACCAGGATCGGGTCGGAATACCCTGCCCCTTTCAGGTCGAACAGCGCGCCGAACCCGCCAAGGCCGCTCATGACGCCGGGGCGGTTCGTCCGCTTGGCGGCGGGCTTGATCCGGTCGACCAGCGCGTTGCCCGCATCGATATCCACGCCCGCATCTGCATAGGTGATGCCGTTCTTGCCCGCTGTCATGGCCGTTCCCTCATGAATGCTTTCAGCGCGGGTTAGTCGATTGTGCGCCGCGTTGCAACGGTCAGGCTTGACGCGGCTGTTCTGCGTGGTACCCAAGCGCTCAGGCGGGCCTGTAGCTCAATTGGTTAGAGCAGAGCGCTCATAACGCTTTGGTTGGGGGTTCGAGTCCCTCCGGGCCTACCAAATACGGCCGAAATCACCGCCCGATGATGATGTCTGCGCACAAACCGCCCAAGCGTTCGCTTTGGCCCAAGCGCAAAACACCGCCGTGGACACGAGCGATATCTGCAACGATCGCCAGCCCGAGGCCCACCCCGCTGCCCTGATTCTGGTTCCGCGACGGGTCCAACCGGCTGAACGGCTTAACCGCCTCGGTCCGCTGTTCGGGCGGGATGCCGGGGCCATCATCCTCAACTCGAATGCGCAGCGATTTGTCAGTCAGGGTCATGCTGACCATCGCGTGCGACCCGTAGCGCACCGCGTTGCCGATCAGGTTTTCCACGGCGCGGCGGATTGCAGTCGGACGCAGCATCACTGCACCGTGCCCTTCGGGCGGCAGCAACTCGACACTTTGTCCGGCCCGTTGCGCATCATCCACGATCGAGCGCAGAAGCTCATCCGGACGAACCTCGACCTGCTCGCCCTCGGACGCGCCGCGCGAGAAATCAAGGAAGGCATCCAAGAGTGACTGCATTTCGTTCACGTCCTGAAGCAGCGGCTTTGCATCTTCCTCGGGCAGCATCGACAGGCCAAGCTTGAGCCGGGTCAGAGGCGTTCGCAGGTCATGGCTGACTCCCGACAGCATCAGGGTCCGCTGCTCGATCTGCCGCTCGATCCTGGCGCGCATGTCAAGAAACGCGCTACCGGCGGCCCGCACCTCGACGGCCCCTCCGGGGGTGAACGGCACGACCCGACCGCGACCAAAAGCCTGCGCCGCATCGGCCAGCCGAGTGATCGGCCGCAACTGATTGCGCATGTACAAGAACGAAATCGAGGTCATGATCACCGCAAAGAACAGCATCGTGACGATCAACTGGTGCGGGGCGACCGTCGACAGACGCCGGCGATCAAAGCCAAGCTCCAACACACCCAGATGGGTGTTCAAGAACAAAGTCGCGACCTGACTGTCCGGCAACGATACCGCTACGAGGTTCGGCAGCAGCTCTCGAAGATCAGCGTCGATCTGCGGTGCGATGAAATCATACCAGCGCCGAGGTTCAATCGTAGGCGTTTCGTTGACCCCCAGAAAACGGGCCTGCATGTCCAGCACCCTCAGATCCGGACGCACCGCGGCCAGCGCCTGCTGTTGGGTTTCGGCACCCTGAATGTCTTCCAGAACCAGCCGCACTTCGCGCGACGCCGCCCGGGTCATCTGACCGGTCACATCCTCGAGGTGTTCACGCACGAATGCCACCGACACCACCAACAGAACCACGATCACCGGCAGCACCAGAATCAGGGCCGCCCGGGCATACAAGCTGCGGGGCAAATAGGGTTTGAGCCAGCGCGAGGACATGCGCTAAACCTAGCGGGCTGCCCCGCCAAGAGAAAGAGGCCAAGATGCTGCAAGCAGACGATTTCAACCCGAAACCGGGGATCCCTGTCGCCCTGCAGCCGGGCCTCAGGCTCTTGCTGGCCCCAAACCCGTCGCCGATGACCTATCTGGGGACAAATACATACCTCCTGGGCACCAGCGACCTTGCCGTAATCGACCCCGGACCGTTGAGCGACAGTCACATTCAAGCCATTCTGGATGCGCTGCAGCCCGGGCAAATGATCAGCCATATCGTGGTCACCCACAGCCACCTGGACCATTCGCCGCTGGCTGCTCCGCTGTCAGAGCGGACAGGTGCCCCGATCTACGCCTTTGGCGGGCCACAGGCAGGGCGCAGCGCGATCATGTCCCAACTGGCCGAGCAAGGCTTCGCCGGCGGCGGCGAGGGAATCGACACGGGATTCCGCCCGGACATCGAGTTGGCGGACGGCGACAGGATCGAGGGGGACGGATGGGGCCTTGAGGTCATTCACACGCCGGGTCATCTGGGCAATCACATCGCGCTGGCCTGGGGAGACGTTTGTTTCACCGCCGATCACGTGATGGGCTGGGCCAGTTCGCTGGTTTCGCCTCCGGATGGTGATCTGACAGACTTCATGAAAGCCTGCCACCGGCTACGCGCACGCGACTGGTCCGTCTTCCATGCCGGGCACGGCGCGCCGATCACAGACCCCTCGGGTCGGCTTGACTGGTTGATCCGCCACCGGCTGGAACGTGAGGCACAAATCCTCGACGCGCTGGCCGAGCGCCCGGGCACAGCCCGGGATCTGGCCCAGCGGATCTATGTCGAAACCCCGCCTGCCCTGCTTCCAGCGGCCGAGCGCAACGTGTTTGCCCATCTGGTGGATCTGACCGGAAAAGACCGCGTCGCCCCCCAAGGCGCACTGTCGGTGCAAACCAGTTTTCACCGCATCTCCTGAACGCGCAAAAAATTCACCCTAGGTGCTTTTCCCCTCTGGACGCCGAAAAACCGGATTGCTATATGCGCCTCAGTTCCGGCGTAGCTCAGCGGTAGAGCAGTTGACTGTTAATCAATTGGTCGTAGGTTCGATCCCTACCGCCGG
>NZ_WQDA01000004.1 GCF_013032855.1 Ruegeria arenilitoris
CATTGATATAGCTCGCGCAAAGAACCACCACGATAAGGATGGGCAAAAGAGCAAAACCAACTGGACGGATCGCGATCATGGCGCCGACTGTCATGCCCAGGGCTGCAAAGTGCCAGGGCTTGGGGCCGTGGATCGCTTGCACCAGACAGGCAAGATAGACGCATGTCGCGCTCTGGAACAGAGACTCGGACAGGATGCTGTAGTTGAAGTAGATCGTCATCGGGTTGATGATCAGAATTCCAAGCAGGACCAGACCGGCACCGGAGTGGCCAGTGGCCCGGGCCAGCGTGACCGACAACAGACATGCAGTAGCCGAGAATACCCAGATCTGGCCTACAACAGCGGCGCGCAGCGGGTCCGCGAACCCGTCGAAAAGGTCCAGAAAAAAAGGATATGCAAAGCCGCGATATGCTGCGGCTTGAACGTAGTCCGCCGAGTCACTGGAGAAGTTCACGTCAACCAAGGGAAAAGCCGTCTGAATCACCGCCTGGACCAGTGCCAGCGCGATGATTATGAGCCCCCCGTTTTCATCTGCCCTTGAAGAAGCTTTCCCCAAAACCCACTCCAAGCAAAGTCAGGTATTCCGACCGCGCCGCACGTCGGTCAGTACCCGCGCGCAGCATCCGGTGCCTGCATGGTAGCACAGACTCGGCCACCAGACATCCCCGGTGGCCGGAACGGCGCGGTCGCCGGATTTTCTAGTAGTCGTCGTAAGTACCGTAATACCCTTCGTACGTGGTCCAGCGGTACTTTTTGGGGTCGACGTCATTCAGAATCGTACCCAGTACATTGAAGCCGGATGACTGAAGCCGTTTTGCCGCGGCTTGCAACGCATGCTGTGGCGTTTTTCCCCAGCGCGCGACCAGCAGAACGGCGTCGGCGAGGATGTCGTTGCGGTACACTTCATCCATCACCAGTGCCGGGGGTGTGTCCACGATAATGATATCGTATTGATCCAGCAGCGTTTCTTTGAGTTGCTTGAGCTTGTTTGACGCGGCATCAGACAGCTCGTGCGTAGGCGAGGCTGCGGTGATCAGATCCAGTGACCCTTTGGTTTCGGTGGTCAGAGCATGTTGCAGGGTTACACTGTCAGAATAGATTTCCGAAAGTTGCACCTCATCCATGTCCGGAATGAACGTCTTCGTCGCGCCGCGACGGTGCGTGTCCAGATCAATCAGCAGAGCGTTCAGTCCGTCAACCGCCGCCGAGGTCGCCAGAACGCTGCTGACGAAGGATTTGCCCTCGTTCGGCAGGCCAGAGGTGATCAGGATCACCTTGGAATGCCGGAACTTGATACAATTGGTCAAGATGCCCCGGGCGGCTTCGGCCAGGGGCGATTTCTGGCTCTGCAACAGGTTTTCGATCGCCTTGTTCTCACCGGCGAACATTTTGCTGCGTCGCTGACGGGCGATATATCCCAGGTTGCTGAGGCCGGTCATTCGGAAGATCTGGTTTTCGCTGCGCACCGTTCTGTCCAGGCCCTCGCGCACCAGCGCGATGATGAAGCCAACGATCATTGCGAACAGGCCGGCCAGCACCGTGATCAATGACCTGCTGGGGGCATAGGGTTCAACCGGGATGCGTGCTTTGGAAACCTGAATCGTGCCGTCCTCAAGCTGGCCGATGCGGGTTTCCAGCAAGGTCAGGTTGTCGATCGTGGTTTGATAGCGGGTTCGCAGTAGTTCGACCTCGCGTTCCCGGCGCAGCAACGACAGCTCCAGACGGGTGCGGGCCTCCAGCTCCTGCTCGGATGTGACCAGCTGTTCCTGGAGGGCCAGAATTTCGTCTTCCGGCAGGTTGCGTTCGATGCCGATGCGCAGCTGGGCCTTGCGCCGCTCCACCTCGGCCCGCAGCCGGGTCACGACCTGTTCGTCATCCAGATTGTCCTCACGGATGAACTCGGCCAAATTCGATTCCGCCTGGGTCAATTCTTCGCCGAGGATACCGACCCGGCGTTTGAGATTGTCGATCGATGTCATCAAGCGATTGACCCGTGCGTCGCGCTCGTTCGCGATATAGACGGCAATGACGGTATTGGGCAGGGCTGCAGCCAGCACCGGCGATGTGGATCGGCCTTCGATGCTGATGGCGAGGCTTTCTCCCGCGCGGGAGACGGAATAAGAGGCCAGAACCTTGTCGGTGACCGCAGCGCGGTGAATCTCTTCATCCGCCTCGCTGTCCGCGCCGGGCGCACGGCGCACAAAGCTGGGGTCGTCGAACAGACCCAGGCGGTCTGCCACCTGCTCGGCAAAGTCGCGAGACCGCAGTCGGGCCAACTCGGTTTCCACGCTCGACCGGTTCAGTTCATAGGTTTCCAGCTGTCCGGTCGACTCACTGAATCGTGTTTCCGTGAGAGCCAAAACCATCTGTGCGTCCGACCGATACTGGTCGGGGATGGTCGACATGTAGAAGGCTGTTGCCGAGACCGCACCGACGACCAACAGAAAGATGACCAGAAGGTTCCGGCGCAGTAGCAACCAGATATTGATGAAATCGTTGGTTTCATGCTGGTTGGCAATTACGTCGTCACCGGATTGCACGAGTGTTCTCCATTTTTTTCGGACCGTGAATACGGCTTAAAATCGGCGTCAGAATCGAACTGTTATTTATCATATTGTTTTACCTGTACTTTGATCGGCTCGATAGATTTATCTAGCCATATCAGGCCAAAAGGCCGTCCCTGTGCGTTTGGCGGGCAAAAAAAGCGATGCAAATCCGAGAGCAGAGAGTTTTTGGCCATTCTGGCTTCGGGCGAAGAGCTGCCTTTTTGAAGTTTTAAATTCGTGAACAAAGCGCTTGGTTGCCGGCGTTGTTTCCAAAGACGATACAGTGGGTTTGGTCCGGCATACCTACCTTCCGGCGTCCTGCGCCCGGGCTTCCGGTGGTTCAGCAGCAGGCTCGCGAAAGGTGATTTTCCAGTTCAGGGTAAAATTCAGAAGGAATATGCACCCGGTCACGAACGCCTGAATGATCAAGTAGTGGAAAGGCAACAACGCAAAGAGAAGAGAGAACAGCGCCACGTTTATCGCCGAGGTCGTCGCCGTGACCAAAATGAACCTCTGCAGGGCACTGCGATGTGGAACGCTGGACCGAAACACCCATAGTCTTTGGATGCAGTAATTGAATGTGGCCCCCATCAGGAACCCGATTGCCGAAGCGATCGTTTCGTAGATGCCCAAGACCTCGACCGAGAACGCCATCGCCGAGAAATGGATGATGACGGCCGTGCACCCGGTCACGAAATAGCGACCGACCAGAACCGAGACGTGTTTGAGGTCTTCAAACTTCATCAATCAATCCTTCAGGGCGTGAATGCGGTGCCACCCGATTGAATATCATCGATCCTATCATTGTTCGGCCCCGAGTGTTGGAACAAGCTTCATGACATTCGATCCTTCATTCGATCGGTTTGAAACTGGCGGGAGATCCATAGATCCGCCCGTCGGCCTCCTCATAGAGTAGCGTCAGATCAGCTTCGCGGATCAGCCGTTCCTCATCGACCAGATAGAACCGCCAGTTGACCTCGTTCAGGATTGCGACAACCGCGTTTTGGTCTGCCACGCGTTTGCGGACCTCCTGAATTTCTTTTTCTGGCGATGTACCAGGGTCCGGCCTGCCGGTTCTGCGCTCGAACAACTCAGGGGACTTGAGCGCATTCACGCCCTTGACCAGCCGAATGACATCATAGCCGTTGGAATAGACCACGACACCGTCCCGCAGATTGTCCAGATGCGCCAAAGTCGGAGAGTTCTTCCAGACCGGTGAGGCATAGAAATTCCCATCCGTCATGTGGGTGCGGGTCATCGCTGCCGTACGTACGGCATAGGTTCCGGTCAACGCCAGCGCAAGTATGAGAGCTACGGGACGCAGTCGGTTCATCATATCCGTTCCGGGCTGACCGCCAACGAGAGCAAACCCCAGTACCAGAGCGGAAATGAACACTGGCAACAGGTACCTGGCATGGATGGTCAGATTGGCCTCGATAAACAGGGCCAGAACCAGGAAAGGAACGTAGACCAACAAAAAGAACGAGATCGGACGCGCAACGGGCAGACCGGGAAGGTCATCAGGGTTGGTCTGAACCTTCAAAGCTGTGCGGATCAGAGCAATGACGAATCCCAAAACCACAACCAAAGCGGTCAACGTGATAATCGGCGGCAGAGAGCTTGGCAGCACGTAGGCTGATAGCGTGGTCAGTGCCGCGCGGAAGGTCTCGGTGTCGGGATCCCCAAGGAACGCAGCTTGACGCCCGATGCCGGTCCCGCCGGAGGTTTGATTGTACAAGTACCATCCGATGATGATTGCGGATGCGATCAGGCCAAACACAATCGCCGAAACCAGTCGACGGCGCAGATCACCGTGCCCATAAACAAGGATTGTCAGCGAGCAGGCCGCGATCAGTGGGACCAATGCGAACCGGGTCAGCACGCACAGGGCGGCCAGACAGCTTGCCAACACAAAGGCGGACAGGCTGTCGCCGCGCAGGTAACGGGACATGAAGAAATAGGTGCCCAGCAAGCAGTTTGTCGTGAGCGGTTCCGACAGGATCGTGACATGCGCGTACATGAACTGGGGACTCAGGACCATGATCAGTGCTGCCAGAAAGATCATCCGTGGCCGAACCTTGCAGTCGTTCAGGATCAAGAACATCAAAGCGATGTTCAGGATCAAACTGAGGATATTCAGTACGGTGGCCGCAAGCACGGGCTGGACATCCATTCCGGCCAGCAGATCAATCAGCGCGGTATAGGTTGGCGCCTGTTGAAACCGGTCGGGGGACAGCCCCAGATAGGCCATAGAATCCGGACGCATTCCGATTCCGTGCCATGTGCCGGCGGCAAAAAGCCCGGCTGCGCAGGCAACTAGGAAAAAGAAAAATACCTTCAGTTCGGTGGACTGCCGCATGAATTCAACCCAAAAACACTTTTACAACCAACAGCGTGAAACATTGCCGAATGGCGCAAGTAACCGTTTGCGAATTCGGCGTATCCATAATTTTTCACCGGCGGAGACGATGACCCAGAACGCTAAGTAGGGTCACTTTTGTTGTCAAGTTTACCCACAGCCGCCGCCCAGACCGGCCTAGTTTCGACCTCCGTGCGGACAGCATTGCGCCGGATCGAATGAAGCCGGATCCGCAAGAGGCGATACATTCACATACAGGCTGAGCGCCACAATTCCACTCAACAGCAAGACAAGTCCCGGCTTTTCCCTCAGCAGAATGACCGAACCCAGGATTATGGCCGTGGTCCAGTGAGAGCTGTAAAGCAACACTTCGAGCGGGTTGAAAAACAGGTAAAACACAAAGAACGTACCCACCAACGTCCACACTGCCAGCACAAGCGGGGCGCGGCCAGGTGTTCTGGTGCCGGAAACAATTGCCCATCCGATCAGGATTGTCGCCAGAATTGTCAGGGCCAAACGGCTTGGATCGCGGAGAATCTCCCATAGCCGATCCAGCAAAAAGCGGCACTGAACGGTTTCGGCCGGCGCGACCCAGGAAAACAGGAAGAAGCCGGCAACATAGTCTTTGATGATTTCCGGGTTGGTGAAGTTCGCGGCGTCCGCGTACCGGCCAACCATCTCGGTCGGTTCCATGAATGGATCACCGTCCAGAACGATGCCAAGAAAAACGACTGGAGCCATCATGCAGGTTACGGCAATCACCGACGGAACCGCCACTCCGAATGTCAGTTTCCGCCCGACACCTCCGTTGAGAGACGCCCATGCAAATCCAGCATAAACCAATGAGAATGCAGCCGCCGGCAAATGGGACCATCCGGCCAGCACACCGCCAGCCAGGCCAGCGATCACGCTGGTAAGGGCCGGGTATTTGGCGCAGTGTCTGGCCATCTCGGCCATGATCAACAATGACATGGCGATCGCCCAGAGTGAGACGCTGTAGGTCTCGACAACGCTGAGCGTGGTGACGGTTCCGAAGGTCAGGAGAACAGCAAGCGTCGCCAGAATGGAAACGGAGAGCGACAGGTGTTGGCGCAGCAGGAATAGTGCAATCGTGACAGACGACATGGCAGCCCAGAATGCGAGGCTGATCGAAATCGCGACAGGCTGCCGGATGCCCAGCCAAGTCAACGGCTCGGCGATGGCGGCATTCAGCATCACCACCAGCGGGTGGCGCGCAAGGTGGAAAGCCAGGTAGTGCCCCTGAAACAAGCCATGTGAGTAACGGCCAGGGTCCGAGGCAAGGATGCAGTCGTCGTTGTAGAACGGCTTGCCCGGTGGTGCGGGCATGTCCAGAAACTGCCGCGCGAATTCCAGCCGGAAATAGAAAAAAGCAAAGACCACGCCAAACAGAAGCAGTAGCGCGAGGCCCGCCCGACGTCTCGTTGCAGGAGAGTGTAGAGACCGAAATTCGGACCGGATATCGCGCCAAAGGCCCGAGCAGGATGCAATCAGTTCAGTCATGAACTGACTTAGGCACGTCGGTGCGGCGCGTGACAAACAGTAGGGGCGTGCACCTCTGTTTCGCATGACAATCGGCTGAATTGCTTCCTTTTGTGCGAATTTGGTGAACAGAAGTCCGCGCTTCGAGGATCAGACCAGCCATTTTTTCTGCCAGAAATGATACATTAGAACCGTCCACAGATGGGGCCCCCAATTGCGACGCCCGCTGAGATGCTCGCGCCATCGTTGCGCCAAGGTGGCTGTGTCGAATACGTCCTCGACCCCTTGTCCTGTTGAAAAAACCTCGTTTGCCACAGGCTTCAGCGGGCCACGCAACCAGTCGTTGACGGGAATTCCGAACCCTTGTTTTGGGCGATCATACAAGGCCTTTGGTACGCGCTTGTCCACGAGGCGCCTTAGGGCCACCTTGCCCTGTTTGCCGTCGAAACGCAGGGATCGGGGCGCCTGCCAAGCGGCGGCGACGACGCGGTCATCCAACAAGGGCGCGCGCGCCTCAAGACCGACGGCCATCGACGCTCGGTCGACTTTCACAAGAATGCCTTCGGGCAAATACAGGCAGGAATCCAGCAGCAGCATCGTGTCGATTTCATCAAGGCCGTTGGGCAATCCGAGTGTTTGATAAACCCCGCCGTCATTCACGTCCTTCAGCGCTGCGGACGGGTCCCAAAGACTGAACAGGGTATTGTATCGGCTTCTGAAATCAGGCTGCGCGATGACCGAGGCGACTTTGGAGATCCTGTCGGCTGTGATCTGGTTGCGCATGGTGTCTGAAACGAATTTACGCAGGATCGGCGCAACGGCTGCAAGCAGGGCATCAGGGGATGCTGCCAAGACTGACGCAGCCGGCCTTGGAAGTTTTCGGCCCAGGCGTTCCATCGCCATCATTCGGGCGTAGCGTTCGTACCCGCCAAAGGATTCGTCGCCGCCATCACCCGACAGGACGACGGTCAGCTGATCGCGGGCCAGTTTGGACACCAGCAGGGTTGGAACACCGGACGGGTCGGCAAAAGGTTCGTCATAGACGTGTGGTAGGTCATCGAGCAATTCGAACGCCATGGAGGGTGTCGCAGTGACCTCGTGATGGTCCGTGCCCAGATGTGCAGCGATTGCGGCGGCATGGTCTGCTTCGTTCAGCCCTTCTTCCTGGAAACGGACTGTAAAGCTGGTGACCTTGCCGTTGGTTTGTTCCTGCATCATGGCAGTGATCAGGGTCGAGTCTATCCCGCCGGACAGGAAGGACCCCACCGAGACGTCCGCGACCATGCGCTCCTGCACGGCGCGTTGCAATTCCTCTTCAATACGAGCCAGCGCCCGGTCTTCGTCTTGGATTGGTGCGGCAAGTCCCTGTTTCGCGCAGTCGCGAAGGTCCCAGAACGTCCGGATGGCATCTACCAGGTCCTGAGCCGTCCCGGGCGGTTGGTCCAAGCGGACTTCGACCATTGATCCGGCGGGCAACTTCATAACTTCGCGATAGATCGAGAGTGGTGCCGGCACATATCCGTAGCGGGCGTACTGCGCCTGAGCACGGCGGTCGGCTTCTGGCGAGCCAAATGCGGGGTTCGCGCGCAGCGCCTTGAGTTCGGAACCAAACAAAAGCTGGCCGGACTTGAGGCCTAGATACAGGGGTTTTTTGCCCAACCGGTCGCGTGCAAAAACCACCCGGTTCAGCTTGCGATCCAAGACCGCGAAGGCGAACATGCCGTGCGCCTGTTCCAATGTCTTGCGGATGCCCCAGAGGTCCATAGCCGCCAGTAGCACCTCGGTATCTGATGTGCCGCGAAACGTGACGCCCTTGTCCAGCAACGTTTGCCGCAGGGCCAGAAAGCCGTAGATTTCCCCATTGTAGACGATGGTGAACCGGCCGCTGGGCGAGGTCATTGGCTGCGCCCCGGTCTCCGACAGGTCGACGATCGAAAGGCGGCGATGGCCCAGAGCTACACCGGCGTCTGGATCGACAAACAATCCGTCGGCATCGGGACCCCGGTGCTGAATAGCGTCGCACATGGCCTGCAGCGTGGTGCGGCCCGAGTCGGCGCCCATGGGCTGAAAAGTCAGAAATCCGGCGATACCGCACATGGGTCAGGTCCTTTATTCGACTTGAGGCGCTGTGGGTGGCGCCGGGTTGGCAGCTTGGTTCAGGGCCTGATCATAGGCGCGGGCAATCGCGTCGAGGGAGTAGTGTGTGGCGATGCGGTCGCGGGCAGCATTGCTATGGGCCTTGTAGGTTTCGGGCGGCCAGTTGGCAGCTTGGACCAGTGCCTCTGCCAATGCCTGCGGATCACGTGGCGGCACGACATAGCCGCACGAGTCCACCACTCTGGCGCTGTCGCCGACATGAGTCGTCACGACCGGGCGGCCGTGGCTCATGGCTTCGGCGATCACATTCGGAAAGCCTTCGGTGCGCGAGGCCAAAACCAGCAGGTCAATGCTCGCGTAGAACTCGGACATATCGTGCAGGTCGCCGCACAACGTCACGCTGTCTTCGGGCAGATCGTTGTCGGCCAGCATCGCGCGGATCTCAGGGTTCTCCAGCGTTACGCCGTCTCCGGCCAGACGGGCATGCAGGTCCGGGACGGACTGGCGCGCAATCGAGAAGGCGCGGAAGAAAGTTTCGAAGTCTTTCTGCGGGTGAAACCTTGCCGCCACTCCAAGCACGCGGGCAGGTCCCGGCCGCGCCGTTGGATCGGGCGGAAGGATAAACCCGTTTGGAATCACCGTGGAATGGTCCCCGGCAAAGCCGTATTTCTCGTGCTGAGTTTGAGCGCGGGTCGAGTTGTAGAGGATCCCCTGACAGAACCGGGAAAGCACCTTCGACAGAGCCACCGCAGCGCGAGTGCTGCGGGTGAAGGCAGCCGGGTCGTCCAGCGCTTGCCGCACGGTCCAAACGACGGGAACGCGCCGCCCGGCAAGTTTGCCGGCAATCAGGCCCAGGACCATCGCATGGTACATCCAGCACAGAACCACATCCGGCTGATGGGTCCGGATCAAACGTCGGATCTGCCAAACCGCGCGAAACAGGGCCAACGGCGATCTGGCACGCAGCGAAACGTATTCGACCTTGTCATTCGCCGCCATTGTGCGGCAGCGGTCCGAAACCTCGGTCAGGGCGACGACGCAGGCCCGTTCGCCGGAATGGGCCAAAAGTCGGGCCAACATGGCTTGTGCGCCACCTTGGCCTGAGAAATCAGTGGTGACATGCAAGATCATCGGGTCACCCTCCGCAGCTCACCGGTGGGTGTTCGACTCAAGCTGTATGTTGATCGGCCACACATCACCGGTTCGCGCTCAGCCCTGCGCCATGTGGCGGGCCGTCGCCTTTTGGCCCGCATCAACGATGACCTGCGCCAGACGAGCGACGTTCTCGGCGGACCAGGCCGGGTCGACCAAGAAGGCAAGGCTGGTATCGCCTAGCTCGCGCGCCACGGGCAATGGCTCCTTGGGTCCCAGGCCTCGGCTGGTGAAGGTTTTCTCGAGGTAAATCTCAGAGCAGCTGCCGGAAAAGGCGGGAAAGCCGGCCTCGGCGATCTCGGCGATGATGCGGTCCCGGCTCCAGCCGGGCGCAAGTGTTTCCGGCCGCACAAATGCGTAGAAGCGGTAAAATGCGTGGGTAACGCCGTCGGGTGGCATTGGCACGCGAAAGGCCGGGCAGGTCGCAAGGGCCTTGTGCAGGATATCCGCATTTGCCGTCCGGTGCGCGCGCCATGCGTCCAGGCGTTTCAGCTGTATTCGACCAAGTGCCGCCGAAGGGCCGTTCATCCGCAGATTGGTGCCGGGTCCCGAGTCGTGCAGCCAGCGAAAGCCGGGTGGGTGTTCCGTGTTGAACACGGTGTCATAACCTTTGCCGTGATCCTTGTAGCTCCAGATGCGGCTCCAGAGATCAGAATTGTCGGTCAGCAGCAGACCGCCTTCGCCGCCTGTGGTCATGATCTTGTCCTGGCAGAAGGAAAACGAGCCCAAGGTCCCGATGGTTCCCACATGGCGGTCGCCAATCATCGCACCGTGGGCCTGGGCGCAGTCTTCGATGACCCAAAGGTCGTGAGCGCGGGCCAGATCCATGATGCCGTCCATGTCACAGGGCCAACCGCCCAGATGCACCGGTATGATCCCCCGTGTGCGCGGCGTGATCGACGGGGCGATGGTTTCGGGCGTGATATTCTGGGTGTCGGGATCGACATCGACAAAGACCGGAACTCCGCCCGCCAGCATCACCGAGCTGGCCGAGGCGATGAAGCTGCGCGGCGTTACAATGACCTCATCACCTGGTTGCAGGCCTAGCCCGAGCATCGCGGCGTCCAGCGTTACTGTCCCGTTGGCCATGGCGATCGCGTGTTTGGCTCCGGTATATGCGCAGTATTCGGCCTCGAATGCGCGAACATCTGGGCCGGTCCAGGCGTTGACTTTGCCAGAGGCCAGAACTTGCGCTACGGCGTCGATCTGTTCCTGATCATAGATGGGCCACATCTGCATTTCGCACCTCCTGTCAAATCACCGATCGGACCAGAACAAAGCCTTCAGCCGCCGACCGGTGCACCGTCGCGCCGCGCAGGGTGGCCAGTGCGCGCAAGCTGTCGACCGATCGTTCGTGCGGCGCCTGTTTGACCTGGCTTTCGAACTTGCCGAACGCCTCCAGCTTCCGCTCGATCGTGTCCGAGATGTCGACAAACACGTTTGGCACGAAGGCCGGGGTCAGATAGGGGGCGTTCCAATTTGTTTCGGAAAGGGTTTCGTAGGCCAGAATATTGGCCGGATAGTCATGTTGATGCGGGCGGCTTGCCACCAGCGTGGACAGAAAACTCAGCTGGTGATCCATATGGATGTCGCCTGGATGCGGAGCCAGGATCAGGCTGGGGGCGATGTCGCGGACCAGCTTTCCCAGCGCGCCGTTCAGGTCCGAATGGGCATGTTCTGACAACTCCGCCGCATTGAAGTCCATCCAATGTGTTTCGGTGACGCCCAGCAGATCATGCGCATTGCGTGCCTCGCGCCGTGTGGTTGCGACCTGTTCATCGGTAAACTTCGGGGGCTTGCCACGAGTGACGACAACCACATGCACTTCGCGCCCAGCATCGGCCATGCGGGCCATCGTGCCGCCGGCGCCCAGAACCTCATCATCGGGATGCGGAGCGACGATCAGCGCGGGGCCGGCGTGGCCAGTGGTCAGGTCGGAAGCGATCATGGATGTGTCCTCAGTTTCGCGTGAAGGGCAGGGGGGGTATCGGCCCCTGACCATTCAGTTATGTCCAGACAGCGCCCGTCGCCGCAGGCCACCGTAAAGCCGCCGTTGCCGATGGCCTGGATCTGGCCGGGCAGGCCGATGAAGTAGCCCTCCGGCTCGGTATATCTGACCCCTGTCAGAACCAGTTTCACGCCATCGGGGCCATAGGTGTAGGCGCCGGGGTAGGGCGGACCCGAAGCTCGGATCAGGCGGTGAATGTCCGCGGCAGGATTGGTCCAGTCAATCAGGCCGTCCTCGGGGCGGCGGCGGGCGCACAGGCTGATTCCGTCGGTGCGTTGTGGTTCGGCCGGGATGTCGCCATTGGAGATCTGGTTCAACAGAGGCGGCAGCAGTCCTGAGACGGCACGCAAAGCCCGATTGTACAACTCGCGTGCAGTGACGGTTTCGGGATCGACCGCATAGATGGCCTGAGCGGCAATAGGGCCGTCATCGGCACCTTCGCCCAACCAGAAAAGCGAGGACCCGACGTTTCGTTCCTGCACCAGGATCGTCCAGGGGATGACACCGCGCCCCCGCAAGCGCGGCAGGGCCGATGGGTGAAATCCGATGCAGCCAATCCGCGCCAACGCCCGGAACTCGGGGCCGCAGATCTGTGACCAACCGAGCACAAGGATCAGGTCGGGTTTGACCTTGGCAATCTGTTCGAGAGTCGCGGGGTCGTTGGTTTTCTCGATATGCAGAACCGGGACACCATACTTTTCGGCCGCCGGTGACAGGTCGACGAAATCCGAATGCCGTGCAGACAGGCGCGGCGACAAGGTTACCAGAAGGGCCGGCACATGCCCGGCACCGCACATCGACATCAGGGCTGCAAGCGTAGTCTCGACGGCGCCGACAAGTACGATATTCACGCGTTCATCTCCTGCATGTCCTGGGCCAGCGGGCCATTCGAGTCCATCCATTTCCGGGCCGCCTCGATCCGGTCGTCGCGGCGGGGTTCGTTGTGCAGGGCCGCACCGACTGTTTCGCCCAGAATCTGCAGGTCCAGCGCCAGTGACCGATGCGCCACATACCATAGATCAAGGCTCAGTTTTTCACTGTTGCTGAGGTTGGTGTTGCCGCTGACCTGCGCCCACCCGGTCAACCCCGGCCGAACGGAACATCGGTATTGTCCGGCGGGTCCGAAGTCTTCGATCGTTTCAGGCAGCAAGGGGCGAGGCCCAACCAGGGCCATTTTGTTTTGCAGGATCAGAAGGAGTTGCGGGATCTCGTCGAGGCGCAGGCGTCGGATCATTGCCGTGGCGCGCGTCTGGCGATCCGCATCGGGGTGCAAAGATCCATCCACCGCGCGCGTCTCTTTCATGCTGCGCAGTTTGTAGAGTCGGAAATTGCGACCCTGTCGTCCGGCTCGGATCTGCGAAAACATCAATGGACGGCCGATGGACAAAAGCACCACGACACACGCAATGACAAAGAAGGGAAGCGCGAGCAGGCCCAGCAGCAGGCAGATCAGGATTTCAAGCAACCGGTTCACAAATCAAATCCAACTCGCAACACGCGGGGTCCCGCGACACACAAAAAATCAACCAATACAAAGGGACGCGACACGCCACCCGAGCAACCGCGACTGAAATACCGACAACCCGGGTCGACAAGCGGCGATGCAGCAAGATTGGTCGAAACGGATTCTGTTTGCAAGCCGTCGATGCCGCCGCGGGATGCAGGGGCTGAGAATGCAGGGCTGACTAGACGCTGACGCTGATTTGCCTTCCGTGTTGCGTAAACGATTCGAGCCAAAGCCGTGAACTGTTGCCGGTCAGGAAAAGCAGGAGCCAAAGCCGCGGCGTGATTGCCGCGAAACTAGGCGGGGTTTTCTTATCGGGTGTTTCGCGCAAAACACCCAGCCTTCGGGCTGCAATCACAGGGGGTTGCGAACGCGGCCGACGCGGTGGCCCAGACGCTGACAGGTCAGTGTCGACAGGAAAGCCAGCGCCAAAGGCGACGCGCCATTGGCTTTGCTTGTCAGCCTGAGGCCAAGCGCCTATGATTTGCCGAGCGGGATCGTTTCTGTCCCGCCGATGACCGAAATTGCTTTTGACGGCCGACTTGCGCTGTGGGTGCGGTTTGTGTTTTCGAGATTTGAGTATCGTGCCCGGCACCCACGCCCGGCTTGTTGGTGTTTAAGAGTTGGGAGGCAAGGTTTTGCGCAGCTTCATTCGAGTAATTCTGGCGACGCTGTTGTTTGCGCTGGCCGCTCTGCCGGCCCTGGCCGAAAGCTATCGCCTGCTGCCGCAGGATCGCCTGTCGGTTCGTGCCATGCGTTGGGACCCATTGTCCGCAAGTTACATGATTTGGGATGGCGTGTCCGGCGAGTTCGCTCTGGCCGGTGACGGAACGCTGATGTTTCCGCTGGTAGGACAGGTTGAGGCGGCCGGGCTAACCACGCTGGAACTGTCGCAGATGTTGGAGCTTGAGCTCAGCAGCCAGACCGGCATGGCCGAGCCGCCCAAGGTCGCGCTTGAAGTGATCAGCCACCTTCCGGTCTTTGTTCTTGGAGACGTCAATTCGCCGGGCGCTTATGCCTACCATCCCGGGATGACTGCCCAGCAGGTTCTGGCCCTTGCAGGTGGTCCGATCCGTCCTCCGATCCAGTTTGGGGCAAACAATGATTTTCAGATCATGCGGATGGGCGGCGAAATGCGGCTGCTCTCCACTCAGATCGATGAGTTGGAAGACGAGAGGCAGAGGCTGAAAGCTGACCTTGCGAGCCTCCAGGAAGAAGGGATTGAGACCGGCACCGACGCGGCGCCTGACGCTCCCGGAGGGCTCGAGGGTGAAATCCTCGAGGCGACAATGAACGCCCGCGAGGGTTTGGGTGAACGAATTCGGGATCTGCAGGAGATGCTCAAAGAGCAGATCTCGAGCCTGACCATCCAGTTGGAGCTTCGCAAAACCCAGATCGAGAATGTCAGCCGGGAGTTGGAAAACCTGAACCAGCTCAAGGAGAAAGGTCTGACCGTATCGAACCGGGTGACGACCATGACCAATCTTCTGAACGATCTGGAATCCAAGCGTCTGGATCAGGAGGTTGCGCTGATGCTGGCTCGTCAGGAGCTGAACCGTGCCGAGCGCGACGAGTTGGAACTGGATGACAAGGCGCGCTCGGATGCTCTGGTCCAGTTGAATGCGGTCGAACGCGAGTTGGCCTCGCTTCGGACGCGTCTTGATACCGCGGCAAGCCTGCACGGAGAACTGGCTGCCGCTGGTTTGCTCAGCGACGATGATATCGCCAGTGAAGTTGTAATTGACTACATCGTCACACGGGCGGGTGGCACGGCGCCACGCAAGATGGACGGGACCGAGGCGGTTCAGCCCGGGGATACCATAGAAGTCGTACGAAGAACCATTGTCACGTCGAATTGAGTGTTCCGGCGCGGGGTTTGCCGGGTTTGTTTTTTTAGTCTGTTCGCAAGGTCACGAGTATTCCTATGTCTCTCCCTGACGGTCGTCCGGTCGACTTTCTGATTTTCGGTGCCGCGAAATGTGCAACCACCTGGTTGCAAAAGTCGCTGATGCAGACGCCGGCCATCCATATGCCGGGTCCCGAGTTGCATTTCTTTTCTCGGTATTATGCAAACGGACTGGACTGGTATCGTGACCAGTTCGGAGACTGCGATGGCGCAGATCTGATTGGTGAAAAATCGAATTCGTACCTGACTGAACCCCCGGCTGCGCAACGCCTTCGGGAGCATTTCCCTGAAACTCGATTGATCCTGCAGATGCGGGACCCGGTTCAGCGCGCCTATTCCGACTATTGCATGTTGTTCCGCCGCGGCGAGGTCTCGGGAAGGATCGAAGATTATCTGGATCCGGCGGTCGCGGCCGACCAGCGTTTTCTGTCCGATGGGCGATATGGCCACCATCTGAAGCGGTTCTACGACTTGTTCCCAGAGGACCAGATCCTGCTGTTGGCCTATGAGGATGTCCGCGTGAACCCTCATGGGAACCTGAAGAAGGTGGCCGGCCATATTGGATATGACGGACAGCTGGAGCCGCCTGTGCAGCAGAAAGTCAAAGATAAGAATACACCCATGGTGCCACTGTCGCTGCGTCGTGTGCTAAAGCCGGTTCGAGCTGTTCTGGACCCTGTACGTCACACCTGGCCGGTGCGGTCCATCCGAAACGCTGTCGCTCGAAAGGTGACCTACCCGGCCCTGTCGCCCGAGCTGGAGGCGAAGATGACCGAGTTCTATGCGACCGACGTGGAATGGCTTGCCCGCCGCAATCCGGGACTCTGCCTGAATTGGACGGTTTCGGATGCAATTCACAGAAGCGAATCGCAGGCCATGTCATGATCGAAGCCAGAATTTGGTTTCCATTCAGGAAACAAAAGCGCCTTAGGGCTTTGTGCGTGCACGATGAACCGGGAATATCGGGCCGTGAGGATACAACAAATGAAACTGCGACGGCGGTCACCTGCTGCAAAAAATGGCATTTCTGTGATATTATGGTGTCCAAGTGGTGGAAAGGGGATTTTGATACCCATGTTGGTGTGGTAGCGTTGAAAACGTGGGTTCGTGGTCGGGACCGTGTGATGGGCCAGACCACGCGTAGTGTAACGAGTTGACGAGTTAAAAGGGGGTTTGGTTCAGGGCGGAGGTTTCTAGGCGCCCGGAATCGCGTGGGAGACTTTTAGCGAAGCAATGTGTTTGCCGGCCGGCGCCATGTGGTGACGATCGGGAATTGAGGCTTTTTAGTGGTGGAGCGGGTGTGTTTGGCCCGTCTCATTTAAGTCGAGTGGTAAGTGGCAATTTTTGCCGGGGGTTCTTATGAGTATGTACGAGCAAGAGTTGGTTAAGCTCAAAAGTGGACCGGATGCAGACAGCACGATCGAACAAGATCGCGCCTTTGGAGACATCCAGTCGAAGCTGCGACAGAAGCTGACCGAAATGAGCGCCAACCGGCGCCTGCTGATCGGAGATGTATTCGCATCCGCCGGAGCCGTGGCCGTGGCCGTCGTACTGGCCAATGGTGGCATTGTTCCTGAACAGTTCGGGTCCGTTCTGTTGCCGTTGGTGGTGATGACTTGCTTGGTGGCACTGGCGGTTTTGCCGCTTTCCGGCATCTACAAACGCCATACGCGGTCGACTTCGCTGCGCGACGTCACGTTGATCGTCCGGGCTGCGGGTCTGTCGGTTGTATTGCTGGCATTGCTGGGCGCTGCCCTGCCGGTTACCGCGCAAGTGCCGCTGGCGGTCTATGTCATTCAGTTCCTGCTGCTGGTGCCCGCCTTTGGTACCCTGCGCGTTCTGGCGCGCAGCACCGAGTTGACGAGCGATCCGGCGCGCCGTTGCCCGGATGCGTCCAACGGGAAAATCCCGGTTATTCTGGTCGGAACCGGCGCCAGCTGCGACCTGTTCGTGCGGTCTCTGCACAATCAGGAATCCAAGTATGAACCTGTCGGCATCATCGATGATGCGCGGAACACGCAGGGCCTGTATTTCCACGATGTAAAGATCATCGGGTCGCTGTTGGATGCAGACGCCGTCATCGAGCGTCTGAAGTATTATGACCAACTGCCGCAGCGCGTTCTGCTTACCGAGCCCGTTACCCATTTTGAAAGCGATGGCATTCGCAAGCTGACCCGTTGGGCTGAAGCCAACAGCATTCCGGTGTCGCGCCTGGCGGGACTCGAAGAACTTGGCACTGAGAGCAACGGCATCCGGACCGTCAATCCTGAAGACATCTTGGACCGTCCGCAGAAAGCGGTCGAACGTTCGATGCTGCGCGAGATGTTCAAGGGCCGCCGCGTCCTGATCACCGGCGCCGGAGGGTCGATCGGTAGCGAGCTGACACGCCAGATCGCCTCGTTTGAGCCGGCCGAGCTGGTGATGATCGAGAACACGGAATACAACGCCTATTCCATCGACATGGATCTGGGTCAAAACTTCCCGGATGTTGCACGCCGGATCTACGTGGCCGACATTCGCAACGCGTCCCGCGTGAACGCGATCTTTGAACGTCACCGCCCCGAGTTGGTCTTCAATGCTGCTGCGCTGAAGCATGTGCCGATGGTTGAGCTGAACCCTTGCGAAGGCGTTCTAACCAACGTGATCGGAACCCGGAATGTTGCGGACGCGGCCCGCAATGTGGGTGCAATCGCCATGGTGCAAGTCTCGACGGACAAGGCCGTGAACAGCACCAGCGTCATGGGCGCCACCAAGCGCGTGGCCGAGTTCTACGTTCAGGCGCAGGACCGCGTGACCAACGAGACCGACGAGAAAACCCGCTTCTTCTCGGTTCGGTTCGGTAACGTGCTGGGGTCGTCCGGTTCGCTGATCCCGCTGTTCCAGCGCCAGATCTCGGAAGGTGGCCCGCTGACGGTGACTGATCCGAAAATGGAGCGGTACTTCATGACCATCCGTGAAGCCGTGCAGCTGACGCTGGTTGCCGCCGCGCGGGGTCTGAACCTTGAAGACAGCCACGGCGAGATTTTCGTTCTGGATATGGGTCGGCCGGTCAAGATCGTGGACCTGGCCGAGCGTATGATCCGTCTGGCCGGCCTCGAGCCCTATCAGGACATCGACATCAAATTCATCGGTATCCGTCAGGGTGAAAAGCTGTACGAAGAGCTGTTCGACGTGACCGAAGAGCGTCGCGAAAGCGGTATTCCTGGCGTTTCCTCGGCAATTCCCGAAGGCGTCTCTGCCGCGCGTTTGCGGGCGCTGATCCTCAAGCTGGAACAGGCTGCTCAGGACGGCAATGATCTTGGGGTCAAAAAGCTGCTCAAGGATCTGGTGCCGGGTTACGGTGCAAACGGTCTGCGCCCGATCGATGGCAAAGAGCTGGCCGCGCGCACCGGCAAGCCGCAGATCAAACCTGTGCCGACGCCCAAGCGGATTGCAAACTTCGCACCGCAGAAAAATCTGGAGACGATCAACGCCGGTCGCTAAAATTTGTCAAAAGTACATTTAAGTGAGCGGCATTTTCAGCCGCGGGTTACGATTTCAGAAGGGCTCTTCGGAGCATATCGTTGATGTTTATTTGCGACCTTGGCGGTTTACGGCAACCTGCAGATTTTGGCGGGCCCGTCCGAACTGGCAAAGCGAGAGGGATATGACGGCTGAGGCCGAACATATGCGTGACCGGGCCGTTTCTCAGGCCGGGTCTGGTCGTCGTCGCGCGGCCCTGTGGCTCTTGTTTGGGGGGCTGCTGGCCGTGATGTTGGCGGCTCTGTTCGGCCGGATCATGTCGTTTGGTTTGCGTCGGGACGAACTGATGTTCGTGGCACCGGCAGAATTGTTGGGCCAATGGCGCCTGTACCAGGACTTCTTCTACAATCACGTTCCGGATTCGGCGTGGTATTTCCGCGGTCTCTATTTGATCACGGGTCAGGAGGGTCTGCTGGGCTCAGCGCGCCTTGGTGTGTTTCTTGGCTGGATTGCGTTGATCGGCGGTACCGGTTGGGTGACCTGGCGCCTGTCCGGATCGGCTCTGCTTGCGGCATTCTTCATCATGGTCTTGATGGTTGACGGAACACTTCTGGCCCAGGCCGGAATGGCCGCCAGCAACAACCTGCTACCATTGCCCTTCGTCGTATGGGGTGTCGGGGGTTTTCTGCTGGAAACCCAGCGCGACCATCCGCGGCCAGTTGTTTTTGTACTGATTGGAGTCTGCCTGTCGATCGCCGCGGGGATGAAAGTCAGCGCGGTGGTTTTCATTCCGCCCGTCGCGATTGCCACTTTTCTGATGCCGGGGCATATGGCGTTTGCAGAACGTGTTCGACGGGTGACCCTGCCGATGCTGGCGGGTGGGCTGCTGGGGGCCTTGCCGCTGTTCTGGTACATGGCCGTTGATCCCGCGGTTTTCATCGCGCATGTCCTCAAGTTCCATACGGGTCCGCACGTGGCCTACTGGCAGGCCAACGCCGCCTCTGAACCCGATCTGGCTCTGGGCCTTGGGGGCAAAGTTCAGTTGGCCTATTCGGTCTGGTTGGGTGGAGCGGCACTGGTTTGCCTCTTCGTTGTTGCCTATCTGACAGTTTTGGCCAGATCGGGCGGCATGCTGCTCTCCGAGCTCGGCGCGGTTCTGTTGGTTTTGGTTCTGATCGCCGTGACAGCCGCGTTCAGCTTTGTACCTTCGCCCGGGTTTCCGCAGTACTACATTCAGCCCTTGGTCATGATCCCTCTGCTGGGCGCATTGGTCTTCCGAAAGGTCGGGTCAGAGCAGCGCTCGCAGGTCACCCCGGTCCTTGCGGCCGGTTTCGTTCTGCTGGCAGTGCTTGGCGCGCCGCGCCTCGTTCCTGGTCTGGCAGCAGTGAGCGATCCCAGCGGCTTCACGACCACCCGAGTGGCGCAGGGTGCCGAGGCTTTGAAGACCGCACTTGCCGAGAGTGCCCATCCGGACGGACCCGTAGCGACGATCATGCCGATCTATCCGCTTGAAGCGCAACTGCCGGTCTATCCCGAACTGTCTACTGGCCCCTTTGCCTATCGGATCGCGCCTTACACGGAACCTGACTTGGCCGCGAAATACGTGATGGCAGATGCGGCCGGGTTGCAGGCAGTGTTTGATTCCAATCCTCCCTCCGCTTTCCTGCTGGGATATGATCCGGCTCTTGAGCAGCCATTGTTGCGCTATGCGGAAACAAACGGCTACCAGCCCGTGGAAATTTCGGGATTGGGCAACCGCTACGGGCAAGGTGTGGTATACTTGAAGCCATCGGGAGCAACGGAATGAGCCCAATTCGATCCGCGGTCTCTGGTGGTCGGTTCGTCAAGCGGCCGGTGTGAGGCCCACGCAGACATGCAGATTTTAGTAACAAGTATTTTGAGGGAGTGGCACGAATGAAAACGATACTGCTTGCTGGCGGTCTGGGGTCTCGGCTGGCCGAGGAAACAGTCTCGATCCCCAAGCCGATGGTCGAAATCGGCGGCCGGCCGATCATCGCGCGCGTCATGGATATCTACAGCCATTTCGGGCACCGCGATTTCGTCGTAGCCGCCGGATACAAGGCGCTTTTGCTCAAGCAGTTCTTCGCGAATTACCACCTCATCGCCAACAATATCTCGGTCGCTCTGGATACGGGCGAGCTCAAGCTGGTGCCTTCGGCGCCCGGCGGTTGGAACGTATCGGTGGTCGATACCGGGGCTCATACCATGACAAGCGGGCGCATCCGGCGTCTGAAGGAATGGCTGGATCCGGGCGAAACCTTCATGTGCACCTATTCCGATGGCCTGGGGAACATCGACATCAACGCGCTGATCGATTTTCACAAGTCGCACGGCAAGCTGGCGACTGTCACGGCGGTTCAGCCGCCCGCGCGTTTCGGCAACATCGAGTTGAAGGGCGACCGCGTGGACGCGTTCACCGAAAAGGTGCGCCGCCGCGAAACCTGGATCAACGGCGGGTATTTCGTGTTCGAGCCGGGGGTCATGGATTACATGGTCGACGATATGGAGCCGCTGGAACAGTCACCGCTGTCTCAGATGGCCCGCGACGGTGAACTGATGGCCTATCGCCACGAGGGTTTCTGGCATCCGATGGATACGATCCGTGACCGCAACGCGTTGGGGGCACTTTGCGAGGATGATACCCCGCCTTGGCTGCAATTTGATGCCAAGCCCTCCTCTGATTACCCCGCCATAGCGATCTGAGGAACCAATGACTGGTCAGTCCGATCAGATCTTCGGCGGTCAATTCACCGGCCGCCGGGTGCTTGTGACAGGGCATAGCGGGTTCAAGGGCGGGTGGATTTCGACCTGGCTGAACCGGCTGGGTGCGCAGGTCACAGGCATTGCCTTGCCGCCCGAGCCCGGGCCTTCCTTCTATCAGGCGTGCGGACTTGATCGGACCATGGACAGCCGCTTTGCCGATATCCGCGATCCGGCGGCCTTGGCACGGGCGACCGAGGGTCTGGATCCCGAAGTGGTGTTTCACATGGCTGCGCAACCTCTGGTGCGCAAATCCTACCGCGAACCGGCCGAGACATTTGCGACCAATGTCCAAGGTACGGTCAACGTTCTGGAGGCCGTGCGTCGAATGCCATCGCTGAAGGCCGTTGTCGTGATCACCAGCGACAAGTGTTATGACAATCGGGAATGGCTGTGGGGTTATCGCGAAAACGACCCTTTGGGCGGCAAGGATCCGTACAGTGCCTCCAAGGCGGCAACCGAGCTTGTGGCCCAGTCCTATGCGCATTCTTTCTTTTCTGACGCGAATGGCCCTCAGCTTTCGACGGTTCGGGCGGGCAATGTCTTTGGCGGAGGAGACTGGGGCGAAGACCGGTTGATACCGGACATCATTCGAGCCTGGCATGATGGCCAGCCGGTGACCATCAGAAACCCGGACAGCGTTCGGCCATGGCAGCATGTGCTGGAGCCGGTCGCAGGGTATTTGCTGCTGGCCCAGAAGACTCTGAGCGACGGACAGCGTTTTGCCGGGGCATGGAATTTCGGGCCAAACGTTTCGGGCACCGTCAACGTCCGGGATCTGGCGGATATGATGTGGCGCGCCTGGGGGGCAGGCGCGCCCGGGTTCCGGTTCCCGGATGAGTCCGCAACGGCGCCCCACGAAGCTGGCATACTTCGG
Source organism: Ruegeria arenilitoris (assembly GCF_013032855.1). GTDB lineage: Bacteria > Pseudomonadota > Alphaproteobacteria > Rhodobacterales > Rhodobacteraceae > Ruegeria > Ruegeria arenilitoris. The sequence goes on from NZ_WQDA01000004.1 coordinate 22,193, forward strand.
TTGGACAGCACCAAGGCGCAGACCTGTTTGGGCTGGCGGCCTCGGCTTGAACTGTCTCAAGCCGTTGAACTGACAACCGACTGGTACAAGGCACACGCGGCGGGCGACGACATGGGTAAGGTCACCCAATCGCAGATCGCCGCATACCAAGACCTCATGTCCGTCACGGGTTGCGACCAAACCGGGCTGGCCGCGCAGTAGATTTTCAGGAGATTATTTGATGAGAGTGAATTACGGACAGACAGTCCACGGCCAGGAAGAGATCGACGCCGTCGTCGAGGTTCTGAAAACATCCACCCAAATGGGACCCAAAGTCCGGGAGATGCAGCAGAAAGTTGCCGCGCTGTTTTCGAAGGCACATGGGATCATGGTCAATTCCGGGTCCTCGGCGAACTATCTGGCCGTCGAAATCCTGGATCTTCCCAAAGGATCCGAGGTGATCACCCCGGCTCTAACCTTTGCCACCACGGTCGCTCCGCTGGTTCGGCAAGGGCTTGTGCCCGCATTCGTTGATGCGGCCGAGGGAACCTACAACATAGATGTCGAACAGATCGAGCGGATGATTTCGCCCAAGACCTCGGCGATGATGATCCCCTCGTTGATTGGCAACCTCCCGGACTGGCGTCGGATCCGGGAACTGGCCGACGCACATGGCCTGAAGGTCATCGAAGACAGCGCCGACACATTGGGTGCCACGATCGACGGTACCAGCACGGGCGTCTGGTCGGATGTTTCGACCACCAGCTTCTACGGCAGCCATGTCATCAACGGCGCAGGAAATGGCGGAATGCTGTGCGTCAATGATGACGAGTTGGCACGCAAGGCATTGCTGATGCGGTCGTGGGGCCGCAGCTCGTCGCTGTTCGTCGAGTCCGAGGCCATCGAGAACCGCTTCAACGTTCAGCTGGATGGGATCGAATATGATGCCAAGTTCCTGTTTGAGGCGCTCGGCTACAATCTTGAACCGTCCGAGATCAGCGCCGCTTTCGGCCTGGTGCAGCTGGGCAAGCTTGAGAACAACATTCGGGTCCGCGAGGAAGCCTTTGCAGCCCATCGCGCGTTCTTTGCGCAATATGAGGAATGGTTCATTCTGCCCGAACAGCTGCCGGGCGCACGCACCGGATGGCTGGCGTTCCCGCTGACTCTGCGAGAAGGCGCTCCATTTACCCGTCGCGAGATGCAGATTTTCCTGGAGAAGGCGGACATCCAGACCCGGCCGGTCTTTACCGGCAACATTTTGCGCCAGCCGGCCATGAAAGATGTTGAGTATCGTGCGGATACCGCAGGTTATCCCGTGTCCGATGCCGTGATGCGCGGCGGCATACTGTTGGCATGCCATCACGGGCTGACTCAGGCTCATATCGACTATATGCATGAAAAGACGCAGGAATTCCTCAAGCCGTATATGACCGGGATGCCGCGCAAGGCGTCTTGATCCGAGGTCTTCCAGTGGCCGCTTTCCGTCTGCGGTTGGTGGGTGCGGAGTGATCGGTGTTGGCGCAACTATCCCAATGGTCCCAAATTCCATAGTATCGAAGGGACCGGCCAGGGCGCAGGAATGAAACTGATGACAACTGATCATGATACGGGTGACCCGCAAAGCGCGGTTTTCACCAATCCGGCCCAGAACATGGCCGGCGGCGGTTTGTCATGACGAGGCGCGTTCTGATCACCGGGGCCGGAGGGTTCATCGGACAGCATCTGCTCCGAGCCTGTATGGACAGAGGGGATCAGGTCGTGGCCGTGGTCCGACCCGGATTCCTCTCTGATGGAATGCCCGATGTGGAATTGCAGCGTGTCGACCTGAGCGACAGGGATGCTTTGCGCCGCGTGTTTGACACGTCCCGGCCAGAGGTTGTGTTTCATGCGGCGGCAAACACCCGGGCTGTAGCGCGGCCCGGCCTCAAAGATGCCGAAGCCAGCGTGAGCGACAATCTTGTGCCATTGATGGCTGTGTTGGGCGCCGCTGCGACCTGCGACGCACCGCCGGATGTATTCATCCGTCTTGGAACCATTGCCGAATACGGTGAGGTTCCTTCTCCCTACACTGAAACCCAATGCGAAATGCCGCGCGACAGCTATGGGGCATCTATGCTGGCAGGGACCAAGTACTTGACCATGCTTCGGCCGCGCCTGCCATTCACGGCTATGACGGCACGGCTTTCGCTGACTTATGGTCCGGGTCAGACCGGGCCCCAGTTGGTCCCGTATCTGATCCGCACGTTGCTGAACGGGGATGCCGCGCGCATCGGACGCCCCGATGATATCCGGGATTTTCTGCATGTCGGCGATGCCGTGCGTGCCCTTCTGATGTTGGCCGATGCACGGCGGGTTGACGTTCCGGTGGTGAATGTCAGTACCGGAGTGGCTACTCGAGTCCGTGACGCGGCCGCGATCCTGGCTGAGCTGACCGGTTCCGGACCCGGTCAGCTCGACTATGCCGACCCGCCAAGTGAGCCGATGCACCTGGTCAACGATCCCGGACTTATCCATTCCCTTTATCCCTGGACCGCGCGGATCGGCGTGGAGGACGGTCTGCGGGATACAGTCGATTGGGCCATCTCTTTGGATGCGCAGAAGAACATGGCAGGACAAAACGCATGACGGTCATTTCCATTCTGATCCCCGCCTACAACGAGGAAGACAACGTCCGTATGGCCTATGATCGCGTGCTGGCGGTGTTCGACAAACTGGATGGGTACGAGCCTGAAATCATCTTCACCGACAACCATTCCGAGGATCGGACGTTTGAAATCCTGTCCGAAATCGCGGGGGAGGATCCTCGGGTCCGTGTGATCCGCTTTGCGCGGAACATGGGGTACCAGGCTTCGGTTCTGACAGCATACAGGTCGGCGACCGGGGCCTGCGCGGTGCAGCTCGATTGCGATATGCAGGACCCGCCCGAGTTGATCCCTCAGATGTTGGATCTGTGGCGGCAGGGGAATCATGTCGTCTATGGTATTCGCCGCAGCCTGCCCGATGGCCCTGTCGTTGCCGCTGCACGGCGGGGGTTCTATGCACTGATCGACTTGATCAGCAACGATAATCTGCCGCGAAACGCGGGTGAGTTTCGTCTGACTGACAGGCGGATATTGGACGAATTGCGCCGGGTTGATGACCGCTCGCCCTATGTTCGTGGACTGATCAGCGGCATGGGGTTTTCGCAGGTCGGATTCGAATATGATCGCGCGGCCCGGACAGCGGGTGAATCCAAGTTTCCGGTCCGGGCGATGTTGGCGCTGGCTGTGGACGGGTTGATCAACCATTCCCTGCTCCCGCTGCGGCTGGCTTCGCTGATCAGCCTTACAGTAGGGCTGTCGATGTTCCTGTTGATGATCGGCTACCTTGTCGGCAAGCTGTTCTTTGGCCAGGATTGGCCCGCAGGTTTTGCAACCACGACAATCCTGCTGCTCTTGTCGATGACCCTGAATGCGATGTTCCTTGGCATCCTTGGGGAATATGTCGGCCGGATTTTTCTGCAGGCCAAAAACCTTAACCAGCCCGTGGTCGAAACCGAGTTGAATGGCCCGGTGGAACAACTGAAAACGTCGGGGAAACAGAACCGTGCCGACAGCACGCAAATGGTGGAGCGGGCGCAGTGAAGATACTGATCGTTCAGGGTGGGTTCGGAGCTGGCGGTGCCGAAAAGATTGTCTCGGTTCTTGCAGCCCATCGGATCGGCCTTGGCGATCAGGTCTCGGTTGCGGGCATGACCATGCCCGAGGACGGGTCGTATTTTTCTTTCCCTGACGGCGTCAGCCTGCTGGTAGCCGAAGGCGGAAACGACGGGTTAAGGGGGCTGAAACAGCTGGCCCGCCTGCGCCGGATTCGTCGCTTCATCCGGGACGAGAACCCCGACGTGGTGGTATCCTTTCTGACTAAAATCAATGTCCTGACGCTCGCTGCAGCTCTGGGGCGGGATGTTCCGGTGATCGTTTCAGAGCGGAACAACCCGATCGTGCAAAACGCCAACCCTGTCTGGCGCCACGCTCAAAACATCCTTGGACATCGAGCCAGCACCGTGGTCATGCAGACTGAGCGGGTGCGCCAGGACCTGCCGCCATCATTGCGGAGCAAGGCGCGGGTCATTCCAAATCCCTGTGCGCCAATCGATGGTGCAGCCACGCTCCTTGGCTCGGGTGGCAATCGGCTGGTCGCGGTGGGGCGGTTGGATCCGCAAAAGGGGTTCGATCTGTTGATCGACGCAATGTCGGAAATCATCCAGAACAACCCGGACGCGCGCCTGACGATTTTCGGGGAAGGCCCGGAACGTGCCGCGCTCGAGGCGCAGAGGGACCGGTTGGGTCTGCAGGACGTCATCTCCCTGCCGGGCGCAAGCGACACACCCGGAGCGTGGATGGATGGCGCAGACATACTGGTGTTTTCCTCCCGCTTCGAGGGGTTTCCCAATGTGGTGGCAGAGGCGACCGTCGCAGGCTTGCCGGTTGTGTCTTTTGATTGCCCCTACGGACCACGAGAATTGATCCGACACGGTGAGAATGGATTGCTTGTTGCGCCTGAAGACACGGAGGAACTGGCCCGCGCAGTGCTGCAGTTGAGCGACGATCCGGAATTGCTGGACAAGATGCGTCAAGGATACCAACACAACAGGGACTGGCTGGCTCCCGGCAGTATTCTTGAGAAATGGGACCGGATCATTGCCGATGCCGTTCATCGCAGGGTTGGAGCGGGGGTCGAACATGGCCATAGCAGCTGCCGCCGGGAGAGTTGAACCAAACCAGGCGGGCCGCAGCGCCTGCTCTGCCATCAGGAGTTGGCATTGTTGCAAAAGTTGAAACCGCAGGTCTCCCTCCCCACGCGGGCGCGACCACGGATCGTGGTTGTCGCCAATCTGACTGCGTCTTTGCTGAATTTTCGCTATGACCTGCTGAAGGAGTTGTCGGAGCGGGCTGAGGTCGTCGCCTGCGGTCCCGAGCGCCATGAAGCGACGGAAACTGCGCTAGCAGAAATCGGTGTGGAGTTCGTGCAGTTTCCGCTGTCACGTGCCGGGATGAACCCGGTTGAGGACATGCGCACGCTGCGTGCTCTTGTGCGCGTTTTCAAGGAATTCAAACCCGACATTGTCTTTGCCTACACCATGAAGCCAATCATCTATGGTTGCCTGGCTGCAAAATGGGCGGGAGTGGACCGGATCTATGCCATGAACACCGGGTTGGGCTATGTCTACAGCACCCATGGCCTGACTTTTCGGAGGCGTGCGGTTCGCGCTGTGTCATCGGTTCTGTATCGTATTGCGCTGAAAGGTGTGGACGAGGTGCTGGTCTACAACCGCGCAGATGCCGAAGAGTTCCGAGAAAGGCGCCTTGTTGCACCAGATGCCAAGCTCAGCATCGTGCCCGGGTCTGGTGTAAATCTGGATCGCTACGGATTTACCGATCCGCCAGCTGGGCCGCCTGTATTTCTGATGATCTCGCGCCTGCTGCGCGAGAAGGGCGTGTTTGATTTCGTTCAGGCTGCCCGTTTACTGAAAGAAACGCACCCCCAAGCAAGATGCCAATTGCTTGGTCCGATGGACGCCAACCCGGATTCCATCGGCCAACGCGAGATCGACGAATGGACGCGCGAAGGCGTGATCGAATACTTGGGAGAAACTTCGGACGTCCGGCCCTATTTGGCAGCGTGTTCGGTCTTCGTGCTGCCGTCGGCCTACCGCGAGGGGATACCGCGCACGATCCTCGAGGCGATGTCGTCGGGGCGGGCTATCATCACGTCGGATGCGCCGGGTTGCGCTGATCCGGTCATCAGCGGCGAGACTGGTTACGTCGTGCCGGTCCGGAACCCCGAGGCCCTGAGCCGCGCCATGGCCTCGTTTGTCGAGAGTCCTGATCTGGTGGAACGAATGGGTCAGGCATCGCGGAAACGTGCCGAGGATTCGTTCGATGTCCGTCGGATCAATGCGATCCTTCTCGGCAAGATGGGATTTTCGACCAAAACCCGGGATGATGAGGCAAATTGAGGGGTGGTGGCTCCGCCAAGCTTTTGTTATTTAATGATAAACGGGAATATTTGAAAGAATTTGCATAAACTACGGGAAACCCCTAATTCCCAGGCCGCCTGAGACTGGCTAACCTTATTTTAACAACGAAATTCGACCGGTGGGGCCGTTGGCCCGACCACTCACTCGACAAATGACCAGCATATGGGGTGCTGGTCATTATGTTTTTTGGGGGCAGAAAAGCGCAGTTCAGACTGCGGTTGTGGTCGAAGGCAGCTGATACCCGAACTGACCTAAATCGAGGCCAGTCAAGGATTGGAGTTCAGCGTTGGACTCAGCAAAGGCACCGTCAAATCGGGACTGAATTCTGCCGACCAGCCGGTTTTTGAGCATCTGATCCAGCTTGTCGGGAAAGATGCGCCCGATCGGTCGGCTCAATTTTCCGAATCTGCGCGTAGCATTCGGAAATGGCAACAATGCGCCCTTGCTCAGTTGGTTGTCGCTGAGTGTGAAATTAACAAATCGCTGCAGAATCTGAAAACACTCCGATCTCTTCTCGTTAGTGACTTCAAATTCGCGCTTCTTGTGCTCGACGCCGACGAAATTGCACAGGGTTTCCACAAAAGAATCCGGCTCGGAAATGAACTGTTCGTAGGCCAATCCAAGCACACGATCCTTGCCGAACTTGTCCTGGTAGAACTTGAACAAGCGGTGGTACCGGTAGAACTCCTCCGAGAACATCGGCGCACGTCGCAGGTTCGGTTCAGGTTCGGACAGATATGTCTTGAGCGATCCGTGGCCGCCATCGGTGATGTACTGGCTGTACATCGACAGGATCGACGACAACTGCTCGCGGAATACGACCAAGATGTAGGCGTCGGGAAACGTGCGTTGCAGACGGTCGGCAATGATGGTGCTGTCGAACCCGCCGCTGGCCGGGTAACCAGAGAATCTCTCGTGAGAGAACACCGGAACCTGCCCGCTATCCTGCGATTTTTTCAGGAAACTCTCGTACATCTCGCGAGTTTCTGCGGGATCATAGGTCATCGGCTGCGGCAGTACGATCCGGTTTGAAAGAATGTATTTGCGATCGCCATGCGGAGTCGCGAACGGTGCGTCCGGCGCCGAGAACAGCTGCTGTTGCAGGGACGACGTAGCGGTTTTGTGATAGCCGATATGGACAAGAACGGGTGCACGGGTCATGACGGGGTATTCAACCTTCGGACCGGGTATTTTCAGTCTGGCTCCGGGCGCGGTCGGCATCCGACCCGGACCGGTTGGCACCCCGACAGGTGCTCCGAACAAGAATTGGTTTCTGTCGCAACTTCAAAAGCCCTTTCAACAATCAGTACTGGATTCAATCGGCAAACTGCGCTTTCGTAAAACGATATAATCCAAGACAACTAAATGATAGAAACGGAAACAACCGGAAACATGACTTAACCCGCCACAAATTTTGGAAACGTATTGAATTGTACCGAGTGCATGGGTGAATTGATGACCCGCTTCCTGAACGCCGCGTGGATAGTGCCGCGTGGTTTCGCGTGAACCGATGAGTGAGCCAAGCTCGAAGCCGCTGTTGAAGCGGCTGGCCAAGAACATGTCATGGATGTTCTTGTCGCAGATTTTGGTTGGTCTGTTCGGTTTGGCCAGCCTCATCTTTACGGCTCGCGCAATCGGGCCGGCTGCGGTTGGGATTCTGGCGCTGGTGGACGCGTACATCCAGGTGATGGACAGGTTGTTCCGGCTCGAGCCATGGCAGGCAACCATCAAGTACGGCAGCGAGGCTCTGATCGAAGAGGATCCGAACAGATTCCGACAATTGATCAAGATGTCTGTGGTGACCGATTGCCTTGGCGGGCTGCTGGCTGGTTCGGTGGCGATAATGCTGGCGCCAAAGCTTGCTCCGTTCATCGGGCTGTCTGAACCTGAAGGCGCTTCCTATATCACGCTTGTTGCCTTTGGGTTGTTTCTATCGCTCCGACCAACCGGCATTGGAGTTCTTCGAATTTTCGACCGGTTCGACGTGCTGGCGATCTCGGACATGGTAATCGCCGGCCTTCGGCTTGTCGGAGTCATCATCGCCTTTCTGCTGGACTTGGGGATCTGGGCATTTGTGGCTCTGTTGCTGATGCATCAGATCCTGACCGGGCTGGTTGCGTTCTTTCTGGCACTGGCCGAATTGAAAAAACGCAACTTGCACAGGTTTTTGTCCCAGCCGCTGCGGCGGGCTTTTGCCCATAACCCCGGGTATCTGCGGTTCCTTTGGAACTCGAATTTCAACGTAATCCTGCGACAATCGACTCAGCGGCTGGACATACTTGTCGTCGGCGCCCTGCTGGACGTGACATCGGTGGGCTTCTATCAGGTGGGCAAGCGCATCATGGCCAATGTTGTTCGGATTGGCGGCCCCGTCAGGCAAGTCCTGTACCCCGAGATGACCCGCCTATGGGCCGTCGGCGATTTCGGCCGGTTCTGGCGTCTTGTACGGCTGGTGTCGCTCTCGGTTTGCGGGGTGTCGATCCTGGTCTCCATTCCGTTGGCGCTGAAGATGCCAGAGTTGGCCGTTCTGCTGTTCGGGCCAGAGTTCCGTGGCGCAGCGCCCGTCATGACGATCTTGATGTATGCCGCGATCGTGTATCTGGGGGGCTTGGTGTTGAACCCCGCCTTGCTGAGCATGGGGCTGGACAGCGCGCTTGTGCGCACGACGATTGTTGCGACGGTGATCTTTACGGCCTCATTTCTGCCGTTGCTGTATTGGATGGGGATCGAGGGGATTGCCCTGGCCCATTTGTTGTTCAATGTGATCTGGACGGTGGGCTGCATATTCGCCATCCGGTCTTATCTGGCCAGAAAACACGAAACATGATGGGTTGGTGATCTTCCGGCCCTGTCCCTAAATTCCTTGAGTCACGAGTATTTTGAGACCATCCATGCCAAGACGTATTCTATTTCCCTTCGAAGGTGACACCGTTATTGGCGGCAGTCACGTGTCAGCCTTGAAACTTGCGGCGGCGTTGGACCGGTCGAAGTATGTGCCCCATATCCTGGTCCACTACGAGGCCGGCCCGGCGGCGGAGTATGCCCGATCGCTGGGATTGGACGTCGAAATCCTGCACGATCCCAGCCTGATGTCTCCGGGCGGGCTCAGCTATCCGCGCGATTGTGGCCCGGGGCGATACCTGACTTCTAGCGCATGGAGGCTGGCAAGTGTCCTAAAGCGCATCGATGCCGACATCGTTCACACAAACGAAGGTCGGATGCATGCCAACTGGGTGCTGCCGGCCCGTCTGGCGGGCAGGAAACACATCTGGCACCACCGGCAGGATCCGACCGCGTTCGGGATCAACAAACTGGCGCCGCTATTTTCCGACCACATTATCAGCGTTTCGCATTTTTCGAAGCCCAGCAACCCGGTGCGGTCGGTCGACAAGAAGTTCACCGTGATCCGCAGCCCATTTGATTTCAACCCTGACCCACCGGATAGGTCCGAAGCCCGAGCAGCCGTAATCGCCGAGATGGGATTGCCCGATGACGCGCTGCTTCTCGGGTATTTCGGAAACTTCGTCACGCGCAAGCGTCCCGACCATTTTGTAAGGGTCATCGCGGCTGTGCAAAATGCGATGCCCGACACTCCGGTGCATGGTCTTCTGTTCGGCAGCGCGGCCGAGCGGGACGAACCGTTGCGCCAGACCTGCCTTCGCATCGCAAATGAGGCGGGGATCAGCGAGCATATCCTTATGATGGGTTTCCGTCAGCCGATCGATGGGTACATGGCTGCAATGGATGCCAATCTGGTGACCGCTCTGGACGAACCGTTTGGCCGTACGTTGATCGAAGCGATGTATTTGGGAACTCCAGTCATCGCGACCCGTCACGGCGGCAACATCGAAGCGATCACGGACTGGGAAACCGGTGTGCTGGTTGACCCCGACGATCCTCAGGCATTCGTGGAACCTGTGCGCAAGTTGCATCAGGACAGAGCGTTGTTCGAGGAGATTTCACAAGCGTCAAAGAACTATGCCCGTGCAAATTTCGGCTTGGATATTCATGTGAACGGGGTTTGCGAGATCTATGATCGGTTGCTCGCTTGATAGCTTGTTCGGTCAACAGCGCGGGTTGTCGAATGTGTAATAGGTATTGCCCGCGACGAATCCATCCAACCCGACCTGGCGGGCATAATGTGCCAGATCCCGAGTTGTATTAATGAAGCCGGAGTTCTTGAAATTGAGCGAGGTGTTGCAGAGCACGCCCACCCCCGACACCGCCTTGAACGCGGCCAGAAGGTCGTAAAAATAGGGGTTCTGGTTGCGGTTGACCGTCTGTACCCGCGCCGAACCGTCGACATGGGTTACTGCGGCCAGGTCCGGATTGGTAACGCGGTAAAAGTCCATCATGTATGGCGAGGGCGCGCTGATGTCGAAGTGCAGTGCAGCATCCTCTTCCAGGCAAGACGGCGCCACTGGACTGTTGCTGGCCCGTCCTTTGATCCGGTTCAGTCGCGTACGTGTCTCCGGGGAAAACGGCGCGGCCAGGATCGACCGGTTTCCCAAAGCGCGCGGCCCAATCTCGCAATTGCCGCGGGTCCAGCCAATGACCTTTCCGTCCAGCAGGTCTTTGGCGATCGTGTTTAGGTTCAGTTCGGTTGCGGTCATGCCCTGCGTGTCGATGCGGTCGTCGCAGAAGGACTGGCCGGAATAGACCGACCATTCCAGTTTGGCTTGGCCGGTATAGTGGCGCATCGCGTCCACGGCGGTTCCAATGGCACATCCCGAGTCGCCGGTCGTCGGCGGTACGAAGACCTCACGGAAGAGCCCGCTTTGCTTCCACGCGGTATTCCAGTGTCCATTCAGGCCGCACCCGCCGGCGATCAGCAGCGGATGCTTTTCAGGCAGGTTCTGTTCCGCATAGTCGCGAAACTTCTGGAATATCGCTTTGGACAGCTTGGTGGCCATGTTCTTCAGCTTTTGGCTGTCCGTTCCAATGTTGAAGAAGGGTGAAGTCACAAAATCGCTTTTGCGAAGTGCGTCGCCGCCCAGGTCCGAGGAAAGCAACCGGTTGATCAGTTCCGTCTCGTCCGCATCTGGTGGACCGTCTTCGCCAAATGCGCAGGCTGCCATCAGGCGGCCGGGATCCTGTGGGCGGGGTGAGTTGCCCGTGACCGGAAAGTCGGGGTCGGCGAGGGCATTGAGAAACGCAAAGCGTGTGCCCGGGGCCGTCATCACCTGCCCTCGGTGATGAATGGTCAGGTCGCTGTCGATCTCGTAGAAATCTCCCAATGCGCCTTCCCACAGAAGCACATAACAGGGCTCGCCCTGACGAAAGGGGGACATGGCATAGCTGCACCAGATATGCGCCCGTTCGTGAGTTGAAGAGTAATAATCGACCGACTTGCCAAAAAAGGTTCGTTTGCCAACTGTTTCAGACGCCGCGCCGATACCGAAGTATCCGGCCCCCGAAGTTGTAACGTGGTCGGCCCCGTTGCTTGACCACCCGCTGAGGGCCAGAACATCCGGCAAATCCTTGAACCATAGACCCGCATCAATGAACGTGTCAGGCGTAACCGGCGTATACCTGGGGAAACTGTTCTTTTCCGCCTCGTAGGAAAACAGCAGACGCCCGTCGGTGCTGTCGACACCTGCAACTGTGCCGTCATGTCCGGATTTGAAAGACAGGATTTTCATGAATAGCCCTTCCCTCGACAAGTCACGGTCCAAAGACCAAGTGCCTCGCAAACAGATGTGACAGTCCGTCGGGTCAAAAATGCCGGGGCGCTGACGGATCGAATTAACCGCAAATCCATTCCACGAATACCAAAACAAATGCCACGATTAAGCCTAGCAGAAGCTCGGTGTTTGGGGGAACCCAAGTTCGCAACCGGCTGCCGTCGGGCTTAACGCAGCGGCTATTCGTGAACGAAAGAGCACTTTTGGCGCGATTGTTCACTGGGTGGGTGTTGCGTATCCTGCGCAGTGCCCGGTACCAGACCGGTGCAACAGGCTGACAAGTCCGGTGAATCACACTTGCATGGCTTCCGGTTGGCCGTGAAAGGCTGAAATTTGATCGAGCAGCACCTTCATCCGGGTTGCACCTACCAGCCTCTGACCGTTAACGTGGCCGCGTTATCAGGCAAGTTTTTTGGCCAAGGGTGTTTTAGGTTATGTCAGTAATTTTGGGTTTGGCTACAATGAGCAACAGCGCTGCCGCGCTGTTCAAGGACGGCAAGCTGGTTGCCGCAATCGAAGAAGAGCGGCTGACGCGGGTCAAGAATGACGGGGCATTTCCCCATCAGGCGATCGCCGAAGTTCTGCGCATTGCTGGGCTGAAGTTCTCGGACATCGACGAGGTTGCGGTCTATTGGCAGCCTTGGCGTATGGTCGGCCGAGGTATGGGCACGATGCGCAAGATTTTGCAGCGACCCTCAGCCGCCAAAAGCGTAACGGCGCGGATCGGGGCACTGTTCGTGTCAGATGCCTCGTCGGACGAGTCACAGGACAGCGGCTGGATGGACCTGTTTCGCATCCGCAAGATCCTGACGGCCGAGCATGGTCCGGCCGATTTCAAGTTGCACTACATCAACCACCATCTGACCCATCAACTGTACGCCGAAGCGATGCGTGACTGGGACAGCTTCGTTTCCTTGTCCTACGACGGTGGCGGCGAGGAAAGCTCGACCATCGTGTCAGTTGTGCGGAACGGCAAGCGGGAAGGTCTGGCGGATCATCGCTGGCCGAACTCGCTGGGTCATTTCTACTCGACCTTCACCGGTTTTCTTGGCTTCAAGATGCTGGAAGGCGAATACAAGATGATGGGCTTGGCTCCGTATGGCAAACCCATCTATCGCGACGCCATCCTGCGCGAAATTCTGATCCTGGACGATGACGGCGGTTACCGCGTGAACACCGCGCTGTGCGACTATCACTCAGCCCTGCGCGGCGAGTTCCATCCACGTATGGAAGAACTGTTCGGCACCCGGCGCGAGCCCGGCACCGCGCCGAACGAACGCCACGTGGACCTGGCGGCATCCGTGCAAGCCGCGTTCGAGGCAGCCCTGCACCATATTCTGGAGCCGGTCCGCAAAGCCAATCCGGACCTGCGCAAATTGGTAATTTCTGGCGGCTGCGCGCTAAATGTCACGGCGAATGGAACGCTGATCGCGGACGGCACGTTTGACGAGGTCATCATTCCACCGGCCCCACATGATGCTGGCTGTGCAGTTGGCGCAGCGCTGGCCTGCATTCCGAGCGAGCAGGTCGATCTGCCCTCGGTCCGCAGCCCATATCAGGGTGCCGATTGGGCAGATGCCGACATCACCGCTGCCTTGGATCAGTATTGTGCGGAACCGCAGCAGGCCTTGCCTGTTGACCAGTTCCTGGACCGTGTGTCCGACCTGCTGGCCGAAGGCAAGATCATCGCCTGGTTCCAGGGGCGGGCAGAGTTTGGCCCGCGTGCTCTGGGTGCCCGATCCTTCCTTGCAGACCCACGCAAGGACAGCATTCGCGACGATCTGAACGTCAAGATCAAGAAACGCGAGCATTTCCGGCCCTTTGCGCCCAGCGTTGCGGAGGAGGCGGCCTCGACCTTTTTCGAGATTGATCAGACCAGCCCCTACATGAACATCGTTGCTCGTGTGCGTGACGATCGGGCGGCAGACATCCCGGCAATCACCCATACTGACCAGACGGCACGCGTACATACGGTGTCGCAATCGGCGAACCCGCTGTACCACGCCTTGTTGACCCGGTTCGGTGAAAAGACCGGAGTGCCCGTGTTGTTGAATACCTCGTTCAATATCCAGGAGCCCATCGTCTATTCGCCTTTGGATGCTTGCGCGACATTTGCCGCATCGGGAGTGGATGCGTTGGTGATCGGTGACTATGTCGTGCTGCGCGAAGCGCTGAAGGATGACAGCGCCCGGGCCCAAGCTGTCGCGTGACCCGGCTGTTTCTCAGCGTCGATTTCGAAGACTTTGCGCATGATCTGAAACGCCTTCTGGGGGTCTGGGAAACCGGACCCCTCAGAGTTGAAGAGCTGTGGCAAAGCTTTGAAACCATTGATGGCTTCCTTCGCTCACATGGCGGATCTACCGGTGGCCCCACAACGTTCTTCTGCACGGGAGTCGTAGCACGCGATGCGCCTGATCTGGTGGCCGAAATCGCAAGGCGGGGCCACGAGGTTGCTTGCCACTACTATTTTCATGACAGCATGGACCTGCAGTCTGCGGAGACCACAGACCGTATGCTGGGTCAGGCGCGGCAAGCTTTAGAAGAGGTCGGGAACACCCCTGTTCGAGGGTTTCGCGCCCCGCGTTTTCGATTGAACCGCGCAACGCCTGAACAGTACCGCCTGATTGAACGTCATTTCGACTACGACTGTTCGTCATTCTTCGCCTCGGTGCAGGAATGTGATCGGTTTTCGCAGGAAATGGGGCTGACCACGCTCCGGATCTTGCCGTTGTTCATGACGCCATTGGCGGGCAGGGGGCCGATGGTGCGTCTGGGAGGCAGCTATCTGAAGTTCATGACTTCGGGTCTGGCGAGGACATTGATCGAACGGTCTGAACAGGCCGGCATACCGCCGCAGGTTTATCTGCATCCCTACGAGATCGTGGAACCTCGGTCATTCATGGTTTCACGGGACCAACTCGTGGCCTTGGGAACTGCCAAAGCCGCTTACTGGGCGTTGCGGCAGTCTCAGTGGCTGAACTTTGGCGGCGCGCGACTTTTGCGCAAGGTCGAGGGTTTGATCCCCGCAGGCGGCCTTGCGGGTCGGCTGGATCAGTTGATCGGAGAATAAAAAAGGGGCCGGTCAGTCGACCAGCCCCAGTCATTCGCGGAACCGAGGGATCAGTTCGACGCGGCCATCAGCTTGTCGTTGTGCTCGCGCAGCGAGTCCGAAACGATCGCGTACCATTCGCCGGATTCACGCATTTCGTTCAGGCCCTTGTTCAGCATGGCCAGGTACTGCTTGCCGAACGGGTTCGAACGGTGCGCGATGAAACGCAGCGACGACAGCGAAGTCACGAAGGGGTTCTCGATCAGGTCGTTCTGGTTCAGGCCCATTTCAACCATGGTGTCCGAGAACAGCTGGACCTCGAAGGTTGCAACATCTGCAGTGCCGGTCAGCACGGCATCCAGACATTCCCGCGCGGTGATCGGCTGCATCAAGGTGATGGTGTCGCCATTGATCAGACCTTGCTGTTCCAGATCGTGGATGAACCAGCCGTCCATGCGGCAGATGGTCGACCCTTTCAGCTCGTCAAAGGTGGTCGCGTTGGCAAACTGGCTTTCGGGCAGGGTGTAGAAACCGACCACGATGTCATAGACTGGGACCGACGAGTCGAACTGCGTGCAGCGCACCTCGGTTTCCCAGGACCATTCGTAGCTGCGGTTGGTGCAGTCCGGCATGTTCCATGCCATCGACACGTCGAACGCGCCCAGCGGCAGCAGGGTTTCCAGGTGCGAATTCCAGTCGTCAACAAAGCTAACCGAATAGTCGCGGGCGTTGCCGCCCCGTTGCAACGAGGTGGTTGCCAGACGCGGGATGATGCCACCGCCATTCAGCGATTCATCTGCGAAGGGCGCCCAGCCGTTACCGGTGACCAGTTTGATCGGCGGCTCATAGACGCTCGAGCGTTTCACGCTTGCAGCGCGCTGTTCTTCCGCGGCGATGATTTCCTGCGCGCTGCGGCCATTCGGCAGGCTGCCGTCTTCACAGGGCAGGGCCAGAACGATGCCCGGCTCAAGCGAGTTCGGGTTGGTGATGACGTTGCGGTTTGCGTTGAAGATCGGCTGGTAGTTCGATGTGCCGTAGGCCGCGATGGCGATGGTTGCCATCGTGTCACCGTCCTGAACCGTATAGTTGGTACAGGCCTCCTGAGCGGCGGCGGCGCCGGCGCTGAGGGCGGTTACTGCGGTGGCTGCCGCCACCAGTTTCTTCAGATTGATTTCAAACATGTCCACTTCCTCCAGACTTTTGTTTTGTCAGACCTTGCCGGCCCTTATCCGTTTTCCATTTGGTACCGCAGGGCGGTCGAGACGATGTCGCGCCATTCGCCCGATTGCTGCATGATCGCCAGACCCTGATTGAGCGTCTCGAGGATCGCTTCCCCATCCGGATTGTCCTTGTGGGTCATGACGTTGAGCGACTTGATCGCCGCCAGGTTGGGGTTTTCGATGATCTTGTGTTCATAGCCCAGCCGACCGATGGCCTCGACGGCCAGATGCGCTTCGATGGCGACCAGGTCAGCCCGCCCGTCCATGACTGCGTGGAAACACTCGTCCGGATCGACGGGGCGCAAGATGGTGATCGCAGGCTCATAAAGACCTACAGCGTCCATGTGCGAGGTTGACCAGCCCTCGGGGCGGCAGATCGTGGTGCCGACGAATTCCGCGTAGCTGAGCGAGGTTTCGTAGCCTGAACCATCCTTGGCGAAGAACGTGTCGACCACTTCGTAGAACGGGTTCGAGAAGTTGTAGGTCTCGCACCGGTTCCGGTCGCTCTCCGAAAGTGCCTCGGCTTCTTCACAATTCGGGCGCGACCAAGGGAACGTGGCATCGAAGGCCAGGGTGGGCATCAGCAGGTCCAGATGCGACGACCAGTCGTTCACGAACTGGATCTTGTAGGCCTGTTCCGGCGCCGCCCGCAGCATCGCGGTTTCGACTAGGTTCGTGTACAGACCGCGATTGGGCAGGGCTTCGTCCGTAAACGGCGCGTAGTTGCCCCCGGTGATCAGCAGCAACTGCCGGTCGCGGATCTCGGGGCGGGTGCCGTCACCGGCGTTGCGGATCAACGCGGCACCTTCTGCGCGGGCGGCCTCGATTTCCTTCTTCGCAGCGGCCTTGGCTTCGATGACAGCCTTGTCGCTGGCCTGCTGGGCCTCCGCAACGCGGGCTTCGGCCTCGGCGATGGCCTTGGCGGCACGTTCTTCCGCGGCCTTGACCAGTTCGGCTGCCATCTCGGCGGCCATGCGCTCGGCCTCGGTTTCCGGTTCAGGCGCGGCGCGGCCGACATCCTCGAGGCAGGGGAAGGTCAGAACGTCGCCGACGCGGATGATGTTGGGGTTGGACCCGATCGTGTCGCGGTTGGCGTCGTAGATGATGCGATAGTCTTCGGTCGCATAGACCTTGATGGCCAGTTCACGCAGGCTGTCGCCGCGCTGGATCTCGTAGGTCGAGCATGCCTCTTGCGCCGAGGCTGCCCCCGTTGCTGCCGCCAGGGCAATGCTGGATATGATCAGGTGTGTTCTCATGGGTCCTGTTGCTTTGCTTTTGTTATTGTCGGGCCGTTTTGATGACGGCGATTGAAATGTTGTCCTGATCCGGGTCACCCTTGGCGATCAGTGCCTTGAGGAGGCTGTCGGCGATGTCCTGGGAGAGGGCCGAAGTGTTGTCCTGAAGGATGGACTGGATGTCGTGGTTGCCCAGATATTGCAGCCCGTCACTGCCGAGGATGAGGATGTCATCGGTCGTCAGTTCCAGCGCGTCTTCGGGGCAGTCTACCTTGGGGATCGCCGCGCCCATGATGACCGAGGTCAGCTGGTTGCGTTCGGGATGGGACTGCGCTTCGGCTTCGGACAGCTCCCCTCGGGTTACCTGTGCGTCGATGACCGGGGCCATCGAATGATCTTCGTTGATCTGAGACAGAACGCCGTCGCGGAACAGGTACAAAGGGCTGTCGCCGATCGAGATCCAGAACACTTTGTTGCCCAGCAGCAGAACTCCCAGCAGGGTCGAGCCCATGTTGAAGCCTTGGTGCTGGTCGTCGCCATACCCCGCCACGGCCGCGTTGGCCTGCATTGCGGCCATGGGCAGCGCATCCAGCAGCGTATTCTCGGTCAATTCCGGATTTTCCAGAACTGCGTCGAGCACTTCGCACCAGGACTTGACCACCAGATCCGAAGCCACTTCGCCCGCGGCGTGACCGCCCATACCGTCTGCCACCACGACATAACCGGCGTTGGCGGCATCAAAGACCCGCGAGGCAACCGCGTCTTCCTGCGTGTCGCGCTGACCCTGATCCAGGATCAGTGCAATGTCATATGCCGGAGTAGCCAGCATCCGTTATGCGTCCCGCCAGTCGAAGTTTTCGTCACAGAAGGCCACGAACCGCAGCGATGTTTCGCTGATGCGGATCAGGTCGCCGCTGGACAGCGGCACGGTGCTGAGGACGGGTTTGCCGTTCAGGCGCACAAGGTTTGCCTTGCCGCCATGGCCCAGATAGCATTTGCGGTCTTCGGGATCATAGGCAATGACGGCGTGGTTCGACCGCGAAATCCCGGTGTCGCCAAAATCCAATTGGATCGCCTGGTCATCGTTGCGGCCAATCTGCATCAGCCCTTCGGTCAGTGTTATGCTGGACCCCCGGCCGGGGCCACTGGTCACTGCCAGCCAACCGACGGGGAATGTCGCGCCTGCGGTTTCGGTTTTGGCTACCGGCTCGGCTGTTTCGATCAGTTCCTGCACATGTGTGTCAGGACGCTCGAACCCGAGGAAGGTGGTCTTGACGCGCGACCGACGATCCGAGGCCGGCGCTTCGGCTGCTTCCGGAGCGGCTTCGGGTTCTTCGGGCTCGGTGGCCACATGTTCGGCATCTGCAGCTGCTTCGTCCGGGGCAGTTTCGATTGCAATGGGTTCCGGCAGCTCGAACGGCGTCGGCGCCGAGGCCTCTTCCTCTTGGACTTCCTCCGGATCGGGTTCGGCAGTTTCGGCCATGACCGACTGGATGGTCTCTTCTTCTTCGGTTGCCGCAACGTGCAGCGTCACGACCTGTTCGGCTTCTTCCGGCGCTTCAGGCGCGGCTTCGGCTGCTTCTTCGCTCTCTGTTGTCTCTTCCACCGCCGGGTCGGTCTCGGCGAAATCGGGCATCTTCTCTTCCGGAATCAGCTCGTCGGTTTCCTCGTAGCTGTCCGTGCTCAGGTTTCCACCAGCCAGTGCCTGGCGCAGTGCATTGAAGTCCGCAATCGGCTCGGCCTTGTCGGTCGTTTCGACTTCGGGTTCCGACCCTTCGGCTTCTTTGGCTTTGCCGGCACCCTCGAGAAGCCGGCTGAGTGGGCTTTTGTATTTGAACATGGTGTCGACACCTTTTGACTACTTGCACGGGCTTAGGTGACCCGTGGGGCTGCTACGAACCTCTGCGCATGGCGCAGCGGCACTGATGAAGTTGGAAACCTGAAACACTCTTACCTTCCGCGGTGGGCCTGTCCCCACCAGGAGGGCCAAAACGCGGCATCCTCCTCAGCAAACACAAACTGGCGGATCAAATACGTACCGGTCTGATCACTCCTGCGCCAAAGGCATCACGGCGGTTGTTTCCGCCCCGTTTCTAAGCACAACCAAACGTGCTTCGGGCTTGTTTTCGGAAACCAACGCGTTCAGCGCGGTATCCAGACTGTCGGCAGCAATCATCTCGGTTCCCGAGACGGTCTCGCGGACAAGAATGTCGCCGGTCTGCAGGCCACCTGCCGTTGCGGCCGGTGCTCCGGCAACAACCGTCTGCCATTCGGGCAAATCGGCGCCGCGGGCTTCGAACGAGTAACCGTTGGCCAGCCCGAACTCGCGGATTGCGGGCAGGGCCAGCAGGCCGTTCTGCGCGCGGGTCTGTCCGATGGGGCGATACCGCGCCGCGACACGGATATAGCCGTCCGGGTCAACCTGAAGGTTGTCCAGAACCTGCGCAGCAAGCGTCGTTCCGGCGCGCACAGGGCTGCCGTTCAGGGTATAGATCGCTGCGCCTCGCTGAACCCATTCACCGATCGTGGACATGTCCTGGTCGGCATGCACACCGGTGATGGCGATGATGTTTCCGGTCGAGGCGCGCCGCTGCGAAGTCGAGAACGGGATTTTGACATCCCAATGGGCATAGCTGACTTGGGTCTCGGCCAGATTGACCGGAGCGCTCGGTGCAACCGCCGCCACTTCGACAGGTTGTTCGGGCTGCGCCGCTTCTTCCTGTGTTTCCACCGCCGGCGGTGTGACAGCCGCTGCGGCCTGCTCGACAGGCTGGTCTTCTGCCACCTGCTGTTCTGTTTCGGTTGCTGCTGCGGTTTCTTCTGCCTTGTTTGCTTCGGGCGCGATCACTGGTTCGGCCGTCTGCGTTTCGGCAGGTTTGGCCGTCTCGGTGGGCGTCGCGGTCTGGATCGGTGTCGGGTCCGTCTCGGTCGAGCCGCCGGACATCACGAAGAATCCACCAGCGGCCAAAATCGCGATTGCGGCGACACCCGCGATCAACTTGCCGTTGCCGCCCGATCCTTTTTGGACAACCGTGTCCACTGCTGCTGCGGGCTCGTCCTTCTGGGCAAAACTTGCCGGTCCGTCGTCGTTTTTTTCGCCATGCCCAAGAGCCAGATCGGAATTGCCGGCCAGCAGGGCTGTTACAACCGCTTCGGCGTTTTCGCTTTCGGCTTTGATGCGGGCCTTTTCGGCCTCTTCGTCCTTGCGGTCCAAGGCCACGATTACCGAAACGGGGCGATAGGCAAAGCTGTCGAATTCGACACCGGGGCCGCGGAACATCCGCAACCAGTCCAGTGCAGATTGAAGGCGGTCAGTCGCGTGGACCTCCATGGCCTTGTCGATCGCCCCAAGGAAGCCATCCGGGTAACCTTGGAAGCGACCGGTCAGCGGCTGATAGGGATCTTTCTGTCCGTTGTTGAAGGCATTCAGGCGCGATTGGCCGTCGATCGGGCGCTCGCCGCTGATCGCGTGGTAGAGCGTTGCCGCCAACACATACAAGTCGCTGCTGGGACCCTGCTCGGAGCCGCGCACGTAGAACTCGTGCGGCGAGTACCCATCCTTGATCACCCGAAGCGTCAACAGGGCCGCCGATTGGTTGGCAGCCTGCTCGCGCGCGGCGCCGAAATCGATCAGGATCGGTTCGCCGTTTTCGTCGATCAGGATGTTGTCTGGCGAAATGTCCCGGTGAAGCATCCCGCTTTGGTGGATGAATGAAACCGCGGACAGCATCTTTTCGGTGACTTGGACGATAAAGTCCGGGCCGGTTTCGGTCTTGGGGTCCTCGATGTAATCCAGCAGATCGCATCCACGGATCAGGTCCATCGCGATATACGCAGTATCGTTGTCTTCGAAGACCTGGTGCACGTCGACGATATTGGGGTGGACCAGGCGAGCATGGTTGCGGGCTTCCTGAATGAACAGGTCGATGATCGCGCGCAGGTCGTCCTTGAAGGCCGGATCATTGGGTTCGACCAGGTCACCGTTGCGGCGGCACAAGGCACCCGGATAGCATTCCTTGATGACCACATCGCGTTCCAGGCTGTCACGCGCCAAATACGTGATGCCGAACCCGCCATTGCTGAGGAAGCGAAGAATTTCGTACTGGCCGCGCAGCAGTTTCGCGCCCGGTTGCAGACCTTGAATTTGAGGTTCGTCGTGCGATGCACCGACAGCCTGGTTGTGGTTCATTTCTTCCCGCCCATCATTCCAAAAACTTGCGGCCAAAATAACCGGGCAATCAGCCCACGAACACACAACCAACACAACCGCAGGACACTTGAGAACGGTTAGACGTTTCAAATTTGACTTTAATGGGGCCGCCTCGTGGCTTCACTGAGAACGGTTTCGGGCGCAGATCAATATATTGATCTAATAGCTGATAGAGTACATATATGTAGTGTCTCCCGGCGAACAAAAAGGATTCAGTCCGGGCGCCAGACGACCCATGGTCCACGGATTCGAAACAATGGAATCATGATTCCAGTGTTAACGATTCGCCGCGCCGCGGCTCAATCTTTGCGGGAATGACTCAGGTTCCGGTCTTCGGAGGGGCCGAAGCGACCGTGCTGCCGGCCCACGCCAGGTTGTCGCTGAGCTGCGCCAGTATGCTGATCGCATCCTTGAGTGGCCCTTCGCCGCTCTCGAATTGAAGCAGCAGAAGCAGGTCGGTGGCCTTTTCGAACTCGCCCGGAATCCAGTCGGCTTCGGGATCGATCTCGGACCCGTTTTCCAGCCGTTCAGCAAAATCTTCGACAATTTCCTGACAGCTTTGCAGGAAGGCGGCCGGTTCGATGTCCGAACTGTCGCGCAGGTCTTCGTAAATGCTGGCGATCGCCGCCAGCCAGTCTTCGAGGATCGGGTTGTCCAGCGGCGGCAGCGCAGATTCCAGACTGGGCTGTACCGTTCTGGTGTCCGAGGCTGCGGCTTCGCCCGCGCCGGTCAATGTCTCCAAGAACGGCAGGAAGTCAGCGGCAAGGTCCTGCCGCGCGGCCTCCAGATCCGTTCGGCGGCGATGCGATGCAATTTCAAGCACCTTCTCCGCAAGGTTCTGGCCGCCGCAGGTTTCCCACAAGGCGAAGTCCGGTTCCGGCTCTTGCGCCATGGCGCGAACGGCAACTGGTGTCCCGATCGGTACGATCGCGCGGAACATGCCCGACTTCTCCTTCTCCAACCGCGACAGAACGCGATCGAGGGCGTCGCGGACAGGGGGCAGGTCCGTGTGAGTGACGGCTAGCAAGCTGTTGTCGCGCAGGTTTTGCGGGACTTGTGCCCACAAATGGCGCTCGGTCTCGCGCCAAGCGTTGGTTCCGTTCGTGCACCAGATGGCGCAATCGACGAATTCCAACAAATCAAGCGTTTGTTTGTAAGTGTCGTCCAGCGCACCGGAGCCGGGCAGGTCGAACAACGAGATTTCGCGCAGGGCAGGGGTGTTCAGCCCCACCGAGATAAAATCAGGATTGTCGGCCGCGGCCTTTTCCAGGGCGATGCCGGAATAAACCTTTGGCTCGCGGTCCCACCACCCAACGGTCGTTTCAGGCGTGTCCGCATAGGTGACAATCACCAGAGGCAATTTCAGATGTTGCGGACCCGTGGGCAGGATGTCAGCTCCGGCGAGCATGTTGGCAAGGCTGGACTTCCCGGCGCCGAATTCCCCGGCAAAACCGATTGAAACCGCGTTTGACAAACGCTCGGCGTGGGACTGTGCCCGCGCGCGCATGTCGTCCAACTCGGGCGTGGACGGAAGGCGTTCGGTTGCGGTCAGAAAACGGTCAAGCTGACGCACTTCCGTCTCGGTTCCGGGAAATTCAATCACTCGGCGGCCTCCGCTTGTCGTTCGTCGCTGTGTTCAGCGCCAAAGGTCGATTGCAATTCGTCCGCGATCCGGCGTGCGCGGTCGAAATCGACCTGCGCCTGGGTGCGCTCACATGTCTCGCCCGTCGCGGTGCGGTTTTCAAGATGCCCGGCGAGCAGGGCCAGGAAATGATCCAGAGCGGTATTCAGGCGCTCCAGCAGGTTCTCACGCGCGGTATCGATCAGATCGTCTCCGATCATCTCGAATTCCTGCACGATCATGCGCTCGGCGCGAGAGACGACGGATTTCCGCGAAATCAGACGCGACAACCAGTTCACCCGCAACTCGACCGTAATCCCTCGGGTCAATGCGGTGGTATCCGGACGGAACCAGCGCACGGCACTGGTGTTCATACGGCTGTCGGTCGGCTCCTGCCAGCCCGGCAGGGACCGCAGAGACGCGTTGGCCTGCATGTCGATGGCATAGAGTTCGCTGAGCATCCGCTGGCGAATGACCTGAGTCGCACCCTGCACCAGTTCGCGCATGCGTTCGCGCAACGGTGTAAAGTTCAGTTCGGTTGCGCCACCTTTGGCAAGCAACGGGGATTGCCCGTCGGGTCCGCGCACAACCGATACGACGGCTTCGGCCACGGTGTCATCCATCACACCACGCAAGTTTGCCAGAACATCATCCATGTCGCGGGTGATTTCTGCGGTTTTGTCCGATACAAGCTTGCGCAACTCGGCGAGGGTCTTGTCATTCTCGCCAGCCGCATCGTCCGAAGGTTGGCCATCTTCTTCCAGCGCGCGGAGGCGGGCCTTGCTGCGTTCCAGCTCGCCCTGGGCAAAGCCGTTCAGATGTTGCCACGCCATACGCAGTTGTTCGTTGCGCGGGCCGTCAGTCAGCGCGGTGGTGACATGCCGGCGCAGATCGGGCAAGCCCGAGGCGATCATCGCGGCATACCGCAGAACCGCCTCGCGGCTGATGGGGCCGGGGCCGCGTTTGATCTCTTCGACGCCGGCAAGGTACTGCTTCATCTGTTCGGGATGCGCCCGCAGCCAGGCGAGGATGTGATCGTGGTTGACGCCGGTTTCGTCCCCGGTCAGTGCGTAATGCGCCCACTGAGCGCTGCCCATCAGAACGTCGATGCTGGACTTCCCCAGAGCCTTTTCCAACCCGTCCAAAACGTCGGCGCGTACTTTCGCCGCGTCTTCCGCACCGCCGCCCAATTCGTCGACCCGGTTGATGAAAACCACGATCTGACCCAGCTCAAGCGCCTGCATCAGCCGGAACAGTTTCAAATCGGCGCGCGACAGGGCCTGGTGCGCGGACAGAACCACGACGAAAAAGTCGGATTCCTTGAGGTACTGGCGCGAGATCTCTTCGCGGATCAACAGCGGATCATTGACGCCGGGCGTGTCGGTCACGGTCAGCGGGAACGGGAAATGGCCCAGATCAAAATACACCTCGGCCTTGCGGGTGATGTCGCTGTACAAACCCCGGTCCGAGCCCGGATCATGTTCGGCTTCGTCGGTCGGATCATCCCCGGCACAGACATAGCGGGCAAGGTCATCCGACGTCAGTTCTTCGAGGTCGTGATGCTGGCCCATCAGCTGTTCGAAACTGTCACCCAGGCGCAGACGAGCGCGGTTCTTCATCGCCTCGACCTGCTCCTCGATCATCTCGCGCTTATAGCTGTCCTCATCGTCGGGGAACATGTTGCGCAGTTCTTCGCCTTCGGCGATCAGCGCCTGCCATTGGCGGTTGTCGAAGAAATGGAATTCGGCCCCCGATGTGCGCCCGGAGGGATGTCCGAAATGCATGTCGGTGATCACGGTCGTCCACGGGTTCACGTCCGACGGCAGAAATTCTGCCTGTCCCGTAAAGCCGTTGATCAGGCGGGACTTCCCGGCCTTGATCTGCCCGACGAATGCAATCGATGGTTTCAGGCCGCTGAGATCGTCAACGATGCGAGAGATGAACTGACAGGTCTCGTCATTGCTCACCTCTTTCATTTCGCTGGCGATCCGGATCAATTCCCGGCGGTTGGTTTCACTCATAACACTACCCTAAAAACTGGTACCCAAGATTTGCTTAAAACTTAACTTCAACTGTCGCGAAAGCGGTGTCATCAGACCGACTCCCGCAGAGATTTCCACAGGTTGACGACGGCACCCAGCTTGCGCGCGTCATGTACGGCGGCGGCTGTATTGCGACCATCCCGGACCAGTGCGACACCCGCGCCCTTGCCACCTGACGGCCGCATGACGATCAGTTGCGGCTGTTCGAGCAGCCCGGTATTGTCCGCATCCCATCCCGCCAGGTCCTGTGCGAACCGGGTCAACAGATCATCCGAAGGGTGAAGAGGCTGGCCATCGGCGCACACGCCATCGAACTGGTGGGTCGCCCCCTCGGCACTTGTCAGCAGACGTCCCATGGCGAACCGCTCGGCGCCGTCGAAGAAAGCCGCGGCTACACTGAGTTCTACACTTTCAGCGCTGTCCTGCTCTTTCTTGTCCTCGACGGGATCCGGGACAACCGAAACCCGCGGCTCTGACGGCAGAACGAGCTCGGCACAGGCTTTCTGCATCTCGCTGAAAGTGATGCCGACGTCATCCGCCTCCAGCGGCCCGTCCGGTTTCAGAGACACCACTTCGATCGGAGGGGCGATCGCTGCCAGGTCGGACACGAGCCGCGCCAGCTTTTCGATCAGCGCTTCGCGCGGTTCGGTTTCGAAATCCGGAAGGGCGCCGGTGCTTGCCGAATAAACATCCGTGATCCGTGAGCTGTTCACCTCGATCGCCAGGATCGTTCCGTTCTGGGCGTTGAACTCCAAGCGTCTTGGAAGAACCGTTCCCCGGATCAGGTTCAGTATGCTGGCCCGCCGGGCCTCGGCCGTGTCCCCGGTTAACCGAACGGCCGGCGACAAACGGGGCGTCGCAGACCGCCCGATGTTTTCGAGCATGTCGATTATGTCTGTCGCCATCATGCCGTGACCCCCTCTGGTCCCGTCTAAACTGCGGCCGCTACCGGCCCCAGGCTGAGATGTGATTTCGTAAGCGTCAGCCCGATATTCGCGCTGTCGCGGCAGATGTAGCAGACCACGTGTTCCGGATAGGCCCGGGTCCGCATGAAGATGTGTAGCCGGTCGTTCGAAAACACCGAGATTTCCCCAAATCCCGGGTTCTCCGGATCCTGTAGTCCGGCCGAGGCCAACAGCGCTTCGAATGCTTGAACGCCCCGGCCCTGAAACAGATTTGCCACCGCAATGGCGAGGGTTTCCAAGGCTGCACCATCCTCGGTCCCGGTTGCCGACATGCCCAGAAGCATGCCCGTTTCCATGTCGACATATCCCGCTGCGATGCAGTCGGGAATGGTCTCCATGGCGGTGGTCAATGCGGCGTCAATCGTCATCTAAAGCTCTGTTATCCCTTATTAAGCCCAAAGGCGCAGCGGTTCGAAACCGTCGCGCCGCTGAGTAGCATTGCCGTTCGGGATGGGAAACGGTTTACCGTTTCCAACGTGTCCCATGAGGCCCGGTTACAACACATGCCACTCCGCCCTGTCTTTCGGATTTGGTACCGGTTGAATCCTGTCCTGTTCGTCGCGCCCGGTGTGCTCGTGAGCGATCTTGTCGAACTCCTCAAGAAAGGCCTGGAACACGGCGTGCAGCCCGTCCACGTCTTGGGGGATATCTTCACTGGCCGCGATTTCCCTCCACATCGCCGCCGCGCTGAGCGGAGCTCCTGCCGGCACGCTCAAAAGGTGTTCCAGCGAGGTTTCGCCTTCGCCGACCTGCTCACAAGGCGCTTCGGGTTCCTGGTCTTCCGGGGTCTGGGCCGCAACCAGGCCGTTCGATTCCGGCTCAGGTTCATAGGTCGTGGCATCGTCACCCTGTTGCTGGGACAACAGCGAAGCAATGGACGAGACCGAGTCTTCGACACTGGGTGCCGGGGTCTCGTCCTGTTCGTCTGCTGCCGGTGCGGGGGACTCGCCAACCAAACGTTCTGACAGCGTGGCCAGCAGGTCTTCGTCCTGGGCACCCTGATCGTTGGTCTGGTCATCGGCGTCTGCGACCAGCATTTCGTCGTCCTCGAAATCGAGCGTATCGTCATCGACCTCGTCAAAGTCTTCGTCGTCCAGCTGAGTCACCGCAGTAGAAGTTGCGGCGACGCTGAGCCGATCCTCATCCTCGTCCCGGAACAAGGCCCGCAAATCGTCATCGGGCACCGGCGTCATTTCGGCGCGCAAGCGGTCGGCGTCATCCGGGTTGATCCGCTCGCGTTCGGTCGACTCGCCGCGGCGCTCCACCCGGGCCGGTCGAACCGGGAAGGTTGCGATCACATCGTCCGAGTTCCGGACCGCCTCGAATCCATCATCCTGATCCAGCGGGTTGGTCAACTTGAAAGGCGCGGGCTCTTCGGCTGCGGTCTGGCGATCGGATCGTTCGGGACGCACCGGTTGAACCGGGGGCGTGCCGGCGAGGCTCTTGTCGATCTGGTAGCGGGCAAGTTTTTCCGCACGGCTGTCCATGATCTGCTCGGTGATCTCAAGAAAGCTGTCGATCATCTTGCCGCCGCCGCTGCGCGACCACAGCTCGGCGTCGCCCGTTTTGTCACGCGCGATGATCGCGTCACGGGCGGAAAACAGGATTGTCCGATTGAACAGGTGCCCCGCTTCGCGGTTGATGCGGCGGAGCACTTTCTGGCGGTCTTTCAGATCCAGTGCGTCCGCGCGCGTGACCAACAGAAGCGAGTTGTGCTGAAGCCGTTCCGGCAACGAAACCCACGTGGCGCGTTCGGTCTCGCGCCAGGCCTGCGTCGAGTGCGTACACCATAGCACCCCGTTGGCTTGACCTACCGCACGGCGCCAGACATCGGCCTGAATTTTGGGGTCCGAAATGCCGGGCGTGTCGATCAGGTCGACGGCCTCGAGAATGTCCGCTTCAAGATAGATGCGGATGAACTGCGCGTCGTTGACGCCCACCTTGTCCAATTCGTCCAAACCAATCGGAGAAGTGGTCCCGTCATGGCGCTGGACGTAAGCCGGTTTGTTGCCCCAACTGAACCAGACCGGCGGCAGCTGGGTGGCCGTCACCTGCGTCGGTAGGGCCTGCTTGCGCAGCAGGAAGTTCATGAGCGTGGACTTTCCGGCGCTGAACTCTCCCATCAGCGCAAAAACCGGTTTGCGGCGGGACCACTGCTCGATGCGTTCCCATGCCCGAGGAGAGACGAAGCGGATTTGTGAATCTTTTGCCATGGCTTTCTTACGCTGCTTCGTTGCTGAGGTCTTTGAGGATGTCGCCGAGGATTTCGTCACGTGACTTCTTCGGCTCGAGCCCGGCCATCAGGTCCGGGGCGGTCCCCGGTGCCTTTTCGGCGGATTGCGAGATGCTCAGAAGGGTTTCCTGCTGCTCGCGCATGAAATCCGACAGGACGGCCCGAACATTTTCCAGAACGGCTGCGATCTGGGTTTCTTCGAGATCCTTGGTGATCGAATTGGCTTCTGATGCGATCAGGCGGGTGTAGTCCGCCGCATAGGCTTCAAACCCTTTCCGGCGTTGCCACCAGCGACGCCACCATGTGCTTTGAAGGTCCAGCGCGATCGTTCTGCCAATGCCCAATGGCGGCGGTACGCGCGGCACAATGGGCGCCTCGATGCTGAATTCGCCCAAGTGGTTACCCAGAAGCTTCTGATACAGGGCCTCGACATCCGCTGCGGCTGCGGAATACAGCGCGCTGGCGTCCTTGCGCATTGCGCGGGCAAAGCTGAAATAGGCGGCCTTCTGAAGGGTACGAAGCCCGGCCGGGTCGTATTGCCAGGTGCCCTGTTCGCCGTTCTGCTCGAGATGCGCGATCAACGAGTCCGTTGCACGTTTGACGAAGTTTGCCTCGGCCGAAGCCAGACGTTCCAACACCTTGTCGCGCAGGGACGTCGTCAGGGCGGCAGCTTTCTTGTCATATTCGGCCGCGACGGTGGCGATCGCATCTTCGGGTGACACGCCGTCAAGATCGCGAACAACGCCGTCTCCGCCCGACAGGCTCTTTGCGACCGAGGTGGCGCGAATCTGACTTGCGATGTTGCGGGCGCGGTGACGGACACGGTCCAAAAGACGCGTTCCTGCGCCTTGGGCGATACGTTCGTTCATGGCCAACAGCAGGTCAGGCAGACCAGAAAGGGCCCAGATCTTGTCCAGCGATGCGGCCTGATCTCCAAAGCCGGCGGCCAGATAGAACGTGTTGAGGGCCTGGCGGGAATCGTCGGTGAGAATGTCCGGGTTGCCGGTCAGCGCGGCCTCGGCCCACAACGCACTGCCGAAAACAACGCTGGTGCTTGTGTCGATTCCGTTTTGCTTGAGTGTATCCTGAATTCGGTCGCGAATTTCGGGGACTTGCTTGACCGGGTCGGTCAGCTCGTCGATCCGGTTGACGAACAGGACGATCTGCCGGTTCTCGAACTGCGCGATGATCCGCATCAGCGCCATGTCCATAGTGGTCAGCGCCTGGCTTGCCGCCAGAACCACGACGCAGACCTCCGATCCGCGCAGGCTGCGCAGAGTGATCTGTTCGCGCACCATGAACGTGTCGTTGACGCCCGGCGTGTCGCACAATTTCAGCGCGATCGGGTACTGCGGAATGTCCATGTACAATTCCGCGGCTTTGGTCACGTCGGCGAACCGGCCCGTTTTCGGGTTGATGTCCGGATCGTCTTCGTCACCCAGGCAGACATAGCGCTGGATCAGCTCTTCGTCGAAGTAATCGTATTGGTGGCTTTGGCCTAGGATCAGGTCAAAATGCTTGCCAAGGCGTTCCTCGGACTTGGCCTTCATCTGCGCGATCTGACGGCGGATGTCCTCCATCTCGTCGTCGGCGCCTGCGCGATTGGCCAGTTCGCCCAAACGGCCACCGCCGACCATAAGATTGTCCCATTCTTCCTGCTCGAAGAAGGTGAACTTGGATCTGTATTCACCGGGCATGCGGGTGTTGATGTTCAGCGTGGTCACGACCGAGGTCCACGGGTTCACATCCGACGGCAGCAGACCGGGCCGACCGGCCAGAATGTTGACGATCGAAGATTTGCCCGCCTTCACCTGGCCGACGAAAGTGACGCTGGCGGTGAAGTTTTCCATACGGGTCTTGAGCGTGGCCAGCCGCGCAGTCGAGCGCGCATCCGCCACCTCTGTCAGTTGGTCGATCTGTGTCGTCAGTGCGGACATGGCTTCCGACATCGGCGCCAATGCCTCGTTTCCTACAGACAAAAGGTGGTCGTTGCGGGCCATGTTCAGCCTCCGGTTCCGGTTGCAGCGATTTGGGTATGCCCGGATTCCGTCAAACTGGCAGGCGCCATGCCTGAAAAGCTGTCGATCCGGGCGATCAGTTCGAGAGCGTTGCCCAGCATCTCGGCCTCGGTTCCGGGCGAGATGGTATCGAAGGCGCGCGAATCGGCCAGCACTTCGATCGAGCTGAACCGGGTGCCATTGTCCAGGCGCGCGACCCGTCGTCCGGTCGGAAACCCATTGGATTTGGCCGATGGAAGGGGCATTCGCGCATTTGCCAACAGGTATTCGTTGCCCTCATGCGTCTTCAGGGCAATGCCGAAACCCGTGTTCGGGAATTGCTGGTTGAGGTTTTTGAGCTCGCCGACAAAGCTTTCTCTTGCAAGAAAGACGACGTCTTGCTCGGTGGCAGCGGAGTTGATCTGTTCGGTCACGACTGAGACCCTTGTACTGGAGTTGAGCAAAAAACTCGTACGGTGCCGAAAAGGCGAAAAAGACTCATTAACTCCTTGGTAGACAGAATTACCTTCATCGCGGTGTTATTTTGACGTGATTGAGATATTTTGGCGTTTGAAATGTGGCGCAATTATGGTGGCCGTTGCATGACAATGCCGCAACTTCAGGATGTATAAACCAAAACAGGCAAGACTGCCGGGCTTGGATCAGGGGTGTGTTTCGGCGTGCGATTGGGTTAGTCGTGATGAATTCGACAGATAGCTAGTATTCAGTAAAATAAATGAAAAATAGAAAACCAGATCAGAGGTTGAGTGCACGCCACGGCAGAAGGCGGAGGGACCGAATTGCTATGGGTTCAGTGTGGGGTTGATGAGGGTGGTCGAGACGTCCCCATGCGACCCACAACGTCAGCGAGAATTTTGTATTTTTTGAAAAATTGGGAATGTGTCCAAAAACAGAACAATTATGGCGTTTTGTTTCGTTCCGAAAACGACGGGTTTCAGCCTTAAGAATTCCATTTGGCAATAAAAATATACCGGGAAGCCGGATGCCACACATTTTGGCGCTGTTGCGCGGGTCGCTCTTCCTCTCGCCTTGGTCATTTCCATTGTTTCCGAACGGGGGTCAATATTCCGCCGCAGACGGCAAGATTCCCTCTCGCGCTTGTCCAAAAGGTTTGTTATCAGCCCTTCCATTCGGCGCGTCGGCGCCGTGTTGCGGGTGTGGCGAAATTGGTAGACGCACCAGATTTAGGTTCTGGCGCCGCAAGGCGTGGGGGTTCAAGTCCCTCCACCCGCACCATTTTCTTTCTTACCGATCATGCTGCGTGGGCGGATGCTGAGGCGCTACAAAGATGCCGCCGCGCGGCTGGCTTGGTCATAGTGGCCGGACAGGGCCCGCAGGTCGCGGGCCAGGTCCCTCAGATCCGGGCCCGACAGGTCGGTGGCTGACAGCCCCTCCAGCAGGCATTGCTGGCGGACTTTCCGGTAGGCGTCGCATAGCTCTACGCCCTCGGGCGAGGTGCGGTAGAACACCTCTTTCCCGCGCTTTTCCGACGTCAGCAGCCCAGCCTTTAGCAGCTTCCGCAGGGCGTAGTTCACGGTGTGGCTGTCCTCGATGTTCAGAAGAAAGCAGATGTCGGTCAGGCGCTTGTCGCGTCCGCGGTGATTGACATTATGCAGGATCAGGATGTCGAGCGGTCCCAGATCGGCCTGCCCGGCCGCCGCCATGCAGCGGGTCATCCAGCGGGAGAACGCGTTGTAGACAATGATCAGGCCGAATTCGAGTTCGGAAAGTTCCCAGCCTTCGCCCTCGGCCAGGTGGCGAGAGGAAACGATGCGGCGTGTGTCGGGGGAAGAATCGGTCATATTGCGGCCTTTTGATCTGCAAAACGCTGAGAAATTATCAGTGTTTTGGCACGAAGCGCGTGTGTTTTCAACGTGCTGACCTTTGGAGTCTGCAGTGATTTGGTCAAAACGATAACAAAACGTTGACAAATTGCAAACGTTGAGTCAGCTTCTGCGCCAGTACTCAAGCAGGGAGAGCCAAAATGAAACTGATGAAGATTGCCGGTGGCGCGGTTGCTGCGCTGGCCGGGTTGGCCATGCAGGTGCAGGCCGAGACCTGGGACATGCCGACGCCCTATCCGGACGCCACCTTCCATACCGTGAACATCCACGACTTCGCCAAGGACGTGGCCGCGGCCACCGACGGCGCCCTTGAAATCAAGGTCCATTCCGCAGGTTCGCTGTTCAAGCACCCCGAGATCAGCAAGGCAGTCCGCAGCGGCCAGGTGCCCGTCGGAGAGTTTTTTCTGTCGTTGCTGGCCAATGACAACCCGGCCTTCGGCGCAGACTCGCTGCCGTTCCTGGCCACCAAC
This sequence comes from Ruegeria arenilitoris, assembly GCF_013032855.1. GTDB lineage: Bacteria > Pseudomonadota > Alphaproteobacteria > Rhodobacterales > Rhodobacteraceae > Ruegeria > Ruegeria arenilitoris. The sequence continues at coordinate 54,782 of NZ_WQDA01000004.1, forward strand.
TATGACGACGCCCAAAAGCTGTGGGCGGCACAGAAAGACGTGATCAACGGTCTGCTGGACGAGCAAGGCATGATGGTGCTGTACGCGGTGCCGTGGCCGCCGCAGGGCCTGTACACCACCAAGGAAATCAACAGCGTGGATGACCTGGCGGGCCTGAAGTTCCGCACCTACAACGCCACGCTGGAAGAATTCGCCAACCTGGCGGGCGCCGCGCCCACGCAGGTCGAGGTTCCGGATATTCCGCAGGCCTTCAGCACCGGCCGGGTCGAGGCGATGATCACCTCGCCCTCGACCGGGGTGAATTCGAAGGCGTGGGACTTTCTGACCCACTACACCGACATCCAGGCCTGGATTCCCAAAAACGTGGTCGTGGTGAACAAGCGCGCCTTCCGCCGTCTGGATGACGCGACCCAGGCCGCCGTTCTCGAGGCTGCCGCCGCCGCAGAAGCCCGCGGCTGGGAAATGAGCCAGGTCGAGACCGCCAAGCAGACCGCAGTTCTGCAGGAAAACGGCATCACCGTGGTACAGCCATCCGAAGAGTTGATGGCTGGCCTGCGTGAAATCGGCGCGCAGATGCTCGAAAACTGGAAGGCCAACGCCGGCGAGGACGGTGCCGCGTTGCTGCAGGCCTATCAGCAGTAAACTACCCGAACCGGCCGGGCGCCAAACGCCCGGCCGGGTTCGACAACAAGGGGAGGGGATGGCGATGCTGCGGCGCAGTCTTGATTTCATCTATCGTGCGGCCGGCGGATTGGCGGCGCTGTTCATTCTGGCCATCGTCGTGCTGGTCTTTGCGCAGGTCGGGTTGAACCTGGCCGACAAGATCTGGGCCGCGTTGACCGGGCAGGGCGTGGGCCTGACCATCCCGTCCTATGCCGATTTCACCGGATTCTTTCTGGCCGCATCCAGCTTTCTGGCGCTGGCCTATGCGCTGCGCGCCGGCGGGCATATCCGGGTGACGCTTCTGATCGGGCGAATGCCCAAGGGACCGCGCCGCCTGACCGAGATCTGCGTGGTCACGATTGCCCTGGCCATGAGTGCCTATGCCACCTGGTATCTGGGCCTGCTGGTTCTGGAGTCGCTGGAATATGGCGACCGCAGCCCGGGCATGGTCTCGGTGCCGTTGTGGATCGTGCAGATGCCGGTCCTGCTGGGGCTGGCCATCCTGACTCTTGCCCTGTTCGACGAACTTGTCGGCCTGCTGGCGGGCCGCGCGCCCAGCTGGGACGGCAAGGGCGAAAACCTTCTGAGCGAATAGGGTCAGCAGATGTCGATTGCCACGCTTTCCATCATTCTTCTTGTTCTGCTGTTCGCCTTTCTGGGGTCGGGGCTGTGGGTGGCGTTTTCGCTGCTGGGGGTCGGGATCGCGGCGATGGCGCTGTTCTCAGATGCGCCGCTGGGGCTGGTTATGGCCACCACCTTGTGGGGGCACAGCAATTCCTGGGCGTTGGCGGCACTGCCGTTGTTCATCTGGATGGGCGAGATCCTGTTCCGCTCGCGCCTGTCCGAAGACATGTTCACCGGCCTGTCGCCCTGGATGAACCGGCTGCCGGGGCAGTTGCTGCATGTGAACGTCTTTGCCTGCGGGATCTTTGCGGCTGTGTCGGGGTCGTCTGCGGCCACCGCGGCCACGATCGGCAAGCTGTCGATTCCGGAACTCTCGCGACGCGGCTATCCCGAGAAGATGATCATCGGTACGCTGGCCGGCTCGGCCACGCTGGGCCTGCTGATCCCGCCGTCGATCATCCTGATCGTCTATGGCGTGGCGACCGAGCAATCCATCGCCCGTCTGTTCGTGGCCGGAGTTCTGCCGGGACTGCTGCTGGTGGGGCTGTTCGTGGGCTATGTCGCAATCTGGGCGCTGATCAACCGCGCCAACCTGCCCACCGAGGACATCCAGGCGAGTTTCGCGGAAAAACTGCGTCGCTCGCGCCGACTGGTGCCGGTGATCCTGCTGATCGTCGGTGTGATCGGCTCGATCTATGCCGGGATCGCCTCGCCCACCGATGCGGCCGCCGTGGGCGTGGTGCTGGCGCTGCTGCTGTCCTGGCGCGAGGGCACGTTGACCCGGGCCAGTTTCTTCGACGGGCTGATGGGGGCCACCGTGACCTCGTGCATGATCGCCTTCATTCTCGCAGGGGCCTCGTTCCTGACCGTGGCGATGGGCTTCACCGGTATTCCGCGTGTTCTGGCGGAATGGATCAGGTCGCTGGGCCTGTCCACCTTCACGCTGCTGGCGGCGCTGACCGTGTTCTTCGTGATCATGGGATGCTTTCTGGACGGGATCTCGGTCGTGGTGCTGACGGCTTCGGTCATCATGCCGATGGTGATGCAGGCGGGGATCGACCCGCTGTGGTTCGGCATCTTCCTGGTGATCGTGGTCGAGATGTCGCAGATCACCCCGCCGGTCGGCTTCAACCTGTTCGTGCTGCAATCGCTGACCGGGCGCGACATCCTGCGGGTGGCGCATGCGGCGCTGCCGTTCTTCTTCTTGATGATCGTGGCGCTGGTGATCATCGTGGCTTTTCCCGGCATCGTGACCTATCTGCCGAACCAGATGTGACGGGGGCGATGCAGGATTTTCCAATCATACGTACCGCCGGCGTGGACGGGCTGTTGATCAGCTTTGCCGCCGCACTCAGCGAACCGGCCAACCGCGCAGCGCTCGCCTTTCGCGCCGCGCTCGAGGCGGAGGGCTGGGCGGGGGTCGAGGAAACCTCGTCCTCGCTGGTCTCGGCCTTCGTCCGGTTCGATCCGCTGCGCCTGACACACGCCACGTTGCACCGGCAGGTGCAGACGCTGTTGGACCAGCGCGACTGGTACGCTGCCGACCTGCCCGGCGGGCGCAGGTTCTGGCGGGTGCCCACCGTCTTTGGCACGGATCTGGCGCCGCAGCTGGGGCAGGCGGCGCAGGCGGCGGGCCTGTCCGAGGCCGTGGCGGTCCGGTCGCTGTCCGAGGCGCGGGTACGGGTGCAGACCATCGGCTTTGCTCCCGGTCAGCCATATCTGGGTGAGTTGCCGCCCGCCTGGGACATCCCCCGGCAAAAGGAGTTGACCCCGCGCGTACCCGAAGGCGCGCTGGTGGTGGCGCTGCGGCAGCTTGTGCTGTTCTCGGTCACCACGCCGACCGGATGGCAACATGTGGGCCAGACCGCCATCCGTTTGTTCCAGCCTGATATGCCCCAACCCTTCCTGCTGCGCCCCGGGGATGAGGTGCAGTTCACCCCCACCGACCCGGAAACGCTGGCGCGGATGCGCAGCGATCCGCGCGGCGGCGCCAGTTGCGAGCCGTTGGCATGAGCACGCATCTGACCATATTGCGCGCGGGGGCCGGCCTGACGGTGCAGGACATGGGGCGACCCGGTTATCTGGACATGGGCCTGTCGCGCGGTGGTGCGGTGGACCGGCTTGCATTGGCCGAAGGCGCAGCGTTGCTGGGACAGGCCGACAGTCTTGCCGCCCTGGAAATGGCCGGTATGGGCGGCGAATTTCAGGCTGATCAGGACCTGCGCATCGCCCTGACTGGCGCGCGGATGCGGGCGCAGATCGACGGCGCGACCGCAGTCTGGAACGCCTCGCACCTCCTGCCTGCGGGCGCCCGGCTCAGCATTGGGCCGGCCGTAGCCGGCAGCTATGGATACCTCAGCATCGGCGGCGGGGTGCAGGGCGACCCGGTTCTTGGCGCCCGTTCGGCGCATCTGACGGCGGGGATCGGAGCCGTGCTGAAGGCGGGGGACCGGCTGGCGATCGGCCTGGACGCGGGCGGTGCAACCGGCATGACCTTCGACCCCGAGGACCGGTTCTCGGGCGGTGAAATCCACATCGTGGCCAGTTTCCAGACCGACCTGTTCGCCGCCGACGTTCTGGAGCGGCTGCAAAACACCGCGTTTCGCCGGGACGCGCGCGCCAACCGCATGGGCGTGCGGCTGGAAAGCGACGGACCGGGCTTTCATGTCTCGGGCGGGCGCAGCGTGCTGTCGGAAACCATCGTGCCGGGTGACATCCAGGTCACCGGCGACGGCACGCCCTTTGTGCTGTTGGCCGAGTGCCAGACCACCGGCGGTTATCCCCGCATCGGCACCGTTCTGCCCTGCGACCTGCCCAAGGTGGCGCAGGCCCCGGCCGGGGCCGACCTGCGGTTCCGCTTCGTGTCGCTGGACGAAGCGGTGACTGCCGAGCGCGCCGCGGCGCAAACCCGCGCCGCGCTACCCCGGGCGCTACGCCCGCTGATCCGCGATCCGCGCAGCATGTCCGACCTGCTATCCTATCAACTGATCAGCGGCGCCATCGCCCGCGAAGAGGACGTTTTGTAGAAAAGGAGCCTGTGTCATGGCACATCAAGTCGATCTGAACGCCGATATGGGCGAAAGCTTTGGCCCCTGGAAAATGGGCGATGACGCGGCGCTGCTGAAGATCGTGACGTCGGCCAACGTGGCCTGCGGGTTTCATGCGGGCGACTGGGACGTGATGGCCACGACGATGGCGCAGGCGGTCGAAAACGGCGTGGGCATCGGCGCGCATCCCGGCTTTGCCGATCTGCACGGCTTTGGGCGTCAGCGGATGCACTATCCCCTGCCGTCGCTGCAGAACCTGATCCGCTATCAGGTCGGCGCGGCGCAGGCGATGGCGCGGGCGGCCGGCGGACAGGTGCGCCATCTGAAATTGCACGGCGCGCTGGCCAACATGGCGTCCGAGGATCAGGCGATGGCGCGGGCATGCTACGAGGCGGCGCTGTCGGTGGCTCCGGATCTGATCATCATGGTTCTGGCCGGAACCGCCCAGCAGCGCGCCGCGCGAGACCTGGGCTGTCCGGTGGCCTGCGAGATCTTTGCCGATCGCGCCTACAACGATGACGCCACTCTGGTCGACCGCAGCCTGCCCGGCGCGGTGATCCACGACCCCGACCGTGCCGCCGCGCGCATGGTCGAGATGGTCAAGGCCGGGGCGATCATCACCGAAAGCGGCAAGCATATCCCGACCCGCATCGACACGATCTGCCTGCATGGAGACACGCCCACGGCGGTGTCGATTGCGGCCGGTGTCCGCCATGCCCTGCAGAAGAGCGGGGTTGAGCTCAAGCAGTTCGCCGGTGGCCCTGCCTAGGCTTCTAGATCGACGCGGCTGTTCAATGCGTCTCGCGTTCGATGACGCTGGGGTCCAAAAAGATACTCTCTTCGGGACGTCCGGGATCGACGAGCCTACGCTCCAGCAACGCGATGATCGCGTCAACGGCGGCGTCGATGGGGTTCCGGACTGTCGTCAGGCGGAATGTCGGCCATTTCGCCATGGCGATGTCGTCGAAACCAACAATCGCCAAATCGCCGGGTACGTTCAGAGACAGATCGCGCGCAGCCGATAGCGCCCCGATCGCCGTGGCGTCATTGGCGCAGACTAGCGCATCCAGAGAGGCGCGGGACAACAGACTGCGCGCGGCGCCGTATCCGCTGTCGACCGAGTAATCAGTCGGGTGTTCGGCCACGAGGTCAAGCCCCGCCCGATCCAGCGCCTGGAGGACCCCGGCGCGTCGCCGTGAAGACGAATAGAACTCCTCGGGTCCGCTGAGAAACCCGAACCGGCGCCGCCCCCGGCTGATCAGCAAGTCGGTGATCATGGTCATGCCATCGGCATTGCGGCAGCAGACATTGTCGACACGGGGCCCTTGAACGGGACGGCCTGACGAGATCATCGGGATGCCGAACCGCGCACATCTGTCGACGATCTCTTCGGACATGCTGCCGCCGCGCAGAATCAATGCGTCCAACGGATAGCGCAGCAGCTCTCGCAGCGCCTGATCCGTGTTGGCGCCGGTTCGGTCGATCAGAATGGGCCATTTCTTCAACCCGCTCAGGGCCTGGGCCAGTTCACCTACAAAGGCCGAGTCGTAGGGGCTGCGCATGTTGCCGACGAAGACGGCGACCAAATTTGATTGCCCGGCCTTGAGGCCAGCGGCCAGGGCATTCGGCTGATACCCGGTATCGGCTGCGATCTTGAGGATCCGTCTACGCTTCTCGGAATCGACATAGGCACCGGGCGTGAAAGCGCGCGAAACAGCTGAACGCGAGACGCCCGCAAGGTCCGCAACGGTCTGGGCCGTTGCGCGCCGGGGGCGTTTTGCGTCCTTGTTTCTCTCGCTACACATGCGGTTTGCGTTTCGCCTGTTCAGAGGGTTTCAACATTCTTGCAATGAATCGAATCTTTCATCAAACTGTCACGGTTGGAAGCTAGTGAACACGTGTGCACATTTTGCGAAAGGTGTCAGCCTTTTTCTGGATGTGAAATATGTCATCGGGGAAAATACCCCATAGTTTCCAGGGCTTTGGCCCGCCCGTAGGGGCGCAACATGAATCGGAGGAACTACATGATAAACGTCAAAACAGGTGCTGCTGCTGCCGCGTTCGCGATGATAGCGAATACGGTCTCGGCCGAAGTCGAGATTACTTGGTGGCACGCCATGGGAGGAGCCCTGGGTGACACCGTCAACCAGATTGCCGAGGATTTCAACGCGTCCCAGGACGACTACAAGATCACGCCGGTTTTCAAGGGCACGTATGAAGAGACCCTGACCGCCGGCATCGCCGCATTCCGTGCGGGTGAACAGCCCAACGTCCTGCAGGTATTCGACGCCGGCGCCGCCACCGTGATTGGCGCCAAGGGCGCGACCGTTCCGGTTCAGGACCTGCTGGAACAGAACGGCGTTGCGTTCGACATCGAAGACTATATCTCGGGCGTTCGCTACTTCTATGCCGACAGCGATGGCAAGATGATCGGGATGCCGTTCAACTCGTCCTCGCCCATCATGTATTACAACGTCGATGCGCTGGAAAAAGCGGGTGTGACGCCGCCGAAAACCTGGGAAGAGTTCCAGACCGTGACGGCGCCGGCGCTGAAAGAGGCCGGTTATATCGGCCTGTCGCAGTCGCATCTGCCCTGGATCTTCACCGAGAACTTCCATTCGCGCCACGACCTGCCGTTTGCCACCAACGACAACGGCTATGAAGGCGCTGACGGCACCAAGATTCTTGTCAACAACGACGCGATCAAGGCACATTTCAGCGCCGTCAAAGACTGGAAGGACAACGGGTTCTTCGAATGGTACGGCACCGGCTGGAGCGACAACCAGACGCCGTTCGAAGAAGGCAAGGTTGCCATCTGGTTGGGCTCGTCCGGTTCGTTCGGCGGCCTGTCCAAGAAGGACCTGCCGTTCGAATTTTCGGCCACCTTCCTGCCCTATTGGGAAGCTGTGACCAAAGAACCCAAGCAGACCTTCATCGGTGGCGCGGCCCTGTTCGCGATGGCTGGCAAGAGCGACGAGGAAAACAAGGCCACCGCGGCATTCTTCGAGTTCCTGACCAAGCCCGAAACCCAGTACATGTGGCACCGCGAGACCGGCTATGTTCCGATCACCACCGCCGCCTATGAAATGGCGAAGGGCGATGGTCACTATGACCGCGCTCCGGCGGCCGAGGTCGGCATCAAACAGCTGTCGCTGCCTGCTGGTGAAAACACCAAGGGCTATCGCATGGGCTTCTACGTCCAGATCCGCGACGTGATGAACCGCGAATATGGCCGCATCCTGACCGGTGAAACCTCGGTCGAGGACGCCTTCAAGGCGATCGAGGACGAAGCCAACGGTCTGCTCGAGCGTTTCGCAAAGACCCAGAGCTGATCCCACTCGCCAAGAAACGGGCGGTCGCAGAAGTGCGACCGTCCTCCCTTTTTCGGAGTTTTCATGAAACGCGCTGGTTTTTCCACTCGCTGGCTGCCGGTTCTTCTGCTGTTGCCGCAGCTGTTGATCATCGCGGTCTTTTTCTACTGGCCTGCCGCCCACGCGGTGCAGTCTTCGTTCTTCCTTCAGGATCCGTTCGGGTTTGGGTCTACCTTCGTCGGGCTGGACAACTACAGCGACCTTGCCGGGAATTCCGAGTATCTCAGTATTGCCTGGTTCACGGTGATCTTCACCGTTCTGGTCACGTTCTTTTCGCTGTCGATCGCGTTGTTGCTGGCCGTGAAGGCCGACAATGTGCTGCGCGGCGCCAAGACCTATCGCACGCTGCTGATGTGGGTCTATGCCGTGGCGCCGCCGGTGGCGGGTTTCATCGGCCTGATCCTGTTCAACCAGAGCTGGGGACCATTGACCGAACTGGCGCGTTCGATCGGGTGGGATTTCAAACTGGGCGTGAATTTCAATGACACCGCCACGGCGATGGTTATCGTTTCGGTCTGGAAACAGGTTCCGGTGAATTTCATCTTCTTTCTGTCTGGCCTGCAATCGATCCCGCGATCGGTGCGCGAGGCGGCTTTGATCGACAACCGCTCATCCACGGGCCGGTTCTGGGACGTGACTTTTCCCCTGCTGGCGCCGACCGGGTTTTTCCTGCTGATCATCAATATCACCTACGCATTGTTTGATACTTTCGGTGTGATCGACACGATGGTGAAGGGTGAGCCGGGCAACAACCCGATGACGTTGGTCTACAAGGTCTATGTGGACGGCTTCCGCGGCAACGACCTGGGTGGCAGCTCGGCGCAGTCGGTCGTTCTGATGGTGCTGGTTCTGGCCCTGACGGTGTTCCAGTTCCGGCTGGTCGAACGCCGCATCCACTACACGTAAGGAGGGCAGACAATGACCGAAGCACATACCCCTGCGATGGCGTCCGCCACTTCACCCACCCAAACGCGAAAGCGCGGCATCCGACTGTCCACGATCCTGGATCACACGATCCTGATCGTCGGATCGTTGTTCATGATGCTGCCGCTGCTGATGATCTTCCAGATGACGACCGTTCCGGATGTCGAGGTGATCAAGACCGGACCCAGCCTGACGATCGGGGACGAACTTGGCCCCAACTTCCAGAAGGCAATGTTCGAGGCCTCGGGCTTTTCCGGCCAGAACACGGGCATGAACATGCTCAAGAACTCGTTCATCCTGGGCATCGGTTTTGCCCTCGGAAAGATCATCATCGGCATGATGGCGGCCTATGCGATCGTCTATTTCCGGCTGCGCTTTGCCACGCTGGCTTTCTGGGTGATCTTCACCACGTTGTTGCTGCCGCTCGAGGTGCGCATTCTGCCCTCGTACGAAGTGGTGCAGAAACTGGGGATGCTGAACACCTATCAGGGCCTCATCATCCCGCTGATCGCCTCGGCCACCGCCACGTTCTTCTTCCGGCAGTTCTTCCGCTCGGTTCCCGAAGAGCTGGTCGAGGCCGCGCGGATCGACGGCGCCGGCCCAGTGAAATTCTTCATCGACATCCTGGTGCCGCTGTCGCGTACGATGATTGCGGCGATGTTCATCATCATGTTCGTGTTCGGGTGGAACCAGTATCTGTGGCCCACCATGATCACCACCGAAGAGGACATGTTCACCCTGGTGCGCGGGATCAAGCAGATCACTCAGGTGCTGGAGGGCAACCGCATTCCCGAATACGGCCGGGCCAACCTGCTGGCGATCATCGCCATCATCCCCCCGGTCATGGTCGTCATCTTTTTCCAAAGCTGGTTCGTCAAGGGCCTGACGGAATCCGACAAGTAAGGCAGAATCAATGGCTCAGGTATCCCTGAAGAACATCCGAAAAATCTATCCCAACGGCGCCGAGGCGCTGACCCCGTCCAGTTTCGACATCGGTGATGGCGAATTCGTGGTTCTTGTCGGCCCGTCGGGCTGCGGCAAGTCCACACTGCTGCGCATGGTGGCCGGCCTGGAAGAAATCACCGAAGGCGAACTGACGATCAATGGCCGCGTCATGAATGACGTCGATCCGGCCGATCGCGACATCGCCATGGTGTTCCAGAACTATGCGCTGTACCCGCATATGACCGTGCGCAAGAACATCGCCTATGGTCTGAAAAATCGAAAGACGCCCAAGGACGAAATCGAGCGCAAGGTGGCCGAAGCCGCTTCGATGCTGAACCTGAACGAGTTTCTGGATCGCAAGCCCTCGCAACTCTCGGGCGGTCAACGCCAGCGGGTTGCCATGGGGCGGGCCATCGTGCGTGATCCGGCGCTGTTCCTGTTTGACGAGCCGCTGTCGAACCTGGACGCCAAGTTGCGCAACCAGATGCGGATCGAGATCAAGGCGCTGCAGCGGCGTCTGGGCGTCACCTCGATCTACGTCACCCATGACCAGGTCGAGGCGATGACCATGGCCGACCGCATCATCGTGATGAACGCGGGCCGGATCGAACAGATCGGCACCCCGTCCGAGATCTATCACCGCCCGGCCTCGACCTTCGTGGCCAGCTTCATGGGCGCTCCGCCGATGAACCTGATCGGCGCGCGTCTGGAGGGCGGCCGCGTGATGATCAACGGCGACACAGTGCTTGCCACGGCCGAAGGGTCTGGCGCGGTGACTGTAGGTGTGCGGCCCGAAGATGTACTGATCGGGGCTGAGGGTTCGATCGCCTTTCACGTCGACATCATCGAAGAGCTTGGCGCGCACCGCCTGTTGCACGGGCGTCTGGCGGATCAGGAGTTTACGATCCACGTGGGCAAGGATGTCGAAGCCGCGCCCGGAGAAACGCGGATCTCACTCAAGCCCGACGCGATCAGCCTGTTCCACCCGGAAACCGGAAAAGCCCTGTGATCACGAACATCGTGTCGTCTTTGCCGCCGGTCTCGGATGATGTCCGAGACCGCATATTGGCAGCGCCGCGAACGGCCGAGGCGCACCGCGCCCTGATGGCGCAGACACCGGCGATGAACGCGGTGCAACTGGGCGGAAACGCAACCCGGGACGTTCTGGGTGCACGTTTCTCGGCTGCGGCTTGGAATGTGGAACGTTGCCTGTTCCCCGAAGAAAGCGCAGCCCACCTGGCGGCTGTGACCCCGGACATCGTTCTGCTGTCCGAGGTGGACCACGGTATGTCCCGTACCGGTCAACGTCACACGACGGCAGAAATGGCCGACAAGCTGGGTATGGCCTACGCCTTTGGAGTTGAGTTCCACGAACTGGATCTGGGCGGTCCGACCGAGCGCGCTTTTTGCAAGGATGATTTCAACACCCTCGGGTGGCATGGGAACGCGATTCTGTCCTCGGTTCCGTTCAAACGCGTGGCCATGATCCGTCTTGACGACCATGGCCACTGGTTTGCGGCCGAGTCCGGGGCGTCGGACCCGCAACAGCCGCGGCTGGGTGGCCGAATGGCGATTGCTGCGGAAGTCGCGACCGAGAATGGGCCTGTATGCGTGGTTTCCACCCATCTGGAAAGCAACGCCGCGGCCGCGCATCGGCATGCGCAGTTTCAGCTTCTGCTGGATGCGCTCGATGAGTTTGCGCCCGGGATGCCGGTGCTGATCGGTGGCGATCTGAATACCGGCAACCACCTGCCACCGGATTTCGACTGGCGCCGGGAAACCTTGTTTGCTCTGGCCGAGCAGCGCGGCTTTTCCTGGGAGTTCACGACCGAAGGCCACACCACCCGGCCCAGCCTGATCACGCCGCACCCGGACCGGGTGATGAAGCTGGACTGGTTCGCCGGCAAGGGGCTGATCTGCCGCGACCGGGGTCTGCTGTCGTCGCTGACCGCCGACGCCAAGCCGCTCTCGGATCATGACTGCGTCTGGTGCGCGGTTGAGGTGCCTGACGCCGGGTGACTCCGGCCTGTCCGCGATATTTGGTCACGTGGCCCAACGTCCCGATGAATTTCGGGGCGTTTTTTCGCGGTTCGACTGTGGAAAACGGTTTGGAAACCCCATAAGAACGAGGCCACCTATTCAACAGGCGGAAAACCAGTCCAGTGTTTGACCTCCCCGCGCAGCGCGCGCATCTTGCCGAGAAATTCGATCTGACCCCGTCGCCCGAGCTGGCCGCCAGCATGAGCGACATCTACGCCCGCATGTCGCGAGTCGTCACGCCAGCGGATTGGGCGATCTACGCGCCCTATGTCAAGGCGATCAACGATCTGAAAGCCGAACGCAACGCGGTGATCCTGGGCCACAACTACATGACGCCCGAAATCTATCACGGCATTTCGGACTTCGTCGGCGACAGCCTGCAGCTGGCCATCAAGGCGACCGAGGTCGAGGCCGACGTGATCGTGCAATGCGGTGTGCATTTCATGGCCGAGACCTCGAAGATCCTCAGCCCCGAAAAGACGGTTCTGATGCCAGACATGGAGGCCGGCTGTTCGCTGGCCGAGTCGATCACCGCCGAAGGCATTGCCGAGATGCGCCGCCGCTATCCCGGCGCGCCGGTCGTGACCTATGTGAACACCACGGCCGAGGTGAAGGCGGCATCCGACATCTGCTGCACCTCGTCCAACGCGGCGCAGATCGTGGCGGCGATGGACAGCGGCACGGTCATCATGACCCCCGACCAGTACCTGGCGCAGAACGTGGCCCGCGACGTGCCGCAGAAGAACGTGGTCTGGTGGGAAGGCTCGTGCATCGTGCACGAACAGTATACGGCGCAGGACCTGCGCGAGTTCCGCGAATGGAACCCGGGCACCCGCCTGATCGCGCATCCCGAATGCCCGCCCGACGTGGTGGCCGAGGCCGATTTCTCCGGGTCTACCAGCGGCATCATCAAATACGTCACCGACGAACAGCCCGAAAAGGCGATGCTGATCACCGAGTGTTCGATGGCGTCGAACATCGCCGACGCGCTGCCGCAGGTCGATTTCGTCGGCCCCTGCAACATGTGCCCCTACATGAAGAAGATCACGCTGGAAAAGGTGCTGTATGCGCTGGACACCATGACCGGTCAGGTCGAGGTTGACCCCGACGTGGCGGAAAAAGCGCGCCTTTCGGTTCAGCGGATGATCGACCTGTCGCGCAAGCTGGGAATTTGATCGGGGCGATGCAGACGGTCTCGACCCCTCGGGTGGTCATCATCGGCGGCGGGCTGGCCGCGGTCTATACCGCGCTCAAGCTCGACCCGCACCCGGTGGTGATGATCTCGCCCGAGCCGCTGGGCTCGGGTGCCAGTTCGGCCTGGGCGCAGGGCGGGGTGGCGGCGGCGATGGACCCGTCCGACAGCCCCGAAGCCCATGCCCGCGACACGATGCGCGCCGGCGCAGGATCGGTCCTGCAGGAGGTGGCCGAGTTCGTCACCCGCGCGGCGCGGGATCACATTCTGGACCTTTCCGATCTGGGCACCGGGTTCGACCGGGACGCCGATGGCGGGTTCATCCAATCGCAGGAGGCTGCGCATTCGGTGGCCCGCGTGGTGCGTGTCAAAGGCGACCAGGCCGGTGCCGAGATCATGCGCGCCCTGATCGCCGAGCTTCGGCGGCGTGCTTCGGTCCAGGTGATCGAAGGGGCGCTGGCCGTGGGGCTGGAAAGCGACGGGGCCAAGGTCTCGGGCGTATATCTGGCGCCGACAGATGCGCCGGGGGCCGAACCGGTGTTGCTGCGTGGGGCGGCACATGTACTGGCCACGGGCGGGTCGGCGGGGCTCTATGCTCGCACCACCAACCCGGCGCGCATCCGCGGGCAGGGGATCGGCATGGCCGCACGGGCCGGGGCCCGGATCGCCGATGCCGAGTTCATTCAGTTTCACCCCACCGCGATTGACGTGGGCGAAGACCCGATGCCTCTGGCCACCGAGGCTTTGCGTGGCGAGGGCGCCGTGTTGATCAACCGCCACGGCGAACGGTTCATGCAAGGTGTCCACCCCGATGCCGAACTGGCCCCGCGTGATGTCGTGGCGCGCGCCGTCTATCTGGAAACCAAGGCCGACAACCGGCCCGCGCTGGATACGCGCGCAGCGATCGGCGCGGCGATCCGCAGTCAGTTTCCGGCGGTGACCGAGGCCTGCCTGCGCAACGGTGTCGACCCCGTAACTCAACCGATTCCGGTGGCGGCGGCGGCGCATTACCACATGGGCGGCGTGGCCACCGACCTGAACGGCCGCAGTTCGCTGGCCGGGCTCTGGGCCTGTGGCGAAGCGGCCTCGACCGGGTTGCACGGGGCGAACCGGCTGGCCTCGAACGGTCTGCTTGAGGCGCTGGTCTTTGCCCGCGCCTGCGCCCGTGATATCGCCGGCACCCTGACGGTGGCCGACGCGCCCGAGGTGCGGCTGCGCCTGCCGTCCGGCGGCACCGACCCCGACCCCCAAGCCGTAGCCGAACTGCGCCAGGTCATGACTGATGGCGTGGGGGTGGTCCGCGACGCCGACGGGCTGCGCCGCGCCTTGGGCCGGATCGCCGAGTTGGAGTCGCTGCACGGCCAGTCGCACCTGTTCCGAAACATGACCGCAACCGCCACGCTGATCGCGGCAGCAGCGCTGATGCGCACCGAAAGCCGCGGCGCGCACTATCGGTCGGATTGTCCGGTTACGGCCGAAGGGCCGGGGCGGCGGTCTGATCTGACATTGGACGAGGCCGTGGCGCTGCGGTCGAAAATCTTCAAGGAAACCGCAAAATGCATCATGCCACTGTCCCCGACCTGATCCTCGAACCGATGGTCCGCGCCGCCCTGACCGAGGATCTGGGCACCTGCGGCGACATCACTACCCGCACCGTGATCCCGGCGGACGTGACCTATGCCGCACGGCTGAACGCGCGCGAGGATGCGGTTGTGTCGGGCATGCAGGTTGCGGCCCTGGCGTTCCGGCTGGTGGACCCGACGTTGAAGATCACGCCGCTTGTGGCGGACGGGGACCGTTGCACCAAGGGCCAGACCCTCATGGAGATCGCCGGCAGCGCGGCCTCGATCCTGTCCGGCGAACGCGTGGCGCTGAACTTTGCCGGTCGTCTGACCGGGGTGGCGACCCTGACCGCCGGGCTGGTGGCGCAGACCGCCGGGACCAAGGGGCGCATTACCTGCACCCGCAAGACCACCCCGGGCCTGCGCATCGTCGAGAAACTGGCCGTGCTGCATGGCGGCGGGTTCAATCACCGCCATTCGCTGTCGGATGCGATTCTGATCAAGGACAACCACATCGCCGCCGCCGGCGGGGTGCGCGCGGTGCTCGAGGCGGTCAAGGCGCGTGCGTCGCACATGATGAAGGTCGAGATCGAAGTGGACCGGCTGGACCAGTTGGCCGAGGTTCTGGAAATCGGCGGCGCCGATGTCGTGTTGCTGGACAACATGACGCCCGACATGCTGGCCGAGGCCGTGGCGATGGTGGACGGACGTCTTGTGACCGAGGCGTCAGGCAATGTCACCGTGGGGACGGTGGCCGAGATCGCGGCCACTGGGGTCGATTATATCTCGTCCGGGGCGCTGACCCATTCCTATCGGACAATCGATCTGGGTCTGGATTTCTGATCATAGATCATGACGGTTTCGGCCATTTGATTGGATCCAGCCGGAAGTATTTGGACAGCTGCCCGTAGAATTCGGGCGCGGTATCCCTGAGGGCCTCGGGGCGTTCGAAGAACAGCTCGACCGTGACGGCAAAGAACTCTTCGTGTCCGGTGGCGCCATAGGGGTCGATCACCGTGCGCCGGCCTGTCTCGACCGCGTGCAGATGCGCGTCATACGCGGCCAGAAAAACACGTTCCCACTCGGCATAGCTTTGATCTCTGGCCAGAACTGGCACACCGTTGGTGCCGCCGGACAGATCATCCAACTGATGCGCGAATTCATGAAACACGACGTTGTGTCCGTCATGATCGTTTGCCGCGCCCTGCCGGCTGTGCGCCCAGGACAGGATCACCGGCCCCCGGTCCCAGCTTTCGCCGGTACGGATGATCTCCTGTTCGGTCACGACATAGCCGCTGTGCCGCTGTTGGCGGGACTTGAAGGCATTGGGATAGATCAGGACCGTCGTCAGATTGTCGTACCATTGGTCCGAGTTGACGACCAAAAGGCAAGCTTGTGCGGCGATCGACAGACGCATCTCGTCCGTGACCTCCAGCCCGTCGCAGCCGATGAAATCGACCTGATTCAGGAACAGGTTGATCTTGCCTTCCAAAGTGGCGCGCAACTTGGCAGGCAACCGCTCGAGGATCGGCACCATCGCATGGATGGTTCGCCGCTCCTCATCGCTCAGCGGTGTTAGCAGCAGCGCGGCCCTGGCCCTGGACTTCGACCAGAAATACCAGACCACCAGACCGGCGATTGCCGCAAAAAGGCTCAGAAACAGCACCATGTGGCGACGGTATCTCTATTGCCCCACCTCGGAAAGCCGATTCATTCGGTCGAGGGCTGCGTGAAGTTCGCCAGCCAAGGCCGTTCGACATCCATGCCCTGATACAGCGCATGCAGCAGCAGATGTGCCGTCACCGGGTCGGGGGCAAGGGGGCGTCGGTCCAGTCGTCCCTCCTTGACCGCCGTATCGGCGTCGAAGATCACCGCATCCTCTTTGATGGTGGTCAGCACCCGAAGCTGGGCCAGCGTTTCGGGGTTGACCGCGGTCGGGTCATCCGAAAGGATCACGAAATCGGCCAGCTTACCCACTTCGATCGAGCCCTTCTGGTCTTCCTCGAAATGCTGCCATGCCGGCCAGATCGTCATGGCCTTGAGCGCTGTCATCACATCGACCCGCTGGTGAGGGCCTAGGATGTCGCCCGACCTGGTGCGCCGGGTGACCGTTGCGGCCAGAACCCGCATGCTGTCGGGAAACGCTACAGGCGCGTCGTGATGCGTACCGAACATCATGCCGCGTTCGGTCACCCAGCCGGTCGGCGAGATGTTGTCGGCATTGACCGGCCCGACCGTGTGGTCGCGGTGCCAATCGCCCCAGTAGAAGGTGTGCATCGGAAACAGCGACGGGAACACGCCCAATCGTTTGAGGCTGGCCACCTGATCCTCGCGCAGGAACTGACCGTGCACCAGAACCGGCCGGTTGCCCGGATCGCCATAGGTCAGCCGCGCCTCGTCGATGGCGGCGACCAGCATATCCGTGGCGCCCTCGCCATTGGAATGGGTCAGGATCTGGTGACCGTTCTCGAAACACCAGTTCACCGCATCCTGCAACTGCTCGCGCGTGATGGCGGCGTATCCGGCATAGCCGGGCGGGTAATCCCCGACCGGATCGTAGTAGGGCCGATCCCGCAGCGCGGTAAATCCTTGCGGCGAGCCGTCGATTGTCAGCTTGCACCCGCCGACTCGCACCCGGTCGGCATAGGTGCGCGAGGCGTCCGACGCGATGAAATCGCGCGATTCCAGAATGTCGGGAAAGGCCACGACGTCGATCGGAAGGTCGCCGTCCGCGGCCACCCGGCGCAGGGCCCGAACCACCGCGCCCGAGGAGCGTCCCTCTTGCGCGGTGGTGTAGCCAAAGCGCGCCCACATCCGGCTGCCGGCGCGCGCGAAAGTCTGCAGCCCGTCTTCGCCGACAGCGCCAAGCAGGGGCACCAAGGCGCCGAAGAATGCGTATTCCTCCAGCACGCCGTTCGGCTCGCCAGCTTCGTCTCTTCGGATCACGCCTCCGGGCGGGTTCTCGGTTTCTGCGGTGATCCCAGCCAGTTCAAGCGCCTTGGAATTGCCCACCCCCAGATGGCCCGATTGGTGGATGATCATGATCGGAACATCGCGCGAGACCGCGTCCAGCTCGGTACGCGTGGGGTGGCGCAGTTCGGCCAGTTGCGCGTTGTCATAGCCAAAGCCGATGATCATCCCCATCGCTTCGACCGTGTCGTTATTGGCCTCGGCCCACGTGGACAACGCCGCCTGCAGGCTGGCAATGTCGGTGACCTTGCCATCCGGTGGGGCCAGCAGGTTCGCCGACAGGGCTTGCAAACCGCCCATGACGACGTGGCCGTGGCTGTCGACAAAACCGGGCAGCATCGCGCGCCCGTCCAGATCAAAGATCGTCGTGTCGTCGCCCTGATGGCTGCGTATCTCGGCCAGTTCACCTGCTGCGATGATCCGCCCATCCCTGACCGCGACCGCCTGTACCGTGGGCCGGGCGTCATCGATCGTCAAAATCGGACCGCCGGTATAGATCGTGTCCGCGAGCTGTTGGGCCAAAGACATGTTGCCGAGGGTCAGACCCGCAGCAACGCTCACGGCAGACAGGGACAAAAGACGCATTCCGAACCTCCAGCAGCATATGGCAATGCGCTGGAGTCTAGCACGAAGTTGGCGTCCGGCCCGTGCAATGTTCAGTTGTCGATCCGACGTCGGCGTTCACTTGAGCGCGCGCGACAGGAATTGCCGTGTGTCGTCCTGCTGCGGGTGATCGAACAGCTGCTCGGGCGGGCCTTCCTCGACGATGCGGCCGTTCTGCAGGAAACACACCTTGTCGGCGGCCTGCCGGGCAAAGCCCATCTCGTGCGTGGCCATCACCATCGTCATGCCCTGCTGTTTGAGCATCAGCAGCACGTCCAGAACCTCGCCCACCAATTGCGGGTCCAGAGCCGAGGTAATCTCATCGAACAACATCACCTCGGGCTGCATGGCCAGGGCGCGCACGATGGCGACGCGCTGCTGCTGTCCACCAGATAGTTGGTCGGGATAGTTGTGCATCCGGTCGGCAAGCCCGAAGCGTTCGAACATCTCTTCGATCTGGGGCAGCAGCTCGGCGCGCGTGCGGCCGCGCACGCGGCGCGGCGCCAGCATCACGTTGTCCAGCGCCGTCATGTGCGGGAACAGGTTGAAGCTCTGGAACACGATGCCGATGCGCGCGCGCACCGATTGCGGATCCAGACCCGGCACCGAAATGTCGACCCCGTCCAGCAGAATCTCGCCATCCTCGATCGGTTCGAGCAGGTTGATACAGCGCAGAACGGTGGATTTGCCCGCCCCCGAAGCGCCGATCAGGCAGACCATCTGCCCCTCGTCCACGGTCAGGTCGATGCCGTCGCAGACGGTGCGGTCGCCGAAGCGTTTGACGACGTTGCGCAGGTTCAGTTTCGACATCAACGCCGCTCCCTCATCTGCTTGGCCATAAGGTGGTCGGCATAGCGCGTCGCCGGGATGGTCACGATCAGGAAGATGATCGCCGCGCCCACATAGGGCGTGAAATTGGCCAGCAGCGACTTGAACACGCCGGCCTGGCGGAAAATCTCGACCGGGCCGATGAAGCTGAGCAGCGACACGTCCTTTTGCAGCGCGATCAGCATGTTCATCTGCGACGGCACGACGTTGCGGACGGCCTGCGGCAGTACCACATCGCGCATAACCATACCCTCGGTCAGGCCCAGCGACAGGGCGGCGGCGCGCTGACTGTGGTGTACGCTGTCGATGCCCGAGCGGAAAATCTCGGCCACATAGGCCGAATAGGTCAGGATCAGCGCCAGCGATCCCCAGATATAGGGCGAGTTCCATGGCCGGGTCAGGCCCAAGCCGGGAATGCCGAAGCCGATCAGATAGACGGTCAGGATCACGGGCACGCCACGGAAGATGTCGGTGAAAGCCGCGCCGAAGATGCGCAACGGGAACAGCGCGGGCGATTTGGTGTCGCGGGCCAGCGCGATCAGCAGCCCCAGCACAGCGATCGCCGGTGCCGACCAGGCAAAGATCATCACGTTGATCTTGAAGGCCTCGAGCAGCTTCGGGAAGGTCTTGACCAGGACTTCGCCGTTGAAAAAGCTCTGCTGGACCTTGGCCCAGCCCGGCGCCAACGGCACCAGCACGATCAGCGCAACGACGACCAGAACGGTGCTGGTCGCGGCGATCCGGATCGACCGCCGCCGCTGCTGCGCCTCAAAAAGTTCGCGGCGGGTCGGGCCCGCCGTTCTGTTCTGTGTCATGTCACTTGATCAGCGGAACGCCCGTCGTGTCCTGCAGCCATTTGGCCTCGATCTCGGCCAGCTTGCCGCTTTCAGTCAGCGCGGCGATGGCCGCATCCACGCAGGATTTCAGCGGGTTGCCTTCCTCCATCAACATGCCGAACTGGTCGGGGTTGTCGCCTTGATCGGCAGGGAACTGGCCAATCACCTTGGACCCTTCGATCATCACCGCGCTCAGGAACAGGGCGGTAGGCAGGTCGAACAGCGCGGCGTCGATCTGGTTGGCGGTCATGGCCGCGTTCACATCGGCATTGTCGCCATAGAGCAGCGGGTCCGCATCCGGCTGGATCACGCTGGCCAGTTTCGGCACTGCGGTGGTCGACCCGACCGCGCCCCATTGCAGGCCCTTCAGCGCCTCGAGCGTGGGCGGGGTTTCAACGGCGTTTGCGCTGACCAGAACCGCCATCGGCGCGGTGTAATAGGGGGCCGAGAAATCAACGACCTGATCGCGCTCGGGCGTGATCGAGTATTGCTGGATGTTCACGTCGAAATTCTTGGCGCCGGGCTGGATCGCCTCGTCAAAGGACGACCGGACCCAGACCACGTCATCCGCGGCAAAGCCCATCTCTTCGGCCACGGCATAGGCGACGGCGGCTTCAAAGCCCTGGCCGGATTCGGGCGCGTCGTCCATCACCCACGGGTAATAGGCCGGGTTTCCGGTGGCCACGGTGAACTTGCCCTCGGTCAGGGTCTTGCCCGCGGCGCAGTGCCCGTCCGCAAGGGCCGAAGTTGCGGTGAACGCAAGGGTTGCGGCCGCGATCGAAAGCATCTTGGACATGGATCTGGGTCTCCTGTTGGGAATGTCGGGCCCACGGTAGTGTTGCCCGCCGACCCTGTCCAGTTGGTCGCGGTCTATGCCAGACACCGCAAGAAGTTCAAGCCGTCACGCGGGTGGAATGTTGTGGTTCACCCGGAACAGGTTGCCGGGATCGTACCGCCCCTTGATGCGCGACAGCTGCGTGGCATTTGCCCCGTAGGCGCCGGACAGGTGATCGGCCTCGTCCGCTGGCATGAAATTGACATAGGCACTGCCGGTTGCATGCGGCGTCATGCGATCATAGAGCGCACGCGCCCAGGCGATGCAGGTGTCATCCTTGGCCGGATCTTCCCAACGGGTGTGCACGTTCATGATGAAATGGGCCGAGCGTTGGGGATAGGCTGTCGCCGCAGCCTCGACCCGGGCCATCGCACCGCCGACATGGGCAATGAACACCTCGCAGGACGGGTCCGGAAGGGTCGAGATACTGTCCAGAAGCCCTGTGATTGCATCCGCGGGCAGGGCATCAAAATCGTGGCTTTTCCAATAGTTTCTTGCGCCGGGGGTCAGCAGGGGGTCAAAAGCGGCTTGCCAGTCGACGAAGGCGTGCGGCGAGATCACGTCCACGATCGGGTCCCCGAGGGCGCGCAGCGGCTCCATCGCGGCTTCGCCGTTTTCGATGGGCCCGGCATAGCAGGCGGCAAAGATCAGCACCTCGCGCCCGTGCCAGTCTTCGGGAAGGAAGGGCAGGGGAGGGGCCTTGCGCATCACCGTCCAGACCGTCAGCTCGTCAGGCGCAGTGTCAGCGATCCGCGCGTATTCGGGCAGCAGGGCGGGGCCCTGCTCGATCGGATGCACCACAAGGCCGGACAGCACCTGCGGCCCCAGCGGGTGCAGACGGAACTCGAACGAGGTAACCACGCCGAAATTGCCGCCACCGCCGCGAATGGCCCAGAACAGGTCCGGGTGGCTGCTTTCCGACGCGGTCACGATCGAGCCATCGGCCAGAACAACCTCGGCCGAGATCAGGTTGTCGATGGTCATGCCGAACTTGCGCGTTGTCCAGCCAAAGCCGCCGCCCAGTGTCAGCCCGGCGATCCCGGTGGTCGAGTTGATGCCCGTCGGAATCACCAACCCGTGCGCCTGCGTCTCTCTGTCAACGTCACCCAGAACCGCGCCCGGCGCCACACGCGCGGTGCGCGCTTTCGGGTCGACATGCACCGATTTCATCTGCGACAGGTCCAGCATCACCGCATCATCGGCTACCGCATGTCCGGCGATCTGGTGACCGCCCGATCGGACGGACATGATCAGCCCTGCCTCGCGCACGAAATTCACGGCCTTTTGCACATCGCTGGCCCCGAGCGCCCGGATCACAAAGCCGGGTTTGCGGTCGACGATGCTGTTCCAGGTGGTGCGGGCACTATCGTATTCGGGGCTGCTGGGAAGAAAGACGGATCCACGCAGCGACGCGTCCAAAGCGTCCAGCGCTTCTTGGTCCACGGTTTTGGTGCTGCCGTTCAGCGTTATCAGGTCAAACATGATCAGTCCTCCAGATCAGGTGGACAGGTTTCCTGCGGTGCTGCCTCGGGCAATGGGTTGCGCGCCCCATTCGAGCGAAGGGCGCGCAATGCAAATTTGGTCGTGTCAGGCGAAGATGCCGGGATCGATCCGATCAACTGGCGTGATGACGTCAGCCGGAATGTTCAGACGCTTTGCCGCCTTGCGTAGGCTTTCCGCGTCCGGCGCCTCGTATAGACAATAGGTTTTTCGCTTGTCCGCGCTCAGGAACGAGAAAATCCACTCGATCCCTTCTTCGTCGTTGATTTCCTTGATCTTTACCTTGTCATCGTCGCCAAGCTCAAGCTGTTCGGCGAAGTTCCGTTCGATGATGTACCTTGGCATTATGCACCCCCCTGCGCATGTGCTCGGAGTCTAAGACGCGGATCCTTCAAGTTTTGACCTAAGGGAAACCATACCCAATTCCCGGGCAGTTGCCAACGCTTCGGCCTCAAGCGACAGGGCCGAGCGCAGATCCTGAGCGCGACCGCGACGGCGAAGAGCCCAGGCGCGCGCGGCATTGCTGTGGGCGATCCACGGCGGTGCGGCCATCGCTGTGTCCACTTGGATCGCGGTTTCGAACAGCTCGTCGGCGGTGTCCCAATCACCCAACACGGCGGACAGGGCTCCCAGCCGCCGGGCCGCGGATCCGGTGCAGACGGTTGTCGCGCCGGCCGTGATCGTCAGGTCCCTATAGGGCAGCAGCTTGTCGATCAGCGTTTGGGCATGGTGCGTGTTCTCGACCGCGACGCAGATATCCGCCAGATAGGACAGGGTGGTCGAGTACATCGCGTCCTGCGGCAGGTCAAAACCGGTGTCCGCGATCTCATTGAGAATACGCTCGGCGGGCTCGCGAAACCCCAGTTCGGCGGCTATCAGGCCGAATCCGGGTTTCCAGCTGGTTTCGCCGGGGCTGTCGGACATGAGCCGCTTGATCACAGGGGCCACTTCATGCAACCGGGCCTGCTCGCGCCGGATGGTGAACATCTGAACGCCGTAGACACCCTCGACATGGGCGCCGTGTGTCTGCCGCCCGATTTTGACGGCTTCGCTCGCATAGGTCTCGGCGCGTTCGAAATCGCCATCCAGTATGGCCACCATTGCACGGGCATGGATCTGGACCCAGTACAACTGTCGGTGGTTGTCCTTGTCCGAAATCTCGGTCAGCAGTTTCAACGAGGTGTCGACCAACTGGCGGTCCGCCATCTCGGCACCGACAAACAGGCTGAGGGTACGGTCGCGACCCTGATCGATGTTTCCAAGCTTTTCCGCCACTTCGTGCATGGATTCGAGGTTCTTGCGCCAGTTCAGCCGATCTTCGCCCTGGCGCGCCACGAAGGGAGCGCCGAAGCGGGTCATCATGACGGCGAACCGGGATTTGTGATCGCCCAGCCGGGCGGCCAGTTCCATGCATTGCTGGCCATATTTAGTGCCCTCGGCAAAGTCGCCGATGAACATGTAGGCGCGGGCGATCTGGGCCATCAGACGACACCGCCGAACCTCATCTGTCGGCGGCAGGCTGTCCAATGCCTCGAAGCACAGGCTGATCGCCTGGCCGTGCCGTTGACCGGCCATCATGCATGAATCGGCGAAGTGATGCGCCGCGTCGGCAGCAAGGTCCGTCTGGCCTGAGTGCCGGGCGGCGTCCGAGGCTTCCTTCAGTTTGGCGATTCCTTCCGGCAACCTGCCTGCGCTGTCGTAGCTGCGCCCAAGCAGCAGGTTTCCAACGATCGTCTGAGGGCTTTTTTCGTCGCCGAGTTTTTGCGCGGCCTTCAGGGTTTCCGTCGCATTGGCCAGGGCTTCCTGACTGGCCGACCGTGACAGGGCCATTTCTGTCGCCGCGCGCCACCGGTCATAGGCGGCAGCCCAGTCTTCGGCCTCGGTCAGGTGCCGGGCGGCCAACTCGGGGCGTCGTTCAATCTCGGCCGACCGCAACTGCATCAGCGCGCGGGCGACATTGGCGTGTTGGGCCTTGCGCGTGCTGCTGAGCATGGACTGATAGGCGGTGTCCCTGATCAATGCATGGCGGAATACATAGTGCCCTTTGTGGTGCCCGCTTTCAAAGACCAGTCCAGCGCGACACAGCTCAGCCAGACAAGTGTCGAGCTCTGCCGGGGCTTCCGGCATCGACGCGGCAAGCAGAGCCGGTTCGAACTCGCGCCCGATAACCGACGCGGCAAGAGCCGTTTGTTTGGCGTCGGGCGATACGGCGTCCAACCGGGCCATCAACGCTCCGCTGAGGGACGCGGGCACGTTCACACCGACCCCGCCGGTTTCGTGTATGGCGCGGGTCAGTTCCTCGACAAAAAGCGGCACGCCGTCGGTTTTGTCGACAATCAGGTCGACCAATTCCGGATCCGGATCGCGTCCCGAGACACGTTGCACCAGATGGGCGACCTGCTCGGCATCAAGACGCCCTAGGTGCAGGGTTTGCACATGGCTGTCCCCTTCGGTCTTCTGCATTTCCCAGCCGGGGCGATGCGTGATCACGATCAGAAGGGGAAGGTCGACGCACAACGCTTTGAAACGATCCAGCAACGCGTGGGTCGAGGCGTCGATCCAATGGGCATCCTCGACAAACAGGATGACCGGACGTTGGACGGCCCGGGCCTTTACCGTGGTGATCAGCGCTTGGATCGTCAGGTCTCGCTGTTCCTGGGGCGACAGTTGCAGGACCTGCTGGGCCAAGGTGCTGCGCGGGGCGACCAAAGCGGCGAAGGCAGGTAGAACAAGGTCCAGATCCAGTCCTTGCCGCTGGGCCAGCATGGCGTGAACACTCTCCTGCACCCTGTCGTCGTCAAAATCCGGGTCGACGCCCGCATCCTGTGAAATCCGTTCGGCAACCGGGTGAAACGGGCTGCTGGTCAGATAGGGTGAGCAGTTCAGTCTGATGATGTCGGCCTGATGGACCACGCTTTCGTCCTGCAGAAACTCCTCGATCAGGCGCGACTTGCCGATTCCCGCTTCACCTGACAGCAGGACCACTTCGCCTTTGCCGTCCTGCGCGTGTTTCCAGGATTGCAGAAGGATGCCCTTTTCAAAACTGCGGCCGATCAGGAACCCGTGGGCTCCATCCCCGCGAACCGCATGGAACCGGCTTTCGGCGCTGCGCTCACCCATGACCTGAACCAGGTCGTGCGCGACATCGAAGCCTTTCAGGGGCACGCTGCCCAAGGATGAAACCTCGAACACGCCATCCAACGACCCTGTCAGGTCTGCACGGGGCATGACGACGGCGTTTGCCGGGGCTTTTTCCTGCAACCTGGCGGCCAAGTTCAACACCGGTCCGGTCATGGCCCCTTCTTCGAACGAGTTTTCACCGATCGCATCACCGACAACCACGTCGCCGCTGGCGATGCCGATGCGCACGGCGAGCGGGGTTCCGTCGGGCGTCGTCATCTGCCGGACCCTTCGCACGGCTTCGAGACCAGCTTTGACGGCCCGAATGGCGTGATCCTCATAGGCGCGGGGCCACCCGAAAAAGACCAGCAGCCCGTCGCCAAGGTATTTGGCGACATATCCTCCATACCGGCTGACGGCACCTGCGACGGAATCCTGGTATCGCTGCAACAGGATCCGCATGTCTTCGGGGTCGATCCGGTTGGTCAATTCGGTCGAGCCGACGAGATCGGCAAAAAAGACCGTCAGATGGCGCCGCTCGGCCGGAGCGCGCGACGGTTGCCCATCCGTGTCGGGCCGTATTTCGGCTGCGGCTGCTGCGATGTCAGATGTTGGCTGCTCGGGCGTTTGTTCATCAGACAGGACGCGGGCGGCAGCCAGAATGACCTTGCGGTGTCCGAGGCTGACTCCAAGCTCTCGGAGATCGTCATTGGTCAGCAGAGGCAATACGCGTGCATCAACGTCATTTTCCGCAAAGGTCTCTGCGTATTGGCCCAGACCAAGATCGTTCAGCCATGTTTTGACCGTGAACCCCATTGACGGATCATGCGTGGTTGCAATTCGTCAATCAAGCGTGAGGAATAAACTTTACATAATCATGATTACGCGGCTCAGGGATCAGAACTCATTCCGCGGCCCACGTGATCCGGTCAGGCGCGGTCAGTCTTTGCCAAGCGTCATATTGCGACAGAAACACCTGCCCGTTCAATTCATCGAGGAAATGCGATTGCTTCAGGCGGTCCATGACCGGGCCTTTGACCTCACTCAGGTGCAGCCCGACACCCATGTCGCGCAGGCGGTGGTTGATCGCCTCAAGGCTTTCGAGCGCTGAGAAGTCGACCTCGTTCACCGCCGAGAACATCAGTACCACGTTGCGGATCTCGCAACCCTCGGTCACGCGCGACTGGATCAGATCCTCGAGGAAGCGGGCATTCACGAAATACAGGCTTTCATCCACCCGCAACGTGACCAGCGTGGGGTCGGTCTGGACCTTGTGGCGCAGGATGTTGCGGAAGTGTTGAGTGCCCGGCACCAGCCCCAGTTCGGCCACATGTGGACGTGAAGTCTTGTAAAGATGCAGAAGGATCGAGATTGCCACGCCGCTGGCAACACCCGCTTCGACGCCGGCCATCAGGGTCAGGACGATTGTAGCGGCGACGGCGGTGAAATCGGCCCGTGAATAGCCCCAGGTCTTTTTGAGGATTGAAAAATCCACCAGGCTAAGCACCGCCACGATGATCGTCGCGGCCAGCGTCGCCTTGGGCAAGAAATAGACAAGCGGGGTCAGGAAGAGTGCGGCAACCGCCAGCCCAACGGCGGTGAAGGCACCGGCCGCCGGGGTCTCGGCGCCCGCGTCGAAGTTCACCACCGAGCGCGAGAATCCGCCGGTGACCGGAAAGCCCCCGGTGAAGGCGGCGCCCAGATTGGCCGCGCCCAGGCCGATCAGTTCCTGGTCGGGATCGACGCGCTGACGTTTCTTGGCCGCCAGCGTCTGCGCGACCGAGATGCTTTCGACGAAGCCGATGATCGAGATCAGGATGGCGGGCACCAGCAGCGCGCCGATCAGGTCCGAGGACAGCCCCGGCAGGGTCAGCGGAGGCAGGCTTTGGGGCACCTCGCCCACGATCTTGACGCCGCGCGCGTCCAGCCCGAAGGCCCAGACCGCCATCGTGGTTGCCACTACCGCCACCACAGGCCCGGCCTTGGTCAGCACATCGGCCAAAAGCGGCGGTACGCCCATGCGCCGCAGCGCGGGTTTGAGGTTCTTGCGCACCCAGAACAGGAAAGCCGTGGCCAGTGCGCCGATCAACACCGTAATCCCGCTGGTCTGGTCCAGATGCGCCAAGATAGAGCCCAGCATCTCGGGCAGGGTATGGCCATGCGCGCTGACCCCCAGGATGTGTTTCAACTGGCTGGTGGCGATCAGAATGCCCGAGGCGGTGATGAAACCCGCGATCACCGGATGAGACAGGAAGTTGGCCAGAAAGCCCAGCCGGAACACACCCAGCAACACCAGGAACCCGCCCGACAGAAAGGCCAGTGTCAGCGCCGCCACCGCATAGCCGGCGGTGCCCTGTTCAGCCACCTGCCCCACGGCGGATGCGGTCAGCAGCGACACCACCGCCACCGGACCCACCGCCAGCGCCCGGCTGGTGCCGAAGATCGCATAGAGGATGATCGGCACGATCGAGGCATAGATACCCGCCTCGGGCGGCAGCCCCGCCAGCAGCGCATAGGCCAGCGATTGTGGGATCAGCATGATCGTCACGATCACCGCGGCGATCAGGTCATTGGACAGCGCCGCCCGGTCATACCGGCGGCCCCAATCCAGAATTGGCAAGTATCGCAACAGGTTGTGCATCGGTTCCACGTTCAAGAGGGCACAGGGCGGGTGTTGGATGGCGCAGGGCAAGAAGCCCTAGCGACCTATTCGGCCGCCACGTTCAGCGGCTCGGGCTTGGCCATCCATTCCTTGCCCTTCAGCATCGCCGACCAATAGACCGGCGGCAGCAGCTTTTCCTTGAGGACCCAGGCCGCGCGGCTGGGTTTGGTGCCGTCGATCAGGAACTTAGGGAAGCTGGGCTTCAGGACACCGCCATAGCCGAACTCGGCCAGCACGATCTTGCCGCGTTCCACCGTCAGCGGGCACGAGCCGTAACCGTCATAGGCCGCCACCGGGCCGCGGCCCTCGATATCGGCCACGATGTTGTCGGCCACCACCGGCGCCTGCTTGCGGGCAGCGGCCGCGGTTTTCGCGTTCGGCGCGTTCATCACGTCGCCCAGCGACCAGATGTTGTCAAAGCTCTTGTGGCGCAGCGTGGACTGATCCACATCGACCCAACCCGCCGCATCTGCCAGCGGCGATACCCGGATGAAGTCCGGCGCCACCTGCGGCGGGCAGACATGCATTATGTCGAACTCGACCGTCACCTGCTCGGGCTGCTCGTCGTGCTTGGCGACCTTGAACGTGGCGGTTTTCGCCGCCCCGTCCACCGCCACCAGATTGTGGAAGAAGTTCAGCGTGGCGTCGTATTTCCTGACATACTCCATCAGCGCCGGGACATAGTCCTTGACCCCGAACAGCACCCCGCCCGCATTCATGAACTGGATGTCGATATCCTTCAGAACCCCGCGTCGGACCCACGCATCGCCCGACAGATACATCGCCTTTTGCGGCGCGCCCGCACATTTGATCGGCATCGGCGGCTGGGTGAACAGCGCCCGTCCCACCTTCAGCCCTTCGACCAACTGCCAGGTATAGGGCGCCAGGTCATAGCGATAGTTCGAGGTCACGCCGTTGCGGCCCAGCGTTTCCTCCAGCCCTTCGACCGCACCCCAGTCCAGCTTGAGCCCCGGAGTCACCACCAGACGGTCGTATTTGACCACTCGGCAACCATCCAGAATGACGGCGTTGTTCTGTGGCTCGAACGCGGCCACGGCGGCCTTGATCCATTTGACCCCGCGCGGGATCAGCGCGCCCATGGTCTTGGCCGTCTGTTCCGGCGTGAACACGCCGCCGCCCACCAGGGTCCAGCCGGGTTGATAATAGTGCACGTCGGACGGGTCGATGATGGCAATCGACAGGTCGGATTTACGCGCATGCAGGCTGGCGGCGGTGGCGATGCCCCCTGCCCCGCCGCCCACGATCACCACGTCAAAGGACGCGTCGCCGGTGTCGGTGGGCGTCTTGCCGCCATTGGCGATGCGGCGGGCCACGCCGCTCATGTCATATCCGGCAGCCTTGGTTGAGGTCAGGATGTCAGGCAAGGCTCGGCCCTGCGCGGCCTCGTGCAGCGACCAAAGCGTGGCCGAGCGCGTGCCCGTCCGGCAATAGGCCAGGATCGGACCTGGCAGTTCGGTCAGGGCTTGACCGAAGGCCTGCGCGTCCTCATCCCGAACCAGGCCAGTCTGGACGGGAACGTACCGGGCTTCGATGCCAAGCTTTTCTGCAGCGGCCTCGATTTCCTCGAATGTCGGTTGGTCGGACCCTTCACCGTCGGGGCGATTGCAGATGATGGCGCGGAAGCCCGCGGCCTTGATCGCCGGGATATCGGCAAGCGTTACCTGTGGCGACACCGAGAGTGCGCCCGAAATCTTTCGGATTTCCATTGTTGTCTCCTGCGGTCAGATCTTGTTGACCGGAACCTTGAGCATCTGGTTGCCGTCCTTGTCGGTCGGGATGTCACCCGCCCGGATATTGACCTGGATCGACGGGATGATCAGGGTCGGCATCGCCAGCGTCGCGTCACGCTCGGTGCGCATCTTGATGAACTCGTCCCGCGACTTGCCGCCGCCCACATGAATGTTGTGCGCCTTTTCCTCGGCCACCGTGGTTTCCCAGCGGATGTCGCGACCGTTGGGACCGTAATCGTGGCACATGAACAGGCGGGTTTTGTCCGGCAGGCTCAGCACCTTCTGGATCGAGTCGTAAAGGGTTCCTGCATCTCCGCCCGGAAAGTCGGCTCGGGCCGAACCGCCATCGGGCATGAACAGCGTGTCACCCACAAAGGCCGCATCGCCCATCACATGCACCATGCAGGCTGGTGTATGGCCCGGTGTGTGCATGGTGAAGGCGGTCATGTTGCCGATGTTGTAGGTCATGCCGTCGGTGAACAGTGCATCAAACTGACTTCCGTCGCGCTGGAACTCGGTGCCCTCGTTGAAGATCTTGCCGAAGACTTCCTGCACGATCTTGATGTTCTCGCCGATGCCGATCTTGCCGCCCAGCTTCTGCTGGATGTAGGGCGCCGCCGACAGGTGGTCGGCATGGGCGTGGGTCTCGATGATCCACTCCAGTTTCAGGCCCTGTTTTTCGATCTCGGCGATCAGCAGGTCGGCATGTTCGAAGGTGATCCGTCCAGCGGCATAGTCGATGTCCATCACGCTGTCGATGATCGCGCAGGCGTTGGATGTCGGGTCCGAAACGATGTAGCTGATCGTCGCCGTGGCCTCGTCGTAGAAGCCCTGAACCTTGGGTTTGACGCTCAGATCCACCGGATATGCGGAAATTGGTGTCGCGATTGCGTCAGCCATTTTCTGGTTGTGGGTGTCGATTGCCTTTTGGTCGGTCATGATCGTGCCTCCTCTCTGACGCTCAGGCCTTGGCCGAACGTGTAATCAATGGTTGCCCTTGCAGAATGCGCGCCAGGGCCAGCCCGGCGGCGACCGCGCCCAGAAACAGCAGAACCTCCCACCGTCCGGTGCCCAGGGCCGGAATTGCCGCGCCCGGGCAGAATCCTGCGATGCCCCAGCCCACGCCAAACAAGGCTGAGCCGCCGACAAGCTTCATGTCGATGTGCTTTGCGCCCGGAATCTGGAACCGGTCCGCATAAAGCGGCGCGGCGCGTCGCCATACCAGGCGATAGCCGATGAATGTCACCACCAGCGCACCGCCCATTACGAAGGCGAGGCTGGGGTCCCAGGTTCCGGCCAGATCGAAGAAGTTCAACACCTTGGCCGGGTTCATCATGCCCGAGATCGCGATGCCAGTGCCGAAGACAAGGCCGGTCAGGAACGTATGGAACAGTTTCATTGCCTCACCCTCCGAATACGTGGCGGATCACGAAAACTGTGATGGCGGCAGTTGCCATGAAGGTCGGAACGGCGACCAGGGACCGGGTCGACAACCGCGACAGGCCGCATACTCCGTGACCCGAGGTGCACCCCGAGCCGAGGCTGGCGCCCAGGCCGACGATGACGCCGCCGACCACGATCATCAGCGGGCTGATCGGTACCTCGATGGCCGGCATGGAGCCGGTCAGCACGTAAATCAGACCCGGCGCAACGATCATTCCGGCAACAAGCGCCAGCCGCCAGGAAAACTCGGACCCGCTGTCAGGAAAGACCAGACCGGACATGATCCCGGTGGCACCCATGATGCGGCCGAGGCCCAACATCAACAACACTGCGCCCAAGCCTATCAGCAGGCCGCCGCCAAAGGATGCAAAAGGCGTGAATACGGTTTCCATATTATCTGGTCCTGCAGGTTTTGATGCCCAAAAGCGTGTACACCGGGCAGAATTTCATGGTCGCGGTCAACAGCATGATGATGCCGACGATCACAGCGCCATATTTGAAAAGGGGTGCGGCGAACAGGGCCAGCCCGCTGAAGAGTACCAGGTACAGCAGGACCAACCCAAGAGCTGCGCGCAGCGTGCGGTCGATCGTTCCGACGTTGTTGGTCATATCGCCCTCCATATTCAGGTTTCTGAATGGCATATATGACGCCAGGAGCGTCTCTTCAGTGACAATGTCACGAAAGCCGAGAAGATTCCCGAAAAATCAGGTGCTGTGGGCCAAAGCCTGCAAAGCCGTTGTGTCGGTGAGCGTTATCTTGCCCCGGGATTGCGAAACCAACTCGCGTTTCTGGAAGTCGTGGAGCACCCGCGAGACAACTTCACGCGCGGTTCCCAGTTCGCTGGCCAGTTGTTGATGTGTGGCCTGCACCTCGTTCGCGGCATCGGCCAATGCAAGCAGACGTTCCGCCAGCCGGACATCGATCCGGCCGAAGGCGACGTCATCGACCACACGCAGAAGGTCGATCAATCGGCGGGAATAGGCCTGGAACACGAAATCGCGGAACGCGTCCTCTTCCGCAGCTAGGCGGTCGAAGGCAAGCTTGGGCAGGACGATCGCGGTGACATCTGTTTCAGCAATGCCTTCGGCGTTATAGGCCTCTTCGGCCAGCATACATGCCGTGGTCAGCACGCAGCTTTCGCCGGCTTCGACCCGATACAAGACGATTTCGCGCCCCGTATCCGAGCTTTGTGAAACGCGGATCCGGCCTTCGTACAGAAACATGAGGCTGTCCGGCACATTGTCGGGCCCGAACACCTGGGCCCCGTTCCGGAACTTCACGATCCGCGCGGCCGCGCGCAACCGGGCGCGTACCGCATCGGGCAGGTGGCTGGTTCCGTGGAACCGCTGGGTCCAGTCAGTGATTGTCATGTGGCTGCTTGCATGGGTGGCCCAAAGCCCTCGTAGATCATTACGGTTCTGCCGTCTTTCGCCCGGCCTAGACGATACGTTCGTAACAACGCGTCCTGTGCACCTGCCGCATGGCCTAGGACAGAACCGTGGTCGCGATCAAGGGAAAGCGCCCGAAGGTGCCTCGGGTCTATCCTGTCAGTCGCGACCCAGATCCTTGAGGATCGGACAATCCGGGCGGTCATCTCCGGCGCATTCCTGGATCAGGTGCGACAGTGTTTCGCGCATGGCTTTCAAATCTTCGATCTTGGCATCGATCTCTTCGAGGTTCTGTTTCGCGATCCGCTTGACGTCCGCGCTGGCGCGGTGCTTGTCCTCATACAGCGCCAGCAGCGAGCGGCAGTCTTCGATGGTGAACCCCAGCGACCGCGCGCGCCCGATGAACGCCAGCTTGTGCAGTTCTTTCTCGTCGAAATGGCGGTATCCATTGGTCGAGCGTCTGGGTTTGATGAAACCGATATCCTCATAATACCGGATGGTCTTGGCCGGCAAACCCGAGCGTTCGGCGACGTCCCCGATGTTCATGGCGGCTCCTTTCCTATTCGGCGGGTGTGGGTGCGTGTGCGATGGTCTGCGGTTTGCGGTCGGATCCGCTCGGCGGCCGGGCCGCCTTGACCCAACGCAGCCGCAATGCGTTTGACAAGACGAACACGCTGGACAGCGCCATGGCGCCAGCCGCCAAAACCGGGGACAGCAAGGGTCCGCCAAAGGGATAGAGGATCCCCGCGGCCACCGGAATCAGCAGCGTGTTGTAGCCAAAGGCCCAGAACAGGTTCTGCCGGATATTGCACATGGTGCGCTGGCTGATATCGAAGGCGTTGACCACGCCGATCAGATCGCCCGACATCAGCACCACGTCTGCGGCCTCGATCGCAACGTCGGTCCCGGTGCCGATGGCAATGCCGACATCCGCGGCCGCCAGCGCCGGAGCGTCGTTGATCCCATCGCCGACAAAAGCCAACTTGCCGCCGTTCACGCGCAGGTTATTCAGTGCAGCGACTTTGCCTTCGGGCAGGACTTCGGCGACGACTGTGTCGATCCCAAGCTGTGCTGCGATGGCATCTGCCGTCGCTTTGTTGTCGCCCGTGATCATCGCCACTTTGAGCCCTAGTGCGTGCAAGGCTTCGATGGCCTCCGGTGTGCTGGGCTTGATCGGGTCGGCCACCGCGATTGCGGCGGCAGCGGTTCCGTCGATTGCGGCGTAGAGCGGTGTTCTGCCCTTGGCGGCCAGCGACGCGCCGTGATCTGACAACGCGCTGATTTCGATGCCTTCGCGCTCCATCAGACGATCGGCACCGATGAGGATGCTGTGCCCTTCGACGGCCGCTTGAACCCCATAGCCGGTGATCGACTTGAAATCCTCGGGCTTCGGCAGATTCAGGCCGCGTGTCTCGGCCGCGCGCACGATGGCGGTGGCGATCGGATGTTCCGAAGTGGCTTCGACGGCTGCGACCAGGCGCAGGACGGTGTCCTCATCCAGCCCTTGGGCAACCACAAGATCAGTCAGTTCCGGGCGGCCTTCCGTCAGGGTGCCGGTCTTGTCCACCGCTACAACAGTGGTTTCCTGCAACATCTGCAGCGCGTCGCCCTTGCGGAACAGAACGCCCATTTCCGCAGCGCGCCCCGTGCCCACCATGATCGATGTCGGCGTTGCCAGCCCCATTGCGCAGGGGCAGGCAATGATCAGCACCGCGACCCCGGCAACCAGAGCCATGCTGAGCGCCGGGTCCGGTCCGAACAGCAACCAAACAAGGACCGTCACGATCGCAACCGCAATCACCGCGGGCACAAACCAAAGGGTGATGCGGTCAACCATGCCCTGAATGGGCAGTTTCGCGCCCTGAGCCTGTTCGACCATCTGAATGATCTGCGCCAGCATCGTATCCGCTCCGATCTTTTCAGCGCGGACGGTCAATGCTCCGGTACCGTTCACGGTGCCACCTAAGACGGTTGCGTCAGAGGATTTCTCGACCGGAACGGGCTCACCCGTGATCATGCTTTCGTCGACATACGAAGTGCCGCTCAGCACCGAGCCATCGACCGGGATCTTTTCGCCGGGACGCACATGAACCAGATCGCCCACTGCGATCTGATCGATGGGCAGTTCGACGATGCGGTTCTCCCGTTCGACCCGCGCGGTTTTGGCCTGCAGGCCGACCAGCTTGCGGATCGCCTCGCCGGTTCGGCCTTTGGCGCGTGCCTCAAGGAAGCGGCCCAGCAGGATCAGAACCACAATGACCGCGGCCGCCTCGTAATAGACATTGGCCGTGCCGGTCGGAAGGATTTCGGGCGCAAAGGTCGATATCAGCGAGAACCCATAGGCCGCCGACGTGCCTAAAGCGACCAGCGAATTCATGTCTGGTGCGCCCTTGGCAAGTGCTGGAAAGCCCTTGGTGTAGAATTGAAGACCGGGCCCGAACAGGACCAGTGTCGTCAAGACGAACTGAATGTAGTGGCTGGCTTGCAGGCCGATGGTGCTTGCAATCAGGTGATGCATGCCGGGAATGACATGCGCGCCCATTTCAAGAATGAAAACCGGCAAGGCCAGGATTGCCGCAAACCCCGTTCGCAGTGCCAGTTTGCGGATTTCGTCAGCTTTTCGATCCTGCGCCGCTGCCTGAGCCGAGTTGCGCGGCGTCACCGGGTACCCGGCTGCGTTGGCCAATGCAGCAATCGCTTCGGGTGTCGTGGCGCCCGCTGCAAACTGGACGGTCGCGCTTTCCGAGGCGAGGTTGACCGACGCCGCCAGCACCCCCTGCCCGGCGAGCAAAGCCCTCTCGACCCGGCCGACGCATGAAGCACAGCTCATGCCCTGGATGTTGAGCGTGACGGTCTCGGTCACGGCGGGATAGCCCGCCGCCTCCATCGCCTGTGCGATGGCTTTGACATCAGCCGGAGCGTGGAAATCCACTTGGACGCTCTCATTCGCCAGGTTTACGGCAGCCGAGTCGACGCCCGGAACCGCGCTGAGCGCACGCTCAACCCGAGCCACGCAAGACGCGCAACTCATCCCCTGAACCTGAAATTTGGCATGTGAAATATTGGCCATGTCGTCACCACGATTATCCGGTCGACCCTGTACATAAGGGTTCCAGCAAGTGGAAGGTCAAGGCCCTCTGCGGAATATCCCTGCGCACCAAGCAAACCATCCCGTCAGGGCAAGAGCAGTTTGCTGCTGTGCTCCGTCGGCAACAGGGCAACGATGGATGGCGGCGGATCCTTGGTGAATTGAAGCGGGATCGCTTGGATGCGAGGGTATCACGCAAAGAGAATCACTTGGGAATCGGAAAGGTGCGGCATGACAACGAGGAAAGCATTGATTGGGCTATGCGCGCTGTCCCTGATTGCCGCCTGCACCGAGACCACGTCGATGTCCGGCGACAAAGCCCCCGGTGACCTTGCCAAAGTGCCCGAGGGCGTGGTCGAGATCGCCGCGCCGGGCCAGGACCTGACCGCCGTTCGCATCATGCCCGAAGACGGTTGTTACTGGTACCGGTACGTGGGCCCGGTCGAAACGACATACCTACCGCTGAGAACCGCCGATGGCCGCCCGATCTGCGCCCGGGCGTGACGGATCAGCTGCTGGCAGTCGCAAATCTTTCGGGTGGGTAAAGATGAGCCGTCGCGCCCGGCTGCACCCGGTCATACAGGCCTATGATATGGGCCATGACCATACGTACACAGCCTGAGCTTGCCCGCCCGCCGATAGACCGGGAATAGGGTGTTCCGTGGATGCGCAGATATGTGTCGCGATTGCCCTGAAACAGGTAGAAAGCGCGTGCGCCCAAGGGGTTGTTGGGTCCGCCGGGCATTCCGTCGGCAAACTGCGCATAGTCCTGCGGATCGCGTTTGATCATGTCTGCGGTCGGGGTCCAACGCGGCCATTTGGCTTTGCGCCGGATCGTGTAGGTCCCGGGTTCGTAGAGATTGCCACGGGCGATCGCCACGCCGTATCGCATCGCGGTTCCGCCCTCTTCGATGAAATACAGGTAGCGCGCGACCGCATCCACGTGAATGTCACCGGGCACCAGCGACCGATTGGTTTCGACCCGTTGCGGCAGAAACCGGGGATTCAACCCCCAAGGGTTCGAGGTGGCCGGGTCATAGTTGGCCGGCGTCACCTGCCTGTCCCAAGCCGCCCATTGAGATGCGGTCGACGCTTCGGCCGATGTCGCGCCAAGAATCGGTTGCGAGAAAACAGCAAGCGAAGTCGCAACAAAATGTCTTCTGGTCAGCATGTCTGCACCTCCAGTCGCCTTGCCGTGGCAGCAAGAAAAAAGATCGGACTAAACGATTCCCTGAAACAGACCCCGAGTCCATTCACTTGTTCGTTTGACGCAAAACCTTGTCGCAACTGGTGTTTTGAGGTCGTGCACAAACGGCTGCCGAAAGCCGCGCATCTGGATCAGACGAGTTTTTGAACCGCCCCGGGTGGGTTGTCATAAAACTGTTACGAAAGCGTTACATAAGCTTCGCACGCCCGGACTACTGCACTCAACAAGGCCGCAGGGGGCGGCCAAAGCTGATTCTCAGGAGTGACCATGACCACCATCAAACTGACCGCTTCGGTTCTGGCAATCACCGCGATCGCCGCGTCCGCTGCCTCGGCGCGCGACGCCATCCGTATCGTCGGATCGTCGACCGTATTCCCGTACACCCAAGCCGTGGCCGAGCAGTTCGCCAACAACACGGGCGCTGCTTCGCCCATCGTCGAATCGACCGGTACCGGCGGCGGCATGAAAATCTTCTGCGAAGGCATCGGCGAAAACACTGCCGACATCACCGGCGCATCGCGTGCCATGAAGGCCTCGGAATACGAGCTGTGCCAAAAGAACGGCGTGACCGACATCTCTGAAGCTCTGATCGGTTTCGACGGCCTGTCGATCGCCATCTCGCGCAGCAATGAACAGGATTGGGACCTGTCGCTGGCCGACATCTACATGGCTCTCGGCGCCCAGGTGCCGGTTGATGGCGAGTGGAAGGACAACCCGTACAAGACCTGGAACGAAATCAACCCCGACCTGCCGGCCGTGGAAATCCTGGCTTATGGACCGCCGCCGACCTCGGGCACCCGCGACGCGTTCGTCGAGCTGGCCATGCATGAAGGCTGCAAAGAGCTGGACTTCGTCAAGAGCGGTGACTTCGACAAGAAATGGGTCAAGGAAAACTGCTCGCGCATGCGTACCGACGGACCCTTCGTCGAAGCGGGCGAGAATGACAACCTGATCGTTCAGCGCCTTGAGGCGGACCCGAACGCCGTGGGCATCTTCGGCTACTCGTTCCTGTACGAGAACCTGGACAAGCTGAAGCCGGTCACGATCGAAGGCGTCGAGCCGAATGCCGACACCATCGCCGACAAATCCTACCCGGTGTCCCGCCCGCTGTACTTCTATGTAAAGAATGCGCATCGCGGCGTGATCCCGAACCTGGACGAGTTCCTGGAAGAATACATGTCGGATGATGCTTTGGCATCCGACGGCTACCTGGCCGAACGTGGTCTGGTTGGCCTGTCCGACGAGCGCCGTGAAGAGCTGCAGGACGCAATTCTGGACGGCCAGAACATGGAACCCAAGTCGTAAGATTTGCAATTCACAGGGCTGTCCGGCCGCGAAACCGGGCAGCCCATTTTTGTGCCTGGGGGGCAGATGACTACTTTCGTGTTTGCGGCGCTGTTGGGCGTCAGTATCCTTGGATATTTGCTGAACAGACGGGCTGCGGCCGGTCTGCGCGCAGATGGGACGTCCCTGCACTCCCTGCCCGGCTATCACGGGCTGTTTTCTTTTCTGTCCACGCTGGTTCCAGTCTTTGTGCTGATCGTACTTTGGCTGATCTTGCAGGGGCCGGTGATCGACCATGTGGTCATGTCGGGCCTGCCTGCCGGCAGCCTTGACGGATTGGACACTGGCGGGCGCCAGCTGGTGCTGGCCGAGATCAAGTCGATCTCGCGCGGTCAGATTTTCGGCGAGCCGGAACAGTGGAAGATGGACGCAGCCCAGCGGTATCTTGAACTGCATCAGATGTCGGGATGGGTTCTGCTGTCGATCGTTGTCATTCTGTCACTGGCCATCGTGGCATTTGCCCGGTCGCGTGTCGGCGTCGAATTCCGCGCCCGCCACAGTGTGGAACGCATCGTTTCCGGCCTAATGATTTTCTGCTCGACCGTCGCCATCTTTACGACCGTCGGCATCATTGCCGCGCTGCTGTTCGAATCCATCCGCTTTTTCGAGATGGTGCCGATCACCGAGTTCTTCTTCGGGCTGAACTGGGAACCGCAGATTCCTCTGCGCGAGGACCAGATTGCGGCCGAAGGTGCCTTTGGCTGGCTTCCGGTCATCCTCGGCACGATCGTCATTACCGTGGTCGCGTTGTTCCTGGCGGTGCCGGTGGGCCTGCTGTCGGCCATCTACCTGAACGAATTCGCGCCCGACCGCTTGCGGGCGGTGGCCAAGCCAGTGCTGGAGATTCTGGCCGGCGTGCCGACCGTGGTCTATGGCTTTTTCGCGATCCTGGTCGTGGCCCCGGCCATGCGCAGTTTCGGAGCCTCACTGGGCATTCCGGTTTCGCCCAACACGGCGCTGGCCGCAGGCAGCGTGATGGGCATCATGCTGATCCCGTTCATCTCGTCCTTTACCGACGACGCCCTGTCAGCCGTGCCGAAATCTCTGCGCGACGGAGCGCTGGCCTTGGGTGCGACACGGGCCGAGACGGTTCTGAACGTGCTGTTTCCCGCCGCCATCCCCGGCATCGTCGGTGGCATCCTGTTGGCCGTCAGCCGCGCGATCGGGGAAACCATGATCGTTGTGATGGCGGCGGGCCTGATCGCCTCGCTGACCATCAACCCGCTGGACAGCGTGACCACGGTGACCGTGCAGATCGTCACGCTTCTAATCGGCGATACCTCGTTCGACAACCCCAAGACGCTGGCAGCCTTTGCCCTGGGCATGATGCTGTTCGTCGTCACCCTGATCATCAACGTCTTCGCGCTGCGCATCGTGCGCAAGTACCGCGAAGCCTATGACTGAGGCCAAGAATCATGGCTGACCTGACCGCAGGACAAAACAATTCGCCCAAAGGCGGAGACACCGCCGACGCCGTGCGCGCCAGCTTGGCCCGCCGCAACCGCAAGCAGAAAATACTCCAGGGCCTTGGCCTGGGCGCCATCGGATTTGCATTTCTGATGCTGTTCATCCTGGTGGCCTCGCTTGTGTCATCCGGATATCAGGCGTTCACCCAGACCAAGATCACGCTCGAGGTCTATGTCGACCCCGAGGAGATCGAGCCCGAAAAGCTGCCGAGGGGCGGTTTCAAGGACGTGTTGCAAGCCTCGCTGTCCGAGTTGCTGCCCGAGGTGGACACCAGCGATCGGGCTACCCGAAAGGCCCTGTCAGGCATTCTGTCCAACGGAGCGCAATTTGATCTGCGCGACCGGGTGGTGGCCGACCCTGCGCTGATTGGTCAGACCATCACGATGACCGTGCCGGTATCTGACCCGTATGACCAGCTGAACAAGGGCACCATCGACCGCGACACGCCCGAACAGAACCGCCGCTTGAACGATGCCGAGATTGCGTGGTTCGATCAGCTCAAGGCCGAAGGCGTGATCAGCAAGCCGCTGAACACCGGCCTGGTCACCAATGCCGACAGCCGGTTCCCCGAATTGGCGGGCCTGAAGGGCGCGCTGATCGGGTCGTTCTGGGCGCTGTTCGTGTGTTTCGTGATTTCCTTCCCGCTGGGCATCGGCGCGGCGATCTACCTTGAGGAATTCGCGCCCAAGAACAAGGTCAGTGACTTCATCGAGGTCAACATCAACAACCTGGCCGCGGTGCCGTCGGTCGTTTTCGGCCTGTTGGCGCTGGCGGTGTTCATCGGCTGGTTCGGGCTACCGCGCTCGGCCCCGTTCGTGGGTGGCATGACGCTGGCGCTGATGACCATGCCGACGATCATCATCGCCACCCGCGCGGCGCTGAAGGCCGTGCCGCCATCGATCCGCGAGGCGGCTCTGGGCATCGGTGCGTCCAAGCACCAGGTGGTGTTCGGACATGTGCTGCCGTTGGCGATGCCTGGCATCCTGACCGGTACGATCATCGGGCTGGCGCAGGCCTTGGGGGAAACTGCTCCGTTGCTGCTGATCGGGATGAACGCGTTCATCACCTCGGCCCCGGCTGGCCCGTTCGACAGTGCCACCGCCCTACCCACGCAGATCTTCATCTGGGCTGACAGCCCCGAGCGCGGCTTCGTCAGCCGGACCTCGGCCGCGATCCTGGTGCTGCTGGGGTTCCTGGTCACGATGAATGCAATCGCGATCTATCTTCGCAACAAATTCGAGCGCAGCTGGTAAGCGCAAAGGGGTCATCATGATGAACGACATGAGCAAGATCGAGCCGAGTACCGCCGTCGACGCCATCAAAATTCAGGCGAAGGGCGTCCAGGTCTTTTATGGCGACAACCAGGCAATCAAGGACGTATCGGTCGACATTCTCGACAAAACGGTAACCGCTTTCATCGGCCCGTCCGGATGCGGCAAGTCCACGTTCCTGCGCTGCCTGAACCGGATGAACGACACGATTGACGTCTGCCGCGTCGAAGGCGACATCCGGATCGACAACGAAGACATCTACGACAAACGGATCGACCCGGTGCAGCTGCGTGCCAAGGTGGGTATGGTGTTCCAAAAGCCGAACCCGTTCCCCAAGTCGATCTACGACAACGTAGCCTATGGTCCCCGGATCCACGGACTGGCCAGAACAAAAGCCGATCTGGATGAGATCGTTGAGAAATCCCTGCGCCGTGGCGCCATCTGGGATGAGGTGAAGGATCGCCTACACGAGCCTGGCACCGGCTTGTCCGGCGGTCAGCAGCAGCGCCTTTGCATTGCGCGCGCGGTTGCCACTGAACCCGAGGTCCTGTTGATGGACGAGCCGTGCTCGGCTTTGGATCCAATCGCAACCGCCCAGGTCGAGGAACTGATTGACGAGTTGAAGCTGAACTTCTCGGTGGTGATCGTCACGCACTCGATGCAGCAGGCGGCTCGGGTCAGCCAGAAAACGGCGTTCTTCCACCTCGGCAGCTTGGTGGAATACGGGGACACGGGGCACATCTTCACCAATCCCGAAGACCCGCGCACGGAATCCTACATCACCGGGAGAATCGGATGACCCAGGACGCCATGAAGGACAAGCACATCGTCCGATCGTTTGATCAGGAACTTGAGTCCGTTCAGGCGCATCTGATGCGCATGGGTGGGTTGGTCGAGAGCTGCCTGTCGGACGCGATCCGGGCACTGTGCGACAAGGATGTCGAACTCGCCGCGCGCACCGTCAAGGCCGACCGCGCCATCGACGAGTTGGAGGAGATGGTCAAGAACGACAGCGCCAACATAATCGCGCGGCGCGCGCCTACGGCCATCGACCTGCGCGTGGTCCTGGCGACCTTCACCATCGCCAACCAGCTCGAGCGCAGTGGGGATCATGCAAAAAACATCGCCAAGCGTGCGGTGACCCTGGCGGACTCGGCGAGTTTGGACGAAGTCAAATCGGCCATCGCGCGTCAGGCCCAGCTGGTGCAGAGCATGATTGCGGATGCCTTGGATTGCTTCATCCAGCGGGACGCGGACAAGGCCCAGGCCATCCGTGAACGTGACGCCGATGTGGATGCGATGTACAATAACGTCTTTCGCGCTCTGCTGACCCATATGATGGAGAACCCGGGCAATATCACCCCGGGCATGCATCTGCATTTCGTGGCCAAAAACCTCGAGCGGATCGGTGATCATGCTACCGGGATCGCGGAGCAGACCATCTACCTTGTCAGTGGGCAGTTGCCTGATGATGACCGCCCGCGCCTCGACAAGACACCGACGG
Organism: Ruegeria arenilitoris; assembly: GCF_013032855.1. Taxonomy (GTDB): domain Bacteria; phylum Pseudomonadota; class Alphaproteobacteria; order Rhodobacterales; family Rhodobacteraceae; genus Ruegeria; species Ruegeria arenilitoris. The sequence continues at coordinate 96,968 of NZ_WQDA01000004.1, forward strand.
AAACCACCGAGGTCCTGTGATGTCAACGCCATCGATCCTTGTCGTCGAAGATGAGCCCGCACAGCGCGAGATCATCTGCTACAACCTCGAGGCCGAAGGCTTTGACGTGCGCCAGGCCGAAACCGGTGACGAGGCGCTGCTGCAGATCAAGGAAGTGCCGCCCGATCTGATCCTGCTGGACTGGATGCTGCCCGGCGTTTCCGGGATCGAGATTTGCCGCCAGCTGAAGATGACCGCTGCGACCCGAGCTATTCCGGTGATCATGCTCTCGGCCAAATCCGAAGAGGTCGACAAGGTGCGCGGACTTGAGACAGGTGCCGACGACTATGTCACCAAGCCTTATTCGGTGATCGAACTGATGGCCCGGGTCAAATCCCAGTTCCGGAGGACCCGCCCCGCAGCCGTAGGCGAGCGGTTGGAATACGATGACATCGTCCTGGATGCCGAGACGCACCGCGTGACCCGCGCGGACGAGGACATCAAGCTGGGCCCGACAGAGTTCCGGCTGCTGTCGACCTTCATGGAAAAGCCGGGCCGGGTCTGGAGTCGCGAGCAATTGCTCGACCGGGTCTGGGGGCGCGACATCTACGTGGATACCCGGACCGTCGACGTGCATATCGGGCGTTTGCGTAAAGCTTTGACGGTGCGTGGGGGGGATGACCCGATCCGCACCGTGCGCGGGGCCGGTTACGCGCTCGGCTGAGCACCGGTCCCTGCCATTTCGCGCAGGTGGCACCCCAGCATCAGCAGCGCAGGCCAGAGCAGATAGGCCTCGATCTCGATGTTTTCGCCGAAGGTAAGCAGCAGCAGGGTCATCAGCAGGCCCAGCGGCAAGCGTCCGCGCGCCGAGCGGACCGCGTCGGTGATCACCGCGCCGAAATGCACGGCGAAGGGGACAAGAAACGCCATGAAGCCGGTGATGCCCTTGACGAACAGAAGGCCGTACCAAGTGTGGTGGCTTCCGATGGGCATGTACTCGACCAAATGCGCACCGGGCTGAACCGTTCCGTGACCAAACAGCACCGCGTCGGACTGCCAGCGCTCATAGGCGATGCGTTGAAGGGTTTCGCGCACACGGGTGCTGTCGGCGCGCGCCGATTTGAAATTCTGCAGCGCCTGATTGCCGAGATCGATCGCGGCGGCACCCCACGCCGCGGACGCCGTTGCCACGGCCGACACCAGAAACCATCCGATGCTGCGCGCCACCAACGGCAAAAGGCGCGGCCCCAGCGTGCAGGTCACCAACCCGACCAGCCCCATGCGGGATTTCGACGCCAGGATCATCACAATGCCTGCACTCAGACCGACGGCCATCCATCCCCGGTGCCGCTCTTCGAGCGCGAACAGGACCATGCATACCCCCAGCAGGGCGGCAAATGGCGACCAGGGCGCGAAGAACTGCCACCGGGGCGTCCAACTGGCCGGGTCGATCGTGTAGAGATAGACCGAGAAATACTCGGGCCCCGGCCCACCTACCGCCTTGAGCGGTGAGGTGAAGATCTGGCTGGGCAAGCCCAGATAAGGTGCCGCCAACAGCGGGGGCGCAAGGCACAGGGTCCACAGCCCCAGTCTGCACTGGCCCCGCACCAGAACCTCGCGCCGGATCGGCAGCACGGCCCCGGCCAGAATGAACAATGGAATAAGCGCCCAGCCCTTGGCCCAGCCGATCGAAGACTTGATGGTTTTACCCAGCCCCAGCCCCCAATCCAGATGGCCGGCCCACAGTGCAAACAGCATCAACAGCATGCCGGCCATCCATAGCCAAACCAGCGCCGGAACCGGCCCGGTGGCCCGCAGGTCCGGACGGATCGTCGGCCCCAGATACAAGGCCAGCGCCGCCAACCCCGCCAGGGACCATCCCAGTACCGGCCCGACGACATAGAGCGCGCCGATGGCATAGAACGGCCATGTCCAGACCAGCGCGCGCCAGACAAACCGCTCGGCCGGGTTCTGCGGCTCGGCCTGGGTCATGCCTTGTTCTTGCCTGTGTTTTCCAGCAGCCGCGAGATCAGCGGGTTGCGGACCCATGCCAGCGTCAGCCCGATCAAAAGCATCAATGTGGCGGCAATCCCGGCCGCGATCGACAGCTTCTTGTTGGGTGAAGACGGTCGTTCCGGCAGCGACGGATTTTCCAGCACCTGGATCAGCGGGTACGAGGCATAGACATCGGTCTTTTTTGATTCCGACCGGGCGATGGCCGAGGCAAAGACGGCTTCGGCCACGGCAAAATCTCTTTGACGGTCTTCAAGTTCGGCGGCCACCGGCGCCAGCGCGGACAGGCGTGCAGTTTCGGCCGCGACCTGTGCGGCGAGGGTTTTTACGTGCTTCTCCTGCCCTGCGCGCAGGGCGTTTTCGCGGACAAGCTCGCTGAGCAACTGCGCGCGCTCTCCCTCGGGGGCGCGGTCCAGACCCGCGAGCTGCTCGACAGACAGGCCGGTCACCTCGGCCGCGCGTTGGACGGCAACCTTGCGTGCGCCTTCATATTCGTCCCGCGCTGTGCGGTAGACCGGGTGGCGCGGTCCGTAATTGGCATCGGCCTGCGCCAGCTTGGCCGCGCCGGCCGAAACATCCTTGAGCAACGACATATATTGCGCGTCGGCGTACAGCTTCAGCGTCACCGCGGCGGCATCCGGCGGCAGATCCAGCGCAGTCTCAAGCGCCGCGACGCGCTCGGCCTGGCGCGCCAGTGTGCTTTCCTCGGCCCGCAGCGTCTGGCGCGCGCGGTCATTGGCGGCCACCTGCTCACGGTATTGGGCGGCCGAGAGCAGCCCGCTCTGCCGCTGCAACTGCTCGATCGCAGCGCGGGTTTCACGAACCGAGCGCTGATACTCGTCGATTGCGCCACTGTTGCTGGCTTCGCGCGTGGCGATCTCGTCCGCGCGCAAGGCGTCGATCTCGGCAAAGAACGCAGCGACAAGGGCATCGCCGTGGCGTTGCGCGTCCCCCGGGCTGGCGGCCTCCATTTCGATATGGATCAGGCTGGTCTGGTCCACCAGGCGGATGCGCGGCTTGCCGAACGCATCGCGCTCGGCTCCGACGGCGCGTGCGGCCGCATCCAGAATGCGATCGGCCGACAACAGCCGCTTGTAGGTTTCGGTGGGGCTGATCGAGCCGTTGGCAAAGGCTGAATTGGCGTAGGACGAGGCCTGCCCGATATTGGCCAGATTAACCGAGGCCGACGCACCCGACCCCGGCAGGATCAACGAGGCGTGGGATGCGTATTTGACCGGCGCGGTTGCCAGATACCCGCTGATCGGGGCCCAGATGCAACTGGATCCCAGAAGAAACAACGCAACGTATCGCGGCAGCCGTCCCGCATCGGTCAGCCGCCCGCCCTTGAGAACGCGCCGCCAGCCCAGCGACCGGATGTCAGTGCGGCTGATGCGCGCCCAGTCCCAGGGGCGGTTTGGCGCAAGCGTTTGACGGTTGTCGGAAATCTGGTTCGGCATATCAAATCCTCTCTTACAGGATTGATATACGGATGCGGCTTGGGCTGTCCGCTGCGCAAGGGGTTAGGCCGGGGCGGGTTGGGACAGGCCCCCTATCCGAAAGGATGGGCGCGGGTCAGAACAGGCCCGCCTCGCGCGCGGCCATCGCGGCCTGAGTACGGTTGCTGACACCCACTTTGCGGTACAGCGTTTTCACATGCAGCTTGATCGTGGGCTCGGACAGGTCCAGATCGCGGGCGATCTCCTTGTTCGACTTGCCCTCGGTCAGACCTTTGAGGACCTGGCGCTCGCGCTCGGTCAGTTTCTTGGCCATCGGGTGGGTGTCGTTCGGTTGCTCGGCGCTCATGAAACCGACGGGCAGATATTGCTCACCCATGGCCATGAAACGGATGGCGTTTACCAGAGACTTGGCCGGCAGGGTCTTGGGCACGAACCCGGCTGCCCCCAGCTCGAGCGCACGTTCAGCCAGATCGCGCGAGGCATCGCCGGTGAACAGCGCCACATGCCGCGCGCGATCCATGCCAATGCAGGTTTCCAAACCGCTCAGCCCGTTCATGCCGGGCATGTTCAGATCCAGCAGAACCAGATCGAACGGACCTTCGGATTCGATCTTGGCCTTTGCGGTCGCAAAATCCGGTGCCGTGGTGGGTTCGATCCCGCCCGCGGCCTCGATGAAGGCGACGAGCGTGTCCAGAACCAGTTCGTGATCGTCGGCGATAAGAACTTTCATCAATGAACTCCATGTGCCTCCACCCAGACCTGAAAAGGTTAATAAACCATTGATGATTGGCGGTGAAGCCTACCGAACGGACAGGCAGATACCCGATCGGATAGGAGCAGCTGGCCGGATGTCCGCGCGGTTCCGCATCCGGGCCGTGTCAGTCAGCCGATTTCTCCGCGCGCTCTCCCGATGCTCGTCTGTTGCAGTGCGGGCACAACGGGCAGGTTCAGAGCAACAGTTCAGTTCATGTTCGGAGAGTTCCATGCACTTTCAAGCCGCTCACGCCCTTTTCGACGGCGCACACACCACGCCCGGCACCGCGCTGCCGATCACCGAAATCCTCGGGCAACCGGTGGTGAATGCAGAATCCGGGCCGGTCATCACCACGCTTTTGGATGGTCACCGCCGGACCGTCTTTTTCCTGAACGCCCATTGCGCAAATGTTCGGGCAAAGAATGACCAATATCGAGCAGCCCTGACGCAAGCCGACCTCGTCCTGCCCGACGGGATCGGGGTCGAGCTTGCCGCCGCGATGCAGGGCGAACACCTGGCCGAGAACTTGAACGGAACCGACTTTGTCCCGCGCCTGGTCCGGCGCGCGGCCAAGCTGGGCCAGACGGTCTATCTGCTGGGCGGAACGCCCGGCACCGCACAGGCCGCGGCAGCGCGCCTGCAAGACATGGCGCCCGGCCTGAGGATTGCCGGTTGCCGCGACGGGTTTGGGGGCATCGAACGGACGGACGAAGCCTTGGACGAGATCAACCAGTCCGGCGCAGACATCCTGCTGGTGGCCATGGGCGTTCCGTTGCAAGAACTGTGGATTGCGCGGCACCGCGCACGGCTGAACCCGAACCTGGTGCTGGGTGTCGGCGCGTTGTTCGACTTTCTGGCGGGCAACGTCCGGCGGGCGCCCGGGATCGTACGGCGGGTTCGGATGGAATGGGCGTGGCGGTTGGCGATGGAGCCACGCCGCATGGCCCGCCGCTATCTGATCGGAAATTTCGAATTTCTGGGACGGTGCGTCGCCCAGGTTCTTGGCGGGCTGACGCCCAGCCGTATTCTTGACCTGACCGTCGCGCTGGCGGCCATGACGGTTCTGGCCCTGCCGATGCTGGCCATTGCCGCCTTTGTCCGGCTGGACAGCCGCGGCCCGGCCCTGTTCCGGCAGGCACGGGTGGGAAGGAACGGGGTGCCTTTCACCGTCTACAAGTTCCGCTCGATGACCACCGACGCCGAAGCGCAAAGGGCCAGCCTGCTGGCGCAGTCCGACCGCGCAGGCGTGTGCTTCAAGGCCCGTCACGATCCGCGTGTCACGCGGGTGGGCAAGGTTCTGCGCCGCTTTTCGCTGGATGAGCTGCCGCAGATCCTCAACGTGTTGAAGGGCGACATGTCGATCGTCGGACCGCGCCCTGCCCTGCCCGAGGAGGTCGCCAAATACCCGCCCCGCGCGCTTGAACGCCTGGCCGTCCGCCCCGGGATCACCGGCCTGTGGCAGGTGTCGGGCCGGGCCGCCATCGACTTTGACCGAATGATCGATCTGGACACGGCCTATGTACGGTCCCGCTCGGCCCTTCTGGATCTGATGCTGATTGCCATGACCATGCGGGCCGTCGTGTCCGGTCGCGGCGCCTACTGAGAAAACCCAAGGAGAATTGATATGACCAAGATTCGCAAAGCCGTCTTTCCCGTCGCCGGACTGGGCACAAGGTTTCTGCCCGCGACCAAGACCGTGGCCAAGGAGATGCTGCCCCTGATCGACCGCCCTCTGATCCAATATGCCGTCGACGAGGCGCGCGCGGCCGGTATCGAAGAGTTCATCTTCATCACGTCACCCGAGAAAACCGCGCTCGAGGCCTATTTCGGGCGGAATACGGCGCTTGAACGCAAGTTGAAGGATGGTGGCAAGACCGAGCTTTTGAACAACCTGCGCTGCGCCGATCTGGAGGATGGCAAATACTGCTTTGTCCGGCAGGACGCGCCCCGTGGATTGGGCCATGCGGTGTCGCTGGCGCGCGAGTGCGTGGGCAACGAGCCGTTTGCGGTGATCCTGCCCGATGACGTCATCAGCGCCCGACGCCCGGCCCTGTCACAGATGGTTCAAAGCTATTGTGACCAAAGCGGCCACATGGTTGCGACCCAATCCGTGCCGTCCGACAGGATCGGGTCCTACGGCGTCGTCGATATCGCCCTGCAGGCCGGGCGTGTGCAAAAGCTGCGCGGCCTGGTCGAAAAGCCCAGCCCCGAGCAGGCGCCGTCGAACTACGGCATCGTCGGGCGGTATATCCTGCAGCCGTCGATCTTTGATCGACTGGCCGGCCAGGCACCGGGTGCGGGAAATGAAATCCAGCTGACCGACGCCATCGCTGCGGATGTCGAAACCGCTGGCTGCTCGGGCTACGCCTTCGCGGGTGAACGCTTCGACTGCGGGTCGGTCGCCGGATATCTTGAGGCCACCGCGGTCTTTGCCCTGCAGCGGTCAGAGCTGCGCGAAGGGTTTGAGCGGATCATGGCACAGCGCATGGGCCACCTGCGCCCGGCCGCGTAACGGCGGGCACCTATCCGTTTGGATAGGTGCTTATCCCGATGCCCGACTGTTGCCCGGTCACGCTTTCTGATCTTGTGCAGTTGGACACTAGGAGAATGAAATGCGGATTTTACTTGCAGCCCTGGCAATGATTCTGACCTTGGGCCAGGCACAGGCCCAGGATCTGGCCGAACCCACCGGAGACGTGGTTCTGACGATCACCGGCAACCTGACCCAGTCCGGAGCCGAGGATGGAGCGCGGTTCGACATGGACATGCTGAAAGCCTTGCCCGCGCGGACTTTTGCGACCTCGACGATCTGGACCGAAGGTGAGAACACCTTCGTCGGCGTGCCGTTGTCGGTGGTGATGGAGGCAGTCGGTGCAGCTGGCAGCATGATTCGTGCCACGGCGATCAACGACTATGCGGTCGAAATCCCGATGGATTCGGTCACAGAAAGTGCTCCGATCGTGGCCTACGAAATGAACGGTGCCGAGATGTCACGCCGGCAGAAGGGCCCGCTGTGGATCGTCTACCCCTATGACAGCGACCCGAAATACCAGACCGAGGTGACCTATTCGCGCAGCATCTGGCAACTCGATCGTCTCGAGGTCGTCAAATAGCTTGCAACCGGAATGAGTGCAGTAATGAGTAAAGTGCAGTGAACAATCGATGAGGCTCGGATTGAGCGATACCGATACGCACGTTTTGCGCCGCCGATGGGTCTTCGGGCTCATCGGCTTCGGCGTTTTGTTGGGTCTGGTCACGGTGGCGTGGCTGTCGGCGCAGGTGTTTACCGATTTCAACGACCGGCGAGCGGCGCCTTCGGACAATGTCCAATGGACGCTGTCGCAGGTCGAGGTCGACTATCTGTCCTACCTGAACGCTCTGGAAACCGCGTCGGCGGCGCAGGACGCGCAAAATGGCACGTTGGATCTGGTGCGCCGGCGGTTCGATCTGTTTTACAGCCGTGTCGATACACTGGCCCAATCCCGTGTGTTCCAGCCGTTGCGCCAGGATGACCGGTTCCGCCTGCCGTTGGAGCGGGTGACCCGGCACCTGAACGCCGCAATCCCCTTGATCGACGCGCCGGATGCCAAGCTGTCCGAACAACTGGACGATCTGAAACGCGCGGCCCTTGAGATCGGTCCGCATGTCCGCACGTTGGCCGTTTCGGGCATCTCGTATTTTGCCACCGAGTCAGACCAGCAGCGCACCCAGACGGCGGCAAACCTGCTGCGGTTGGCTATTCTGTCGGGGGCCTTGCTTCTGACCCTGGGCGCCGTCAGTGCCTATCTTCTGGTGGTCAACCGGCGCGCCACGCGGCGCGGCCGGGCCCTGCGGCAGGCGAATGAACGGATGAACACGATCCTCTCCACCTCGTTGGACGGGGTGATCGTGGTCGATGCCAAGGGCGACGTGATCGAGTTCAACCCAGCCGCCGAGGCAATATTCGGCTATACGGCGGATCAGGCCCGGGGGCGCTCGATCGGTGACCTGATCGTGCCGCCGCATCTGCGTGAGGCACATCGCGCCGGCATGGTGCGAATGCAGTCTGGTGGAGAACGTCATGTCGTCGGCAAAGGCCGTGTCCAGTTGGAAGCGATGCGCGCGGATGGCGAGCAGTTCCCGGTCGAACTGGCGCTGCAATCGGCCCGGGCAGGCGATCAGGAAATCGTCATCGGCTTTGTCCGCGACATCTCGCAGCAGGTGGCGGCGCAGCAGGAACTGATCCATGCCCGCGACCAGGCCCTTGCCGGCGAAAAGGCCAAGGCCGATTTCCTGACCGTGATGAGCCACGAGATCCGCACGCCGCTGAACGGGCTGCTGGGCAACCTCACGCTGCTGAAAAACACCCGCACGACCCGGGAACAGGCACGGTTTGTCGAGAACATGGAAATCTCGGGCCAGATCCTCCTGAGCCACGTCGACACCGTTCTGGACATCGCCCGGTTCGAGGCCGGGAAACTGTCGGTGGCGTTGCAGCCCTCTAACCTGAACGACATCCTGCAAGAGATTGTGGACGGTCAAAGCGGCAACGCTGCCTCGCGTGGGAACTCCATCTCTTGGCAGTGGGTGGGCGAGGCGCGCCCCTGCGTTGCCGCCGATGCCCAAAGGTTGCGGCAGATTCTTCTGAACCTTGTGGGCAATGCCATCAAGTTCACCGAAAACGGTCGGATCTCGATCGAGGTCGAAGTAACCGAGCCTGGCCCCGCTGCAGGCGTCAACATCTTTGAATTCCGCATCATCGACACGGGTATCGGTATCGGCCCGGATGAGGTCGACGTCATCTTTGATGATTTTCACACCAGCGATCCAAGCATCGGTCGGGCCACCGGGGGCACCGGTCTGGGCCTGGGCATCGCACGTCGGTTTGCTGAGGCCATGGGCGGAGAGATCGGCGTTGAAAGCACACCCGGCGAGGGCAGTGTATTCTGGGTTCGTCTGCCGCTGCAGGACGCGGAATTGGACGCCAACGTTGACAGCGACCAGCCAGAGGTTCAGCACGTCCAGCCGTTGGACGTGCTGGTGGTGGAAGACAACGAGATCAACCGCGAGGTGATCTGCAACATGCTGAAACTGGACGGTCACCGGGTGACGGTTGCCAAGAACGGCCAACTGGGCGTGGACGCGGCGGCTGCGCATCGGTTCGACGTGATCCTGATGGATATCAGCATGCCGGTCATGGACGGTCCGACGGCCACGCGCCACATCCGCAGCGGGGGCGGGCCTTCGGCAGAGATACCGATCATTGCCGTTTCGGCCAACGTGCTGCCTGATGCGGTCGACGCGTTCCGCGCCGCCGGTATGACCGCCTTTGTCGGCAAGCCGATTGCCCTGGATGCCTTGCGCAAGGCCTTGTCGGTGGTCACCAACCTCGGAGCTTCGACCCGGTCCGAGGAGGAAACGGATCATATCGGCGATCTGCGCGCCAGTCTCGGCGCCGACGTCTTTGACCGGTTGCTTGCCAAATACCTGTCCGAAGGGGATGCCGTCGTCGCTCAGCTTGCCCAGTTGGAGGCCGGTGAAGCAGATCTGGACCAGGTCGCGCAGGAGTGTCACAGGCTGGCGGGAAGCGCGGCGACCTTTGGTGCGATGGGGTTCCGCGATGCGCTGATTGCGATCGAGATGGCCGCAAAATCAGCAGAACGTCAGCAGGTCGCCCTTCTGTTGAACGGTCTGCCCGAGGTTTGGGAGCGGGCAAAGGCTGTGTTGCCCGCCCCCGGTGCGATCAAGGGATGAGCAGCGCGGCGGCCCCGACGATGCCCAGCGACCGGGCGATTTCGGTCACTCCGGTGACCTTGCTGTCGTAACAGGCCACGGCATCACCCGGCAGAACATAGGGGTCGAAGTCGTCACGGTCTCCGCGCCGCAGCAGCTTTTCGATATTGCGCTCGATCACGACCGAGGACCCGGTCACTGGGTTGCGCGTGAACAACACTGCGCTGCGGTTGGCGTTTGTCGTCTTCGACCCGCCGACGCAGTTGCTGTCGACCACGGCCTGCAGGAAACGGGTGCCATAAGGCACTTCACGCACGTCGCGCCCGATGGCGGATTCTGCATTGCCCGCGGCCGGTTGGGTCAGGTTCGACATGTATAGCGTCACGCCGGGCGGGCTGATCGGGCTGGGGCGCATCAGCGCGTCCTGGAAGCAGCCGCGGCTGTTGACCACGATCTGGTCGCCGGTCAGCAGCATGATGTCGGTCGGGTCCGATCCTTCGAACACGCCGCGCAGATCCATGCGATAGATGCGCCCCTGGCGGTGCAGTTCGACCGCTGACAGATCGGCATCCGGCCGCACCCCGCCCGCGGCCCGCAGCGCCACCGACAGGTTGCGCCCCTCGGTCGAGGCCCCCAGTGCGCCCTGGCGCCGACGGTCAAGGGAGTCGCCCGGAACTCCGCCGATCTCGACCGAGTGCGGCTCGAACACCGCGCCGCGGACACCCACTGTCACTGAGGCGAAATCGCTGACTCGCACGGTCACGCGGGGTTCGATGTCATAGAACTGGGCCGCAACCAGAACGCGGGCCACCTCTTGTTCGACCTGCTCGGTGGTGCGGCCCTGGGCGCGCACGGGCGGCAGGTAGGGCAGCTTGAGGTCTCCGTCACGCGAAACGACATAAGCGTCGCTCAGCAGGTCGTCCCCTTCGATGGTGATCTGGACCATGTCGTTGCGCGACAGTTTCTCGCCCAGCAAGGGGCTGAGCGCCGGTTGCGACCATTTCGCATAGGCATTTGCGCCCTGATCGCCGGCCTGCGGCATGCAGGTCTGGCCGTTCATCGCGGCGGCCTGCAGTAATTGCGTATCGCCCCGCCGACGTCCGGGTTCGCGATATTGCGCCTGATAACTTTCGCCGCGCGATACGGCTTCGATGTTGCGCGGGGTCTGCATGCTGCTGCACCCCAGCAGGGTCGAGGCGCTGACGGCCGTAATAAGGAAGGTCTTGAAATTCATGGTCATTTTCATCTCCTGATCTGTCACAGAAGATAAACCGCGCCGCGCGCCCTGCGTCAGTCCGGCATCGGGATGGCGGTTTGTCCCATTCGGATAGGTCCCTCTCCGAACGGTCCCCTGCCCCGTCCGACCGCGTCCGGGACACAGACCCTAGCCACCCGTACAACAGAACCAACAACTGTTTTTCGGGATAACGGCGTCATGACGCACAGCTTTGCACGATCAGGCTTCCTACAGCATCTTTTGGCCTACACCGCCTCCGAAGTGGCGGCCAAGGCGTCGCGCCTGGTCGTCGTGGTGGCCGTTGCCCGTACCCTCAGCCCCGAAGCGATCGGTCTGGCCGCAGCAGCTCTGGCGGCGGGCGACATCCTCAAGGCGCTGACCGAGAATGGGGTGAACCAGCGTATCATTCAGGCTCCGTCCGAGGAGCTGGCGCGGCGGTGCAACACGGCGCACCGCATCTTCTGGGTCTGGTGCGCGGGGCTGTGCCTGCTGCAACTGGCGGTCGCGGCGGCGCTGTTCATCATGGGCCACACCATGCTGGCGATGCTGCTGGCGGTGCTGGCCGGGGAATACCTGTTCATGCCGGCGGGCCTGGTTCAGGCCGCACTGGCAATGCGCGAGGGCAAGCTGCAGCAGACCGCCGCGATCGCCGGCGGGCAAGTCGTGGGGGCCAACTCCCTGACGGCGCTGCTGGCGGTGGTCTGGGCTTCGCCCCTGGCGCTGGTCCTTCCGCGCCTGCTGACTGCACCTGTCTGGCTGGTGCTGATGCGCCGCCTGCGTCGGTGGTCGCCTGATCGTCAGGCCGGGTTTGCAGCCTTGAAACCTTTCGTGGTCTACGGCTGGGCCGTTCTGGGCGTCGAACTGGTCAAGGTTCTGCGCCTGCAGGCAGACAAGCTGGTGGTGGGCGCGATGATGGGCGCAGAGGCGCTTGGCATCTATTTCATGGCTTTCAATGCGGGGCTTGGGCTGGCCACTTCCTTCACGCAAGCCTTCTCGGTCGTTCTGTTCCCGCATCTGTGCGCGGCCGAGGACAAGCATGGGGCGCTGCGCCACGGGCTGGGCCTGTCGCTGCTGATCCTGACGCCGCTGGTTTTGCTGCAGGCGGCATTGGCCCCGGTCTATGTGCCGCTGCTTCTGGGACAGGGCTGGGCCGAGATCGCCCCGGTGGTGTCGGTTCTGTGCCTGGCGGCCCTGCCGACGGTGATCTGGTCGGCGGTCGCCGGATGGCTGCGGTCGGAAAACCGCCCCGTCACGGAATTGCGGGTCAGCACGGTTCTGGCCGTGGGCCTGATCGCGAATACCGCCCTGATGGCGCCGCTGGGCCTGATGCCCGTCGCCGTCGGGTATGTCTGCACCTGCACCGCCATCATGCTGGCCGCATCCTGGGCGCTGCTGCCGCGGGGTTCTGCAATCACCCAGGAGGCACGCGCCCAATGACGCGGTTTTCCATCATCGTTCCCTTCCACAATGACGCGGCAACCATTGCGGCCACCCTGAACAGCCTGCTGGGGCAGAGCTTTGCCGATTTCGAACTCATCTGCGTGGGCGACAAGCCCTCGCGCCAGACGACCGAAGTTGTCCGGCAATTCTGCGCGCGGGACACCCGGGTGCGGGTTGAGGCCAATCCTAATCGCGGTCCCAGCTCTGCGCGCAACCATGGTGCGGCAGTGGCCTCGGGCGACATCCTCGCGTTCTGCGACGCGGATGACCTGTGGGTCACCCACAAGTTGGCCCAACTGGACCGGTTGTTTGCGGATACCAGCATTGATGCGGCCTTTGGCCAGATCGGGTTCTTTTCCGAAACCCCCGGCGATTGTCCGACGCGCTCGACGGTTCCCACCGATCCCCTGACCATTCCGGACCTGCTGGCGGAAAATGCGGTGTGCACGATGTCGAACCTTGCAGTGCGCCGCCAGGTGTTCGCTGCCGTCGGCGGGTTGAGCCCGGCAGCGGTCCACAACGAAGATCTCGAGCTGCTGATCCGCTTGGCGGGCGAAGGCCACGTGATCACCGGGGTTGATCGCCTGCAGGTCTGGTACCGGACCAGCGGCAGCGGTCTGTCTTCGGACCTCGAGGCGATGCGGGCCGGGCGCGCACGGGCGGTTGCAACGGCGGCCCGCTACGGCGTCGCGCCGTCGCCCGCGTCCGAGGCGATCTATTTGCGGTATCTGGCCCGGCGCGCGCTGCGTCTGGGCGCGGAACCGTCGATGGCCCGCGCCTATGCCCGCGCCGGACTGGCGCTGAGCGCGCGCAGCTTTCTCAACCCAATCCGCCGCGGTGTACCCACTGCACTTGGCGCGGCACTGGCCCCCGCCCTGCCCCGCCCGATCCGTCAAGCGCTGTTTGCCCGCTGATCCCAACCAGGAGACCCAAAATGCCCCAGGCATCCATCATCGTTCCCGCCTACAACACCGCCGCGACCCTGGCCGAGACTCTGGCCTCGCTTCTGTCGCAGACCCATGATGATTTCGAAATCATCATCGTGGATGACGGCTCGCAGGACGAAACCCACGCCATTGCCCGCGCCCATGCGACCGACCCAAAAGTGCGGGTGATCCGGCAGGAAAACCGCGGCCTCGCCGGGGCGCGCAATACCGGCATCGCGGCCGCGCGGGGAGATTTCGTCGGCTTCTGTGACGCCGACGATTTGTGGCTGCCCGAAAAGCTGGCCACCCATGTGCGCCACCTGCAGGCCGAACCTGACGTTGCGATCAGCTATTCCGGCAGTGCCATGATTGACGAGGGTGGTCGGTTGATGCGCGTCCGCCAGTCGCCGCGTCTGCGGGACGTGACGGCGGCACATGTCCTGAAACGCAACCCGATCGGCAATGGATCAGCAGCGGTGATGCGCAAATCCGCCTTGCTCGATCTGGCCTACCGACCGGCGTTCGAAACCAAGCGCGACTGGGTCTTTGACGAAACCTTTCGCCAGTCCGAGGACATCGAATGCTGGCTGCGGCTGATGCTGACGACGGATTGGCAAATCGGAGGCGTACCGGGGTTGCTGACCCGCTACCGAATCCATGCGACCGGCCTGTCGGCGGCCTTGGACCGGCAGTTGCAGGCGTGGGAGCGGATGGTTGACAAGCTGCGTCCGCTGAACCCCGAATTCTTTGCCCGGCACGAGGCGGCGGCGCGCGCCTATCAGCTGCGCTATCTTGCCCGCCGCGCGGTCAGCAATCTGGATGCGCACAAGGCCTGGGAGCTTGCGCAGCGGTCGGTTTCAACCAGCGCCCTGCCCGTGATCGAAGAACCCGCCAAAACGTTGACCACCATCATCGCGGCCGCAGCCCTGCGCGCGGTCGGGCCAGCGCCTGTTGTTCAAGCCGGTCGCCTCATGCGCCGCCAGACTTCCATCTGAACCGAGGTTTCCAAATGTCCAAGATCACCGTTCTTCACCTTGTTGATGACACCACGGCCGGTGGGGTCATGCGTATGCTCGACCATCTTGCGCAGCTGCCCGAACTGGCCGACGAAGTCCACCAAGAGGTTCGCCCGGTCAAGCGGACCGCCTTCAGCTGGGGCAGTTTCGACGCCGATGTCATTGTGTGCCACATCGCCCCCGGCTGGCGTTGCCTGCCGGCGTTCTCGGCCCTGCGGGCGATGCATCCCACCACGCGGCTGGTGCATGTCGAACACAGCTATACCCGGTCTTTCACCGCCTTGAACGTGCCGCACAAGCGGCGGTTCTTTGCGATGCTGCGCGTGACCTATTCGTTGTTCGATCAGGTTATCGCCGTCAGCAAGGCGCAGGCCGGCTGGATGGCCGAACGTCGATTGGCCCCCGCATCCAAGCTGAGCGTGATCTCGCCGCAGGTTGACCTGAGCGCAGTTGCGCGCGCAGCCGGGCCGGTCGAGGCGGCCCGGGTCATCGGTGCGATCGGACGGCTCGAGCCGCAGAAAGGCTTCGATCTGCTGATCGAAGGGTTTCGCATGTGCCCCAACCCCGATGCGCGGCTTGTGATCTTTGGCGAAGGCAGCCAGCGCGACCGCCTTGCAGCCTTGGCCGCAGGAGACCGGCGGATCGAGTTTCGGGGCCACGCCGACGACCCGGCCGAAGCCTATCGGGTCGTGGACGTGGTGGCGATGCCCTCGCGATGGGAGGCCTACGGGCTGGTGGCGGATGAGGCGCGCGCGGCGCGGCGTCCGGTCATCGTCAGCATGGTCGACGGTCTGCGTGACCGGATCGGGGCAAGCGGCGTGATCCCGTGCGGGTCCGATCCCAAGGCGTGGCGCAAATCGATCGAGGCGATTCTGGCGGGTACGCCTCCGGTGGTTCCCGTCCTGGCGCCCAAGGCTGATAGATCCCGCTATGCACAGCGGTGGCAGCAGGTGTTCGACCCGGCCAAACGGTTGTGAGGGCGGCGTGGCCACGGCTACGGCAAGGGGCGCCACAAGAACCAGCGGCAATGTCCGGGCGGGTTTTGCGTGTGCGTGTTGGCCAGGCGACCAAAGGGCTCGAAGCCCGAAGCCTGATAGAACCGTGTGGCGGCCGGGTTGGATGTGTCCAGCCACGCAGAATGACACCCGCGTCGGCGCGCCTCGTCAAAGGCGTGGTC
Source organism: Ruegeria arenilitoris (assembly GCF_013032855.1). Taxonomy (GTDB): domain Bacteria; phylum Pseudomonadota; class Alphaproteobacteria; order Rhodobacterales; family Rhodobacteraceae; genus Ruegeria; species Ruegeria arenilitoris. The sequence goes on from NZ_WQDA01000004.1 coordinate 112,679, forward strand.
CAGCAACTGCCGACCCAAACCGCGGCGTCGATGGGCCGGGTCGATCCATAAGGTCTTGATCAGCAGCCACCCATAGGAGGTGGCGCCATGCAGGCCGCCAACCCGGCCCGCACCGTCCTGTGCAATCAGCGTGATGCTGGCATTGACCCCTTGCGGCGCGGTTGTCCGCAATTCCGCAAGAAGGGCTTGCTCGACCCAGTCCGCCTGACCGGGGGCGGAAAGAATGGACGGCCCCGCCATCGGTCAGGCCCATGCCCGTTGCGTGGGGACCGGTGCCGCGCCGCTCATGCCGGGGTGGTTTCCGCGTTCAGGATCTCGATCACCATCGCGGCCGTCCAGGTAAAGCTGCTGCCGCCGCAGGGTTCGGCAGTGACTGGGTCGTAATACTCGGCAAAGCCGCTTTGCTCGATCAGGCGCAGGCTGTCGTCGACGATCCGCTGCACGATCCGGGTCTGGCCCGCGCGTTTCAGACCATCGGCGATCATGTAGTTCACGATCAGCCAGACCGGCCCGCGCCAGTACCTTAGTCCGTCGAATTCAGGGGCCGCCGGGTCGTGGCTGGGCACCAGATACGGAACTGCGGCTCCGATGGCGTCCAACCGCTGGGCGATGGCCTGCGCGCGGTGCTCGGGGATGGGACAGAACGCCCCCAACAAGCCGCCGATCGAGGGGCTGTCGATCAGCGCCCCGGTGACCCGATCAAAGCACAGATATTGCCCGTGGGTTTCGCTCCACAGGGCGTCCATCGCCGCGATACCTGCCTGCGCAAAGGCGCGTGAGGCGCTTGCGATCTCGGCTTCGCCCAGGTCGTCGGCCAGCGCGGCAAGGTCGAGGCACGAGCGGATCAGGATCGCGTTGAATCCCGGGTCCACGACCCGGAACGGCGAGGCGTCATGCAGCTTGGAATTATCCCAGCCAAGGTCGCGGAAATGTTGTACCAGCCAGATATAGCGGCGGTATTCTTCATCAGTCGGCCTGTGCGCCGGGTTGGCGTGGGCCACATCACGACGCTGGAACGGGGCCACGCCCTCGGTCGGGACCCGGGCCAGCGCCGCGTCCCAATCGACCGAATTGTCGCGCCCCGATTCCCACGGGTGGATGATGGCGACCAGTCCGGTGCCCTGCGGGTCGCGGTTCGTGTAGAACCATTGGTGCCAGGCATGAATCTTGGGCAGTAGGGCGCGGGCCTGCGCATCGGCCAGCGCCCGGTTCTTCGCCCGCGCATGGATCCGCCGCACGGCGAACCCAGCCACCGCCGGTTGCGTGATGCCCGAGGTGGGAACCGCGTGGCCCGTGGCCCAGACGTCCGGCCCCGGGAAATAGCCGTCATTCATCTCGTGAAAGATGATGTGCGGCACCATGCCGTCATCCCACTGATGCCGGAACAAGGTCTCGATTTCGCGCCAGGCGCGGGCTTCGTCGAAATGCGAGAACCCAAGGGCGCTGAGCGCGCTGTCCCAGTTCCACTGGAACGGATAGAGGCCGTGGGTGGGCACCGTGTAGTCGCCCCGGTCGTTTCGGGCCAGAACGGCGCGGGCCTGTTCGATCAGATCCTGTTTCATTGCGCGCTCCTTAGGTCACGGCCAGGGTTGTTTCGGGGTCGAACCAGCGCACCCGGTCGGGCTGCGGGGCCAGGGTCAGGGTGTCGCCGTGGCGGACGGTCAGATCGCTGTCCAGAACCGCGCGGAACAGGGCGCCATCCACGCTGCAGGTGACCAGAAGGTGCGCGCCCAACGGTTCGACCACCTTGACCGTGGCGGCCAGGCCCGTGTCGGCCGGGCGCAGATCCTCGGGGCGGATGGCGAAATGTAGCGGCGTGGTCCGGGACGGCCCGTCGAGGATCTGGCCCGCGACTGTCCATTTGCCGTCTCTGGTCGGAGTGGCGGGCAGGAAGTTCATCGGCGGATTGCCGATGAATCCGGCCACGAACTCGGCCGCCGGGTTGCGGTAGACCTCGATCGGCGAGGCCGCCTGAACGATCTTGCCCTGATGCATCACGCTGATCCGGTCGGCCATGCTCATGGCTTCGACCTGGTCGTGGGTGACATAGATGGCGGTGGTGTTGCTTTCGGCCAGAACGCCTTTGAGCTCGGCCCGCATCTCCATCCGCAGCAGTGCGTCCAGGTTCGACAGCGGCTCGTCCATCAGGATCACGTCCGGCTCCATCGCCAGGGCGCGGGCTACGGCGACGCGCTGGCGCTGACCGCCGGACAGCTCGCCGGAATAGCGCCCCAGCAGCTGGTCGATATGCATCAGGCCCGCTGTGCGCTCGACCCGGCGTTTGACCTCGTCATTGGGCAGTTTCTGCATCCGTAGGCCGAACCCGATGTTCTCGAACACGGTCAGATGCGGGAACACGGCATAGTTCTGGAACACCATGGCGATGCCCCGATCCTTGGGCGGCAGGTGGTCCACCCGGCGCCCGCCGATCCAGACCTCGCCCTCGGTCGCGGTCTCCAGCCCGGCGATGATCCGCAGCAGCGTGGTCTTGCCGCAGCCCGAGGCCCCCAGCAGAACCATGAATTCCTGGTCTCGGATGGTCAGGTTGATGTCGTGCAGCGCCTGGTAGCTGCCAAAGCGTTTCGCGACATTCTTGATTTGAATTTCTGCCATTATTCCAACTCCTTGGGGCTGTCAGCGGTTGGCGATGCCCCACATGGCGAACAGGTATTTGCGCACGGCGAAGATGAAGATCAGTGCCGGAACGACAAGGATGAAACCGCCCGCGAATTTCAGATGCAGCGGCGAGGTGTCGAGGTTCTGCAGCAAAAAGGCCGTCAGGGTCCGGTTCTCGATCGTCAGGACGGCGGCGGCGAACACCTCGTTCCACGAGATCACGAAGGCGAAGATGGCCGAGGCCGTGATCCCCGGCAGGATCAACGGCAGCACCACCTTGGTGAAGGCGGTCAGCCGGGTGCAGCCCAGCGTCCAGGCGGCCTCTTCCAGTTCCAGCGGGATGCCGGAAAACAGCGAGAATGTGATCAGCACCGCAAACGGGATGGCCAACGTGGTGTGCACCAGCGACAGGCCGAATACCGTGTCATCCAGCCCGGTCTGGATGAACATCACCGCCAAGGGCAGTGCCAGCAGCGGCAGCGGAAAGGCGCGGGTCAGCAGGATCAGCAGGCGGAACGCCTCTTTCCCGCGAAAGTCGAACCGGGACAGGGCATAGCCCGCCGGCGCGCCGATCAGGATCGACATGATCATCGTCAGCCCCGCCACCAGGATCGAGTTCTTGAGCGCGGTCAGGATGCCCGCGAAGCCTGCAAAGAACCCCAGGCTCCCCAGGTCGAATTCGGGGATGAAGGGCTTGGGAAAACTGTTCACCGTTTCCGGCGAGGACAGCGTGTTGATCAGCAGGAAATACAGCGGCACCAGCACCCAGGCGCACAGCAGCACCACCGCGGCGATGTAGACATAGCGTCCGGCCCGGCGTGTATCGGGCGCGGCGACATCGGTCGTGACGGTTGTCATATCGTGGCTCCTTTCGGGACACGCAGGGCGCGCAGTATGATCAGGGTGAACCCGATCGAGATGGCGAGGATGATCAGCGCCATCGCCGCCGCCGCGCCGCTGTCAAGCAGGTCGAACTGATAGGCGTAGGTTTCGCTCATGAGGACGGGGAACAGGGTGCCGCCCAGGGCCAGCACCACGGCGAAGACCTCGAAGGCCAGGATCACGCGCAGCACCAGTGCCGTTTGCAGCGACGGGCGCAGCAGCGGCAGCGTGATGCGGGTGAAGCGTTTCCAGGGCGAGGCGCCAAAGACCTCGGCCGCCTCGTAATATTCCTTGGGGATCAGGCCGATCCCTGCGACCAGGATGACCAGCATGATCGCGGTGGCGCGCCAGATCTCGGCCAGGGCGATGGCCAGGAACACCACGCCGGGGTGCTGATAGCTGAGGAAATTCACCGGCCGGTCCACTACGCCCAGCCCAGAAAGCATGGAGTTCAGGAAGCCCGACTGTTCGAAGATCGCCAGCCAGATGATGCCCGCGGCCAGATCCGAGATACCCAGTGGGATGGTCCAGACATACAGCACCAGGTCGCGCCCTCGCTGCATCTTGTTGACCATCGTGGCCATCAGCAGCGCCAGCGCCAGTTGCACCGGAACCACCGCTGCCGCCAGCAGCAGCGTATTCTGCAGCGAGATCGGGAATTTCCAGTACCCTACCACCTGTCGGAAATTGTCCAGCGTGAATCCGTCGCCGGTGTTGAAAGCCTGTTTGGCGACCAGGACGAAAGGATACAGAAAGAACAGGCACAGAAACGCCGTCACAGGCAGGATCAGCACATAGGGCAACACTCGAGCGTTCATCAGATCGCTCCTTTCCTGGCGGAAGTTCCGGTGGTTTCGGGCAAAGAGTTCGGGGGGGGACACCGGGCCTGCGTCAAGCCCGGTGTCAGGATCGGGTCAGACCCTTATTCGACGGGGCACGGACCGTCCGAGGGTGCATCCGGAGCCCAGCAGGGCGCGCCGGTCTCCTGCATGATCGCCTGCAACGCGCCTTTCTGATCGTCCAGCACGGTGCGGATGTCCTGACCGGCCAGCACGATCCGCTCGAACGCATCGGTATAGACTCGGTTGAAGTCACCGCCCTTGTCGCCCAGTCCCGCGGGCAGCAGCCCGGGGTTGGCGTCGGCCGAGCCGCTCATTTTGGCGACCGCGTCACCTGCGGCTTTTACGGCTGGCGGCAGGTCGTTGGGCAGGTCAACCGCGACGACCGGGAAGAAGTTCGTCGCGCGCAGCGTGGCGATCTGGGTTTCCGGCTTCATCATGTAGGCAACCAGAGCTTTGGACGCTTCCATGTCCGGTGCGGTTTTGGGGATCGCAACCCCAGCCAGAACCGGCATGAAGCCGCGCCCGGTCGGGCCCGCCGGGGCCGGGAAGGCCACGAAGTCATCAGGCCGCTCGTTGAAGGCCTGCGCCAGACGCGAGGTGTGGTCGAAAACGATCCAGGCGTCGCCCGACAACAGCTGTTCCTGCATGAACGAGAAGTTGGTCGAGGCCGGGTTGGTATGCGTCCACAGCTCGCGGAATTTTTCCCACGCGGTCACCGCATCGTCGCTGGCAAAGGTCCGCACCACGCCGTTCGTATAGGACGGATACAGATAACCCTGGAAGAAGCGGTGCTTCAGGCCCTTGGGCCCGGCCGGAAAGCCGAATTTCGGCTCGCCCGCTGCCTCATGGGCGTTGGCGGCCCATTCGATCAGCTGGTCATAGGTCAATGCATTGATGTCTGCGCCTTCGGGCAGGTACTGCAACGCCTCTTTGTTGGCCGCCATGATATAGCTGGCCTGCATCCAGGGGATGTATTGCAGGCTGCCTGCTCCCAGCGTCGCCAGTTCGTTGAACGTGTCCGAGGCCGAGGCGATGCCCAGATCATCCAGGTCGACCAGGTCATCGGGGTTCATGGCCGAGAAATCACCATGCAGCGCGCCCAGAACGCCGATCGTGCCCGAGCCGGCCTGCAATTCGGCTTGCAGACGCGTCAGCCAGGGGCCGCCGTCATTGGGCTGGTAATCCACGCCACCCTCGAAGCCTGAAAGAACCTGTTCGCGCATGGCCTGCGCCTCTTCGACCGGCTTGGCCTGTGTCGACCAGAACAGAACCTCGGCCTGCGCCACGTTTGTGACCAGGGCCAGAACAAGGCCGGATGCGGCACCGACCAGCTTGGATTGAATTGACATGGACTCCTCCCAGAGTTTCGATTGGGCCTTTTGCCCGTTCTGCCCGGTGGGGTCGGTTTGCTGTGCTTGTCGTGTGGCGACTCACCCCAGGCGATGTCATTAGCATGGTATAACGATATATCTTCCGTCAATGAATATTTTCCAATCGATTGGCCCGAACTTTAGTAAGTTGTGGGAATTGCTCGTTGCAATGCCCTAGTGAGTTGGGCATTTTGATGATGCAACGATATATCAGAAGTCCGAGAAATGCCCGCCAAACCCACCCTCGCCAGTGTCGCCAAAGCCGCCGGAGTCTCGATCCCGACGGTCAGCCAGGTGATGCGCGGCACTGGGCGGATTTCCGAGCAGACCCGTAAGAAAGTGCTGCAGGCGGCCGAGGCCTTGCACTATGTCACGGACTCGCGGGCGGCGTCGATGCGATCAGGCGAGAACCGGGAAATCGGATTCGTTCTGAACCAGTTCGCAAACCCGTTCAATGCCGAAGTCGTCAGCGGCGCGGTCGAGTTGCTGGAGGCCGAGGGGTATCTGGTTTCGATCTTGGACACGCGCGACGACGCGGACCGGCAGGGCAAGCAATTGCGGGATTTCATCCGCAACGGGCGCGGCGGCCTGCTGTGGGTGCCTGCGCTGGAGACCACGTCAGAAACCCTTCAACTCTTGCGCACGCATGGTTTGCCCACGGTGACCTTTCTGCGCCATGTCAGCCCTGATTTTGATCATGTGGGCATCAGAAATGCCGAAGCGACCGCGACCGCGACCAATCACCTGGCGGAACTGGGGCACAGGCACATCGCATTCTTCGGCGGCATCGGCATGAACCCCGTTCGAAAGCAGCGCATAGCCGGGTATGAGCGTACGCTGCAGGACTTGTCTTTGGGGCCGCCGATCATCTGGCCCTCACCTGACACCAAGCGTGCGGGTATGCAGGAGATGCTGAAATTGCACGACGCCCATCCTGAGGTCACGGCGGTGGTCTGCAATGGCGACATGGTCGCTTTGGGGGCGTGTTTCGGCCTGATGCGGGCTGGGTTGCAGCCGGGGCGGGATGTTTCGATTGTTGGATTTGACGATACCGAGGATGCCTCGGTCGCAATTCCCGCGCTCAGTACCATGGCGGTTTCGCCAAAGCGGTTGGGCCGCAAGCTCGCACGTACTCTGCTGGACAGGATAAAAGACCCTGACATGCCGGTAATCGTGTCCGAAGTTTCAGCCCGGTTCATCGCACGGGAAACCACGGGGCCGCTGCAGAAGGACCGCTGACGAGTCAGGCGCGCGTATCCGGCAAGGTCTCACTCCACTTCCGCAGCTCGTCCAGAAAACCCAGCGCGGTGCGTCCACGGTCGGTCACGGAGTACTGCACCGAAACCGGTGAGGTTTCGAGCACTTGGCGGTGCACCAGGCCCTGTTGCTCCAATTGGCGCAAGCGTTCGGCGATCATCTTTTTGCTGGCGCCACCGATCATCCGGGCCAAGTCATTGAATCGCACCGGCTCGTCTTTGAGGTGCCACAGGATCGACCCGGTCCACTTGCCGCCGATGATCCGCATGCCGCGTTCGATGGGGCATGGTTCGCGGCACGCATACACCGCTTGCCGCTTGCCTTGGTCGTCCTGTTCGATACGGGCACGCATCGCCTTCTCCAGTCCAGTAGCAGGTTACAAAAAGTAAACTGGTTGTAATTTCTCACCACTGTTCTCAAGTTCGGTTTCACCCCGACCGAAGTCAAGGGGCAAGCAGTTTCAAAACCAAGGATATGGACATGAGCAAGATCCTGATCGTGAACGGTACGCAGCCTTATGAATTCGCACCTGGCCGCCTGAATGCGTCGCTGGTGCAACGGGCGCAGGACGCGCTGACCGGCATGGGCCACGAGGTGCGCGTGACCACGGTTGCCGAAGGATACGACATCAATGCCGAGATCGACGCCCATGTCTGGGCGGATGTGGTCATCATGCAGTTTCCGGTGAATTGGATGGGTGTACCGTGGGTGTTCAAAAAGTACCTCGACGAGGTGTACACCGCGGGCATGGACGGCCGGTTGCTGGCCGGCGACGGCCGGACCGCCGAGGCGCCCAAGGCCAATTACGGCACCGGTGGCCTGCTGCACGGAACGAAATACATGCTGTCGGTCACCTTCAACGCTCCGCGCGAGGCGTTCGACAACCCCGCCGAGCCGTTCTTTGCAGGGGCCAGCGTCGATGACCTGCTGTGGCCCATGCACCTGAACGCCAAGTTTCTGGCGATGCAACCTCTGCACACCTTCGCGGCCTTCGACGTGATGAAGAACCCCCGGATCGAACAGGATTTTAAGCGGTTCGACGCGCATCTGAAGCAGCATTTCGAGGAGATCGCGCATGTCGCGGCCTGACATCCACCTATACACCGCGGCCACGATGAATGGCTACAAACCGGTGATCTTCCTCGAAGAGGCAGGCGTACCCTACGACCTGACGCCCATCGACTTTTCCAAACAGGAACAAAAGTCGCCCGCGTTCTTGTCGCTGAACCCCAATGGCAAGATCCCGGTGATCGAGGACCGGGCCGAAGGTCGCGCGATTTTCGAAAGCGGCGCAATCTTGTGGCACCTCGCGCAGAAATACGGTCAGTTCCTGCCCTCAGATCCGGTGCAGCAGTCCGAGGTGATGCAGTGGATGCTGTTCCAGGTCGGGCATGTGGGTCCGATGATGGGCCAGGCCATGTATTTCCAGCACATTGCCGCCCCCAATGGCCATACCGAACCGTTCTCGATCCGCCGTTACGTGGACGAAAGCCGCCGCCTGATGGAGGTGATGAATGATCGCTTGAATGGGCGCGACTGGATTGCTGCGGATGAATACACGATCGCGGACATGATGCTGTACCCCTGGGCGCGGGCCTATGTCTGGGCGCGGGTTCAGGTCGATGGTCTTCCGCATCTGAACGCATGGTTCGACCGCATCGGTGCCCGCCCCGCAGTTCAGAAGGCGCTGACCATTCCCAAGGCCAATCCCCAGTTCTGGGATGCCTCGGCTGATGCCAGCGCCTTTGCGCGGGAGAACGCCGCGCGGTTTGCCGGTGACGTGAAAAAGGACTGAGGCCGCGGCCCGGGCTCCCTAGCCCGGGCCCGCACCACAGCACCTTGGGCGCCGCACCGCCCGCGCGCAGGTCGATGGCCGGGAGGACGCTTTACTCGGGTGTCAAAAGCGGTCAGTCTGAACCATCGGCGCGCCGGGTGATCCCCTCGGGCCGCGCTGTCACATCATTGTCGTCATAAACGTTCAGATGATGCGTCGACCCAATTATTTCGAGAGGTGCCTCATGACCCTATCCAGCAAATTCGCGATGTCGCGGCGTCAATTCCTGGCCACCACCACGGCTGGCGCCGCCATGGTTTCCCTGCACCCGTTCTCCGCCGCCGCCGCAAGCAACCAGGCGCATCTGCGGATCATGGAAACGACCGACATTCACGTTCACGTCTTTCCCTATGACTACTACGCCGACAAGCCGCGCGATACAGTGGGCCTGTCGCGCGCGGCCTCGATCATCAACCAGATCCGGGCCGAGGCCACAAACTCGATGCTGGTCGACAATGGCGACTTTCTTCAGGGCAACCCGATGGGCGACTACATCGCCTACGAGCGTGGCATGAACGACGGCGACACCCACCCGATCATCAACGCGTTCAACACGTTGGGCTATGATGCCGCGACGCTGGGCAACCACGAGTTCAACTATGGCCTGAGCTTTCTGGAAAAATCGCTGGCCGGGGCGCAGTTCCCGATCGTGCTGGCCAATATCGCCAAGGAACAGGGCGCAAACACCCGCGCGGACAAGACACTGGTGCAGCCCTATGTCATCCTCGATCGCGAGATCGAGCTGGGCGATGGCAGCAAGCAGCCGATCCGCATCGGCGTCATCGGCTTCACCCCGCCGCAGATCATGAACTGGGACCGCCGCCACCTGGAAGGCAACGTGCAGGCCCGCGACATCGTCGAGACCGCCAAAGCCTATGTGCCCGAGATGAAAGAGCAAGGCTGCGATCTGATCCTGGCCCTGTCGCATTCGGGCATCGGCGCGGCCGATCACGCGGACGGGATGGAGAACGCCTCGGTCCCGCTGGCCGGGGTCGATGGCATCGACGCGCTTGTGACCGGGCACAACCACCTGGTCTTCCCCTCGCCCACCTTCGCCGACCGTGCCGGAGTTGACGTGGACAAGGGCACGCTGATGGGCAAGCCGGCCGTCATGGGCGGGTTCTGGGGGTCGCATCTGGGCGTGCTCGACCTGCTGCTGGAACGCGACGGCAACGAATGGCGCGTGGTTACCACCACCTCCGAGGCGCGGCCGATCTCGAAGCGCAACGAAGACCGCTCGATCACCGCGCTGGTCGAGGACGACCCCAAGGTGCTGGCCTCGGTCGCGCAGGATCACGAGGAAACGCTGGCCTATGTGCGCCGCGCGGTGGGCAAGACCTCGGCGCCGCTGCACAGCTATTTCGCGCTGGTGGCCGATGATCCGTCGGTCCAGATCGTGTCTATCGCGCAGAAATGGTATGTCGAGGAGATGCTGAAAGGCACCGAACATGAGGGCCTGCCGATCCTGTCGGCCGCGGCGCCGTTCAAGGCCGGTGGCCGGGGTGGCCCGGAATACTATACCGACGTGCCGGTAGGCGATGTGGCGATCAAGAACGTGGCCGATCTGTATCTCTATCCCAACACCGTGCGCGCGGTTCGCGTGAACGGCGCGCAATTGCGCGGCTGGCTGGAGCGTTCGGCCGGGATGTTCAACCAGATCAAGCCGGGCGCCAAGGATGCGCTGCTGCTGAACCCCGAATTCCCGTCCTACAATTTCGACGTGATCGACGGCGTGACCTACAAGATCGACCTGTCACAGCCCTCGCGTTTTGGGCCGAAAGGCGAAGAGATCAACCCCGACGCGGCGCGCATCGTGAACCTGCAGTTCGACGGTGCCCCGGTGACCGACGACATGGAGTTCATCATCGCCACCAACAACTACCGCGCTTCGGGCGGCGGATCGTTCCCGGGGGCGATGGGCGACACCATCGTGTTCGAGGCCCCCGACACCAACCGCGACGTGATCGTGCGCTATATCGTCGAACAGGGCACGATCGACCCCAAGGCCGACGGCAACTGGTCCTTCGCACCGCTGGGCGAGACCACCGTTCTGTTCGAAACCGGTCCCAAGGCGCGCGATTACATCAGCGACGTCAAAGGTTTGGCGCTGGAAGATGCAGGCGACGGGGCCGACGGTTTCGCGGCCTTCCGCATTACGCTCTGACTGGCGACAGACATCGGATCGGGCGGCCAATCTGGCCGCCCTTTTCATTTGGCTTGGGGGCCGAGGGCCGGATTGTCACACGCATTGAGGCAATGCTTATTTTTTGGGCGATCGGGGAAATAATGCCTAGGAAATGGGCGAACGAGTGTTCTGGCCCAATTGCCTCTGCCGGGCTGCACTGACTCCAGGAAAAGGCTGTGGTGCTTTCGCATCCGACAGTCCTTTCGCCCGGAGCCACCAATAACCTCTTTGTCCGCAATAACTGCCGCGCAAGCGATCGCCGCGCCTCCCCGTGCTGTCGGGCGGGGTGTTGTGTCCGTGGTTCGCCGCGCGGGCCGGACCGAGTTGCAGGACCTGCGCCAGCAAGGGTCGCTGAAGCTGCTGTTTCCTCGGCGCGATGGCGCTGACATGCAGGCCGTTCTGGTCAATACCGCCGGCGGCGTCACCGGCGGAGACAGTTTTGACCTTTCCGCCACCGCTCTGGCAGATGCATATCTGACCCTGACCACGCAGGCGGCTGAGCGGGCTTATCGCGCGTCCGGAGCAATTCCGGGCCGGATTCGGACGCACCTGACTGTGGAGGCAGGCGGCCAGTTGAACTGGCTACCGCAGGAAACGATCCTGTTCGACGGTTGCGCGATCGACCGCCGCCTGCGTGTCGATCTGGCCCCCGATGCCGGCCTGCTGCTGGTGGAATCGCTGATCTTCGGACGCGCCGCAATGGGCGAGCAGGTCACATCGGCCCACTTCCAAGACCGCCTCGAAATCTGGCGCGCGGGCCGGCTGGCCCATCTGGACGCGCTGCGTCTGACCGGTGATCTGGCGGCGGAAATGGCCCGGCCCGGCGTTGGCGACGGCGCGGGCGCGCTCAGCAGCCTGATACTGATCCGCCCGGATGCCGCCGCGCATCTGGACCCGATCCGCGCGGCCTTGCCTGACACCGGCGGCGTCAGCCTTGTGGGTGAGGACATGCTGTTGATGCGCCTGCTGGCGCCCGACGGTTTCACGCTGCGCCGGACCCTTGTGCCGATCCTGAACCGGCTGACCCGCAATTCCCTGCCAAGACCCTGGATGATCTGACATGCAACTCTCGCCGCGTGAAAAAGACAAACTGCTGATCGCCATGGCCGCCGAGGTGGCGCGCAAGCGTCTGGCCCGGGGCGTGCGCCTGAACTACCCCGAGGCCATCGCGCTGATCACCGATGCCGTGGTCGAGGGCGCCCGCGACGGCCGCTCGGTCGCCGACATGATGGAGGCCGGCGCGCAGGTCATCACCCGCGACCAGTGCATGGACGGCATCCCCGAGATGATCCACGAGGTGCAGGTCGAGGCGACGTTCCCCGACGGCACCAAGCTGGTCACGGTCCACAACCCCATTCGCTGAAGGAGATTTCGATGAAACACCTGGCTTCCCTGCCCTTCGCCCTGATGGCCGCGCCCGCGCTGGCGCATGAGGGGCCACACCTGCACCCGCATGACTCGGGCACCTGGCTGGCGCTGGTCCTGCTGCTGGCGATCGGCGGCGTCGCGATCTGGCTGAAGGCGCGCAAATGATCCCCGGAGAGGTCATCACCGCCCACGGCGAGATCGAGCTGAACGCGGGAGCGGCGGCAATTACCCTGATGGTGGCCAATACCGGTGACCGCCCCGTACAGGTGGGCTCGCACTATCATTTCGCCGAAACCAATCCGGCGCTGGATTTCGACCGGGCCGCCGCCCACGGAATGCGGCTGGACATCGCCGCCGGAACCGCCGTGCGGTTCGAACCCGGTCAGCGGCGCGAGGTGCAACTGATCCCGATCAGCGGCGCGCGGCGCGTCTTCGGGTTCAACGGCGCAGTCATGGGAGACCTCTGATGCCAGCCCGGATCAAACGTTCCGACTATGCCGCCATGTACGGCCCCACCACGGGCGACAAGGTGCGGCTGGCCGATACCGACCTGATCATCGAGGTCGAGCGCGACCTGACCACCTATGGCGAAGAGGTCAAGTTCGGCGGCGGCAAGGTGATCCGCGACGGTATGGGCCAGTCTCAGGCAACCCGCGCCGAAGGGGCGGTGGACACCGTCATCACCAATGCGCTGATCGTTGACTGGACAGGCATCTACAAGGCGGATGTGGGCCTGAAGGACGGGCGCATCGCCAAGATCGGCAAGGCGGGCAACCCCGACACACAGCCCGGCGTCGATATCATCGTCGGCCCCGGTACCGAGGCCATCGCCGGCGAGGGCCGCATCCTGACCGCCGGCGGGTTCGACAGCCACATCCATTTCATCTGCCCGCAACAGATCGAGGATGCGCTGCATTCCGGCCTGACGACCATGCTGGGCGGCGGCACCGGCCCGGCGCATGGCACGCTGGCCACCACCTGCACGCCCGGCCCCTGGCATATCGGACGCATGCTGCAGGCGGCCGATGCCTTTCCGATGAACCTGGCCTTTGCGGGCAAGGGCAACGCCTCGCAACCTGCGGCCCTGCGCGAACAGGTCCTGGCCGGGGCCTGCGCCCTGAAACTGCACGAGGACTGGGGCACCACCCCGGCGGCCATCGATTGCTGCCTGTCGGTGGCCGACGAGATGGACGTTCAGGTGATGATCCACACCGACACGCTGAACGAAAGCGGCTTCGTCGAAAACACCGTGGCCGCCATGGAACGCCGCACGATCCACGCCTTCCATACCGAGGGCGCGGGCGGCGGCCACGCCCCCGACATCATCAAGATCTGCGGCGAGGCGCATGTGCTGCCCTCCTCGACCAACCCGACCCGGCCTTTCACCGTGAACACGGTCGAAGAGCATCTGGACATGCTGATGGTCTGCCATCACCTCGACAAATCTATCCCCGAGGACGTGGCCTTTGCCGAAAGCCGCATCCGGCGCGAGACCATCGCGGCCGAGGATATCCTGCACGACATGGGCGCCTTCAGCATCATCGCGTCCGACAGCCAGGCGATGGGCCGCGTGGGCGAGGTGTTGATCCGCACATGGCAGACCGCCGACAAGATGAAGAAGCAACGCGGGCGCCTGCCGGAAGAAACGGGTAAAAACGACAACTTCCGCGTGCGCCGCTATATCGCGAAATACACGATCAACCCGGCCATCGCGCACGGGCTCGGCACCCATATCGGCAGCATCGAGGAGGGCAAACGCGCTGATCTGGTGCTGTGGAATCCCGCCTTTTTCGGCGTGAAGCCCGAGATGGTGCTGCTGGGCGGCACCATCGCCTGTGCGCAGATGGGCGACCCGAACGCTTCGATCCCCACGCCGCAGCCGGTCTATTCGCGGCCGATGTGGGGGGCCTATGGCCGCTCGGTCGAACGGGGCGCGGTCACCTTCGTGTCGGAAGCCGCCCAAGAGGACGGCATCGCTGCGCGTCTGGGCCTTGCCAAGCAGACCGTCGCCGTGCGCAACACCCGCGCGATCGGCAAACGCGACCTGCGGCTGAACGATGCGCTGCCCGAGATCGAGGTGAACCCCGAAACCTACGAGGTGCGCGCCGACGGCGAATTGCTCACCTGCCAACCCGCCGAAACCCTGCCCATGGCGCAACGCTATTTCCTGTTCTGAAAAGGGATGCCTCCGATGCTTGCCATATCACAGAAAATCCGCCGCAACGGTCAGTGGGACGAAACCCATGGCACCGTGATGTTGAACTACGAAGACCGCTTTCTGCGCCGCCGAATGCTGCGCACCGCCCAGAACGAAGAATTCTTGGTGGATCTGTCGCAGACGACCTCGCTGGACGGGGGGGACGCGTTCGAGCTGGCCGATGGTCGCCTGATCGAGGTGGTCGCCGCAGAAGAGGACCTGTTCGCCGTCACCGGCCCCGACCTGACCCGGTTGGCCTGGCATATCGGCAACCGCCACACCCCCTGCCAGATCCAGCCCGACCGCTTGGTGATCCGCCGCGACCATGTGATCCGCGACATGCTTTTGAAGCTTGGCGCGACGGTCCAGGACATCCGCGCGCCCTTCAGCCCCGAAGGCGGTGCCTATGGGCACGGACGGACGCATGGCCACAGCCACTGACCTTGATCTTCTGACGCTGGCGCAATGGCTGTCACCCGCCTACCCGGTGGGGGCTTTTGCCTATTCGCATGGGCTGGAACGCTTGGTTCAATCGGGTGCGGTGCACGATGCGGCCAGCCTGCGAGATTGGCTGCACGACGTGCTGGAACACGGTGCGGGATGGTCGGATGCCCTGTTTCTGACCGCCGCTTGGCGCGCCAAATCCGAGCTGGCCGTGACCGAACTTGACGATATGGCCCGCGCCTTCGCCGGCCCCTTCGAGCGCAGGTTCGAAACCGCGCAACAGGGCGCGGCCTTCTGCGGTGTGACGGCTGCGGTCTGGGGCATCGAACTGGCGGATCTGACCTACCCCGTTGCCATCGGCAGCGCCGCGCGCCACGCCGGTTTGCCGGTGGAGCCAACCGCGCGGCTGTATCTGCATGCGTTCATCAGCAATCTTGTTTCGGCCGCGCAGCGGCTGATGCCCCTGGGCCAGACCGCTGCGCAAGGGGTGGTCCGAGACATGGCGCCCTTGTGCGCAATTCAGGCGCACGCGGCAGTGGAGGCCGATCTGTCGGCCCTGTCCGGCACCGCCTTTCTGGCCGAGATCGCGGCCATGCAACATGAAACCCAACAGCCAAGGATTTTCCGCACATGAGCAGCATGAACGGCCCTCTGCGGGTGGGGATCGGCGGACCGGTCGGTGCAGGCAAGACCAGCCTGACCGCCGCCCTCGCCCGCGCGCTGCGCGACACCCACTCGATCGGGGTGATCACCAATGACATCTACACGCAGGAAGACGCCGAGGCGCTGATGCGGATGCAGATCCTGCCGCAGGACCGGGTGATCGGCGTGGAAACCGGAGGCTGCCCGCATACGGCGATCCGAGAGGATGCCTCGATCAATCTGGCCGCCGTGGCCGAGATGGTACGCCGTCACCCCGAGGTCGAGATCGTTCTGATCGAATCCGGCGGTGACAACCTGTCGGCCACCTTCAGCCCGGAACTGGCGGATGTGACGATCTACGTGATCGACGTGGCCGCGGGCGAAGAGATCCCCCGCAAGGGCGGCCCCGCGATCACCCGGTCGGACATCCTGATCATCAACAAGATCGATCTTGCCCCGCATGTCGGAGCGGACCTGTCGGTGATGCAGCGCGATGCGGCCCGGATGCGCGGCGATCGTCCTTTCGTATTCACCAACCTGCGGAGCGGCAGCGGAACAAGTGAAATCATCGATCTGTTGGACAAGATTGCCGGCATCGACGCCGGAAGGCGTGCAACGGCGTAAGACCCACAACACGACTATGGGCGTTTCCGGTTCCAGACTTTGGAACCTTGCGCCTGCAAGGCAATCCGATGTAACCGGACTCGACCACCGACGCTGTCCTTGCGATAGCCCGGTGCGAGAAAGTTGCAGCCGGGCCGATCCTTCTTGGGGCCGCCCCATCACCTGAGGACCGCCGGTGAGCCCATTCGTCGTCGCGATCATTCTGTCGGCTGCCATCCTGCACGCCGTCTGGAACGCCATCGTCAAAACCGCGGGCGACCGGACTACGACGCTGGGCCTTGTGGCCTTCGGGCATGTGATCCCGGCCAGCGTCATGATCCTTGTCCTGCCCTTTCCGGGCGGCGACAGCTTTGTTTACATCCTTTTGTCCACCGTGGTGCATTTCGGATATTACTTCATGTTGGGCAAAGCCTATCAGCATGGCGACCTCAGCGTGGTCTACCCGATCGCACGAGGCATCGTTCCGGCGTTGGTGGCGCTTTGGGCCTATCTGTTGCTGGATGAGGTTCTGCCCCTGCAAGCCTGGATCGGCATCGGCCTTATCGCGTTCGGCATCCAACTCAGCAGTTGGAGCTCGCTTCGGCAAGGCGTCGGCGGCGCGGCGCTGGGGTTTGCGGTGGGTACCGGACTTTGCATCTCGGTTTATTCGGTTGTGGACGGCATCGGGGTGCGGCTGTCTGGAAACACGCTCAGCTATTGGGCTTGGGGTGCGTTTCTACACCTGTTCATTGCCGGATTCGTGGGCCTGCGAAGGCGGCAGGTTCTGACACAGCTTCCGGCGCGCACCTGGGCGATCGGCATTCTGGGCGGCTTCGTGTCGATGCTGGCCTATGGGCTGGTGCTCTATGCCAAGAATTTCGCGCCGCTGGGGGCGGTCTCGGCGTTGCGGGAAACATCGGTGATTTTTGCGGCCCTGATCGGGTTTGTCTTTCTGCACGAAGGCTATTGGGTGCGCAGGCTGGGGGCTGCCATTCTGATGGCGGGCGGTGTGGCGCTGGTTGGACTGTCGGGCTGAGCCAGTCCGTCAAGTGCCGTAACGCGCCATGAACATGTCAACGGCGTTGGTGGCCACTTCGTCGATTTCCTCGTCCGAGAACCGGGTTTGGATCCCCAAAGCCGCCAGCGTCCACAGGCGCACCTTGCACAATTCCGAGAACTGCTCGGCGGCAAAATGCACGTCGTCAATCGCCAGCTCACCTTTGGCCACGGCTTTTTCCAGATACTCGGCCATCTGGCGCTGACCGTTGGCGGGGCCGGCTTCGTAGAACGCCTTGCCCAATTCCGGGAACCTGTCACGCTCGGCCACGCAGATGCGGAACACCTGTTGCGCAAAATCCGAAACCAGAAACCGAGTCAGATGGGTTGCCGTGATCATCATCGCCTCGCGTACCGGCTTGGTTTCGTCGATCATGGCCAGCACGTTTTCCGCCATGCGGCAACACTCGGTCTGCGCCACTTCGGAAAACAGAAGTCGTTTGTCTGGGAAATAGCTGTAGAGCGTCGCCTTCGACACACCCGCCGCACGCGCGATGTCATCGACGCTGGCGCCTTCAAACCCATCCGCCATGAAAACCTCTCGGGCGCCGTTCAGAACCTGGTCGAATTTCCGTCCGGTACGCACGATGGTTGCGGCTTGGGTCATGGTGTCTCCTTGGCTGAGTGCTGCGACAAATCTATAAACCAGTCAGTTCAGTTTCAACGGTTTTCAATTCGGCTTGAAAGTTCCGCTACGCAGCGTAAATTAGAATAATTCTAAAACGAGGGTGGCTATGCGGTTTTTCACTCAGCGCAAACACTTCAGGGATCTGACCGAGCAGGAAGTCATCGCGCTTGCGATTTCGTCCGAGGAAGATGACGCGCGGATCTATAGGTCATATGCCGAGATGCTGCGCCCCGACTATCCGGCGACAGCAAAAATCTTCGATGGCATGGCTGCCGAGGAAGACGAGCACCGCCGTCGCTTGATCGCTCTGCATGAGGATCGGTTCGGTCCGGTGATACCTCTGATCCGGCGCGAGCATGTCGCCGGTTACTACGCCCGCCGTCCGATCTGGTTGGTCGAGAATCTCGGAATCGAGCGAATCCGCGAAGAAGCCGAGATGATGGAGCGCGACGCGGAGCGCTTCTATCTGGCGGCTGCTGGTCGTACGACCGATGCAGCAACACGCAAACTTCTGGGCGACCTGGCTGCGGCCGAAGCGGGGCATCAAGCCGCGGCTGCCGAATTGGAAGAAGCCCACCTGGATCACGATGAAAAAGAAGCTGAAAAGGTGATTTCGCACCGGCAATTCATCCTGACCTGGGTCCAGCCGGGATTGGCCGGGCTGATGGACGGGTCGGTGTCGACCTTGGCGCCGATCTTCGCGACGGCCTTTGCCACGCACGACCCTTGGACGACCTTTCTTGTGGGCCTTGCAGCGTCAGTGGGCGCAGGTATTTCCATGGGCTTCACCGAAGCGGCATCGGACGATGGCGAGCTGTCGGGCCGTGGATCACCGGTAAAGCGGGGTTTGGCGTCCGGCGTGATGACAACGGTCGGCGGATTGGGCCATGCCCTGCCCTATTTGATCCCGGAATTCTGGACGGCCACGATAATTGCCTTCATCGTGGTGTTTTTCGAATTGTGGGCGATCGCGTGGATTCAGAACCGCTATATGGAAACTCCGTTCTTCCGTGCCGCTTTTCAGGTCGTTTTGGGCGGAGCGCTGGTGCTGGCAGCCGGGATATTGATCGGCAGTGGGTGATGACCCTGCTTGCGATGTGGTAATTCTATGTTACCAATCTGCGCATGGTCGATATCTTTCTGCGCACCCTGCCCTTCTTTGCGATCATCGGCCTGGGATACTGGGCCGGGCGCAGCCGGTTCTTCACCGAAGACGCAACGGCCTATCTGACCAAGTTCGTGTTCTATTTCGCGTTGTCGGCGATGCTGTTCCGCTTTGCCGCCACGCTGCCCTTTGCCGAGATCTTCAACGCGCGGCTGATGCTGGGCTATCTGATCGGCACGGCGGGCGTATACGCGCTGGCCACGTTGGTCGCCTATCTGCGCGGGCTCGACATCCCCACCGCCGCGGTCGAGGCGCAATGCGCCGCCATCGGAAATGTGGGCTTTCTGGGTCTGCCAATGTTGGCCCTGCTGTTTTCCGAAGCCGCAATCGGGCCGGTCATGCTGGTTCTGACGGTCGATCTGGTGGTGTTTTCCTCGCTGATCGTGATCCTGATCAACGGCGGGCGGGATGGAAAGCTGACGGTTGGGACGCTGCGGCTCATCGGAGTCGGGCTGCTGAAAAACCCCATGATCGTCTCGATCTCGGCCGGGTTGATCTGGTCGGCCCTGCAGATGCCGGTGCCTGACCCGTTGAACGATTTTCTGACCATTCTAGGCGGCGCCGCCACGCCGGGGGCGCTGTTCGCGATCGGCGCCTCGCTGGCCAGCAAATCAGCCGAGCGGGTTCAGATCGCGCTGTGGCTCAGTTTTTGCAAACTGGCCGTGCATCCTGCCTGTGTGGCCGTGGTGCTGCTGTGGCTGCTGCCGACTGATCCTTTTGCCGCGGCGGTGGCGATCTCCGCCGCCGCTCTGCCAGTGGCCGGCAATGTCTATATGCTGGCGGCCCACTATGGGGTGGCGCCGCACCGGGCATCTGCCGCCATTCTGCTGTCGACCATTGTCAGCATTCTGACCGTGCCGGTGGTCATCGCGTGGGTTGCCGCATTCTGACGCGGCGACTTCAAAATGCGTGCGAACATTGGTGCCCGGACTTTACGCCGGGGCCTTCGCCCGTTAGCCATGGCACGAACCCAACGTAAGGATGATGCCAGATGGAAACCCTTTCCGAAAACGCCTGTTTCGGTGGCGTGCAGGGCGTTTACCGCCACGCCTCGGCGGCGTGCCAGTGCGACATGACCTTTGGCCTGTTCCTGCCGGCCGAGGCCAAGGACGGTCCGGTTCCGGTCCTGTGGTATCTGTCGGGCCTGACCTGCACCCATGAAAACGCGATGGTCAAGGCCGGCGCGCAGGGCTGGGCCGCCGAACAAGGCATCGCGCTGGTCTTCCCCGACACCTCGCCGCGTGGCGAAGGGGTCGCCGATCACGAGGATTACGACCTGGGCCAAGGCGCCGGGTTCTACGTCAACGCCACGCAATCGCCGTGGGCGCCGCATTTCAACATGTGGAACTATGTGGCCGAGGAACTGCCGGCGCTGCTGGTCGAAAACTTCGCCATCGACGGCGACCGGCAAGCCATCACCGGCCATTCGATGGGCGGCCACGGCGCGCTGACGCTGGCGATGAACCTGCCCGGCCGGTTCCGCTCGGTCTCGGCCTTTGCGCCGATCGCGAACCCCACGGCCAGCGACTGGGGCCGCAAGCAGCTGAGCGCCTATCTGGGCGATGACCCGGCCGCCTGGGCCAAACATGACGCGACGCTGATGATGCAGGAAAAGGGCTTTGACGGCCCGATCCTGATCGACACCGGCACCAACGACCAGTTCATCGACCTGCTGCGCCCCGAGGCTCTGGCCCAGGCCATCTCCGAACGCCGCCAGCAGGCAACGGTCCGGCTGCAGCCCGGCTATGACCATTCCTACTTTTTCGTGTCCACCTTCATGGAGGACCACGTCACCTTCCACGCCGAAGCCCTGTACGGAGACTGAGGGATGAGCAAATACGACTATGACCTGATCATCATCGGCTCGGGCCCATCGGGCCGCGCGGCGGCGATTCAGGCGGGCAAGCTGAAACGCAAGGTTCTGGTGGTTGACCGCCGTGACCGGTTGGGCGGCGTATCGGTGCACACGGGCACGATCCCGTCGAAGACCCTGCGCGAAACGGTACTGAACCTGTCTGGCTGGCGCGAACGCAGCTTTTACGGCCGCTCGTACCGGGTCAAGGACCAGATCCGCGCCGAAGACCTCAAAGCCCGGCTGCACATGACGCTGGACTACGAGGTTGACGTGCTGGAACACCAGTTCAACCGCAACCACGTTGAAACCATGGACGGCGTAGCCCGTTTCGTGGGCCCGCACGAGATCGAGGTCACCGCCGATGCGGGCGACACCACCCGCCTGACGGCCGCGAAATTCCTGATCTCGACCGGGACGAAAACCTATCGCCCCGATTACGTGCCGTTCAACGGCAAGACCATCGTCGACGGGGACGAGTTCCTCGAAATGGCAGAGATCCCGCGTTCGCTCTGCGTGATCGGCGCGGGTGTGATCGGGGTCGAGTATGCCACGATGTTCTCGGCGCTGGATGTGCGGGTGACGTTGATCGAACCGCGCGAGACCTTCCTTGATTTCATCGACAAGACCCTGATCCAAGAATTCACCCACCAGATCCGTGAAAACGGGGTGGATCTGCGCCTGGGCTCGGCCGTGGAAAAGATCGAGGACGCCGGCAAGCATGTCGAGATCACCATGTCAAACGGCCGCCATGTCCGGGCCGAGATGCTGCTGTTCGCGGCGGGCCGCATGGGCAACACCTCGGCGCTCAATCTGGGTGCAGTTGGGATCGAGACCGACCATCGCAACCGCATTTCGGTGGACCGCAAGACCTATCAGACCTCGGTGCCGCATATCTATGCCACCGGCGACGTGATCGGGCATCCATCGCTGGCCTCGACGTCGATGCAGCAGGGCCGCGTGGCCGCCTGCCACGCGCTGGACACCCCCACCCTGCCCGAAAGCCCGTGGTTTCCCTATGGCATCTATTCGGTGCCCGAAATCTCGACCTGCGGCATGTCCGAGGAAGAGCTGCAGGAACGCGGCATTCCCTATGAGGTGGGCGTCGCCCGGTTCCGCGAGACCTCGCGCGGGCATATCATGGGGCTCGAGCATGGGATGCTGAAGATGCTGTTCTCGTTGAAAACCCGCCGGGTGCTGGGCGTGCAGATCGTCGGCGAAGGCGCGACCGAGCTGATCCACATCGCCCAGGCGGTGCTGAACCTGAAGGGCACGGTGGACTATTTCGTGCAGAACACCTTCAACTATCCGACCCTGGCCGAGGCCTACAAGATTGCCGGGCTCGACGCCTTCAACCGGATGCCGATCCCGGACGAGTTCAAGGTGCGCAAATCCGATGCGCCCGAGCCAGCGAAGTTGGCGCCCAAGAAGGCCAAGCAAGCGTGACGACCCTGTATGTCGATGGCGACGCCTGCCCGGTGAAGGCCGAGGCCGAACGCGTCGCCACGCGGCACAAGGTGCCGATGGTGGTGGTCGCGAACGGCGGGCTGCGCCCGTCGGCCAACCCGCTGGTTCAGATCGTGACCGTGGCGCAAGGCGCTGACGAAGCCGACAAGTGGATCGCCGAGCGGTGCGGCGTGGGCGACATCGTCATTACCTCGGACATCCCGTTGGCCGCCAAATGCGTCCAGGCCGGCGCGCGGGTGCTGCGCCCCAATGGCGAGGCCTTCACCGCCGCCAATATCGGTCAGCAACTGGCGATGCGCGATCTGATGGCGGATCTGCGCGCCGCCAACCCGCTGGGCGCCGGGGGCGGTGGCAAACCGTTTTCCAAGGCCGACCGATCGCGGTTTCTGGACGCGCTCGAGCGTGAGATGCGCGCCGCCCTGCGCGGCTGAGTTTGGCCTTGCGTCCCGCCCGGCGGGTTGGTTCAGTCAGCCCCAAACGCAACACAAGCGAACAGGAAATCCCATGCCCGTAGAAGCGGTCGTTTTTGATATCGGCAACGTTCTGATCGAATGGCAGCCCGAGCGGTTTTATGACCGCGTGATCGGCGAGGACCGGCGCCGCGAGATGTTCTCGACCGTCGACCTGCACGGCATGAATGACTTGGTCGATCAGGGGCATCACTTCACCGACACGATCTATGCCTGGGCCGAGAAATACCCCGATTGGCGCGACGAAATCCGCATGTGGCACGACAACTGGATCGAACTGGCCGCGCCCGAGATTCCGCATTCGGTCCGGCTGCAGCGCGCGCTGCGGGCCAAGGGCGTGCCGGTCTTTGCGCTGACCAATTTCGGGGTACAGAATTTCGACTATGCCACCAACGTCTATCCGTTCCTGAACGAGTTCGACCGGCACTATGTCTCGGGGCGGATGAAGATGGTGAAACCGCATGTCCCGATCTACCAGATGGTCGAACAGGATTGCGGCCTGCCGCCCGAGACGCTGCTGTTCACCGACGACCGGATCGACAATATCGAAACCGCCCGTGGCCGTGGATGGCAGACCCACCATTTCGACGGCCCGAAGGGCTGGGCCGAAAGGCTGGTGGCCGAAGGTCTGCTCTCCTTGGACGAGGCCGCCTGATCCTAGGCGGCAGCGGGCTGCGCCGGGTGGTTTTCGCGGATCGGCAGGTGCACGATCGCGCTGAAGGCGCCGATGGCCACGCCGATCCACCAGACCACGGTATAGTCGCCATAAAGGTCATACATGCGGCCGCCCAGCCAGATGCCCAGGAAACTGCCGACCTGATGGCTGAAGAATATGATGCCATACAGCGTGCCCATGTAGCGCAAGCCGTAAAGATGCGCGACGAGGCCCGAGGTCAACGGGATCGTCGCCAGCCATAGTGACCCCATGACCAGCGAGAACAGGATCACGGTCAGAGGCGTGATGGGAAACAGGATGAACGCTGCGGCCGCGATCGTGCGCCCGGTATAAACCGCCGCCAGAAGGTATTTCTTGGGGAAGTGATTGCCCGCCCACCCGGCCAGCAGGGTGCCTCCGATATTGGCGAGCCCGATCAGCGAGATCGCCAGCGCACCCAAAGCAGACGTTGTGGTGATGCCCATCGCATGCAGGACACCGCCAGGTTGGATCGGGCCGCACATCTCGGTCACGAAGGCCGGGAAGTGCGCAGTGATGAAGCCCAGTTGATAGCCGCAGCTGAAAAAACCCAGGAATATCAGCGCATAGGACGGGTCGCGGAAGGCGCGGCCCAGGATCTGGCCCATGCTTTCTTCCAATTCGGCCTTGCTGACCTGCGCGGGTGCGCGCATGAAAGGCAGTGTCAGCACAAGGGCCAGAATGGCAATGGCGAAGATGATGAACACCTGCTGCCACGGCAGAAAGGTCAGCATCCATTCAGCTGTCGGCGCACCGATCACCTGCCCGAAGCTGCCCGCTGCCGTTACGATCGCCAGCGACATCGAGCGGTTCTGATCCGTCGAGGCCCGCCCGACCACCGCCAGCACGACGCCAAAGCCCGTGCCTGCGATACCGAAGCCCACCAGCCAGGCATAAAGCTGATGCCCGAAGGGCGTAACGGACCAAGCCGACAGTACCATCCCCGCCGCATAGGTCAGCGCACCAAGAATGATCGCCCGCCGGTCGCCCATCTTTTCGGCGATGGCGGCAAAGATCGGCTGGCCGATGCCCCAGGCCAGGTTCTGGATCGCGATGGCCAGCGAGAAATCGGTGCGCAGCCAGCCGAACTCCTCGGCGATCGGAATCTGGAACACTCCGAACGAGGCGCGCACGGCGAAGCTGACCGTGATGATCACGCATCCGACGATCAGCACCGGGTTGAGCAGACGGGCGGTTGGGGTCATTGGGCCTCCGGGTTCAGCCCGCCGACAGTATCCGCTTGGGCTCGCTCGTCAATTCAGGAGTTTTGCGGTCACGATTAACCAAAATTGATGCGTGCCGGAGGATGCCTTCTTTTCAATGGCGCGGGCGGGCGCTATGGCTCGGGCCATGACCGACATGATCTCGTTGTACGAGGCCCGCGTTGCCGATGGCACCCTGAACCGCGACGACGCGCAAGAGGCCGTTCTGCCCCAGTTCGAGCGCATCCGGGCGGCTCTGGCCGCGCCGGTGAAACGCGGGCTGTTCCGCAAGGCACCGCCGCCGCCCAAGGGTTTGTACCTGTGGGGCGGCGTGGGGCGCGGCAAGTCCATGTTGATGGACATGTTCGTCGAAACGCTGGGCGAAGTTCCGGCCCGGCGCGTCCATTTCCATGCCTTCATGCAGGAAATCCACGCTGGCATGCATGAGGCGCGCGAAACCGGCGTGCAGGATGCACTGGCGCCGGTGGCGGCCTCGGTCGTGAAATCCGTGCGCCTGCTGGCCTTTGACGAGATGCAGATCACCGACATCACCGACGCGATGATCGTCGGGCGGCTGTTCGACATGCTGCATGCGGGTGGCGTCGTCGTTGTGACCACCTCCAACCGTCATCCCGACGATCTGTACAAGGATGGCCTGAACCGGCAGCTGTTCCTGCCCTTCATCCACCACATCAAGCAGCAGCTCGAAGTGTGGGAACTGACCTCGCCCACGGATTACCGGCAGAACCGGCTCGAGGGCTCGCCGGTCTATTTCACACCCATCGGACCCGAGGCGCGAGAGAAGATCCGGGCCGTGTGGGCCGACCTGTCCGGTGGGCCGGCCGAACCCCTGACCCTGCATGTCAAGGGGCGCGAGGTAGTGTTGCCCGCTTTTCGCAATGGTGTGGCACGGGCCTCGTTCTATGATCTGTGCGGCCGGATGTTGGGGCCGGGGGACTATTTGACCATTGCTGATGCGGTAAAAGTGCTGGTGCTCGAGGACATACCGCGCCTGTCGCGCAACAACTTCAACGAGGCGAAGCGGTTCGTCACGTTGATCGATGCGCTGTACGAGGCGAAGGTGCGGTTGATCTGTTCAGCGGCCGCCGAGCCTGAGATGCTGTATGTCGAGGGGGAAGGTGTTTTCGAGTTCGAGCGCACAGCCTCGCGCCTGCGGGAGATGCAGGCGCAGGACTGGGGACAATAGCGAGCGTTGCCGCTGGCGTAGCTGTGACTCAATGAATGGTCAGCCGTTTTCGCGCAGGATGTTGCCCGCGAGGTAGAGCGAGCCACAGATCAGCACGCGCGCCTGTGGGTCGGCTTTGATGATGGTGTCGAGGGCTTGGGACACACTGCTGGCGGTCGTCGCGGGCAGGTTCACCGATTTGGCGGCGGCGGCGGTTTCTTCGGCGCTCAGCGTATTGGTCTCGCCCGGGATGGAAACGGCGGTCAGGCTGGCAGCTTTCTGGGCCAGCGGGGAGAGGTAGCCGGTTACGTCCTTGGTGTTGAGCATGCCGCAAATCAGGTGTGTGGGTCGCGGGGGCAGCTTGGCCAAGACGTCCGCCAACGCGACGCCGGCGGCGGCGTTGTGGCCGCCGTCCAGCCAGAGTTCGGCCTGGGGCGCCTGTTCGACGAGCGGGCCGGTCTTCAGGCGCTGCATCCGGGCGGGCCATTCGGCGCGGGTGACTGCGGCCTCATAGGCGGCATCGCCCAGGTTGAGATGGCGCAGGACCGCCAGTGCGGCGCCGGCGTTCTGGACTTGGTGCGCGCCCAGCAGGTTCGGCAGCGGCAGGTCGCGCAGGCCGTTTTCGTCCTGATAGATCAGGCTGCCATGTTCCTCGTGGACGTGCCAGTGCTGTCCGTGGGCCAGCAAGGGTGCGCCGAGGCGGGCGGCGGTGGCCTCGATGACCTCCATCGCCTCGTCCGGCTGCGGGCCGACGATGCAGGGCACGCCGCGCTTGATGATGCCGGCCTTTTCGGCGGCGATCTTGGCCAGCGTGTTGCCGAGGAACTGTTCGTGGTCGATCGAGATCGGGGTGATGACCGTGACCGCGGGCTTTGCGATTACGTTCGTGGCGTCGAGTCGTCCGCCAAGTCCGACTTCGAGCAATGTGTAGTCGGCAGGTACACGGGAGAAAGCCAGCAAGGCCGCGCAGGTGGTGATCTCGAAATAGGTGATGTTCTCGCCGCCATTGGCGGTGTAGCACTCATCCAGAACGGCGGTCAGCTTGGGTTCCGAGATCAGCTTGCCCACCAGGCGGATGCGCTCGTGAAAGCGTGCCAGATGCGGCGAGGTGTAGGCATGGGCCGTCAGCCCGGCCCCTTCCAGCCCGGCACGGATCATCGCCTGGGTCGAGCCCTTGCCGTTGGTGCCGGCGATGTGGATCACCGGCGGCAGCTTGTCCTGCGGATTACCCAAAGCTTCGAGCAGACGCCAGACACGGTCCAAGGTCAGGTCGATGATCTTGGGGTGCAGCGCCATCATCCGGTCGAGGATGACGTCGGATGTGGGTGCGGTCATTTCTTGGGCTGGTCTTCGGCAGGCTTGGCCTGCGCGTCAGGCTGTTCGGCCGCGTCCTCGTTCGGGGCGGGCAGATCGCCTTTGACCGCCGGGGGCAGACCCATCAGCATCCGGATGATCGTGATCAACTCGTCCCGCAACTCGGTCCGTTTGGTGACGCGGTCCAGCATGCCGTGATCCAGCAGGTATTCGGCGCGCTGGAAGCCGTCGGGCAGTTTTTCACGGATCGTCTGCTCGATCACGCGGGGGCCAGCGAAACAGATCAGGGCGTTCGGCTCGGCAATATGCACGTCGCCGAGCATCGCGTAGGACGCCGTAACGCCTCCGGTGGTGGGATGGGTCAGAACGACGATATAAGGCAGGCCGGCCTCTTTCAGCATCTCCACCGCGACTGTGGTGCGCGGCATCTGCATCAGGCTGAGGATGCCTTCCTGCATCCGGGCGCCGCCGGCCGCGGAAAACAGGATCAGCGGGCGCTTGAGCTTCACTGCCTCTTGCGCGGCGGCGATGATGGCGTTGCCGACATACATGCCCATCGAACCGCCCATGAACGAGAAATCCTGCGCGGCAGCTACGATCGGCGTACGGCCGATCTCGCCGGTGGCGACCAGCATCGCCTCTTTCTCGCCGGTCTTTTTCTGGGCCGCCTTCATGCGGTCGGGGTATTTCTTCTGATCGCGGAACTGCAGCGGGTCTTCCTTGGGCGCGGGCACTGCGACCTCGGTGAAGATGCCGCCGTCGAACAGGTGCTTGAACCGCTCGCGCGGGGTGATCAGCATGTGGTGTCCGCACTGGGTACAAACGTTCTGGTTGTCCGCCAGTTCACGGTGGAACAGCATCGTTCCGCACTCGTCGCATTTGTGCCAGAGATTCTCGGGCACCTCACGGCGGGAGAAGATCGAGTTGATCCGGGGGCGGACGTAGTTTGTGATCCAGTTCATGTCGGAACCTTGCTGATGCGGGTTGCAGTCAAATAAGACGCTACGGAAGGAAATGCAATCAGCGCCTGAGCGCAAGTCGCGCAACCAGCCAGCTGACGATCATCACCGCGAAATCCACGACAAGCCACTGGCGCAGGATACCGGTGTCCGATGTTTCGAACGGAAGATGATAGAGGGCCAGCCCCCCCAGGCCGTCAGGCAACGATACGATCAGCAAAGCCGTTACATTGTTGGCAAAATGCATGGCGATTGCGGGTCCCAGCGTTCCTGCTCTGGCGGTGATGTCTGCACTAAGAAGGCCAAAGACAAAGGCCCAAACTGCGATCAGGATAGCATTGTCACCGGCGGCAAGAGGTGCGTAGTGCCCGGCAGCAAAAATCAGGGAGGGTACACCCATCCAAATCCACGGGGCCCTGAACCGCGCGGCCAGCGATTGTTGCAGGAACCCGCGGAATAGAATCTCTTCGGCGCTGACCTGAATAAGGACAGCCACCAGCGCCAGCGGCAACAGCAGCAGCCACCTGAAAACCGGCAGGTTTGGCTCCAAGGGCGGTCCCATATCGTATGGGGGCAGAACAAAAAGCAAGGCACCCAGCACGACCAGCGCCCGCAGAACCCGCCAGAATTGCCGTACAGTCAGAATCGGCGCCCCAACCACGGAGATCAGTTTCCGGTGCTGCACCTGTCGCACGGCCAATCCGACGCCCAATGTGGCAAAGGCAAAACTGGAAAGGATGACCAGCAGCGCCAGGGCCGAGGACCCGTCTTCGAAACCGGACACCAGTTCGGCCGAACCAAAGGCGGTTACAGCGGCCAGGAGAACCAGATTCAGTGCCAGCACGACGACCGTGATGATCGCGAACCCGAGCAGCAGCCGCCAGAGTTCGGGATAAGCCCTGGCCGGCGCCACCAGGATTTCGTGCGGGGCATAGGCCGGGTGTGGCTGCGGTTCGCGCATCCTAACCGCCCGCCCCGGTCTCGGCTTCGGGTGTCAACGGGGTGTTCGACAGCAACAGTCGTTCCGAGACGGTTGTCAGATACCCGGCCACCGTTTCGAGTAGGCGCATCGAAACAGCCGCGTCACCCTCTACCACGGCGCGCAGCTCTTCCGCGCCGATCCGCAGGAACGAACAGTCGGTCATTGCGACGAGGTCAAGTTGCCGAGGCGCGCCGGTGATGATCGACAGGTCGCCGATCAGACGGCCTGGCTCGACGACGGAGATGTTGCGCTTTTCGCCGTCCGGCATCGTCCATTCCAGGCTCGCCTGACCTGAGATGCACAGATAGGCCGCGTCAGGCGTTTGCCCGCGCGAGAATATGGTCTGCCCCGCCGCCGCGTCGTACCATTGTGCCGAAAAGGCCAGAAGACGCTGGTGTTTTCCGTCAAGCCTCGAAAACAGTTCGGTTGCCGAAATGATCTTGAGTTTTCGGCTGAAGTCTTCGGGTTGTTCGTCTTCCGCCTCGACCTTGGAACGCGATACACCGTCGATTCGGCCGTCCTTGATTTCCACGTACATGTCATAGGCCTCGGGATGGCCAAAATGATCCTCCATGAAGATCATGACCGAGTCGGGAAGCAACTCACGCAGCTTGAGACGCGTACGCAGCCGGCTTTCCGAATCGTGGCTGGCAAGGACCTTGTCCAGGATCAGGATGTCGGGCCGCTTGATCGCTGCCCGTGAAAACGCGGCACGTTCCTGGAAAACCGTGGGCAGGTTGGCCCCGCCAAGACCGGTCGGCAGATCGTAGATGATAGCCGCCAGGCGACGGGTGAGACCGGCCTCGATCAGGACTTCGGCTACGGCATCCTCGATCTCTTCGGCATGTGCCCCGGCCATCAGCGACACGCGGCCATACAGGGCATTTTCCATGACGGTCAGGCGCGGAACATAGGTTTCGGGTGCCACGGGAATGAACAGCCCGTCGAAAGATGCGTGCAGGTTTTGGGCCTGCGTGCGCCGGATCGAAAGGATCTTTTCCTTGTACTCCTCGGGGAAACTGGGGCCGATCTGTTCGGCGGTCAGCATGAACGGCACCGTCAGCAACAGTGCCATTTCACGTTCGGACAGGGTTGCCTCACCTTTCGACATGCGGCGTTCGTCGATGTCGAGCAGTCGGTGGTACATGTCCTTGGACATGCCCAAACGCAGGAACAGCGGGTGATCCGTCCCTTCTCGGCCGAATGTTTTCCGCAGCGTGCTGAGGACCGCCGTCGCGATGCTTAGGGCGTCCTTGTCCAGATCATGGGCCCGCAGCATGGCAAGAAATCGAGCGTCCCCGGCTAGGATGTCCGGTGAGATGTTGCGCGACGGTGAGGCAAACAGAAGGTTGCCCCCCAAAGGTACGGCCGGGTTGAACCGGTCCGGATCGAACCGGTAAACGTATTTGTCCAAGCCCTTTTCCTTGAGACGCGCTGCAACCTTGTCGCGCGCATCCACGATCGCCTTGGCCAGATGGGGGTGCAGTTCGGGATCGAATTGCGACCGCAACGTCCGCCGGAACATGAATTCGTCGATGCCCATCGCCTCGACCAGTTCGAACCACCAATCCCGGATCTCGTCGATGCTCTGCAGCCCGGCAAGGCGTGGGTCGACCCATTCGTCCTCCAGCAGGTCCGGGGAGTTGCCGGCGCGCACGGCTTCGACCTGATAACGTGATGGAGCCTTCAGAGCTTCGGTCTCGTGCTGGGGATGGGGACGCAAAGGCATCAGCAGGTTGTCCCCAAGCGTGCCGTTGAACAAGTAGGGTCGCGAGTGGGCATAGCCGACACGGGCGGCGATCACCGCCTGATGGAGTTCGCGAAGGTTGTGCCCAGACAGAAGGACCTCGCCCTGAACCGGCAGAATCTCGCGGATCAGCAACTGGGCCAGCGCCTGTCTTTCCGAGTCGTGCGAGGCCTTGATGGCGACCCGAGCGCTCTTTGGGATCGTCAGGTCGATGTCTTCAAGGATCAGCTTGCCGTCCTCGTCGCGCACCGTGACATTGCGCAATTCGATGTCGCCCTGCAGGTGCGGGATGCTCTCCGGTTCGCCATAGAACAGTTCTTCGGGGATCATGTTCTCGGGTGCAAACCGTTCGGTGACGACCTGCCAGCGCAACGACATGTCCTGAACCTGATTGTAATAGGTCAGCAGATCGCGCCAAGGGCCGCTGAGGTCCTTGTACGCCCCCAGCGCCGCAACCAGCGCACCGACTGTCACTTCGCCCGTGATAGCGAGATAGCCTCCGACCGAATAGAACAGGAACGGCGTCATCTGCGTGATCAGGTTGTTGAGGAACTTCATGAAGAATTTCTTGTTGTAGATCCGAACCCGGATATCGAACAAGGTTCCCAGACGATGACTGAACTGCGCCAGCCGATAGCGCCAACCACCGTTCGCGCGCAGGTCGCTGATACCGGCAGCGGTTTCACCGATCTCGGTGCTCAGGTGACGGATCTCCTGAATACGGTCCTTGTTCAAAAGGTTGATCTGACGCTGCAGGCGCGGGATCAGCCAGGCTTGCAGCGGAATCAGCGCGATCGAGGCCAGCCCGAACCAGACGCTCTGCATGAACAGGAAAGTGACAATCGTCATCATCTGACCGAACTGAAAAACCGGCTGGGCGATCGCGTCGCCCATCAGTCCACCCATCGGTTCCGCTTCGGACGATATCATCGACACCAGCTCGCCCTGGCTTGTGGTCGAGAAATACGGTTTGGGGAAGCGCAGCATCCGGCTGATCAGGGTGAATCTGAGCCGACGCAACATGCGTTCGGCCAGGATCCCCTTCATGGTGTTGATGCGCATCTTCATGAGGCCGCCAGCCAGGACGGTTCCCAAGAACGCAAAACACAGGATCAGCAGGTATTGGACCTGGGTCACCTTCGTGCCGAACAGCGTTACCGTGTTTCCGGTCGCGCCGATGGCGTCGTTGATGATCTGCTTGGGCAATTCAAGCGAGGCATAGAGAAACGGAAACGAAAGTACGGTCAACAGCAGAAGAATGAACTGCTGTTTCTTGGAATGTTTCCAGATGAACGCGAATAGGGTGGGTTCCATGCCCCGGCCTCGTCTTGTTTTTTGGACTGCGGCCCGTTGCGGAGGATCCACGGCGACCGGGTGACTGACGGTAAGCTTTGCCCCGTGCTATTTCAAGAACGTGCCCCGGCGTGATCTTGCAAAAATCCGGCCGGCACGACCGGCGTCGTTCACAATTCGGGAATTTTGCAGTGCTATCTGTCGAAGGCGGGTTTATTCCGCCCGCGGAATCCGACTAAAGAGGTGCAGTTTCAAGCACTGGGCACATGAGCAGACTTCTGGATCGGTATTTCAGCCGCAAGGCAGTTGGGCATTGGAAACGGACGGCGCAGAACGCGCCGCACGAAGACCTGCCCCTGCTTCGCCAGCAGCGTGATCAGGCGCGGGTTCTTCGCGCCCAACTTGATCGGCTGATCCAGATTGCGGACGGGCGCCTGACCCGCCCGCATATCGGCACCCAGAATTTCCCCAGACCGCTTGGCACGGATTGGGCATGGCGCCCGGATTTGTGGGGCAGCCCCCTGCCCGTTACGGGCCTGGTATCATTGTCTCGCAAGGCGCAGCTTGATGACAGTGTGGCGCTTTTCCATGACTGTCCGCTGGACGAGATTGCAATCCGGCAAATCCGCAACAGCGGGGAAAAGGACCTGGCGCCTTTCAGCCTGGCGATCGACGTATTCACCTTTCAAGGCTCGTTCCTCTCCGTGTCTGTCGAGCTTCCGGGCAGCGCCGCCGAGGGTCTGACGCGACAACACCTCGTCCGGACCCATGTGACGGTCGACAGTGAACGCCCGGCCGAGGTCTTTGCCAGGCTGAATATCCAGAATGGACCGAATACCGAGCAGGTGCTGCGAAAGCTGGAACCGCAACATGCGACATCCGACATCGATTTTGATCTTGCGCATCTGTCCTTGAACGAACGTCGCATCGAGAAGATGTGGCTGGACCTTATCATCCAGGATCCTGGTATGAACCGTGTGGTGCTGCGGGATTTGACCCTGTGCCGCCATCATCGCGCTGACTTGTGAAGGGAAAGGCCATGGTGGAAACAAAACTCGTCCCGATCCGGTTCGAAGACGGCGTATGGGAAGGCCACTTTTCAGGAAGTACCGCACCCCAACTTGAAGCCCGGTACCGGGATCAGGTCCTGCAAGGTATCGAGGTTTCCGAGGCCGAAGGTGGCTGGCATGTTCGGGTTCCCGTACCAACGGTCCTGTTGTCCGAAGGTGTCCACAGTGTGATTATCCTCGACAGCGCTTCACAGGAAAAAGTGGGCGACATCACCGTAATCGCGGGCGCGCCGGCCGTAGGCGATATCCGAGCCGAGATGGACCTGCTGCGCGCCGAACTTGATCTTCTGAAGCGCGTGGTGCGTCGGTTGAGCGCTGGTCAGGGTTGATCGGCCAAATGCCTGCAGGATCTACGTAATCGAAACCTGCTTGGACGCATTCCTATCTTTTTTGCTGAATTCATGCATGATTGAGCCGCCAAGGAAACTCAGGGGGCCGAATGGAACGTGACAGCATTATCAAGGTCATAGCGCTGATGGTAACGGCGTTTGGCATCGGCATAGACTTTACCGGTGCGCTGATGCTGGTTCCGGCGATCGAAAACTCGTTTGATGCCGATATCACGAGTACTCAGTGGGTGTTGAA
Source organism: Ruegeria arenilitoris (assembly GCF_013032855.1). Lineage (GTDB taxonomy): Bacteria > Pseudomonadota > Alphaproteobacteria > Rhodobacterales > Rhodobacteraceae > Ruegeria > Ruegeria arenilitoris. The sequence goes on from NZ_WQDA01000004.1 coordinate 146,589, forward strand.
CATCTACGCGCTGTTCTTCGCCATGACGATGGTCGCAGGCGGCCGGCTGGGCGATATGTACGGTCATCGCAAGATCATGATCATCGGATTGTCGCTGTTTCTTTTCGCCTCGGTCATGTGTTTCGTATCTCCCAGCCTTGATTTCCTGATCGGCGCACGCGCGCTTCAAGGTATCGGCGCGGGATGCGTGTGGCCGTGCACGCTGGCCTTCGGGGCAACGAGGGTATCCCGTGAGGAACACCGTGCGATGGTCATGGGGTTGATCCTTGCCGGTGTCACGACGGGCAACGTATTTGGTCCGATGATCAGCGGGTTTGTCGTCAATCTTGGGGATTGGCGCCTGTTCTTTCTGGCGAATGTCGTCTTCTCGTGCATCTCGATGGCCACGGCAGTCCTGCTGATGCAGCGTGACAAGACCCACAAGACGGGTGAGCACATCGACTTTGCCGGAATGGGTGTCCTTTCTTTTGCTGTCCTGCTGCTGCTGTACGCGCTTGATGTCGGGTCGGACTGGGGCTGGCTGTCGGTTCCGCTGATGTTTCTGTTTTTCCTCAGCGCGTCGCTGTTTCTGTTGTTCCCACGCGTGGAAAAACGGGTGAAAGAACCGCTATTGCTGCCGCAGATGATGCAAAATCCGCAATTTCGCATCACCTTGGGGCTGAACATGTTCAACGTCTCGGCGGCCTTTGTGGGATTGCTGTATTTTCCGCAATATATGCAAAAGGTTCTTGGTTGGTCAGTGTTTGAATCCGCTCTGGGCCTTGCGCCGCTGACCGTTCTTTTGGCGGTCGGGTCGATCGTCTCTGGCACCTTGTACAATGATTTCGGACCCAAGCGCCTGCTGTTCTGGGGGTATCTCTGCGCTACGATAGGCGCGGCCAGTGTCGTCGTGATGCCGGCCGGGCTGGGGTATTTCCATATTCTTCCGGGGATGGCTCTGATCGGGTTGGGAGCGACACTGACGGTTGGCCCGTCGGGCACCGCCGCCGTTTGCGCCGTCAAGCCCGAACGCGCCGGCCTGGTTGGCGGTCTGAGCTTCATGGTGCACTTGGTCTATGGCGCCATTTCGGTCGCCTGCGCGACGGCCATCATGTACATGGTCAGCCTGTCCAGCTTCCGCGAGCACCTTGCCAAAGCTGGCATCGACATGTCCCTAGCCGATCAAAAAGCCATCAATGGCGGTACTTTGACGACCAAGACCGCGCAGGCTGTCATGCAGAAATTCAGCGCGCCCGAGGCCGAAAAGATCAAATCCGCGTTGTCGATGGCCTTTGACAGCGGGATGGACATGGCTTTTGTCTTTTCAACGCTGTCGGTGTCCATAGGGCTGGTTCTGGCGCTGATGCTTGACGAAAAGAAACTGCACAAAATCGAGAGCTGAGCCAAAAGAAAAGGCCGCGGAAAACCGCGGCCCTTCGGTCATTGTTTGCGCAGCTTACTGCGATGCCCGCTCTGTCGGATTGAAGGCGGACAGGCCTTTGAGAATGTCGATCGCATAGGCCAACTGGTAGTCTTCGTTGCGCAGTTCGGCGGTTTCTTCCGCTTTGGTGCGGTCTTCCTCGATCTGGCGGATTTCATCCTCGGTCAAACTGTCATTGTTCAGGCTGCCCCGCAGGTCGGCCTCGGACCGGGTGCGGGCGTTGCTTTCTTCCTCTTCCTCAGCCTCGGGACGGACGCGGGGCTGTTCCACGATGATGTCGGGGCTGACACCCAAAGCCTGGATCGACCGACCCGACGGGGTGTAGTAGCGCGAGGTGGTCAGACGCATCGCCCCGTCGCCACGCAGCGGCATCACGGTTTGAACCGATCCTTTGCCGAAGCTTTTGGTGCCGACGACGATCGCGCGGTGGTGATCCTTCAATGCACCTGCAACAATTTCGGAAGCCGACGCCGATCCGCCGTTGATCAGCACTACGATCGGCTTGCCTTGGGCAAGATCACCCGGGGTTGCGTTGAAGCGTTCACCATCTTCGGGATTGCGCCCACGGGTCGAGACGATCTCGCCTTCGTTCAGGAATGCGTCCGATACCTTGATGGCTTGGGTCAACAGCCCGCCGGGGTTGTTGCGCAGGTCCAGAACAAAGCCGTTCACCTTGTCGATGCCGCCAGCTTCGGCGATCTGCTTTTCCATCCCCTCTTTCAGGTTCGGGAAGGTCTGATCGTTGAAGGTGGTCACACGAAGCACCACGCTGGCGCCTTCGGTGCGGGCGCGAACGGCGGTCAGTTTGATCGTGTCGCGGATGATGGTCACATCGAATGGATCGGGTTCGCCTTCCCGCACGACGGTGATCACGATTTCCGAACCGACCGGGCCGCGCATCAGGTCGACGGCCTTGTCCAGCGTCAGGCCCAGGATGCTTTCGCCGTCCACATGAGTAATGAAATCGCCGGCCTCGATGCCCGCTTCGTCCGCAGGCGTGCCGTCAATTGGCGAGACGACTTTGACGAAGCCATCCTCTTGGGTGACCTCGATGCCCAGCCCACCGAATTCACCGCGCGTCTGCACGCGCATCTGCTCGGCGTCGTCCGGGGAAAGATAGCTTGAATGCGGATCCAGCGACGTCAACATGCCGTCGATCGCAGCCTCGATCAGTTCTTCGGGGGCAACTTCCTCAACATACTGGGCGCGGATCCGTTCGAAGATGTCTCCGAACAGGTCAAGTTGTTCATACACTCCGGCCTTGTTTTCGGCCTCTTGCGCCAGCAGTGGCCCGGCGATCTGGGTAGTCGCAATAATCCCTGCCACGGTGCCGGCCAGACCGGCCATCACAAATCTCTTCATACTCGTCTATCCATCCTTGTCAGTCCGGAACCATGATTCCGGATCCACGGGGCTATTGTTCTCTCTTACCTCTATATAGAGCGTTTCTGGACGATCAGTTCCAGTGCCATCACCGCTTGTTGACAAAATCGCGCCGATTTCTGGTGTTTGACCGGGCATCAGGCCCACTGGTGTTCCTTCGGGGATCACCTGACCGGGGTCCCCATACACCTCCTGAAGGCCGGAGAAGACAAAAAGCAAACCGGGCTGCGGTTCCAGGATCACAAGGTTTCCAAGGTCCAGAAGCGGCCCTCGGTATCGGATCGTGGCCGCTGTGGGCGACAGCACCAATGCACGTGGTCTGGTTCCCAGTACAAGCCCCGGACGCGTGACCCCTGCGGCGTCCGTTTCGCCGGAACGATGGAGTATGACGCCTTGGGTCGGCAGCGGAATCTGTCCTTTCAGTTGGGACACATCCGCGTTCGAGGCTATGATTTCTCCATCCGATATCTCAGATAGACCGCTGGCGAAACCATCCAGAGTCTCCGTTGATGAGATCAGGATGGCTGTCCGTACCGGGTCTTCAATGAAGCGGCGCGGCAGGTCGGTACGGTCCGCTATGGCCTCGCTCAGCTTCGTCCTGGCGTTCTGCACGCCTTCCAACCCTTCGGTCAGCGTGTCCGCAGCGCTTTGTTGCAAGCGGCGCAGGGTCTGCACCTCGTCCAGATCCCGGGCCAGCGCCTGGGCTCTGGTGTTCAGGCCAGGGGTGACTTCGGACAGCATCATCCCGGTGCGCGCCGCCCCCAGCGGCCCGGCCGGGTGCAGCATCAGAACCGGTGGCGCCGTGGTTTCGATGGTTTGCAGCACGCCCAGCAACTGGCGGATTTCGCGTTCGCGCGCGTTCAACTCGGCGGTCAGCTGGCTTTCGCGCAAAGCCGCCCGTCGCAGCCCGTCGCGCATGGCGGCCAGCCCGGCCTCGTAGGCCTGGATCGTCTCGGTCAGGGCACGCACGCGGTCGCGGGCGGTTTCGGCCTCGGTCAGCGCGATCGAGGCCTGTTCCAGCATCTGCGCTGCCTCCAGTGCCGCCTGCGCGGGGTCCGGCGCGGCCCGGACCGCCTGCCCCGCCATCAGGGCCGCCAGAAGAAGCGCGCGCAGCCTCATGACAGCAGGCTCTGACCCGTCATTTCCGGCGGCTTGGGCAGGCCCATCAGGTCCAGCACCGTAGGCGCCAGATCGGACAGGCGACCTTCGCGCAGGGTTGCGCCCTCGGGTCCGCCAACCAGCGCCACGGGTACCGGGTTCAGGGTGTGAGCGGTATGCGGCCCGCCTGTTTCGGGGTCGATCATGGTTTCGCAGTTGCCGTGATCGGCCGTCACGATCATGGCACCGCCTGCCTTTTCAAGCGCGGCGACCACGCGGGACAGGCCTTGGTCAACGGCCTCGCAGGCCTTGATCGCGGCCTGCAGGTCACCGGTATGGCCCACCATGTCGGGGTTGGCATAGTTGGTGACGATCAGGTCATAGCCGCCCTCGATCGCCTCGACGAAATTGTCCGTCACCTCTCCGGCCGACATCTCGGGCTGCAGATCATAGGTCGCCACCTTGGGCGACGGGGCCATATAGCGATCCTCGCCGGGCTCGGGGGTTTCCTTGCCGCCGTTCAGGAAGAACGTGACATGGGGGTATTTCTCGGTTTCGGCCAGGCGGAACTGGCGCAGGCCCTGCTTGGCAACCCATTCGCCCAGCGTGTTCACGATCTCGCGCTTGGGGAAAACGGTCGTCATGTAGGCATTGTGGCCGTCGGAATATTCCACCATGCCCAGCAGCGCCGGCAGGTGCGGGCGCGGGCCGGTGTCGAATTCGGCGAAATCAGGTTCGGCAATGGCGCGCAGGATCTCGCGGGCGCGGTCGGCGCGGAAGTTGAGGCAGAAGAACCCGTCACCGTCGCGGACGCCGTCGTAGCCGGGCAGAACCGTGGGCGCGATGAACTCGTCCGTTTCGCCCCGGTCGTAGGCGGCCCGAATCGCAGCGCTTGCGGTATCGGCCTGCCCACCCTGCCCTTTGATGATCGCGTCATAGGCGCGACCGACCCGTTCCCACCGGTTGTCGCGGTCCATGGCATAATACCGCCCCGAGACGGTGACGACGCGCGCGTTCGCAGGCAGGCGGCGCTCCAGCTCGGCCAGGAAGTCCAGCGCCGATTTCGGGGCCACGTCGCGTCCGTCGGTGATGGCGTGCAGCGCCACCGGCACGCCCGCCTCGGTGATCGCTGTCGCGGCGGCGACGATATGGTTCAGGTGCCCATGCACCCCGCCATCCGAGACCAGCCCCATCAGATGCGCGATTCCGCCCGCCGCCTTCACCTTGGCGATGAAGTCCTGCAGTGCGGCATTTTCGAAGAACGAGCCGTCTTCGATCGCAAGATCGATCTGGCCCAGATCCATCGCCACGACCCGCCCGGCCCCGATATTGGTATGGCCGACCTCGGAATTACCCATCTGGCCGCTGGGCAGGCCCACATCCGGGCCATGGGTGATCAGCCGCGCGTGCGGACCCTTGGACATGATCGCGTCGAAGGTGGGCGTGTGGGCCAGATAGGGCGCGTTGGCCTGCGTGTCGTCGGACAGGCCCCAGCCATCGAGGATACACAGGACGACGGGTTTGGGTGCGCTCATGTCGGGTCTCCGGTAACTGCTCTTGTCCGTTCTTCTATCCCCTGCCCGCCGCATCGTGAACCGCCTTTTGCGGCGATGCGCCCCGCGCGGGACTATTTCCTGATCTGCTGCCAGGGCCGCGCCTTGCGGCCGCGATACTTGACCGTCAGTTCAGGCGGGGCGTCGCTTTCGTCATAGGCCCCAAGGACCACGCCCTTGCCGCGACTTTTGGTGCGCATCTCGACCAGCTCGGTCGCCGAGCGCGTGGTGCGCTGCGACGGACGCCGGGCCCAGGCGAACAGGTGGTCATACATCTGCGCGATCACATCAGCATGGTCCGCGCTGTCGCCCAGATCGGTCAGCTCGCCGGGGTCGTTTTCCAGATCGAACAGGATCGGGCGGAACCCGCCTTCGCAATGGATCAGCTTCCATTTTTTCGTGGCCACCATGAACATCGCCGCATCGCGCACCGAAACGCCCAGTGTTTCCGCGATGGGCGAGGCCGAATAGTCGTATTCGCAGATCGCGAATTTGCGCGGGGTCTCGTCCGCCCGCCCGTGCAGGATGGGCAGCAGCGAGTGGCCTTCTAGGATATGATCAGGCACCGCACCGCCCGCGACCTCGACGAAAGTGGGGGCCAAGTCGATCGACTCGACCAGCGCGTCGCAGGTGGTGCCGCGCGTGGCATCGGCCTGTTCGGACGGGTCAAAAATGATCAGCGGCACCTTGGTCGAAGCGTCGTGGAAGAACGTCTTTTCGCCCATCCAGTGATCGCCCAGAAAATCGCCATGGTCCGAGGTCAGCACGATCATCGTGTCGTCCATGCGGCCGGTCTGCTCCATCCAGTCCAGCAGCCGCCCGATCTGGTCGTCGGCCTGCTTGATCAGGCCCATATAGGCGGGGATCACGGCCTCGCGCACATCCTGCCGCCAGAAGGTCTGACCGATCTTGGTGTGCATGAAGGCGCTCAGCACGGGGTGTGCCGCCGCCCGTTCGGCCTCGGACCGGTTGGCGGGCAGAACCTGTTCGGGTCCGTACATCGAGGCATAGGGCTCGGGGACGATATAGGGCCAGTGGGGCTTTATGTAGCTCAGGTGGCAGCACCACGGGCCGTCATGGGTTTCCATGAATTCCATGCCGCGCGTGGTCAGATAGGGGGTCTCGCTGTCCTCTTCGGCGATGTTCGCGGCCTGCGGCGCGTTTTTCAGGAACCAGCCGGACAGCACGTTGCCGTCCTCGTCCAGCCCGGAATTGGCAAAGTCGTGCCAGGGGTTGTCGCTGTCATACCCCTTGTCAGCCAGCCAAGAGTTATAGGCGCGGGCCCCGTCGGGGTCATAGAACCCGTCGGGGCCTTCGGGGCGCATCCCGTCGTCGCGCTCGTACACGTCAAAACCGCATTCGGCCACCCGCGCGCCGATCAGGCTGTCGGGTTCCAGGCCCAGCCGCGCCATGCCCTCGGCGTCGGCGCGCATATGGGTTTTGCCGACCAGCCAGCAGTCCATCCCCGCCTTGCGCAGATGGTCGCCCATGGTCAGCTCACCCACCTTCAGCGGGATGCCGTTCCATGAGGCGCCATGCGACTGCACATAGCGCCCGGTATAGGTGGACATGCGCGAGCTGCCGCAGATCGGCGACTGGATATAGGCCCGCGTGAACCGCATGCCGCGCGCGGCCAGCCGGTCGATATTGGGCGTGTGCAGATGTGGATGGCCGTAACAGCTCAGGTAATCCCAGCGCAGCTGGTCGAACATGATGAACAGGATGTTGCGGGCCTTGGCCATTCAGTGCTGCGCGCCCTTGCTTTCCATCTGTTCCACCATCCGGCGGGCGCGCTTGCATTGCAGCTTGTCACGCAGGGGGCTGTTGGGGTCCACGTCTTTTTGGCACACCACGCATTTGTCGGCGCCCGAGATCGCGTTCAGCCCGCCGCAACTGCCCTTGATGGTCTTGCCCATCAGTATCACGCCCAGCGACATGCCGACCATGATGATCAGCAGCAGAACAAACGCGAGGATAAAGGTGCTCATCGGTCGTCCCGCCCTTCAGTTCGATCCCAGCGCATCCTTGAACGCGCTGCTTTGTACCGTGATATAGGCATCTTCGCCGCCTGTCACATCCCGCGAGATGAAAAACACTGCCAAACCCAGCTGATCGGCCAGTTTCAGCCCCCGCTCCTGCCCCAGCGCCAGCATCGCAGTGGCCCAGGCATCGGCCATCATCGCGTTTTCGGCCAGAACCGTGACCGAGGTCGTCCGATGCGTGATCGGGCGTCCGGTGATCGGGTCGATGATGTGCGAATACCGCACCCCGTCCTGTTCGAAGAAGTTCTTGTAGTCGCCCGAGGTCGCCATGCCGCGGTTGTCCAACGGCACGATGAACTGGATGGTCTGCGATCCGGTTTCGGGCTTTTCGATGCCGATGCGCCAGGCCTGGTCCTTGTCGTTCTGACCGCGGGCCACCAGATCGCCGCCGATCTCGACCATGTAGTTCTCGATGCCGGCTTCTTGCAGCGTCTCGGCCACGGCGTCGATCCCGTAGCCCTTGGCGATGGCCGACAGGTTGATCCCCACGCCCGGCAGCGCCTTGGCCAGCGCCCCGGCCTGCGCATCCAGCGTCAGCAGGCGGGCCTGCCCCACCTGTTCCAGCGCCGCCGCGATCTCGGCATCCGACGGAACCGGGTCTTCGGGCTTGCGCGGGCCGAAGCCCCACAGCTCGATCAACGGGCCGAGGGTCACGTCGAAAACGCCGCCGCTTTGCTCGTGCACCTGGTTGGCCGCCGCGATCACATAGGCGAATTCCTGTGACACCGGCATCGGGTCGGTGCTGGCCGAGGCGGAAAAGACCGAGACTTCGGAATTCGGGTCCCAGTTGGACATCTTGGCATTCACCTGCGCCAGCGTGTCCTCCACGGAGGCGGACAGAGCAGCCTCGTCCAGATCCTCGCCGATTGCGGTGATGTGATATGTCGTGCCCATGGTTTCGCCGGACAGACGGACGATCTCGGGCTCCTCGTCGAACAGACAGCCAGAAACAACAAGCGGCAGGGCCAGAGCAAGCAGTCGGCGCATTGGGCGATCTCCTGGAAATGTGTTGCCCGGCATATGCCAGCGGCCCCACCCAGAGTCAAACCTGCGTCAGGGCGCCAGCGGCAGGAAGCCAAGGACCAGCAGCCCGACCGCAGCGGGCACTCCAAACAGCCAGGCGCGTTTCTGCCAACCCGGGGGCTGTTCTTTCCACAGTTTGCGGAAATTATGCCCGCAGATCACGACCAGAAGGAAGATCACGGCGGCAACCGCAGGAGACAGATGGAGTTGGGTCACGGGGTCCGGTTTTTCCTTGCGACCCGGCGCGGTTGCGCCGGTTTTTGAATTTGCACCCTATACAGGTTTCTCTGCTGCGATAAGGTGGTGAGGACAGCCTGTAGCGTTGAAGGAGGAGACCGCCCATGGCCCCAAGCTCTTACCAGCCCCCGACACGTGGCGACAAGGCCGGGTCAAGCACTTACAGCCAATCCGCCGAGTCGAATTTGTCACATACTAAGACCACTGTCGCCAAATTGCTGGAAGGAAAAGGTGATGCGGTGTTTTCGGTTCGGCCGAATGACACCATCCATTCGGTGGTCGAAATTCTAAAGGAGAAACGCATCGGGGCGGTTGTCGTCACCGATCAGAACGGCGCACTGCAGGGAATCCTGTCCGAGCGGGATATCGTTCGCCGCATGGCGGATACTCCGGGTCAGACGCTGCCACAGTCGGTCGAGGCGCTGATGACACGCGATGTGCGGACCTGCACACCGGACGACCTGCTGATGGATGTGCTGAAGACGATGACCGAGGGGCGATTCCGCCACATACCGGTTCTGCGCGACGGCAAGCTTTGCGGCATGATCACCATCGGAGATGTCGTGCATTTCCGGCTGAAAGAGCTGGAATACGAAGCCCTGCGCATGAAGCAGATGATCGTCGGCTAGATAGTCGCACGTTGTAGTAACGGGCATATGCCCCATAGGACTGACCGCCTGCCTTGGTCTGCTTTCGGGCAGACCCCAGGTCCGAGATGACCAGCACGGTGACCTGCAAGTTCACGCTGGAAAACTCGCGCAGCGCTTGTGCCAACTGGGCGCGGGACGTGGTGGCCGGTGCAACCGACAGAAGGATCGCGTCACAGGCCTGCCCGATTGCCCGGACGTCAGAAACGGCCAAAACCGGCGGGCTGTCGATCAGAATATTGTCGTAGTCTGCCCGCAACCTCTGCGTGAGGTCATGAAAGCGCGAAGACAAAAAATATCCGCGGCGCTGCGTGTGCTGCGCTCGCCCATCAGAACATTGACCGACAACCGGGTGTCGGTACGTAGAAGGTTGCCCAAGGGTGTCCCTCCGGTCAGCGCTGTGACCAGCCCACCGTTCGGGTTGTCTGGAAAATACTACCTGAAAGACAGGCTCCGGATGTCGGCTTCGACCAGCAGAACAGATCGACCGAGCCCCGCCAGGCTTTGCGCGAGGGCAATCGACATCGTGATCTTACCCTCATCCGGTACCGACGAGGTGCACAGAATGACTTGTGGTTGAGCGTCCGAATTTGGTGACAGCACAGACGTTCGCAGGTTTCTGGCCGCTTCCGATAGCGGCGACGTCGAATTTGTCGATAGGTACCCGACCAACCGACTGTGCTGGCGGATCGGTGCCAATCGCAAATGCCCCAGAACCGGTACGCTGGTGACCATCTCCAGATCGGCCCCAGCCGGAACCGCGGATTGCCGGATTTGCTGGACAAGAATGATGCCCAGCCCCAAAGCCGCCCCGGCGATCACCCCAAGAAACATGATCAGACCAGAACGCGGTGCAACTTGTTTACCCGGAGTGGCTGTCGAAATTATGCGGCTGTCCGGCGTTTGTGCGCCCTGTTGGACGGCGGCTTCCTCCAGTCTGGAAATAAAGGTTTCGTGCAGCAACCCGGTTACACGGGCGTCGCGCTCGAACTGGCGCAGTTCGGCTGTCACACTGGCATTCTGGGCGATCAATTCTGAAACACGTTCGGCGAGAGCTATCCTTGCTGCTGCGTCCCTCGTGGCAACCTGCCTTGAAAGGCTGGTGGGAAGGCGACCATGAATGACTTCCTGAACCTCGCCTTTGAAGGGTTCGGGGTCCAAGTCAACAAGTGTCTGGTCCAGTTGGTCAAGCTCTTGAAGACGGCTTTGCAGATTGGCCAACCTTGTTCGGGTTTCGAAAAGGTGCGCGGCCAGTGCTTCGGGGCTGGCGCCCGCAGGACCTTGATGGCGTCCTCCTGCCGGGCGATTTCCTGCTCCAGCCCGGCCACCCGGTCCGACAACCATGAAACAGTTTCGGTTAGTCCTTTGGCTTTTGCATTGATTTGATCCCGAACAAAAAGCTGGGCCAAGGTATCCGCAATCTCAGCCGACTTCTGAGGGCGGTTGGTTGTTGCGCCGATCCGGATGACATCTGAATTCCGGACGTTTTCGATAGATACCACCTGTGTGACGTTTTCCGCGACAATGCCCAGGGCTACGCTATCCGACCGGTTCGCCGGATTTTGCCAAAATACGGTCCAACGCGATGCGAGGATGGCTGGATTGAACTATGGATCATCCTGGAGGTTTAGCTCCAGCGCCGGGCTATGCATCAAACGAGCAGAGCCAAGGATTTCGACTTGGGTATTGATGGCGGAGATGTCGACACCTAGCCCGTCATGGCTTGCGACGGCACGTCGGAATAGCCCGCAGAGCGTGTCAGAACCAACGTCGTTTCGGACCGGAAGCGGGGTTCTATCGCAAAGGGCGAGATCCCCAATCCCAGCAAAAGACCGAGACCCGCGCAGCCGGCGATTGTGTATCTGTCCGGCCATCACAGCCGGGCAAAGGCCAGCAGAACCAAACCGTCCACGGTTTTCTCGCGCCTGTTCGCGCCATGAGGTTTTTCGTCGGTCGTGTTAGGCCTTTGCAAGTGCTTGTGTTCTGTCACCGTTTCTTGGCGTCAATTGCCCTTGAACTCTGCAACCGCCTGCAGCGTCCGCCAAATAATCCAAAATTCGAATGCAAGGCTCGGATTATTGATGTAGTAGTGGTCGGTCCAAAATTTTTCCGAATATCTTCAGGACTTTGTGCGTGCCCGACTTCGGTCTGGGCATAGCCGCTGATTCCGGGGCGGACGCCAAGCCGGGCGCGGTAACCGGGCCATAGGGGCCCCCTGATCTTACCGTGACCAGGCTTCATTGAACGGAGTTTGTAGGCGACAAACGCTCTTCCTCCTCTGCCCATGCGGATCTGGCAAAACAACAAGGGCCCTCGGTTTAGAATGTGGTTCATGACGAGCGACAGGACTGCGCAAACCGCCAGGAGTGGCAACAGGGCCAGAGAAACAGCAACATCCATGAAGCGTTTGGTGATACTGAATGTCAGACCTACGCGTGGCGCGGCAAAACCGGAAAAAGCTGCCTGGGAACCAACAATATCGATGCTCATCCATCCCACCCTGAGCGTCTGATATCGCGTAGGCTCAGCGAGAGTTTCGCTGCGGAATGGTAAATACCGAGCTATTGTTAATAGAGTATTTCGAGATCATCATTTGACCATGGCCATCATGCCCGACCGGCGGTGTCCGAGGCTTCATTGCCGGGGCCGGTTGATACGAATTTGACGATGCCCGGGCTGATGTCTGCCGCCGTGAGCCGACCGGTCGCAAACGCGCCGGTGTCGATCGAAATCACCCGACCACTGACTTTTGGATCTGGGACGATGGTATGCCCGTGCACGACCCATTGGCCATCCGTTCGAGCGGTGGACGGGAAATTGGGGTGCCCCCATAAACAGACATGGCGCGGTTGGACATCGATTGGCAAGGCGGGATCTAGGGCCGCGTGGACGATCGAGACATTCCCGCTTGACCAGGTCAGTGGCCGGTTTTCGAGCCAAGTCAGAACCGGGTCGCCGATCACAGACCGCATATGATGCGAGATTTGGACGGCATCTTCGCCCAATGTCGTTTCGGTTATTCCCGTCAGGCCGAACGACGCGAGTGTCTGAAGCCCACCGTTTCCCAGCCACAAGCGACTGGTCCGCTTGGGTTCCTCGATAAATCGAAGCAGCATCTCTTCATGATTGCCCAGCAGACAAATCACTTCACGCTCGCCGTTTTCCGAAAGATGCCGCAGGTGATGCAAAACCTGAGCACTGTAATCTCCACGGTCGACATAGTCCCCAACAAATACCAGAGGAATGTCCGGATCGAGACGGGTCAGCAGTTGCTGCAACAGGTCCAGCCGTCCGTGAATGTCACCAACGACATAGAACCGCCGATCGGGTGCCAGGGTCTCCAGCAGCGATTCCTGCTCAGGCTCGTTCGTGCCTCGCCTGAGTTTTTTGATCCACGATCCTATCATCAGACCTGTTCCCTATCGCGCTGTGGCCCAGGCAGCAATGGCGGACACGGCCGGCTGACGCGACTGCCGTAGTTGTGAACAACAGGTTATTGAGGCGGGCGCGCAACGCAAGGGTCCTCGGCACTAGAGTGGCCGCCGAAAAACAACAGGAGCTTTCCATGCATTCGATGACTTACAAACCGGCCGCGCAGTGGTCTGTCGAAAACCGCCACGATGCGGCCGCGGACCAAGATATTCTTCTCAGAAACGTGGGTGGTGCATCGATCCGGTTTGAAATCACCGCTGACGATGCCGTCGCTGAATTGGAAGCGGCTTTGAGTCACACGGTTCAAACGGGACGGTCTTTTGCATTGCAGATGAAAGCTGGCGAGCGTCTGTTTGACACGCTCCGAGGGCCGCGCGGGCACGATGTGCGTGCAATTGAGGTCGGTTCTGGCGATGACGCGGACTATCGCCCTTGTGCAGGTTCTGACGGTCTGCACCCCGGATGGTGATGACCCGCGTTCGGTTTTGACGCGCGCGATGCTGGATCGTCAGGGCCAGTCCTCATTGCTGGCCGAGCTGCCCAAATTGTCGGTCAGCGCAACGATGGCCCTGTTCGGTGGCAACGGTGACGTTCAAACCTGGAAGTAAACGGACGGTGTGTCGCTTTCCTTTCTGGATGGAGTTTTGGTCTCAAGCCGGGGATTGGGCGCGGACTTGATGTCGGCGGATGTGAGTGGAACACGCGCCATGCAGGCCGGGGACGACTCGGCGCGCCATATCCGCCTGCACAGCTATCTGGACGGCGAATACCAACCCAGCTTTCGCGCATCTCCAACCAACTGGACAGCGTCGCTCTGCGAGAAGTACCTTTGACGGCTCAGACGGTGCTCATGGAAAACGGGACGACACCCTATCGGCCACGCAGCCTGCCGCAGTCCTCCTATGAAACCGCAGGCACCGGGCCGGCCCACTCTCGATTGGTTGCGCTGCCGGATGGTCCGGCCGTTCCGGATTTCACCCCCGAACACTTGGGTTGCGCGCGCCTCCGCGTGTGAAGGCTCCACCTTTCCACCTGGGACCGGGTGATGTGGTGGCGATCATACGCCCCGCACGGGTTGCCGAACTTGCTGGCGCGGACGCTCAGCCGGATGCCTTCACCTTGCGCGACTATTTGGCCCGACCGGAGTTCCGGCAACTGGTCCTTTTGAACGGGGACGCCGTGTTTGCCGATACCAGCTATGACCTGGACCGGGCTCTTGTGTTTCATAGCGATCAGATCGAAGTCATCAGCCTGAACCGTCAGGCTAAGGGGGCTGACTTAGCCGAACTTGAATAGGAGGTCGGTCTGCGCCGCGCCGAACTGACGGAGTCACGCGGAAATTTCACGGTTCGCAGCCAACTGGGTGCCGAACAGCGCGGCATTGTCGATCGCGGCCCGTATGGAACTGCGCCCCAACGATATTGTTTTCATCCAGGAGCAGCCGATCACGACTTGGGGTCGGGCGCTGGATCAATTTCTACCCTCGCTGGTCAATGCGGGGTTGGACGCGGCAAATGGTTGACGCGCCCCGCCCTGCATCGGAAATGAGGCCCCACCGACCGATAATCCCCTTGACCTTGGCGGCTCGAAAGGGTCCCTGATGGTCGGGATTGTTGATTTGCGTTCGAGGGTTTCATGCAACGGGTATTGATTACGGGCACTGCGGGCTTCATCGGGTTCCACCTGGCCAAGCTGCTGTTGTCCGAAGGGTTTCAGGTCCATGGCTATGACGGGATGACGGATTACTACGACGTCACTCTCAAACAGCGCCGCCATCAGATGCTGTTACAGACGCCCGGCTTCTCGGCAACCGAGGAAATGTTGGAAAACCACGAACGCCTCATGCAGGTTGCAGACGAATTCCAGCCCGAGGTGATCGTTCACCTCGCCGCCCAGGCAGGTGTGCGTTACAGCCTTGAACACCCGCGCAGCTATATCGATTCAAACGTTGTGGGTACGTTCAACGTGATGGAGGTGGCCCGTCAGCACAAGGTCGGGCACCTGCTCATGGCATCTACCTCTTCGGTTTATGGGGCAAACGAAGACATGCCCTTTACCGAGGTGGAAAAGGCCGACACCCAATTGACGATCTATTCTGCCACCAAAAAGGCGAACGAAGCGATGGGACATTCCTATGCCCATCTCTGGGATCTGCCCACGACCATGTTCCGGTTCTTCACCGTATACGGCACCTGGGGCCGTCCAGACCTGGCCCTGTACAAGTTTGTCGATGCAATTCTGGATGGGCGCCCGATCGACATCTACAATCACGGCGAAATGTATCGCGACTTCACCAATGTAAACGACTTGGTGCGCGGGATCCGGTTGTTGATCGATGCGGTCCCCGCCCGTCCGGACAGCCCCGAGGATATCGAGAAGGGTGACAGCCTGTCGCCGGTCGCGCCCTATCGTGTGGTCAACATCGGGAATGGTGACAAGGTGCGTCTCATGGATTTCGTCGAAGCAATCGAGGAAGCCGTGGGCAAGAAGGCGATCCGGAATTACATGCCCATGCAGATGGGTGATGTTCCGGCGACATGGGCCAATACCGACCTACTGCAACGCCTGACCGGGTATCGTCCGCAGACCGATTTCAAGGATGGAATCGCTCAGTTTGTCGAATGGTTCCGCGAATACCACGGCAAATGATCTAGTGACCCGGACCTGACGTATGCTTGAAACGAACCCCAATTCCCGTCGGATCGCCGTGATCGGTCTGGGCTATGTCGGCCTGCCGTTGGCCGCTGCCTTTGGCAAGATCGGACCGGTTCTGGGCTTTGACATCAATCCCACGCGCATCGACGCGCTGCGCCAGGGCAATGACGCCACGCATGAGGTCAGCGAAGACGAGCTGTCCGCCGCCGGGGGTCTTAGGTTTACCACTGACCCCGCTGATCTGGCGGACTGTGACACGTATATCGTGACGGTGCCCACACCGATCACAGCACAAAAACAGCCAGACCTTGCACCGTTGCTGCGCGCCTCAGAAACGGTTGGACGGGTGTTGAAGCCTGGTGATCTGGTTATCTATGAATCAACCGTCTACCCCGGCGCGACCGAGGAAGACTGCGTCCCGATCCTCGAGCGGGAGTCCGGCTTGCGTTTCAACGTGGGTTTCTTTGTCGGGTACAGTCCTGAAAGGATCAATCCCGGCGACAAGGCGCATCGCATCGCCGATATCTGCAAGGTCACGTCGGGATCGACGCCTAAGGCCGCCGATCTGGTGGACGCGCTTTATGCGCGGATCATCACGGCGGGGACGCACAAGGCCGAAAGCATCCGCGTGGCCGAGGCTGCAAAGGTGATCGAGAACACACAGCGCGATCTGAATATCGCCCTGGTGAACGAACTTGCCATGATCTTCGGCCGCCTCGGCATCGACACCGATGCCGTGCTGCGCGCGGCGGGCACCAAATGGAATTTTCTGCCCTTCCGCCCCGGCCTTGTTGGTGGGCATTGCATCGGGGTCGACCCCTACTACCTGACCCACAAAGCCGAGGCCGTTGGCCATCATCCCCAGGTCATTCTGGCAGGGCGGCGCCTGAACGATGGAATGGGCGCATATGTCGTGTCCCAGTTGGTCAAGCGGATGATCCGCGAGCGGATCGAGATGACGGACGCCCGGGTCCTTGTCATGGGGCTGACCTTCAAGGAAAACTGCCCTGATCTGCGGAACACCCGGGTCGTCGACATCGTTCATGAGTTGCAGAGCTACGGCGTGACTGTGGACGTTCACGATCCCCATGCCGATCCGCAAGCCGCACGTGACGAGTATGGGATCGACCTGCTGGAGCAGCCCAAACCCGGCACCTATGACGGTATCGTCCTTGCGGTTGCCCATGACGCATATCTTGCGATGGATCCGGCCGAAATCCGAGCGTTCGGAAAGGCCCGGAATGTCCTGTTCGACGTCAAATCCTGCCTGCCACGCCGCGCCAGTGATCTGAGGCTCTGACCCGCGCCAGCACACTGACATGAGAGACACTCTCTGACTGTGAAACCTCTGTCCGCAAGGTCCGAGGCCCTGTGGGTTGCCGCCGGCCAGTTCAGTCTTCTGGTTGGCGGGCTGGTGCTTGGTCCGCTGTGCTGTGCGTCCTTGCTGTTGTGTCCGCGCTGAATGGCGCAGCGACCACCGCGCTGATTGCGATGGGGAATGCAGCACGTTCTCGTCGGGTGGGCTCAGGGCCTGGGCCTATATCCTGTTGCGATACGTGATCTGGCTGGGATTTTTTGGACAGCTGTCAAGGGCGGCGGTTTTCCCGGCTACGGGGTCTTTGGCATCGACGTCGAGCCGACCGGACGTTGGCGTTGGTAGAACGCTGCATGCGGAGCAACCGCGTTGACCCACCAACGGCAATACGCGGCGTTTTGGGTCTTGATGCTACAAAATTAAACCGGCGCAATTTTGCGCCGGTTTTTTCTTAGCCACCAAAGTCGTCCAGCATGATGTCTTCGCGATCAACACCCAGATCCAGCAGCATGTTGATGACCGACTGGTTCATGATTGGCGGACCGCACATGTAGAATTCGCAGTCTTCGGGCGCCGGGTGGTTCTTGAGGTATTCCTCGAACAGCACGTTGTGGATGAACCCTGTGTAGCCATCCCAATCGTCGCCCGGTTGCGGGTCGGACAAAGCAACGTGCCACTCGAAATTTTCGTTCTCGGCGGCCAGCTGGTCGAAATCTTCAACATAGAACATCTCGCGGCGCGAACGGGCACCGTACCAGAAGGTGATCTTGCGTTTCGTGTTCAGACGCTTGAGCTGGTCGAAGATGTGGCTGCGCATCGGGGCCATGCCCGCGCCGCCACCCACGAACACCATCTCTTTGTCGGTCTCGCGTGCGAAGAATTCCCCGAACGGACCCGAGATCGTAACCTTGTCACCCGGCTTCAGGTTGAAGATGTAGGACGACATCTGCCCGGGCGGAATGCCTTCGGACCCCGGCGGGGGCGAGGCGATCCGCACGTTGAGCATGATGATGCCTTTTTCGTTGGGGTAGTTGGCCATCGAATAGGCGCGCTCGATCGGTTCGGTAACCGTGGATTTGTACTGCCACAGGTTGAACTTGTCCCAATCCTCACGGTATTCCTCGGCGACGTCGAAATCGCTGTAGTCGACCTTGTGAGCCGGGGCGGCGATCTGGATGTACCCGCCCGCGCGGAAATTCACATCCTCGCCTTCGGGAAGTTCCAGCACCAGTTCCTTGATGAAGGTCGCCACGTTGTCATTCGACCGGACGGTGCATTCCCATTTCTTGACGCCAAAGACCTCTTCGGGAACTTCGATCTTCATGTCCTGCTTGACGGCCACCTGGCACGACAGACGGTCACCGCAGGTGGCCTCGCGCTTGGTGATGTGGCTTTCTTCGGTTGGCAGGATCGACCCGCCGCCCTCCAGCACTCGCACCCGGCACTGCGCGCATGTACCGCCCCCGCCGCAAGCCGACGGAACGAACAGCTTTTCGGCTGCCAGCGTCTGCAGCAGCTTGCCGCCGGCAGGAACCGAGATGGTTTTCTCACCGTTGATGGTGATGTTGACGTTGCCCGATGAAACCAGCCGAGACCGGGCCGCCATGATAAGCGCGACCAGGGCCAGAACGATCAGGGTGAAAAGGACAACGCCGAGCGAGAAAGTTTCCATGCCCCTGCCCCTTTACAGTTTGACGCCCGAGAAGGACATGAAGGCCATCGCCATCAGACCTGCGGTGATGAAGGTGATGCCGAGGCCCTGCAGTCCGTCCGGAATGTCGGAATATTTCAGTTTTTCGCGCACGCCCGCCATGGCGGTGATCGCCAGCGCCCAACCAAAGCCCGAGGACAGGCCATAGGTTGCGGCCTCGGCAAAGTTGTAGTCGCGCTCGACCATGAACAGCGAGCCGCCCAGGATGGCGCAGTTCACCGTGATCAGCGGCAGGAAGATACCCAGCGCGTTGTAAAGCGGCGGGAAATACTTGTCCAAAACCATCTCGAGGATCTGCACCATCGCCGCGATCACGCCGATATATGAAATCAGGCCGAGAAAGGTCAGGTCCACATCCGGGAACCCGGCCCACGCCAGCGCACCCGGCTTGAGCAGGTAGTTCAGCAACAGGTTGTTGGCCGGAACGGTGATGGCCTGCACGACCATGACCGAGATCCCGAGCCCCAGCGCCGTCGAGATTTTTTTCGACACGGCGATGAAGGTACACATGCCCAGGAAAAAGCTGAGCGCGAGATTTTCGACGAAGATGGCCTTTACGGCCAGTGAGATGAGACCTTCCATCAGTGCGCCTCTACCTGCTGGATCTTGTATTCACGTTCCTCGACCTGGTTCGGCTTCCACGTGCGGAAGGCCCAGATGATCAGGCCGATGATGAAAAAGGCCGACGGCGGCAGCAGCAGCAAGCCGTTGGGCACGTACCAGCCGCCATTGTTCACGGTTTCCAGGATGGTCACCCCGAACAGAGAGCCCGAGCCGAACAGCTCGCGGACGACGCCGACCAGCATCAGGATCAGGCCATAACCCATGCCGTTGCCCAAGCCGTCGATGAAGGACGCCACGGGCGGGTTCTTCATGGCAAAGGCCTCGGCCCGGCCCATCACGATGCAGTTGGTGATGATGAGGCCCACGAAAACCGACAGCGTCTTCGAGATCTCGAAGGCATAGGCCTTGAGGATCTGGTCGACCAGGATCACCAGAGACGCGATGATGACCATCTGTACGATGATCCGGATCGAGCCAGGGATCTGGTTGCGCAGGCATGAGATGAAGAAGGACGAAAACGCCGTCACGAACATCACCGCCAGCGACATCACGAAGGCCACCTGCAGCGACGAAGTTACCGCCAGCGCCGAGCAGATGCCCAGCACCTGCAACGTGATCGGGTTGTTGTCGACAAGCGGGTCGACCAGCAGATCTTTCTTGGTCTGTGACATCAGATCTCTCCTGCTTGCAGCTTGGCCAGGAACGGAGCATAGCCCGCGTCTCCCATCCAGAATTTCACCAGGTTGTCGACGCCGACCGTCGTCAGGGTCGCGCCGGCCAGCGCATCGATATAGAAGTCAGGCCCTGCGGCGGGCATCGTTTTGGCGACCGTGATCTGCAGATCACCCGCATCGTCACGCAGCTTCTTGCCGCTCCAGAGGGCTTTCCAGCGCGGGTTGTCCACCTCGGCCCCCAGGCCCGGCGTTTCGCCGTGCTGGTAGAATTGCAGCCCGAAGATGTCGTTGCCATTCGCTTCGAGCGCGATGAAGCCATAGAGCGTGGACCACAGACCATAGCCGTGGACCGGCAGGATCACCTTGTCCAGCGCGCCGTTTTCGTCGCGCAGCAGGTAGATCACGCGGTATTTCGCCTTGCGGCCGATGCCGGCAGGGTCGTCGGCAAGCGGCTCGCTCAACTCGGGGTCACTGGCGGCGGCAATGTCGTCGAACGTGGCCGGGTCGAACTGGTCGTCGACGAATTCACCCGTCGCCAGCTCCAGCACATGCGGTTCGAAAGCGGCAAAAGCCTCGGCCACGTCGATGCCCGGCTCATAGACCCCCGCGACCTGCAGAACGTTGATCTGCTTGTCCTTGAGCTTGTTGGCCTCTTGCACCGGGCGCAGGCTGACCGCCGCTGCCGACACGATCATCGAAGCGACCAGGCACACGGCGACCGCGATGAAGATCGTCTTGCCTACCGAGTCCGGCGAGGCCGCCAGGAACCGGGCGATGGCGCCTTTGGGTTCAGGGGATTGCGTATCAGACATGGCGACGCGCCCTCCGTTTGATGTTTGCCTGAACGACGAAATGGTCGATCAGCGGCGCAAAGACGTTGCCGAACAGGATGGCCAGCATCATGCCTTCGGGGAAGGCCGGGTTCACCACCCGGATCATCACGACCATGACCCCGATCAGCGCGCCATAGATATAGCGGCCCATATTGGTGTGGCTGGCCGAGACCGGCTCGGTCACCATGAAGGCCAGACCGAAC
Organism: Ruegeria arenilitoris; assembly: GCF_013032855.1. Taxonomy (GTDB): domain Bacteria; phylum Pseudomonadota; class Alphaproteobacteria; order Rhodobacterales; family Rhodobacteraceae; genus Ruegeria; species Ruegeria arenilitoris. Next base: position 167,379 of record NZ_WQDA01000004.1, read on the forward strand.
GCATAACCGCCCAGCACGACGTGCCAGTACCAAGGCATCGCGAACATCGGGTTGGTGTCCGACCCGATCAGGTTCAGCAGCAGGGTAAAGCCGATGGTCCCTGCCAGACAGCCCACGATCAGGCGGTAGTTGGCAATCTTGGTCATCAGCAGGAAGGCCAGCCCGATCATGCATGCCAGGGTCGATGTCTCACCAAAGCTGCCCTGGATCGAGCCGAAGAAGGCGTTCCACCATGTGATGCCCTCGGCCGCCAGCGCCTGATAGCCGTCAGCGGCCGAAACGGCCAGCGCGGTCGCGCCGGAAAAGCCGTCGACCGGGGTCCAGACCGCGTCGCCCGACATGGATGCGGGATAGGCGAAATACAGGAAGGCGCGCCCCACCAGCGCGGGGTTGAGGAAGTTCTTGCCGGTGCCCCCGAACACTTCCTTGCCGATGACCACACCAAAGATGATCCCCAGCGCCACCTGCCACAGCGGCGCGGTGGCCGGCATGATCAGCGTATACAGCATCGAGGTGACAAGAAAGCCTTCGTTCACTTCATGCCCGCGCACGGTGGCGAAAATCACCTCGAAGGTGCCGCCCGCGACCAGCGTGACTATGTAGATCGGCAGGAAATACATCAGCCCGTGCATCACGTTGGCAAAGATGCTGGACGGGTCCAGAGAAATGCCCAAGGCCTGCAGGACGGCGATGCGCCAACCGGTTGCCGACTCCGGGCCCAGCGTCGCGATTGCCGAGTTGGCCTGGAACCCGGTATTGTACATGCCCCACAGGATGCAGGGGATCGTGGCGATCACGACATAGGTCATGATCCGCTTCATATCCACGTAGGACCGCGCGTGCGGTGCCACGGATGTTACGGTTTTCGGAGTGTAGATGAAGCTTTCCACCATCTCGTAGATGGGGAAGAACTTCTCGTACTTGCCGCCCTTGGTGAAGTTCGGCTCGATCCGGTCAAAGAAGCTGCGCAAACCCATGTGGATCAGCCCTCCTTTTCAATCTTGGTCAGGCAGTCGCGCAGCGCCAGCCCGTATTCATACTTGGCCGGACAGGCAAAGCCCACAAGGCCCAAATCCTCTTCATCCAGCTCCAGCGCGCCCAGGGCCTGCGCCGTGTCGGTATCCATCACCAACAGCGCCCGCAGCAGTTGCGTCGGCAGGTAATCCTGCGGCATGAGCTCTTCGAAGGTACCGGTGGGCACCATGGCGCGGCGGCCACCGTTCAGGTTCGACGTGAAAGCGAACAGCTTTTTGGCAAAGGCCGAACCCAGAACCGGCTGCACCGCGTATTTCGACGGCATCGGACGGATCCAGCCCATCGGGATCTGGTCGTGATCCTCGCGGATGATGCAGATCTGGCGCGCGAAGCGTCCCAGATAAGCGAACGGCCCGGTGGCGTGACGCCCCGACAGGACCGAGCCGGAAATGACGCGGGCCTCGCCGTCGACATTTATCTCGTCGCGGGTCAGATCCTCGGTCGAGGCCCCCATGACGGTGCGGATCAGACGCGGCTGACGCGCGCCAGGGCCGGTCAGGGCCACCACAACGTTCGGGTCCAGATGGCCCGACTGCAGCAGCCGCCCGATGGCGATCACGTCCTGATAGCCGATGGTCCAGACGGTTTTCGCGGCGGTCACGGGTTCGAGGAAATGGATATGCGTCCCGGCCAGGCCTGCCGGATGGGGGCCGCTGAAGGCCGCGGCCTCGACGCCCGGCAGATCGGCGCCGGGGATCGTGTCGCCATCCTTCTGGCACAGATAGGTCTTGCCTTCGGTCAGCTTGACTACGGCGGCCAGACCGGCGGCAAAGGCCTCGGCCGCGTCATTGATGATCAGCGCGGCATCGGCGGCCAGCGGCTCGCTGTCCATGGCGGTGACGAAAATCGCGGCGGGCGCGGTGCCCGGTTGCGGCATCTTGGAATAGGGCCGCGTGCGGAACGCGGTCCACAGGCCGGCGGCGCACAGCTTGGCGGTGAGGCCCTGCGCGGTCTCGGCATCGCCCACGCCCGAGAAATCGACGCCGGGGTCGTTGGGGTCCGACACTTCGATCACAACGCTCTGCAACACGCGCCGCGCGCCGCGGTTGATGGCCACGACCTTGCCGGTCAGCGGCGCCACCATCATCGCCTCGGGCGCATCCTTGTGGCAGAACAGCGGCGCGCCGCGCTGGACGTTGTCCCCTTCCTGCACCAGCATCCGTGGTTTGAGCCCGATATAGTCTCCACCCAGCACGCCAACCGAAGAATATGCTGGCCCTGGCTGAATGACCTGTTCAGGCGATCCCTCGATCGGAAGGTCCAGTCCCTTTTTCAGTTTGAAAGTTTGCATGTCGCTACGTTCTTCCAAGCCTTTTTCTTGCGCCCGTCATACAGGGCCCTTTGTTTTGGGCACTGAATAGCGCGGAGTTTCGTAAAGCCCGTCGTAAAAACGACGAGGACCGGCCGAAATCCGCGGGCGTCTCTCTGATTACGGCCCCTTTACGCGGCGAAGCGGCCAAACGCAAACCTGTTACCGCCCAAATCGCGTGCCGTGTAGCTATTTTTACCCGAAACCTCGGGTGGAGTACCAAAAACTTGGTAGGAAATTTCGTGTCGCACGGATGGCCCTGCTGATATAAGCAGCCGGAATGGAGAATACCGATCTTGAGATTTTTCTGGTCGCGACACCCGGTCTGGAGGCTCCCCTCCTCGCCGAAGCGCAGGAGGCCGGATTCGCTGAGGCCCGGCTGGCGCCCGGTGGTGTCACGGTTCGTGGCAACCTGCGCGAGGTCTGGCGTGCCAATCTCCAGTTGCGCGGGGCCAACAAGGTATTGGTTCGGGTGGGTTCGTTCCCGGCTGTGCATCTGGCTCAGCTGGACAAGCGGGCACGAAAGTTTCCGTGGGGAGATTTTCTGAAACCCGACGTCCCGGTTCGGGTTGAGGCCACTAGCCGAAAATCCCGCATCTATCATGCCGGCGCCGCACGGCAACGGATTGAAGGCGCAATCTCTGACACGTTGGGGGCTCCGATCTCGTCCGAGGCGACGGTCCGTGTTCTGCTGCGAATCGAGAAAGACATCTGCACACTTTCCCTCGACAGTTCCGGAGAAGCGCTGCACAAGCGCGGGCACAAGGAAGCGGTCGCCAAGGCTCCCATGCGCGAAACGATGGCGGCGATGTTTCTGCGCAATTGCGGCTTTGACGGATCGGAGCCGGTGCTGGACCCGATGTGCGGCTCGGGCACTTTCGTGATCGAAGCCGCGCAGATCGCGATGGGCCTGCCGCCCGGCCGCGCCAGAGCCTTTGCTTTTCAGGACTTTGCCGGATTCGATCCCAAGGCTTGGGCAGAACTCCGCGCCGACTGGGTCGCGACGCAGACAGATACCGTGTTCCATGGCTCGGACCGGAATGACGGGGCGATCGCGGCCGCGCAGGCGAATGCCAGCCGCGCCAGGGTGGACGGCGCTACACAATTCCAAAAACGCGCAGTCGCTGACCTGAAACCGCCCATGGGCGGGCCGGGCCTGGTAATCGTCAACCCACCGTATGGGGCACGCATCGGCGACGAAAAACGCCTGCGGTCGCTGTATGGCAGCTTTGGCAAAGTGATGTTGTCCAGGTTTTCAGGCTGGCGTGTCGGCGTCGTCACCAGCAACCAGTCCCTGGCGCGCGCCACCCGCCTGCCGTTGCTCCCGCCGGGTCCGATCGTCGATCATGGCGGCACGAAGATCCGCCTCTATCAAACCGAGGCCCTGCCCTGACCCGTCAATTCCTGCGGGTCCAAGCGGCAGAGTCAGTTCGGACAAAAAGCACACAGAATCCCTCTTGCGCATCAAATCCACTGGGTATAGATCACGCGCCACGGTCGGAGTGTAGCTCAGCCTGGTAGAGCACTGTCTTCGGGAGGCAGGGGTCGGAGGTTCGAATCCTCTCACTCCGACCAATAAAATCAATCAGTTAAATACGAATGAACTGCGCCGCCGCCGCAGCATACCCGGATTTTGTCCGGATTATTCTGTTTTCAGGGTCTGGTTTCCGAAGAAAAGTGAAAGAAAAACCGCTGAGGGGGCGGCCACCCACCTCAACGGTAATGCAAATTTATCTGCACGAACGGAATACCAAATTCGCAGCCGGTCCGCAATCGCGGGAGGCGCATATGTCTAGGCTCAATCGCTTTGAATGGCTCAAGGCCGTTCTGCAATGCGCTGACCTCAACTCGTCAACTAAGGTAGTTGCCTCAGCGCTTTCGGTACAGTTCGCCAACGACAGGACCGGCCAACTCAATCCCTCACTAAAAACGCTTGATGAGTTCCTGGTCGGAATGTCGCTAGCAACCATCAAACGCTGCCTCAAACAGCTTGTCGAGTTCGGTTGGCTGTTTCGAACTGAAGGGCGTGGCGCAGGCAATCACACAGAATACGACCTTCGCTCCCCAACAAAAATCATCCCGTTTCGCCGGAGGAAAAAGGATGCACCGATGAGCCTTTCAGAAGGGCGAAAGGGTTCGCCCGTGAGAGACAAAGGGCGCATGGGTGATCTTTCCTATATAAAGAAAGAACAATCCATAGAACAAAACCTCGCGCTTGAGCCGGATCTGCCGAATGGTGGGCCATCCGACTCGGCGCGCGTGGGCAGTGCGCAACCCGAATTCGTCTCGCGCCAATCTTTCGGCTGCCGCCAATGGGAGCAGTTCACCGAACGAATGTTTGGTGCTTGGATCGACCGGGTACTTCCTGAAGCCATCGAAAACAACGAGCGCGGCTACTGGCTCCCCGGCAGGTTCCCTCCAACGAACAAGAACGAGTGGCCCGTGTTGCGCAGCTGGCTCATCACCGAAGGCTGGACCCTGTTTGCACCATCGAAGCAGGAACTGTGCCATGCGGTCTGAGCAAAGAGCAAGGCGACCCATGTCATACGCTGGCGCTGCTGACACGGGACCTTGCGAGGGGTGGCAAGCCTCCCCTTCGAACCCCACCGGCGGAGGCACGCCGCCCGCCAAAGCGCCGCTCACCGAGACCTTCGTCTTTCGATGTAGCGTTGCTGAGAAGGCTGAGCTTCGCGCCAAAGCCGAAGCTGCCGGAGTATCTGCCGCGACCCTCTTGCGCGAAGCCTTGGGTCTGACGGAAGCACGTCGTCGCAAGCCTGCGCCTCGCGTCGACCCCGCTCTGGTCCTGGCACTAGGGCGCATTGGCGGTAACCTCAACCAGGTTGCGCGGGTTGTGAATCGGGCGCTTTTGATTGGTCGGGTTGACATGGATACGCTGGCCGTCGCCCGACAACTGGTTGTGATTGAACGCCAGCTTACCAAGATCCTTGATGAGGCACGACAATGCTGATCAAGTTCTTTCCCAATGGCAAAGGCGCGGGTGCTGGTCCAGTTGGCTATCTCGTCACGCGTGAGGTCTTGGCCTATGACTCCAATCGCGATCTAATCCGCGATGCTGATGGCCAGCCCATGACGGTCATACGCGATCCTTTGCCTGAAGTGCTGCGCGGCGATTCCACCCGCACCGAGGCCCTGATCGACGCCAGTCGCAATCAGTGGACCTACCGCGCGGGCGTCATCAGCTTTGCCAGCGAGGACGCACCCACCGAAGCCCAGCAGGTCGAAGTCATGAACGCCTTCGAGGCACTGGCATTCGCTGGTATGGACAGTGAGCAATTCGACTTGCTCTGGGTCCGGCACAGCCACGAAGACCGAGTTGAGCTGCATTTCTGTACACCGCGTTTGGAGCTGACAACCGGTAAAAGCCTCAACATCGCGCCACCTGGCTATCGGACAGCCTATGACAGTCTGCGCGACTTAATGAACAAGACGCACGACTGGGCCGATCCGATGGATCTGGAACGCACACAGGAGGTTCAAGCCACCGTTGAGGCCCCAACTAGGGCACAGGGCCGCGAAGAACTCCACGAATGGATCTTAGACCAGATCAGCATCGGCACCATCACCGACCGCGCAAGCATGGTCGATGCCCTGACCGACGCAGGTTTCGATATCCCCCGCGTAAGCAAAAATTACATCACGGCCAAAGACCCCGACACAGGCGAACGCTGGCGATTGAAAGGAGAGATTTTCCATGACGACTGGCAAGCCGACCCGGCTGAGCGAGAAATTGAACGCGGACTTGGACAAGATCCGAAAAGAGCACGCCGCCTTGATGGATTCTCAATTGCAGAGCTTCAGGAGCGATATTCAAGCATGTGTAACACTCGCGCGGAATACAATCGAAGCCGATACCCGCACGTTTTTGGATTGGAGCGGGACGACCTGGCAGAGTCACATCGACAAGATCAAATTCCTGATTCAGATCTCACCTTGGGCGGTGATAACGGCCTGTATGGTGTTGATCGCAGCAACCTTAGGACTGACTTTTCTGTGGAGCTGGAAACTCTCAACGATAGCCGCCTCGACGCAGCTAGAGAGGTTGGGCATCCAGGCGGTACTTCACGAGGGAGCGACTTATTTGATCCTGCCGCCAGAAACATCAAGCATGCGCACCTGTTCGGTGGCGAGCCGATTGGTTTCTTGCATCAGAGTGGAGCCAAACTAGATGGACCAATCCCTGACAGCCTTGGAGCGAGATTTGCTCGCGTGCGTCGAGCAGTTGGTGACGGCTTGCGAGACCTCCGCCTCGGAATTGCGCAATTTGGAAGAACGCTCGACGACCGGGATCGAGGCCAGGCTAAATGGCTTAACGCAGTGCATCGAGCTGCTGATGAAATCACATCTCAAGTCCGTAGCTACATTGGCCGACTTGCTGACCGAAGAACAGAACTACACCACGCTGGAAGAGAACTTGCAGACGAGTTTGAAGCTAGCGAGAGCCGCCGAAACTCTGCTGCAAGAGAGCTGAATCATGGGCTGCTTGAACGAGACCAAGACTACGGCTTCCATCTTTGATCTGAAGGAATGACGATGCCCACTCATCACGAACGCTTCACCATGAGCTTCCGCCAATCCTGCGCCTGCGGGATTGACTACAGAGAATTTGAAAGAGTCGACTCGCTACCGAAAGGCATTCCACTAGTTGCAATTGCAGGGGTTTGGGGCGATTGCTACAACTTACGGTGTCTGTTTATGGACACTGACGGAAATCAGTATTTGCGGAATGTGTTCAGGACCAAAAACGGCTACTTGATACCAGAACTTGGGGTCGATGCGAAAATGATCAAAATAGGCCAAGTTGTTCTAGCCTAGCGCTCAACTGCGTATTCTCAGTGAATTGACGCCTGAATCCCAATAAAACTGCCGCCCAATCCCGTTAAGAACGTGCATCCAGACCGATGACCCTCGATCGCCGTGCCACAGGCTACTTGGCAGGAAGGCCACCAAGCAGACCTTCGCTGCGGTGGCGGCACTGATCATCACCAATGGCAGCAACGGTGCAAAAGTAGACTTTGCATATGCGCAGAAAGCAGACTTTGCAAAGTCCGGTTGACCACATTGTCCACCAAAGGCGACAGTTCTGCTTCGCGACTGGGCTATACATAGCCCTCAAAGCGTATTGTTTGCGGGACTTCAGTTGCACCGTTTTCCTGAGCGAGTAGGGCGCGTGCTGACGAAAAGGTAGCAAGCGCAAAAAGAACAAGAAGGGCCTTTATCATCGTAGCGCCTCGGATCCGGGTTTTGAACTTGGGCCGGGGTTCACAAATGATCGCCCCGGCCAGCGTCAGGACAAACGAGGTAGTTCTTGCCCTGAAACATCGTACTTTCGTCTAGTTGAGAAGATCACCGACGATGCCGACGGCATCGACAACGGTAGACAGATCATTCGTAACTTCGAGGACTTCGCCATCGACCTGAATGTAGCGGTTTCCTTTGCCGGGCTCCCCCAGCTTCCATTTGGAAAGGTCCCCAATTTCTTCGAACTCCAGATCAGATGGGAGCTTGGCACCGCGCGTGTAGCGCTTGATCTGGCCAGGCGGCACAGCCTTTGGGCCTTTGCCGGGTTTGTCTTCGATCTGAATGCTGACATCACCGTTCTTGCCCCCCTTGTTCGGCTTTTTACCCTTGTTGTCTTTGGCATGGGCATCGCCGCCTCCAAGGATGAAAAACACAACTGCTAAGGCTGCGAGAATTCCGTAGGCGATCTTCATAGATTGTTCCTTTGCTTCCCAACTTCATTCGACCGGCGTTGAAAATTCCGGCACGCGCTTGATCTCTCTTAGTTGCCCTTTGGCACACCCCTTAGTGACTGCCTTCACCCCGCATTAGAAAACTATCCGGGTTCTTAGACCGAACAGGGTAATCCGGTCCTGATCGGGATTTAGAAGCGGGTCGGAAATGAATTGTACCGATGGCGTGATCTGCAATCCGGGTGAGATTGAAAAACGGTAGAAAGCTTCAAGCGTGAACTGATCGCCATCTATGCCTCTTGCTTCGGCCCAGTTTAGGCCCAGACCGGCCAAATCGGTGTTGCGACCATAGTAACCGAGACCGGCAGAAATCGACCGTTCATAAAGCGCTGCGGTCCCCTTCGAGGCCCCAGCCCGAAAGAACGGCATCCACTTATTGTCAACAAACCATGCGGCAGAAAACGCAGCGCCGTAATCTTCTGGACGGCTACCATCGTCAGCCGCATCCGCATGCCAGAGAGTCACATGGACATTGTCAAAATAGATGCGATCAAAGCCGGACGTGTACCCAAGCTCGAGTGATTTGAAGAGATTGCCATCGCTAAACACATCAAAATTTGGATCGGACGGGTCGGCGTTTGCGTCTGAGATGCTCGTAATAGCGTAGAAGTTTTCGCTCAGCTTTATCCCGCCAGCAATTCCAAGGCCTTGATTGGGCGCGTTGATTGTCGGATTGGTGTTGAAAGACAGGTTCTGAAAACCACTGTAGGGGCTCACCAACCCGTAGATATCCACAAAGTCCGTTACATCGATCTGCCCGACTTGCAGCGTCCACGAGCCGTCCTCGGCCCTTTGGGTCCAGAACAGGTTGGTCAGCAGCAAACCATTATCGTTGAAGGCTGTCCCCGTGATAGAAAGCGCTCCGCCATCCAGACCGAGAAATTGCGGGGCAACATCCGTGTAACTGTGCCGGTCTTCGATCTTGAATGTCAGAGAACCCTGTTCAGTTGCCTGCCAACTGCCGTAGAACCGCGCAATTCCGCTGGCTGCTTCGCCGGTTCCCAGATCAGCATCCGTGGTTTGGCCCAATGCCAGGTAGTCAATGTTGAACCGAAAACCACCCTCAGCCAGTCGGTCTTTCCACTGAAACCAACCCGGTGCGATGTTGCGTGGAAAATCGGAACGATATTGCGGATCGGTGAGCCCGTCTCCGGGCGCAAGATCAGCTTCGACTGAAGATGGCCCGGATAGTCCCTGAGCCGACGCTGCGCCAGCAAAAGCAATGCTCAATGCGGCAACCAGAAGTCTTATCATTTTGACGCCTGTGCCCCACCGGTCTTGCGATTTCCCGCCGCGCGGATGCGATCAGCAGCACGCTGCTGCCATTCCAACCTGTCTGCCTCGGTTTCCAGAGTTTCGACACGTTCCGTCTCTAGCTGGAAAGTCGCATTCATAGGCATGAGGCCGTCAACAACCATCATATTCTGAACAGAAGGATCGATGGTCAGCGTGCCTGTCAGCCGAACGGGTTCGTGGAAATAGCTAGGCGCCCAGTCCCCGTTCAACCGCACACGGATCATCTGGTTAGGCGGAGGTGGAGGCATGTGGCTGCACATCCCTCTTTCTGGCACCAAATACGCCACAGGCCGGCCGTCCGGATCGCTCGGAGCAGGAATGGCAAAGCCCGCGAGTGTGATTGTTCGGCCGTCGAATTGCGCGTTTCCGCTCGTTCCAGCCTTTCTTCGCCGCTCAGTCACGACCTCTCGCTGATCGAGTAGCCAGTCGACATCAATCCCATCAGCCGCCAAGGCATCCTCAGTCTCGGTCAGAAGCTCTTGCCATTTCTGCCTCTCTTCTTCGCTGCCACTATCCTGCTGTAACCTGCCGCGCAGCCGTACGACGTAAAGGACATCGTCGAATTGTTCGGCGCTAAGTTCGCGATAGGGGTCTTCAAAGACCTGCGCAGACGGATCTGGCAGGTCTGCCCAGTCCAACGCGGTTCCAGGCGTCGCCGCAGCATCATAACCGCACAAAACCAACCCTGCGAATACTGCGGAGCAAAACCAATTTCGCATGAATGCTCTCCGGCTGCTTTATCTGGTCAATCCAGTGTGTTTTTGTAGATCACACCGTCCTTCATGATCAGGCGGATTGTTTCCGGGCTGTCCGGCCTCGGGTCCGCACCAAACCACTGATCACCTGTTCCAACGACCGAGAAGTCTTCGAGGGGGTTGCCGTCTATCAGTAGGATGTCGGCATAGGCGCCTTCTTCGATCACACCCAGTTTGCCTTCTGGATAGGGGTTCATGAAATCACCGCTAAGTGCCGCGATCTCGCCGCCTACCGAAGTCAAGGTTACCATCGACGCATAGGGGCCGAAGAAATGGTTGTTCAGATGCTTCTCGTAGGCGATCTGAATGTTGCACGCCTCGACTGAGCCCACGCAATCGGTTTGGAACCCGCGCGGCGCCGGGCATTCCTTCATGCTGGGAATATAGGCTTCGAAGGTCGCCGAGGCCGATTTGGCTTTCCTCAAACTGTTAGGGTTGTTTTTCACGGACGGAACGTCAAGAAGGCCCGGATCAAATGCCGTGATGTTCGTCGTGATGTACGCTCCTTTTTCTTTCATCAAAGCAGAAATTTCGCAGTCAAAGTGAAATCCGTGTTCAATGGTTCTAACCCCTGCATTCAGGGCATTGATGATCGCTTCTTTGCGGTAGGAATGTGCCATGACATAGGTGCCGTACTCGTTGGCAACCTGAACAGCAGCCTCGATCTCTTCCTTCGAACCGGCGAGCAACTGCCATGGATCGAATGCCGAAATCACCCCACCTGATTGCATGAACTTCAGTTGCGTGGCACCCATGCGCAAGTTGTTACGGCCATACATGTAAATTTCGTCAACACCGTTGACCTGTTGGGCCATATTCAGAGTGCCAAAGTTGGTCACCCCGCCCGGCGGAGATGTGAAAGATGCGAAGTCGGCATGGCCGCCGCGCGTCCCGAGAAATGCGCCGGAAGGATAAAAGCGGGGGCCGACGATCTGGCCTGCGTCTATGGCACGCCGCAGCCCGCCACCAGCGCCCCCGGCATCGCGAACGGTCGTGAAGCCCTGCATCAGGTACATTTCGGCCATCCGTGTCCCGTGGATGGCGAAATCCTCCCAGGTCGAGTTGGTTTCCATCTCGGCAATCGATGGCCCCATGAGCATCAGGTGCGCGTGATTCTCGATAAAGCCCGGTGTCAGAGTGCGTCCGCCACCGTCGATAACCTTCGCACTCGGCGCATCAATGGCATCGGTTGAGACGGACTTGATCAGATTGCCCTCGACCAGAACACTGGCATTCTCAATGCGTTGCTCATTCACACCGTCGAAGACATGCACGTTGGTAAACAGCGTTTGGGGTTCTTCTTGATCCTGAGCCTGCGCGGTCGTCGAAAAAGAAAGAACTGCCGCGACAATTGCCGTCGAGCAAAGAGACATTCGTAAGCCGGACATAAGTACTCCCTTCATATTCATGTTTTGCCAACTATAGTCTGGAATTCATTGGCTCGGTTGCCCCTTTTGAATTAGGATGTGCGAATGTGACTGCAAAAATGGCCACTTCTTAAAGCTAATCCAGACAAGGGTTATGAGCTTGCCTTTCAACTCCACCTCCCGAGAGCATAGCGAGGGCTTTATTCGCCTCTCTTTAGCTGCTCCGTTTCTGCAATATCTCACCGAACGTAAGATCAATCCGCAACCAGCATTGGATCAGGTCGGCTTGAAAGCCGAACTGTTGACTAACCCATCCGTGTTCGTTCACTCAGAGTTGGTTTACGGCTTGGTAAATGCTTTCTCAGAAGTGTCAGGAGATCGATACCTTGGACTGAATGTAGGGGAGACGTTTGACCTGCAAGAGTGGCCTCCATTCGCTCAAGCCCTGCAAACTACAAAAACGCTGTTCGAGTTTTTTACCCGCTTTGTTGGGCTTGTACCGCAGGAGTCCAATTCTGTGCGGCACAGCCTTATCATTGAAGCGGACAAAGCGACTTATCGTATCGATAGGCAACAGGAACCAACAGTCCCGCCCATTCAGGTAACCGGTTTTGGTGCTGCAATCTATGTACGCCTGTTGCAGACCGTCGTCGGCGATTCCTGGGACTCTTCGCGTGTGCGATGGGAAAGCAGATACATCAATGGTTTGCCTGTCAACTACAAAGGGATCGAGGTTGGCCTTGGAACCGATCCCGGAATGCAAATTAGTTTTCCTGTGGAATGGTTGTTTTTGCACCATGTCTCTGACGGCTCTGCCAAGCCGATGGTCTCACCGCGACAAGATGAAGAAGTAACTGTGGTGGCTGCTTTGCGCTCTGTCTTGCGCGGCAAACTGGATGAAACCGATTTGGGGCCGGAGATGGTGGCCGAGTTGCTGGGAATACAGCCGGAACGGTTCCTGAAAGCGCTTCAACAACAAGGCACAACGTTACCGCGCGAAATCAAACGGCTGCGTATCGATGTCGCCAAGGAGCACCTCAAAGATGACCAGATGACAATTGCGGAGATTGGTCTGATGCTCGGCTATTCTGACAAGTCCCATTTCACTCGCTTTTTCCGAAGTCAGACCGGAATGACACCGACCAAGTTCCGAAGCAAGTAAATGTGGTCGAGCCAAATGAACGCTTCGAAGATTAGGTCCTCGTGGGATCAGTTCGGAGAAGTTGTAGTGCGACGTTGAACAGGTTAGTCGACGACACGAATGGTTGGTTGCCACCGCCGATACAACCTCTGCAACTGGCCGTTTCGTTGTGTATTTCGGAGTTAGCAAAGCTTGGTTGCGAAGGTCCGGTTTGGGCTGCCACCAGCCAATCATGCTTGCCGCAGAGAAAGGCCGCATCGAGCCCAATCTACCGATGCTGCAGCTAGTTCGAATGGGCGTGATGAGCACAGAACGGACGTCCCCGGGTTTGATCACTCCTCCCGCCGACTCCTGAGAAGAGGCAATAATACACACGCATAAGCCACCTATGAATTTACATCTAAGAAGCTTTCGTTGGAACGGAGGTCACTAAATTCGAGCCTGGCTTCAACTCTCCACCTGTAAACAATTGTACATGATCCAAAATTCTTTTCAGTTTTTTGCTATTAGGCCTGTCGGTACAAATCATCACTACAAACAAGGCGAATTTTGGCTTGGATCGTTTCTCTGCCCCTGTTTCGCCGATGACAAGGAGGAAAGAAATGTTCAAGATTTCAGCGGGTCTCGGGTGCGTATTTGCTGCGGCAATCACCGCTTCGGCGGCCCAGGCAAACGAATGCGGCGAAGTATCACTGATGCAGGCCGATTGGGGGTCAGCGCAAATTGTGACCGCGGTCTCGAAGTTTCTGATGGAGCAAGGCTATGGTTGCGAAGTGACCACGGTTCCGCTCTCGAGCAACCCTGCGCTGGCATCCGTATCCGAGACCGGAGAGCCCGATATTCTGACTGAAATCTGGACAAACGGCGCGCCGGCTTACCAAGGGCTGGTTGATTCAGGTGCGATCATTCCTGTGACCGAAGTTTTGTCAGATGGCGGTGTCGAAGGGTTCTTTGTTCCGAACTACCTTATGGAAGAGCATCCGGAACTGGCAACAATTGAAGGCATCGCAGCCAACCCCGAACTCGTCGGAAATCGCTTTCACAACTGCCCCGAGGGATGGACCTGTCTAAATGTCAGCACCAACCTGATGAAGGCAGGCGGGCTGATTGATGCAGGCATTGAAAACTTCGTGCATGGATCAGGCGAAACCCTTGCGGCTTCGATCGCTGCCGCCTACGAAAACAAAGAGCCATGGTTCGGCTTTTATTGGGCACCAACATCGGTACTGGGCAAATACCCGATGACCCTGGTCGATATGGGCCCCCATGACCCTGAAAAGCACGCCTGCAACATCACAGCGGAATGCGCGACGCCAGAAATGAGCGCCTTCCCCCGCAGTGAAGTCGTTACAGTTCTGTCGAAAGAATTCATGGCCGAAAACACAGCAGTGTCTGACCTGATGACAAATCTATCCTTCACCAACGCACAGATGGGCGAAACGCTGGCATGGGTTGAAGACAACAATGCCTCCTACGATGAAGGCGCGGTGCATTTCCTAACAACCTACAAGGATGTCTGGGGGGCGTGGCTTAACGATGCTGCGCGCGAAAAACTTTCCGCCTTGCTGCAGTAAACTGCATGGACAGGGGCATCCTCAGCGATGCCCCTAACGCACTGAAGTAGATCGGAAAGTGGGATAAATGGCCTTCTATGACAAGTTATTCAGCGCATTGGGTTTGAGCGAATGGTGTGGCACGTCCGATGACAAAGCGCCTCTTTCGCTGGCGGATCTTGCGGCGCAAGCAGTAGGAGAAGAGGCCTCTGAGCCGCTCATTCCAATTCCCTCGTTTGATAATCTGCACGAAAGCTGCAACCGCATATGGCAGTCGCGCGATGTAACCAACGGGATCGAAGAAGGGTTTCTGGCAGCCAAACCGGTCCTGAAAACCGTTCTGGACCCGATCACGCAGCCATTGAGCTGGATATTGGATGGCGCACTTTGGCTGTTTGAAGCGACGCCATGGTTCATCATGGTACCGCTTCTGGTGGCGATTTCCTGGTACGCGTCACGTTCGCGCCCTGTGACGATCTTCGTGGCCGCCTCGATTATGATGCTGGCCCTCGTAGACCACTACGATGTGGCGATGCAAACCCTGTCGATCGTCTTTGTGTGTACGACGATTTCGGTGCTGTTCGGTGTGCCCATTGGAATTGCCATGTCGAAATCCGACCGATTGCAAAAAGGCGTCGTTCCGTTGCTCGACCTGCTGCAGACCCTGCCGACATTCGTGTACCTGATCCCTCTGATTTTCTTGTTCTCGGTCACGGAATCCAAACTGTACGGGATTGCGATCATCCTTTACGCGATTGTGCCGGTGATCCGTTTGACCGACCTTGGCATCCGGCTTGTCGACAGGGATGTGATCGAGGCGGCCAATGCCTTTGGCATGAAGGACCGCCAGAAACTGATGCGGGTTCAACTCCCTTTAGCGCTGCCCAATATCATGGCAGGAATCAACCAGACCATCATGATGAGCCTTGCCATGGTCGTGATCGCCTCTCTTGTTTCGGCCCCTGGCCTTGGCGTGAACGTGTTGCGCGGTATCCGAAACCTTGAACTGGGTGTGGGCATCGTCGCGGGCATCGGCATTGTTCTGCTGGCCGTGATCCTTGACCGCGTGTCCAAGGCAGCTCTCACACGGGTCGATAAGACCCAAGTCAAACATTAAGGAGCCGGTTCAATGACACAACCAATGGTCCGCCTGTCCGGGCTCTATAAAATCTTTGGCGCCCGCGACAAGGACGTGTTGCAGCATGCCAAAGGAGGCATGGGCAAGGAAGAATTGCTGGCGCAGCACGGGCACGTGTTGGGGCTCAACAACATCAACGTCGATATGCAGGCGGGGGAAATCACAGTGGTCATGGGCCTGTCCGGCTCTGGGAAATCTACTCTGATCCGCCACCTGAACCGGTTGATCGAACCCACTGCGGGCGAGATCATCGTGCAGGGTGAGGACGTGATGCAATTGTCCGAGGACGGGTTGCGCCATGCTCGACAGGAAAAGATGTCGATGGTGTTCCAGAAGTTCGCGCTTTTGCCGCACAAAACCGTGCTGAAGAACGCAGGCATGCCGCTCTCGGTGCGCGGCGAGGACGAGGCGACTTGCGACCGTGAAGCCGCCAAGTGGCTGGATCGCGTGGGTCTGAGCGGGTTCGAGAACCATTATCCAGCGCAATTGTCCGGTGGGATGCAACAGCGTGTGGGCATTGCCCGGGCGCTGACCGCGAACACACCGATCATGCTGATGGACGAGGCTTTCTCGGCTCTTGACCCACTGATCCGAACCGACATGCAGGACCTGCTGCTCGAGCTGCAAAAAGAGCTGCACAAGACCATCATCTTCATCACTCAC
This sequence comes from Ruegeria arenilitoris, assembly GCF_013032855.1. Taxonomy (GTDB): domain Bacteria; phylum Pseudomonadota; class Alphaproteobacteria; order Rhodobacterales; family Rhodobacteraceae; genus Ruegeria; species Ruegeria arenilitoris. The sequence continues at coordinate 183,407 of NZ_WQDA01000004.1, forward strand.
GATCTAGATGAGGCGTTGAAGCTGGCCGATCACCTTGTGATCCTTAAAGACGGCTTTGTCGTGCAGCAGGGCGAGCCGCAGCATATTCTGTTGAACCCCAACGATCCTTACATCGAAGACTTCGTGAGCGACATCAACCGAGCACGGGTTCTGCGGGTCCGCTCGATCATGACCCCGCTGGACGGTGGCCAAGTGCCAGAAGATGCCCATGGCGAAGTGGACGTGAACGACACGCTCGAAAGCATGATCGCGCGGTCCGGCGGGGATACGTCACACGCCTATGTTGTCAAGGATGGGGAGAAGACAGTCGGCTCACTGGATATGACTGAACTGGTTCGCGCACTCGTCCCTCGCGTCGCATCCGAAGCAGGCGCACGTCAGTCCTGACGCGCGCTGACGACAAAGCTGGAATTCATCAGATCAGGCCCGAAATAGCCGCATGGTTGGGTCGGCTTCGATCTGTTCGAACAGCCAGTCAACAAACGTATCGAGCTTTGGGTTGGGTGCACGTTCTTTTTGCGTCGCCAGATACCAGCTGCCTGGCTCGGGCACCGAAATATCAAACGGTTTGACCAGGCGCCCCCTTTCAAGGTCACGCGTGCAAAACGGTGCTCTTGCGACGCTGATACCGTGATTTTTTAGAACAGCTTCACGGACCAGCGGGTAATTGTCGAAAACAGAGCCAAATTTCATCGTTTCGCGATCTAAGCCCGCCGCATCCAACCAGCAGTCCCAGTCATCCGGCTCATTCCATGTGTTTGGGACACTCAGCAACAGGAAATTTCTTAGCTCTTCCAGCGGCATTCCACCGCTTGCGGTTTTCAAGGCCTCCGGAGCACATACCGGGTAGATATCCGTTTCGAACAAGGGGCTATAGTCAAACCGTTTGTCAAATGGTGGCGCGTTGAACACGCCCACATCGAACCGGTGCATGTCATAATCACCGTCTTCAAAGGTAGAGACGATGCGCACGCGTGTGTCCGGATTATCCTGAAGAAAGTCTGCCAATCTGGGCTGTAACCACATTGTATTGAAACTTGCGTAGGACTGAACGAGCAACACGTCCGGTTCCTCAGGTGTCTGGATGCGCCGAGTGGCTTTGATGATTCCCTGAATGTGTTCGCGTATTGGCGGGTAATATTGCTCGCCAGCCGGTGTTAGCTCGACCGAACGGCTTGTGCGTTCCAGTAATTTAACGCCGATTGTTGTTTCTAATGCTTTGACCTGGTGGCTGACTGCCGCATGCGTCACACAAATCTCGTCAGCGGCCTTTCGGAAACTCTTGTGACGCGCCACCGCCTCAAAAGCGCGCAGTGAAACCAGCGTGGGCATGTGAGTGGTCATTGCTGCATCTCCTCGATGAAATCAATTCTGCTTACCCTCAAGCAGAGTTATCCGACGACGGGCGCGAATATAGCAGGGTATTGATACTCTTTTTCATAACCTGTCAGGGGGTAGCACGCAATTCGCGGTGCGATGTGATCGGTTAGAATTTCTTGATGAAAGGAAATTTCTTTCAATTCTTCAACTGGGTGAGAAATGCCAGATTAGCAGATAGAGAATTTATGGGATTCCACCTTCATGCCACCACTTTCACCTTCGCCAAATGCATATGGCTATCCGTTGCTGATTAAACACTTGCTGGCCGGATCCCAGCTCGCGTCAGCCAGCCAAGAGATCGTCAGCGGCACCGAAATGCGACTGAGCTACGCGGACTTGGGCAAACGCGTGCGCCAACTTGCCAATTCTCTAAAGGCGAGCGAGATACATGAGGGTATGCGCGTCGGTGTCATGGATTGGGATACCCACCGCTATCTTGAGTGTTTTTTCGCGATCCCGATGATGGGTGCATCCCTTTTCACGATCAACGTGCGACTATCTCCTGCTCAGGTTCTTTACACGATCAACCATGGGCAACCGGATCTGATCATCGTGCACCGCGATTTCATGCCGCTCATTGAGGGTATCAAATCGGGCTTTGATCGGGACATCACCATCGTGCCGATTGGAGACGGAGAAGGATATGAAGAGTGGATAGGCAAAGCCCCAGGCAGCTTTGACTTCCCGGACTTCGATGAAAACCAAACGGCAACCTTGTTTTATACAACCGGGACCACCGGCAATCCCAAAGGGGTGAGCTATTCACATCGGCAGTTGGTCCTTCACACATTGGGCTTGATCGCAGGTTTCGGCGCATGGCCCGGGAATGCCGGATTTCATCGCGGCGACGTCTACATGCCGCTGACGCCCTTGTTTCACGTCCACGGCTGGGGATTTCCATATGCCGCAACGATGCTGGGGCTGCGTCAGGTCTATCCCGGTCGATATGACCCTGACACAATCTTGCGATTGATTGCAGACGAAAACGTCACCTTTTCACACTGCGTGCCCACGGTTCTGTCAATGGTGCTCGACCATCCGGGCTGCCCACAAATTGACCTGGACAGATGGAAAGTGATCATTGGCGGGGCCGCTTTGCCGCGAGGCCTGCAGGACCGCGCCGCGGCGGCGGGCATATCCTTGCATGCGGCCTATGGGATGTCCGAAACCTGTCCGTTTCTGACGGTGGCCGATTTGTCCAGCAATGACCCCGAGATGCAGGCGCAAACCGGCTTTCCCGGCCCTCTTGTCGACCTTCGTGTTGTGACACCGGATATGCAGGACGTCCCACATGACGGCGAAACAACCGGCGAAGTTGTTGCTCGGGCTCCCTGGTTGACACAAAGCTATCTGGATAATGCGCATGCCTCGGATGAGCTTTGGGACGGTGGGTATCTGCATACCGGGGATGTTGGGTATATCCGCGAGAATGGATCGTTGCAGATTACTGACCGCCTCAAGGATGTGATTAAGACCGGCGGCGAATGGATATCCTCACTGGCACTGGAAAACATAGCATCGTCTTGCAGCGGCGTTGAGGACGTCGCAGCAATCGGGCTACCGCACGCGAAATGGGGCGAAAGGCCAGTGTTGGTCGCTCAAGCCGCAAAGGATGCCGACCCGGATCTTGTGCGCTTGAGAGTCATGGAAGAAATCCAGTCGCGGGTTGACGCAGGCGAGATCTCAAAATGGGCAGTTCCAGACGAATTAATCTTTGTCGACCGCCTACCTAAAACCAGCGTCGGCAAACTCGACAAGAAACTCGTGCGGCAAGATATTTCAACGCGCTCGGACTTAAAATCATGACAGACAAACAACGCCGTATTCAGGCGCTTATTCAATCCATTGTCACCTATCTGCAGGCTCACAGAGCTGCCACGCGCGGCGTTGATCTGACGTTGGACAAGCTGGCAGCCATGGACCTGTCCGATGAGAAGCTCATTGACTTACCTCCCCAAGGAACCCGGCATGATGAGGTTCTGAAGAACGCTGTCGCCGGGATTGCAGCCCCGGAATTGCAGGAAATCGCAGGCTGTCTGAAAGCGGCCAAGGATGATCTGATCTGGCGCGAAGACAACGCCCAATTCTATCCCCCCGGTGCCGATTTGGGAGAGGGATACACAAGGTGCAACCTGCATACTCTGCTGATCGGGCCGGATGCATGTGGATATCACCATCTCGATTTCAACCTTGGCATTTTCATGCTGGGACCAAGGACGCTGTATCGCGACCACAACCACGACGCGCCAGAACTGTACCTGAACCTTTCCGAGAAATCTGGTTGGCGGTTTGGCACCCGTGACTGGCAGGATTATCCGGCTGGATCACTTATCTGGAACGCGGCGGGCGATCCCCACGCCACCCGGGTCTATGACCAGCCATTCATCTCCGTCTTTGTCTGGCTCGAGAACGTGAATTCACCCTGCAATGTAATCCACTTCGACGATTGGGCAGAGATCGAACAAGATCTTGCCAAACAGTCCAATTGAGGTTTCCAAACATGATTTCCATTAAACATACCGAGGGTGTCGCTTTCATTGAGCTGAATGCCCCGCCAGTGAACGCTCTTGGTCTCAAGATGCGACTGGCGCTTTCCTCGGCCATCCACGAGTTGGACGCCGATGAACAGGTCAAAGCTATCGTTCTATGCTCGGCTCTGCCGCTCTTTTGCGGCGGCGCTGACATCGTCGAGTTCCGTACCGGGGCAGTTTGGGACAAGCCGGACTTGCCAGACCTGTGTGAAACGATTGAAACCAGCAAGAAACCCATTATCGCCGCGATAGCAGGTCCCGCGATGGGTGGTGCGCTGGAGATCGCGCTTGCCTGTGATTACCGTGTCGCCACGCCGGATGCCGTGATGGGCCTACCTGAGATCAAACTGGGGCTGCTGCCTGGTGCCGGAGGCACCCAGCGACTACCCCGGATTGCCGGGCTGGAAGCGGCAACGCAAATGATCCTCTCGGGTGATCCCGTGAAAGGCGAATATGCCCTGTCTTGTGGGCTGGTCGACGCACTATTTGAGAACGACCAGGATTTTCGCGCGCATGTTTTGGGTTTCGCCACAAGTGTCAGCCATGAGGGCGATCCGAAACGCAGTTGCGCGGATATGACCGTCACACACCCTGATCCGAAGGGATATCTGACGGGTTTCCGAGACCAGATAGCGCACACGTCCAAAAACCTTGTCGCCCCTGAACGATGTTTGGTGTCCATCGAGACCGCGTGCGAAATGCCGCTGGCCGAGGGGTTGGCACAAGAGAAGGCGGGTTTCGCTGAACTGCTCGACACACCTCAATCGCGCGCGGGGCGGCATCTGTTCTTTGCAGAGCGTGAATGCACCAAGGTTCCCGGCGTTACCGGTGCTGACCAACCACGTAGCATTTCATCGGTCGCCGTGATTGGTGCCGGAACAATGGGGCGCGGCATTGCCATCGCCTTTCTTCAGGCGGGGTATCGGGTCACGTTTCTGGAAACCACGCAAAGTGCGCTTGAACAGGGGCTGGAAATGGTCCGGGAGCATTTCCAGCGCGCGGCCCAAAAAGGGCGGCTCAGTGCCGATCGGGCAGAGTCCATCGTATCCAACGCCACCGGGACGCTCAGCTACGGCGACCTTGCAGAGGCCGACCTGATCATTGAAGCGGCGTTTGAAAGCATGAATGTCAAACACCAAATTTTCGCGAGCCTAGACCAGCACGCCAAACCTGGCGCGATACTGGCCTCAAACACATCGACATTGGATCTTGATGAAATCGCCGCGGTCACGTCCCGCCCGGAGGATGTGATTGGCCTCCATTTCTTCAGCCCGGCAAATGTCATGCGCTTGCTGGAGGTGGTGCGCGGCGTCAAGACCGCTCCAGAGGTCATCGCAACGGCAATTACAGTCGCAAAGAAGATCCGGAAGCTCCCAGTCACGGTTGGCGTGTGCTACGGCTTTGTTGGAAACCGGATGCTGGAGCCATACTTTCGCGAAGGATCTCGTCTGCTTCTTGAGGGGGCGACGCCGAAACAAGTGGATGACGTCCTTGAGAACTTCGGCATGGCCATGGGCATTCACGCGATGGCGGATCTGGCTGGGGTCGATGTGGGCGCCCGCGTGCGTCAGGAGCGGCGAAGTGAAATCGCACATGACCCCACATACCAGGCCGTGCAGGACATGTTGTTTGAACTGGGCCGACTGGGTCAGAAAACCGGGCGTGGAAGCTATGTCTACGAGGGACGGACACGGGTCGAAGACCCTGAGATGGTTCAAATCAGTTCCGAGCTGTCGGACCTGCATGGCGTGAAACGCAGGGACATCGACGATCAGGAAATCCTTGAGCGATGTCTCTATCCCCTGATCAACGAGGGCTTTTTGATCCTTGAAGAGGGCATTGCAACGCGCCCGGGTGATTGCGACCTGATCTGGGTCAATGGCTATGGCTTTCCAAACTGGCGCGGCGGCCCGATGCACTATGCCGACGAGATTGGATTAAGCCAGATTCTGGAACGCATGACCCACTATCGGCAGTCGCTTGGCGCCTATGGCGAGATGTGGTTCACGCCTGCGCCTTTGTTGGAAGAACTCGCAACCTCGGGCGTGACACTTACCGCGTATTTTGATGCCAAAAAGGAAAAATCATGAGAGAAGCCGTTGTCGTCTCAACCGCCCGAACCCCGATTGGGGTTGCCTTCAAGGGTGCGCTGAACAACATTAAATCCCCTACCATGATGGGGCACGCTATTCAGCACGCTGTTGAACGTGCAGGCGTGGACCCCGGTTCGATCGAAGATGTCGTCATCGGATCGGTCCTTACGGCGGGGACAGCAGGCATGAATGTCGCTCGTTTGTCGGCGCTGGCGGCGGGCCTTCCCAATACGGTGGCAGGACAGACGATCGACAGGCAATGTTCCTCCGGGTTGATGGCCATTGCGACGGCTGCAAAGCAGGTCATTGTGGATGGTCAGAATGTCGCCGTGGCAGGCGGGCAGGAAAATATTTCCACCCTGCAGAATGCCTATCTGAAATGGGCGGGCGATGAGAAAGATCCAAACGTTATCGCCCAATCTGAACATGCCTATATGCCGATGCTGATGACGGCGGAAAATGTGGCGCAGGCATATGGGATCAGTCGTGACGCCCAGGATGAATATGCTGCACTTTCCCAAGGTCGGACGGCCCGGGCTCAGGCTGCTGGCGCCTTTGATGACGAGATTGTCCCGATCACTGCGATAAAGCGGGTCAAGAATCGCGAAACCGGAGAGGAAACCCTGGAAGAAGTGACCTTGTCAAAAGACGAAGGCAACAGGCCGGGTACGACGGCCGAAACACTTGGCCAGCTGAACCCGGTTGTCGAAGGAGGCGTGATCACTGCCGGAAACGCAAGCCAGCTTTCTGACGGTGCCTCGGCTTGTGTGCTCATGGAAGGCAAAATGGCTGAGCAGCGGGGCCTCACACCGCTAGGTATCTATCGCGGCATGGCTGTTGCAGGAAACGCACCGGAAGAGATGGGGGTCGGCCCAATCTATGCCATTCCAAAGCTGCTTAAGAATGCAGGTCTTCGCATCGAAGACATCGGCCTTTGGGAGCTTAACGAAGCCTTTGCCTGCCAGGTTCTCTATTGCCGCGACCACCTTGGGATCGATCCCGAAATCTACAACGTGAACGGCGGTGCGATATCGATTGGCCACCCCTACGGCATGACAGGTGCGAGACAAGTCGGGCACGCTCTGCTTGAGGGGAGGCGTCGTGGCGTAAAATACGTGGTGACCTCCATGTGTGTTGGCGGAGGCATGGGGGCCACAGCGTTGTTCGAAGTCGCCTGACCCCACTGAAATGAGTTCAAGCAGAGCGTTATCTGGTTGAGACATTGACATTCTGTCATCTGCGAAGGCCGCCATCTGCAAGCCTGCGTTTCATATCGACCGGAATTGGTGATACCTCCTGAGGCGTTATGACCAATGTCACGCCAACGATCCTTTCCACGGTTTCCAGCCAGTTTGTCGATGACTGGCTGGCGGCGCTGCGTGCCCTGTGCCCAGAGGCGCAGATGGCGTCGCTGCTTAGCCGGTCCGGTCTGAACGCGGATACGCGCTCGCCGAATGGTCGCGTCACGCTGGATCAGATCGTTTGCCTCTATCAACTTGCCGCAGTTGAGACCGGTGATGAGATGATGGGGCTTTGGAGCAGACCCGTCCGGCCGAGGGCCCTACAACATCTTCTGACCACTGTCAGGGAAGCCACGTCTCTTGCATCGGCGCTCTACCGGTTTTCAACGTTCTGGAACTTGCTGCTGGATGATTATCAGTTTGATCTGGAGGACGCCGACAACGCGTTGGTGCTTACCCTGAAACCACAAGGTGACGTGCCGCTTCAGCGGTTTGGACATATGCTGATCCTCAAACTTGCCCACGGGCTTTTGTCTTGGTTGGCCGGGCACGAGGTTCCGGTCAGGGGCGTCGATTTCGCATTTGACCGCCCGGACTTTGATCAGGATTACGCGATCATCTTTCCCGCACCGCTACGGTTTGGCCAACCCGCCACCGCCATCGCGTTTGACCCGAATGCACTGGGTCCAGTGCAGACTCGAAGTACAGCTGATCTTGACCGGTTTTTGCAAAACGCGCCGCGAGACTGGATTTTTACCTCTTCCCGCGAACACACCCAATCGCTGCGGGTGCGCACGTATCTGGGCCAAACGGGATGGGACGCGGCAACCCTGACCCAGACAGCATCCGCAATGCACATGACCCCGCGCACCCTGATCCGCAGGTTGCAGTCGGATGGGACGTCGTTTCAGGCGATCAAGGATGCCCTGCGGCGCGACATCGCGATCCGCGATCTACAAGCGGGACGCAAAAGCGTTGAGGCCATCGCACATGATGTCGGCTTTTCCTCGGCTGCCAATTTCCACAGGGCCTTTCAACGCTGGACCGGCAGTACACCCAGCGCATATCGCAAATCACATACATAAGCGGCCATTTGTCACTTTTGGACAATTATCTGTCAGCACACGAGATAGAGCTTAACGGGCTGGCTCGCTAAATCTTGCCGCATAGAAGCATTTTCAGCTGAAGTTTCGCCTTCATAGCTCATCAGTCTGGCCATCCACGATTGCCGGGTTGTGGCGTCATCTGAGAACAATCGCCATTGAAAGGATCCACCAATGTCAGACAAACTCGCCACCATACTCCAGGCCGCACGCGACCACGCCGAGCAGGTCATCCTGCCCAATGTGGACGCTTGGAACGCCACGAAGATATGGCCCCGTGATGCGTCGGACAAGGCCGGGGCCGCTGGCCTGACCGGGCTCTACGCCCCCGAAGAGTTTGGCGGCCAGGGCTTGCCACTTTCAGAGGGCATTCAGGTCTACGAACAGCTGGGGCTCGGAGATGGCGCTTATGCTTTTGCCCTGTCGATGCATAACATCTGCACCTTCGCGGGCTGCGGTTATGGCACAGATACCTTCAAGGAAAAATGGGCACGGGATCTGACCTCGGGCCGCAAACTGGCGAACTTTGCACTGACCGAACCGCAATCCGGATCGGATGCCACAAACATGTATTCGCGAGCCGTGATCAATGACGACGGCACATGGACGATCAGCGGTGCGAAGGCATGGGTCAGCCTGGCGACCGAGGCTGATATCTATTTCACGGTGGTCAAGACCAGCAATGAGCCCGGCCACAAGGATATGGCGATGATTGCCATCCCGGCCGACACTCCGGGCCTCAGCTTTGGTCCGCTCTACGACACCCCGTCCTACAACTTCCTGCCTCTGGCCGAGATGTACATGGACAAAGTCGTGGTGAGCGAAGACAATATCATCCTACCCATTGGCCAGGGCCTGCAAGGCTCACTCATGGCGATCGATATTGCCCGCGTTTCGATTGCATCAGGATGCTGTGGATTGATGCAAGCTGCATTGGATACGGCGCTGTCCTATTCCAAGAACCGCAAGATGTTTGGTGGCAAGAACCTCGATCTGGACGGGATCCAGTGGATGCTGGGCGAGGTTGCAACCGATCTTGAAGCCTCCAAGCTGCTTTATCGAAAGGCGGCAGAATCCCTTGGCACGCCCGAAGGCCCTCTGATGGCCGCTCATGCCAAACGGTTTGTGCCAGATGCCGCAGTGAAGGCTGCGAACACCTGTACGCAAGTGTTGGGCGGCATGGGTCTGCTGCAGCCTTATGGTCTGGATCGTTTGTCCCGCCTCGCGCAAATGCTGCGGATTGTGGACGGGACAACCGAAATCAGCCGTGTAGTTATCGGGCGGGCCCTGCAAAAACGAGCGGCGACCTTGCCTGATCTGCCAGTACCGAAAGGATTTGGTGAGACCGGCTGAACATTCCAACCCGCCGGAGAAACGGAACCGACCTGAAAATCTCCTCAGAGATCGGTAAAACTGAAAGACCAGCCGCGCATATGCGGCCGGTTACTCGATATTTCAGACCTTGGTGCAAACGCAGCGAATTCACACTTTGTCCGCATCCTGTGAATTCGCAGACGTCGAGATTTTGCATTTGCAGCGAATGGCAGGTTCGACGGGCCGCGCCGCAGCAGGTCGACCAGTCGGTGAATGTCCGGAATGGGCCGTTCCTATCGGCTGACTTGGAGGGAGGCAGGCCTAATCGTCACGGTGCCAAACCGAGCTTTGGTAAGCTGTTAGACTTTCTCGTATTGAAGCTCTGTCCCCAGGAAGCCGTTGTTGCCGCATGCATCCAGGATATGGCGCCGTACCGCCGCAACCTGGGGAGCAGCCAAACGTTCAGGACGGCAAAGCAAAGTCAGTGCCACTGGATCGGCAGACCAGTCAGGGATCAGGCGCACGAGATTGCCAGCTTGAATATGCACCTCTGTCAGCAAGGACGGGAGCAGTGCTGCTCCTTGCCCGGCAAGGACAGCTGCAAATGCAAGCTCCATCGAATTGACGCGCAGGCCGATCGTCGGCTCGATGATCTCCTGTTGCCCTTCCTTATTTCGAAACGCCCATTTGCCGGATTCTTGGGTGCGCAATACACAGGGCAACCTGGCCAAATCAGCAGGCCGAGAGAGACGGGGCATCCATTCTGCAAAGGCCGGGCTGGCAAGAGGCGCGCGCTGCGCGGACGGCAGGGCAGCCGAAATAAACCGCCTTTTATCTGCAGGGCCGGTTCTGAAGGACAGATCTATGTCCTCTGCCGCAAAATCCGATTTTGAATCATCGGCATGCAATTCAAGTTCGATAGCCGGGTAGCGGGACCGAAGGCCTGCCAGAAGCGGGACAAGCACGGTGCAAAGAAGACTGTTGGGTCCTGAGACTGACACCCGTCCTGCAATCTTCCCGCTTCGGACGAAGCCAAGCTGCGCCTCGGCCTCAAGCGCTACATCCACCGGGCCTGCGCAAATCTCGAAAATTCTGCGCCCAGCCGCGGTCGGGGCCACCGCCCGCCCAGACCGGTCCAGCAGGACCAGCCCCAATTCGGCTTCAAACAACGCCAGCTTTTGGCTGATCGCCGACTTCGTGGTGTTCAGCTCCGCAGCTGCCGCGCTCATCGACCCGGCGCGCACAGTGGCCACCAGGGCCTTGGCGCAGGAATAGAATCTATCGTTCATAAATCCGAACAGTAGTTAACAAACAGATCATTTTCCAGAACGAAAGAGATCCCTAAATTCTATCTCAGCGAACAGGCCAGGAGATGAGAAATGCAGACGGAGATGGTCTATCACCCCGCCGCGACCCGTGAGTTCAAGGACTTCGGCTTCATGCAGGCGCATCTGTCGTTCAAGCCGCACCTTGCAGAAGGGCGCCGGCGGTTCGGCCCGCTGATCACAATTGACGACGGCACGCTTGCACCGGACGCCCAAGGCTTTGGCCTGCATCCGCACCGGGATGTCGAAGTCGTCACCTTCATGGTGAGCGGAGAGGTTTCGCATATCGATCCGGTGGTGCCCGTTCACAACGGTACTGTGAAGTCGAAAGGTCTTCAGGTGATCACCGCCGGTACAGGCATCCTGCACAACGAGGTGAACAACTCGCGGACGAAGCCAATGCGTGCGCTGCAAATCTGGTTCGAGCCGCGGGCCAGAGGCCTGGCGCCGACTTATTCCAGCAAGGAGCTGGAAACCTCGGACCACAGCAACCGGTTCCAGCTGGTGCTGTCGCCAGACGGCGCCGAGGACTCACTTGTCGTGCAGCAGGAGGTGCGCCTTAGCTACGGCAACTTCGACCGCCGCAGCGTGCTGAACTTCAGCCCGTCCAGCCCTGACCGCAGCCTCTACATCTTTATGATCGAAGGCGAGGCAACTGCTGCCGGCCGCGCCCTCAGGAAAGGGGATGGGCTGGGACTGCTCCGTGCCGGGGACGTGGCGGTTGAGGCTGCAGCCGGCGCTGAGCTCCTGATCTTCGAACTGCCCGCATCCGAAATCTCTTAACCAGGAAAGGACATCAACATGACCTCCAAAAAAGTGACCCCCGAAAACGCAGCCATTGTTCTGATCGACCATCAGGTTGGCACCATGAACTGGGCAAAGTCCGTTGACCGCGATCTGATCGAAGCCAACACACGGGCCCTGGCGCGGACGGCGGCGGCGCTTGGCATGCCGCTGGTGCTGACTTCCAGCATGGAAGACAACATGCAGGGGCCGCTGATGCCCGCGCTGGAAGAGATTGCCCCGGATGCCTTCGCCGCGCGGATCAAGCGCCCTGGCGTGGTGAACTGCTGGGATGACAGCGCCTTTGCCGCTGCCTGCCGCAACACCGGGCGCAGGCATTTCATCATGGCAGGCATAACCACTGACGTGTGTCTTGCCCCGCCTGCGATCAGTGCCGCCGAAGAGGGCTTTGCCGTGACCGCAGTGGTTGATGCTTCCGGGTCTCCCACTGCGCTGACGGATGAGATGGCGTTCCGCAAAATGGAGCGAGGCGGTGTCGAGCTCACCACAACCAGCGCGCTGCTTGCGGAACTTTCGGTCAATTGGGCCAGCGAGGCCGGACAGAAAATCATGCAGATCCTCGGCGAGGAAATCCTGAGCCGCGGATAGGCTCTCTGCCTCATTGAAAGTAATGCGAGAGCGGCCGCCTCATTCATGGGGCGGCCATTGAACTTCGCAGGTGTTGCCAACTTCGAGAAAAAGCTCCCGATCAGGCAAAAAAAGGAGCTTGAAAACGGCTGCTATGGGCCGGCTGCGCAGGGGGTGCCAGGCGGGTCGAAGGGTTGCTCGCAGTGACACCGAATGGCCCATTCGAGCCCATTGAAGCTCATTAATGCCTGACTGCAGCAATAAAATTTCTGGCCAAATCAGAAAACGCCAGCAGCACAAAGACGATAAGCTTCAATGATCTCGGATGACAGAAGATCAGCATCCTCTTCCCTCATATCGTATCCGATTACAGAGGCTCGAATGATCTTCCGACCCGCCCATTCGCCGTGGGTAGGGTATACCTTTCCATTGTCTTGAACGCGCTGAAGGACCCGCATGGTCAGATCGTTGCCATCCGGCCCCTCGCCGCAGCAGATTGCGACCTGATTGCTGTGGATCTGGTTCAGAACTGTCAGGCCGGGCTCGTTCGAAACCGTTCGGGCAATTCGCTCCGCCAGGCGGCAATGGCGTGCTACCAGTTCGCAAACTCCCGTCCGGCCAAGGTGCCGAAGTATCGCATAGCTCGGGACACCTCTTGCACGCCGGGAGAGTTCCGGCGTTGAATCACTTGGTTCCCAATGCTCTGTTGTTTCCGGGAGATAGGCGCCGCGGGCAGACATTGACGCAACGAGCGGCGCCCGGTCGCGCACGATAACCATGCCAGCATCGAATGGAGCATTAAGCCACTTGTGCAGGTCTATCGCCCAACTGTCCGCTTCAGCAACCCCCTCCAACCGGTTTGCCAGTTCGGGTACAGCAGCGAGCCAGAGCCCGAAAGCACCATCCACATGAACCCAGCCGTTCCGCTCGCGCACCATTGGGATGAGCTCGGCAAACGGGTCGAAGGCGCCGGTGTTTATTTGACCTGCCTGCAGGATGACAAGCGGCGGGCTGCTGCAGCTGTCCAGGGCAGCCCGGAACGCATCCGGCTTTATCCTCCCTTCGCCGTCCGCCGTGACGATGTTTGTCCGGCCCGCGCCAAAGCCAGCATAACGCAGGGCAGCGAATGGGGCGGAATGCGCATCCTGCCCGATCAAAACGGGAATCTCGGGTGCCGAAAACAGCCCGTCAGCTTCAACATTCCACCCCTGGGCAGCCAGCAGCGCATTGCGTGCGGCCATGACGCCAACCATGTTTGCCACTGTGCCGCCGGTCACAAGACCGGCTCCGCTTTCGGGCGGCAGTGACAGCAACTCTATTACCCAGTTGCAAACAGCGCGCTCCATTCCGGTTATTGCAGGCGTTTCAAAAGATGAGCCCGCGTTCTGCCCCCAGGCTGATACCAGAATGTCGGCGGCTACACCGACGGGATGCGACGCGCCGAGGACATAGCCGAAGAAGGTCGGCCCCGCCATTTTGTGCAGACCGCCTTCAGAAAGTTGCACGATGTCCCCGATTACCTCACTTTCCGGCACCCCCGTTTCAGGAAGAGGGCCCAAAAAGCGGCTGGCAGCTTCACCAAGTCCCAAGACAGGCCGGGCCGGCCCATTTGGCAGTTCCTCGCGGTAGGTTTTGGCTGCCTTGAAGGCCGCCTCTAAAGCTTGCGCCTGCCCTTCACTCAAACCTCGCCGCACTCGTCCCATCTCAAATACCCGCTACCAGAATACTATCCGTGGGAAGGTAGCATGGATTGCACCGGAATGCCTTTGTTTACATGTGGCCAAAGAGCGTTTCGCACCGGCCGAGGCATTGGTTGGATAGAAATGCTGCATCTGGTTGCTAATGGCCGCTTTGGCGACCGCTGCATGCGGCGGCGGGTTGTGACGAATGTCGGCTAGGCGTGTCTGGATTGCCGCTTGGCTTTGCAATGGAACTTGAGCGCGAAGTATTGATCGCGCCTTGAACTCGATAGGTCCACTTTGTCCGCGATCCGAGAGTTCGAACCAGGTCAAATTTTGCGGCTGCAGCGAATGGCGGCAATGCGGGCTGCCGATGCGGCATCCGAGCGGTGCCCTGGATGTCGGCTCTGGGCCGTTGGAACCCATTTTAACGAATGCCGCACACTGACTGACGACGATATTGCGCCGAAAAAGGTCATTGGTTCAAGACTTTCAGTCTACTATTCGGTGCTTGGCTTGGTTTGCTCGGATGAGGCGGATGATGATCGCTTCCGATGGCTTCGGGCGTCGAGCGCACCTCCGCTCGCCGGGCCGAGCAGGGGCTGAATGAGCATCCGGTCGAGCCAAAGGTCGCGGCGTGTGCGAAACTGCTCGATACCGATCTCCATACCCTTGTGCCCCTTCGTAGGTTGCGCGACGTAAGTTCCCAACAGCCGGTCCCACCACGGTAAATTGAAGCCGAAATTCGAGTTGGTCTCACGCGGATCGACGGAATGGTGCACGCGGTGCATATCCGGGGTCACGACGATCCATCTGAGCATACGATCCACCGGGCGCGGAAGATCAACGTTGGCGTGATTGAAAAGCGCCGTCGCGTTGAGGATGACCTCGAACAGCAGCACGGCGACAGCAGGCGGCCCTACGGCTGCAACGACCGCAAGCTTGATCCCCATCGAGATGAGGATTTCCACCGGGTGAAACCGCAAGCCCGTGGTGGCGTCGAAATCGAGATCGGCGTGATGCATCCGGTGCAGCAGCCAGAGCCCCGGTACCGCGTGGAACATCACGTGCTGAAGGTAAATCGCAAGGTCGAGAAGAAGCATCGAGACCACGATGGCGACCCAAACTGGCGCATCCACGTTGTTGAAAAGCCCCCATCCGCGCTCTTCGGCCATCACCGCAAGGCCAACCGCGAGGATCGGAAAGGTCAGCCGCAGGATGGCCGTGTCAAGCACCACGAGCGCCAGATTATTTGTCCATCGCAGAACGCGCGGAATATCCCGTCTGCGCCGGGGTGCTGCAACTTCCCACAGCGCCATCGCAGCCAGAACGCCCAGAAAAGCGACGAGGCGGATGGCTGGCTCTGCTGCGAGCATTGAGTCGGACATGGAAACTGACTTTCTCGACTACTGGTCGCCGCTGAGATGTTACAATTTCTCGGCGACTATTGCACCATGCAGGTTGCGATACTCAGTCGGGGATTGTTGGTGTTTCTCGCGAAACGCGCGATTGAACGGCCCGACGGACGCGAAACCGACGTCGTAGGCGATTGACAGAACCGGTGTGTCTGCTTGTGCGGGATCGGACAAGATCACACAGGCTGCTTCGATCCGGTGCACATTGACGAACTGCGCGAAGTTGCGATACCCGAGCCCGCGGTTGATGGCACGCCTGACCCGGTGTTCCGGGGCATCCACCGCCGCCGCGAGCGCCGAAACCGTCAGACCTTCCTTCCGCCAGATACCTTGCGCCATCGCCGCATGAACCCTTTGCAGAACCGCAGTATCGGCGTTCGAAAGGGGCGCGGCGGTGCCCGGGTTGGGTTCTTGGCGAGGGGGCCAAAGATCGGGGGCGATCCGGGTCGCCCAACACAAGAACAGGCCCGTAAGCACCAGAAATCCCGACGCATGGAGCGGATACATCACTTGTGGCAGATCCGCATCGAGCTTAAACAATTCGACCACCGAGATACCGAGGCCAGCAAGGGCCATGAACGCAACGAACCACCTTCGAAACCGGCGGCGGGTCTCGACCAGATCGCCGACGCCGGTAGAAAGCGCGATGTAGAGCAATCCCGCATAGAGCAAGACGACAAGGATGCCTCGAAGGACAGACAAAGCCGGCAGAACCGGCGCAAGCCAGGCCGCGCCAGCGACAATGATGGCCACCACGCCATGCCAGGGGCGATAAACCGGGCGGTCCAAGAATATCTCCGCTCCGGCCCAGATCGTTAGAACCGGCACCACTCCGGCGATCATGACAAGTACGTTTCGCACCCAGGTTTCGGAGATTCCAAGGTTCGGCGACGACACAAGCAAGTAAGCGCCAAGTCCAAGACAGAGTGCGGGCACCGACAAGCCTCTGGGCCAGGCAGTGCGATTGGCCAGAAAGATCAGCGCGCAAATCACCAGCGACGTCACCGCGCCGCCCCTCAACAAAAGGTCCAATGTTACTGCCAGGTCCTGCATGGGACGAGCGAAACCCAGACCGGTGAGGCGGTCAACCGGCTTCGACGCGCCGATTCCGAAGAAATCTCGCCGATTTCGGAAATAACCAACCGGTTTCCAAAGATGGCAAGCGCAAACCTCCGATGGGCCCGAAACTCTCGGTCAGCATTTCAGACTGGAGACCATCATGGAAGATCAATGCATTTACAGCTACCTCGCTGGGATATTCTCGGGCGTGCTCGCCACGGACTTCCTGCGATATGCGATTGGCGCTGGCGGCGTCTATCTGATCGTGAACATGACGCTGGCCGCGCGCCTTCGGTCGCGCAAAATCCGGGCCGACTCACCGCCGGGTGCGCAAATCGTTCGTGAAATCCTCGCGAGCCTGCGGACGGTACTGGTCTTTGCCCTCAACGGCACGCTGATCGTTCTGGGGGCCGAGGCGGGAGTCGTGCCTATCTATACTGAGATCCAGACCATTGGGTGGCCCTATCTGGTGTTCAGCACGGCGGTCCTGATTGTGGCTCATGATGCATGGTTCTACTGGTCACACCGGCTGTTGCATTATCCGCCGCTCTACCGGCGGTTTCATCGGCTGCACCACCGCTCGCATAACCCGACGCCTTTCACCTCTTACAGCTTTGACCTGGGTGAAGCGGCCGCGAACGCGATATATCTGCCGTTGATCCTGCTTGTTCTGCCGGCCCATCCTGTGGCCATCCTGATCTTTGTTACGCATATGATGCTGCGGAACGCGATCGGACATTCGGGGTACGAGCTTTTCCCGGCCAACCGGAACGGCCGACCGCTGTTCGACTGGATGACAACCGTCACCCATCACGATCTGCATCATGGCCATGCTGGCTACAATCTCGGCCTCTACTTCACGTGGTGGGACCGGCTGATGGGGACAGAACATCCGGACTATCACGATGCTTTTCGAAAGGTCGCCTGTCCCATCCCATCGCCGCGCATCCGTGCGCCGCAGCGCATTTCCGAAACCTCCGAGTGACATCGCCAAAGGAGTGACAGAGATGACAAACCCAGAATTCATCGCCCGTCAGAGCCGCCGACCAACAGGACTGCTGGGCGTACTCGTTGCGCGCGTCATGGCGCGAGAAACACGCCCAGAAAACGAACGCGCCTTGCAGCTGCTCAACCTCGCAGACGGCGACCGCCTGATCGACATCGGCTGCGGCCACGGCGAAACCCTGTTCTCGGCTAATGCAATGGTGCGCCTTTCGGACAGCGCAGGTGTGGATTTCTCCGGGGTGATGCTGAGGCGTGCCCGCGCCAGAAACCGCGACGCTGTCTGGGACACCCGCATGACGTTTCACTGCGCGGACACGTCAGAACTGCCTTTTTCGGACAATCGCTTCGACAAAGCGCTATCGGTGCACACGATCTATTTCTGGTCGGACCCGTCGGCCCACATCGCCGAGGCGTTTCGCGTCCTTCGGCCCGGCGGTACCTTCGTACTTTGCTATCGGTCAACGGCCGACAAGCGGGCTGTGAACGGCTTCCCCGACACCGTCTACCGTTTCCCGAATATTCAGCAAGTTGAAGAGGCGTTTTGCCGGGTCGGGTATCGTCCGCCCGATACGCTTACCGAGACCATCGCCGGGCGTCTGACGCATTGGAGCGTGGCGGTGAAGCCCGAAAGGATGGACAGCAATGCAGGCTGAAGCTCTTTGGTCAATGAAAGAAAAGACCATTCTATCCCGCGCCTTTGGAGCAGCAGCAGTGGTATCTTTTGCGCGTGCAGCGAATTACCGGAATGCGGACTGCAAACGCAGAAACGTGGACCCAGGTTCAAGGTCGGCTCAGGGCCGTTTATGAGGGATGCTAAGGCGGCATCCGGTGGGATGCTGCGTTTGCCCCAACGGCGGCAGAGAGCCCAAGGCTGACGACGAAAAGACAGCCAATCGCTATTGGGTTTCTATTGCGTTTTCTAAGCAGCGGCTACTCAATTGCCGTCCGAAATGTATCCGTCAGCCGTTTGTTCAAACCGTGATGAGCTTCGGCTGAAGAACCGTAGTGCAACTCTGCCAAGGCAGCGATGTCATTGAAAATGACTACGGAGCCGCCTTCTTCATTCGCGTAAACCAATAGTTTTTGGCAAAAGGCATCCAAACCAATTGCCGGAAAGTCCGCCATAGCCACACCACCGGGCGCTGGTCCGCCGAACAGTAAAAGTACCGCCTCCGGCAGGTCCACCCCCAGTTGGGACGCTTCGGTCGCAAAATCGATTTTCCCAAACCACACAGTATCGTCCTGCTCCATCACTGCTTTACTGAGACGTTCCACTGCCTTTGGTACGCTGAGCTGAGATCGCAGTTCGATAACCCCATAGTCGGCAAACAATCCGTTAGTCGGCCCTGGTGCTGCATCCAAGTCGTTCAGGACTTCGAGCAGCTTGCTCTCAAATGTATTTAACGCTTGGGTGTCATTCAGACCATGCCGCACTTTGAGAAACTGAGAGTCTGTATAGGCGATCTGCGGGCGATCATCCTGATCGAATGAGAGAACGCGAAAAGGAAGGTCCAGACCTGCACGTATGTTCTCCTCCAGTATAGGTGTGTTTACCTCTGGATCAGAGAAAACGAGTACACGAGATGCTGGCATTTCGACGCCTTCGGCCTTGGCCAGGCGCGCGTGATCTATCGATGCAATTGGAGCAGCTCCCGCTTCGGAAACGGCAGTCTCAAGCTCTAAGAAGTTTTCGTCCACAGTGGTCTGGACAGATGAAGATTGTGCAAAAGCGGATGCCGAAACTGATAAAGTTGCGATCATCGAGAAAACAAAGCCAGACCTCACCATTTTACCACTTCCTGTTTCCTCGTACTTTTTTCAGAGAAACCGCCGCCAGAGTTGCAAAAGCTATCTCGGCTGCAAGATAAAAGAGAAGTACCCCGTTCGGAACTCCATCGATAAGGATGCTTAGTATGCGCCCAACGGCCAGTCCTGACATAAACAAAAATAGAACCCACAGCGCGGGGCGTTGTAACTCTGGTTTCGAAGCAGCCGCCAACCAAAACAGCGCGTTTGCCATGTAAAGACCCATAATCGCTCGGAACACGTGGGTTTGGTTCGTGCCTTCCACCGGAAATCCCAGCAAAACTGGGATCGAACTACCCGGCATCAGGCCATATGATAACGCAATTGGCACGAGGCCGACGGCAGCAAGCAGAAGGACTAATCTGGCACTCATGGAGGACTCCTTCTCGTAGAGGTGTCGCTTTGTTGCGAAATTCCTAATCGGCTTTTTGGGGCATCCGAAGATCCGAACCGGATGCCCACGCTGCGGTGAGAAGGGCGTATTGCAAGCCTCGCTTTTTCTACTGAGAGATGCCGCCTTCGGTTGATGTCTGTTCTTCAACATGGTCTTGATTGGCTACCGGCTTCCCCCGCGGAGGGAACTCCTCGAAGGTAGCGAGATGCGCCTGCACTAGCCGGGCGGCTGGACCGAATGCCCACATTTTCTCGCCCATCCAGCGGACGTACATCCCGCTTTCCTCCGCAGCTTTCTCGTAAGGATCGCGGCGAAGGTTGAAAAGCAGCGGGGCGACCAACTCTTCCTTCGGGCCTGACCAGCCGTGGTTTTGAACGACAAAGTGCGCTTTCCAATCGTTGTAGCGTACGGCTTGGAGATCCGTACCCTGATAATAAATCAGCTCGCGGCGATTGCTCTCTGCATCCTCACCGGTAAGGTAAGATAGTTGATTGTAGCCATCGAGGTGTACTTTGTACCCTTCATAACCCTCTAAGAGTTTTTCTCTTAGGTCTGTGGGGCCTCCCGCCGCGGCTACAAGTGTTGGCATCCAATCCATGCCGCTGAAGATACCGTTCAAAACCTGTCCTTCAGGGATTTTGCCAGGCCAGCGAATAATCGCAGGAACCCTAAAGCCACCTTCCCAGGTAGTACCCTTTTCCCCATGAAACGGTGTCGTACCTCCATCGGGCCACGTCAGTGTTTCCGGGCCATTGTCGGCGGTGAACATCACTATGGTATTATCGGCAACTCCCAGATCCTCAAGGTGGCTGAGAACGTTACCAACGTTGTTGTCCAACTCCTTCATGACAACATCCTGAAGTCCACGCCCATTGCCCAGCATAGCTTCGTATTCTGGGCTAAGATGGGTCCAAACATGTGCACGGGCTGGAGCCATCCAGACAAAAAACGGAGTGTCCGACTCTACTGCACGAGAAATGAAGTCCTTCGTGTAAGATGTCACTTCGTCATCCAAAGTCTTTTGGCGCTCCGGAGGCGCAGGCCCGTCATCTATGATGCGCTGCTTCCCGACTTTTCCAAAACGCGGGTCGACTGTTTCGTCTTCTTCTTCTGTTGCAAAAGAATGAATGATGTTGCGAGGCGCAAATTGCGCGTTGAATTCTGGGTCGTCTGGCCAATCCGGATCAGACGTATATTCCATAGCATTCAGGTGATAGAGCCAACCCCAATACTCGTCGAAACCTTTTGTAGTCGGTAGGAACTCGTTGAGATCGCCCAAGTGGTTTTTACCGAACTGGCCCGTCGTGTACCCCAACTTTTTCAAGAACATTGGAAGCGTCGGATCATCTGGATTTAACCCTATTGGATCCCCCGGCAGCCCTACCGTGTGCATACCAGTCCGAATAGGCAACTGTCCGGTCATGAAGGCTGATCGACCGGCGGTACAACTTGGCTCGGCATAATAATCTGTGAGACGAGCACCCTCAGACGACAGGCGATCCAAGTTCGGCGTCTCAATGCTTTTGACACCTCCGTGGTAAACGCCGACGCTCGCCCAACCTACGTCATCTGCCATGATGACAAGAATGTTGGGCGGGGTATCTTCGTCGGCCCAAGCTCCAGTGAAAGCAAAGCAAACCGCGCCCGCTACTGAGACAAGCTTGTTCATTTAGACCTCCCGACACGCTATTTCTTACCAACGATAGGAAAAACATCGGCTTGGAGGAACAGTCTATTTTGTTAACTTTTTAGGCTCAGCACTTTATTTTAAGTCATTTCTTCGGCCGCAAAGTCCGCTTACCGGACGTATGCAGGCGCAGAGTTCAAATGGCTTAGCAATGGCAGGTCAGGGCTCAACGAGCCTGTCGAGGCGCTGAATATTAGCCTGAAAAAATCTCTTATTTTCAATGATCCTAACAGGGCAAACACGCGCTGCAACCAAATGTTGAAGTACAAGTTCCAGGGAATGCAAATCCTAAGCCCGAGCGAAAGGCCGCAGCAGTCTGCAAATAAATCGATAGAACTAAAACTCATGCTTCCATCATACTTTTGAGGGAACCAGTCTATCCAGAAGCATCCGGACTTGAGTTCAAGATTAGATTTCTGTGTTCCAGATAGACTTGGAGAGAGGAGTTTTGCAGAAATTCAGTAGCATCATTGGTTGGGCGCGCAAGTCTTGCTTCTATAAACGCAAGAATACACACAACAACAAGCCCGGCTAGTATCCAAAGGTACGCGAAAAGCCCTAGCAGATCTGGGCTGGTAACTTGAACGGCTATCGGAGGGGTGAGAAGAAGAATTGTAAGCATCAAACCTTTTTTCAACTTCTTCTGCTTCTGCAAATAATCCGTAGATATTTCCTCAACCTCATGCTCCAGCCTACGCACCCATGACAAGTACTCGTCTTCTAGTTGGCCACGTAAATAATGGCCGCAACGACAAAACTCTCTAGAAAGATACTCAATCCCTCCGCAGGCCTCACATTCCGTGGCATTCGGGCAACCTCTAGTCGGCCTAACTCCGTTGGAGCTTCCAGGTTGGTACGGTGCATCAAGTTGGGTCTCTTCTAGGATGCTATCTACCTTGCCCAACACGCCCACTTTGCGCGGCCTCAATTGCTCGGCTTTTCGCAAAACTTCGTTCTCTAACATCAAGCGACTAACCTTAAGATGGTGTCAATTCTGGCTATATCGGGCACTTGGTTAAGGCCCTCAATCGTTTCGGGGCTCAGAGCTTCTTTGAAAAGAAAATCTATAGCGTCCCATTTCTTTTCGGGTGCTACAACAAGGCCGCGATTAATTATTCTGTGCTCAACTGCGATTCCAAGTTTACGATAGGCATGCGCCATTTCCGAATGTCGGCGGCTTTTGCCTTCAGCAGTGTCCCCTTCGAGCATCCAGAGCGGATCGACATCGAATTCTTCATAAACCTTCAGAAGTAGGGTGGCGGTTAGGTCGCGTTGGCCACGTTCATAGTACTGATATGCACTTCGACTGATGCTAAGTCGTTGCGCCATTTCTTCTTGTGACAGACGCGCCTCGGTTCGGACAGCCGCAAGGCGCACCCCTAGGTCAGGAACAGTCATGATGTACCTTTTTGTGGTTGCATTGACCACGATTATGGTTATCTCTATTCAATGTAACCGCTCATAGAGGCATTTAGTTCGTTTTAGGTAGCATTATCGTAGTTTTGTTTCGATCTGAACGCAAAACGAAAATTTTGCCTCGATATGTGTGCAGTCATTGAGGAGTTGAAATTGCAAAAAATTCTCGAGACACCAAGGGAATTAGCTGAACGAGTGGGCATCCCCGTTTCAAACGTTCGCTATCTAATCCGCGAAGACATGCTGGATCATATTTATACAGCCCCAGGCCGACGAAACCCCAAGATTCCCAATGGTGCGTGGGAACGATACCTCGATCAATTTACGGTGAAAGCATGCCCCGCAAACCGACCCCGCCCCGCCTTGCACGCGACCGAAAACGCCTCGCCGATGGCAATTGGTACATCTACTGGACCGAAGGGGGACGCAGCCGTGAGCACTCGACTGGCACTGGGGATCGCGACCAGGCTGAACTCTACTTCGCAGAATGGAAGCTAAGGCGCTTCAGGCCGGATCGCGCGGTCGAGCCACACGAATTCTATGTGACTGACGCAGTTTCGCACTATCTGGCGAAGCGATTTGACGACGTTACTGACCCGGAGCGTTTGGCCAATGCAGCAAAGCCAATCATCAGGTTTTTTGATGGCTATGCCGTGGGCGATATCAACGATGTGCTCATTAAAGAATACTGCCAGAAACGCCGGAAGAGCCGTCGAGACAAGGGGCTGAAGGACGGCACCTTGCGAAGGGAGCTCAGTTTGCTCTCCACTGCTATCCGGCGTGCCGAGGAAGATCAGCTAATCACGCGCAAAATAACGGTCCGACTACCTCCGAAACCCGAGGGTCGTATCCGATTCCTGACATGTGATGAAGCGCTAAGGCTAATCCGGGTATCGCGGAGCTTCGATACGCCTCTGGAGGATGGCGTGCCGACCGAGTCAAAGACTGAGCACCTGACTCTGTTTCTTAGGATCGGATTGCTGACCGGCCAGCGAAAGGAGGCGATCCTATCCTTGCGCTGGTCTGATATCGATTTTCATAGCAACATCATCTACTGGAACCCCGTTGGACGGCGCCGCACGAAAAAGGAACGCCCGAGTTCTAGGCTGCCTGCGCGTCTGAAGAAGCACCTGCTATGCCGACGAAGGCGGTTTCCGGTAGACGAATTCGTAGTCACCCATCGCGGCAAGTCACTGCAGAACGTCAAACGCGCATTTAGGACTGCCGTTGTGGCGGCAGGCTTGGAGACCGAGGGGGACCGAAAAGTCGTTCCACACACTCTGCGGCACACCTGTGCGACCTGGCTAATGCAAAAGGGGGCGCCCAAGTGGGACGCCTGCGGCTTCCTGGGTATGACCCACGAAACGCTTGAGAAGAACTATGGGCATCATCACCCTGATCACCAGAGAGGAGCGGCGGATGCAATCTGATATCCAGATCGTTTCCGGATATAGATCGGTACAAACGTGAACAAAGGAACAGTGAAATGATAGTACATTACAATAATTACAATGGGTTAAAGTCAGGCCCGTTCCTTCGGGAGGCAGGGGTCGGAGGTTCGAATCCTCTCACTCCGACCAATAAAACAAGGCGCCCTGTGGCGCCTTTTTTGGTTGGTCGTATCTCCAAACATGTCCGGGGCAGCAACGTGCTGAATTATTCGGCATCCGCGCACGATCTGCCATCTAGATAGGCGCTTTCCAGGGAATTGAACGCAGCGCTCCGAGGGTGGCATTGCCTCGCTCTGCCTGCTTGGTCAGTTCGATGTTATGAACCAAACGTTGACCGTTGTTGTTGTCGAACAGAACCCGGACCGCGCCGATGCGATCCTCGAGGCCCTGAAAGCGGCGGGGAGCGTCGAGGCGCAGGTGATCGATGGCGTGTCTGAATTGCCGAGCAAGATTGCTGTCCACAATCCCGATGTCGTTCTGATCGACATCGACAATCCATCTCGGGACATGCTTGAAGAACTGACAACCGCCTCCGGCCCGATGGAGCGGCCGGTTGCCATGTTCGTATCCGGGGCTGCAGGCGGCCTGTCCAAAGCTGCGGTCGAAGCAGGTGTCTCGGCCTATGTCGTCGACGGTCTGCATCCCGAAAGGGTCAAGCCCATCATCGACACCGCCATCGCCCGTTTCCAAGTACTGCGCCAGATGCGGACCGAGTTGGCGGAAACCCGACGCGCATTGGAAGAGCGCAAGGTGATCGACCGCGCGAAAGGGCTGTTGATGAAAGCAAAGGGCATTCAGGAAGATGAAGCATATGCCCTGCTGCGCAAGACCGCCATGAATCAGAATCGTCGGGTGGCCGATGTTGCCGAGGCTTTGGTGACCGCTTCGGGGCTGCTGTCATGAGGGCGGTCTCGCTCCGAGCGGCCTATATGCCGTTGGTCGATGCGGCCCCACTGATCGTGGCGCACGAGATGGGATATGATCAGGCCGAGGGCATCTCTCTGGACCTGCGCCCCGCCCCGTCCTGGTCCTCGTTGCGGGACATGCTGGCCTTCGGACATGTTGATGCGGCACATCTACTGTCCCCTGTCCCGGTGGCCATGGCGCTGGGGCTTGGGGGGATCGTCACGCCCCTTTCGGCCGTATCGGTCCTGTCGGTCAATGGAAACGTGATCGGCGTTGGCCGCCAACTGGAGGCGCGGCTGCGCGAAAATGGCTATGCCTTCGATTTCAGCGACGCCACTGCGGCCGGAGCGGCATTGGCAAAAGCGGCCGGTGGAACGCTGACCTTCGGGGTTCCGTTTCCGTTTTCCATGCATGTGGAACTGCTGCGATATTGGGTCAGCGGCACGGAACTCGCCTCGACCCAGGTTGAGATCCGCACCGTTCCCCCACCGCTGATGGCCCAGGCCCTGGCCGCCGGTGAGATCGATGCTTTTTGCGTGGGTGAGCCCTGGGGGTCGTTTTCCGTCGATGACCGGGTGGGTGCGCTCCTGCTCCCGGGAAACGCGATTTGGTCCTGCGCCCCTGAAAAGGTGCTGGCCGTGCGAACGGAATGGGCGCAGACGGAACCACATCTGACGGGCGCATTGCTGCGGGCGATCTGGCGGGCAGGCCGGTGGCTTTCAAATCCCGAAAGCCTGACCACGGCGTCGGAGATGCTGGCGCAGAGGCTCTATCTGGATGTTCCCGCGGACCTGGTCGACCGGGCATTGACCGGACAATTTGCGATTTCAGCGCGCGGAGACCAGCGTCAGGTCGACCGGTTTGTCACTTTTCATGAAGGCGCAACGGGTTTTCCGTGGCGCAGTCAGGCCAAATGGATCGCGCACCACATGGCGCGAAGATATGGACTGGATCCGTCAGATGCCGAGCGTACGGCAGCCGATGTGTTCCAAAGTGACCTGTATCGGCGCGAGCTGCAGGGAATCGGTGTTGTCATGCCCGCCGAATCTGAAAAACCCGAGGGTGCCGGCAACGATCCGACGCTAGTGTCCGGCCCGGGCGGCAAGCTGATGTTGCCGCAAAACGTCTTTTTCGACAGTCGGATTTTTGAGCCTTCCCAGTAAGTGCGCCTAATTTTTTTGCACTGCAGCGTCAAATTATGCTGCATTGCAGAATTTTCACCTGATGGCCGTCAATTTCGGATGACTCATCTGCTCACCGGTGCCTTTATCAGGACAACGGCAGGCAACGTCGCCCACCGTAGGAATTCGCCCGATGTCTTGGGCAAAACTTCTGAGCAAAGCCGCTCGACCAACCGCCTTCTCCTTCCGGCGGTGTGTGTCGGCGGCTTTTTTTTGGCCCGAACGTTGCTCGGGTCGCCACCCAGCCCGGTTTGGGCCGGACCGAAAGGAACAAAGATGAAAAAACTCATTCTGAGTCTTGTTGCGACGACAGCCCTTGTTGCGCCGGCCACCGCAGAAATGCTGGAGCTGGAAAAGGACGAACTGACCTTCGGCTTCATCAAGCTGACCGACATGGCGCCGCTGGCCGTTGCCTATGAGCAGGGGTATTTCCTGGACGAGGGCCTGTTCGTGACGCTCGAGGCGCAGGCCAACTGGAAGGTTCTGCTGGACGGCGTGATCGGCGGCCAGCTGGACGGTGCGCATATGCTGGCCGGTCAACCGCTGGCGGCGACCATTGGTTATGGAACCGAGGCGCATATCATCACGCCCTTCTCGATGGACCTGAACGGCAACGGCATCACGGTATCCAACGAGGTCTGGGCGGAGATGAAACCCAACATCCCGGTGATGGACGACGGCCGCCCGCAGCATCCGATCAGCGCCGAGGCACTGGCTCCGGTGGTCGAGAAGTACAAGGCCGAGGGCAAGCCTTTCAACATGGGCATGGTGTTCCCGGTTTCGACCCACAATTACGAACTGCGCTACTGGCTGGCCGCCGGGGGGCTGAACCCGGGCTATTACAGCCCTGAAAACGTGACCGGTCAGATCGGCGCGGACGTGTTCCTGTCGGTCACCCCGCCACCGCAGATGCCCGCGACGCTCGAGGCCGGCACGATCCATGGCTATTGCGTGGGCGAGCCTTGGAACCAGCAGGCGGTGTTCAAGGGCATCGGCGTTCCGGTCATCACCGACTACGAGCTGTGGAAGAACAACCCTGAAAAGGTGTTCGGCATCACCGCCGAATTCGCCGAGGAATACCCGAACACCACCTTGGCCGTGACCAAGGCGCTGATCCGTGCGGCGATGTGGCTGGACGAGAACGACAATGCCAACCGTCCCGAGGCGGTCGAGATCCTCAGCCGCCCGGAATATGTAGGGGCCGATTACGAGGTGATCGCCAACTCGATGACCGGCACGTTCGAATACGAAAAGGGCGACAAGCGCGAGGTGCCCGATTTCAACGTGTTCTTCCGCTACAACGCGACCTATCCGTTCTATTCCGACGCGGTCTGGTACCTGACCCAGATGCGCCGCTGGGGGCAGATCCCCGAAGCCAAGGCAGACAGCTGGTATGACGAGGTCGCCAAGTCGGTCTACAAGCCCGAGATCTATCTGCAGGCCGCGCGCCTTCTGGTCGAAGAAGGCCTGGCGGACGAGGCCGATTTCCCCTGGGACAGCGACGGCTACAAGGCGCCCACCCCAGCCGAGGACATCATCGACGGCATTCCCTTCGATGGCCACGCGCCGAACGCCTATCTCGAAAGCCTGCCGATCGGCCTGAAGGGCGACCAGAAGGTCGTCGGGACCGAAATCCAAGGCTGACCCCGAACCGCCCTGCCCGGCTGCGGTCGGGCAGGGCCCCTGAAACGCCCCGCCATCGCAAGGACGCATCAGATGACAACGGTCGATCCGGAATTCAACGCAGACGCCGCACGGGACGCGCGCCGCGCCCGTCTTTTCACCCGCATCAACGCCGCCGACAAATGGTTCCAGGTGCTGGGCCTCAGCTGGGCCACCCCGGTTCTGAAGGCCGCCGCCGGCGACAATCCCCGCGCCCAGATGGCCGAGATCTGGCGGCTGCTGATCGTGCCGATCCTGTCGATCTGCGCCTTCCTGCTGCTGTGGGCGACGCTGGCCCCCAAGGTACAGACATCGCTTGGGGCGGTGCCCGGCCCGGCGCAGGTCTGGGAGGAAATGGTCAACCTGAATCAGGACGCTCAGGCCAAGGCCGCCAAACGCGCCAAGTTCGAGGCGATGGTCGAAAAGCGGAACCAGAAGCTGATCGAGGCCGGACGCGCGGACGAGGTCAAGCAGGTCGCCTATACCGGCGCGCCGTCTTACTACCAGCAGATCTGGACCTCGATCAAAACCGTGTTCTTCGGGTTCCTGATCGCCACGGTCGTGGCGGTGCCGCTGGGCATCGCGGCGGGGCTGTCGCCCACCGCAAACGCGGCGCTGAACCCGCTGATCCAGGTGTTCAAACCGGTCTCGCCGCTGGCCTGGCTGCCGATCGTGACGATGATCGTCTCGGCCGTCTATGTCACCAATGACGGCTGGTTCGCGAAATCCTTCCTGATCTCGGCCATCACGGTGACGCTGTGTTCGCTGTGGCCCACGCTGATCAACACCTCGTTGGGCGTGGCCTCGATCGACAAGGATCTGGTGAACGTGTCCAAGGTTCTGAAGATGAACACCTGGACCAAGATCACCAAGCTGGTGCTGCCCTCGGCGCTGCCGCTGATCTTCACCGGCCTGCGCCTGTCGCTGGGCGTGGGTTGGATGGTCCTGATCGCGGCCGAGATGTTGGCGCAGAACCCGGGCCTGGGCAAATTCGTCTGGGACGAGTTCCAGAACGGCTCGTCCAGCTCGCTGGCCCGGATCATGGTGGCAGTCTTCACCATCGGCATCATCGGCTTCCTGCTGGACCGGGTGATGTACGCGCTGCAGTCCCTGTTTACCTTTACAAACAACCGGTGAGCGTGATGAGCATCCTCAGCTTCGAAAATGTCTCAAAATCTTTCGGCGAAGGCACCGGGCGCACCGATGTTCTGAACGGCATCGACCTGCAGGTGCAGGAGGGCGAGTTCCTGGTGATCCTGGGCTTTTCCGGCACCGGCAAGACCACGCTGATCAACCTGATGGCCGGGCTGGACATGCCCAGCCGCGGGCAGGTCACCTTCAAGGGCGCGCCTATCAAGGGGCCGGGGCCGGAACGCGGCGTGATCTTTCAGAACTACTCGCTGATGCCGTGGCTGACGGTCAGCGGCAATGTCGGACTGGCGGTCGATACGGTCTTTCCGGGCCTGCCCAAGGCCGAGAAGGCCGCGAAGGTGGCCCATTTCGTCAAGATGGTCGGCCTAAGTCACGCGGCGTCGCGCCGGCCGGCCGAATTGTCGGGCGGGATGCGCCAGCGGGTCAACGTAGCCAGGGCGCTGGCCATGAACCCCGAGGTCTTGTTGCTGGACGAGCCGCTGTCGGCACTGGACGCTCTGACCCGCGCCAACCTGGCCGACGAGATCGAGCGCATCTGGGAAGCCGACCGCAAGACCTGCGTGCTGATCACCAATGACGTGGACGAGGCGATCATTCTGGCCGACCGGATCATCGCCCTGAACCCCGACGGCACGCTGGGGCAGGAGTTCCGCGTCTCGATCCCGCGCCCGCGCGACCGGGCGGCGATGAACACCGATGAAACCTTCAAGCGCCTGCGCGCCGAGGTCACCAAATACCTGATGGATGTGGGGATCGAGGCCAAGGTCGAAGGCACCCGCATCCTGCCCGAGGTCACGCCGATCCACGGCGTGCCCACCGCCGTGACCGAGGCGCAGAAGGGCATGATCGACAGCCGGTTCCTGGATTTCTCGCAACTGCACAAGGTCTATCCCACGCCCAAGGGGCCGCTGACCGTGGTCGAGGACTTCGATCTGAAGATCGACAAGGGCGAGTTCATCTCGCTGATCGGCCATTCGGGCTGCGGCAAATCCACGGTGCTGACCATGGCGGCGGGGCTGAACGAGATTTCCAAGGGCGCGATCAAGCTGGATGGCCGCCACGTCGAAGGCGCCGACCCTGAACGCGCGGTGGTGTTCCAGTCACCCAACCTGTTCCCGTGGCTGTCCGCGAAAGAGAACGTGGCGATCGGGGTCGACAAGGTCTATCCGAACGCCAGCCAGGCCGAACGGCAGGACGTGGTGGAATACTACCTGGAACGCGTCGGCCTGGCCGATGCGATGGACAAGCAGGCCAGCGACCTGTCGAACGGCATGAGACAGCGCGTCGGCATCGCCCGCGCCTTTGCCCTGTCGCCCAAGCTGCTGCTGCTGGATGAACCTTTCGGGATGCTCGACAGCCTGACCCGCTGGGAGCTGCAGGAGGTTCTGATGGAGGTCTGGTCGCGCACCAAGGTCACCGCGATCTGCGTCACCCATGACGTGGACGAGGCGATCCTGCTGGCCGACCGGGTGGTGATGATGACCAACGGCCCGCAGGCTACGATCGGCAAGATCACCCGCGTGGACCTGCCGCGCCCGCGCACCCGCAAGGCGTTGCTCGAACATCCCGACTATTACGCCTACCGGCAGGAAGTTCTGGATTTTCTCGAAGAATACGAACACGGCGCCAAGCCGAAATCGCCCGCCCCCAAGGCCATTGCAGCGGAGTGACCCCATGAAACAGAAACTTGTCGTGATCGGTGCCGGGATGGCGTCGGGCCGCGTGCTTGAACATCTGACCGAGACCGCGCCAGATGTGTTCGACATCACGCTTTTCAACGCCGAACCGCGCGGAAACTACAACCGCATCATGCTCAGCCCGGTTCTGTCGGGCGAGAAGACCTATGAGGACATCGTCACCCATGACGGCGACTGGTACGCGCAACGGGGCATCGCCTGCCGCTTTGGCGAGCATGTGGTGAAGATCGACCGCGAGATGAAGGTGGTCGAGGGCGAAAACGGTCATGTGCCCTATGACAAGCTGCTGATCGCCACCGGCTCGGCCCCGTTCATCATTCCGGTTCCGGGCAAGGACCTGCCCGGCGTCATCTCCTATCGCGATCTGGACGACACCAACGCGATGATCGACGCGGCCGCCAAGGGTGGCAACGCGGTGGTGATCGGCGGCGGGCTTCTGGGGCTCGAGGCCGCGGCGGGGCTGGCCGAGCGCGGCATGACCGTTACCGTGGTGCACCTGATGGGCCACCTGATGGAGCGGCAGCTGGACGAAGCCGCCGGATACCTGCTGCGCAAGGATCTGGAACGCCGCGGGATCACCGTGCGGACCCAGGCCTCGACCAAGACCATTCTGGGCGAGGGTCGCGCCGAGGCGGTGCTGCTGGAAAGCGGCGAGACGCTGCCCGCCGACCTGGTGGTGATGGCCGTCGGCATCCGCCCCGAAACTCGGCTGGCCACCGATGCCGGGCTGGACGTTGCCCGCGGGATCGAGGTGAACGCGCAGATGCAAAGCTCGGACCCGGATGTGATGGCCGTGGGCGAATGCGTCGAATTCGACGGCCACCTGTTCGGCCTGGTGGCGCCGCTTTTCGATCAGGCCAAGGTCGTGGCCAATACCCTGCTGGGCCAGCCGGATGCTTTCGTGGTCAAGGAACTGGCCACCAAGCTGAAGGTCACCGGCTGCGACCTGTTCAGCGCCGGAGACTTCGCCGAGGGCGAGGGACGCGATGACATCGTGTTCCGCGACCCGGCGCGCGGGGTCTACAAGCGGCTGGTGATCGAAGACGACCGCCTGATCGGCGCGGTCATGTATGGCGACACCGCCGATGGCAGCTGGTTCTTCGGCCTGATCAAGGACGGCACCGACATCGACGAGATGCGCGACACGCTGATCTTCGGCCCGGCCTATCAGGGAGGCGACACCGCGGACCCTCTCTCAGCCGTTGCAGCATTGCCGCCTGAGGCGGAGATCTGCGGCTGCAACGGCGTATGCAAGGGCACCATCGTCGAGGCGATCGCCGCCGGGGCCACCGATCTGGCCGCCGTGCGCGCCAGCACCAAGGCCAGCGCATCCTGCGGAACGTGCACGGGTCTGGTCGAACAGGTCCTGCAGGTCACGCTTGGCGATGAGTTCCAGATGCCGGCGGCGCAACCGATCTGCGGGTGCACCGATCTGACCCACGAGGACGTGCGCCGCCTGATCAAGGCGCAAGAGTTGAAAAGCCAGGCCGCCGTCTGGCAGGAGCTGGGCTGGAAAACGCCCAATGGCTGCCATGTCTGCCGGCCGGCGATCAACTATTACCTGCTGGCCGACTGGCCGCTGGAGTATCAGGACGACCCGCAAAGCCGGTTCGTCAACGAACGCAAACACGCCAACATCCAGAAGGACGGCACCTTCAGCGTCGTGCCCCGCATGTGGGGCGGCATCACCAACCCGGCCGAGCTGCGCGCCATCGCCGACGCGGCCGAGAAATACGACGTGCCCACCGTCAAGGTCACAGGCGGTCAGCGCATCGACCTGCTGGGCGTCAAGGGCGAGGACCTGCCCGCCATCTGGGCCGATTTGAACAAGGCCGGCCTGGTCTCGGGGCACGCTTATTCCAAGGGTCTGCGCACGGTCAAAACCTGTGTCGGCACCGATCACTGCCGCTTCGGAACCCAGGACAGCACCGGCCTTGGCATCAAGCTGGAACAGATCCTGTGGGGATCGTGGACACCGCACAAGCTCAAGCTGGCGGTCTCGGGTTGCCCCCGCAACTGTGCCGAGGCGACCTGCAAGGATATCGGCGTAGTCTGCGTGGACTCGGGCTATCAGATCGGTATCGGCGGGGCGGCCGGGATGGACGTCAAGGAAACCGAGCTGCTCTGCCAGGTCCCGACCGAGGACGAGGCGATCGAGGTTGTGATGGCCGTCACCCAGGCCTATCGCGAGGGCGGCAAGTATCTGGACCGGTTGTACAAATGGCTGGCCAAGGTCGGCATGGACTGGGTCAGGGCCAATGTGGTCGACGACCTCGAAAACCGGCGGGCATTGGTCGCGCGGTTCGAACTGTCGCAGAGCATCTATCGCAAGGACCCCTGGGCCGAGCATGTCCGCGACAAGGCGCCGAGCTATGCCCCGATTGCAGATTTCACCCTGGAGGCCGCGGAATGAGCTGGATCGACATCGGACATATCGACGACGTGCCGCTGCGTGGCGCGCGTCTGGTGAAAACCCGTCTTGGCTGCATCGCCATCTTCCGCACGGCCGAGGCCGAACTGTTCGCGGCCAGCAATGCTTGCCCCCACAAGGGCGGCCCGCTGTCCGAAGGCATCGTGCATGGCCAGTCGGTGACCTGTCCGTTGCACAACTGGGTGTTCGACCTGAATACGGGCGAGGCTCAAGGCGCGGATGAAGGCCGGATCACCACCTATCCGGTTCGGCTGGAAGGCGGGCGCATCCTGCTGGACGCCCGCGCCGTCACCGAGCGGAGCGCCGCGTGATGGACGGCTCGAACCTGCCTGAGGTGCGATCCACCTGCGCCTATTGCGGCGTGGGCTGCGGCGTGCTGCTGCGCCCGGACGGGGCCGGCGGTCTGACCGTGCGGGGCGACCCGGACCACCCGGCGAATTTCGGACGGTTGTGTTCCAAAGGCACCGCGCTGGGTGAAACGGTCGGGCTGGGCCACCGCCTGCTGACCCCGCGCGCCTTTGGCAGGAACGTGGGCTGGGACAACGCGCTGCAGCTGGTGGCCGACCGGTTCCGCGAAACGATCGCGGCGCATGGTCCCGACAGCGTGGCCTTCTATGTCTCGGGGCAGTTGCTGACCGAGGATTACTACGTGGCCAACAAGCTGATGAAGGGCTTCATCGGATCGGCCAATATCGACACCAATTCGCGGCTGTGCATGGCCTCGACCGTGGCCGGGCACAAGCGGGCCTTTGGCACCGACACCGTGCCCGGCACCTACGAGGATCTGGATCAGGCCGATCTGGTGGTGCTGGTCGGGTCGAACCTGGCGTGGTGCCACCCGGTTCTGTACCAGCGCGTCCTGGCGGCACGGCAGGCGCGCGGCACCCGGATCGTGGTGATCGACCCGCGCCGCACCGCCAGCTGCGATCAGGCCGATCTGCATCTGGCGCTGAATCCGGGCAGCGACGTGGCGCTGTTCAACGGGCTGCTGACCGAGATTCATCGGCGCGGGGCCGTGGACCCGGACTTCGTGAGGCTAACCTCGGGTCTGGAAGCCGCACTGGAAACGGCCGGAAACGACCAGATCTCGGAAACCGGCCTGCCTGCCGAAAAACTCGCCGCATTTTTCGATCTATGGATCAATACCCCGCGCGTCGTGACGGTCTTCAGCCAGGGAGTGAACCAATCCTCCAGCGGGACCGACAAAGTCAACGCCATTCTGAACAGCCATCTGGCCACCGGT
The DNA here is from genome assembly GCF_013032855.1 of Ruegeria arenilitoris. Taxonomy (GTDB): domain Bacteria; phylum Pseudomonadota; class Alphaproteobacteria; order Rhodobacterales; family Rhodobacteraceae; genus Ruegeria; species Ruegeria arenilitoris. The sequence continues at coordinate 217,949 of NZ_WQDA01000004.1, forward strand.
CGGATCGGACGGCCGGGAATGGGCCCGTTCTCGGTCACCGGCCAACCCAACGCGATGGGTGGGCGCGAAGTGGGTGGTCTGGCCAACACGCTGGCTTGCCATCTGGACATCGAAAACGCCGATCATCGCGCCGCGGTTCAGGCGTATTGGCAGGCGCCTGCAATACCGCAGTCTCCGGGGCTGAAGGCCGTGGACATGTTCCGTGCGGTCGAAGATGGGCAGATCAAGGCCCTTTGGATCATCCACACCAACCCGGCGGCAACCATGCCCGAAGCTGACAGGGTCAGCCGCGCAATCGCCGCCTGCTCGTTCACGGTCGTCAGTGATCTGACGTTGAATACCGATACGGCGCGTCTGGCCGACGTTGTGTTGCCGGCCGCTGGGTGGGCCGAAAAGAACGGAACTGTCACGAATTCCGACCGAACCATCAGCCGGCAACGCGCCGTTTTGCAGTCACCGGGCCAAGCGCGCCCGGATTGGGACATCCTGGCCGAAGTTGGCCGCCGCATGGGATGGAAAACCGCGTTCGACTACGCTTCACCGGCCGAGATATTCCGGGAATACGCCGCAATGTCCCAAATCGCCGCGCAGTTCGGGAAAGACTTCGACATTTCGGGCTTCTCCGAAATTGACGAGGCGGGCTATGCCGAATTGGAACCCACCCGCTGGCCATTGGGTCGCAAAGGTGCAGGTGGGAGATTTTTTGGTGGCGGACACTTCTTTCACTCCGACAGGAAGGCCCGGATCGTTCCCGTTGCTCATCGGCGTCCGGCAGCCCTGCCCGGACCGAAATATCCCTTTGTGATGAACACCGGACGCACACGGGATCAATGGCACACCATGACCCGGACCGGTCTTTCAGCCCGCCTGTCCGCCCATCTGGCCGAGCCGTTTGTGGACATTCATCCCCAGGACGCCGCCCGCGAGGGGATATCCAGCGCAGATCTTGTCGAGGTCACCAGTCCCACTGGGCGTGGTATTTTTCGCGCGCGCATCACCCAAGATGTTCGCATCGGTCACGTCTTTGCCCCCATCCATTGGACTGCGGAAACGGCCCCTTCGGGCCGGGTGGACATGCTGGTTCCCGGCACTACTGATCCGATTTCCGGACAACCCGAAAGCAAGGCAACACCCGTTTCGATCTCGCTCATGCAGGCGCCGTGGTACGCCTTTGCTGTCTCCAGGAACCCTCTGACCCCCTCGGTCGCCTACCGGGCGACGGTCCGAACGGACAACGGTTACAGGACAGAGTTGGCTGATCATGCCCGGATAAAGAACTGGGAACAAACCGCCCGCGAATGGTTTGCGCTGACCGATGCGGACGCGGTCACGGCAGGTGACCCCGCCCGCGGTTCATTTCGCATTGCGTTGTCGCAGAACGGATGCCTGCAAGCGGCACTGTTCGTGTCGCCGCGCCCGCTGCCCCTGATGCGGGACTATCTTGCGTCGATGCCGGACATACCACCCGCACAGTTTCTGACCGGCCGCGCACCCGCAGATGCCAAGGACACCGGACCGATCATCTGCGCCTGTTTTGGCGTCGGGTTGAAGACGATCGTTGACGCGATCTCGTGCGGGAAAGCGATCAGTGTCGACGCTATCGGCGCGGCGTTGAGCGCCGGAACAAATTGCGGGTCTTGCCGGCCTGAATTGGGTGCCCTGATCGACCGGTATTCCCCGGATGCCGCGGACAACCTAAGCCTACAATTGCAGGGAGGCGTCGCCTAACCCTGTCGCATTTCTGTTGACAGGTGATCCCGCGATGGGCAGCATTTTTCCATCGGATCGACAACCAGAGTGATCAAGCCGTGATTGACTGCACCAAAGATACCCAAGGCCGCCGGGCAACCGGTTGCAACCTCGTCGTCTGACGAGGGACGGGTTTTTTCGCAGTCTTCGGATGCTGAACCAGCAGCCCGAAACGATCTGAAACTTCTGCCCATGGCTTCATTTTATGCACAATCACGCTGGGCTTCGGCTGGCCGTCGATATTGGCGGCACATTTACCGATACCGTTCTGATGGACGGGCAATCCAATATCCTCGCAACGACGAAAACTCCGACGACACCGGACAACCCAACCGTCGGCGCCTTGATTGGTGCAAAGCGCGTTCTGGATGACGCCAATGCCGGTTTCCCGCAGGTTTCCGGGTTCATTCACGGCACCACTCTGGCCACCAATGCCCTGATCGAGCGGCGCGGTGCCTCGGTTGCGACAATAACCACCGACGGGTTTCGGGACATACTCGAGATTGGGTATGAACGTCGTTACAGCCAGTATGACATCAATCTGGTCAAGCCCGACCTGCTGGTCCCACGCGCTCGTGCCTTCACGATCGGCGGGCGAATGGATGCACGTGGTGACGAACTGACACCGCTGGATGTCGCGGGAATGGACGATCTGGTGCGCCGGATTGAGGATAGCGACGCCCAGGCCGTGGCGGTGTGCCTGATGCATTCCTATGCCAACCCAAAGCACGAGCTGGCTCTGCGGGACCAGTTGCTCAGGGCTCTCCCCGACCTGGCCATCTCGCTCTCGCACGAAGTCAGCCCCGAGGCGCGCGAATTTGACCGCCTGTGCACTACGATCGCCAACGCCTATATCCAGCCCCAGATGGCCGGGTATCTGGCCGATTTCCAATCCCGCTTCGCCGCAGAGGGGCTGAGCTGTCCCATTCTCATGATGACGGCCGGTGGTGGTATGACAACCCTGGAAACGGCCGCCCGCCTGCCGATCCGGTTGGTCGAATCCGGCCCGGCCGGCGGGGCCATCCTTGCAGCACGGATCGCGGCTGAAACCGGTGCGCGCGCCGTAACCAGCTTTGACATGGGGGGGACGACGGCCAAGCTGTGTCTGATTGATGCTTTCCGCCCGCAGACCGCGCGCAGGTTCGAAATCGCAAGGGCCGCGCGCTTCATCAAAGGCTCAGGCATGCCGGTGCGCATCCCCGTGATCGAGATGATCGAAATCGGCGCAGGCGGCGGCTCGATTGCCAGAGTCGACCGGCTGGGTCGCCTGCAGGTTGGCCCCGAAAGTGCCGGCGCACAGCCAGGCCCTGCCGCCTTCGGCAATGGCGGCAGGGCCGCGACCGTAACAGACGCCGATGTGGTGCAGGGCCTGATCGAACCCGGCCGGTTTGCCGAAGGCCGACTGACGATTGACACGGCAGCCGCCGAACAGGCCATCACCTTGGAAATCGGGAGCGCGCTGGATTTGGCGCCGGACCTGGCCGCACGTGGTCTCAGCGAAATCGTCGACGAAAGCATGGCCGCCGCAGGTCGGATGCACGCGGTCGAGTCCGGAAAAGAGTTGGCAACCCGAGTGATGATCGCCTTTGGCGGCAATGGGCCATTGCACGCAACGCGAGTGGCCCGGCGGTGTCAGGTCGACCAAATCGTGATCCCGAAGGACCCGAGCGTAGGGTCAGCGGTCGGATTTCTGTATGCGCCGGTCGCCTTCGAAATCGTCCGGTCGCGCTATGCCACGCTGGACCAGCCGGATCTCGACGGCCTCAACGCCTTTTTTGACGAAATGACAGCCGAGGCGCTGGCCGTGGTCCGTGCCGGTGCACCTGAAGCCGAGTTGTCGATCCGAAAACAGGCTTTCATGCGGTACCACGGCCAAGGTCATGAGATCGAGATCGCGCTTCCGGATCGGGCACTTGGGACTGCAGACATCGAAACCCTGCGCCGGGATTTCGAATCCGAGTACAGCCGGTTGTTCCGCCGCGCGGTACCGGGAATGTCGATCGAGATTCTCAACTGGTCCGTCGAGGTGTCGTCACCCGCCCCTGCCCTCAGCCGGGTTCCTGACGCAGCCCACCAGCGCACGGTGCGCCCGTGCGGCCATCGACGCATTCTGTGTGATGTCAGCGGGCATTGGTGCGACGCCGGTATCTACGATCGATCCGGGCTTGAACCCGGCGATAGCTTGCGCGGACCGGCGCTGATTACCGAGCCTCAAACCACCACATTCGTCAGCGCGGATTTTCAGGCCAGCGTCGATGGCGGCGGCAATCTCTGGCTCAACCGGATACTGGAGGACGCCGAATGAACACGACGAATACCCGTCTGCAGGTCATGTGGAACCGGCTGCTAGCGGTGGTCGAAGAACAGGGCCAGGCGCTGATCCGCGCCGCCTTTTCTCCGATCGTTCGTGAATGCGGCGACATATCCGCCGGCATTTTTGATGTACGCGGCCGTATGTTGGCCCAGGCCGTTACCGGAACGCCGGGCCACATCAACACGATGGCCGAAGCGGTTGAGACCCTGTGCGGGCGATACTCCAGCTCCGAAATGAAGCCGGGCGATATTTTTCTGACCAATGATCCTTGGATCGCATCCGGCCATTTGAACGATTTCCTGCTGATGATGCCGGTTTTTCATCGTGGCAATGTGGTTGGGTTTACGGCCTGCACCTCGCATCTGGTCGACCTTGGCGGTTTGGGCATGGGTCCCGAAGGCTCGGATATCTTTGATGAGGGGCTTCGAATCCCGCCGTGCAAACTGGTCGACCAAGGTCAGTTGAACGCGCTGCTGATGGATATCGTCAAAGCCAACTCGCGCGAGCCCATCGCCAACGAGGGCGACATCTACGCATTGATCGCATGCTGCGAAACGGGCGCAGCGCGTCTGGCCGACATGATGGTCGAGTTTGGCATCGATACTCTGGACAGTCTGGCCGATTACATCATCGAAACCTCGCGCCGCGGCACGATCGAGGCCATTTCGGCGCTGCCGAAGGGCACGTGGCACAATGTGCTGACCGTCGATGGATACGAGTGCGAGATCGATTTGCACGCAGCCCTGACCATCAAGGATGACCGGGTTCTGGTCGACTTTTCGGGCACATCGGGCCTGTCGCGCAAAGGCATCAACGTGCCGCTCAACTATGCAACGGCCTATACGGTATTTGCCCTGCGCTGCATCATCGGCCCAGACATCCCCAACAACGCAGGCTCTTTGGCGCCATTCCACGTGACGGGACCGGCGGATTGCATCCTGAATGCGCAGCCACCCGCTCCGGTGGCCATGCGCCATACGTTGGGACAGATGACCCCGGATCTGGTCTATGGCTGCCTGTCGCAGGCTCTGCCGGACGCCGTGCCAGCCGAAGGCGCATCGTGCATGTACGACCTGCCTCTGCGCCACGCACCCGAGGCGGTTTCCCGCGGTGGCACGCAGTTTGCTCTGGAATTGGTGTTCAGCGGCGGAACCGGCGCAAGGCCAAGCCTGGATGGCCTGTCGGCGACGGCCTTCCCCTCGGGTGTCTGGGGCAGCCAGATCGAGACAACCGAGGCTGTCGCGCCTGTCCTGATCACACGTCGCGAATTGCGCCAGGACAGCGGTGGCCCCGGTCGCCTCCGCGGCGGATTGGGGCAGAACATCGAAATACGCTCCTCCACCGGCGAGGATTTCATGCTGTTCCTTTCGGTCGAACGCATCGCAAACCCAGCCAAGGGACGGCACGGCGGACTGGCGGGCGCGCCCGGTCGCATCCGTCTCGGCCCCGACGGCCCGGACTTGCCGGGCAAGGGCGAGGTGCGAATTGGCGGCGGCGAAACGCTGATCTTCCAAACTCCGGGCGGCGGCGGATTTGGGCCACCCGATGAAAGGTCACCCTTGGCTGTTCGACAGGATGTGCGGGACGAGCTTGTGAGCGCCCGGGCCGCGCAGCATGTCTATGGGGTAAAGCCATGATCCGTCCCGTTTCCCATGTCGCTGCCATGTCACCTTATGCGTTGGCTCAGCTGGATCCGCCGGCAGGAGAGCGCCTTGTTTCGCTGTCGCAGAACGAAAGCCTGCGCCCGCCAAGTCCCTTGGTCGGACAGGCCGTCGCAGAGGCGGCCGCGAACGGGCACCTCTACCCGGACCCGGACTGGACGGCGTTACGTGCGCGACTGGCGGAGCTTCATGGCCTGCCCGAGCAAGGTCTGTTGTGCGGGAACGGGTCGATGGAGCTGATTGAGGGTCTGGCGCTGGCCTTTGCCGGACCAGACGCCGCCGTTCTTGCCCCTGCGAACGCATACCCGTTTTTTCGTACCGTGGCTCAGTTGGCTCGCGCCCGTTTCGACACCGCCGCCGAGGTGGACGGATGCGTATCCGTCGATGCGCTTCTGGCAGCCATGCAGCAGGATACTAGGGTGGTATTTGTGGCCAATCCCGGCAACCCGACAGGGACACGTATCTCCCGCCGCGATCTGGTGCGGCTTCGGGAAGGGTTGCGGGACAACACACTGCTTGTGATCGACGAGGCCTATGGCGAGTTCGCCGATGATCTGAACGAGCCGATGTTCGACCTTGTCGCGCGGGGGGACACGGTCGTTCTTCGAACTCTGTCCAAGGCCTATGGGCTGGCCGGGTTTCGCGTCGGTTGGGGCCTGTTCCCACCGCAGATCGCCGTCCAGATACGCAAGGTGATGAACCCAAACAATGTTTCGGTGTGCGGACAGGCGGCTGCCTTGGCCGCACTGAACGATCAGGACTACATGCGCGAGACATGTGCCATCACGGCCGAGCTGCGCGACCGGTTCGCCGATCGCCTTCGGTCCGCCGAGTTCGACGTTCCCAAAAGCCATACCAACTTTCTTCTGATCCGCTTTGCAGACCAATCCACCGCGACCAGAGCCGACAAAGCCCTGCGGGAAAAAGGCATATTCCTGAGACCGCAATCCTGCGCGGGACTGGCCAATTGCCTACGTGCCACCATCGGTCAGACTGCAGACCTCGAACTCATGGCCGCGGTTCTGGAGCGTTGGGCCGAGGAGTTTCAGCCATGACACAGCCAGATTTCCACCCATCCAGGGGCCGGTCCCGTTTCGGCATTCTCGTGCCATTCACGAACACCAATCTCGAACCCGACATGACGATGCTACGGCCCGAGGGCGTTTCACTGCACTTTGCCCGGATAGGTGGCTATGATCAGGAAGAAATCCCCGATGCTGCCCAAATGCACGGTCTTGGCGCCGCCGATCTGGCTGAGCCGCTCAGGCTTTTGCATGGTGTCCGGCCGGATGTCGTTCTTTATGGGTGTACCTCGGCAACGCTGACCCATGGCCCGGCCTTCGATCGCGAACTTGCCGACCGTATCAAGACCAGCAGCGGGGCGCAGACCGTTACGGCCGCGGGCGCCTTGGTGCATGCGCTGCGTACGCTGGGGGCGACACGTATCGGCTTTGCCTCTCCCTATGTCGCGGACATCAATGACTTGGCAATCCGGTTCCTGGCCGAGACTGGCATTTCAACCGTGTCGCGGTCCGAAGTGACAGGCCAGCTGGACAATTACGGCCAAGGCGCCCTGACCCCGCAGGCGGTGTCTGACCTGGGTTTGGCTGCAGACTGCCCCGAGGCCGAGGTGTTGGTTTTGTCCTGTACGGACATGCGCAGCGTGGAAATCATCGACCGGCTTGAAAAAACTGTTGGCAAGCCCGTTCTAACTTCGAATCAGGCGATGGCATTCCAGGCAATGCAGATGGCCGGGATCACCACGCCGCCGTCCGGATTTGGCCGACTGATGCTGAACCTGCATCGCTGAAGTCTTAGCGCCAGCATAAGCAGTCGTTTCAGCCGAGGCTTTTTGGGGTGTTCAAATCTTAAACGCCCTCAATGCCTTGGATTGCTCGTGCTGGAAATACCCGTTGCGGTCACACAGGTCGTTCAAATCGGATTGCAGTTCCTTGGCCTCTTTCGTTCTGCCTTCCTGCGCCAGAACCTGCACTTCGGCCAACAGCAGCCAGGCGACGAAGGCCTCCATCTCCATGTCCCGCGCCAGTTCGAGACCTCGGTTCAGGACCAGTCGGGCATCCGGAAGTTCACCCAACACCGACTGCACCCGAGCCAGGGGAGCCGCTGCGAAACAGCACAGAACATCGATTCCAGCATCGTCCGACACGCGCAAGGCGCGGCGCAACGCAATGGCGGCGTCAGCCGGTTCGTTTCGCTGCCAGCACCAGATCCCCCGCGCGATCAGCGCAAAACTCAGGTCATAGGCCTTGCCGGTTTCTTCGGCGATCGACAGCACCTCACGGATACCGGCATCCGCTTCGTCAAACCGATGCATCATGCTGTTGGCGTTGGCACGGGTCGCGAGCCCAAGCACCGAAATCGACCCGGTGGTGCCTGCTTCGGCCACACGGAACACCGTCTGGAAAAGATCCGCATGCTGATCAATCGCTGCCCGTGCGGCCGCGAAGTTGCCGTGAAACCACGCAGCCTGGGCCAGTGCAAAGGCCGCGTTTGCCTGCAGGCGCGGATCTTCGGCGTTGGTTGCGGTTCGCAGCGCGCGCTCAGACACCTCCATTGCTTGCCGCACATCCGCCAAGATCGTCAGCATGATCGCCTGGTCGACCTGAAACGCAACGCGCGCGGATGTGTCCCCCAACGCGTCGGACAAGGCTTCCGCCTCGCGTGAGATGGTCAGGATGCGGTTGAAGTTGCCGCTGGCGACCAGCGAAACGCGCAGACCGCGTCGGGCGCGTAGCCCGAGGTCAACAGCCACCTGAGTGCCGGTCCGCTTTTGAACTTGGTCGATGCACCGCAGGGCGTTTTCGAAATATGAGACGGCGGCCTCGAATGAAAACAGCTTGATCGACATCTCGCCGCACCGTGTATAAGCCTCGGCAGCCTCCAGCCATAACTCGCCTTTGTCCGCGTGACGGGCGATGGACTGTGCCACGTCCAGATCGTCGGATGTGCCGCGGCTCAGCAGAGTTTCATAGATCGCACGGTGCAGCCTTGCGCGGCGCTGGCGTGGAATACTGCGATACCCAACCTTCTGCACCAACGCATGACTGAACCGCAGCTGCTGGCCGTCCTGAGATTCCGGCAGCTCAAGAAAACCGCGCTCAACCAAGGTCGAGATCCGGGTTTTGGCGTCGAAGCCCAGCCGTTGAAGCGTGTCGGCCAGAACTCCCCACGTCCACTGCAACCCGCCGACGGCAACCAGCTGCAGAGCTTTGCGGTCCTCGCTTTGCAGGGCATCAATCCGGGAGGCGATCAACGGTTGAACCCGGGCGGGGATCTCGATGTCGCCCAGGCTGTCCATCGCTCCGTCCTTGAACCCGGCTTGCGACATGCGGTCCCGCATGTGGTGAGCGAATTCTTCAACGAAAAGCGGTGTGCGGCCGCTCATGGCTTCGATGTATGAGCCCAGCTGACCATCGATGTCGCTCTGACCCAGCAAGCGCGTGATCAGGTCCTTGCAGGCCGCCTCGCCCAGCGGGGCGACCGGAACGACCTTGAGCAAGCCCACCGGGTCATTCGTGAACAGGTTCGCGTTGCGCGATGTCAGGAGGATCAGAACATTCGTTCCCCGCACCTGCCCCAGCAGGTTGTCGATGACGTCCAGAGTCCCCTGGTCGGCCCAATGCAAATCCTCGAACAACAGAAGCAGGGGCTTGTCCTGCTTCATCGACAGAACCAGCCGCGACAGCATCTGGTTCAATTGCCTCCGTCGGCGAGACGGATCTACAGCCGAAAGCGCCGGTTCCGTTTGGAAACGGCTGAACAGCGAATACAGGGCCGATCGGGTATGCGCATCCAGGAACTTGGTTCCGCCCAGAACCTCGGACAGCTTCTGGTCCAGTTCGGCATCGGATTTGGTGTCCGACAGTCCCAACCGGGCATTGATCACGCGGGTGATCGGCAGATACGCAGCTTCCTGATCCAACGAAAAGCAGTTGAACTCCAGAACCTGGTGCGCGCCCAGGGGCCAGTTCTCGACCAGCTCATGCAGCAGCCTGGATTTGCCGACGCCAGCCGCCCCCAGCAACAGAACCGAATTGCCCTTGCCGTCACGCGCCTGGTTCCACGCCGCAACAAGCTCGGCCAGTTCCCTTTCGCGCCCGACAAATGGCGACCGTTCGCGACGCGCCCGCGCCATCCAGCGCGACACCTGTTCTTTGCGGCCGGTGATTTCGAACAGCTTGATCGGACCCGCACCCCCGTCCAGCTCGAGATCGCCCACATGTGTATGGTCGAACAGATCACCGGCATTCTCCAAAACCTGACCGGAAACCGTGACCACGTTCTTTCTGGCGGCGGCCTCGATCTTGCTGGCGATGTTCATGACCGGTCCTAGAAAGGCCTGCTCTTCCCCGAGGGTGTGTTGCAACTGGCCCACCAGCAATTCGCCGGAATGAACGCCAACCCGCACATCCAACTGCCGATCGTCCAGCTTGCCGATGCGGTCGATGATCCGCTGGGCACTGGCTATTGCCTTGACCGCGTGATCCTCGTCCGCGTTCGGTGATCCAAAAACCGCGAGCGCGCCATCGCCGGTGAACAATGTCGTTGCGCCAAACTTTTCGCAGATCGACATGATCAGTTCGATGGCAGGACCCAGATGGCTGACGGCGTCTTCGGGATCCAAACTGCCGATCATCATGGTCGAACGAACAATGTCGGCGAACAGAACCGTGCACATTCTGCGCTCGGTCGGTTCGATCTGGACCTGTTTCCTCATGTTCAAGCGCCCCCCGACTGCCCGAGTTCAGTATGTCGCTGATCCGGGCCTTTTTCCAGACACCACGCAAGGGCGGCGCGGACCATCCACGGCATTGATATTGAGTAAAAAAACTATTAACAATTGGCCTTGTATTGCGAAAGGAACAATTATGAGTGACCACCATACTCGGGGTTTGACCCTGGAAGATGTTCAGCAGATCATTGGCCGCGGCATCCTTGACGAGGCCTTTCGAAAAGAATTCATCGACAACCCCGAAGGCGTAGTAAACCGCTTGGGAATCTCGCTCGATCAGGATGGCGAGGCGCGCAAGCTGTTGGCCGCGATTGGGAACGTCTTTTCCGGTGAATCCGACCTGAAGTCGGCGATGCAAGACATCAAGAATGCCTACGAAGATACGTCCGACGGTGTGATCCGGCCCCGCTGCGCGTAACTTCGCATGAGCGAAAGCGCGGTCGTCTCCAGTCAGGACCAAGGCGCAGCTCTGCATAAGCTGTGTCTGGTGTCCATGCCGTTTTCTTCGCTGCAACATCCCGGGCTTGGGATGTCTCTTCTTGCGCAGCTGGCGCGGGACAACGGCTTTGCGACGACCGAGAAGTACTTCAGCTTCGACTATGCCGAGGCGATCGGCCTCGATGAGTATTTCATGCTGTCTGATGGCCGCTGCTATCAGGCGCTGCTGGGTGAATGGATATTCAGCGATCTGATCTACCCGCGCAGCGATCTGGACGCGATGGACTACCTGACCACGGTGCTTGGTGACTATGTATCCGGAGTCGAGTGGCTGGCGTTCATGCAAAACGCCATTGCCGCCCGAAAGCAGGCCGGAGCGTTTGTCGAACGTTGCGCCGATGCGGTGGTGGAACAGAACCCGACCGTGATCGGGATTACGTCGTCGTTCCAACAGGTCATGGCCTCGATCGCACTGGCCCGGGCTGTGCGGAAACGGTCAGCCGACGTGATCATAGTGATGGGCGGCGCTAATTGCGAGGGGCCGCTCGGGCGCGCGCTTATACAGGCACATCCTGAACTGGACGCGGTTTGCATTGGCGAAGGCGACCATGCCTTTCCCGAGTTTCTGAAAGCCCTGGGGCCAAGCAGACCCTTGCCCGTGGTCGAGGGGTTTCTGAACCGGAGCCAATTGGATAACCCGCTGGAGGAGTCTCGACCGCGCCTGACCACGGATCTGGACAAGCTGCCCATACCGGACTTCAACGCCTTCTTTGATCAATTTCAAAGCACTACGGGGCTGTCAGAGCGCCTTGTGCCATCTGCTACGATCGAAACATCGCGTGGCTGCTGGTGGGGAGCGAAACACCATTGCACTTTCTGCGGGCTGAACGGCCAATCGATGACCTACCGGAGCAAGTCAGCCGAGCGGGCTTATGCCGAATTCTGCACGCTTGCCGATCTCTATGGCCCGGATCTTGTCGTGGTCGACAACATTCTGGATCACCGCTACCTCAAGACCTTGATCCCGAAACTTGCGCAGGACACCAGACCATTCCTGATGCACTACGAAGTCAAATCAAACCTCTCGCCGACCGTGATCGCCCGTCTGGCCGACGCCGGCGTTCGAAAGATCCAGCCGGGGATCGAGACCTTCGATACTCCGACCCTTGCGCATATGAGGAAAGGGGTCAGCGGAATTCAGAACATCCAGACGCTGAAGCTGTGTGCCGAGGCCGGAGTTTTTGTCGAGTGGTGTTTCCTCTACGGGTTTCCCCGAGAAAGCCCCGAGGCCTTCGAACGGATGGCAAAGCTCATTCCGCTGCTGCATCACCTGCAACCACCCGGCTCGATTGGACCCGTGCGAGCGGATCGGTTCAGCCCGTATTTTGAACACCCCGAAGCATTTGGGGTCGAAGTCGAACCAGCGAAGCCGTATTCATTCATATTCGACCTGCCGCCCGAAGAAGTCTGGAATTTCGCCTACCATTTCGACATCGTCGACAACGGTCCAAGCCCGCCAGCACAACGCGCGGCGTCGACGTTGGATGCGCTTGCCGCATGGCAAAACGAGGCCGGTACGTCAGCCCTCTACGTCGAGGGCGACACGGTGATCGACCGGCGTGCGTCAGGCCAACGCGTTGTTCACCAATTGGACGAGGCGGCTCGGGCCATCCTTGACCTGAGCCCAGTGATCATGGGCAGGGCGCTTCTTGGCGATCAGGTGTCCGATTTGTACGGGGTGGACGCGTTTGAAGCCGCGATGGACCGCCTTGAGAAGCTTGGGCTGATCTATGTCGAGGACAAATCCGTACTGTCCCTCGCCCTCAGGTCCCCAGGATTCCAGCGGGCGCCGACCTGGTCCGAGATCCGCAATGCGCCTGAACGTGCTTTCGCCGCTCAATTTCCCGCAGAATTCGCAAGTTCACAGGTGTCGGGACCGCAACCGGCGGAATGAGACCGGACCCGGAGCGTATCAATTCCCCGGATCCGACTAACACTTAAAGAGCAGCCCTGAACAATCCGGTCAGGTTTTCCTCGGTCAACTCGATGGGGTTGCCACCGCACGAGGGGTCGATGATGGCACCCTTGACCAACTCCGGGATCGCTTCCTCGGTCACGCCCAGATCGGACAGCTTGCGCGGGATGCCCAGCGAGTCGTTGAACTCCTGCACGAAGGCCCGGAACCCGTCGAACCCGCCCGAAATGCCCAGATAGGCTGAAGCTGCTTCGAACCGGTCGGCGATCACAGGCGCGTTGAACTCCAGAACCGCAGGCATGCAGACCGCGTTGGTGGTGCCGTGATGGGTATTGAACACCGCGCCGATCGGGTGGCTCATGGCGTGGATCGCGCCCAGCCCCTTCTGGAAAGCCGTTGCACCCATGGCGGCCGCGCTCATCATCTGGGCGCGGGCCTCGATGTCGGTGCCATCGGCATAGGCGCGTGGCAAGTACTCCTTGACCAGCCGCATTCCTTCCAGCGCGATGCCCTGGCTCATCGGGTGGTAATGGGGGCTGGAATAGGCCTCAACGCAATGCGCAAAGGCATCCAGCCCGGTCCCGGCGGTGATGAATTTCGGCATGCCCACGGTCAGCTCGGGGTCGCAGATCACGACGGTCGGCAGCACCTTGGGGTGGAAGATGATCTTCTTGGCATGGGTTTCCGAATTGGTGATGACGCTGGCGCGGCCCACTTCCGAGCCGGTGCCGGCCGTCGTCGGCACCGCGATGATCGGCGCGATCGCCTCGGCGTCCGCACGGGTCCACCAATCGCCAATGTCCTCGAAATCCCAGACCGGCCGCGTCTGACCGGCCATGAAGGCAACCATCTTACCCAGATCCAGCCCCGAACCACCGCCAAACGCGATCACACCGTCATGTTCACCCGCCTTGTAGGCGGCCACACCGGCCTCGAGGTTCTTTTCATTCGGGTTCGGATCGACCTCGCTGAACAGGCCCCGGCTCAGCCCGGCGGCCTCAAGAATGTCTAGCGTCGCGGCGGTGATCGGCAGATCGGCAAGGCCGCGGTCGGTCACCAGCAGCGGGCGCTTGATCCCAGCCGCCGCGCAGGCCTCGGGCAGTTCCTTGATGCGGCCCGCGCCGAATTTTATCGTGGTCGGATAGGACCAGTTTCCAACAAGACTCATGTCAGCTTTCCTTGTGTCTAAGGCCTGCCCCGGCGAGGGGGTCGGTCCGGGGCAGGCAAATCGTCCTCAGCCCGTCACCTTTTTCAGGTGGTAAGATTTGGGACGTGTCAGGTTGTGATATCCGATGATCGACAGGCCGCCGCCACGACCGGTATTCTTGCAGCCGGTCCAGCACAGACCCGGGTCCAGATAGTCGGCCCGGTTCATGAACACGGTTCCGGTTTCGATCCGGTCTCCGATGCGTTCGGCCCGCGCCACATCGCGCGTCCACAGCGAGGCGGTCAGGCCAAATTCGCTGTCGTTCATCAAGGCAATGGCCTCGTCATCCGAAGACACCTTCATGATCCCCACGACCGGGCCGAAGCTTTCGTCGCGCATCACGCGCATGTCGTGCGTGACGTTGGTCAGGATCTGCGGCGTCAGATAGGCGCCGCCGTCATCTCCGGCAAAGGTCTCGATATGCGCCACTGCACCGGCGGCCACGGCCTCGGCGATCTGCGCGCGCACCTCGTCGGCAAAACGCACATTGGCCATCGGCCCCAGCGTCGTTTCGGGGTCCAGCGGGTTGCCCAGCTTGTAGCCCTTGACGATCTCGACCGCCTTGGCGACGAAATCGTCATACAGGCTTTCATGCACATAGATCCGCTCAATCCCGCAACAGCACTGGCCCGAGTTGAACATAGCCCCGTCGATCAGCGTCTCGACCGCCGCATCCAGATCGGCGTCATCCATGACATAGCCCGGGTCCTTGCCCCCCAACTCGGTGCTGACGGGGGTAAAGGTACCGGCCGCCGCCCGCTCCATCGCCTGCCCTCCGGCGACCGAGCCGGTGAAATTCACGAAATCGAACGCCTTGCCGGCAATCAGATCGTTGGTCACGTCATGGCTCAGGAACAGGTTCTGGAACACGTCCTCGGGCACGCCAGCCGAGTGGAAGGCCCGCGCCATCCGCTCGCCCACCAACAAGGTCTGCGTGGCATGTTTCAGCACAACCGTATTGCCCGCGATCAAGGCCGGCGCCACAGTGTTGATCGCCGTCATGTACGGATAGTTCCAGGGCGCCACGACGAACACCACGCCATGCGGCACGCGCTTGATGTATCGCTTGAACGTCTCGTCCTCGCCCACGGCAATATCAGCCAGCGCATCGCGCGCGATGCCCGCCATATAGGTCGCGCGTTCGCTGAAACCGCCGAACTCGCCGCCATAACGCACCGGCCGCCCCATCATCCGGGCCAGTTCCGGCACGATCTCGTCATTCATCGCACCCACGGCGGCAACGCCGGCCATCACCAGATCGATCCGCTCCTGCAGGGGCCGCGCTGCCCAATCCGCCTGCGCCGCCCGCGCCTGGCCCGCTGCGGCAAATGCCGCGTCACGATCCAGCGTGTTCCGCTCGGCAAACACCGATCCGTCGATCGGCGAGATACATTTCAACACCTGACCCATTGGTCACTCCATCCTCAAGCAAAGCAGACCCGCTGCTTCATCTGGCCAAAAATATTCCGGGGAGCGTGAGGGGCTGGCCCCTCACATCCACCCTCTACGCCCGCTCGAACCCGCGGGCAATCTCCCAATCGGTCACCACGCGCTCGAATTCCTCGATCTCGACCTCGGCGGCGCGGACATAGTGATCCACCACGTCATTGCCCATGGCCGCCCTCAGCATGGACGACCCATGCAACGCATCCCGCGCCGCGCGCAGGTTGCCCGGAATCATGCCCGTATCCCCCTGATAGACATCGCCCTTGGTCGGCGGCTGCAGCTCGAGCCCCTCCTCGATGCCCGCGATCCCTGCGGCCAGCATGCCCGCGATGGCCAGATAGGGGTTCATGTCCGAACCCGGAATCCGGCACTCCACCCGCACCGCCTTGGTTCCATCGCCACACAGCCGGAACCCCGCGGTGCGGTTGTCCACCGACCAGATGATCCGCGTCGGCGCAAAGGTGCCCTTCATGAACCGCTTGTAGCTGTTGATGTAGGGTGCCATGAAACAGGTATAGTCGGGCGCGTATTTCAACAGGCCCGCCATGTAGTTTTTCATCAGGTCCGACATGCCCAGCGGATCGGCCGGGTCATAGAAGGCCGGTTGCCCGTCCGTCCACAGCGACTGATGCACATGTGACGAACTCCCGACCCGGTCATGATGCCATTTCGGCAGGAAGGTCGCTGCATGGCCGTACTGCCACGCGATCTCCTTGACCGCGTTCTTGGCGATCGAATGATACTCGGCCGTTTGCATGGCCGGGGCATATTTGATGTTCAGTTCTTCCTGCCCGGCCTCGGCCTCGCCCTTGGAGTTTTCGACCGGAATGCCCGCATTCCAAAGGTGATTGCGGATCGGCCGCATCACATGCTCTTCTTTGGTGGTCTGAAGGATGTGGTAATCCTCGTTGTAGCCCGAGATCGGTTCCAGATCGCGGAAACCCTCCTTGCGGATCTGGTCAAAGCTCTTCTCAAAGAGGAAAAACTCCAGCTCGGTGGCGCACATCGCGTCATAGCCCATGGCCTTCAGCCGGTTGACCTGCTTCTTTAAAATAGACCGAGGCGCGTGTGGAACCTCTTCATGCGTGTGGTGATCCAGCACGTCGCACATCACCATCACCGTGCCCTCCAGCCACGGCACCGGGCGCAGAGTGCTGAGGTCGGGCTTCATGACATAGTCGCCATAGCCGCGCTCCCAGCTGGTCGAGGCATAGCCGTCCGGCGTCGCCATCTCGAGATCGGTGGCCAGCAGGTAGTTGCAGCAATGGGTTTCTTCCCAGGCCCCGGCCACGAAATGACCCGCGTGGAATCGTTTGCCCATCAAGCGGCCCTGCATGTCCACCATGCAGACCAGAACAGTATCGACCGAGCCTTCGGCAACTTGGGTCTTGAGCGTGTCGAAGTTGAGCATGAGCCACCTATTTCTGCGCCGGCGCCACCTGCCGGACTGACGTTTTCGA
The DNA here is from genome assembly GCF_013032855.1 of Ruegeria arenilitoris. Lineage (GTDB taxonomy): Bacteria > Pseudomonadota > Alphaproteobacteria > Rhodobacterales > Rhodobacteraceae > Ruegeria > Ruegeria arenilitoris. Next base: position 234,952 of record NZ_WQDA01000004.1, read on the forward strand.
CGGCCTGCCCCCGGTATGAGGGCAGGCCGGTTTCACCTTAGCCGTACCGGTAGGGACGGCCAGCCTTTTGCATGTCGGCATTGTACTTCTTGATGATCTCGACAACCTTGGCCTTGGTCTCGGACTCGGCTGCAATCTCATCCCAGAAGGCCACTGCGGCGGCTTCGACCTGCGCCCATTCTTCATCGGGGATCGAGGTCAGCTTCATTTTGTCGCCATTGACGCGCAGCGATGCCTCGCCGCCCCAATACCACCATTGACGGTAGTAGTGCGACTGGTCGGTGCAGACGCGGAACAGGGTCTGCAGATCTTCGGGCAGTTCGTTCCAGCGGTCCATGTTGGCAAAGAACGACCCGGCCCAGGCGCCCGAAATGTTGTTGGTCAGGAAGTAGTTGGTCACGTCCGCCCAGCCGACGGTGTAGTCCTCGGTGATGCCCGACCACGCGATGCCGTCCAGCTCGCCGGTCTGCACGGCGACCTCGATGTCCTCCCACGGCAAGGTCACCGGGACCACGCCGAACTGCGACAGGAACCGGCCCGCCGTCGGGAAGGTGAAGACCCGCTTGCCCTGAAGGTCCGCCAAGCTATTGATCGGGTCTTTGGTGGCGAAATGGCACGGGTCCCACGCACCGGCCGAGATGTGCTTGACGCCCACCTTGGAATACTCTTCGTCCCAGATCTCGTTCAGGCCGTACTGGTTGAACAGGACCGGCACGTCCAGAGAATAGCGCGAGGCAAACGGGAAATAGCCGCCGAACACGGTCACCTCGGTGGGCGAGGCCATCGAGTCGTCATCCGACTGCACCGCGTCGATCGTGCCGCGCTGCATGGCGCGGAACAGCTCGCCGGTGGGCACCAGCTGGTCGGCATAGAACAGCTCGATCTGCATCCGGTCGCCGGCGATCTGGTTGAACATCTTGATGGCCGGGTCGATCACATGCTCAGCCAATGCCGGGCCGGCATAGGTCTGCATGCGCCAGCGGATCGTGGATTGCGCCAGCGCGGGCGTTGCCAGCGCGGCGGCCGGGGCTGCGGCGGCCCCTTTCAGGAATGTGCGTCTGTTCGTCATCTTCTCTCTCCGTTGTCGGTTTCGATGGGCGAGAGACCAACCTCTCGCAGGTGCCCCGGTATGTCCGGGGTCATTTGTTGTAGATGTAGTCGGGCAGCCACAGCGCGATCTGCGGGAAGGTCATGATGATGGCCAGCGCCAGCGTCATCACCATCACGAAGGGCAGGATCGAGCCGTAGATGTCGCGCAGCGAAATCTCGGGCGGGGCCATCGCCCGCATCAGGAACAGGTTATAGCCGAAGGGCGGCGTCATATAAGCGATCTGCGTGGTGATCGTGTACAGCACCCCGTACCAGATCAGGTCAAAGCCCAGTTCCCCCACCAGCGGCACATAGAGCGGCGCCACGATCACCAGCATCGCGGTGTCGTCCAGGAAGGTGCCCATCAGGATGAAGCTCAACTGCATCAGGATCAGGATCACCCAGGGGTTCAGACCCAGCCGTTCGGTGAACAGGGTCTCGATCGCGCGCACGGCGCCCAGCCCATCGAACACCGCACCAAAGGCCAGCGCGGCCAGGATGATCCACATGAACATGCAAGTGATGCCCAGGGTCGAACGCACCGAGACCTCGAACACCTGCCGCGTCATCCGCCCTTTCAGCACGGCGGCGGCAAAAGCCGTCAGCGCACCGATGGCCGAGCTTTCGACCAGCGAGGTCCAGCCATTGACGAAGGGCACCATCATCGCCGCGAAGATCGCCAGCGGCAGCAGTCCCGCGCGCAGCAGACGCAACTTTTCCGCCATCGGCACGTCGCGCTCTTCCTTCGACAGGGCCGGGCCGAGTTCCGGGTTTATCCGGCAGCGGATCACGATGTACAGGATGAACATCCCCGCCATCATCAGGCCCGGCAGGATGCCCGCCAACCACAGCTGCCCCACCGGCTGACGCGCGATCATCGCATAGAGAACCAGCACCACCGACGGCGGTACCAGGATGCCCAGCGATGACCCGGCCTGGATCACTCCGGTCACCATTTTCTTATCATAGCCGCGTTTGAGCAGCTCGGGCAGCGCGATGGTGGCCCCGATGGCCATCCCCGCGACGCTGAGCCCGTTCATCGCCGAGATCAGCACCATCAACCCGATCGTGCCGATGGCCAGCCCGCCATTCAGCCCGCCCATCCAGACATGGAACATCTTGTACAGGTCGTCGGCGATCTTGGACTCGGCCAAAACGTAACCCATGAAGATGAACATCGGCAGCGTCAGCAGCGGGTACCATTTCATCAGCTTCATCGCGGCCGAAAACCCGATGTCATAGCCGCCGCGGTCGCCCCACAGCAGCAGCGCCGCCACCACGGCCACGAAACCGATGGCACCGAACACGCGCTGACCGGTCAGCAGCATCAGCATCATGGTCGAGAACATCAGGATGGCGATCAACTCATACGACATCAGATCACCTCGCGCGGGATGTCATCGCCCTTGAGGCGTAGAATATCTTTGAACAGTTCGGAAATGGCCTGCAGCAGCATCAGGATCAGCCCCACGACCATGATCACTTTGATCGGCCACAGATAAGGGCGCCACGCGGTCGGGCTGCGCTCGCCATATTGCAGGGAATAACTGAGCGAGTCGAACCCGCCATAGATCATCACGACTAGGTAGACGATCAGGAACAGCACGGTGATCGCATCGGTCCAGGCCCGCCGCCGGTGCGACCATTCGCTGTACAGAAGGTCCATCCGCACGTTCGAGCCCATCTGGATCGAATACGGCCCGCCCAGGATGTAATAGGCCACCATCGCGAACTGCGCGACTTCGAGCGTCCAGAGCGACGGCAGGAAAAAGGTCTTCGAGATCGACGACCACAGCAGGATGCCCATCATCACGAAGATGCCGTACATGACGACACGCCCGGTCCAGCGGTTCATGCGGTCGATGACCGCAATATATCCCCGCATGAAGCTCATACCTGCACCCCTGTCCTCATGTGTTCTGCCCTGCGTCGGAAAAGGTTTCGACCGTGGCGGCCAAAATTGGCGTCAATAGCCCCACGATCCGATTGACCCCGGTCGGCGTGTCGATCAGATCATTGCGGATCTCGATCATCACGTTGGGCAAGCCCCGCGCGATACCGTGCTCACGCAGAGTGTGCGTGACACCATCCTCTGGCGAATACGGTTCGTTCAACGCCACTCTCAGCCCGCAATGCGCTGCATGGTTCAGCATGACCTGAGCCGCACGGTCATCAGAGTCATGCAATATCCCCAGTTCGAGCGCCCGGGTCTTGCCGTTGTAGATTGGTGTAAAACTGTGGATCGTAATCAGAACAGGCGGTTCTGGGCGGCGGTCCAGCGTTTGCGACAAGAGACCCCGGAACGGTTTATAAATGTCGCGAACTCGCTGGGCGCGCTGTTCCGCGGTCAGACCATGATTGCCTGGCACCGCGAACACCTCGCTGCGCGGCGGCATCGAGTCTTCCCGTTCGGGCGGACGATTGCAGTCATAGACCAGCCGACTGACCCGCGAGTGTACGAGAGGCGCATCCAGGGCGCCGGCCAGTTCAACTGCAACCTCTAGTGCCCCGATATCCCAGGCCGCGTGTGAACGGGCCGCCACGTCGTCCAACCCCAGCCCATCCAAAGCCGCAGGAATGAACCGGCTTGCGTGTTCGCACACCAGAACCGCGCGCGCCACGCCACGCGCGTTCAACACACGTGCGGCGGGCACTTCCAGAGGGGATAACAGAGATGACTCGGTCTTGGACTGCATGCGTAGCATTTGTTACAGTGGCCTTGAGCCTGTCAAGAAAATTTCTGTAGACAAAATTACAATCGCTCATATCCTGTAGCAAATTGAATAATATGAGGGCACCGATGGCCTCTGTCGCCAAAACGGTCAAACAACGCATTCAGGACGAACTTGAAGGCCTGACCCGCTCGGAACGGCAGCTGGGATCGGTCCTGTTGCAGGATTATCCGATGGGTGGGCTGCAATCGATCACCAAGCTGGCAGCGGCGGCACAAGTGTCCACCCCGACGGTCATTCGCATGGCGCGAAAACTGGGTTTCGATGGGTTTCCGGCGTTGCAGGAGGCGTTGCGCGAAGAAGTCGCGGCACAGATCCAAAAGCCGATCTCGAAACGCGACGCCTGGATCGTGGATGATGAAACCGAGCATCCGATCACGCGTTTTGCCCAAGCCGTCTGGACCAACATGCGACACACACTGGAGCGGCTGGACAAGTCGATGTTCGACGCGGTGGCGCAGTTGCTGGCCGATACCGAGCGCCATTTGTATGTCGTGGGCGGCCGCATCACCCGCTCGAACGCCGACTATCTGTTCAACCACATGCAGATCATCCGGCCCAACGTGACCATGCTGGGCAACTCGGCCAATGTATGGCCGCAATACCTGCTGGACATGGACGAAAGCTCGGTTCTGGTCATCTTCGACATCCGCCGCTACGAAGCGCATCTGGAGAAGCTGGCGCAAGTTGCGTCCGATCGCGGAGTGACCGTCGTGCTGTTCACCGACCAATGGGGGTCGCCCATCGGCAAATCGGCCAATTATACGTTTCACGCTCTGGTCGAAGCCCCATCAAGCTGGGATTCGACGATCGCCCTTCAACTCATTTCGGAAACCCTGATCGCCGAGGTTCAGGAAGCGCGCTGGGAAGAAAGCAAAGAGCGTATCGAGGAGTTGGAGCGCTATTTCTCGACCACACGGATTTTCCGCAGCCACGAGGCGTGAGCCTTGGCTGCCTTCAATCCCATTGTTCCATTGGACCGCGACCTGTAGGGTGTCGGCCAACGCGAGTCTGAAACCTGCTTCCAACCCTTGATGACTCTTTGTCTGGTGGGTTGGGTCCGACAGTGACGGACATCGCGGCGAAACGACCCGGGCAAGTGGTCGAAAAACCAAGAGGCCGAGCCAGTGGAACGCCGCAATTCAATGGATGCATTGCGCACCGACGAAGTCAGGGATGCACGGAACCGAGGGGTTACGTTTCTCGGGATTGCGTTCCTGTTCAGCATCTTCGTCAACCTGCTGATGCTGACGGGGCCGTTGTTCATGCTCCAGGTCTATGACCGCGTTTTGGGGTCTCGCGCCGTTGAAACGTTGACCGCACTATTTTTGCTGGTTGCGCTGCTGTACGCTCTGATGGCCATGCTGGATTTTGCGCGCGGTCGCATTGTCGCGCGATTTGGTGCCCGGTTTCAGTCGACTCTGGACTAACGTGTGTTCGATGCAACCTTGCGCGATGCACTGGTGCCGCAAATCCGTGCAGCTCCGGCAAGAGCGCTGCGCGATTTGGAAGCCATTCAAACGCTGTGCTCCTCGCCCGTTTTGCTAGCGGCCATGGATATCCCGTGGACACCCGTTTTCCTCGCGGCGATCTTTCTTTTTCATCCACTGCTCGGATGGTTGGCCGTAACAGGCGGAGCGGTGCTGATCGTGATCGCAATCCTGAACCAGATGATGACCCATCGCAAAGTGGCTCAGGCCCAGGCTGCGTCCGCGTTGGCGAATTCAATGTCCGAAAATGCACGCCAGGCAGCCGAGGTCATTCGCGCCCAAGGCATGCGAAAGGACATAACGCGGCGTTGGTTGACACAAAGATCGGCCACGCTGTCCCAGAGTATTGCCGCCAGCGACTGGACTGGCAGCTTCACCTCACTGACCAAATCGCTCAGGCTGTTTCTGCAATCGGCTATGCTCGCCTTGGGAGCCTGGCTTGTACTGCAAAACGAAATGACCGCCGGTGCGATGATCGCAGGCTCTATCCTTTTGGGCCGCGCACTCGCGCCGATTGAGCAGGTCGTTGGACAATGGGGCGCGATCGAGCGGGCCCGTAGCGCCTGGTCATCGCTTAGCCACTATTTGGCCCATGTCCCTGTCGAACCCTCCAGAACCCGCCTGCCCACACCGGAAGCCCGTTTGTCGGTCCGGAACCTGACGATCATACCCCCTGGATCCGAAACCCCCACTATCCAAAACGCCTCGTTCGTGTTGGAGCCCGGCCGTGCCCTTGGAGTGATCGGCAAAAGCGGTTCGGGAAAAACCACGCTCGCCAAAGCGCTGTTGGGCCTTTGGACACCTGCTGCCGGAGAGATCAGATTGGGCGGCGCAACTCTGGATCAATACGACCCTGATGAGTTGGGGCGCCACATCGGCTATCTTCCGCAGCATGTCACACTTTTCAACGGAACGGTGGCCGAGAATATCGCTCGCATGTCGCTGAACCCTGATGAACTGGCTGTTGTTGCGGCAGCGAAGTAGGCCAATGCACATGACCTGATCCTCTCACTTGAAAAAGGCTATGATACCGTCTTGGAAGGAGCCAACAGTCAGCTATCCGGAGGCCAGCAGCAAAGGATAGGGCTGGCCCGGGCATTGTACGGCGATCCTGTCCTGCTGGTACTGGATGAACCGAACTCGGCGTTGGACACCGAGGGTACCGATGCCCTGAATGCGGCAGTCCGGGAGTTCAAAGCGGCCGAGCGCGCCGTGATCATCATGACGCACCGACCGATGGCGATTTCAGAGTGCGACCACCTGGCCGTAGTCGAATTGGGTCGGATCGCCAATTTCGGCAGCCGTGACGAAGTGTTGAACGCCATGGTCCAAAATGCGGGTGCAATCCAGAAACAGTATCGCAAAGCGGGTGAAGCATGACCGAGGTTTCAAGCCCGCCGCCATGGCGGATCACTTTCCCCGCTCTTGTTGGATTCGCCGCGTTGGCCATTCTGGTCGGCGGGCTTGGGGTTTGGAGCGTCAGGACCCATCTGGCAGGTGCAATCGTGACCCAAGCCGTTGTCGAGGTGCAAAGCAATCGGCAAGTTGTGGAACATCCGGATGGCGGTGTCGTGGGCGATATTCTGGTTCGTGATGGCGACCGGGTCGAGCAGGGTGATTTGCTGCTCAGGTTCGATGACACGTTTCTCAAGTCGGAAAAAGTCATCGTGGAATCGCAGTTGTTCGAACTATTGGCGCGGAAGGTTCGGCTGGAGGCAGAAAGAGACGGGGCAGACGCGAACGCGCTTTCCGACAGGATGCAAAAGCTGGCCGCCGCGGAACTCATCGATCCTGAATTGATTGATGGACAGACCCGGCTGTATTCCGCTCGGTTGGAAACCCTGTCCAAGAAGATCGATCAACTGGGCAAACAAAGGGTTCAGATCGAAAGCGAAATCGACGGGACGAAAGCGCAGCTGGTGGCCCTGCGCAGGCAGCTTGAGCTGATTGGAAACGAGTTGGAGGATCAGCAGAACCTTCTGACACGCGGGTTGACCCAAGCCAGCCGAGTGTCAGCCCTTCAACGTGAAGAAGCCAGCTTGACCGGCGAAATTGGGCGCCTGGAAGCTGCAGTTGCTCGCTTGAATGGACAGATTGCCACCACGGAATTGCAGGTCGTCGAATTGGCCGCCGCTCGTCGGGAAGAGGCCATTGCCGAGTTGCGGCAGGTACAGTCCGAGGTCGTCGAATTGGCCCAACGTAGGTTATCCTTGAATGAAAGGTTGGCGCGTCTCGACATCCGGGCCCCGGTCTCAGGAACCGTTTTCGGCAGCCAGGTCTTTGCGGTGCAGTCGGTCGTCCAGCCAGCGGAACCTATGATGTATGTCGTCCCCCAAAACACGCCACTTGTGGTGGCCGCCCGCGTCGGAGCAATACACGTGGACCAGTTGCACGTCGGCCAACCTGTCGCCCTGCGCTTTCCGGCCTTCAATCAGCGTGAGACACCGGAAATCGAAGGTCGGGTCATCAATGTTTCGGCAGACACGCTCAAGGATGAACAAACCGGATTCACCTATTATCGCGCCGATGTTGTTCCCGTTGAGAGCGAGTTAGAGCGTCTGAACGGACAGGTACTCCTGCCCGGCATGCCAGTTGAGGCCCTGATTAAGACCGACGAGCGTACGCCGCTTTCATACCTGGTCAAACCGATGGCGGACTATTTCAACAGGTCGTTCCGCGAATAGCCAGCCTACACCGCTTCGAGATTCCCAAGCAGGATCGACGTCATGTCCACACTGAACACCCCATCCAGAGCCACAATCGCAGCGCCGGTTTGATAGTCGACATTCGTGGGCGTGATTGAGGAAAGATCGGCGTTCTGGTCCAGATAGACCCATTCCGGCTCGTGTGCGGTGGGCAACCCAACGGCAACCTGCAGGATGGCCAGGGCATCCAGTGCATTGACGGTGCCATCCCGGGTGATATCGGCCGCGATGAGGTTTTCGGGGGCTGCGGGTCCCCAGGTTGGTCCCAAACCGACCGCTATCCGCAAAACCTGCAGCGCATCGAGGGCCGTGATCTCTCCGCTAGCATGTGAATAGGACTTGATGATGTCCACATGACCCGGCAACGAACCTGATGGCAAATCAAGATCGAATTGGCCATGATCGTCGGCCTGTACCGATATCGGGCTGTTTCCAACTGGCTTGAACACGATCTCAGCATCGCTCAGCGCGGGGTTTGAACCGGAAGACTCTACCGTGACTGGACCCGTCACACCGGCCGAGGCCTCGGGCCCCGTGAGCACGCCAAAGTCAACGGGGATATGATCCGGCCCCTTAAAACCGGACCCGAAGATTTCGGCGCTGGTGAGTGTGCCAACGTCGGCCGAAAATAACTCGACGGTTTCATCCATGAACTCAATCCGAGCCCCTTGTGCCGTTGACGTCACGGTCAGCTGCCCGGGGTTGCGTAACATCGGGTAGTCGAACAGATCCAACCGATCGGTTCCGGCCTCGAAATCCGTGATCGTCGTCAATCCACTGCCGAATCGCATAACGAAGATGTCCGCGCCGGAACCGCCCTGCATGGTGGTTTCACTGCGACCGGCAATCAGAATGTCGTCACCGGCACCGCCCTGCAAATCAGTGTCCAGAACGCCGGCGCTCAGCATGTCGTCCTGAGCGGTTCCAGTTACGATTCCATTCCCCTCGATGACATTGCCCAAGGAGTCCAGAGACACTGTCAGCTGGGTTAGCCCTGCATCCTGCTGCGATGCCACAAAGATCTGAAGGTCGTCGCCAACATGGGCCACCTCGATGGTCTCAACATTCTGAAGACCGCTATCCAGCGTATCCGCAAAGCTGTCTAGGTAGATCAGCTTGCCATCAGGGGTCATCGTCAGCAGGGTCACTCCGTCATCTCCGCCACCGGCAACGACAAAGACACGTCCATCGACTTCGACGGCCTTCATGTCCTGAACTGCGCCAAAACGGGTACCCAACGTGTCCAACGCATGATCCTGTGGAACCAGTGTTCCGTCTGCGCGCAGCTCCATCACACTGATGGAGTTGCTGCTGGATCCGGCCACCAATATCCAGATGTGTCCATACGCATCAACGGTTTCCACCGCTGTCGGGGAACTGATCCCAAGCGTTTGGGTTGCCGTGTTGTCCACTTCGATCAGCGTCCCGCTTCCCTGATCGGCGCTGAACACCCGGATCGAATTGTCGGCGGCATTGGCGGTGACGACATACTGGTTGCTGCCCACCGCCGCGGCCTGCATCGCCCCGGCATTACCCGCGACCGAGCCCACATGACTGAGCGAACCATTCGAGTTCACCACGTAGGTGCCGATGAGCCCACTATCCTGATGGGCCACCGTCAGGTAGTCGACCGCCCCCACCGAGTACTGGACCAATGCGGTGACATCTCCGCCTCCGGGAATCGCTGCCGTTTCCTGCAGCGCCCCGATCGTGCCATCCGTATTCACCTCGTACCCGACAAGGCCCGTGGCGGTATCAACGTCCAGTGCCAACAGGTCGCTTGCGCCCAATGCGACCAGAGCGCCAAGGCTGCCGACCTGCAACGATATGGTGCCGCTGAAATACTGATCGTCGTGGAATTGCGGAGCGCCACCGTCCACAAGCTGCCAGACCACGATGCCGCCGCCAGCCCGGGTCGTGCTGTACAGATACGTAACACCGTTAAGCGTTTTTAAAGCCGTATCGCCGATACCTGAATCGAGCGCCGGACTCCCCGTTGCAACCACTCTTTCGAACTGAAGCATCAACTCAGATCACCCCCAATGCCATCGCTGGCAGTCCTTTCAAGGGTGACGCGGTGCCAAGGCAAAGACGAGAACGAAATTGTGGTGAAAACGAGGAATTCGGCTCCAGATTAACTCAATTTTTCAAGGTCCGACCGCATGAATAACTCGGCAGCAGGAAAGAAGAACAGAACTTGGCTTCTTCGGTCTTGCCGCGCGGGTATCCGCGGCCACCAATTGTGAGGACATGATGACGATGAAACCTGTTTCGCACGAAGTCTCCATCCAAAAGGACTCACCAGTTGCAGGGCATGAGAAGCATGTCCGCAGATGGGTCAAAGCGCGTCTGCGCCGGTGGGCCGGATCGGGCGTCGGCGGTGGTTTGGCCTCTGCCCTTCTGGCCTTGCCGGCGCTGGCCCAAGCCACTGAGGAGGAGTTGAGCACATTTCAGTTTGCCGATGTCCTGCCCGGTGTCCAGTCGGTCAAACTGCTGCCCAACGGTGACGTCCAACTGAAGCTTTTGGACGGTCGCACAGTCCTGGTTTCCGCGGAAAACGTGCACGTTCTGGACAACGGTTCGATCATGATTGCCGAAGACGTGGCCGTTGAAGTCGCGCAGCTTGCAGTGGCCGCTGAAGCCGCCGGGGCAGCGGCAGCTGGTGGTGGCGGCATGGGAGCCGCAGGCGCGGTGCTGGGTGGTTTGGGTCTGGCCGGTGCGGCCGCCGCTGGCGGCGGTGGCGGCGAAGATGCCGCGACGCCCGCGGAATCGTCACGCCCGCCCAGTCTGAACCTGTCACAGTTGCAGGGAAATTCGCTCAACAGCACCACCGCCAAGGCGACAGCACCTGATGGCACCGTTTCGGTCGAGGTAACCATCGGGTCGGTCACCAAAACCGTTTCAGCGGGGCCGGACGGCAGTTGGAGCGTTTCGCTGAGCCAAGTCGAGGCGGCAGGGTTGCCTCAGGGGGTCACATCCGTGACGATCCGACACCTGGATGGAGCCGGAGGTGAGATCGCTGTCGAAACAGCCACGTACAACATCGACACCATCGCTCCGAACATCGCGATCACAGGATTTTCCCACGGGGCGGTCATGAATGCGGCCGAGAGCGCGTCAGATCTGGAAATCAGTGGTACGACCGATGCGGAAAACGGTCAGATGGTGACTGTGGGGTTGAACGGTCAGATCTATACCGCAACCGTGTCCGGCGGCACTTGGAGCGTCACGGTTCCGGCCGCCGATCTGGCGTCTCTGCCCGATGGCGCGACCGTCACTGTGACCGCTGATGTGGTGGATCGGGCAGGCAATCCGGCGGCTCAAGCCACCAACAGCTTTGATACTGACTTTTCCGCCCCAGCCATAACAATAGACCCTGTCGCAGGCGGCCAGATTGATCTTGTAGACGTCGGATCGGACCTGACGATTACCGGCACGACGACCGGCGAAGATGGCCAACCGGTTGTGCTGACCTTCAATGGTCAGACTTACAGCGGCATCGCCTCAGGCGGTGCTTGGAGTGTGACCGTTCCCGCAGCCGACCTCGGCGTTCTGGTCAGTGGCAGCCCCATCAGCATCAGTGCCGCGATCAGCGATGCCGCCGGAAACCCGGCCACGCCTGCTGCGGTTTCGGTGCCCGTGGACCTGAGCGGACCGTCCATCTCGATTTCGCATCTATCCGTCGGTGCGGTGTTGAACGCAGCCGAAGTCGGGGCGGATCTGACGATCAGCGGCACGACCGGGAATGTCACCGATGGCCAGACAGTCACGGTAACTTTGGACGGTCAGACCTACACGGGCCCTGTGTCCGGAGGGACGTGGAGTGTGACCGTGCCGAGCGCGGATTTGATTGCCCTTGCCGACGGCGCAACTTTCGCCATCACCGCCGACGTGACGGATGCCGATGGCCTCGTGGCCCCGCAGGCGAGTGCAGGAGTTTCCAAAGACGCGACCGCGCCAACGATCAGCATCGACACGTTTTCGGACGGCGTGGTCATGAACGCGGTCGAACAGGGAACCGACCTCAGCATATCCGGAACGACGACCGCCGAAGACGGCCAGACCGTGACCATAGGAATGAACAGCCAAACCTACAGCGCCACCGTTTCAGGTGGAAACTGGAGTGTCAGCGTTCCCGCAGCCGATCTGGCCGGCCTCTCCGACGGAACCACCGTCACCGTGACCGCCGATGATTCGGACCGTGCGGGGAACCCGGCCACACAGGCCACTGGCAGCTTCGACACGGACTTTACGGCCCCCACTCTGTCAATCTCGACGGTATCGGCCGGGGGCACCATGAACCTGGCAGAGCAATCCGGCGGAATGACGGTCTCTGGTATTTCCAACGCGCCTGATGGCACGATCGTCTCGATCCAGGTTCACCGAGCGGACGGGACTGTGGATGTCTCAGGCACCGCTACAGTGACGAGTGGCGCGTGGACCTACACCGCTTCACCCCTCAACCTGAGCGGCCTGCAAGATGCCGAATCCTACACAGTTGCCGCGTCAGTCAGCGACGCAGCCGGAAATACACAGACGACTTCGACTGGGTTCAACACCGATTTCAGCGCCCCGACCATCGCACTGAACCCTCTGGGAACTGGATCGGTTCTAGACGTCACCGAGAAGGACAGCGACCTGACAGTATCGGGGACAACGACAGCCGAAGATGGGCAAACCATTACTGTCGGGCTGAACGGGCAGACCTATACTGCCACCGCTATGGGTGGGGTCTGGTCGACCACCATTACTACAGCTGATCTGAACGCGCTTTCCGACGGAACAACCTATTCTATCACCGCATCAGTTTCGGACATCGCTGGTAACCCCGCTACTCAGGCGGCAGCCTCGGTGACCACCGACTACCGACCCATCCTGACCTTGAATGAGGTCGGTACTAACGACGCGGTTTCGCTGAGTGACGCGCAATCCAGCGGCCTGACGGTCAGCGGTTCATCCATAGGTCTCGGCGCGGGACAAACCGTTGAGGTGATGTTGAACTCGGTCTCGGTCGGCACAGCCACGGTTGCGGCCAACGGCACGTGGAGCTTGAACGTACCTGCCACGGCGTTTTCGGGTACAACGGCGGGTGACTTTTTGAATTTTTCGGTTTCAGCGACGGTTTCCGGAGGACCGAACCCCCTACCCGCGACAGACCAGGCGACGGCTCACGTTCCAGCCGCCTATTTCATTTCCGAGGCAGGCCGGAGCGGGTCGACGATAACCTTGGAAATACATGCCGATGCGGACCGGGACATATCCAGTGGGTTGGCTTTCACGGCCAACTTGGGTTTTGACCCCGCGGTCGTGACCTATGACACGGGATCCGATGTCGAAAACACCGATTTTGATCTGTTTCTGGCAAACCCGAACGGGGCGGCGGAAATTAGTTTTGGCGGGGCCGCGACCAGCTTCAGCGACCTGACCCAGCCTGTCGTCACGTTCACAATGACGGTGCTGGACCCCACGAAGCCGATCGAGTTGACGATCAACACGCCCGACGGTGGCCCGACCCATTGGGTATTGGGAACAGACGGCGCAGACACATTGGCGGCCACGGGTATCGACGATGTCATCCGCGGTGGGGACGGCGACGATGTGATCGATCTGTCCGGCGCTGGCCGAGATCTTATCGTTTTCGAAGCGGACCCGACGGCCAACGGCACCGACATCGTAACGGGTTTCACCCTGGGGCCTGCAGCCGACATGGCCGACGCCATTATGTTCAGCGGGTTGGATGTCTCATCGCTTCGCGGTGATGGAACAGGTGTCGAAACACTGGCGCTCGGCGACATGATCGCGGCCGACACAGGTTTTGTTGGGCTGACAACCACACTCACCGATCTGACAACCGATACTCTGGAAGCCGCCGCCGAAACGCTTACCGGGGCTCAAGCCGGAGATGAGATCTATCTGCTGGCCAGCGATGGAACTGACAGTGTGCTGGTCAAGGTGGACTATTCCGCCCCAACCTCTGCCACGGTCAGCACGGTCGCGCAGTTTGACGGCCTAGGTGATCTGAGCGGTCTGAGCAGCGACAACATCCTGCATACCGATCCGACCGGCGCGTCAAGTTGATCCTGACAAGCATGAAAAGGTGGGGCCGCCCCGGCCCTTTCTTAACGGACCAGCGGAGACATCAATGGCACAGAACGGCCCAGTACCCGTCACTTTCGACAGACATTCCGATCGCTCGTGGCACAGATTTACATCCTACGATTTCGCGCGCTGCAGATTGGAGTGCGAGATCGTAAGTGCGGAAGTCTCAGAAGCCGCCGCCGCTTTTCCAATTGCGTTTCGATCCTCGGGGGGCGGGGTATCGCCGCATGCTATTCTGGCGACCGCAGCTTCTCCGGAAACACCATTTGTTTCGGACCAAGGACGCTGGCGGGCCACCTATGTTCCTTCCTTGCTGAGATGCCATCCGTTTTCGATCGAACTGGTCGGTGGCGAAGCAGGATCGCGCACCAGCTCAGGCAAGCTTGTTGTAGATGAAACCACCGGACTCGTGTCCTGTGACCAATCCGGCAGCCCGTTCTTCGCAAAGGACGGCTCGATCTCCTTTGAACTGGAAACCCTGAAAGGCTTCTTGAAGAGCTTTCTGGCCGATCGCAACGCAACCCGACGTGCCTGCGCGCTGATAAAGGAATTGGGCCTATTCGTCGAATTGACCCGTTTTAAGGATGCGGAGTTGCCCGACGGTTGGATGAGCGTGGACTTTCGACGCTTCAACCAACTTGGGCCGGCGCAGACAGCGGTTCTGCAATCTAGCGGAGCGATGCAGTTGATTTACGCTCATCAAGTCTCGCTCAACCATCTTCTGTGGATGCACCACTGCCAGACGCAACCTCCCAAGGTGATCAGCACTCCCGCAAACGGCAGGGACTCCGACCTTGTGGGGTTCTTGGATGCCATTGCCCGGGAACGAGACTTGTCGGATGCGGAGGCCAAATATGCCTACATCTGATCGACTCATCTTGCCTCTGCTGATCGGTTTGGTGGCCGTGCTCACTGCGGCTTGTGAGCCGGTTCCGGATCTTGCCCCGGTTGAGATGGCTTTTTCAGAGGGATCAACGGGTGCTGGCGCGACTAAGCCGTCGGACCATCTGACTCGCAGTTCATTTGGCCAGAGAATACGGCGCGCGGTAGAAACCAGCCCGAACCTGGCGCAGAGCGAGACCGGCGTTGACGCCGCCTTTGCCGATATGGACGCGGCAAAAGGAGCCTTTCTTCCGCAGGTGTCACTTGGCGTGAATGCCCGATCGGAACGGGTGGACTCGGATATTGCGGATGTATCACCGTATCTGCGGGTTTCACAGCTAGTATACGACGGGGGAGCTGCCGCCGGAGACTTGGCAGCGGCGCGGGCCCGTGTCCTCGAAAGCCGCGGCGATCAGCTTCAAACCGCAGCCGCGACGGCCCTTGCCGCAATTGAAACCTATGTGTTGGTCATCGACCGGCGGAAAATCGTTGAAATCGCTTGGGAAAACGTCCGCCGCCATGAGGAGATCGAGAAGCAGATCTCCGACCGCGCCGCGCAAGGGGCCGGTTCCGCTGCCGACGTTCTGACGGCGCGTTCTCGGGTCGCGGATGCCAGGACCAAGTTGGCGGATGCCCGGGCTCAGGCTGATCGTGCCAATGCGCGATTCCAAGAGGTGTTCGGTACCCCACCAGGCAAACTGGATCCCCCTGTCCCAGCGCCCAACCTGTCGAGAAGCGACGCCGTCATCGTGATGGACAGCCCGCAGGTTCGACGCGCAGACGCTGCGGTTCTGGCGGCACAGGCAGACCGCTCTGCCGCAACTGCGAGGCGTCAGCCGGACGTGCGGGTTTCGGCATTTGCCAACCAGGACGACAGCAGGGACGCTAATTTCGGCGTAGACCTCTCGGTCAACTACGAGCTGGACAGCACCGGTCAACGGCGGGCTGCAATTGCCGCCGCCGAAGCGCGGGTCAAACAAGCAGAATATGCCCGTGAGGTTCTTGTTCGGGAAATCCAGCGCGAGCTAGGTTTCATTCGATCCGACCAAAAGGCCGGCGCCCAGCGTCTGCGCGAGGCCCGCATCGCAGTTGCCGCAAATGCCGACAGCGTTGCCGCCACTCAAGAGCAATTCCAGATCGGGCGCAGCAGCCTAATCGAAATACTGGACGCGCAGCGCGATTTTGTGAACGCCCAAGAGCGACTGATCCTGGCGGAGCAGAATTTCTTCCTAACGAACTACGCCGCGCTCAGCCTTACGGGCGACATCATTGATCTGCTCGGCATCCAGCTCAGAACATGGGGCAACTGACCATGACCCAACGCAGCCAGCCTCCTACATCCCTGCCCCTCACCAACTTTGAGGCATGTCTGCTGCATGTGGCGGCAGAGCTTGGCCGGCCATTGACCAAAGCCAGCCTTTTGGCGACCCAATCCTCGGTCTCTGGCGGGTTGAAGGTGCAGGACGCGACCGCACTGGCCCATGACCATGGATTGCAGGCGGGCTTCGGGCCGCGCCGGCTGTCGGAGTTTGATCCCAGCCTCGCACCGGCGATACTGTTGCTCGAGGACCAGCGGGCCGTGGTCTACCATGGCCGTTCGAAGTCTGGCCGTCTGTTGATCCACGACCCAGAGCTTGGAGACAGCATTGGTGAGATGGATGAATGCCAGCTCGACACCGTCTATTCCGGCTATGCGATGTTGTTTCGTCGAGCATACTCCGAAGAAATCAAAAACAACCCAAGCCAACCAAGCCGTCACTGGTTCCGATCAGCGCTTGTGGCCAATCGTTGGTCGTACTTGCAGGTTGCTCTGGCCGCGGCTCTGACGAATATTCTGGGGCTTTCAACCTCGGTTTTCATCATGACCGTTTATGACCGGGTTCTGCCAAATGAAGCCGTGGAATCTCTGGTCGCATTGACCATCGGTGTCGGCATCGCGCTGTTTTTTGATTTTGTGCTGAAAATCCTGCGCGCCAGTTTCATCGACCGGGCAGGACAGAATGCGGACATGTTGATGGGTCGGCGTGTTTTCGATCAACTTCTGAATATCCAGATGAAGTCCCGAACCGGATCAACCGGCGCCATGGCGAACACGGTGCGTGAGTTCGAAACACTCCGCGAGTTCTTCACGTCGGCTACGCTGGTCATGGTGGTTGATTTGCCGTTCATCGGTCTGTTTTTGCTTACGATCTACATGGTCGGCGGACCGCTGGTTCTGATCCCAGCTCTCGCCGTACCAGTCGTGCTGATCGCCGGGCTCGCCATTCAGCCGCTTTTGTCCCGCTTGGCGGAAAGCAGTTTTTTGGATGGCCAGTCAAAGCAATCCGTGCTGATCGAAACTCTGGCCGGTCTGGAAACGATCAAGACGACCACTGCGGCCGGCACGATGCGGCGACGCTGGGAAGAGGCGATCGAACGACAATCCGGCAACAGTGTTCGGTCGCGTGCCATCACTCAATTCGCATTGAACCTGACCGGTTTCACTCAGCAGGCGGCCCAGGTCCTGATCGTATTTTATGGTGTTTTTCTGATAGCGGACGGCCTGACCAGCATGGGCGCCTTGGTCGCCTCAGTGATGCTGACCGGACGGGCTTTGGCACCTCTTGGTCAGCTGTCTCAAACACTGACTCGGTTCAACCAGGCGCGCAGTGCATACCGGAACCTAGACGCAATGATGCAAGCCGACAGTGAGCGGCCGTCGGGGCGCACCTGGATCAGCCGCTCCAACTTCAAAGGGCGTATCACGTTCAACAACGTGTATTTCGCCTACCCAGACCAGGATGAGGACACACTGAAAGGCGTGTCCTTCGACATCAAACCGGGGGAAAAAGTTGCGATTCTCGGGCGGATCGGATCAGGAAAAAGCACCATCGCAAGACTGCTTCTGGGATTGTACCAGCCCCGTATCGGTTCAGTTCTTTTGGATGGGATTGACATCCGCCAGATTGATCCGGGGGACCTTCGGCGCAACATTGGGTCGGTCCTGCAGGATATTTGGCTGTTTTCGGGCTCGGTCCGCGAAAACATTATGGCCGGTGCGGTCCGCCCGCGCGACGAAGATCTAATCCGGGCCGGGCGCATTTCGGGCGTCGAAGACTTTGTATCGCGGCATCCCAGCGGGTACGATCTGATGCTGGCCGAACGTGGCGAGGGGCTCTCGGGCGGGCAACGTCAGACCATCGCCCTAGCCCGGGCACTGATCGGGCAGCCGCCCGTCCTGTTGCTGGACGAACCCACCAGCGCGACGGATCTCAAGAACGAGGCAATCATCATTCAGCGGCTAAAGGCAGCGGCCGCGGATACGACTATGGTCATCGTTACCCATCGGGCCAGTCTGCTGGAACTGGTCGACCGGGTCATCGTGATCGAAAACGGCAAAGTGGGCGTTGACGCCGTCAAGTCAGTTCTCACCAAACGAGCCAAAGACGCGCGGAGGCACGTGAATGTCGCAGCATCCTGACCTTGAAAAATTGGCCCGCGAGATTAACGGCGGCTCGGGGTTTCACGGTTCGGTATTGCTGCTGGCCGTGTTGGGCTGCATGCTGACCGCCGGCGTATGGGCTTACGTCACCGAACTGGACGATGTGGTTCGCGCGGACGGTCGCGTTGTGCCTTCTGGCGACGTTCAGGTGATCGATGCAACCGAACCTGGGGTTCTTCAAGCTGTTCATGTTCAAGAGGGTCAGATCGTCGACAAGAACGCTTTGCTGCTGGAATTGGACGCGACACAAATCGGCAGCGAGCTGGACGCCGAGCGGCAAAGGGCATTGGGACTAAGGGCGCGTATTAAGAGATTGCAGGCCGAAATTGACGGATCCGATTTGCGGTTCGAGCCCGAGCTTGTGCAACAAGCACCGGACGTCGTTCGCTCGGAAACGGCTCTTTATCTCGGCCGAAGATCGGAGTTGGCCGACGAGATCGCCATTCTGGAACGCCAACGTGAGCAGAGGCAGCGCGAATTGGAAGAGGGGTTGGTGGACCGAGTCACTGCAGAAGAAACACTCAAGGTCCTGTCCGAAGAGCGCGCTTTGATGGAGCCTCTGGTCCGCCGCAAGATGGAACCTGCGACAACTCTGCTGGCCCTGCGACGCAGCGAGGCGGAATGGAAGGGGCGCAAGGTAAGGGCCGAGGCCGCGGCAAACCGTCTGGAAACCGGGCTGAGTGAAATCGATGACCGCATCACGGCTACCAAAAGCCGGTTTCGCAGCGCGGCACTGACCGATCTTGCCATTGCCACTGCGCAGCTTGCGGCGCTTGAGCCCGCCCTGCCTGCGTTGGAGAACCGCGCGGCGCGCGCGCAGGTTCGTGCGCCAGTCCGGGGCATCATAAACCGAATCCACCGCACGACTTTGGGCGGTTTGGCCCGCAGCGGCGAGGATCTGGTCGAAATCGTTCCGCTGGACGACAACCTGCTGGTCGAAGCCTACGTCCGTCCTGACGACATCGCATTCCTGCGCGCGGGTCAGCAGGTCAAGGTCAAGATCACCGCATATGATTTTGCCAGATACGGCGCGCTGGACGGCGAAATTGTTCGCATCGGTGCGGATACGATTACACGGTCAGAGCGGCAGGACGAGGAAGTCTTCGTCGTCGAAATCCGAACCAGCGGCACCTTGTTGGACGCCGATGGTTTGGCGGTAGAGATCATTCCGGGGATGATCGCACAAGTTGACATTCTGGCCGGCCGGAAGACCGTTCTCGACTATCTCATCCAGCCTGTTCTCAAGGTAAAGAACCAGGCTTTGCGGGATTGATTATGCAGCCGGTGTCTTGAATTGCTGATCGAACAGGCGGCGGAAGCTGCCATTCTGTTCCATCAACTCATCCAACTTGCCCTGTTCGATCACCTGACCATCCTGGACAACCATGATCTTGTCTGCCTCAAGCACGGTCGACAGACGGTGAGCGATGACGATCGTGGTCACGTTCTCCGTCAGCTTATCCAACGCCTGCTTCACCAGAGCCTCGGACTCGGCATCCAGCGCGCTGGTGGCTTCGTCGAGCAGCAGAATTTCAGCCTTCCGAAGAATGGCTCGGGCAATTGCCAGACGCTGTTTCTGCCCTCCCGACAGAAACGCACCGTTCTCTCCGACTTCGGTGTCGTATCCCTTGGGCAGCGACATGATGAAGTCATGCGCATGCGCGGCTTTGGCCGCATCGCGAATCTCGTCTTCGGTCGCATCGGGACGGGCATATCGCAGGTTTTCCATGACCGTCGCGGAGAACAAAAACGTATCCTGGCCAACATAAGAAATCTTGCGCCGCAGGGAGGCAAAGCTGACATCCTGCAAATTCTGTCCGTCGATCTCGACATAGCCTTGGTCAGGATCGTAGAACCGCATGATGAGGCCAAAGATCGTGGACTTGCCGCCACCCGACTGCCCCACCAGAGCGGTTGTCTTTCCAGCCTCGAAGGTCAGGTTCATTCCATTGATCACCGGCATACCACCGCTGTAGCCAAAGGTGACGTTCCGCAGGCGTACCTCGCCCGGACCGGACCGCAGCTCTTGGGGTTGCGGGCTTTCGCGCATTGGGTCTTCCTGATCCAGCAGTTCGAACATCATCTCGATCGGAACCAACGTGGATTCGATGGTCACCCGCATCCGGGACAGCCGCTTGGCCGGTTCATAGGCCATCAGAAGCGCCGTGATGAAGGACATCAGCTGACCCGCGGTCGGCGGTTCAGTTCCGGCAATTCCCATTGTGCTGACGACCAACACGCCGGCAACGGCAACTCCGGCAAGGAATTCCATCATCGGGCTGGCGATGGACTGCAGCTTGGCAATTTCGTTCGATCGCTTTTCGACGCTGCGCACGGCTGCGGTCATCCGCTCGGTCATTCGGTCTTCCAGTGCGAAAACCTTGATGATTTTAATCCCTGAGGATGTTTCTTGCAGAACGCGGATGATCTCGGAAACAGACCTCAACTCGGATTGCATGATCGCGCGGACGCTTTTCAAAAGATAGCGCACACTCATCAGCGCAACCGGCCCAACGATGAAAAACAACGCCGAAAGCACAGGCTGCTGATAGACCATCACAAAGATGAGACCCACGAGTGTCAGCGCATCCCGAACGAACGTGGTCACGATCACGTCGACCAGCGTTCGCGCTGCACCCGCGCCCCGGGTCACACGCATCAGAAGGTCCGAAGACTCGCTTTTGGAAAAGAAATCCACTCCACGCCGAAGCAGTTTTTTGTACAACTTCTCCTGTTGCTCGGCGATGATGCGGTTGCCGGCGCGCGCCAGAAACACGGACTGGACGTAAGAAGCCAGCGCCTTGACCAAGAACAGCACGATTACGGCTGACGCGATGATATGAACCTGAGACCGCATGTCAGGCGAAGTCATGGCATCGACGATGTTTTCCATCATCCAAGCCGTCCCTGCGGTGGTCGCGGCAACGATCATCATGGCAAACATGGCAACCGCATATTTCTTGCCTTGCGCCCGCAAGCTGTCGCCCACCAGCCGACCGATATGGCCGGATCGCCACTTGGCCCAGGTTTTCCTGATCATAAGGGTCTCCAATCAAGCTGACGCTTTCTTGCGCGTCAGCGCAGAGTTTGCAAGCTGCCATAACTATGCGCTTCAACACTGCACCGAAAAAGTGCAGCCGGCAGAAGTTAGGGTCACTTCAGCTGGATTTCCAGAGGCAGCCCAAGAAACAAGACCGCTTCACCAGTGGTCTGGTTCGGCGTCGTGCAGGTCGAATTCAACCCGCAGAATTGGTCAGTCCCATGCGACATCCCCCAGAAAGATATACCCCGCGCCGTATATCGTCTTGATAAGGCGCGGGTTTTTCGGGTCTTCACCAAGTTTCGTGCGCAGGCGCGAAATACGCACGTCCATCGCCCTGTCAAAGCTTTCACCGGCTGCGCCACCCAGTGTTTCCTGCATCTGCGCGCGGCTGATCAGGCGTTTGGGGCTTTCCAGGAACAACCGCAACACTTCGCCTTCGGCATGGCTGAACGGTGTTTCAGCGCCGGTATCGGACAGCAACACATAGCGATCGAAATAGGCAGTCCAGCCGTTGAACCGAGCCACATCCGAATGGTGTTGCTGTGCCTTGGGCGCACGCAGACGGGCGCGGATGCGGGCCACCACCTCAGCCGGGTCAAAGGGTTTGGTGATGTAGTCATCTGCCCCCAACTCCAGCCCCGTCACCCGGTCCTGTACCTGTGCCCGCCCCGAGATGATGATGACCGCCGCCCCCTGTTCCAGCGCCAGCCGATGCACCAGCGCCAACCCGTCTGTATCCGGCAGCGACAAGTCCACCAGGCAGACATCCGGCGTAACCCGTTTCAGTGACGCTTCGAATTCGCGGGCGCGGGCAAAACTCTGCGTTCTAAACCCGGCATCCTCCAGCGCTTCGGTCAGAATCCGGCGGATCTCGGGTTCGTCGTCCAGAATGGTCACCAGGGGTTGGGTCATCAGGCGGCCTCGGTTCGGATCAGCGCGGACAATTGCGCGCGGGTGAAGGGTTTGCGCAGGACCGGCGCCTTGGCAAGAGCCTGACGGTGCAGCGGGTCATCATAGGGTAGCGAGGTCATCAGGATCACCGGGATTGGCAGAGCAAGCCGTTCGACCAGATCAATGCCGGTGGCAGCGCCCTCCAGCCGGATGTCCGACAGGATCACCGAGATATCGTCCAGGCTGGTGGCCAGGACCAGCGCCTCATCCGCCGAGGTCGCCTCGATCACCGACAGGCCCAGATCGACCAGCATGTCGCGGAACTGGTGGCGCAAGTCGTCGCTGTCTTCGACCAGCAGCGCCAAGCCCGACTGGACAGGCGGAGCGGGCCGGTAGGGCAGCCGCAGCATCACGGATGCGCCCGAGGGCGTATTGCGCAGTTGCAGGTCTCCGCCTGCCAGCTTGACCGTGTCATAGACCATCGGCAGGCCCAGCCCCGACCCCTTGCTGCCCTTGGTGGTGAAAAACGGGTTGAGCGCCTTGTCCAGCGCATCCGGCGAAAACCCCGGACCGGTATCGGATACGGTGATTTCCACCCAGATCCGGCCGATCGCATGGGCACTGATGGTAATCTGCCCGCTGCTGCCGCAGGCGTCGCGGGCGTTCAGCACCAGGTTCAACAACGCGTCCTGCACCATGCCCGGGTCCAGCATCAGCGCCTCGTCCGGCAGATTGTTGACCACCGACAGCCCCACGCCACGCGGAAGCGAAGGCGAGGCCAGCACGCGCAGATCCTCGAGCAGGCCGCGCATGTCGGTGGCCTGCGGCTGCGGGGTGCGGTTGCCGGTCATGTCGGCAATGCGGTTCAGCAGCTGCCCGCCGCGTCGTGCGGTCTGCTGGGTTGCGGCCACAAGCTCGGCGGCGTCTTCGGGCAGGTCCATCTTTTCCAGTTTGGCCTGCATGCCCAGGATGATGGTCAGCAGGTTCGAGAAATCATGCGCCAGCCCGCTGGTCATCTGCGCGGCCATCGCCCGGCGTCGGGTCTGCTGCAGGGCCACGCGGGCCTGCGTTTCCTCGGTGATGTCCACCGACATGACGTAGACGCCGCCCGTGCCATCGGGCGTGAACGAGACACGGATGCGGCGCGAATCCTGATCCTCGGTGAATTCGAACACCGAGGCCTGACCGTCATAGGCCTGTTGCAGATGCGGCCGGACCCGCTCGTAGGCATGCGCGCCGAGCGCCTGCGAGATGTGCAGCCCGAGGATGTCCGACGGCCGCCCCGGCAGGACCGAACTGAGCCGCCGGTTGGAATAGTCGTACCGCCCCTCGGCATCCAGATGCGCGATATGGGCGGGCATCATCTCGGTGGTCATGCGGGTGCGCGCTTCTATCTCGGTCAGCTGGCGCTTGGCCTCTTCCAGCGCGCTGATCGTGGCGGCCAGTTGCCGGTTGGTGGCCGAAAGCTCTTCGGCATGGCTCAGCAACTGGTCCGACAGCTCCTCAGACCGGCTGCGCAGCAGTTCTTCGACCCGCTTGGTGCTGGTGATGTCGGTATAGACCGCGACCCAGCCACCGGTGGGCAGCGGCGCGCCCTCGATCGAGATCACCTGGCCGTTGGGACGCACGCGCTCCATGTAGTGCGGCTCGAACGCCAAGGCCTGTTCGACCCGGACGCTGACCAGATCCTCGACCGATTGATCGTGGCCATATTCGCCCCGGCTGGCCAGAAAATGGATCGTGTCGCTGAACAGCGCGCCGGGCTGCACCAGGGCTTCGGGCAGGTCGAACATTTCCTGAAAGCGCTTGTTGCTGACCACAAGGCGCAGCTTGTCGTCATAGATCGACAGGGCCTGACCGATCAGGTTAAGCCCTGCGGTGGTCATCTCCTTGATGCGCTGTTCGGATATGTCCAAGCCGATCCTCCCCTGGGCACAGGCCTATCACCAGTTTTCGGGCAGGTGTAGGGGGGCCGGATGCGACCGGTTGGCCCCTAGCCGTGTTTGCGGGCGATGATCCAGACGGGGTGATAGGTCAGGCGCACGCCTTCGGGGCCGGAAAACGCGGCGCGATAACGCGTACTGAAATCGGTCAGGTCGGCGCGGGTCCAGACCTGCGCCGCGCGGCCGTTCACCCCGGTCTCCCGCAGGTGGCGCAGCACGTCCAACGGCGTGTCGAACCAAAGCGGTTGCCGATCCTGCCAAAGGTCGAGGATTTCAACCTCGGGGCCGATCCCCGCGGCGAGATCATCAGGGGCGCGCAAGCCGGGGGCGCGGGCGGCCGACCCCAGCGCGGAAAGCTCGGTGTACTGGTCGGGGCCAAATCCCGAAATGGCCACCCAGCCTCCGGGTGCAACCTGATGCAGGGCGCGGCGAACCACGGCCGCCGGATCGTCCAGCCATTGGACCGTCGAGGCCGAGGCGATCAGGTCGGGCCGCGCGGGCCATGTCACATTGCGGATATCGCCGGGCAGGAAATCCGCGCCCCATCGCCGCGCGGTGTCCCGGGCCTCGACCATCAGGTCGTTGAGCGTGGACCGGCCGAACGAAAACTGCTGGTGCAGCGCCTCGGTCAGATGGCCGGTGCCGCAGCCGATTTCGAACAGGGTGCCAAACTGGCGGGGCGCCCCGAGATCGACCAGCCGCTGCGCCAATGCGCGGGCGATCCGGGCCTGCGGGCCAGCGGCGCAGTGATAGCTGTCGAAGCTGCGGCTGAAACTGCGCCGGATGCGGTCCGTGGGCATGGCGTTCATGCGAACCACTCCGCCCAGGTCTGCCCCGCCGCGAAAGGCTGGTGCGGGCCAGGAATGCGGCGCACGGTGTCCGATTGGCCCCAGGCCATTTCCTGCGCAGCCGTCGGCACCACGCGGTCCGAGGCGGAAATCCAGACCTGGTCGAACCCGGGATCGGGCGCAGGTCCGCGCGCTGCGATGGCCCGAAGTTCTTCGGCCGCGGCGGCAAAATCGATCTCGGGTGCGGCGCCATCCAGCCCGGCACGGCGGCAGAACCGGGCAAAGCTGGCCGCGCTCAGGCCATCGGCCGTGGCCGCCACCGTCTCGGGTGCGATGCCCCGGACTGCATCCGCCGGAAACAGCGTGCCGTTGACCGCAACCTTGCGGGCGCAGGTCAGCCCGTGACCCGCCAGCCAATGCGCAGCCGACGCGACGCCGAAGGAATAGGCCAGCAAGCGGACCGTGTCATAATCGCCGGTTTCGGGCAGGGCGTCATCGAGGTTGCGATAGTCGTCAACCAGCAGAACATCCGCCGCCCCGGTCAGGTGCGCAAACGGCGCAGGCCCCAGCGCCCACCCGCCGAACACCAGCGTCAACTGCGCTCCACCGTCACGGGTTAACCAGTGCCGCCTCATGCGTCGCCCCGCGCCAGTTCGACCATGGCCGCCGTCACCCGGCTCAGCTCGTCGCCCGAGATCACATAGGGCGGCATACAGTAGATGTTGCGCGCGAAGGGACGCAGCCAGACACCGGTTTCCGGCGCCCGCCGATGCGCGATGCGCGGATCGACCGTGTGCTCCATCTCGATCACGCCTATGGCGCCCAGCACCCGCACATCGGCGACGCCGGGCAGGCCGCGCGCCGGTGCCAGCTCGGCCTTCATCTGCGCCTCGATGGCCCGCACTCGAGCCTGCCAGCCGCCGTCTTCCAGCAGCCCCAGGCTGGCGATGCCGGCAGCGCAGGCCAGCGGATTGGCCATGTAGGTGGGCCCATGCATGAACACGCAAGCCTCGCTGTTGCCGATGCCATGGGCGACCTGTTCGGTGGTTACCGTTGCGGCGAACGAGATGTGCCCCCCCGTCAACGCCTTGCCCAGGCAGATGATGTCCGGCGTCACGCCCGCATGGGTGGTGGCAAACAGCTCTCCGGTACGGCCGAATCCGGTGGCGATTTCATCGAAGATCACCAGAACGTCATGGGCCTGACACAGAGCTTTGGCCCGGCGCAGCCACTCGGGGTGATAGAAATACATGCCGCCCGCGCCCTGCACGACCGGTTCAAGCACCAGCGCAGCCAGCCGGTGCGCTTTGTCCCGCAGCAACTGTTCCAGAGCGTCGAGCCCGTTCTGCGCCGGGTTTTCGGACCAATCGCAGCTCAGGCGAACGGACGGGCGCGGCAGAAAGTGCTGGATCGACAGCGCGCCGCGGAACAGCCCGTGCATGCCGTTGACGGGGTCGCAGACGCTCATCGCCTTCCAGGTGTCGCCGTGATAGCCACCGCGGATCGTGGCGAACTCGACCTTGTCGGTGCGGCCATGGGCCATCTGGAACTGCACCGCCATCTTCATCGCCACCTCGATCGAGACCGAGCCGCTGTCGCAATAGAAGATCCGGTCCAGCCCGTCGGGCAGCAGGGCCACCATCTTGCGGCCCAAATCAATGGCGGGCCGGTGGGTCAGACCGCCGAACATGACATGGGGCATCCGGTCCAGCTGCTGCTGCATGGCGGCGGTGATCGCAGGGTGACGGTGCCCATGGATGGCGCACCACCACGAGGACATGGCGTCGATCATCTTCACCCCATCCTCGCGGTACAGATACACGCCCTCGGCCCGGTCGATCAGATGCATCGGGCCCGGGTCGGCCACGTTCGTGTAGGGGTGCCACAGGTGGCGGGCGTCAAATTCCAGCGGGGTCACAGGGCACCTCGGATCGTGTCCATGTCGATCGCCTCGAAGGCGTGAAGCAGGGTGTCGGGTGTCAGAGTCTCGATCCGGCCGAGGCGTCCCAGGTGGGGCACCTGCGACATCTGGATGATGGTTTGTTCGACCGCGGGCTCGGGGTCGCCGATAAAGGCCACGCCGACCACCGGGCAACCGGCGCCGCGCAGCGCCATCAGCGACAGGGTCGTGTGGTTGATCGTGCCAAGGGCCGTCCGGGCCACCAGGATCACGGGCGCCTGCCAGCGGGCGAACAGGTCAAGGTAATAGGCCTGCCGGGTCAGCGGCACCATGACGCCCCCTGCCCCTTCGACCACCAGCGGGCCATCGGTCTGCGGCAGGGTCAGCCGGTCAAGGTCGATCTCGACCCCCTCGGCCTCGGCCGACAGGTGCGGCGAGGCGGGCAGGTTCAGCAGATAGGCCTCGGGCAGGACCGGTTGGCCGGACAGGCGCGCCACGATCTGGCTGTCGGTTTCGTCCTCAAGCCCCGATTGCACGGGCTTCCAGTACTGCGCGCCAAGGGCCGCGGTCAGCCCGGCGGAAAACACGGTCTTGCCGACGCCGGTGTCGGTTCCGGTCACGATCACTGTGGTCATGCGGTTCCTGCCTGTTGTTCGGCGATGGCCTCAAACACCGCCGTGATGTCCTGCGCGCCCACGTTGCCGGTGATCGAGACCCGCAGCCGCGAGCTGCCACGCGGCACGGTGGGCGGGCGGATCCCGCGCACGTCAAAGCCCGTATTTTGGAGGTTCGCCGCGCGATCCATCGTGGCCGCGTCCGCGCCCACGATGACGGGCATGATCTGGCTGTGAAATCCGATCAACCCGCACAGACGCGCGGCCTCGGCGTGGGCATGGGCCATCCGGTTGCGCGCGGCCAATGTCAGGCCCGGGTCCTGTCCGACGGCCCGCAACGCGCCCCGCACGATGGCGGCGTCCAATGGCGACGGGGCAGTCGCAAAGATGAACGGTCGTGCCCGGTTGATCAGGGTGTCGATCATTTCACGCGGTCCGCAGATCAGCCCGCCGCTGGCGCCCAGCCCCTTGCCGCAGGTGTGCAGGGTCAGCACCTCGGCGTCCAACCCATGGGCCAGCCCTTGCCCGTTCGGGCCGAAGACGCCCGTGGCGTGGGCCTCGTCCACCACCAGAACCGCCTGCTCGGCTCGGGCCAGCTTGGCCAAGGCGGTCAACGGGGCCAAATCGCCCTCCATCGAATAGACGCTTTCGACCGCGATCCAGACCTGGCCCGTGCCGCCTTGCGCACGCCAGTCGGCCAACACCGCGCGAGCCGCCGAAATGTCGTTATGCGCAAAGCCACGGGTCTCGGCCCGACCCAGGCGCATGCCTTCATGCGCGCTGGCATGGACCAACTCGTCATGCAGGATCAGATCCCCAGCGCCGGGCAGGGTCGAGAAAATGGCTTGATTGGCCTGAAACCCGCCGCCCATGTACAGCGCCGCCTCGGCGCCGAAAAAGGCGGCGGCTTCGGCTTCCAGCGCCTCGTGCTCGGGGTGGTTGCCACGCAGCAGGCGCGACCCGCCCGAGCCCAGCGGAACGCCCCGGTCCAGCGCGTCCTGCGCCGCGCGCTTCAGAACGTCGGACCCGGCCAGACCCAGATAGTCGTTGGATGCGAAATCCAGCCCCGTGCGGGGCGCAAGCCTGCGCAGCCGATGGCGCGTTTCCAGCACCTTCAGCGCATTGCCCAGCCTTGCGGTCGCTGTCATTCGGCCGCGTCCACGCGGGCCTGGGACTCCGCCTCCATCGGCTGGATGCCCAGCTTGGCGAACAGGATCGCGTCCTTGCTTTCCTCGGGGTTTTCGGCGGTCAGCAGCGTGTCGCCGGCAAAGATCGAGTTGGCACCGGCAAAGAAGCACATGGCCTGCATCTCGTCGCTCATGTCGCTGCGACCAGCGGACAGGCGGACATGGGATTTCGGCATCATGATCCGAGCCAGCGCGATGATGCGCACGAAATCGATCGGGTCGATCGGCTTGGCGTCAGCCAGCGGGGTGTCGGCCTGCGGCATCAGCATGTTGATCGGAACCGAGTCCGGCGCCTCGGGCAGGTTGGCCAGCGTCACCAGCATGTCGATCCGGTCCTCGCCGTTTTCGCCCATGCCCAGAATGCCACCCGAGCAGACCTTCATCCCCGCCTCGCGCACGCGGTTCAGCGTGTCGATCCGGTCGGCGAAGGTGCGGGTGGTGATGACCTCGGGGTAATAACGCTCGGACGTGTCGATGTTGTGGTTGTAATAATCCAGCCCGGCATCGCGCAGCTGCACCACCTGGGTGTCGTCCAGCATGCCCAGCGTCATACAGGTTTCCATGCCCATTTCCTTGACGCCCTGAATCATCGCCACCAGTGCATCCATGTCGCGCGCCTTCGGCTCTCGCCAGGCGGCGCCCATGCAGAACCGGGTCGAGCCGGACTCGCGCGCCTTGCGGGCCTCGGCCAGAACGCGCTCGACCTCGATCAGTTTCGAGGCGCTCAGCTTGGAGCCGTTGCGCGCGGATTGCGAGCAATAGGCGCAATCCTCGGCGCAGCCGCCGGTCTTGATCGACAGAAGCCGCGACATCTGCACCTTGTTGGGGTCAAAATTCTCGCGATGTACGGTCTGCGCCCGATACAGAAGATCCATCAGCGGCAGGTCATAGATGGCCTGAGCGGTTTCGCGGGTCCAGGTGTTCGATGTAGCCGACATTTTATAGATAATTTTTCCCGATGATTCAGATTTACCCGGGTTTATCAATAAAGCCGAAAAACGCAACATCTGCGATGTCACAGGCGCAGAAAATGACCGTGACCGCTAACGGCGATTCAACCGTGAAGTGGCTTGTTGTTCGCCGCCCGATAGGCCTGCACATAACCGCGCGCGACCGAACGGACGGCGCAGCCGATCTGGGTGTATGCCTCGTCCGGCAAGTTGGCGAAAGACACCCGGGCGGACCAGTTCGGCGCATCGAAACCGCTGCCGTTCAGCAGCACGATCCCATAGTCCTCGGCCAGCTTGAACGCGATGTCCAACGGGTGGACGTTCTTCTTGATCCAGTCCACAACCTCTTCGCCGACGTATTTGCGCAGCCAGAATTCGAAGTCGATGATGCCGTAGTAGGCATCGTAGTGATCGCCCGGCTGGACCTCGATCCCCAAGGCTTCGGTCAGCAGGTGGAACCGTCGATGCACCAGTTCGATACAGGCGGTCTGATAGGCTTTCTTTGTGTCGACCAACTCGCAGAGCGAGAACAACGTCATCATGACCTGCTGCGGCAGGGACAATCCGGCGGTGTGGTTCAGGGCCACATCCCGGCTGTCGGCCACGAGCCTGTCGACGAATTTGATTTCGCTGGGATGCAGGCTGAGCGTGCCGTAACGCTTGTCGAGCTTCTGCTTGATCTCGGCAGGATGCGCGGCGAGCTTTTCGTCGAAGATATTGTCCTGCGCGACGGCGATCACGCCGAGCCGCCAACCGGTGCAGCCGAAATATTTCGAATAGGAATAAACACCGATCGTGTTGCGGGGCATGTAGCCCATGACCGAGGTGAAATCATGTACGAAAGTGCCGTACACATCATCAGTCAGGACAATCAGGTCCGGCCTGTGGTTCTCGACCAAATCCGCGAGTTTGCGCAGAGAAGCATTGCTAAGGGCCACCGACGACGGGTTGCCCGGATTGACCAGAAAGAAGGCCTTGACCTTGGGGTCCTTCAGCTTTTCGACTGCAGCATCGGTCAGTTGGAACCCATCTTCCTCGTCCGTTTCCACGTGAACGGACTCGAGGCTGTAATCCTCAAGTTCGGGCATTTCGAGGTAGGGCGTGAAGATCGGCGTGCACAGGGCGATCGTGTCGCCCGGGTTCAACAGCCGGTTGGCCTTGAGCGATTTGAAGATATAGCACATGGCCGCCGTGCCGCCTTCCACCGCAAACAGGTCGAACTGCGCATCGGGACGGTGCCCGGCACACATGGCCCACATCAGGTATTCATGGGCGATGGCGGCGTTGTGCTTCAGAATACGGTCGGGAACAGGGTAGTTGTCGCCGATGATCGAGTCCGTCAGTTCGTGCACGAATTCGTCAGCGTCGAAACCGAAGGCCCGGATGGCGTGGTCGATCACATCCAAAAGCGTGTCGGCGCCCGGCATCTCGGAATTGGCCCTGCCCCACTCCAACAGACGGTCATGGCAACCTGCCATTGCCGGCATCCCCCCAAGGCCCGCCGGATGATTCATGACGCGGCGCGACTCGGTAACGGCAAACTGGCCAAGCGCAAAGAAAGCTTCACGCGGGCGGGTGGCGACCCAATTGGGATTGCCCCGGCCGGCATTCAAAAAGGCGCTGTTGGATTTGCGCGCCTCGACCGAGGCCAGCTTAATCAGCTCGTCCTTGATCTGAAAGGGGCTGAGGGCTTCGTAATCGTGCAGCTTCAATCTGTCCATGACTCAAGACCTTTCCAAAATCAACTGAGGATCAAAACGACGACCATCCCGAATATCGTCAGCAGTGTGTTTCCGATCGCGTAGGGCATGCCGTAGCCCAGGGCTGGAATCCGGCTTTGCGCGGCCTCCTGGATCATGCCGAGCGCAGCCGTCGTGGTCCGGGCGCCCGCGCAGGCGCCAAACAGGATGGCGGGATGAAACTTGAATATGTAATGCCCGACATAAACCGAGAAAATCATCGGCAAAGACGTGGCCACAATACCCCATAACAACAGCGCGATACCCGCCTGCTGCAAACCGGCCACGAAACCGGGCCCGGCCGATATCCCGATGACCGCGATGAAGACATTCAGGCCCAGCGTATTCATCAACCACAGCGACGGTGCGGGAATGCGACCGAAGGTCGGGTGAACGGTGCGCAGCCACCCCAGCAGCAGCCCGGCCAGCAACGCGCCACCAGTGGTAGAAAGGCTGATCGGAAAACCGCCCATTGTAATTGCAAGCGTGCCGATGACACCCCCGATGAAAATGCCCCAGCCCACAAAGGCCAGATCGGTCGTGTCAACGGGCCGGTCGGCGTACCCGATTTCGGCGATGGCCGCCTCGACATGGCGCTTGCTGCCCAGAATGGTCAGAATGTCACCGCGATGCAGAACCGTGCCCGGCAGCAGCGGCAGATCAATCATATTGCGCGTCAGCTTAGACACATACACGCCACGGGCCTGAGGCATCTTGCTGAGCTCATCCAATGTCTTGCCGTGCACGTCCTTGCTTGTGATCAGAACATCCAGTTTTTCCGATGGGATGCTCAGCAGTTCGGGCGCATCCGCTTCCTTGAGGCTGGGTTCGAGCGCTCCGACAAGATCACCGCGCCGGCCTGAGAACATCACGACATCACCCGCTTGCAGCACCGTGTCCGCGTCAACCTCGACGATCTTGCCACCTCGGCTGAGGCGTTCGGCATAGACGCGGACGGCGGGCAACAGGTCCTTGACCGGCTGGCCGAGCAATTCGCTGCCTTCGGGAATTTCAAAGGCGCGCGCCTCGATCGCGCGATAGGCCGAAACGATGCCGCCTCCGGTCTCGACATCCTCGCCGCCACTCAGCTTGGCCTCGTATTCCTTGCAGGCTGCCACCAGATCGACACCGATCAGACGCGGGCCGATCTTGGCCAGGATGATCGCCGACCCGATCGTGCCGTAGATATATGTCACCGCATAGGCGACCGGGATCTGGTTGGAATAGGTTTTGGCCTGCTCGGCCGACAAACCCAACTGGTTGATCTGGTCGGTCGCCACTCCGATCGCCGCCGAAATCGTTTGCGACCCGGCATACAGGCCCGCGGCGTAGCCAAGCTCGAGCCCGGCGATCTTGGCCGACACGACCGGCACGATCAGACAAAGGGCTAAAACACTTAGCGCAAAAAGCACCTCGCGCGCGCCGTCAACCTTGAGGCCGCGAATGAACTGTGGCCCAACGCCGTAACCAACTGCGAAGATGAACAGGATGAAGAAGGTGGACTTCACCGCTGAATCGATACTGATCTGTGCCTGCCCGATCACGACGGCCGCCAACAGGGTGCCCGTTACCGAACCCAGGCTGAACCCCATGACCTTGATTGGTCCGACCAAAAACCCGATGCCGATGGCGAGAAAGACAGCCAGTTCCGGATAGGTTTGCAGGATATTCACCAGCCAATCGACCATACTGCGCCTTTCGGGTTTGTTGCGTCGCTCAGCCCACCCTGAACGTAAGCTGTCCGGAGGCCCGGACGATTGCGATCAGCGCAGGAATTTCCAAGGTCACGATACCCCACGGAAACCGTTTGTCCATTGAATTATCTGAATTTGTTTGGCACCGGGGCCGCGCGGAACTGTGTCCGCCAGCGGCGGCACAGATTTTGAAAATCGTCGGCAACCGAATGGATCAATCGAACCTGCGCACTGATTTCGGCCCCTGCGATGTCACGGAATACAGGGACAGGGAATGATCCATGTTCCGCATACGGTGGCGCAGCATTTCACGACCAAGCCGCGCCAAATCAGCTGCATAGTCAGGGTTTGCGGCGACATTCTCGGCCTCGCCCCGACTGTGGTGGTCGAACAACAACGGCGGCAGGTCGGCTGCAAACTCGACCAAGGTAAAGCGCTCGTCACGCAGGATGCCCAGACACGAGTCGCTGTGACCCGTCCCAAGATCACGCTGAAACTGAGTAGGCGTCAGCGGATCGGCAAAGTCCAGCTCACTGAAGGAATACCGGCGCCAGTCCTGAGGCACGGCGCCTCGCAGCAGCGGCAGCAAGGATCGACCATCCATCGAGTTCGGGATCTCTTGCCCTACCCAGTCCAGGATCGTGGGTGCGACATCAATTGACTCGGTCGGCACTTCGACACGCTGGCCGGCCATCTGAGCGTTGCCAGGCATGCGAATGATCAGCGGCGTGTGGTAAGCCGCGTCATACACCGACATTTTGCCCCAGGAAAAATGATCGCCCAGCATCTCACCATGATCCGCGGTGATCACCACCAGCGTGTCATCGTACTGGCCGCTGTCCTTGAGAAACCGGATGACCCGGCCGATATGATGGTCAACCTCGGTTGCCAATCCAAGATAGACGGCCCGCAGGGTCTGCGTGTTCTCACCCGTCGGCTCCACCTCGGCAAAACCTTGCACGCAGTCTTTTGGTGTATTCGAGTCCAGAGCGGGTCCAAAGAACGGGTGCACGGCCTTTTCGTCCTCGGGGCAGGGCAGACGGTTTGGCAAAGGCAACGCGTCGGGATCGTACATCCGGTTGTAGGGCGCGGGGGCCACCAGTGGCGGATGCGGACGGATATACGTCAAATGCGCGAACCATCCCGAGCTCCGATAGGCGGTAATTCCGTCCAGAAAACTGTTGGTCAGAAATGCGGTGTCGCTGTCCTCGGCCGTGTAGAGGGCCGGGTCGTTCAATTTTGGGGCCGACCCATCCGGCGAAACCGGCTTGTAGAGATCCCAGTAGTCTTCAAACTCGTATCCCCGGCGCATCAAGTAGGACCGCCAAGGATAGGACTCCTCAAGGCGCATTTCGAGTACTTCGTGAAACCCGTGCATCGGGTTTTCGTAGGTCTTCACCGATGGATCATTCGGATGATGAACCCGAGGATCGGCCGAGGTGTCCGTATAGCCGAACAGCATCGGCAGATAGCCGGCTTTTCGCATCTCGGTCGCGATGTTCGGCGTGTCATGACGCAGCGGCGTGCCATTGCGGACCGAACGATGGTTCATCGCATATTGCCCGGTCAGGATCGAGGCGCGGGACGGTCCGCAGGGATTGGTTACGGAAAAATGCCGGTCGAACGAAACGGCCTCGTCCATGAAGGCGCGCAGATTGGGCAGGTTGACATGATCAGCCAGAGCACCGCGCAGACAATCGGCCCGCAATTGGTCGATGATGATGAAAAGAACGTTTCCTGCTTGGCTCATGCCGTGATTCCCATTGGAAAACTGGTGTTCGACGGTGCGGACTGTGTCGGGGTTCCCTCGGGCAGGCAACCGGTTTTGCGCCAATTCTCGCCCCTTGGGCGACCCGGGCCGTGCAAACCGGTAACCCCCGCACCCAAATCGCCGCCCGGTTGAACAAAGCCATTGCGGCCCGGAACGGTTTCCCGTCTGATACCGGCATGACGAAACCCTCGATCGCAGTCGAACAGGAAGGCAGCACAGCGCGCGTGATTGTGTCTGGCGAGATGCTGACACAGTCGTTGAGTGCCGTCGAAGACGCCTTTCGCGCCACCCGCCCGGATGCGGCGCATGTGACGGTCGATATGTCCGAAATCGATGCGCTGGACACCGGCGGCGCGTGGCTGATCGCGGACCTGAAAAACCGCTGCGCAGCCATGGGGGCGACCGTGGCTTTCGACGGGTTGAAACCGGCACATTCCGCGTTGCTGGAAACCGTCTCGGAGAACATTCCCAAGGACATTCCCGCCGAAGCCCCGCCAAAAGGCTTCATGCCTTGGCTTGAGAGCCTGGGCCAATCAACGGTGGGCGCCGGGCGCGACACCGTGTCGATCCTCGGCTTTCTGGGCCTGACCCTGCACCGGCTGGGCCGCACGATGATCATGCCGTGGCGCCTGCGCCGCGCCGCGGTCGTGTCGCAGATGGAGGAAACCGGGTTCAAGGCCCTGCCCATCGTGGCGTTGATGGGATTTCTGATCGGCGTGGTTCTGGCTTTTCAGGGGGCCACCCAGTTGAAACAGTTCGGCGCGGAAATTTTCGTGGTCGAGCTGATCTCGATCTCGGTACTGCGCGAGCTGGGTATCCTGCTGACCGCCATCATCGTGGCTGGTCGATCCGGCTCGGCCTTCACGGCCTCGATCGGCTCGATGAAAGTGCAGGAAGAAATCGACGCCATGCGCACATTGGGTCTGGACCCGATCGAGGTGCTCGTCATTCCACGGGTTCTTGCACTGCTGATCATGCTGCCGATACTGGGCTTCGTGGCCGATATCGCCGGCCTTTTTGGCGGCGCCCTGATGAGCTGGATCGATCTGGGCGTCAGCCCCGGAATGTTCATTACGCGCCTGAAGGAAAACACCAGCGTCTGGCACCTGGCGGTTGGGCTGATCAAGGCTCCGTTCTTTGCCATGGTCATCGGGGTAATCGCCTGTTGGCAGGCAATGCAGGTCAAGGGTTCCGCCCAAAGCGTCGGCCAACGCACCACCGCGTCAGTTGTTCAGTCGATTTTCATGGTCATTGCCATTGACGCGCTGTTTTCCATTTTCTTCTCCGAGATCGGTGTCTGACATGGATGGATCTGCTCAGACATCGACCGCCAAGCTGGACGCGCAGCGCGAAGCGGTGATCCGTGTGCGCAATCTGCGCAACCAGTTCGGTCCGCAGGTGGTGCATGACGACCTGAACCTGGATGTCTGGCGTGGCGAAGTGCTGGGCATTGTCGGGGGGTCCGGGACCGGCAAGTCCGTCCTTCTGCGCACCATCGTCGGGCTGAACAAACCGGCGGCAGGCAGTATCGAAGTTTTGGGTGTCGACGTGCTGAACGGCCCCGAGGCCGACCGACGCCGCATCGAGAAACGCTGGGGCGTGGCCTTTCAGGACGGGGCACTGTTTTCCTCGCTGACCGTGCTTCAGAACGTCATGGCCCCGTTGCGCGAACACACCGGTCTGAGCGAGAGCTTGATGCGGGCGCTCGGCAGCCTCAAGATCAGCCTTGTGGGGCTGCCACAGCTGAGTTGCGGCAAGTTCCCGTCAGAGCTGTCAGGCGGAATGCGCAAGCGGGCCGCGCTGGCCCGAGCATTGGCATTGGACCCCGAGATCGTGTTTCTGGACGAGCCCACCGCCGGGCTGGATCCCATCGGCGCCGCGGCCTACGACGAATTGATCGGAGAATTGCAACAGGCCTTGGGATTGACCGTTTTCATGGTAACACATGACCTGGACAGCTTGTACGCGATCTGCGACCGCGTTGCGGTTCTTGCAGAAAAGCGCGTGCTAGTGGAAGGTCCGATTGAAGACATGACCAAGGTCGACCACCCTTGGGTGCAGGAGTACTTCACAGGCCCCCGGGCCCGCGCGGCGCAACAGAAGGGGCAGGACAGGTAGAGGCGATGGAAACCCGGGCGAACTATATCCTGATCGGCGCGTTTACACTGGCGGGCATCCTGAGCGCGTTCGGCTTCTTCCTGTGGCTGGCCAAGTTCGAAGTCACGCGCCAATACGCTTACTATGACGTGCTGTTCGACAACGTGTCGGGCCTGTCAGCCGCCGGTGGCGTCAGCTATAACGGCCTGCCCGTGGGACAGGTCATTTCGCTGGACCTGGATGACGATGACCCGTCCAAAGTAAGGGTCCGGCTTGAGGTTGATGCTGACATTCCGGTGACCACGGACACGATCGCGCAGTTGCAGTCGCTGGGAGTGACCGGCGTCAGCTATGTCGAGTTGTCGGGCGGGTCGCCCGATGCCGAACGGCTGCCGCAGAACAGCGTCATCAAAAGCAAGCGCAGCGCCATCCAATCCCTGTTCGAAGGCGCACCCAAGGTCCTGGACGAGGCTGTGACCTTGCTGGAAAACCTGAATGCAGTGGTGGATGACAACAATCGCAAGGCCGTGTCGGACATTCTCGACAACCTGGCTTCGGCCTCGGGCCGCTTGGACAAGACTCTGAACGATTTTGAATCCCTGTCCAGCGATCTGGGCGGCGCGGCAAAAGACATCGGGGCCTTCACCAAACGCCTGGATCAGTTGGCCGATACTGCAGAAACCACGCTGACCACCGGAACTGATACGCTGAACAGCATCAAAACGGCCTCGGAATCGGCCAAAACCGCACTGGACAGCGCGAACCAGACGCTGGCGACAGCCAACAAGGTCATCGAAGACGACGTCCGCCCCTTCATCGAGCGCGGGTCGCAACTCGCGGACCGCCTGATCGGGTTGTCGGATGAAGCCGCGGTAACCATGGCAACCGTCAACAATACATTTGCCAACGCCAACCAAACGCTCGACTCGGTGACCGCGGCCATGGATTCGGCGAAAGGAACTCTGGCATCCGCAGAACGCGCGTTCGACTCGGCCAATCGCGTAATGGACGAAGACGTTGCACAGGTTGTTGACGACATCCGAAACGCCGCCACCAAAGTGGCCGAAACGGTAACGAACGTGACCGACAAGATCGACCAGATTTCAGCGGACGTTCTGAGCGCGTCGCAATCGGCATCGGACCTGTTGGGAACGATCGACGGCATCGTTCAACAAAACCGCCGGCAGGTTTCGGACTTCCTGCGGGTCGGACTGCCTCAATTCGTTCGTTTCGTGGAAGAATCCCAACGCCTTGTCATCAGCCTGGACCGTCTTGTCGACAAGGTCGAGCGCGACCCCGCGCGTTTCCTTCTGGGCACCCAAGCATCGGAGTTCCGTCAATGATCAGGCCCCTTCTTCTGACCCTTGCAATCACGACGCTGGGCGGATGTGCCGGTCTGGGCACGTTGAAACAGGCCTCGAAACCGAACGACCTGTATCTGCTGACCCCCAAGAGCACGTTCTCGCAGTCTTTGCCCCGGGTGCAGAAACAGATCGTCATCCAGGAACCCACTGCGACCGCTGCGGTGAACACCGACCAGATTGCCGTGCAGCCGACGCCCCTGCAGGTCCAGTATCTGCCGCGTGCCCGGTGGGTGGACCGAGCACCTTTGATCGTTCAGGCGTTGATGGTCGAAAGCTTTGAAAACAGCGGTCGCGTCGCCGCCGTGGGTCGTTCGACGGTCGGCCTGCGCGCCGACTACGTCATCGTTCCGGACCTGCGCGAGTTTCAAGGGATTGTCGTCGGAGAAACCGAAAACTCGAAAACCGTAAAAATCGAAGTGCGAATGAACATCAAGATCATCGACGAGTTCGAAGACAAGATCATCGCTTCAAGCTCGTTCCAGGAAGCCGTTGTCTCGACCAGCGACGAGACGCCGGATCTTGTTACCGCTTTTGACACCGCCTTGGGCAAAACCATGCGAGACGCAGTTGAGTGGAGCGTGCGGAAGATTCATTCGCACGCTGCCAACAATCCGCGCCCGTCGTTGAACTGACACGGATTGCCCACCCTTTATTTTGACAGGGATTGCGCCAGACGCATCAGGGTCACGGCTTCGGTCCGGTACCCGAAAGGATCGGCCCCACGGGCTGTGTTGCCCATCGCGATTGCATCATCATAGCTCCAGTCGGACAGGTAAGTGCCGCCGCGCAACAACTGGCCGAGACCTGCAATCGCGACGGAAAACCTCACGTCGTCCGTCTGGTGGCCCTGCCCGTCCATGATCGGTTGCTCGATCAACTGGCTGCGCGTGTCGCCGGGTGTTTTGTACCGCAGCTTGAAATAGCCGATTTCATCACTGCCCGAAGCGGGGGCGGTGTTTCCATACCGTAGCGGTGCATTGCGAATTGCGTTGGAGCCGACCGGCGTGACTTCGTAAATCGCGGTCACGCTGTGGCCAGCACCTATGTCGCCCGCATCAACAGTGTCATTCAAAAAGTCCTCGCGGCGCAAAGCGCGGGTTTCGTATCCGATCAGGCGGTATTCGGCGATTTGGGCAGGGTTGAATTCGACCTGAATCTTGACGTCGTTGGCAATCGGAAACAGCGCACCGGTCAGTTGGTCAACCAGCACTTTGCGGGCCTCACCCAGCGTGTCGATGTAAGCCGCCTGTCCGTTTCCGTTCTGGGCCAGGGCCTGCATCGTCGCGTCATCAAGGTTACCGCGCCCGAAACCCAGAACGCTCAGATATGTTCCGCTGTCGCGCTTGTCAGAGATAAACTCCTTGAGAGCTTCGGGATCGGACAGGCCAACGTTGAAATCCCCGTCCGTGGCCAGAATGACTCGCGTCACCTCGCCCTCGGCGGCCATGTCTGCAGCAACCTGATAGGCTTGCTGAAGCCCGGCTTGTCCCGCTGTGGATCCGCCCGCGTCCAAGTGTTCGAGCGCCCGCAGGATCTTGGCCTGATCGGCTGCAGATGTCGGCTCCAGAACCTGGCCCGCACTGCCGGCATAGGTCACGATCGACACCTGATCCTCGGGTCGCAACTCGGGCAACATCAGGCGCAGGGACTGTTTCAACAAGGGCAACTTGTTGGCGTCCTGCATCGAGCCCGAGGTGTCGATGAGAAAGACAAGATTGAGCGCCGGACGCTCCTCGATCACCGGAAGCGTTCCCTGAATGCCAATATGGACCAGTCGAGTACCGGTATTCCAGGGGCTGGGCATGACCGTGATGCTTGGCTGAAACGGCACCGCGCCGTCCGGCGCCGGATAGGAATAGGGAAAATAGTTTACCATTTCTTCAATCCGCACCGCGTCACGCGGGGGCAAGTGACCAGCCAGAAGCGAGGACCTGACGATGGCGTAAGATGCGGTATCGACATCAATCGAAAACGTCGAAACCGGTTCTTCCGCGGTGACCTTGAGTGAGTTGGTTTCGGCGTTTGCAAATTCTTCGGACGACTGCTCGGGTCGCGCTGGCGGACGAAAAGCGTCGCTCGAAACCGAAGGGGCCACTGTGCTGTCGACGAGGCGGCCTTGCGAAAGAAGGCTGCGTTTTGCCAGAGGTTCCCGGGCTTCATCCACAACCATCGGCGCTTCGACAACGGGTTCCTCGAGATCCATCTCGGCCGTTTCAGCGTCTGATTGTCCGGATGGTCGAACCGCCTGCGGCTGGCCGGTCACCCGGGTCTCGGTACCGAGCCTGGGGGACAGCACACCGTCCCGCGTCTGCGGCACGATCATGATCAGTGCCACGGCAGCGATGGCAGTTGTGGCGGCCAGCGTGCCGCGGGTCGAAATTGCATTCAACATGGCTTTGGTTCCTTCTGTCACGCGGGCCAACGGGCCTCGCTTGACATTGGGACGCGTACCGGGTCGGGATCCTTGGAGATCAGCAAAGTTTTTTCTGGCCAGCTCCAAATTGACGGCCCGCCGCTTTTCATCTGCTGCAGGCGTTGCGGCATCCATCAGTGTTTTCAGATCATCGAGCTCATCACTCATTGGGCAAGCTCCTCTTGTTTGATCGCGCGCAGGCGCTTTCGGGCTTCGGACAGGCGCCATGAGACCGTGCCCTCGGACACGCCCAGCACGTCGGCGGCCTGTGCATGGGTCATTTCATCATCTAGCGTCAGCGCCAGTGTCTGACGCAGATCTTCGGGCAAGCTCTGCATGGCCCGTTGCAGCCATGACAGGGCCTCGGCCGTCTCGACGGCTTCGGCGCGCCGCATCTTTTCCACATCGCCCCAGCCGATTGCTGCACGGTTTCGGCTGGCCGTTCGACGCCGCGCATCGTGTGCCGCGTTGCAGACGACCCGATACAGCCAGGTCGTGAACTTTGAACTCGCTCGAAAGCCGACAATTTTGGCGGGCAAGGCGGCACATATGTCCTGCGTCAGATCTTCGGCGACCTCGGCGCTGCCGGTCAGCCGAAAGGCCAGCCGGAACACGCGGTCATAGTGCCGCCCAAGCAGCGTCGCGAACGCTTCCGCGTCCCCGTTGGTGGCCGCATGGGCCAATTCTTCATCCGAGGTCAGTTTGCTCATTCTGACTATTCAGACGCAAGACAGGAACGGATCCTTGGAACATTCGAGAAAAAATCAGAAATGGCTCGCCGACGCCTTCTGCCAATCCGCTGCAAATTCCTGCGGCACTGAATCTTTCAACAAGGCACCTGGCTCGATAATGGTGTAAAGTTCCGCGTATGAGCACTCGCGCTCGTTGGCAATTCGGCGGTAGATATCGGATGGGCCGAGGTCAGATACGCGCTCTTTCCCCATTGCACCCAATATTTCGCGAAAGCTTTCCAGAGTGGCGTCATGAAAGCGGTGAACCCGCTTGCGTTTCTGCGGCACGTTGACCGCGCGCCCGCGAATGGGATCTTGTGTTGCGACGCCAGACGGGCAGCGGTTCGTATTGCAATGCAGGGCCTGAATGCAGCCCACGGCGAACATCATCGCCCGCGCCGCATTGCACATGTCAGCCCCCAGCGCGAATTTCTCGATCATGTCATAGCCGGTTGCCACTTTGCCTGAACAGATCACCCGGATCTTGTCCCGCAAACCTACTCCGCGCAGACAGTTGTTCACGAAGATCAGCCCTTCGTTCAACGGTACGCCCAGGCGGTTGGTAAATTCCACAGGCGCCGCGCCGGTCCCGCCCTCGGCCCCGTCAACGGTGATGAAATCGGGCAGAATGCCCGTTTCCAACATAGCCTTGCAGATCCCCATGAACTCGGACCGGTTGCCGATGCACAGCTTGAACCCGACGGGTTTGCCCCCGGACATTTCGCGCAGGTGCTGCACGAAATGCATCAGGCCCGTTGGCCCGTCAAAGGCCGAGTGAATGGGTGGCGAAATCACATCCTGATGCACTGGTACGCCACGAATAAGCGCGATCTCTTCATCGACCTTGGCCGCGGGTAGAACACCACCATGGGACGGTTTCGCGCCTTGGGACAGCTTGATCTCAATCGCCTTCACGACCTCCTTCTGGGCATTCTGGGCGAACTTGTCCTTGTCAAAGCCGCCCTCTGCCGTCCGACATCCGAAGTATCCGGTGCCAATCTGCCAGATGATATCGCCGCCTTCGGCAAGATGGTGCGGCGACAGCCCGCCCTCGCCCGTGTTGTGTGCGAAACCACCATCCTTGGCCCCGCCGTTAAGGGCGCGGATCGCGTTGGCGCTGAGTGCTCCGAAGCTCATCGCTGAAACGTTCAGCCGCGATGCGAGATAGGGCTTTTCACACTGAGGACCGCCCAGCATCACACGCTCTTCGCTTTCCGGAACATCCTTGGGTGCAAGCGAATGGTTGGCCCGGTGATACCCGACTTCGGTGATATCGTACTGGGTTCCAAAGGCCTGAGTGTCGACCTGGCCCTTTGCTCGTGAATACACCAGCGCGCGAATGATCCTGTTGAAGGGCCGCCCGCTTTCGTTGGTTTCCACAAAATACTGGCGGATTTCCGGGCTGACGAACTCCAGCATATACCGGAAATGGCCCAGAACCGGATAGTTGTTCAGTACGTTGTGTTTGGTGGTCAGCATGTCGTACAGCCCGACCAACGCGTAAGGGACCAGCAAAATCAGCAGCCAGAATGCCGGAGGCCAGTACAAACCCCAGACCACGGTCAAAGGCAGAACCACATAGGTCACGACATAATATATTCGACGTACGATCATCTTGCTCTCCCTTGGGCCAATCGGTCAGAGGTTGGCCTTGAGTTCCTTGACCCAGTTGTCCCACTGCGCATGTTCACCCTTGGCCAGCAGGATGCCTTCTTTCAGTTTCGACATGCCGAAACCCCAGGCCATCTTGGTATCGATATGCGGAGGCATGACCAACTCGCCGGGCGTGACCATGGCGTCGATGATGAATGGCTTTCGGCTCTCTTTGGCCCGCGCGACGGCCTCGGGGATGTCAGCCGCATGTTCCACACGGACCCCATCCCCACCGCAAACCCTCGCGTATTCCGCAAAGTCCGGGTTCACCAGATCGGTAGCAGCGGGGTTCAGCGGATAACCCGCCACCTCCATCTCCATCTTCACGAAGCCCAGCGTCTGGTTGTTAAAGACCAGCACCTTAATGGGCCACTCGTAGCGCACGGCAGTCACGAAATCCTGCATGGACATGCCGAATCCGCCATCCCCGCAGAACGCCCAAACCTCGCGCTGCGGATCCAGCGCGGCGGCTCCCAACGCCGACGGCAACCCGGACCCCAGTGACGAATGGTTGAACGACCCCACCATGCGCCGTCCGCCTTTCATCCGC
Source organism: Ruegeria arenilitoris (assembly GCF_013032855.1). Lineage (GTDB taxonomy): Bacteria > Pseudomonadota > Alphaproteobacteria > Rhodobacterales > Rhodobacteraceae > Ruegeria > Ruegeria arenilitoris. Next base: position 278,758 of record NZ_WQDA01000004.1, read on the forward strand.
GTCTGACGCGCCACCCAGACCGTGCATTCGCCGATATCCATTGCAAATATCGCGTCATCGGCAGCCTTGTCGGAGACCTGCCGCGCGAATAGCTGCGGGTGGAGTGGCTCGGTGTCGCGCTCGAGACTGGAGTCGCGGTCTTGCTGCGCCAGCCATTTCGTACACAGCTTGACTTGACGATCGGCAAACGCCCTGTCGTCCTTTGCGGCCAGCTTTGGCAAGAGCAAATCCAGCGTCGCGCCCACATCTCCCAGCAATCCCGATGCGATGGGCGCGCGGCGTCCCAGATGTTCGACGTTGCGATCGATCTGGATGATTTTCGCGTTTTCCGGCAGGAACCACTCGTATGGGAAGTCCGTCCCCAGCATCACCAGCACATCGCAGTCGCGCACTGCATGATACCCGCCGGGATTGCCGATCAACCCGGTCATCCCGACCACGTTGGGATCATCATAGTCAAAAATGTCCTTGCCCTTGAGGGAATGCGTGATCGGCGCGTTCAGCCGTTGGGACAGAGCCAGAACCTTGTCTTTGGCTTCTCTGCATCCCACGCCGGCGAAAAGAGCGACTTTCCTGCCCGCGTTGATGATCTCAGCCGCACGGTCGATTTCGGATTCGGGCGGGATCAGCGTTGATGGCGTTTTCAGGATCGGGTGCAGTTGGTGCAAGCTGGGCACCTGCTGTTCGGATATGTCGATGGGCAGTTCGATCCGCACGACCTCGCGGTTGATCAAGGCGCGTTGCACGGCGATCTGAGCCAGTCGCGGCATCTGGTCCGGCGAATTGATCACGGCCTGGTAGCCGCAGACATCCTCGAACACTTTCTCAAGATTGACTTCCTGGTGGTATCCGGTCCCGCGCTCCCGATGAGCGACCTGACCTGTGATCGCCACGACCCCTGCACCCTCACGCCGGGCGTTGTACAGTCCATTGATCAGGTGAAGCGCGCCGGGACCGACGGTTCCGGCACAAATCCCGATCCCGCCGGTCAGATGCGCCTGGGCATAGGCTGCATAGGCTGCGTTTTCCTCGTGCCTGACCCCGATCCATTCGAACCGGCTATCCCCGCGCATGGCTTCAAGCAGGGGGTTGAGCGCATCGCCCGTCACGCCGAAGATCTGGCACCCTCCGGCATCCGCGAGAATATCCAGCAATACCTTGCATACGGAATTCGACGTCATGACCTGCCCTCTGGTTCCGACCCCATCGGGCCTGTCCGGATAGATCGTGGGCAGGTTGCCCTTTGATTGCAAGCCTTTGTACGGCCACCCCTAGCATCGGGCGGATTTGCGGTGGCTTGGTTGCGGCGGTTGAACCCGGGCGGTACAGCCGCTATCCAAATCCAAACCCCACAGGCGGAGAAGCGTCCTTGGCCAAAACTCAGGCGGCAGTTTCGGGAAAGCCCATGATGTACGCCGCCGTCTTTGTCGGCGGGGCGGCTGGGTCGATCCTACGCGAACTGTTTGCGCTGGAAATCCCGGGGATGCCGTTGCTGACATCGACCTTCGGCATCAATGTCGTGGCCTGTTTCATTCTGGGATGGCTCTACGCCATACGGGGCCGGGTGCATGCCCATGTTCTGCACCTCGGGGCCGTTGGTTTCTGCGGCGGATTGTCGACGTTTTCGTCCTTTGCCGCCGAACTGGAACGGATCGCTGAAACCGACGGCTGGTCGGTCATCTTCCCGTTGGCGGCCGAAGTTATCTGTGGTTTGGGCGCGGCCATTCTGGGCGAGGCAATCGGACGCCGCCGCCACTCAGGAGGGCGGGCCGAATGACCGATCTGTATCTGCATGCGGTGTTTGGGCTGGGCGGCGGACTGGGAGCAGTCCTTCGCCACTGGGTCGCGCGGGCCATCACCCACGACCTGCCGGTCTCGACGCTGGTCGTAAACGTATTGGGCAGCCTGTTGTTGGGGCTTTGGATCGGGTACCTGGGCGGGCCCGTGGAGATGGCCGAAGAAGAAAAGCGCCTGGTTTTCGGCTTTTGCGGAGGGTTCACGACATTCTCCAGCTTTGCCTACCAGTCTCTTGAACTGCAGCGTGAGCGGACGATTGTCCTTGCGGGTGGAAACATCCTGCTCAGCCTCGGACTGTGCTGGCTGGCCCTGTGGCTGGGACTGTGGGTGATGGGCTAGCCGGTCGCTACATGCCCGGCATGTGCATCCGCATTGCAAGATTGCCCAGGATCCAGACCGTTCCAAGGATGATAATCAGCAGAACCAGCGTCGAGAACAGGACCAAATCCAGATCTTCGCGGCTGCTGCGGCGACGGTCGATATGCAGGAAATAGACCAGCTGAACAATCAGCTGCGCCAGACCCAACAGCCCAATTGCCAGATAGACACCCTTGGTCTCGATGCCGAACCAGTAGGCGATCGCAAACACGGTGAGTGTCAGCAACAGCGAGCCGCCATAGCCGATCACATACCGGCGCCGCTCGCGTCTGTGCATCTCGGACCGTTTATCCATAGGTCAGCCCTCCGAAATACACGATGGTGATGATGCCGATCCAGATCAGATCAAGGAAGTGCCAGAACAGTGCCAGCCGCACCACGCGCGAAATCACGAGGTCGGTCATCCCCATGACCCGCAGTTGAATGCCCAGAACGACCAGCCACACACAGCCCGCCGCCACATGCAGCCCGTGCAGAGGCACCAGCCCATAGAAAGCGGACAGGAAACCGCTGCGCTGCGGGATGCCGCCCTTTTCCGCCATCGACATGAAATCGCGGATCTCGAGGACTAGAAAACTCAGCCCAAGCAGCAGCGTGACCCCGAACCACAGGACGATCCGACCGCGCGGCAGGTTGTATTTCAGCGCCAGCATGGCAAGTCCAACAGTCAGGCTGCTGGTCAACAAGATCAGCGTCTGGGCAAAGATGCTGTAGAGATCGAACAACTCGCGCGGACCCGGACCACCGGCCTGCGCGTCGATCATGGTGATGTAAACGCCGAACATCAGCCCGAAATAGACCAGGTCGCTCATCAGAAAGACCCAGAAACCGAAGGTCACCACTTCGGTCGCCTTGTGGGCGCTGGCATGACGCCGCCCAAGGTTCAGACCGGGGTAACTGTGGGTTGGTGCAGGCTTCATGTCGCTGCCTCCAGATCCGGTCGGGCAAGCCCGGTGTTTTCTGGGGCGCCTTCGTGATCCCGGTTCACAGGGGTCGCGTTGCGGACCAGGTCCAGCCAGGCCTCGTGCTGCCTGCGCACGTCTTCAGCAGAAATCACTTCTTCGGTATCGGTCTGAAAGGTCCACAGGATGAATGACAGGATCATCATCACTGTCATCAGCGCCGCCAGCCACCAGATCCACCAGACCAGCGCAAACATCCACACACCGCTGAGCACGCAGAGCACGAAACCGAGGCCGGTGTTGCGCGGCATGGTGATGTCCTCGTACTGATCGGGGTGCGGGTATGCCTCGCCACGCTCTTTCGCGGCGGCAAAATCGTCGCGGTCCGTGACATGCGGGATGATCGCGAAATTGTAGGGCGGCGGCGGGGCCGGAATCGACCATTCCAGCGTGCGGGCGTCCCAGGGGTCGCCAACCGGAACGCGGCTTTGTTCGCGGTTCCGGATGCTGACCCACAGCTGCACGACGACCGAAAGCAAAGCCGCCAGAATGACCAGCGCGCCGATGACGGCCGTGATCATGTAGGGGTGAAAGCTCGGGTCCTCCCAGCTGTAGGAGCGGCGCGGCATCCCCATCAGCCCCACGAAATACAGCGGCAGGAAGGTCAGCATGAAGCCCACCGTCCACAGCACGACCGATGTCCGCCCCCAGGCCTCATCCAGGCGGAAGCCGAACGCCTTGGGAAACCAGTAGTTGTAGCCCGCCAGCAGGCCGAACAGGACACCCGGAAGCAACACGTTGTGGAAATGCGCGACCAGGAACAGCGTATTGTGCACCTGATAATCGACGGTCGGATTGGCGAGGATCACCCCGCTGAGCCCCCCGATCACGAACAGCATCAGAAAGGCCAGCCCGTACAGCATCGGCACCGAGAACCGGATACGGCCGCGATACAGGGTGGCCATCCAGTCATAGACCTTAACGCCGGTTGGAATGGCGATCAGCATCGTGGCGATGCCGAAGACCGCGTTGATCAGGGCGCTTTGGCCCATGGTGAAGAAATGGTGCAGCCAGACGGTAAACGACAGCACCGCAATCGACATGGTCGCGATCACCAGCGAGTTGTAGCCATAGAGCCGCTTGGCCGAGAAGGTCGCGAAGACTTCGGAATAGATGCCATAGGCCGGCAGAACCAGCAGGTAGACCTCGGGGTGGCCGAACAGCCAGAACAGGTTGGCATAGTTCATCATGTTGCCGCCCAGGTCATTGGTGAAGAAATGGAAATCAAGATACCGGTCAGCGGCCAGCAACAGCGCCGCCACCCCCAAAGGCGGCATGGCGAACACGATCAGGATCGAACTGCAGATGATCGTCCAGCAATACATCGGCAACCGCATGAATTTCATCCCCGGCGCGCGCAACTTGTAGATCGTGACGGCAAAGTTGATTCCCGTCAGGGTGGTGCCGATGCCCGACACCACGATCGCCCAGATCCAGTAATCCGGCCCCACACCCGGATTGAAGGCCGCGCCGGTATAGGGCGGATAGGCCGTCCAGCCGCCGGTGGAAAACTCGCCCACCACCAGTGAGACCATTAACATCATCCCAGCCGAAACCGTCAGGCCGAGGCTGATCTGGTTCATCACCGGAAAGGCCACGTCGCGTGCGCCGATCATCAGCGGGACGAGGAAATTCGCCAGTCCGAACACGAAGGGCACCGCGACGAAGAAGATCATAATCGTGCCGTGGGTGCTGAACAACTCGGCAAAGTGTTCGGCCTCGAGGAACCCCTCGCCCGGCCCGGCCGCCTGTTGGGCGCGCATAACGACGCCTTCCAGAACGCCGCGCGCCAGCATGACGATGGCGAAGACGATATACATGATGCCGATCTTCTTGTGATCCGCGCTGGTCAGCCAGTCGCGCCACAGCGGCCCCCACAGGCGAAACCAGGTGAGCAGTCCCAGAACCGCGGCCACCCCCACGATCACCACGCCCGCCGCGGCATTGGCCACGATTTCATTCGTATTGGGATCCTGGATCAGCCCGGCGATGGGGAAAGCATCCCAGTTCAGACGGCCGAAGAAACCGGACTCGGCAGATGTCATTGCTTGTCCTCCTGGCCGAATTGGGCGGTTCCCGGTTGCTGATCCTGTGGCAGAGGTTGCCCGTTGTGATACCGGCCCAGAATGCTGTGGAACAGATCGCCATCATCCAGACGGAAATACAGCGCATTATCGGGCATCTGCGCGGTGCCAAGCGCGGCCTGAACCTCGTCCCGGTCCGTCCGCATGGCCAGTGTCCGATAGGTTGCCGGGTCCAGAACGATACCGTTCTGCCGAACACGGTCGACCCATGAGTCGAAATCCGGCGGCGGCATCGCGACCGTCTGGAACTTCTGCTTGGTGAAGCCGCGCCCATTGTACTGGGTGTTTTCGCCCTGCATTTGTCCGGGGGCATCAGCCACGAGATGCAATTGGGTCGTCATGCCGGGCATGGCATAGATCTGCCCCGCCAGCGCGGGAACCATGAATGACTGCATCACCGTGTCCGTCGTCAATGTTAGCGCGACTTGTTGTTTTGTTGGCACCCCGAACTCACCCACCGTCGCGATGCCCAGGTCGGGGTAGATGAACAGCCATTTCCAATCCAGCCCCACCACCTGCACGCGCAAGGCCGGTTCATCGCCGAACGGGGCCGCGTAAGGGTCCAACCGATGGGTTGCTTTCCAAAGATAAAAGGACAGCAGCGCCACGATCACCACCGGCACACCCCACATCGCGGTTTCCAGCAGGGGCGAGAAATCCCATTTTGGCCGATAGGCAGCAGGGCTTTGCGCGCGGCGGCGATAGCGTAGAGCGATCAAGGGAACCAGAACCAAAACCGGAATGACCGCAATCAGGATCAACGCGGTCGCGCGCACCAGGTGTGTTTTTTGGACCGCCGCAATAGGGCCTTGAGGATCCATGAAACTGTCGCTGGCCAGAGCCGATTGCGCCGCGCCCAACCACAATACGACCACGATCAGCGCTGTCAGTACCGCAGGTATCGTCCTGTTTCCGCTCACGCCGGATCGCCCTCATCAAACCTCAGGTTGGTGCAACTATCGGCAGAGTCAGCAGATTTCACAAGGTTTTTCCCGGGCGGCCGTAACCCACGTCACCGTCGAGTTGACTTGCCCAGTGGGTCGGGTCAGTCATTGGGTCATGCGTTTACTGCTTATTCTGATTGGACTGATCGCGTTTTCCGGCGCAGCGATCGCGCAGGACCGAGCCGCGGTCGAGCGGCAGTTTCAGGACTGGTTGCAGCAACAGGTCTGGCCGTTGGCTCGGGCGCAGGGTGTATCGCGCCGCACGTTTTACAGCGCAACCGACGGGGTTCGCCTGAATTGGGAACTGCCCGATCTTGTTCCGCCGGGCTCTCCGGCGCGGACGCCCAAAAAGCAAAGGCAAGCCGAGTTCGGGTCCCCCGGCCGGTATTTCAACGCAAATTCGGTTCAGGGTGCCGCCGCCGGCGGTCGGCGTATGGCCAAGCGTCATGCGGAAACGCTGCGCCGGGTCGAGGAACAGACCGGCGTTCCCGCCCGGATCATCCTTGCGGTCTGGGGCCGCGAGAGCGGCTATGGGCAGGTTCCGATCCGGCATAACGCAATCCAGGTGCTGGCCACCAAGGGGTTCATGAGCACGCGCGCAGAGTATTTCACCGGCGAACTGATCGCCGCGCTGCAGATCGTAGAGGCCGGTCACGTGAACGGCCGCGCGATGAAAAGCAGCTGGGCCGGCGCGTTGGGCCAGCCCCAATTCATGCCGACCAGCTTTTTGAACCACGCGACCGACGGCAATGCAGACGGCCGGGCCGACATATGGGGGTCGGCCGACGACACGATCGCATCGATCGGAAACTACCTCGCGCGGCACGGTTGGGTCAGCGGCCGCGATTGGGGGTTCGAGGTGACGGTACCGGCATCTGTGTCCTGCGCGCTTGAGGGTCCCGATCAGGGTCGCCCGATCCGCGACTGGGTTGCTATGGGCATCACACGCGTCTCGGGCCGCCCCTTCCCCGAACACGAGCTGCGCGGCGAGGGCTACCTGATGATGCCGGCTGGCCGGAATGGTCCGGCTTTTGTCGTAACGCCCAATTTTTACGTTCTCAAAGACTACAACATGAGCGATCTCTACGCCTTGTTCGTGGGCCATGTGGGCGATCGCATTCAGTATGGCGTGGGCGATTTCAAAGGGCGCTGGGGCAAGGTGGGCGGTCTGTACCGATCGGATATCGCGACCATGCAGCAGGCGTTGATCGCGATGGGGCACGACGTGGGCGGTGCCGACGGGCTCCCGGGATACAAAACCCGCCGGTCGATCGGCCGCTGGCAGGAAGAAACCAGCAAGCGCCCCACCTGCTTCCCCGAGGCCGGGATGAAGTCGCGGTTGCGTCCCTGACCGTTGGCGATTCGCCTGATCGGGCGAAAGCGAGCGGCGAAATTCTGCCGAAACAGATCGCGCCTCGGGCTGCAATCCGAGCGGCTCGGGCACGAAAATATCGCAACGATACACGCCATCGTTACAAAATTTCAGCGACCACGCGTCACGAAGTTTCTTTCTACCTTTAGGCGATCCGGACTCATGGGAAGGCTTTAACCCTGCCCAAAATAGTGGCACGGTCTCGGCCAGCGAGAGGAAGCTCTTGCATCCACTTCACCGACTGCAATCCAGAAAGCTGCGACGCAGTGTTCCTTGCGAATTGGCACAACCCAAAATTCAAAAGAACCGGGTCCCAGCGGATGTCGGGCAACCAGGGCCGCCGGACGCCATCCCATATGGATGCGCAGACCGCCGCCACAATAATTGGGAGAAGATCATGAACACCATCCTTCGAAACTCGGTGGCGGGCCTGCTGTGCTCGACCTTCATCACCGGAGCCGCGCTGGCCGCGGGCACCCATCCGGTCACCGGCGAGCCGCTGGCCGATGACCAGACCTTCGTCTACCGCGTGCTGGACGAGCACAGCTCGGTCGACCCGCAGGTGGTCGAGGACGTGTCGGGCGCCGAGATTGTCCGCGACCTGTTCGAAGGTCTGATGAACCAGGACGAAGACGGCAACCTGGTTCCGGGCGTGGCCACCGGCTATACCACCAACGAAACTAAGGACGTTTACACCTTCACCCTGCGCGACAACGCCAAGTGGTCGAACGGCGATCCGGTCACCGCACATGATTTCGTTTTTGCGTGGAAACGCGCCGTCGATCCGGCCCTGTCCTCGCCCTATGCCTGGTTCATGGAACTGATGTCGATCGAGAACGCCGCCGAGATCATCGCGGGCGACAAGCCGGTCGACGACCTGGGCGTCAAGGCGATCGACGACCACACGCTGGAAGTGAAACTGAGCGCGCCGCTGCCCTATTTCCCGCAGATGACCACGCACTCGACCACCTTCCCAGCCCCGCAGAAGGTCATCGAGCAGTTCGGCGATGAATGGACCAAGCCCGGCAACATCGTCTCGAACGGCGCCTATGTCCTGACCGAGCACCTGCCCAACGAACGCTCGGTGCGCGAGCGCAACCCGATGTACTGGGACAACGACAACACCATCATCGACAAGGTCGTGGCGCTGGTCATCAACGATGAAAACGTGGCCCTGACCCGCTATCTGGCCGGTGAGCTGGACCGCACCGAGGTGCCCGCAGGCCAGTTTCCGCGCCTGAAGAAAGAATACCCGAACGAGGCGATCAGCTTCCCGCGCCTGTGCAACTACTACTACACGTTCAACCTGTCCGACGGCGGCCCCGAGGCCTTCAAGGACCCGAACGTGCGTCAGGCCCTGTCGCTGGCGGTTGACCGCAAGATCATCACCGAGAACATCCTGGCCGGCGGTCAGCCCGAAGCCTATACCTTCGTGCCCGAAGCCACCGCAGGGTTCACCCCGCCGGTCGTGGAAATGGCGTCGATGACGCAAGCCGAGCGCGACGAGCTGGCCAAGGAACTGCTGGCCGAGGCCGGATACGGTCCCGACAACCCGCTGAGCTTCGCGATGGTCTACAACACCTCCGAGGCGCACAAGAAAGTCGCCGTGGCCCTTAGCCAGATGTGGAAGCAGAAGCTGGGTGCCCAGGTCGAGCTGGCCAACATGGAATGGAAGATCTTCCTGGAAGAGCGCGGCAACCAGAACTTTGAACTGGCCCGCGGCGCATGGTGCGGCGACTACAACGAAGCCTCGACCTTCCTGGACCTGCTGCAGTCGGATTCCGGCTATAACGACGGCAAGTACAACAATGCCAAGGTCGACGAGCTGCTGGCTCAGGCCAAAACCTCAGACGATCCGGCCCCGCTGTACACCGAGGTTGAGCGGATCATCGCACAGGAAACCCCTGTGATCCCGATCTACCACTACGCCGGTGTCTACATGATGGACAGCGACGTGGGGAACTGGCCGGTGAACAACGTCGAGCAGAACTGGTACTCGAAGAACCTCTACAAGATCGCCGAGTAATCATCATCCTTTGATCGCGCCCTGCCCCGGACATGCTCTGGGGCAGGGCCAATAATTGGGGGCATGAAATGCTTGCCTATGTCATCCGGCGACTGCTGATCGCCGTTCCGACGATCCTGTTGCTGATCGTCGCCAGTTTCTTTCTGATGCACTTCGCGCCCGGCGGGCCCTTCACCTCGGAGCGGCCGTTGCCGCCGCAGGTTCTGGCCAATATCGAGGCGCGCTACGGGCTGGACCAGCCGCTGTGGAAACAGCTGTGGGATTACCTGTACAACATCGTGGTGCATTTCGATTTCGGCCCGTCCTTCAAGTTCAAGGACCGTGACGTGAACGACATCATCGCGCAGGGCTTTCCGATTTCGCTGACCTACGGGATGCTGTCCTTCATCGTGGCCACGCTGGTGGGCGTCGGGCTGGGCATCGCCGCCGCGATCCGCCACAACAGCTGGATCGATTATTTCGCCGTGGGTCTGGGCATCGCCGCGCAAGCGCTGCCGAACTTCATCATGGGCCCGATCCTGATCCTGACCTTCACCCTGTGGCTGGGCTGGCTGCCGGGCGGCGGCTGGAACGGGGGCCAATGGCAATATTTGATCATGCCCGTCATTGCGCTTGCGACGTCGTACATGGGCTCGATCGCGCGGATCACGCGGTCGTCGATGCTCGAGGTTCTGAATTCGAACTTCATCCGCACCGCGCGGGCCAAGGGCCTGCCCACCCGCACCGTGATCTGGCGCCATGCGCTGAAACCCACGCTGCTGCCGGTGGTGTCCTACCTGGGGCCGGTCTTCGTCTATGTGCTGACCGGTTCGGTGTTTGTGGACATCTATTTCTCGACCGGCGGGCTGGGGCAGGCCTATGTGGGTTCGGCCCTGTCGCGCGACTATGCGGTGCTGCTGGGGGTCACGATCCTCTATGGCGTGCTGACCGTTCTGGTGAACCTGCTGACCGACCTGGCTTATGCCTGGTTCGATCCGAAAATCCGTTACTGAGGGGGCTGGCAAATGCTTGGAAAATCTCAGAAAGCCGCCCATCTGGCCGAAGACATCACCGATTACACGGTCATTCAGGGACGTTCGCTTTGGCAGGACGCGCGGATGCGTTTTGTCCGCAACAAGGCCGCCATGGCCAGCGTGTTCATCCTGGGCCTGATCGTTCTGTTCACGATCATCGGGCCCTACTTTGCCGTCTGGAGCAACGAGGAAATCGACTGGAACGTCATGGGCGACGTGGCCGGCATGGGAATGCCGTCCATCGAGACAGGGCACTATTTCGGCGTCGACGATCTGGGGCGCGACCTGTACAGCCGGGTCATCCAGGCCACCACAACCTCGTTGCTGGTGGGTCTGATCGGGGCGGCCACCGCGCTGATCGTGGGCACGTGCTATGGCATCGCCGCCGGATATATCGGCGGGCGCGTCGACGGCGTGATGATGCGCTTCGTCGACATCCTGCTGGCCATTCCGGCCACGCTGGTCATCATCCTGCTGCTGGTCGTGGCGGGGCGGTCGTTCTTCATGCTGTTCATCGCGCTAGGTGCGGTGGGCTGGCTGACCATGGCGCGGATCGTGCGCGGCCAGACCCTGACCCTGAAGAACCGCGAGTTCATCGAGGCCGCCCGCGCCGCCGGTGTCAGCGAGTTCACCATCATGTACCGCCACATCCTGCCCAACCTGCTGGGCGTTGTGATCGTCTATGCTTCGCTGCTGGTGCCCGAGATGATCCTGACGGAGAGCTTCATCTCGTTCCTGGGGCTGGGGATTTCCGAGCCCTATACCTCGTTGGGTCGTCTGATCGCCGAGGGCGCTGGAACCATGGGTTACGGCACGTTGTGGCAACTGATGTACCCCCTGGCATTTTACGTCACCATCATCATAACGATGTTCTTCATCGGCGATGGCCTGCGTGACGCACTGGATCCGAAGGACCGCTGACATGAGCCTGCTTTCCGTAAAGAACCTGAGCGTTCAGTTCGACACGTCCGACGGGGTGGTCGAGGCCGTCAAGAACATCAGCTTTGACATCGCGCCGGGCGAATGCCTGGGCATCGTCGGCGAAAGCGGGTCAGGCAAAAGCCAGACGTTCATGGCCGCGATGGGGCTGCTGCCGCCGGCGGGCCGGGCCACCGGGTCGGTGCTGCTGAACGGGCAGGAAATTCTGAACCTGCCCGTGAACAAGCTGAACCAGATCCGCGGCGATGACGTGGGCATGATTTTTCAGGACCCGCTGACTGCCCTGACCCCGCATTTGCGGGTCGGCCAGCAGATGCGCGAAGTCTTGCAGGTGCACGAAGGCCTGCAGGGTTCGGCCGCGCGGCAACGGTGCCTGGAATGGCTGGACCGCGTGCGCATACCCGAGGCCGCGCGCCGGCTGGACCAGTTCCCGCACGAGCTGTCGGGCGGGATGCGCCAGCGGGTGATGATCGCCATGTCGATGCTGTGCAATCCCAAACTGCTGATCGCCGACGAACCGACCACCGCGCTGGACGTGACCGTTCAGGCCGACATCCTGGACCTCATGGTGCGTCTACAAAAGGACGAAGGCACGGCCATCGCCCTGATCACGCATGACATGGGCGTCGTGGCCCGCATGTGCGACCGGGTGCAGGTCATGCGCCTGGGTGAGTTCGTCGAGGCCGGTGACACGCGCGAGATCTTCCACGCGCCCAAGCACGACTATACCCGCACTCTGATCGAGGCCATGCCCCGCATCGACGCGGGCGACGCGCCCAAGGCAGTGGAAACCGACGAGGCGCCGCTGCTGAAGGTCGATGACGTCAAGGTGCATTTCCCGATCCACGTTCCGGGCGGCATCTTCGGCCGCAAGGTGCCTTTGAAGGCGGTGAACGGCGTCAGCTTTGACATCCGCAAAGGTGAAACCCTCGGCGTGGTCGGTGAATCGGGCTGCGGCAAGTCCACCCTCGCCCGTGCCGTGCTGCAGCTGATCGAGCCGAGCGCCGGCAATGTCAGCTGGCTGGGCCATCCGATCGTCGGGCTGAAACGGGCCGAGCTGAACAAGTACCGTAAGGATCTGCAGATCGTGTTCCAAGACCCGCTGGCCAGCCTGGACCCGCGGATGACGATTTCGGCCTCGATCGCGGAACCGCTGAAAACCTATCGCCCCGACCTGACCGAGCGCGAGCGCAAGCAGATGGTCGCCGAGATGATGGAACGGGTCGGCCTGAACGCCAACATGATCAACCGCTACCCGCACGAGCTGTCGGGCGGCCAGAACCAGCGGGTGGGCATCGCCCGGGCGATGATCAACAAGCCCAAGCTGATCATCTGCGACGAGGCGGTCTCGGCGCTGGACGTGTCGATTCAGGCGCAGATCGTGCAGCTGCTGAAGGAACTGCAGCAGGAATTCGGCCTGTCGATGATCTTCATCAGCCACGACCTGTCGGTGGTGCGCGCGGTGTCGAACCGGATCATGGTTCTGTATCTGGGTCGCATCGTCGAGCTGGGCGATGGCGAGGTGATCTGCGCGAACCCGGTTCATCCCTACACGCAATCGCTGATCTCGGCGGTTCCGATCCCGGACCCGGATGTCGAGCGCAGCCGCCAGCGGCTGAAACTGCCCGGCGAACTGCCCTCGCCCATGGATCCCAAGGCAGCGCTGCGGTTCCTGCCCAGCCGTCTGGCGGCGGGTCAGACCGACTATGTTCCCGCGCTCAGCGAGATTGCGCCTGGGCACTTCGTGGCCGAGCATGATCCGCTGGAAGCGATCATGGCAAACGCTTGATCCTGTCCCCGAAGCCGGACAACCGGCTTCGGGGCGCTTGCCCGTTAGGGCAGTGTTATTGGGACTGGGTGTTTTGACTTTGCCATGACCAGATGGCACCCTTCGGTCGTTTTCGGCCTGTTTTTTCGGGCATCATTGATTGATCCGGTTTCGCAGCCTAAGAGGAAGCCCCGGATGCACCACATCCGCCGGCTAAGTTTTTGAAATTGAGAGGTCACATGTCACGCAAGGTCACCAAGGCGATTTTCCCTGTCGCAGGATTGGGCACCCGGTTTCTTCCGGCAACGAAATCCGTTCCGAAGGAAATCATGACGCTGGTTGACCGGCCTCTCGTTCAATATGCCATCGACGAAGCCCGCGCTGCGGGTATTACCGAGTTCATCTTCGTCACATCACGCGGGAAATCGGCGCTCGAAGACTATTTCGACCACAATCTCGTGCTGGAGCAGGAGCTGAAGGCCAAAGGCAAGGATGATTTGCTGGAGGTTCTCGAGAACACCAACATGGAAAGCGGTGCTATCGCCTATATCCGCCAACACAAGGCATTGGGCTTGGGACACGCCGTCTGGTGCGCCCGCCGTCTGATCGGCGATGAACCCTTTGCGGTCATGCTGCCGGACGACGTTATTGCGGCCGACAAACCCTGCCTGCAGCAGATGGTCGAGGCTTATGAGGAAACCGGCGGCAACATGGTCGCCGCGATGGAGGTCGCACCCGAAAAAACCAGCTCGTACGGGATACTGGACGCCGCCGACAGTTCCGGCAAGGTGATCCGCGCCCGCGGCATGGTTGAAAAGCCCAAGGCCGACGAGGCACCGTCGAACATGGCAGTGATCGGTCGATACATTTTGGGGCCGTCGGTGCTGTACAACCTCAATCAGATGAAGAAAGGCAGCGGCGGAGAGATCCAGCTGACCGATGCCATCGCCGAAGACATCGGCAACGGTGTCCCCGTTTTCGGATACCGCTTTGATGGTCAACGCTTCGACTGCGGATCAAAAGCGGGCTTCCTACAGGCCACCGTGGCCTTTGCCCTGGCCCGGAATGACCTGCGCGACGACCTGAGCGCCTATCTGAATGATATTGTTGCCACAGGTCGGGCTGCCCAATAAGCGGCGGTCCTTCACCCACCCTGTGATGACTGCGATAAAACGTCAGAAAACCAGCCGAAAAGCCCATTCGTCATGACCACCATCTATCCTGTCATTCTGTGCGGCGGCTCCGGAACCCGGCTTTGGCCGCTGTCCCGAAAAAGCTATCCCAAACAGTTCGTGCCTCTAGTCGGAAACAGCAGCCTGTTGCAGGACTGTGCGGACAGGATGCGAGGGCCCAAGGACGCACCGTACGCCAAGCCCCTGATACTCACCAATGAATCGTTCCGCTTCATCGTCACCGAGCAGCTTACCGCCATTGGTGTCGACCCGGGTCCGATCCTTATTGAGCCTGAGGGCCGCAACACGGCTCCGGCGGTCTTGGCGGCCGCGCTTTACCTGTCCAAGGTAGACCCGGATGCTTTGATGCTGGTGGCGCCGTCCGATCACGTCGTTCCCGACAAATCCGCGTTCCACGCGGCGGTTTCGCAAGGTGTGACCGCCATCGAGAGGGACCGCCATCTGGTGACGTTCGGGATCACTCCGGACCGGCCGGAAACCGGATATGGATATCTGAAGTTAAGCGCTGCGCCCGACGCGACAGGTGCTGCGGTCGCATTGGACCGTTTCGTTGAAAAGCCCGATCTGGATCGGGCCAAGGCCATGATTTCCGATGGCAGTTACCTGTGGAATTCCGGCATTTTCCTGTTTGCGGTGCGCGACATCATCGCTGCGTTCCAGGATCATGCACCCAATTTGTTGCCGCCGGTTCAGACTGCCGTCGAGGACGCGAAGGCCGATCTTGGCTTTCTGCGACTGGACGCATTGGCCTGGGGGAAAGTCGAAGACATTTCGATCGACTACGCGGTCATGGAACGGGCCAAAAACCTGAGCGTTGTTCCCTATGCCGCCGGCTGGTCGGATGTCGGCAGCTGGTCGGCCGTCCAGGAGCTGAGCAGCCCCGACGAAAACGGCGTTGCGACCACCGGTGAGGTGACGACGATCGACTGTAACAACGTGTTGATCCGGTCCGAGTCAGCCTCCCAAGAAGTCGTGGCCATGGGGCTCGAGAACATGATCGCTGTGGCCATGCCGGATGCCGTTCTGGTGGCCAGCATGGACAAGGCACAGGATGTCAAACAGGCCGTGGCCGCCCTGAAGGCCAAAGGGGCACCGCAGGCCGAAGCTCTGCCGGTCGACCATCGCCCCTGGGGCTGGTTCGAGAGCCTGGTCGTGGGCGAACGATTCCAGGTCAAACGGATTCACGTAAACCCCGGCGCGGCCCTGAGCCTGCAGTCCCACCACCACAGGTCCGAGCATTGGATCGTCGTAGAAGGTACCGCCAAGGTCACGATCGATGACGAGGTTCGTCTGGTCAGCGAAAACCAGTCTGTCTACATCCCCCTTGGCGCGGTTCACCGGATGGAAAACCCCGGCAAGGTGCCTATGGTCCTGATCGAGGTCCAGACCGGCGCCTACCTCGGAGAAGACGATATTATCCGGTACGAGGATGTCTACGCCCGCAACTGATCCTGGCTGAACACCTCGGCTCCGGTCGCCAACGGTTCACGCTTTGGGCGTACAGGTCAGAATCAGCTGACCGACCTCCATACTAAAAATATCCACAGCCGCCCCAAAAGGGCGGCTTTGTTTCGTATTTGGAAATCCACAAGTAACCAAATCCTTTTTGTGTCGTTCGCACGTGAAAGCGGGGATTCATCCCATCCGCGGCAGGGTGGCGCGCAGCGAATTCCGTGAATCGATGGCCCAAGGAGGATCCCGCCCGTGTCCCAAAACACCCCCCGTTTGAATCTGCCGTTTCTGCAACCCTCACAGGCGCAAAAACACGTTACCCACAACGAAGCGCTGCGGCAGCTGGACCTGATCGTGCAGCTGAGTGTTGTGGCTCTGGATGAAACCATTCCACCTGCGGCACCAGATCAAGGTGCCATCTACGGCTTGGGGGCCAGCCCGACAGGCGCCTGGGCGGGGAAGCCTGGGCAACTCGCGGCTTGGTTGGACAATGCTTGGGTCTTTGTCACTCCGGCAAACGGATGGCGCGTTTGGGACCAAGCCGGCGCCGCACTCAAGGTTTGGGACAACGGGGGATGGATCGATCCTCCGATCAATACAGCGAACCTTGCCGGGGTCGGGGTCGCAACCGGATACGATCCGACCAATCGCCTGTCGGTTCGGGGTCCCGCCACATTGCTGAGCCATGACGGGAGCGGTCACCAGTTGAAGATCAACAAGGCGAGCGCGACTGACACGGCCTCCCTCCTGTTTCAGTCCAACTGGACCGGTCACGCCGAGATGGGCCTTGCGGGCAATACCGATTTTTCCATCAAGGTTTCACCGGACGGAGGCTCTTGGACCGAGGCGGTGCGCGTGGATGCCACATCGGGAACGATCAGCGGCGCGGCCGTTCAAGCCACCCCTGAAGATGTAACACCCGGACGGCTGATGCGAGCCGACTACGGATATTGCCCCGGCAACCTCGTGGGTCCGGTGACGCAGTCTGGCGGGACCCCGACCGGCGCAGTGATCGAACGCGGCGCAAATGCGAACGGCGAATTCGTTCGTTTCGCGGATGGAACCCAGATCTGCACCCTCGCGGCGAGCGCGGTGGCCTGTACTGTCGGCAAGGGGCCACTGTTTGCAAGCGCCCAGAATACTTGGACTTTCCCCGCGCCTTTTGCTGTGGGCAGTACTCCAACCCTAAGCGGCAGCGGTAATGCCCTGGGACGGTTCATCAGCTTCGATTTGCCGACCGAAACGCAGGTAGCGTGGCAAGTTCTGTCGCCGGTATCCGATCCGGCGGCAATACCCCCGGCGGTCTCGGCCATCGGTCGCTGGTTCTGATCAGCGAACGCACCCGGTCTTTGGGCCGGGTGCCTATTTGGCCCGCAGGTCGTCGGTCGATTGATCAAGGAACCAGGCATAGGTCTCGCGGATACCATCTTCGAGGCCTATGCGTGCCTTCCAGCCCATCTTGGCCAACCGGGAAACGCCCATCAGCTTGCGCATCGTACCATCTGGCTTGGTGGTGTCCTGCGTGATCCGGCCGGTATATCGGGTGATTTCGGCGATCAGTGCGGCCAGCTCGGCAATCGAAACGTCCTGCCCGCAGCCCACGTTTATGTGGCTCAGCATGGGTTGCGTATTGGCCTGATACACGTCCTGCGGCAAATCCATTACGAACAGCGATGCCTCGGCCATGTCATCGACATGCAGGAATTCACGCCGCGGCTTCCCAGTTCCCCAGATCACCACTTCGTCCAGCCCGTCGCGTTTGGCTTCGTGGAAGCGGCGGATCAGTGCTGGCAGAACATGGCTGTTCTCAGGGTGGAAATTGTCGCCCGGCCCATACAGGTTGGTCGGCATGACCGACCGGTAGTCGACCCCGTGCTGGCGGTTGTAGCTTTCGCACAGCTTGATCCCGGCGATCTTGGCAACCGCATATGGTTCGTTCGTCGGCTCCAAAACACCCGTCAGCAACGCGTCTTCGCGCATCGGCTGCGCTGCTTCACGCGGGTAGATGCAGGAACTGCCCAGCTGCAGAAGACGCCGTACACCGGCCGCAAAAGCCTGATGGATCACGTTGCACTCGATCATCAGATTTTCGTAAATGAAATCTGCAGGATACGTGTTGTTGGCGTGAATCCCACCGACCTTTGCAGCAGCCAGGATCACGACGTCTGGGCGCTCGGCCTGCATGAAGGCACGGACGGCCGCCTGATCGGTCAGATCCAATTCGGAATGGGTTCGGGTCACCAGTTCAAGCGGCTCGCCATCGGCCTGGCGCGCCTTGAGCTGACGCAGGATTGCTCCACCTACCATGCCACGATGTCCGGCGATGTAGATCTTGCGCATTTCTGCCTCCTCAGCCGTTTTCCAGGCTGACCGGCAATTCGAACCCGTGCTCTTTCAACAAGGCGTGGCGCTTGGCGGTTTTGAGGTCTTCCAGAACCATCTCTGCGCACATTTCCTGCACGGTCAGCTCCGGCTCCCATCCCAATTTGGCCTTGGCGTTCGACGGGTCACCCAGCAGAGTGTCCACCTCGGCTGGTCGGAAATACTGCGGGTCGATCCGTATGATCACGTCACCGGGTTTCAGCGCTGGGGCGTTGTCGCCGTCGATCGCCGTCACCGTTGCAACCTCGTCCACACCGCTGCCCGAAAACTCCAAGGTGAGCCCAAGCTCGGCCGCCGACCATTCGATGAATTGCCGCACGGAATACTGCTTGCCGGTGGCAATAACGAAATCCTCGGGCTTGTCCTGCTGCAGCATCATCCACTGCATCCGCACGTAGTCCTTGGCATGGCCCCAATCGCGCAGACTGTCGATATTCCCCATGTAAAGGCACTTCTCCAAGCCCTGGGCGATGTTGGCCAGACCACGCGTGATCTTGCGGGTGACAAAGGTTTCGCCGCGGCGCGGGCTTTCATGATTGAACAGGATTCCGTTGCAGGCATACATCCCGTACGCCTCGCGATAATTGACCGTGATCCAATACGAATACAGTTTGGCCACCGCGTAGGGCGAGCGGGGATAGAACGGGGTCGTTTCGCGCTGCGGAGTTTCCTGAACCAGCCCGTAGAGTTCCGACGTGGACGCCTGATAGAACCGGGTCTTGTTCTCAAGTCCCAGGAACCGGATCGCCTCAAGCAGGCGCAGGGTGCCGATGGCATCGACATCCGCGGTATATTCCGGCGACTCGAAGCTGACGGCCACGTGAGATTGGGCGCCCAGGTTGTAGACTTCGTCGGGCTGAACCTCCTGAATGATGCGGGTCAGGTTCGAGGTATCGCTCAGATCGCCGTAGTGCAGGCGCAGCTTCGGATCAGGCTCGTGGGGGTCCTGATAGATGTGGTCGATCCGCTGGGTGTTGAACGAGGATGCCCGACGCTTGATCCCGTGAACTTCATAGCCCTTTGCCAACAGAAATTCGGCCAGGTAAGACCCGTCCTGTCCTGTAACTCCAGTGATCAGCGCTTTTTTGGTCATCAGTTTGTTCCACCAGTTTCATGGACGCCCATTTGTCGCCCCAAAAACAGCAAGATGTCATGGAATGCAACCCGAGGCCACCGTCAGGCATTGAAACCGGCGGAAGTTTCTCCGAATGTGTGGCCGCCCGAGGTGGCATTGGTAACAAGGGAATTTGAATAATGCGTATTGCGATGATCGGCACGGGATATGTGGGTCTGGTGTCGGGTGTGTGCTTCTCGGATTTCGGTCATGACGTCATTTGCGTCGACAAGGCCGAAGCTAAGATCCAGATGCTGCAGGACGGAAAAGTTCCAATCTACGAACCGGGACTGGATGTTCTGATGGCCAAGAACGTGGCCGCCGGCCGGCTGAGCTTTACCACCGATCTGGCGAATGCAGTGAAAGGCGCGGATGCCGTCTTTATCGCTGTCGGGACACCAACCCGCCGCGGCGACGGCCATGCGGATCTGACCTATGTGATGGCAGCGGCCGAGGAAATCGCCCATGCGATGGATGGCTACACCGTGGTGGTGACCAAATCCACGGTTCCGGTCGGGACCAACCGCAAGGTTCAGGAAGTTGTCGCGGCGGCAAACCCCAAGGCAGACTTTGATGTCGCCTCGAACCCGGAATTCCTGCGCGAAGGCGCTGCGATCGACGATTTCATGCGTCCTGACCGCGTCGTTGTAGGGGTCGAGAACGACCGCGCCGCCGAGGTGATGGCCGAAATCTACCGCCCACTTTACCTGCGCGATTTTCCGATCCTGACGACGGATCTGGAAAGCGCCGAAATGATCAAATACGCGGCAAACGCCTTTCTCGCCACCAAGATCACATTCATCAACGAAATCGCTGGCCTGTGCGAGCGGGTCGGTGGCGACGTCAAGGAAGTGGCGCGCGGCATCGGCTTGGATGGGCGAATCGGAAACAAGTTCCTGCATGCCGGCCCCGGCTACGGCGGATCATGCTTTCCCAAGGACACCGCGGCGCTTGCGCGGATCGGACAGGAACATGCCTTTCCAATGCAGATCACCGAAACCGTCATGCGCGTGAATGACGAGGTCAAAAAACGCATGATCGAAAAGATCCGCGAAGCTTGCGACGACAGTTTCAACGGCAAGACCGTGGCGGTTTTGGGAGTGACGTTCAAACCCAACACCGACGACATGCGTGACGCTCCATCACTGACCATCGTGCCCGCCCTGATCGGTGGCGGCGCCAAAGTTCGCGTGGTCGACCCTCAGGGCCGATCCGAGGGTGAGGCTCTGCTGCCGGGTGTAGAGTGGGTCGAAGACCCGTATGCCGCTGCCAAGGACGCGGACGCAGTGGTGCTGTTGACCGAATGGAACGAGTTCCGCGCGCTGAACCTGACGCAGATGGCCGCTGAGATGAAATCTCCACGCATGGTCGACCTGCGGAACATCTATTCACGCGACAAGGTCAAGAAATCCGGTTTTGAAACCTATGTCGGGGTTGGGCGCTAGGCGTCCAATCCCCTGGCCTTTGGGTTTCGAACCCGGCTCAATCATAGAGCGGAACGGTGGCCTTGGCCCCAGCTGCCAGCGCCTTGCCCAGATCGCGGCGCACCTGTTCGTACAGGGCAAGCGACTCGTCGGAAAACAGGGTGGCGGGCGGATCGACATGGATGAAGTTTCCCTGCCGGTCCTCTCCGCGCGCGACCATCGCGTAGTCGCGGTCCGCCACCAACTGCTTCGCATTCGGGCTGATATAGCGGATGGCCATCCCGATACGCCGATCGTCCGACCGGTTCGGACCCGAGCCATGAATGGTCAGCCCGTGGTGAAGTGACATCTGCCCGGGCGCCAGTTCGATATGGGTTTTGTCTT
Organism: Ruegeria arenilitoris; assembly: GCF_013032855.1. Taxonomy (GTDB): domain Bacteria; phylum Pseudomonadota; class Alphaproteobacteria; order Rhodobacterales; family Rhodobacteraceae; genus Ruegeria; species Ruegeria arenilitoris. Next base: position 299,990 of record NZ_WQDA01000004.1, read on the forward strand.
CCTCGGCCACTTCGACCGCAATCTCCTGCCCGCGCGACAGCAGGTTGGTCTCGGAATAGGTGTCATTGTGCGGAAGAATGGGGTTCTTGTGACTGCCCCGGACAAAATCCATGCAGCCGCTTTCCACGGTTGCCGGCGACAGGGCCAGCCAGGCCGTAACCTGATCCGGGGTCTCGCCCATCCCCCAATAGGTCAGGTCCTGATGCATGCCAACTGTCTGGACGGTGCGTGGTTCTTTGATGAAAAATTCGGCCGACCAGATCATGATGTCCGGACCCAAGACGCCTTCGACGGCATCCAGTATACGCGGGTCCATGGCCAGTCGCGCCGCCAGCGGCATGACGAGGTGTGAGTTCACGCGCTTGTAGGTATTCAGCGGCAGAGGCAGATCGGCGGCCATCCAGTCGCGTTCAATCTGCTCGAGTTCCGAGCGCACCTGCGCGGGCTCGTCAGCAGACAGAATATCCAGCGGAAACAGGAAGCCGTCTTCCCAGTATTGCGCTGCTTGCGATGGGGTCAGTTTGTGCCGGGCCAGGTCTTGGATGTCGGGCATGGGTGCACCTTTTCGGATCGTTTCACGCACAGCCTAGCCGAACCGGTCTTGCGACGAGAACGCAAAGCCTTGCCTGTCAGGACAAGTTCAGCTTAGCCTGATTGCCATGTCGACCCGCATCCCCTCTCTCAACTGGCTGCGCGTTTTCGAGGCCGCGGCCCGCACCGAAAGCTTTGCCCGTGCTGCCGCCCAGCTGAACATGTCGGCCGCCGCCGTCAGCCAACAGGTCAAGGCACTGGAAACTCGTCTGGGCACGCCGCTGTTTCATCGCCATGCCCATGCCGTCACTTTGACCGAGGCCGGGAGGGCGTACCTGCCGGTCGTGCAGCAATCGCTGGTGATGCTGGACTCAGCCACTACCGGCCTGTTCGGCCAGACCCGGGACCAACGGCTGTATGTCCAATCCGTGTTGTTGTTCGCGCAAGGGGTGCTTGCGGCGGGCCTGACCCAGTTCCAAAAATCCCATCCTCAGATCAACCTGTCCCTGACGACCGGGAACCGGATGGCCGACTTCGCCAATCGTTTTACCGACCTGCAGATCGTGTTCGGCAACCCGACGCTGTTCGGCGCCGAAGGTGACATGCTGTTGACCGAGACCCTTTTTCCCGTGGCACCACCGGACATTGCCGACCAGATCAGCACTCCGCTGGATCTGGCCCGGTTTCCGCTGATCGAGGTTTCGACCCACCGGGCCAGTTGGCCGCACGTGTTCGAAGCCCTGCGGCTGCCGACCGGGCAGGCTCAGTATTTCTTCGCGGACAACTCAGTGATGGCGGCCGAGCTATCCGCGCAAGGGGTCGGGATCGCCCTGGCCCGCGCGCCCGCGTCTGACCGGATCATGCGGATGTCTGGCCTGGTGCCATGTCTGCCCGAGGTGGCCGTGCCGGGCCGGGATGCCTACCACCTGATCTACCCTTCACGGGCCACATTGCGGCCACCCGCGCGCGCGTTCCGTGAATGGTTGTTGGACTACAGCGCGGCAGCCCAAACCCGATAACGGCCCTGCCCGGTCACTTCGCGGATCAACCCACGTTCGGTGAACTTGTCGAGATTGCGCTGCACGGCCGCACGCGATGCCTGCGTCAACTCCTCGGCCAATGGCGCAGATACCATGGGCCATGCGGTCAGCACATCGATCAGGACCGGCGGCGTCCGCCCGCTGAGACCCTTGGTGGCCTCGCGTGCCCGGGCCTCCCACGCGCTGACGCGATCCAGGTGCAGCAGCGCGGCCAAGGCCGCCTGCCCTGCCCCACGAACCCAAGCGTTGAGTTTTTCCTCTGGCGTGCCGATGCCGCGCAGCGCCCCGGGGCCCGACAGTGCCAGCGGCATGAACAGTGCCCCGCCCCGACCCATCGTGGCCGCATGCCGCGCAGCGATCACCGCTGCTTCGGTATCCTGTCCATTTCCTTGCGAAAGCGCGCGCCACGCGTGAAAGGCAATGGCCGACTGCGTGACAGGGTGCAGGGCTTGTGCGCTATCCATCACTTCGGCCAAGTCCGCGACCGCCTCTGGGACTTCGTCTATCCCCTGAGCCATCCGGTCCAGAAAGGCGGCCAGTCCCGATTGCCAGCCGCCGTCCGACGGCCCTGCGCCCGAAGTCAGTCGCCGAACCGCCCAACCCGCCCGAAACAATGCTTGCACATCGTCCCCGGTGGCTCCGATACGCAATCCGGTCCACAGGGCAAGCCGATCAACGCTGATCCGGTCACCGGTCCACCACCCCAGGTCGGATACGTCCATCAGGGCCAGCCGGTGGGTCCACCCCTTTGGACCACTGCGCAACCGCTCGTCCAACGCCCCGAAGGTCAAGGTCAGATCCGCCAAACCCTGCGCCACTTCTGCCTGAGCTGCGCGCCAGTCCCGCGGGTCGAACAAAGCGCCCCGATCGGCACGCGGACCCGGCGGCAACATGTCCTCGGGCGCCGCTGCATCTTCGGGCGGCAAAAACCAAAGGTCTTCGTCGTCCGGCGGATCGACGTCATAGATACTGCGCGGCCCGTCCAGGACATCGTCCTCGTCCGGGTCCGGGTTCGTGGCCTTGGTCGTCATGCCATGCATTGTTCGGCCAATCGCACCGGTTCACAAGAGGTTTTGCGCAAGGCGGCTCAGCCGGCGAATGTCTGGGCCAGGTAATCCAGCTGCACGGTCAAATCGTTGTCCGGCCGGTTCCCCAACAGCATGTATCCGTACCCGTCGCGCGCCCACCGGGCCGTTGCAAGCCCGCTCAGGACTTCCTGCTTCAACTCTGAATTCGGCGCGCCATCGCCCTGACGGATCACGCACAGCGCAAAGGGATTGCCATCAGCGTCGGCAAAAACGATCTGAACCAATGGTTTGCCCTTGAAGGACAAAACCTGCGCGGCCTTCAGTTCCAGCCCCGGCAAACCTTCAAGCGAATCCCGGTTCAGCGGGCGGCCCAGTTTCTCTTCGGCCAATGAGATCTGGGCGTCGACGAGCGCCGGCGGGTATTCCAGCGTTGCAATCGAATCCGCCGTGTAAAGCGACTGGTACAGGGCCGCCTGCTCCGCCCATCCCATCGGCTGTGGGCGGGTCAGCCAAATGGTCAGAGATACGGCCAACACGGCCGCGGCAGCCGCGACGCCAAACAGGCGCCAGGGCCCCGCCAAAGCCGGAACCCTAGGCGGCAGTTCAACTTGTGGCGCGGCGGCGGGAATGTCTCGGAACACCTCGCGAACCACCGGCGCGATCGGATCCAGATCCATCAGGCGCTGCTCCAGTTCCGGATCGTTCTCAACAGCGGCCTCGATGGCATCGCTTTCCCCAGACCCCAATGAGCCTTGCAGATAGGCCTTTAGCGTATCGTCGGAAAAGGTCATGAGTCCCTCCGTCGGTCGGACGCAGCGGCATCCTGCGGCATCGCAGCTTGCAGTTTCTTGCGGGCATTGGAAAGCCGGCTCATGATCGTACCAATCGGAACCTCCAGCAACGCGGCGGCCTCGCGATAACTGTAGCCCTCGACAAAGACCAGCATGACCGTTTCGCGTTGCGCCTCGGGCAGTTGCATCACCTGTGTAAACACTTCCCGCGCAAAAATATTCATTTCGGCGTCGGTACCCGGCGCGATCAATTCGGCGTCCGGCGTTGCGGCCAACCCCTGGGACTTGCGCACGGTCCGCGCCCGCAGCTCGTTCAACCAGATTGACCGGCAGATCGTCATCAGCCACGAATCCAACCGATCAGTATGCGTAACCTGATGGCTTCGCTCCAACGCGCGCAGGCAAGTGGCCTGGGTCAGGTCGTCGGCAACATCCTGCGCCCCCGACAGAGCCAGCGCAAACCGCCAGACGCGTCTGGAATACGCCCCAATCGCCTGACGCACGGCCTGTTCCGAACTGTTGAGGTCATCACTGGGCACTTGGTCGATCCATGTTTCGGCACGCATCCCGCGACGCCAGAACTGGCACAGACAGAGAAGAATTGAAAACGCTTTCTTTCCGGTCGCTTGGCGTCAGCGTCCGATCGCTTCCTCGGACGCTCGCTTGGCAGCCACCAGTGCCAACAATTGGTCCTTGGTTCGTCCGATATGCGCGGACAGAAGCGCACAAGCCTGCTCGACCTGTCCATCCCGGGCAAGGCGCAGCAATTCGCGATGCTCTTTGCGGGCCGGTTCGCGTTGTTGCATCACACTGAGATGCATTCGGATATACCGGTCCGACTGCAGGCTCACACGGTGCAGCAGCTCGTTGGTCAGGCTTCGGTTCGCGGCCGCATAGAGGGCCGAATGGTACTGGTAGTTCAGCGCGCCCCACCGGCTGACGTCGTTGGCGTCGTACGACGCCTCCATCTGCTCCAGCAGTTGTTCGCAGCGCGCAAAGTCAGATTGGGTCATCTGCGGAATTGCCCGACGGAACAGGTCGGTCTCCAACAGCGACCGCAGGTCGAAGATCTCGCCGATTTCGGACAGGGAATGGCGCGTGACCCGCGCCCCGCGATTGTTCGTCAGCTGAACCAGTCCTTCGGCATCAAGCTGTTTCAGCGCCTCGCGCACCGGCATGCGCGACACGTCATAGTCTTCGGCCAATGCCTCCTGACGGATCGTCTCGCCTTCCGCCAGATCACCGCTGAGAATGCGTTCACGCAAGTCGGACGCGATTGCATCGGGAAGGCTTTGACGGGTGATTGCGCGTTTTGCTGCCAAGGGTCTGTCCGCATTTGCATTTTGGATACAAATATCCGCCCCGAGGCGCTTTTCCAACCGCCTATCGGGTTGAACAGGGCTAGGGTTCCCCGCTACCCCTTTGGCAACCGAGATCAAACCCAGGAACGGAACATGAGCGAAACGGTACGGCTGACGCCTAAAGAAATGACCGATCTGAGCCTGAAGGTTCTGTCCCATGTGGGTTATGGCCCCGACCACGCGCGGGCGATCGCGGAACTGCTGACCACCTGCCAAATGGACGATTGCCAGTCGCACGGTCTGTTTCGTCTGTTCATGTGCGCCCAGACCATGCAGGCGGGCAAGATCGACGGCCATGCGCAGCCCCAGGTCGCCGCCTCGGACAATGCCATCGTGCGCGTCGACGCACAGCGCGGCATGTCGTTGCTGGCGTTCCAGAAAGGCTTGCCGCGGCTGGTCGAGAAGACCCGCACCCACGGGATCGCGGCCATGGCGATCAAACGCTGTTTTCATTTCTCGGCCCTGTGGCCCGAGGTGGAGGCCCTGTCGGCCAAGGGGCTTGCAGCCATGGCGATGGTGCCCAGCCATTCCTGGGTGGCCCCTGCGGGGGGCACGCGCGGCAGCCTGGGCACCAACCCACTGGCCTTCAGCTGGCCCCGCATGGGCAAAGACCCGTTCACCTTCGATTTCGCGACCAGCGCCTTCGCCCGCGGCGAGATCGAGCTGTACAAGCGCGCGGGCAAACCCTTGCCCGAAGGCGTGGCGATCGACAAAGACGGCAACCCCACGACCGACCCGCAAGCGGCGCTGGACGGCGCGATGCTGACTTTCGGCGGCTACAAAGGCTCGGCCCTGTCGATCATGATCGAACTTCTGGCCGGCCCGCTGATCGATGACCTGACCAGCCTGGAGAGCATGGAGTTCGCCCAAGGCACGGGCGGCGCGCCTTACCACGGCGACATCATCATCGCCTTCGACCCCGACCAGTTCAGCGGCGGGCGACGACAGGCCAACGACGCGCGGGCCGAGCGCCTGTTTGCCGATATCCTCGATCAAGGCGCGCGCCTGCCGTCACAGCGCCGCTTTGCCGCCCGCGCGCGCAATACCACCCGGGGATATGCCGAGGTTTCCGCGCAACTGCACCGCGATCTGCTGGCCCTTCTGGACTAGGCACCCCAGGTGTCGCGCAGGCGGTAACCTTGCGGCCAGGGGTCGTCGGGGTCCAGCATGTGCTGGTGGATGCCGGTGATCCATCCGCGGCCCGAGATCTCGGGCAGGATGGCTGGATGGTCGCCGACATGGGTCGTGCCCAGTATACGGCCGGCAAACCGCGAGCCGATGATCGACACCGCGTCAAAGCTCTGGCCCGGCCGCATCTGCCCCCGCGCGGCCATCAGCGCCATGCGGGCCGAAACGGCGGTACCGGTGGGCGAGCGGTCGACCTTGCCGGGCTGGATCGCCACCGCGGATCGGCCGGTCAGGCCGGTTTCTGTTTCGGCAAGCGGTCCGCAGAACGCGCAGAACGAGATGTGGTTCCAATCCGGGTTTTCGGGATGCGCAAAGCCCAGCTGCGCATTGGCAGCGTCGGTGATCGCCACCCCCAGACGGGCGATGTCGGCGGCCTCGTCCTCGGTGATGCGCAGCCCCAGCGCCGCGGCGTCGACCACGACGAAACTGTCCCCGCCATAGGCGGTGTCCACCGTCAGGGTTCCCAGCCCCTCGACCTCGAGCGGCGCGGCGAGGCGGTCGGCAAAGCTGGGCAGGTTCTGGACGTAGATCCGTACTGCCTTGCCGTTGCGGCATTCGGCCCGCACCCGCACCAGCCCGCCCGGCGCCTCGAGCGTCAGGTGGGTTTCCGGTTCGGTCATCGGCAGGATGCCCCCGTCCAGCAGCACTGTCGCCACGCATATCGCGTTCGAGCCGGACATGGGCGGCGTATCCTCGGGCTCCATTATGATGAAGGCGGCGTCGGCATCAGGATGTTTGGGCGGCACCAGCAGGTTGACATGGCGGAACACCCCGCCGCGCGGCTCGTTCAGCACGAAGTTGCGCAGGGTCTGGTCGCGGGCGATGAAGCTGCGTTGCGCCCAGATCGTGTCGCCGGGCGGCGGGGCGACACCGCCGACGATCACATCCCCCACTTCACCCTCGGCATGGGCCGAGATCACGTGGATGGTCTTGCTGCTGCGCATCCCCCGCTCAGAACCGGGTGGCGGCGAAGGGATCGACCGGGATGGACGGATCGGTGCCGTCGATCAGCGCGCCCACCAGTTCGGCGGTCCCCGCCGACTGGGTCAGGCCCAGATGGCCGTGCCCGAAGGCGTAGATCAGGTTCGGCGATTTCGAAGACCGTCCGATCACCGGAATGCTGTCGGGCAGCGAGGGGCGGAACCCCATCCACTGCGTCCCGCCTTCGGTCTTCAACCCCGGTAGGAACTGGCGCGCCTTGTTCAGCAAGGTATCGGCGCGTTTGAAATTGGGCGGCAGGTCAAGCCCGCCCAGTTCGACCGCGCCGCCGATGCGCACACCGCCGTTAATCTTGGTGGCCACGAAAGCATGCCGCGAGAAGGCAAGGTGCAGCCGCAGGTCGAACGCGCCCGGCGGCAGGGTCGTGTTATAGCCCCGCTCGGTCTCGAGCGGGATCCGGTCGCCCACCGTGCGGGTCAGGTGGTGCGACCACGCCCCGGCGGCCACGACCACCTTGCTGGCATCCGCCGCACCCTGGTCGAAGCGCACCCAGACGCCCGTGTCCGACAGCTCCAGCGCGCGTACGGGGCGCGTTTCGATCACCCCGCCACGGTCGCGAAACACCTGTGCCAGATGCTCGACCCAGCGTTTGGGATCGACGGTATTCCACCAGTGTGGCGTGAACCCGGCATGGGAAAAACGCGGGCTGAGCCCGGGCTGGATCTCGGCGATCGCTTCGGGGCTTTCCAGCAGATCGAAGGCGATGCCATGCCGGCGACGCAACTCCCACGTGGGCAAGGCGGCGCGGAACTCGGCCGCGCTTTCGTACAACTGCAACTGCCCGTCGCGCTGCATCATCGCCTCGCCACCCGTATCGGCGATCTGCCGTTCGGTCGCGGCCTGGCACAGGCGCATCAGGTTGGCCTGCGCGGCGACCAGCGCCTGGTACCGGCTGGGGCGGCTGGCCCGCCAGAACCGCCACATCCACGGCGCGATCTGCAGGGCATAGGCGGGCGGGATCGACAGCGGCCCCAACGGATCGAGCAGCCATTTCGGGGCCTTTTTCATGATCCCCGGCGTGGCCAGAGGTTCGACCTCGGGGAAGGCGAACGCCCCGGCATTTCCCGCCGAACTGCCCGCGGCCACGCCTTCGCGGTCCAGTATCTGAACCGTGTAACCCCGACGCTGCAATTCCAGCGCCGCGCTGATACCAACGACGCCGGCACCTATGACGATGACATCTTTCTTCATGTGATCTCTATACCCGAACGGAATGGATCGGCGGGATCAAAAATCAAGCGGCTTTCGGCCATCACGAAAGCCTGACCGGTGATCGAGGGGATCACCCCGCCGTTCGGACCCGGCTGATAGGACAGCCTATAGGGGCTGCCGATGACGCTAGCCTGCACGATTTCTTCACCCGGCGCCAAGCGCCCATCGGCCGCCAGACAGGCCAACCGCGCCGAACTGCCCGTGCCGCAGGGCGAGCGGTCATAGGCGTCATCGGGGCACAGAACGAAGTTTCGGCTGTGGACGCCGGAGGCCGGCGCGGTCTCCTGAAAAATCACATGATCGATCGGCTCGCCCGCTTCGCCGCCCACGCCCTGCGCGACCGAGGCCTGCCGAATGGCGACGCCCAGATCGGTCAGTTGCCGGATGTTCGCGGGCTCGACCGGCACCGGGCTGGGATCGACGATAAAGAACCAATTGCCGCCATAGGCCACATCACCTGTAACCGGCCCGAAATCCGGAACCTCGATCGTCACGGCCTGATGCACCCGCCGGCTTTCGATGTTGGTTACTGTCACTGTGTTGGGATCGTGCAGCTCCACCGTGACCACACCCGCTGGGGTTTCGATCCGGTGGATGCCAACACCGATCCGCCCAAGATGGGCCAGCGTCACGGTCAACCCAATCGTGCCATGCCCGCACATGCCAAGCACCGCATCCACGTCGAAGAAGATCACCCCGGTCACGCAGGACGGATCGACCGAAGGCACCAGCAGCGCCCCCACCATCGCTGGCTGACCGCGCGGCTCCAGCATGACCGAGCGCCAGAACGGGCGGTGCTGGGTCGCCAAAAGCCCTGCGCGTTCGGATAGAGGACCGCTGCCCAGATCGGGCGCGCCGTCCAGAATCACGCGCGTCGGCTCTCCGCCGGTATGGCTGTCGATCACATGCACGCGGCAATCACCCCGCCTTGCCTTGACCAGTCTGCAAACCAGGCGCGAAACAAGCTGTACTGCTGTTCGCAATAGTTGCGCTGCGCATCGGTCAGCGCGTCAGTTTCGTTGAAGTGCAAGCGGTATTCATCCTCGCCGTTCAGAACCAGAAGGTGCTTGTAGTACAGAACCAGATCGGGGCCTTCATCGAAACTGGACAGCACGTGGATGGCCTCTGTCAACTCCTGTGCGCGCTGGCGGGCCTCGGCATTGCCAGTGGCCGCTTTTTTCGACAAAGCGGTCAGCAGCAGAACCTCTTTGGGCAGTACATTACCGATGCCGGTGATTGCGCCGGTTGCGCCACAGTTGACGATGCCATGGTAGACGGCCGTATCGACCCCCACCATCAGCGTCACCTGGTCATCACGGCTGGTGATGTTCTCAGCCGCATAGCGCAGATCGTCCTTGCCACCGAATTCCTTGAAGCCCACCAGATTGGAGTGCTCGGCCCGCAGCGCAAAGAAAAGGTCGGCGCGTGTGGCGAATCCATAATACGGACTGTTGTAGATGACCGCCGGAATATCCGGTGCCGCCGACAGGATGGCCTTGAAATGGTTGCGCTGCGCCGTGACCGAACTGCCGCGCGACAGGACCCGCGGGATAACCATCAGCCCAGCTGCACCCACCTTTTGCGCATGCGCCGCGTGTGCCACGGCGGATTGCGTATTGACCGCCCCGGTGCCCACCACGACGGGCAGGCCGGCGCCGATCAACCGCTCGACCCCTTCCATCCGCTGTTCGTCGGTCAGCAGTGGCCAGTCGCCCATCGACCCGCAGTAGACGACTGCGGACATGCCCGCCTCGATCATCTGCTGACCCTTTCGCACCAAGGCGTCAAAGTCGGGCTGACGGTCGGGCGTACAAGGGGTCATGAGCGCGGGCATGGTGCCGGTAAAGACGTCGGGTGACATGTGGCCGATCCTTTCCAAGTTGCCCGCGTCCATCGCCGGGCGGTCAGATTTCCTGTCTCAACCCCGCAGTATCGGATTTTGTATCCAAAATCCATAGGATTCGTCTGGCAAAAGGAAAACGCGCCAGGCAGAGGGCCCGGCGCGTTTACATTTTCCAATTGAACAACGGTTCAGCGCAACCGCATCCCGCTTTCCGGGTCAAACAGCATGGCGCGTTCGGGCCGAACCGAGATTCCGATCCGTTCGCCCGTTTTGCTGCGCTGGTCGTCCCGCTCTTCGACGATCAACTTGTCACCGTTGGGCGTCAGCAAATAACTGTAGGAGACGCCGCCAAGCGCTTCGGTCAGATCGACGGTACAGGTGTCGCCGGACCGATCCACGGCAATATGTTCCGGGCGGATTCCCAGGACCACCTTCTTGGCATCGGTCGGCACGCCATTGGTGACGGGGATCGAGTCCGTCAGAGCCGGGTGGCGCACCGTTCCTTCGACGACATCGCAATCCAGAAAGTTCATTGCGGGCGAGCCGATGAACCCCGCCACGAACCGGTTGTCGGGGTCCCGATACAGATCCATCGGAGCGCCCACCTGCTCGATCCGGCCATCGCGCAGCACCACGATCTTGTCGGCCATGGTCATAGCTTCGACCTGGTCGTGGGTGACGTAGATCATCGTCGCGCCGATCTCCTGGTGCAGACGGGCGATCTCAACCCGCATTTCCACGCGCAGTTCGGCATCGAGGTTCGACAGCGGCTCGTCGAACAGAAAAACCTCGGGGCCGCGCACGATGGCCCGGCCGATGGCGACCCGCTGACGCTGGCCACCCGACAAGGCCTTGGGCTTGCGCTTGAGATACTGGTCCAGTTTCAGGATTTCCGACGCTTCGGCGACCTTCTTGTCGATCTCGGCCTTGGGCACACCGTTCATGCGCAGACCAAAGCCCATGTTCTCGGCCACGGACATGTGCGGATACAGGGCGTAGGTCTGGAACACCATCGCGACACCGCGCTTGGCCGGGTCCATGTGGGTCACGTCACGCTGACCGATGCGGATTTCACCCTCGGTGGTTTCTTCCAGCCCGGCGATCATCCGCAACAGGGTGGATTTGCCACAGCCCGACGGCCCGACAAAAACGCAGAACTCGCCGTCCTCGATTTCCAGATCAATGCCGTGAATGACCTGGGTCTGGCCATAACGCTTGATTGCGCCCTTCAGGGTAACGCCTGTCATGATGCTTGCATCCTGTCCTTGCGGCCCTCGGGGAACCGCCATGCTTCGGCTTCGGACCCGATCTGGTCGGCCGAACGCCGCACCCGAGGGACCCATTTCTTCAATTGGTCAAAATCCATGCGCTGGGTCGATCCGGTGATCGAGATCGCCCCCAGTACCCGCCCGCCCGATGTCAGGATCGGACAGGCCACGCAGATGATGCCGGGCTCGTGCTCTTCATCATCCATGGCGAACCCCCGTTCGCGGATCCGGGCCAGATCCGCCCGCAGCACCGCCTCCGAGGTCAGCGTCTTGTCGGTAAAGCGGTGAAAGCTTTGCTGCGAAATCGCTTTGTCCAGCCGGTCGTCATCCAGAAAGGCGAGCATCGCCTTCCCCACACCGGTGCAATAGGCCGGACCAACCTTTCCGGCCTCGGAATACATCTCGACCGGGTTTTTGGCATTGCGCTTGTCCACATACAGAACCTGACTGGAATCAAGCTGCGCAAGGTGCACCGTCTCGCCGGTTTCCAGGCTCAGCCCATCCAGGATCGGCCGCGCGATCGGCGCGAGCGAGCTTTGCGTCCAGGCCGAATGCGCCAGCCGCACCAGCCGCAGCCCCGGCGAATAGGTCTGCCGGTCTGGGTCGTAAGACAACATGCCCTGATTGGTCAGCGACTGCAGAAACCGGTACAGGGAAGCCTTGGGAAAGCTGCTGCTTTCCAGCAATTCGGCGAACCGCACAGGCCGGCCGAACGCCGCGACCTGTTCCAGCACGTCACATGCCTTGCCGATGGTTCCGTCACCTGCCACGGGTCTGATTTCTCCTCCACTTCCCCTTGCGGACGGGCCGCGAGGGTATTGACAAGCCTAGCCGATTCGATGTGTAGTTTTCAATATATAAAACTTGGTTTCATTATTTGGAACCTCAAAATGGAAGCTAAGGGAGGAAACCATGCATTCCATGTTCAAGCGCACTGCGGCGGCACTGGCGGCCAGTGTGGCACTTGCAGCGCCCGTTTCGGCAGAACTGACCGGCGAGCTGCGAATCTTCCTCGACACATCGAATCCGGCGCCGCGCGCGACGATGGAAGCGATGATTGAGCGTTTCGCGGCACAGCACCCGGGTCTGGAGATCGAGACCACGGTCATCGACCGTGAGGCGTACAAGACCCAGATCCGCAACTTCCTGACGGCGGACACGCCCGACGTCGCGACCTGGTACGCGGCCAACCGCATGAAGCCTTATGTCGAGGCCGGACTGTTCGAAGATGTATCGGACCTGTGGGCCGAGCCGGAAATCGCCGAAAACCTGGCCTCGACCAAGGGCGCGATGACCATCGACGGCAAGCAGTGGGGCGTGCCCTACACCTACTATCAGTGGGGCGTCTACTACCGCAAAGACATCTTTGACGAGCTGGGCCTGTCCGAGCCGACCACCTGGGAAGAAGAGCTGGCCAACTGCCAGAAGATCGTCGACTCGGGTCGCGCCTGCTATACCATCGGCACCAAGTTCCTGTGGACGGCTGGCGGCTGGTTCGACTACCTGAACATGCGCACCAACGGCTTCGACTTCCACCAGCAACTGGCCAATGGCGAAGTCAGCTGGGAAGACGACCGGGTCAAGCAGACCTTCGCCAACTGGAAGCAGCTGATCGACATGGGCGCGTTCATCGACAACCACCAGACCTACAGCTGGCAAGAGGCCCTGCCCTTCATGGTTCAGGGTGATGCAGCGGCCTATCTGATGGGCAACTTCGCGGTGGCTCCGCTGCGCGAGGCCGGTCTGACCGACGACCAGTTGGACTTCTACCAGTTCGTCGCGATCAACCCCGATGTCGAGCTGGCCGAAGATGCGCCGACCGACACGTTCCACATCCCGGCGAACGCGTCGAACAAAGAAGCCGCGCGCGAGTTCCTGCGTTTTGTCGTTTCGGCTGACGAGCAGACCGAAATCAACAACGGCAAGAACCTCGGACAACTGCCCGTCAACGCCAAATCCTCGGTGGATGACGACAAGTTCCTGCAGGAAGGCTTCAAGATGCTGTCGACCAACAGCCCCGGCGGCGTCGCCCAGTTCTGGGATCGCGACGCACCGGCGGAAATGGCCAAAGTGTCGATGGAAGGCTTCCAGGAGTTCATGGTCAAGCCGGACAACCTGGACAGCATCCTGGCCAAGCTGGAACGCGCACGTCAGCGCATCTATGACAACTGATCGGGTTGTGGCCGGGGCAACCCCGGCCACGCCGTAGCCAAACGCAGGACGGGCACGATCCCGTCCTGCCCATTCCAAACCGGGATTGACCATGACCGCTGTCGACGTCACCGAACACGAAAGCTGGTTCCACAGAAATCAGCAACGTATCGCACCCTGGCTGTTTCTGGCTCCGGGCGTGCTGTTCTTCATGGTCTACGTGATCATCCCCGTATTCCAGTCCTTCAACCTGTCGCTCTACGAATGGGACGGGCTGGGCGCGGCCGAATATGTCGGAATGCGCAACTATGAAGACCTGTATTGGGAATGGGTCGATCGTGACGCCTTCTATGTCTCGCTGAAGAACAACCTGATCTGGCTGATCATGTACCTGCTGGCGATCCCGGCTGGTCTGTTCATCGCGCTGTTCCTCAACCAGACGGTCTGGGGAATCCGGTTGTACAAATCCCTGTTCTTCTTTCCCTTCGTCATCAGCCAGGTCGTAGTCGGGCTGGTCTTCACCTGGTTCTACGACCCCACTTTCGGACTGCTGAACGAGCTTTTGGGCTTGGTCGGGTTGGGTCCGCTGAACGTACTGGGTGATGAACGCTTCGTAACCTACGGCATCATTTTCGCGGGCCTCTGGCCGCAGACCGCCTATTGCATGATCCTGTATCTGACCGGCCTGAACGCCGTGGACCCCGAACAGATCGAGGCCGGCCGGCTGGACGGCGCCAAGGGCGGGCGGATGCTGTGGCATATCATCCTGCCGCAACTGCGCCCGGCGACCTTCATCGCCTTCGTGGTGACCATTATCGGCGCGCTGCGCTCGTTCGACCTGATCTCGATCATGACGCAGGGCGGGCCGTTCGGGTCAAGCCGCGTGCTGGCCTATTACATGTTCGAGGTCGCCTTGTCGGAGTACGGGTTCCGCATGGGCTATGGCGCGGCCATCGCCGTGATCCTGTTCCTGATCATGCTGTGCTTCATCGCCTACTTCCTGTGGTCGATGTACCGCGAAGAAAAGGGGCACTGAGATGTTTCCCAAACCGATCGAAAAACAACCCCGCGCGGCGCAGATTTCCTATCAGGCAATGCTGCCGGTCGCCCTTCTGCTGTGGCTCGGCCCTCTGCTGGCGGTGGCCCTGTTTTCCATCAAGCCCGAGGCGGATTTCACCAACGCCAACTACTGGGGCCTGCCCTCCAGCTTTGAAGGCGCCAGGAACTATGGCCAGGTCTTCTTCAACTCGGACATGCCGCGCTATCTGCTGAACTCGTTCCTGATCACGGTTCCCACGGTGATCGGCGCGGTGGCGCTCAGCTGCATGACCGGGTTCGCGCTGGGGATTTACAAGTTCAAGTCGAACCTGTGGATTTTCTTCATGTTCGTGGCCGGCAACTTCGTACCCTTCCAGATCCTGATGGTGCCGGTGCGCGACCTGACGCTGGACTTGGGGCTCTACAATACGAAAACCGGGCTGGTACTGTTCCACATTGCGTTCCAGACGGGGTTCTGCACCCTGTTCATGCGCAACTTCATCCGCGCCCTGCCCTTTGAGTTGATCGAGGCCGCCCGGGTCGAGGGCATCAGCGAATGGCGCATCTTCTGGTACGTGGTCCTGCCGCTGATGAAACCCGCAATCGCCGCGCTCAGCGTTCTGATCTTCACCTTCATCTGGAATGACTATTTCTGGGCCGTCGTGCTGACCCAGGGGGCCGAGAGCCAACCCGTCACCGCCGGCATCACCAGCTTCAACGCGCAGTTCCGCGCAGCGTATCACTTGATGAGTGCCGGCTCGATCGTCGCGGCCCTGCCGCCGGTGGCCATGTTCTTTCTGATGCAGAAACACTTCATCGCGGGTCTGACCCTCGGTGCCGTAAAATAACGCCTAGTCAAGGTTTACAGTCATGACCAAGATCACCTTCATCGGTGCAGGTTCCACGATTTTCATGCAAAATATCGTGGGCGATGCCCTGCTGACCCCGTCACTGGCCGACAGCCATTTTGCCCTGATGGACATTGACCCCGAGCGTCTGGCCGAAAGCGAAACCGTGGCCCGCGCCATGATCCGCTCGGTCGGGACCGGCGCGACCGTGTCCACCCATACCGACCGCCGCGCGGCGCTGGACGGGGCCGATTTCGTCATCACCGCCTTCCAGATCGGCGGCTACAGACCCTGCACCGTCACCGATTTCGAGATCCCCAAGCAATATGGCCTGCGCCAGACCATCGCCGACACGCTGGGCGTGGGCGGCATCATGCGCGGCCTGCGCACCGTGCCGGTCCTGTGGGATGTGGCACGCGACATGGCGCAACTGTGCCCGAATGCCACGCTGCTGCAATACGTCAACCCGATGGCCATCAACACCTGGGCGCTGGCCGAACGGTTCCCGGCACTGAAACATGTGGGTCTGTGCCACTCGGTCCAGAACACGGTCGAGGAACTGGCCCATGACCTGGACCTGCCCAAGGATGAAATCCGCTATCGCGTTGCGGGCGTGAACCATGTGGCGTTTTTCCTGCGGCTGGAACATCAGGGCCGCGACCTGTATCCGGCGCTGCGCCGGGGCTATCACGCGGGCCAGCTGCCCAAGGCGCCGCTGCTGATGCCGCGCTGCCCCAACAAGGTGCGGTACGAGGTGATGGATCACCTGGGCTATTTCTGCACCGAAAGCTCGGAACACCTGGCCGAGTACGTCCCGTGGTTCATCAAGGACGGACGTCAGGACCTGATCGACCAATTCCAGATCCCGCTGGACGAATACCCCACCCGTTGCGAGGAGCAGGTCGCGAATTGGAAGGAACAGGCCAAGACCCTGACCGACGGGCGCGACATTGAAGTGATCCGCAGCCACGAATTCGCCGCCGACCTGATGAACGCCATCGTCACCGACACGCCCTATGTCGCCTATGGCAACCTGCCCAATACCGGGCAGATTCCGCAGCTACCGCTCGGCGCCGCAGTCGAAACACCCTGCCTGGTCGACAGCAACGGCGTGCAGCCCTCGGTCGTGACCGGCATCCCGCCGCAGCTGGTCGCCCTGATGCGCAGCCAGATCAACGTGCAGGAACTGACCGTGCGCGCCCTGGTCGAGGAAAACCCCGAACACATCTACCACGCCGCCATGATGGACCCGCACACCGCCGCCGAACTGGACCTGCGCCAGATCCGCAGCCTGGTCAGTGACCTGCTGACCGCCCATGCCGACTGGCTGCCGGATTGGTGCCGTCCGGCCCGCGCGGCCTGATCATCCGGTAAACACACAAGAGAACCACGACCCAATACGAAAAAGAAACAAAGACATGAAGAAACGCCGCTCACAGCACTGGTACGGCAAGCTCGACAAGGACGGGTTCATCCATCGGTCGTGGATGAAGAACCAGGGCTTTCCCGATCATGCGTTCGACGGACGCCCGATCATCGGCATCTGCAACACATGGTCGGAACTGACGCCGTGCAACTCGGGCCTGCGCGACCTCGCCGAAGGCGTCAAGCGCGGCGTGTGGGAGGCCGGAGGCTTTCCGGTCGAATTCCCGGTGATGTCGCTGGGCGAAACCCAGATGAAGCCCACCGCCATGCTGTTCCGCAACCTGCTGGCCATGGATGTCGAGGAATCGATCCGCGCCTATGGCATTGACGGCGTGGTGCTGCTGGGCGGCTGCGACAAGACCACGCCCGGCCAGCTGATGGGCGCGGCCTCGGTCGATCTGCCCACCATCGTGGTCAGCTCGGGGCCGATGCTGAACGGCAAGTACTGCGGCAAGGATATCGGCTCGGGCACCGATGTCTGGAAGTTCTCGGAAGCCGTGCGCGCCGGAGAGATGACCTTGCAGGATTTCATGAACGCCGAATCCGGCATGAGCCGGTCCAAGGGCGTGTGCATGACCATGGGCACGGCCTCGACCATGGCGTCGCTGGTCGAGGCGATGGGCATGAGCCTGCCCACAAACGCCGCCCTGCCCGCCGTCGATGCCCGCCGCATGGCGCTGGCGCACATGACCGGCAAGCGCATCGTCGAGATGGTGGACGAGGACCTCAAACCCTCGGACATCCTGACCAAGGCGGCGTTTGAGAACGCCATTTTGGCCAATGCCGCGGTGGGTGGGTCCACCAACGCCGTGGTGCACCTGCTGGCGCTGGCCGGCCGGGTGGGCGTGGACCTGACCCTGCAGGATTTCGAGATCGGCTCGGACATTCCGCTGCTGGTCAACTGCATGCCCTCGGGCAAATACCTGATGGAAGATTTCTGCTATGCCGGCGGGATGCCGGTGGTCCTGTCCGAGCTGAAATCGCATCTGCGCCCGGCCCGCACCGTTCTGAACAAGGACATCTCGGCCCACTATGAGGGCGCGGAATGCTTCAACCGTGACGTGATCCACGCCTTTGACGATCCGGTGAAACCGGCCGCCGGGCTGCGCGTTCTGCGCGGCAACCTGGCGCCGAACGGGGCCATCGTGAAACCCTCGGCCGCCACAGACAGCCTGCTGGAGACGGAAGGTGAGGCCTATGTCTTCGACAGCATCGAGGACCTGAAGGCCAATATCGACCGCGACGACCTGCCTGTGACGCCCGAGACCATACTGGTGCTCAAAGGCTGCGGGCCCAAGGGCTATCCGGGCATGCCCGAGGTCGGCAACATGCCGATCCCCGCCAAACTGGTGAAACAGGGCGTAAGTGACATGATCCGCATTTCCGACGCACGCATGTCGGGCACCGCCTTCGGCACCGTGATCCTGCATGTCAGCCCCGAGGCGCAGGCGGGCGGTCCTCTGGCGCTGGTGAAAACCGGTGATCGCATCCGCGTCTCGGCCAGCAAGGGCGAGCTGGAACTGCTGGTCGACGAACAGGAACTGGCCGCCCGCCGCGCGGATTGGCAGCCCGACGACCCGCATTACACCCGCGGCTATGCCAAACTGTATATCGACCATGTCCTTCAGGCCGACCGCGGCGCTGACCTTGATTTCCTGGTGGGCAAGGACACCCGCCTTGTGACCAGAGAGAGCCATTGATGACCCAGCCAGCAACCTTCCATGACCTCGACGGCGCGTCCGTCTTCATCACCGGCGGCGGGTCGGGCGTGGGCGCGGCCCTGACAGACGGGTTCCTGGCCCAAGGCGCCAAGGTCGCCTTTATCGGCCGGTCCGACGCCAGCGCGTTCGTCGAAGAGATGCGCGCCAAACACGGCCGCGCGCCCTTGTTCCTGCAGGGCGACATGACCGACACCGCGCTGCTGCACGAAACAATGACCAAGGCTGCCGAGGCCCACGGTCCGCTGAACGTGCTGGTCAACAATGCCGCAAACGACAAGCGCCACAGCCTCGAGGAAACCACGACCGAGTTTTGGGACTGGATGATCGAGGTCAACCTCAAGGCCTATTACTTTGCCTGCCAGCAGGCCGCGCGCCAGATGGCCGAAACCGGCGGGTCGATCATCAACTTCAGTTCGATCAGCTACATGATGGGCAATGCGGGCTATCCGATCTATACGACGGCCAACGCCGGAATCACCGGCATGACCCGCTCGCTCGCGCGCGAGCTGGGGCCGAAGAACATCCGCGTCAACGCGCTGGCGCCCGGCTGGGTGCTGACGCAGAAACAACTGGACATGTGGGCCACGCCCGAGGATCTGGCCGCGCATATGGATCGACAGTGCCTGAAGGAACATCTGAGCCCGGACGACATGATCGCGCCGACGCTGTTCCTGGCATCGACGGCCAGCCGCGCCATGACCGGGCAATGCATGGTCGTCGATGGCGGCGTGGTCACAACGGGGTAAGCACATGAACACCGAGTGGATCGCAGTAGACTGGGGCACCTCGCATCTGCGCGCCTGGGCGATGCAGGGCGACACGGTGCTGGACCACGCCCAATGCGACCGGGGCATGGCGACGCTGGGCCGGGATCAGTTCCAGGACGCGCTGCTGACGCTGGTTCAGGGCTGGCTGGGCGCGGCGCCCGTCGACGTGATCGCCTGCGGCATGGTCGGTGCCCGGCAAGGCTGGGTCGAGGCGCCCTATGTGGCGGTTCCGACCAAGCCGATCTCGAACGTGCCGGTGCGCGTGCCCGGCACCGATCCACGCATCCGCGCTTTCGTGGTACCCGGCCTGAAACAGGACGACCCCGCCGACGTGATGCGCGGCGAGGAAACCCAGATCGCCGGCTACCTGTCCACGCGCCCGCATTGGGATGGCGTGATCTGCCTGCCCGGCACCCACACCAAATGGGTGCAGGTCAGCGCCGGCGAGGTCGTCAGCTTCCGCACCTTCATGACGGGTGAACTGTTCGATCTGCTGGGACAACACTCGGTGCTGAAACACTCGGTGGGCGAAGGCTGGGACGACGACGCCTTTGCCACGGCCGTGGCCGACACGCTGTCCAAGCCCGAGCAACTGGCCGGGCGGCTGTTCGGGCTGCGCGCGGCCGACCTGCTGCACGGCCAGGATCCGGCCACCGCCCGCGCCCGCCTGTCGGGCGCTCTGATCGGTGCCGAACTGGCCGCCACCCGCCCCTATTGGCTGGGTCAGCAACTGGCCATCATCGGGGCCGAGGCCCTGTCGAACATCTATGCCACCGCGCTGCAGCAACAGGGCGCATTCGTCGAAACCGCCGACGCGACCCAAGCCACGCTGGCCGGTCTGCTGCAGGCCCGCACCCTCACGAGGCAAACCGCATGAGCCGCCCCATCATCGCCATTCTGCGAGGGCTTGAACCGGCACAGGCCGAGGCCGTCGGCCAAGCCATTTTGGACGCCGGAATCGACCGGATCGAGGTTCCGCTGAACTCGCCCGACCCGCTGGACAGCATCGGCCGTCTGGCCCGTTCGATCGGCGACCGCGCGCTGGTCGGGGCCGGAACCGTCCTGACCGTGGACGAAGTCGAACAGGTGGCCGCCGTTGGCGGCAAGCTGATCGTGTCGCCAAATTGCGATGCCGAGGTTATCGCGCGCACGGTGGATCTGAGCCTTCAAAGCTGGCCCGGGGTCTATACCCCGACCGAAGCCTTCGTCGCCCTGCGCGCCGGAGCCACCGGGTTGAAACTGTTTCCCGGGGTGATGGCCGGACCGGTGGGGCTGGCGGCCATGCGCCCGATCCTGCCCAAGGGCACGCAGGTCTATGCCGTGGGCGGCGCGGGGCCCGAGAATTTCGGCGACTGGCTCAAGGCCGGGGCCGACGGTTTCGGCATCGGCTCGGCCCTGTTCAAACCCGGCATGTCCGTGGACCAGATCGCCGAAAACGCCCGCCAGATCGTCGCCGCCTTTGACGAGGCCGCGCGATGAGCCAGGTCTTTGACGACCGCCCGTGCGCGTTGGGCGAAGGCCCGCTGTGGCACCCCGAACGGCAACAGCTGTTCTGGTTCGACATCATCAACAAGCGCCTGATGACCCGCGACGCGGGTGGCCCGCAAAGCTGGGATTTTGCCGAGCACGTCTCGGCCGCAGGCTGGATCGACCGCGACACGCTGCTGATCGCGTCGGAAACCGGCCTGTGGCGGTTCGGGCTTGAGACCGGTCACAAGGACCGCATCGTCGCGCTCGAGGCCGACAACCCGGTGACCCGCTCGAATGACGGGCGGGCTGATCCGTGGGGCGGGTTCTGGATCGGCACAATGGGCAAGCGCGCGGAACGGGGCGCGGGGGCGATCTATCGTTTTTGGCGGGGTGAGCTGCGGCAGCTGGTGCCGGACGTGACCATCTCGAACGCGATCAGTTTCGCGCCTGACCGGTCTTGCGCCTATTTTTGCGACACGGCCACCGGGCAGGTGCGGCGCTGGGGCCTGAACCCGGAAACCGGCTGGCCCGAGGGCGACAGCGCGGTGTTTCTGGACCTGCGCGCCGAGGGGCTGAACCCCGATGGCGCGGTCGTCGATGCCGCGGGCAACCTATGGCTCGCGCAATGGGGCGCGGCGCGGGTCGCGGTCTATGACGCCGGCGGAACCTTTCTGCGCGCGGTGAACTTCCCGGCGGCCCATACCTCGTGCCCCGCTTTCGGCGGGCCGGATCTGACGACGCTGTTCTGCACCTCGGCCCGTGAAGGGCTGGATGCGGACACCATCGCATCGCACCCCACCAACGGAATGACCTTTGCCGCCGAAAACGCGGGCCAAGGTCAGGCGGAACACAGAGTCATCCTATGAACCCCGAACTTGGCGTTTGCTATTACCCCGAACATTGGCCCCAGTCGATGTGGGCCGAAGATGCCGCGCGCATGGTCGAGGCCGGCCTGCGCTGGGTCCGGATCGGCGAATTCGGATGGAGCCGGATGGAGCCGGAACCGGGCCGGCTGACATTCGACTGGCTGGATCAGGCCATCGAGACCCTTGGTGCGGCTGGGCTGAAGGTGGTGCTGGGAACCCCAACCGCCACGCCGCCGCGCTGGATGCTGGACCGGCACCCGGACATGCTGGCGGTGGATGAAAA
Source organism: Ruegeria arenilitoris (assembly GCF_013032855.1). GTDB lineage: Bacteria > Pseudomonadota > Alphaproteobacteria > Rhodobacterales > Rhodobacteraceae > Ruegeria > Ruegeria arenilitoris. The sequence continues at coordinate 321,820 of NZ_WQDA01000004.1, forward strand.
CGGGCAGCCGCGCAAGTTCGGCTCGCGCCGTCACTATTGTTTCAGCCATCCCGGATACGTCGATGAGTGCGTCCGCATCGCCCGGATCATGGGCGAACTTTATGGCCGCAACCCGCATGTGGCCGGCTGGCAGATCGACAATGAATATGGTTGCCACGACACCACCGTCAGCTACGGCGAGCCTGCCCGGCAGGCCTTCCGCCGTTGGCTGGCCGAACGCTATGGCTCGGTCGCGGCGCTGAACGCGGCCTGGGGCAACGTGTTCTGGTCGATGGAATACGGCGACTTCGATCAGATCGACCTGCCCAACCTGACCGTGACCGAACCCAACCCGGCGCATGTGCTGGCCTTCCGCCGGTTTAGCTCGGATCAGGTGGTGGCCTTCAACCGGGCCCAGGTTCAGGCGCTGCGGCCCCTGACCGACGCGCCGCTGCTACACAACTACATGGGCCGGATTCTGGATTTCGACCATTTCGAAGTGGGCGCCGATCTGGATATCGCCACCTGGGACAGCTACCCGATCGGGTTCCTGTCCGACCGGCTCGAGGCCGACGCGGCGCACAAGGCGACCTTTCTGCAGCAGGGCGACCCGGACATGCAGGCCTTTCACCACGATCTGTACCGCGCCGTCGGACGCGGCCGCTGGTGGGTGATGGAACAGCAGCCCGGACCGGTGAACTGGGCGCCCTACAACCCGGCCCCTCTGCCGGGCATGGTGCGGCTTTGGTCGCTTGAGGCCGTGGCCCACGGGGCCGAGGTGGTCAGCTATTTCCGCTGGCGGCAGGCGCCTTTTGCGCAGGAACAGATGCACGCGGGCTTGCTGACACCGAACAACCAACCCGCCCCCGGTCTGGCCGAGGCGCAGCAGACGGCCGCGGATCTGGCCGCGCTGGGACCGGTGGAACCGGTGCAGGCGCGGGTGGCCATCCTGTTCGACTACCCGTCGGACTGGGCCTGGGCGACCCAGCCTCAGGGCGCTGGGTTCAACTATTTTCGGCTGGTGTTTTCCGCTTATCGCGCCCTGCGCCGCGCCGGGCTGTCGGTCGATGTCGTGCCGGCCTCGGGCTTGGACGACGCCGACTATGATCTGATCCTCGCCCCCGGACTGGCCACGCTGGACGACGCGCTGGCCGACCGCCTGCGGGCGGCCGCGAAACTGACGGTTCTGGGCCCGCGTACCGGGGCAATCACTGCTGATTTCCAGATCCCGGCCCAAGGCCGCCCTGGCCTGCAAGCGCTGGACTGCGACGTGGCGCTGGTGGAATCCCTGCCGCCCGAGATCACCCGCCCGGTTCAGGGCGGCGGAGCGGCGCAACACTGGGTCGAGTGGCTGACAGGCGACGCGCCCGATCTGTTGACCTTTGCGGACGGAACCCCGGCGCTGAAGGGCAGTGACCAGCTTTGGTATCTGGCCAGCTTCCCGGACGAAGACCTGTGGGACCGGATCGTTGGAATGGCCGCGCAGAAGGTCGGGCTGACCCTGCACCCTATGCCGCCCGGCCTGCGGCGGCGCGAAACCGCGACCCATGACTTCCTGATCAACTACAACGCCACACCGGTGGATTGGAACGGCCACAGCATCGCTGCCTGCGGGGTCGCCATCCTGAAGCGCAATCCGCCCGGCCAGGAATGAACCTGAACCGGGCGGATGTGGTGCTCTGGTAGGCGCTTTTTCCTACTCGTCGGTCTTCAGACTGTTTGGATCGAAGACGTTGCCGAACCCACTGTTGCCCGAAGGCTGATTGTCAGGCTCGGCTGAGCTTTCGTCGTCCTGACCACCCAATGTGTTCGGAGCGAACACATTGCCAAAACCGCTGTTGTTCGACGGTTTGGGCGTGGATTGCTGCGCGTCGCCTTGCTCGGCTTCGCGCTGCTTGCGCTGCTCCTCGCGTTGCTTGCGCAATTCCTGAATGCGCTGTTCGGCTTCCAGACGCTTTTCTTCCTTGACGTCCGCGATGCACTGGGCCGGGTTGTAGGCCATGGCCGTCCCGACGACAGTGATCGTTGCCACGGCAAACATGACCAGCAGCACGGCCGCCATGTTCCCCGAGAAAAAGCTGGGCAACTTGATCTTGCCCGCCAGCTCCTCGACCGTGGCTTCCTTGCGCGCGGCAGCGACCAGTTCCTGACGCTTCAACTTGGCTTCGTTCAACAGGGCGAAGAACACGGTCAGCGCCACGATGATAAAGGCCAGCGCCGAAATCGCAGGTGTAATGCCGTAGCGCACCTTCTGAGCCAGTTCGATTGTCAGTGTCGGGTATTCGCCGAACGTGAAGGTGGTGGTGTTGTAGTTCTCGAACGAGGCAAGAAACGCAAGCACCGCCGCCGAAGCAATCGCCGGGCGCATGAACGGGAGCAGGATCTTGCGAAACGCCTGTGCATGCGTTGCGCCAAGGTCCAGTGCCGCCTCGGTCAGCGCCAGGTCATATCGCTGCAGCCGGGCCACCAGAACCAACATGCAATAGCTGGCGATGAAGGTGGATTGGCCAATCACGGTCAGGAAAATACCGTTCGACAAAAAGCTGTCGGCGCCCAGCCCCAGCATCCGGTTGATCCGGTCCCAGAAGACCAGCGTCGAGATACCCAGAACAACGCCCGGGATCAGGATCGGAGCGATGATGATCGTATAGTAGGTGGCGCGCAGCTTGGGCCAGATCTGGGTCAACATCAGCGCTCCGGCCAAGCCCATCGCCACCGACAGAACCACGGTTCCCGCGCCGATGATCAACGAGTTCTTGATGCCGTTCAGGATGCGTTGGTCCTGAAACAACTCGCCAAACCACTGGAAGGTCAGGCATTCCCACGGGCTCATGCGCGGGAAACCGGACGAGTTGAAGGCGGTGATCGACATGATCACCAGGGGACCCAGCAGGTAGGCGAAGAAGATCGCCAGATAGACCCAGATGCTGATACGGAGGAAGGACATGTTCATTTCCCGATATCCCCCATGTTCACCTTGAACAGGCGCATCATTGCCAGCACGAACAGGATACAGGTGACCAGCAGAACGATGGCGTAGGCTGCGCCTTGTGGCCAGTCGTTGTTGTCATTGAACTGCTGATAGATCAGTTGCGTGAACCACAGACTGGACGGCCCACCCAGGATTTGAGGTGCGGCCAGCGCACCGGCCGACAGCATGAACACCATCGTACAGCCAGAACTGATGCCAGGCTTGGCATAGGGAATGACCACCCTCCAGTGGATCCGCCACCACGGAGCGCCCAAGTCGCGCGCCGCTTCGATCTGGTTTCCATCCAGGCTTTCGATGACGTTGTACATCGGGAAGATCATCAGCAGGATGTACGCGTAGCCGAGGCCCGCATAGAGCGCGATGTCGTTGCGGATGAAATCAAACGGCGTGTCCCAGATCCCCAATCCGACGAACAGCGTGTTCAAAACACCCGTCTCTCCGAAGATGATACGCAGCGCAAAGGCGCGCAGGATCTCGTTGATCCAATAGGGGATGATCAGCATGATCGCGAAGATACGGATGTGATTGCCCTTGGACTGACCCAGGTAATAGGCAATCGGATAGCAAATGATCAGGTTGAAGATCGTCACGCAGACCGCAGCGATCAACGTCCGGAAGAACACGCGCAGATCAACGGCGTTGTAGGACTGGCTACCGCCTTCCGGCCCGTAGATCAGGTATTTGTAGTTCTCTAGAGTGTACACGTCCTTGGGGCCGCCGATTTCCGGGGGCGGCAGGTTGGGACGGAAGGAAAAGTCCAGCATCGACAGCTGCGGCAGGATGATCAGGCCGATCGTCCAGAACAGGACAAGCCCCAGAATCGCGAGCCCCATGCCGAAACCGTTGCGGTTGAAGAAGTCCCTGAGGAAGCCAGGCATCGTCGGGCCTCCTTATTCCGCAGCCAGCTCACCCGCCGGAACGACGACCGCGTTGCGGGTTTCGTATTCCAACGTGATGTTCTGCCCGGTGTGATCTTTGAACGACTGCCCGTGGTTCGGGATCGAGACCTTAATCTCCTTGCCGCCCTCTCCTTCGGTGAAGATGTTGAAGACGTTGCCTTCGAATTCCTCGTGGGTCACCCGTGCCGTGACGAAATGATCGCCGCTCGTCCCCTCGGGTGCAATCGAGAACGCCTCGGGTCGGATGAACATCATGGCGTCGTCACCTTCGGCCAACTTGCCCTGATTGGCGGTCGATATCCGCGCCACCAGATCGCCGGACCGGTTGGTCGAGATCAGGGCCTCTTCGCCCATCACTCTTTTGACCTTGCCGCGGAAGACGTTGTTTTCGCCCACGAACGAGGCGGCAAAAGCGGTTGTCGGGTCGTTGTAGATGGTCTTGCCATCGGCGATCTGGTCAATCACGCCAGCACGCATCACGGCGATGTTGTCAGACATGGTCAGGGCCTCGCCCTGGTCATGGGTGATGTAGATGAATGTGATGCCCACACGCTTTTGGATTTCGCGCAGCTCGGTGCGCATGTGCTGGCGCAGCTTGAGATCCAGCGCCGACAGCGGTTCGTCCAGCAGCAGCACGTCTGGCTCGGCGCATAGAGCGCGCGCGATGGCCACTCGTTGGCGCTGACCGCCCGACAACTCGCTGGGCAGCTTGTCGCCCTGATCCGGCAGGGCGATCATGTCCAGCAGCTCGTCCGCGCGTTTGCGCCGTTCGGCGGCGCTGGCCCCTTTGATCTCCATCGAAAAAGTTATGTTCTCCCACACCTTCATGAGCGGAAACAGCGCGAGGTTCTGAAAGATCAGAGCAGTAGGACGCTTGTTCGGCCCGATGCCCTTCATGTTCTTGCCGCCGATCAGGACATTGCCTTCGCTGGGCTCGAGGAACCCCGAGACCGCTCGAAGGATCGTGGTCTTGCCGCAGCCCGAAGGCCCAAGGAACGAAAAGAAATCGCCCCCGTTGATGTTCACGTTCGCATCTCGCACAGCGACAAAATCGCCGAAGCGGATCCACAGGTTTTCCAGATCAACTCCGATCCCTGCACTCATTTTTGGTATCTCCCTGTGATGCAGCCTCAGGCCGCACCGCATCGTTGTCCGTCACGCGGGGCAAACGCGTGCGGGGTCCAAAGGCCCCCCGCGCGACAACGCGAGGGGCGCGATCTCAAGGCGATCAGGCGCTCTTGAACTTGTTGACGAACTCGGTCCGGGTCTCGGCATACCACGGTGCTTCGGCAGGCCACGGGTTCAGGTTGGCCAGCGAGTCGCCCGGATAGGCCTCGGCAAAGTTCTTCTTGTAGGTGTCGCCCGAATACTGGTCGGCACCCAGAACCGGCGAGTTGTAGCCGTGGCTGTCGATTGCGACACCGGCCGGCTTGGCCTGATAGGCGAAGTCAATGAAGGCGTAGACCTGGTCGATATTGGTTGCGCCGGTCGGCATCGAAATACCGTCGACCCAAGCCATCGCACCCTCGACCGGAGCCTGGTAGTGCACCGGTTCGCCAGCGGATTTCAGTGCCAGCGGCGGACCATCCCAAGTCTGTCCGACGACAACCCCTTCGTTCAGCAGGCCGTTCTTCTGGGTGTCGGCATCGTTCCAGATCAGTTTGATCCGGTCCTTGCGGGCGATGCACCAGTCGGTGATCTGACCCCAGACCTTGCGCATGGTGTCTTCGTCGCCATATGCGGCCCAGACCGAGCCGGGCTCCATCTCGCCGATGCGCTCCATGTACAGACCCGCGCCCAACATCATCGAATGCGCGCGACCCATGGTCTTGCCGGCGTTTTCTTCCGACCAGACGTCACCATAGGACGGAGCGTCGCCCTCGGGCAGCCACAGGTCGGTGCGATAGGCAATGCCTTCGGTACCCCAGATATGCGGCAGCCAATGCGCGCCGCTGTCACCAAAGTTCCAGGCATCGGTGCCGATCTTGGCCATCGCCGGGTTGACCTTGTCGATCGGGACCCTGTTCATGTCGAACGGCTGCAGAAGCTCCAGCGGCTCCCACTGCAGCGAGCGGTTGTTGGTCGGCGAAACGATATCAAAGCCCTGGCCCTTGGTGGCCTTCATCTTGTTGATGATCTCTTCGTTCGAGCCAATTCCGGTGTAGTTCACCTTGATCCCGGTCAGGGTTTCGAACTCTTCGATGAAGCTGGGCGGCAGGTAATCCGACCACATCAGGATGTTGACTTCGCCCGAAGATGCAAGGGCGCTTTTGCTGTACAGAGGTGCCGCCAGCGCAGCTGCGCCGGCCCCTTTCAACACCGTACGACGGCTGAAGTTTGACGATTTGGTCATTCGTGTTTCTCCCGTGTTTGGACTGAGTTTTGTTTTTTATCCGTGCGTCACGTTAGAGTTTTGCGGTCGCCCCGTCAGTCCAAAAAGTGACAGTTTGCGAAATTCTTAGGTCCAGTTCCCTCGGAAGCCCAAGCCCGGAGCCTGCCCAAACAGCACGCGACTCTGCGGGAATTCGCGCAAGGATCATATATCAAAAGGGCCGACGATACCTAACGGCGCATCGGAACTGGCCTCATGTCGCGAAGGGAGATCACGCGAATTTTTTACGCAGCCGCCTAATCGATGCGCACCATTTCAGCCGCAAAAATCAATTTGCGACGAATTCAGACCAGAATCACGACGCGGTCGGAGCTATTTGCGCATTGACCGGCCGTCATGAAACAGGTGGATCTTCTCCGGCGCGGCAGTCACCGAAACCGTCTGACCACGCAAGCCACGATGGATGCCCGGCAGTTTGCCGATCACCGACTCAGCGCCGGGGGCTTTCGCGAAATAGAGCAGCGTTACCTCGCCCAACGCTTCGGTAAAGTCCACGGTCCCGGTCACGATGGGGTCACCGTCGGCGACCACCAGATCCTCGGGCCGCACACCCACATTGACCTTCTTGCCGGCGTCGGCGTCCCGGGTCGGAATGGCCGAAACTGCCGTGCCGCCACAGTCCAGCGCAACGGTCGTGGTGGCACCGGTGCCGGTGATCGTGCCCGGCAGCAGGTTCATGGCGGGCGAGCCGATGAACTGGGCCACGAATTCATTGTCGGGCGTCTCGTACAGTTCCAGCGGCGTGCCGACCTGCGCGATGCCCTTGTTGGCCAGAACCACGATCCGGCTGGCCAGGGTCATTGCCTCGACCTGATCGTGGGTGACATAGATCATCGTGCTGTCGGGCATCGCCTCTTTCAGGCGCGCGATCTCGATCCGCGTGGCCACCCGCAGCGCGGCATCCAGGTTCGACAGCGGCTCGTCGAACAGATAGACCTTGGGGTCGCGCACGATGGCCCGGCCGATGGCCACCCGCTGACGCTGACCGCCCGACAGAGCCTTGGGCAGCCGGTCCAGAAACGGTTCCAGCTGCAGGATCTGCGCCGCGCGGTTCACCGACGCGTCGATCTGATCGGCAGGCATCTTGGCGATCTTCAGGGCAAAGGCCATGTTCTCGCGCACGGTCATATGCGGATACAGCGCATAGCTTTGGAACACCATGGCGATGCCCCGCTGTGCCGGGGGCACATCGTTCATCACCTGCCCCTCGATCTCCAGCGTTCCGCCCGAAATACGTTCCAGCCCCGCGATCATCCGAAGCAGGGTGGACTTGCCGCAGCCCGAGGGGCCGACGAACACGATCAACTCGCCGCGCTCGATCTCGAGGTTGATGTCCTTCAGGACATCAACATTGCCATAGGTCTTGGCGACATCGGTCAACTTGAGCTCGGACATGGGTTACCCTTTCTCTCGGACCATCAGGCAAAATTGCGACGGCGCCAGCGTGGCGCGGCCCTGCGCCTCGACTGCGCCCAGATCCTGACCGATGCAGCGCCAGTTGCCTTCGGGCAGGTCGATTTCCGCGGTGCCATCGCCTAGGTTGAAGGCACAGAACACCTGTTGGGTGTCATCCTCGCGCAGGAAGCTGAGGATCGGGCCGGTTTCGCGCATGTCGGACTGGGTGCCCGACATCAGCGCCGGATATTCATGGTGCAAAGCGATGGCACGGCGATAGTGGTTCAGAACCGACTGCGGGTCGGCGTCCATCCGGTCCACGGCGCGTTCGGCCTGCGCGGTGCTGACGGGCAGCCAGGGCGCACCGGTGGTAAAGCCCGACTGTTCGTCCTGCGCGGCCCAGACCATGGGCGTACGGCAGCCGTCGCGGCCCTTGTATTCAGGCCAGAACTCGATGCCATAGGGGTCCTGCAGGTGCTCAAAGGGCACGTCGGCCTCGGGCAGGCCCAGCTCTTCGCCCTGATACAGGCAGGCCGAGCCGCGCAGGCACATCATCAGAACCGCGTGCTGCCGGATGCCTGCGTCGTCCAGATCCCAGCGCGAGGCGTGGCGCTGCACGTCGTGGTTGGAGAACGCCCAGCACGGCCAGGCGTCGCCGGCCTTGGACAAAAGCTGGTCGAACACATGCTTGGTGTATTCTGCCGTCAGGCGGCGTTTTTCTAGAAATTCAAAGGCATAGCACATGTGCATGCGCTTGTCGCCACGGGTGTATTCGCCCATGATCTCGAGCCCGCGCTGTGCGTCGCCCACCTCGCCCAGACAGGCGCGACCGTCATATTGATCGGTCAGGGCGCGCAGCCGTTCCAGGAAGGCGATGTTTTCCGGCTGGCTCTTGGAATACAGGTGGTCCTGATGGTTGTAGGGGTTGACCATCGGCGCGATCGTGGCGTTGCGCTGATCCAGCGGCAGCGCCGGGTTGTCGCGCAGTTGCGCGTCGTGGAAGTAGAAGTTGATTGTGTCCAGCCGGAACCCGTCAACGCCCATGTCCAGCCAGAACCGCGCCACGTCCAGCAGCGCGTCCTGCACGTCGGGGTTGTGGAAATTCAGGTCCGGCTGCGAGGTCAGGAAGTTGTGCAGGTAGTACTGCTGCCGGCGCGTATCCCACTGCCAGGCCGAGCCGCCGAAGATCGACAGCCAGTTGTTGGGCGGGGTCCCGTCGGGCTTGGGGTCGGCCCAGACATACCAGTCGGCCTTGGGGTTTTCGCGGTTTCTGCGGCTTTCGACGAACCACGGATGCTGGTCCGAAGTATGCGACAGCACAAGGTCGATCATCACCCGCAGACCCAGACCATGGGCGCGGTCCAGCAACGTCTGGAAATCCTCCATCGTGCCGAACATCGGATCGATGGCGCGATAGTCGCTGACATCGTACCCGAAATCCTTCATCGGCGACTTGAAGAAGGGCGAGATCCAGATCGCATCGACCCCCAGACCGGCGATGTAATCCAGCCGCTGGGTAATGCCTCGCAGGTCTCCGATGCCGTCGCCGTTGCTGTCCTGAAAGCTGCGCGGGTAGATCTGATAGATCACACCGCCGCGCCACCAGTCGGACGCCGTCTTGGTTGAGTGCTTGAGGTCCACGTTGTTCTGCACGTTCATCACACGCCCTTATTTGACTGAACCGGCCAGCAATCCGCGGACCAGGTATTTCTGCATTGCAAAGAAGACGACCAGCGGCACCGCGATCGACACGAACGCGGCCGTGGCCAGGATTTCCCAATTGCCGCCCCGCGTGCCCAGAAGCTCGACGATACTGTTGGTCATCACGGTGGTTTCGCCGGACGCGTCGATCAGGAACACCTTGGCCACCAGCAGGTCGTTCCATGTCCACAGGAACTGGAAGATGGCGAACGAGGCCAGCGCCGGAAAGCTCAGCGGCAGGATCAGCTTGGTGAAGATTTGAAACTCGGTGGCGCCATCGACCCGCGCATTCTCGATCAGGTCGCGGGGCAGCCCGGCCATGTAGTTGCGCAGAAGATAGATCGCCAGCGGCATGCCAAAGCCGGTATGGGCCAGCCAGACGCCCAGATACCCTTTGCCGATGCCGATGTTCAGGTGGAATTTCAGCAGCGGGATCAGCGCCAACTGCAAGGGAACCACCAGCAGACCGACCACCGCGGCGATCAACAGCGCACGGCCCGGGAAATCCATCCAGGCCAGCGCATAGGCCGCGAAAGCCGCCACCAGGATCGGAATGATCGTGGCCGGAATCGTGACTGTCAACGTGTTGAAGAACGCCTTGGCCATGCTGTCAGTGCTGTCCTCGGCCAGCAGGACCTTGTGGTAGTTGTCCAGCGTGAACTCGGGCGGCAACTCGGCGGTCACGAAGACGCGCGACCCACGGCTGCCGGTGAATTCCTCGGTGTTCTCCATCCGGTAGTCGCCATTGGCCTGAACGGTGATCGCACCGCCCTTGCGCAGTTCGGCGGTCTGGCCCGGCTCAAACGCATCGATCTCGCGCGAGCTGATGCCCCATTTCGAGATGCGCGCCTTGGTTCCGGCGTCGAACAGGTTGCCCTCGATCACATACAGGCCGTTTTTCTGCATCTGGGTGTCGGGCGCGGCGCTGCGCAGCGTCAGGTTCTGCTCGGACGGGAAAATCGCCCGCCACCAGCCGCTGGTCGCGATCTGGTCCGCCGTGCGAAACGACGAGATGAACAGGCCCAGCGTGGGCACCACCCACAGCACCACCAGAAACAGAACCGAGGCATGTACGGCCCATCTGAGCGCCGGGCGGGTTCCTGCGATCTCACTCATGACGCACCCCCTATTCCATTTCCTTGCGCGCGTTGCGCACGTTCCAGACAAGGATCGGCGTCACCAGCAGCATGATGACCATGGCCGAGGCCGAACCCACGCCCCAGTCATTGGCGCGGAACAGCTTGTCGAACATGTAGTTGGCCAACACCTGTGTCTCCCACTGGCCGTTGGTCATGGCGAAAACGATGTCGAACACCTTCAGCACGACGATGGTGATCGTGGTCCACACCACCAGAATCGTCGTCTTGATCTGCGGCACCTTGATCTTGAAGAAGATCTGGAACGGGCTGGCGCCATCCAGAATGGCGGCCTCGACCGTTTCTTCGGGAATGCCGCGCAGGGCCGCCGACAGGATCACCATGGCAAAGCCCGTCTGAATCCAGACCAGCACGATCATCAGGAAGAAATTGTTCCAGAACGGGATCGTCAGCCAGGTCTGCGGGTCGGTTCCGCCAAAGAAGATGTACAGGGCATTCAGCATGCCGATCTGGTCCTGCTCGACCGGACGGGTGTCATAGACAAGCTTCCAGATCACCGATGCGCCCACGAACGAGATCGCCATCGGCATGAAGATCAGAGATTTGGCGACATTGCCCCATCGGATGCGGTCGGTCAGCTGGGCGACCAACAGGCCAAATGCTGTCGACAGCGCCGGGACCACGATCAGCCACAGCATGTTGTTACGCATCGCTTCCCAGAATTTGGGCTCTCCCATCATCTGGGAGTAGTTGTCCAGACCCACCCACTCGTATCCGCCGCCAGGCACCCGGTCGGTCAGGGACAGGCGCAGCGTTTCCACCACAGGATAGGCCAGGTACAGCCCCAGCGCGACCAGAGCGGGCAAAAGAAACAACCATGGCCGGACCATGTTTGCCCGATTGATGTTGCGTCCGGCGTTCGGGCCGCGCGGCGGGAACAGAATCTTGTCCAGAAACTGGTTGGACAAGTAGAAGTAACCAACACAGCCGGATACGCCGATGGCGATCGTCAGCAGACCTTGCAATGCGGGATGCATGTCACCCTCCCTGGCGACAATGGGTCGGGCAACCCTGAGGTCGGATTGCCCGGTTTCATGGCTTTATTGGATCGCGTCCCAAGACGCCTGGATCTCGTCCGCCACGTCTTGCGCGGGTTTGCCACCGGCATAGTCGACCATGCCCGTCCAGAACGTGCCTGCGCCAACCGCGCCCGGCATCAGGTCAGACCCGTCAAAACGGAAGGTGGTCGCACCCAGAAGAATGTCGTTCATCTTCTTCAGGGTCGGATCCGAGAAGGCCGAGGTATCGACACCCTTGTGCGGCGTCAAAAAGCCGCTGAGCGCCATCCAGGTCTCATGCGCCTCGGGGGTCTGCAGATAGGCGATCAGGTCATGCGCTGCGGGGCTGTCATTGGTGATCGCCCACAGGGTGCCAGCGCCCAGTACCGGGCTGCCCAGATCCTTGCTTTCATAAGCCGGGAAGTAGAAGAAATCGGCATCTTCACCCACGACCGTGCCTTCGGGGAAGAAGGCCGGGATGAACGAGGCCTGACGGTGCATGTAGCACTGCGGCGGCGAGCTGAACATGCCTTTGGGGCTGTCGCGGAAATCCGTGGTTGCAACCGCACCGGCCCCACCGGCGACGTAGTCGTCATTGCGGGCGAATGCGCCGAATTCCTCGATCGCGGCCACGACCTTGGGATCGTTGAACTTCAGCTCGTTGGCAACCCACGCGTCATAATCCTCGGGGGATTGGGTGCGCAGCATCATATCCTCGACCCAGTCGGTCGCAGGCCAGCCGGTTGCGCCACCCGACCCCAGACCGATGCACCAGGGCGTGCCGCCATCGGCGACGATCTGGTCGGTCAGGGCCTTGAGCTCTTCCATCGTGGTTGGAACTTCATATCCCGCGTCCTCAAAGTTCTCGGGCACGTACCAGACCAGCGATTTCACATCGACCTTGTAGAAGAAGCCGTACAGGTGGTCCTGACCGTCCGGGCCGGCATAGGTGCCCAGATCAACCCAAGACTGGCCCGCGGCATAGTTGTCCCGGATCCAGTCGGCGGTCCCGTCAGCAAGCGGTGTCAGAAACCCGGCCTTGGCCATATCGGCTGCAAGACCCGGCTGGGGGAACACGGCGATGTTCGGGGCCGACCCGGCCTCGGCGTCGATGCGGATCTGCTGCTCGAAGCTGTCCGACCCGACATAGGCATATTCATGACCGGTGGCCGCGGCAAAGCCGTCCAGCACCTTTTCGACATTCTCCTGGTCCGGGCCAAGCCACGGGCCGAACACGGTGACCTTTTCGGCCTGGGCCGCGCCCGCCATCAGGGCAAACGTGGCCGCACCTGCCAAAAGCGAGTGTTTCATTGATTTTCCTCCCAACTGTATCCGCGCGTGTGAGACTCAGTTTTCAAAGCGCTTTGAATGCGGCCGTTATCCGCTAACATGTTGGCCCTGTCAATGGCTAGATTTTGACATGGGCCGTCCGTGTCCATGTTTTATTGACATATAGCAAAGAATGGCAAAACAACTTGACGCAAGCCGCAAATCCCCACACAACAGGGCGCACACAAGCATTGAAAGCCTTTTGAAACCGCTATGAACCTCAAACAGCTCTCTCAGATCCTGGGTCTGTCACAGACAACGGTCAGCCGCGCGCTGAACGGTTACCCAGAGGTGAACGAAGAGACTCGCATGCGGGTTCAGGCGGCGGCGGCCAAACATGGCTATCGGCCGAACGCCCGCGCCAAGGGGCTGGCGACGGGTCGTTCGATGGTGATCGGCCACGTGATCCCCAGCTCGTCGCGCCACGAGATGGTGAACCCGATCTTCGGCGATTTCGTCGCCGGCGCGGTCAAGAAATATGCCGAGCACGGCTACGACATGATGTTCACCAATGCCGACGACACCTCGATCGAAGACGCCTATCGCAGCCTGTTCCAACGCGGTGCGGTCGACGGCGTGGTGCTGCAGGGCCCCAAAGTGAACGAGCCGCGGATCGAGGTTCTGACTCGGATGCAGGTGCCGTTCATCGTGCATGGCCGGTCGACCGGCGTCAGCGTGCCCTATGACTGGATCGACGTGAACAACAAAAGCTCGTTCCTGCGTGCGACCCGCTTTCTGATCGACCTGGGCCACCGGCGGATCGCGCTGATCAACGGTCTGGAAGACATGGATTTTGCCCAAAGGCGCCGCGACGGGTATCTTGAGGCGCTGAAACAAGCCGGTCTGTCGCCCGACCCGGCCCTGATGCGCAGCGCCGAGATGACCGAAGTCTATGGCCATCACGAAACCCGCGACATGCTGCGGCTGGACGATCCGCCGACCGCGATCCTGACCTCGTCGATGATCTCGGCGATCGGGGTGCGGCGCGCGCTGGACGAGGCCGGGCTGAAAATGGGCCGCGACGTGTCGGTGATCGCACATGACGACGACCTGTCCTATCTGAAGAACGGGCAGGACGTTCCGATCTTTACCGCCACCCGGTCTTCGGTGCGCCACGCCGGCGAACTGGCCGCCGAGATGCTGATCGAGCGCATCCGCGCGCCCCACGACCCGGCCAAGACTAGATTGCTCGAGGCCGAACTGGTAGTCGGCGGCTCGACTGGTCCCGCCCCCAACAGGTTCTGAACATGAAGTACACCCGCGCTGATTTCCCCAAAGACTTTCTCTTTGGTGTCGCAACCTCTGCCTATCAGATCGAAGGCCACGCACAGGGCGGCGCCGGCCCGACCCATTGGGACAGTTTCGCAGCCACGCCCGGCAACGTGGTGCGCGCCGAAAACGGCGATCTCGCCTGCGACCACCTGCACCGGTACGAACAGGATTTCGACCTGATCCGCGAGGCCGGGTTCGACTGCTATCGTTTTTCCACCAGCTGGGCGCGCGTGCTGCCCGAAGGGCGCGGGCCGGTGAATCAGGCCGGGCTGGACTATTATGACCGGTTGGCCGACGCCCTGCTGGAACGCGGCATCCGCCCCTGCGCCACCCTGTATCATTGGGAACTGCCCTCGCCGCTGGTTGATCTGGGCGGTTGGCGCAACCGTGACATCGCCCACTGGTTCGCCGATTTCACCGAGATCATCATGGGCCGCATCGGCGACCGCATGTACAGCGTCGCCCCGATAAACGAGCCCTGGTGCGTCAGCTGGCTGAGCCATTTCGAAGGCCACCATGCCCCCGGCCTGCGCGACATCCGCGCCACGGCCCGCGCCATGCATCACGTCCTTCTGGCCCACGGCCGCGCGATTCAGGCGATGCGGGGCCTTGGCATGTCGAACCTGGGCGCGGTGTTCAACCTTGAATGGGCCGAACCTGCCGATGACACCCCCGAGGCCCGCGAAGCCGCCGATCTGTACGACGGCATCTACAACCGGTTCTTCCTGGGCGGCGTTTTCAACAAGGCCTACCCCGAGAATGTCCTGCAGGGGCTGCAGGCCCACCTGCCCGACGGGTGGCAGGATGATTTCGACACGATCGGCACGCCGGTCGACTGGTGCGGGCTGAACTACTATACCCGCAAGCTGATCGCGCCCGCCGACACGCCCTGGCCCAGCCTCCAAGAGATCCCCGGCCCCCTGCCCAAGACGCAGATGGGCTGGGAGATCGAGCCAAGCGCGCTGACTCGGTTCCTGACCCGTACGGCCCGGGACTACACGGGCGATCTGCCGATCTATGTCACCGAAAACGGCATGGCCAGCCCCGAGCGGCAGCAGGATGACGACCGCATCGACTATCTGAATCAGCATCTGGCCGCGGTGCAGGACGCGCTGGATCAGGGCGTCCCGGTCACGGGCTATTTCATCTGGTCGCTGCTGGACAATTACGAATGGGCGCTGGGATACGAGAAGCGGTTCGGCCTGGTCGATGTCGATTTCGACACGCTGGAACGGCGCCCCAAGGCCTCGTTCCGGGCGATGCAGGCCGCTTTGGCCCAGGGCGATCCGGTCTCGGTGCCGATGGCGCAGCCCAAGGGCGCGATGCACGACCACTGGAACCTGGTGGCCGATATCGGCGGCACCAACACGCGGCTGGGGGTCGTCACCAATGGCACGCTCACCGATCTGCGCAAATCGCCCACCGGCACGCTGCCCGAGTTTCTGGCCGCCCTGCACGACCTGTACGCCGAGATAGGAACCCCGCCGCGCGCCGTGGTCGCCGCGGGCGCGGGCCCGGTGCGCAATGGCACGATCCGTCTGACCAATGCCAATCTGGACCTGTCCGAGGCTGACATCGCCTCGGCCACCGGCGCGGACCACACCTTTGTCATCAACGACTTCACCGCCGCCGCCTGGTCGGTGGCCGAGATCACCGGCGACGACGTGCAGGCCCTGCAGGGCGACCCGACCCCGCCCAAGGGCACCCGACTGGTGGTCGGCCCCGGCACCGGGCTGGGCGTCGGCGCGCTTTTGTATTCCGAAGGCCACTATCACACCGTCTCGGGCGAGGGCGGCCATGTCGGTCTGTCGCCCCGTACCCGCGACGAGGTGGACGTGTTCGAAGCCGCCCGCCGGATCGCGCCCGAGTGTTTCTTCGGCGACAGCCTGACGCTCGAGGCCGAGATGTTCCTCAGCGGCACGGGCCTGCCGATCCTGTATCGTGCCGTGGGCATGGCCGCAGGCCAGCCCGAAACGCCCGTCCTGCCCGCCAAGGACATCCTGCAGGCCGCGCGCGACGGGTCCGATCCGCTCGCCATACGCGCCGCGCAGATCTTCACCACCCATCTGGGCGCCGTGATGGGCGACATGGCCGTCACCGTGATGCCCACAGGCGGCGTCTTCTTGGTGGGCGGCGTGGCCGAGAAGAACCGCTGGCTGTTCGGCGACGACTTCCTGGCGGCCTTCAACGCCGGAGGCCGGTTCGACGCGCTGCGGCAGGGCTTTGGCGTTTATGTGTCGGAACAGGCCGAATTTGGCATTGTTGGCGCTAACAACTTCTGCAAAAATGCGCTCGCGCGGTAAACTCACCGCCAGATCTTTGCAGAAGGAAGGAGCCGGGACATGATCCTGTGCTGTGGCGAGGCCCTGATCGACATGATCGCGGAACCGACGGTTTCGGGCGCGCAAGGTTTTGTGCCGCATTCGGGTGGCGCGGTGTTCAACACCGCCATCGCCCTGGGCCGGCTGGGTGCGCCTGCCGGAATGCTGACCGGGTTGTCGCGCGACATGTTCGGCCAGCAACTGGCGCAGGCCCTGAAAGACAGTCATGTGGATGGCTCGCAGGTTGTTCTTTCGGACCGTCCGACCACGTTGGCCTTCGTACAACTGCAGGACGGGCACGCCACCTATTCCTTCGTCGATGAAAACTCGGCCGGGCGGATGCTGCGCCCCGAGGACATGCCGGACCAGCTGACCGCGACCTCGGCGCTGTATTTCGGCGGCATCAGCCTGGCCTGCGAGCCCTGCGCCGATGCCTATGCCGCCCTGCTGGACCGTCACGGGGCCGAGCGCGCGGTGATGATCGACCCCAACATCCGCCCCGGCTTCATCCAGGACCAGACCCGCTATCGCACCCGGCTGAACCGGATGATCGCGCAGGCCGACATCGTCAAAGTCTCGGACGAAGATCTGGACTGGATCGTCCCCGGCCCCGAAACGCTGGAGGAAAAGGTGCCGCTGCTGCTGCAGGCCGGTCCCGCCGTGGTGATCGTCACGCGCGGCAGCCAGGGCGCGACCGGGTATCTGGCCGATGGCCGCACGGTTTCAGTGCCGGTCACGCCGGTTCAGGTGGTCGATACGGTGGGCGCGGGCGACACGTTCAACGCCGGAGTGCTGGCGCAACTGCACCGCGCCGGGCTGCTGACCAAACAGGCGCTCCGCGCGATCTCGCCCGACGACCTGCGCGCCGCGCTGGAACTGGGCGGCAAGGTCGCCGCCGTCACCGTATCCCGCGCCGGGGCCAACCCGCCCTGGGCGCACGAGCTGTAAGTCATCGAAAGCACCGATATGAAACGATCCGAGATCAACCGCATCAAGGCCGAGGCGCAAGCCTTCATCAATTCGTTCGGCTTTGCCCTGCCGCCCTTTGCCGACTGGACGCCCGAGCAGATGCGCAGCCCGCAGGCCGCCGGCATCCGCGCCCGTGGCCTTGGCTGGGACATCACCGATTACGGCCAGGGCAGGTTCGACGAACTGGGCCTGTTCCTGTTCACCCTGCGCAATGGCGACGAAAAGGACCTGAGCGCAGGGCGGGGCATGCTCTATGCCGAGAAGTTGTTGATTTCGCGTGACAAACAGCTGTCGCCGATGCATCGCCACATCGTCAAGGCCGAAGACATCATCAACCGCGGCGGCGGCGATCTGGTGATGGAGATCTACGCCTCGGCCCCCGATGGCAGCATCGACCGCGACACCCCCGTCACCGTGCCCAGCGACGCCTGCCCGGTGACCATCCAGCCCGGCGAGCATCTGCGCCTGAAACCGGGCGAAAGCGTCACGCTCATGCCCGGCATCTGGCACGCCTTCTGGGCGGAAAAGGGCGATTGTCTGATCGGCGAGGTCTCGACCGTCAATGACGACCGCACCGACAACGTGTTCGAACAGCCGATCCCGCGCTTTGCCACGATCGAGGAAGACACCGCGCCCGAATTCCTGCTGGTCGCCGATTACTGAGCGCGCGGGGCCGGACCAAAGGGCGGATCCGAGGCCAGCGTCAACGCGACCCGGCCCGGGCTTGCGGCCTGGGCCAGCCGGTTGCGGACGGCCTCGAAGGCTTCGATCGTCACGGGTTCGGCGGGTTTCAGATAGACAAGGTGGAACAGCGCCCGCCCGCTGCGCACCGTCGCCACGTCCAGCACCTGAAACTGGCTGTCTGCACAGATCCGGCGGGCCTGCTCAATGATCTCGGCCCGGGCATCGGCCGGCAGCGCCACACCCACGATATCGCGCAGCGCGCCCAGAAACACCTTGATGGGCTGCGGCAGCAGCGCCAGGCACAGCAACAACACCACCAGCGCATCCGACACCGGAACCAGACCGGCAAGCGGCCCGCCCTCAAGCAGGTTGATCGCGAAAAACGCCGCCCCGGCCCCAAGGCTCAGCACCCCGTCGACCATCGCGGCCCGGGACTCGACCCGCAGCAGATCGCTGGTTTTGCCGGTGCGGCGCCAGTTCCAGCGATGATAGGCGAACAGCGTCAGACAGATCGCCGCCATCGAGCCGGCATAGATCAGGATCCATTCCAGAACCACCGGCGCGGCTTCGCCCGTCTTGGCATAGGCCAGCAGACGGTTCACCGCCGAACCGGCTGCCATCAGGATGATCCCGAACAACAGCAGGCTGCGGAACATTACGAAGACGGATTCGTCGATCTCGTATCCAAAGGGGGGGTTCTGGTCCGGAGCGCGCCGGATCGAGGCGGCGACCCATCCCGCCACCACAGCCGTTGCGAAATTGAGCCCCGAAAACAGCCCATCCAGCAACAGCGCATCGGAGTTTGCCAGCAACCCGGCCACAACCCCGGCGCCCGCCATGAACAGGCTGGCCCATTTTGCCGCGTTCAGCGACCGGCGTTCAAAAATCAATGTGTCCTGCATCGGTTCAGCTTTTCGGTTGATGAGGCTGGCGGTCATTTATGTTCGGCAGGCCAAGCCGCAAGCCCCGTGTGCCGTGCTCATGCCCGTCCGCGTATCATGTCGGCAGCCTTCTCCGCGATCATGATCACCGGCGAGGCGGTATTGCCCGAGACGATCTTAGGCATGACCGAGGCATCGACCACCCGCAGCCCCTCCAGACCCCGAACGCGCAACCGTGGATCGACCACCGCGGCGGCGTCACTGCCCATGCGGCAGGTGCCGACCGGGTGAAAGATCGTGGTGGCGATGTCGCCCACCGCATCCAGCAGGCCCTGTTGGTCGTTGATCTCAGGGCCCGGCAGAACCTCTTGCGGGTGGTAGGGTGCCAGCGCCCGCGCAGCCATCACCTGTCGGGCCTGCTGCACGGATGTGACCGCCACCTGCCGGTCACGCTCGGCCGAGAGGTAGTTCAACCTGATCTCGGGCTGGGCCTTCGGATCGGGCGTGGTGATATGGCAGTGCCCCCGGCTTTCGGGCCGCAGATTGCAAACCGAGACGGTGATCGCGGGGAACGGATGCAGCGGATCGCCCAGCCGGTCGGTCGACAGCGGCTGCACGTGATATTCCAGATCCGGCGTGGCCAGCATCGGGTCGGATTTGGTGAACATGCCAAACTGGCTGGGCGCCATCGCCATCGGGCCTGACCGGGTCAGGGCGTATTGCGCCGCGATGCGCACCTTGCCCCACAGGCTGTTGGCCATGGTGTTCAGAGTTTTGGCATTTTGCACCTTGAACACGGTTCGGATCTGCAGGTGGTCCTGCAGGTTCGCCCCCACGCCCGCGCTTTCATGCTGAACCGCGATTCCGTGCGCCGCCAGCACCTGTGGATCACCGATCCCCGACAGTTCCAGCAGCTTGGGCGAGTTGATCGACCCCGCCGCCAGCAGAACCTCGGCCCGGGCCAGGGCCCGGTATTCGATGCCGCCACGGGCAAAGCGCACGCCACGCACGGTCTTGCCTTCGAGGATCAGGCCCAGCGTCTCGGCCTCGGTCAGGACCCGCAGGTTGGGCCGTTTCATCGCCGGGCGCAGAAATCCCTTGGCCGTGTTCCAGCGCACGCCGTTCTTCTGGTTGACCTCGAAAAACCCCGAGCCTTCGTTGTTGCCGTCATTGAAATCGGCGCGCGGCTGGATGCCGATCTCGCGCGCGCCGTCCTGCACGGCCTTCAGGATCTCCCAGCTCAGCCGCTGTTTCTGAACCTTCCACTCGCCGCCGGCCCGGTGCATTTCGCTGTCGCCGGCGTGATGATCTTCGGATTTCAGGAAATAGGGCAGCACATCGTCCCAACCCCAGCCCGCGTTGCCAAGTTGCCGCCAATGGTCATAGTCGGCCGCCTGCCCGCGCATGTAGATCATCCCGTTGACCGAGCTGCACCCGCCCAGCACCTTGCCGCGCGGATAGACCAGCGACCGCCCGTTCAGACCCGGCTCGGGCGCGGTTTTCATCATCCAGTCGGTGCGCGGATTGCCGATGCAGTACAGATACCCCACCGGGATGTGGACCCAGTGGTAGTTGTCCGACTTGCCCGCCTCGAGCAGCAGAACCCGTGTCTTGGGGTCCTCGGTCAGCCGGTTGGCCAGCACGCAGCCCGCGGTACCCGCGCCTATGATGATATAGTCGTATTCGCCCTCAAGCCGGGCGGTTTCAGATGTGGCGGAATTCATTCTCGGTCTGCTCTGTGCATTGTTTCTGATCCTGCGGAGCGCAGCTTAGCAGCTGTCGCCGGCAATGCACGGGCTCGATGTCGCATTCCGCAACAGTATTTCGCAATCCTGCAGGTCGCGCCCACGGTCGGTGGTCAGACTGGTGTCAAAGGAGGCCCAGAATGACCCAGACCGCCACCCGTGTCCGAACCGGAGGCCGCGCCGCCCGCCGCGCCCTGCGTACCGCGCCCAGCTTTGACATGTTGCCGGGCCTGACCCGCAACATCCCGCTGTGCGAGGTGATGGACGGGTCACAGGTCGAGCGGATCGACGCGGCCTCGATGGACATCCTCGAAAACGTGGGCGTGCAGTTCCGCGACCCGATCGCGCTGGCCGACTGGAAGGCGGCTGGAGCCAAGGTTGCCGGCGAGCGGGTGTATCTTGATCGCGGGCTGGTCCGCGACTTGATCGCGACGATCCCCTCGGATTTCACCTATCACGCCCGTGACCCGCGCAAGAATGTGCGCCTGGGCGGTCCGCACGCGATCTTCGTGCCGATGACCGGCGCGCCGTTTCTGCGCGATCTGGAGGACGTGCGCCGCAATCCGACACTGGACGACCTGGCGATGTTCCACAAGCTCAGCCACATGCTGCCCGCGCTGCATTCCTCGGCTCACCACATCGTGGAACCCTATGATCACCCGATCAGCCAGCGCCACCTGCGCATCACCTATTCGTCGATCAAATATTCCGACAAGACCTTCATGGGCATGACCACCTCGCCCAGAAACGCCGAGGACGTGATGGAGATGTGCGCGATCCTGTTCGGCGAAGAGTTCATGGAGGATCACCCCGTCACCACCGGCAACTGCAACGGCAACTCGCCGCTGGTCTGGGACGAGACCATGCTGGGGGCGATGCGCGCCTTCTGCCGCCGCAACCAGCCGGTGCTGTGCTCGCCCTTCGTGCTGGGCGGGGCCAACACGCCGGCCAGCGTGCCGGCGACGGTCGCGCAGCTGAACGCCGAGGCGCTGAGCGCGCTGGCCTATACGCAGGTGATCCGGCGTGGCTGTCCGGCGATCTATGGGCATTACCTGTCGACCGTCTGCATGAAGTCCGGCGCGCCGATGGCGGGCACGCCCGAGATCAGCCTGATGAACTTCATGATCGGCCAGATGGCCCGGCACTACGGCGTGCCGTGGCGCAGTTCGAACACGCTGGGCGGGGCCAAGACATTCGATGCGCAGGCGGGATATGAATCCGCCACCACGCTGTCGGCGGTGATCCATGCCGGGGCCAACTATATCTGGCATTCGGCGGGCTGGAACGAGGCCGGGATGCATTGTTCGACCGCCAAGTTCGTTGTCGATGCCGAGCAATGCGCCATGGCCTACCGCATGGCCGAGGGCCCGAAGTGGCACGATTTCGACGAGGCCGTTGCGGCCGTATCCGATATCGGCCCCGGCGGGCATTACCTGGGCCATCCGCACACGCAGGACAAATTCCAGGAGGCGTTCTTCATGCCCGAACTGTTCGACAACAACTCGATCGAACAATGGGTGGCCGAGGGCGAAGTCGAGATCACCGAGCGCGCCCTGAACCACGCCCGCAAGCTGCTGGCCGAGTATCAAGAGCCCCGCCTGGACCCGGCCACCGACGAGGCATTGCGCGACTACATCGCCCGGCGCGAGCGGGAGATCCCCGCCGCCGACGAGTTGAACCAGCACTGTTAGGAAACACTCCACTTGCCCGCCTGCCTGTCAGGCGGGCCTTTTTCATTCGTTGCGCGCGCGCCATTCCTTCCAGCGCAGCACCATGTTGGCGCCGACCTCAGACAACGGTCGGGGCGGCAGGCGTTTGGGACGGTCCTCGGCTCCGAAATGCTCGCTGATCCCGGACCGCACGCCACAGGCCATTTCGGCCGCGGCGATCCCGGTCAGGGTGCCGCGCGCGGTACCCAACCCGTTCTGGACGCAGGCGGAATAAACGCCGGTCTCGATCTCGCGGGTGACCGAGACGCCGTTCAGGCTCAGGCACAGATGACCGGCCCATTCGTACTCCATCGCGATGCCCCGAAGCTGCGGAAATCGCCGGTCGAATTTGCGCCGCATCACAGCAGCTGCGCGCCGCAGGTCCGCTGCCCGCGCCTCCATGCCCGGGCGCAGCACGGCGCAGGTGCGGGTGATGATACGGTTGCCGCCCTGCCCGGTGTCGATCAGGCGCATGGTGGTGCCCATCGGATCGGACGGAGTCACGCCCCAGCGCGGCTGGCCACCCACCCGGGCCAGCGCATCGGCCTCCAGTTCTCGCGTCATCGCCGCGAACAGAAACAGCTGCATCAGCCGGCCACGTTCGACACCAAAACTTTCCAGATGGCCGTTCACCGACAGGATCAGCCGGCCGGTCGAGACCTGCCCACGCGCGGTCTGCACGCGCCAGCCCGCCCCGTCGCGCTGGAACCCAGTGACCGCGCCGTGCTCAAAAATCTGCACCCCATCGGCCGCCAACCCCGCCGCCAAACCGCGCACATAGCCCGCCGGCTGCAGCATGACCGTGCCCGGCGTATACAGCCCCGAGACATAGTGCCCGGACCCGGTGAGTTCCTGCATCTGTTGCCGGTCCAGCATCTCGGACCGCTCGCCGAGGCTGTCCAGATGGCGGGCATAGCTTTGGTTGTGCGCATGTCCCGCCGGGCTGGCCGCGCCGTTCACCTTGCCCGCCGGATCGAAATAATTGGGGTCAATGCCGTATTCCTCGACCGCCGCACGGGCAAAGGCGATAGCCTGCCGGTTCAGCCTGATCATCGCCCGGTCATCGCCCGCCCCGGCATAGTCGTCCGAGGCCAGATCATGCGGCAGATCGATCATGAAGCCCGAGTTGCGCCCCGCCGCTCCTTCCGCCACTCGCCCAGCTTCAAGCACCACAATCCGCGCATCGGGAACCAGCTGCCGCAGACGCCGCGCCGCAGACAGGCCGGAAAAGCCTGCGCCCACGATGGTGAAATCTGCGGTGATTTTGTCCGAAAGCTGACGCGCGGCAGGTTGCGGGTCCAGCAGGGCATTCCACGCCGCCGGGCCGCGCTGCACCGGCAGGCGGCAAGCGGTGAACCGCGTCAATCCACCGCCTCGTCGGCATCATCCGACAGGTCGATCCACAGCGTCTTCAGCTGCGTGTACTGGTCGTGCGCGTACAGCCCGTTGTCCCGCCCGCCAAAGCCCGACTGCTTGTAGCCGCCGAACGGGGTCGAGATGTCGCCCTCGCCAAAGCTGTTCACCGTCACGGTTCCGGCCCGGATCGCGCGGGCACCGCGCAGGGCACGCTTGGCATTGGCGGTGAATAGCGACGCGCACAGCCCATATGGCGTGTCATTGGCCATCGCGATGGCCTCATCGAACCCCGCGACCTCGATCACCGACAGGACCGGCCCAAAGATTTCCTCGCGCGCCAGCAGCGCGTCATTGTCCGGAATCTCGACCACGGTTGCTTCGACGAGCCCGTTCTCGGCCTTGCCGCCCAGAAGAACTGACGGTGCCGTGTCCAGATAGCCGCAGACCTTGTTGAAATGGTCTTTGCTGACCAGCGCGCCCAGCCGGGTTGCAGGGTCCAGCGGATCGCCCACAGTCCACTGGCGGGCGTGATGGGCGATGCGCTCCAGCAACTCGGGTTTGACCGCGCGGTGCACGATCAGGCGCGACGTGGCCGAGCAATTCTCGCCCATGTTCCAGAACGCCCCGTTCACCACATGGGCGGCAACCCGGTCGAGGTTCTCGGCATCCTCCAGCACGATGGCCGGGTTCTTGCCGCCCATCTCCAGCACCACCTCCTTGGCGTTGCTTTCGGCGGCATAGGACAGGAATTTCTTGCCCGTTACGGTCGAGCCGGTGAAGGACACCATGTCGACATCCATATGCCGCCCGATGGGTTCGCCCACCTCGGCGCCGCCACCCGGAACCACGTTCAGAACCCCGCGCGGCAGCCCGGCCTCGGCCGCCAGTTCGGCCAGACGCAGGGCGGTCAGCGGGGTTTCCGTCGCCGGCTTCACAACAACCGAGCACCCGGCCGCCAGCGCCGGGCCGATCTTCCAGGCCAGCATCAGCAGGGGGAAGTTCCACGGCAGCACCAGCCCCACCACCCCGATCGGCTCGCGCAGGATCATCGCAATGTGGTCGTCGCTGGCGGGCGCGACCTGGTCATAGATCTTGTCGATCGCCTCGGCATGCCATTTCAGGCAGTGGATCGCCTCGGGCACATCCACGGTTTCGCAGTCAAAGATGGTCTTGCCGCTGTCGATGCTTTCCATCACCGCCAGTTCGCGGGCATTGCGGGTCATCAGCTTGGCCAGGCGGATCAACACGTCCTTTCGCGCCGACGGGTGCAGGCGCGACCAGCGGCCGTCGTCGAAGGACTCGCGCGCCTTTTCCACAGCCAGGTCCACATCGGCGGCGGCGCAGGCCGCGACCTCGGTCAGCATCGCGCCGGTGGCCGGGTTCACGGTGGGAAACACCGCGCCCGAGATCGCCGGGCGATAGCCGCCGTCGATGAAGGCGCCTGCGGGCAGGTCCAGCCCGGCGGCGATGGATGCGTATTCGTCCCGTGTCAGCAAGCCCATGCCTCAGCCCTCCGCCATGATGTCTGCGATCTTGCGTTTCAGCACGCGGGTCACCTGTTCCAGCGCGCGCTTGTCATCCTTGTTCAGCCCCTTCAGAGGCGGCCGAACCGCGCCCGCCGGGATGCCGTTCATCGTGACCCCATGCTTGATGGTCTGGATGAACTTGCCGCCCTGTTCGAGGACCCGCATCAACGGCATCAGCGCCGACATAATCCGGCGGCCCTTGGCGAAATCGCCTTGCAGCGCGCAGGTCTCATACAGCGCTACATGCTCACGCGGCAGAAAATTCGACCCGCCACAGACCCAGAACGGCGCACCCCAGGCGAAGAATTCCAACGCCTGATCGTCCATGCCGCAGCCCAGCTGGATATGCGGATAGTCCCGCGCCAGCATGTGTACGCGGTTGATGTCGCCCGAGCTTTCCTTGATGCCGCAGAAATTGCGGCTGCGCCCCACACGGTCGAGGAACTCAGCCCCCATCATCGTGCCGGTGCGGTGCGGATAATTGTACAGCATCACCGGCAGATCGGCTGCCTTGTCGATGGCCAGCGCATTAAGGGCGTTTTCCCGGTCGGTCGGCACCGAATAGGGCGGGCTGGCCAGCAGGATGGCATCGGTCCCGATCTGGCGCGCGCCTTGGGCCAACGCGATCGAATCCGGCGTCAACATCGCGCCGGTCCCGACCACCAAAGGCAGCCGACCCTTCAGTCGTTGGTGGGTAAAACGCGCCAGTTCCAGCCTTTCATCGACGGTCTGGGCATAGTTTTCGCCGGTGGATCCGCCCGAGATCAGACCGTGCACGCCATTCTCGACCAGGTATTCGATCACCTCGGCCAAGGCATCCCAATCGACGCTATAATCATCCGCATAGGGCGTCACCACCGGGGTATAGATCCCCTGAAATCTGAACACGGGCGTCATCTCAATCCTCTTGCCGGGCACGCGTGAAGCTTGCGCCCGACACCAAGGCTAAGAAAAATACAAGATGTGCACAATGTAGATTCCCGACATGAACGGCCCAGGGTCCGACATGTCGAGGAAAATCAGACGACCATGGGTCGCCGTGGACATCGTCAGTCCAGTGCCTGACCTTCCTGCCAGACCCGGAGAAGCCCATGATCGGAGACATGCAGCACATTGGCGCGGGCACCGGCCGCCAAACGGCCAAGATCTGATCTACCGATCAAGTCCGCAGGCAACCGGGTCGCCATGTCGAAAGCAGCTTGCAAAGGCAGTTGCGCAAATGCAACCACGTTGCGAACCGCGTCCAACAGCTCGAGATGCGCACCGGCGAGCGTTCCATCGGCGAGGGTCAACCGGTTGCCGTCGCGCAAGATCTGCCGTCCGTTCAGCAGGAAGCTGTCGATATCCGACCCGGCGGTCGCCATCGCGTCGCTAACAAGGAAGACACTACCCGGCCCATTTTTTGCCCGGATGGCATTGCGCACTGAAACCGGGTGGACGTGAATTCCATCAGCGATCAGGCCCGCAGACAGCTCGCCAAGCGCCAGCGCCGCGCCTACGACGCCGGGCTCTCGGTTACCCATCTGGCTCTGAGCATTGAACAAATGTGTGACGCAACGCGCCCCGGCCTGAGCCGCTTTCTGACAGGTTTCAAAACTCGCATCCGTATGGCCCAGCGAGACGACGATCCCCGCTTGGGTCATGGCGTGTATCTGATCATCCGTCACGCTTTCCGGCGCCACCGTAACCTTGAGAATCGGCAACCGCGCGACTGTATCCAGCAACAAATCCAGATCAGCCTGCGCCATCGGTCGGATCAGGGCAGCATCATGTGCGCCCTTACGGGCTTGGGACAGGTGCGGGCCTTCCAGATGAAGCCCGACAATGCCGGCAATACCTTTGTTCACGGCGGCAATCGTGGCCGCGATGGCCCGCCGCGTGACCCCAGGCGTATCCGTGATCAGCGTTGGCAAGATCGACGTTGCTCCGATACGCGCATGTGCCACCGACATCGTGCGGAGCGTTTCCAGATCGGGGGCGTTGTTCAGCATTGCCCCGCCGCCGCCATTCACCTGCAGATCGACGAAGCCCGGAACCAGCAGGCCACCGTCCAGCCGCGACACCCTCGCTGTTCCAGGAGTGTTCGAGAGAGGCGTCACGCCCTCGATACGCCCTTCCGCGAACAGAAGGGCATGATCCTGCAGGATACCTGCAGGGGTCAGAATGTCCGCGCCCGCCAGAGCCTGCAGTTCGCTGGTCATACGGTTTCCGTCACCTTGTTCAGATGCCGCGGTGCGTCCGGATCGATCCCGCGCGAGGCGGCAAAGGCCTCGACCATCGCGTAGAAGGAGACGATCAGGCTCAGCGGATCAGTCAGGGAATGCCCCGTGCGGACATGCGGAATGCGGGTCGCGGAAGTAACCCTGTCCGTGGTTGCAAAGACCCGTGCACCCTTGGCGCTGATTGCGTCGGCCACCTCCGCCAACGCAGGCTCCGCCGCATCTGCCGCTGCAAAGCTGAGTACCGGAAAGCCGTCCTCGACGATGGACACCGGTCCGTGCAGAACCTCGGCCGAGGAATAGCTTTCAGCGTGCAACTGGCAGGTCTCCTTGAACTTCAGTGCAGCTTCGTTCGATACGGCCAGTGCCTGGCCCCGGCCAAGCGTGAACAAGGACGGGTGAGCACCGATTGCGTCACGCACTTCGGGCCAATCGATCCGGGCCGCCTGATCCAACTGCTCGGGCAGGTCGCGCAACGCGGCCAGCAACGCCGCATCCTGCCCCCACTCTGCCAACAGCCACAAGCCGGCCACCGCCGAAGTGACGAAGGTCTTGGTGGCCGCAACACTCAGTTCGGGGCCGGCCTGTATATCTATGGCGTGATCGCTGACTTCGGCCAACGGTGAAGCCGCGTCGTTGGTCAACGCTACTGTCAATGCGCCGTCGCGTCGGGCATTGCGGGCCATGGCCACGATGTCGGGGCTTTTGCCGGATTGCGACACCGACAGGCACATCGCCTGGCGCATGCGCAGAACCGAGTCGTAGATCGATCCGATCGACGGCCCGACCGAGGCCACCGGCACACCCAACAGGATTTCCGAGGCGTATTTGAGATAGGTGCAGACGTGATCGGAAGACCCGCGTGCGACCGTCACGACAAATGTAGGGTCCAGTTCGCGGGCAACCGAGGCGACCGCCTCAATATCTGCCTGACCCCGGCTCAGAAGCCGCTCTACGGCCAAGGGGATTTCATCAATTTCCCGGCGCATCCGGGTGATCTGCTGTTGCATGATGTGTCCTAGCTGTTGGCCAACCGCAACTCGGCGACAAAATCATAGGCGTCGCCGCGATAGATCGACCGAGTGAATTCAACGACCCGCCGGTTGGACAGGTATGATGTTCGAACGATGCGCAGCCCGGCCGCACCGGGTTCGACCCCAAGCAAACCCGCGTCGGCGATGTCCAGATTGATCGCCGAAATCCGCTGCAGCGCCCGTACCGGCCGGTTTCCATCCCGTTCCAGGACTTCGTACAATGAGGCTTCGACCTCCTGCGGGCGCGGCAGAATGTCGATCGGCAGCGAGGCCCGTTCGATAGCCATGGGCCGATCATTGGCCATACGCAGGCGCGAGATGCGCGCAACCGCTTCGCCCGAGGACAGGGCCAGCGCCATCACCTCCTCGGGCGACGGAGTGTGCACGCCGCGCTCAAGCCACTCGCTTGAGGATTCAAGACCGCGTCGATTCATGTCCTCGGTGAACGAGGTCAGCCGTGACAGAGATTGCTCGACCCGAGGCGTGCCGTCGGCCACGAAACTGCCCGAGCCCTGGCGCTGAATGACGATTCCCCGATCTACCAGATCCTGCATCGCCCGACGCACGGTGACGCGGGAAAGGCCCGTCAGGTTTGCAATCTCGCGTTCGGCCGGCAGCGGTGCACTTTCCGCCAACAAACCGTTCTC
The DNA here is from genome assembly GCF_013032855.1 of Ruegeria arenilitoris. Taxonomy (GTDB): domain Bacteria; phylum Pseudomonadota; class Alphaproteobacteria; order Rhodobacterales; family Rhodobacteraceae; genus Ruegeria; species Ruegeria arenilitoris. The sequence goes on from NZ_WQDA01000004.1 coordinate 351,025, forward strand.
GATGCCCTCTTCGATCCGCTTGCGCAACCGAACGTACCGCGGCCCAACGGCCCGCTGCATCCAGTCACCGGTCCTGAGGAAGGTTTCGATCGTTTCGGCGGTCATGCTGCCCCCAATCTGGCGCGCTCGGCCAGCTGTGCGGCGAGCTGCAGCGCCCCGTCAAGGGCGGAGCCCTCCGGTTCGATCATCGCGCTCTGCACCTCGGCGGAAAGATAGGCGATGTAATGCGATGCCACCCCGCCCACTGCACAGACCGGCTCGGCATCATCTCGACCAAGGGCCTGAAGCCCTGCAGCGACATAGTCGGCGCCCTCGCGCATCAGGGCCACGGCCACCACATCGCCTTTTTGAGCCGCCGCAATGATTTCGGGTGCGAAGTCTGCGATTTCGGCTGGCCGCGCCTGCCCCGCAAATCGCACGATCTGCATCGGGTCTTCGTCAAAACGTCTGCATACGGATCGTGTCAGCGCGCTGTCGGGGGCTATTCCGTCCGCTGCAAGCAACACCCGCCGCAGCAGCTGCTGCCCCAGCCAATACCCGGACGCATCATCACCGATGAGCGCCCCGTATCCGCCAAGCAACCGGATTGAGCCATCGCTTTGTCGCGCCAAGAACGATCCAGTGCCGATCCCGATCAAACATCCATCGACCGGCCCCAAAGCTCCAACCACGGCCGAGCGGCGGTCATCCTCGACCTGCACAATGCGCGATGGCAGGTGCCGCGCGATTTCAGCGCCTGTGTTCGCGTCGGTCACGCCCGCCAACCCAGCGTAGACCGGAATCCCGGTCAAAGCCGCTTCGGGCATCGCAGCACGCTCGGCCAGAGCCCGCAGCCCGGCATTCAGCGTTGAGATAGCCGCCGCACGATCGGAATAGACATTGGCGCTTCCCAGAACCAGATCATGCCGCCCGGTGGGGCCGGCCATGGCAAACCGGCAGCGCGTACCGCCACCGTCAATTGCAATGAGATATGGGAGGGACTCATCCATACAGATACCTTTACAATACCTTTTGCCTGAAAAAAAGACCTCTTATGGCCAAGACTTGCTATTTTTTGCGCTTTTCGGTGGTTAGTTGACGATTTGAAACGAATGGTGGACAAAAGGTATTATATAGGTATTATCTTCGGTGCCAAAGGGGAATCACATGACGCCGCACATGCTGCCGCAAACCGAAATGCTGCGCGACGAATCCGAGGGGCTGGACCTGCGCCCGGACACCGAAGTTCTGCGCCTGCTGCTGGATGCGCAGAAAGCCGCGCTGAACGGGCTGGATGCCTGCCTTCCGGATATATCGAAAGGTGCGGTATTGATGGCAGAAACCATCCGCGCCGGGGGGCGGCTCTATTATGCCGCCGCCGGGTCGTCCGGGCTGATGGGCTTGGCCGACGGGGCGGAAATACCGGGGACATTCGGCCTGTCGCCAGATTCGATCGCCATCTGCATGGCCGGCGGCATACCAACCGGGGCAGAGATGCCGGGCCACACCGAAGATGACACTCGGACGGCCGAAATCGCCGCTGCCGACCTCCGCCCAACGGACACGGTGATCGCGATATCCGCCAGCGGCACCACGCCCTACCCGTTGACCTTTGCCGGAATTGCAAGGTCCCGCGGCGCCAAAACCATCTGCATCGCCAACAACGCCGACGCACCGCTGTTCGAGCACGCCGATTGCGCAATTTGCCTGAACACCCCGCCCGAAGTCATTGCCGGATCGACCCGACTGGGCGCCGCAACCGCGCAAAAGGTGGCGCTCAACATGCTCTCGACCCTCATGGGTGTCAGGTTGGGCCATGTACATGACGGGATGATGGTCAACGTGGTCGCCGACAATGCCAAGCTGCGTCAGCGTGCAGAAGGAATCATCCGGAACATAACCGGCGCCACAGCTCAGCACGCCGCTGCTGCCCTGGATCGTGCCGAAGGCAACCTGAAGCTTGCCGTACTTTTGGCTGCCGGTACCGCAACACCGGCGCAGGCCAGTGAACTGCTGACGGCATCGGGCGGCCATCTGCGCCCTGCGTTGGACCAGGTTTGAACCAAGAAGAAGACCAAAAGGGAGAATACATCATGAGAACAACCACACTGACCGCCGTGCTGCTGGCGTCATCGGCCCTGGCCGGTGCGGCAATGGCCGAAACCACGCTGACCATCGAGAGCTGGCGCAACGACGACCTGGCCTTGTGGCAGGAAAAGATCATTCCGGCCTTCGAAGCCCAGAACCCCGACATCAAGATCAAGTTCACCCCATCGGCCCCCGCGGAATACAATGCCGCCCTGAATGCCAAACTGGATGCCGGTTCGGCCGGAGACCTGATTACCTGCCGTCCCTTCGACACCTCACTTGGCCTGTACGAGGCGGGCAAGCTGGCCGATCTTTCTGATCTGGAAGGCATGGCGAATTTCTCGGACGTCGCCAAATCAGCGTGGCAGACCGATGACGGCTCGGCCACCTTCTGCGTACCGATGGCCTCGGTGATCCATGGGTTCATCTACAACAAGGACGCGTTCGACGAACTGGGCCTGTCGGTTCCGGAAACCGAAGCCGAGTTCTTTGCCGTTCTGGACAAGATCAAGGAAGACGGCACCTATATCCCCATGGCCATGGGCACCAATGACCAATGGGAAGCGGCCACCATGGGTTACAACAACATCGGGCCGAACTACTGGAAGGGCGAAGAAGGTCGCCTCTCCCTGATCGAAGGTTCTCAGAAACTGACGGACGAGCCGTGGGTCGCCCCCTACCGCCAGCTGGCAAAATGGGGTGCCTATCTGGGCGACGGGTTCGAAGCGCAGACCTATCCCGACAGCCAGAACCTGTTCACACTGGGCCGCGCCGCCATCTATCCGGCCGGCAGCTGGGAGATCAGCGGCTTCAACAACCTGGCCGATTTCGAGATGGGCGCTTTCAAGCCGCCGGTCCAGAATGCCGGGGACGAGTGCTATATCTCGGATCACACCGACATCGCCATTGGCCTGAACGCAGCGTCGCCCAACGCCGATGCAGCACGCACCTTCCTGAACTGGGTCGGGTCCGAGGAATTCGCGCAGATCTATGCAAATGCGCTGCCCGGCTTCTTCTCGCTCTCCAGCTTCGATGTGGCGATGGAGGACCCATTGGCACAGGAATTCGTCAGCTGGAGGAACGAGTGCAACTCGACCATCCGGTCCACCTATCAGATCCTGTCGCGTGGAACGCCCAACCTTGAGAACGAGACCTGGAACGCATCGGCTCAGGTGATCAAGGGCGAGGAATCGCCCGAGGACGCCGGCAAGCGCCTGCAGGACGGGTTGGCCAGCTGGTACGCCCCGCACCAGTAACCCGTCTTTCGTGACGCAAACGGCTCTGGCCAGACGGCCAGAGCCACCCTGAGCTTTCGAGGAACAACATGGGCAATCGCCGGATCAAATGGCACATCGTGGTGTTTCTGGCACCCGCAGTGCTGGTCTACTCGGCCGTCATGGTCTTTCCGCTGTTCAACACGCTGCGGCTGGCGCTTTACACCGAGGTCGATCAGGCCCGTGTGTTCGTAGGCCTGGACAACTTCCGCACCCTGTTCGGCGACCCGATTTGGTCGGATGCGTTCTGGAACGCACTGGGCAACAATTTCTGGTTCTTCTTCATCCACATGCTGGTGCAGAATCCGATCGGGATCGCACTGGCGGCGATCCTCAGCCACCCACGCCTGCGCTTTGCGGCGTTTTACCGTTCGGCCATCTTCATCCCGACGATCCTGTCCTTCGTGATCGTTGGCTTCGCCTGGAAGCTGATCCTGTCGCCGATCTGGGGCATCGCCCCCGATATGCTGGCCGCGGTCGGACTCAAATCTCTGTTCGCGCCTTGGCTGGGCAAGGAGGAATACGCGCTGACCACGCTGGCGCTGATTTCGGTCTGGCAGTTCGTGGGTATTCCAATGATGTTGATCTATGCCGCCCTGCTGTCGATCCCCGAAGAAATCCTCGAAGCTGCCGAGGTTGAAGGCATCACCGGCATGTCCGCCTTCTGGAAGATCAAGCTGCCGCTGATCCTGCCGTCGATCGGTATCATCTCGATCCTGACATTTGTCGGCAATTTCAATGCGTTCGACCTGATCTACGCATCCCAGGGTGCGCTGGCGGGGCCGGACTTCTCGACCGACATCCTTGGCACGTTCATGTACCGGACCTTCTTCGGGTTCCAATTGCAACTCGGTGACCCGCATATGGGATCGGCCATCGCAACGGGCATGTTCGCCATCATCCTGACGGGGGTCTGCATCTATCTGTTCCTGATCCAGACCCGCATCCGCCGGTATCAGTTCTGAGGGGCCCGAAGAGCATGAACAAAGCCCGCAGAAACCCCTTCAATATCGCCGCCATGCATGGCGCACTGATTCTCTATACGCTGATAGCCCTGTTTCCTGTCTTCGTGATCGTGATCAACAGCTTCAAATCGCGCAAGGCGATCTTCCGTGAACCGTTGGCGCTGCCGGATGCCGACTCGTTCTCGATGATCGGATACCAGACGGTAATGAAACAGGGCGACTTCTTCCTGTATTTCCAGAATTCGATGATTGTCACCGTCGTGTCGCTGTTCCTGATCCTGCTGTTCGGCGCAATGGCGGCTTTCGCGCTCAGCGAATACCGGTTCAAGGGCAATACGCTGATGGGCCTGTACCTTGCGTTGGGCATCATGATTCCAATCCGCATCGGCACGGTTGCGATCCTGGACATGATGGTGGCGACCGGTCTGGTCAACACGCTGATGGCGCTGATCCTCGTCTACACCGCACAGGGCCTGCCGCTGGCCGTATTCATCCTGTCCGAATTCATGCGGCAAGTCAGCGACGACCTCAAGAATGCAGGCCGCATCGACGGGCTGAGCGAATATACCATCTTCTTCCGCCTTGTTCTGCCGCTGGTACGTCCGGCGATGGCGACCGTGGCCGTGTTCAACATGATACCTATCTGGAACGATCTTTGGTTCCCGCTGATCCTGGCCCCGGCCGAAGAGACCAAGACCCTGACCCTCGGTAGCCAGGTCTTTATCGGGCAGTTCGTCACCGACTGGAACGCGGTGCTTTCCGCGCTCAGCATGGCGATCCTGCCGGTCATGGTTCTGTATGTCATCTTCTCGCGGCAACTGATCCGCGGGATCACTTCGGGGGCGGTCAAATGATCCGGGTTCTGATCGCAGGTTTGGGCAACATGGGTCTCAGCCACGCGCTGGCGCATCATCACCATCCCGACGCCCAGATCGTGGGTCTGGTGAACCGATCCGGGACAGTGGATCACCCGGATTTGCAGGGGTATCCGGTCTTCACCGATTTCCATACGGCGCTTGCGGACACCAACCCTGATCTGGCCGTGATTGCCACCTATTCCGACAGCCATGCCGATTATGCCTGTGCCGCAATGGACGCCGGTGCGCATGTGTTCGTCGAGAAACCCTTGGCCACCACCGTCGCGGACGCACGCCGTGTCGTCGAGAAGGCCACTGAAGCCAACCGCAAGCTGGTGGTTGGGTACATCCTTCGGCATCACCCCTCTTGGATGCGGCTGATATCCGAGGCGCGCGACCTGGGCGGCCCCTATGTCTTTCGCCTAAACCTGAATCAGCAGTCCGACGGCCCGACATGGGAGACGCACAAGGCGCTGATGCAAACCACCTCACCCATCGTTGACTGCGGTGTGCATTACGTCGACGTCATGTGCCAGATTACCGATGCCCGGCCCGTTCGGGTCAACGGCATGGGCCTGCGTTTGTCGGATGAGATCGCGCCCGACATGTACAATTACGGCCAGTTCCAGGTGGTGTTCGAAGATGGCTCGGTTGGTTGGTACGAGGCTGGTTGGGGTCCTATGATGTCCGAAACGGCGTTCTTCGTGAAAGATATCGTTTCACCCAATGGCGCGGTTTCCATAACCGAGGGCAACAAGGGCGCATCCGACGATGTGGACGGCCACACGAAGGTAGGCGGCATTCTGGTGCACAAAGCCAGCGGCGACACCATGATCGAGATGGATGGCGAACCCGGCCACCAGGAACTGTGCGACGCCGAACAAGCCTACATGCTGCAAACCATCGCGCAGAACATCGACCTGACCCGCCATATGAATGACGCGGTGCAATCCCTGCGGATCTGCTTTGCCGCCGACCAAAGCATTCGATCCGGCCAGCCGGTCGACCTGAAGGAGACGTGACGTGACCGCCCTGAAACTGACCAATGTGTGCAAGTCCTTCGGACAGGTAAACGTGCTGAAAAACATCGACCTGACCGTCGAGGAAAACGAATTCGTGGTCTTTGTAGGCCCCTCGGGATGCGGCAAGTCCACCCTGCTGCGCGTGATTGCGGGGCTTGAAGAGGCGACCTCGGGAACGGTCGAAATCGATGGCCAGACCGTCAACGAGGTCCCACCCGCCAAGCGCGGCATCGCAATGGTGTTCCAGTCTTATGCGCTGTATCCGCATCTGACTGTTCGGGGGAACATGGAACTGGGCTTGAAGCAGGCCGGGCATCCCAAGGACGAAATCGCGCGCCGCATCACCGAAGCCAGCCGCATGTTGTCGCTGGATCCCTATCTTGAACGTCGCCCGGCCGAGTTGTCCGGCGGTCAGCGCCAGCGCGTCGCGATCGGCCGCGCGATCGTGCGCAACCCCAAACTGTTCCTGTTCGATGAACCGCTGTCGAACCTGGATGCCGCGTTGCGACTGAACACCCGGGTCGAAATCGCAAACCTGCACCGCCAGATCGACGCCAGCATGATCTACGTGACCCACGACCAGACCGAGGCGATGACTTTGGCGGACAAGATCGTCGTGTTGCGGGACGGCCGAGTCGAACAGATCGGCAGCCCGATGGAGCTGTACAACAACCCCGCCAACCGGTTCGTGGCCGAGTTCATCGGGTCTCCGGCGATGAATTTCGTGCCCGCCGATCGGATCGGTGGATCTGGCCGGCAACTTATCGGCATTCGCCCTGAATACGCTCGCCTTGGGCAGACGGGTCCGCTGTCAGGCACAGTCGTTCACGTGGAAAACCTTGGCGCAGATACCAACGTGTTGGTCGATATCGGTACCGAAAAGCCTTTTACCGTTCGGGCCTTTGGTCAGCATCAGGTGTCCCCGGGGACACAGGTCGGCATCGACTATGATCCGGCCAATGCACTGACGTTCGGAGAGGACGGGTTGCGGGTTTGACCGGGCGCGTTCAGCGCCCCCAATTGTCGGCCGGGTCGCTGTCGGCATAGTCTCGCAGCTGCGGAATGTTCGAGATTTCCGCGTGGTTGCGGTTGATCTTTACTCCCACCGCCTTGAGCCGTGAAAACGCACGGCTCAGGCTTTCGGGCTTCATGCCCAGACGCCCGGCGATCAGCATCTTGTCATAAGGCAGCTCGACTTCGCAGGCGCCTTCGTCGCAATCACACAGGTTCAGCAGGAACTCGGCCACCCGCTGCGCCCCGGTCTGGGCCTTGAGCTGTTCCAGCTGGGACACCAGCGAATGCAGATGGGTGAAGGTCGAAGCCAGGATCGAGATCCCGATCTCGGGGTCGGTCTTCATCAAGGAAATCAGCACCGGGCTGGGAATGTGCATGATCTCGCAGGCCGAGACCGCCTCGGCCGAAACCGGATAGGGCACGTTGCGCAGCGCTACCGCTTCGCCAAAGCTTTCGCCGCGGGTAAAGACGCTGACCACGGCCTCAGCCCCGGTGGGCGACATGCGGAACAGCTTGACCCATCCGGCCAGCACCACATGCACGGCCTGGGCGCTTTCTTCCTGCACAAAGATCGTCTCGCCACGGTCATACTGACGCCAGATCGCGTGGCTCAGCAACGTTTCGACATGCTGATCCGGCAGGCTTTTGAGCAGCAGCGACTGCCGCGCAATGGCTTTTTGTGCTTCATGCGCCACGAAGGCATCCCCTTTTGTCCGGCCGAAAACCCGGCCCATCCATCCCTGCGCCAGCCTATGCCAAACCCGCGCGCCGCGCACCACCCTTTTCCCGGCGTCGCTTGACTATTGTCATGTTCCCGGCGTGCGCGCACCCATAGTCTGCCCGCCAACAGCCAGTTTTCCGGGGAGATCGAGACATGGATTACGAGCGTTTTTTCAGCCAGAGCCTCAGCAACCTGAAGGCCGAGGGCAACTATCGTGTCTTCATCGACCTGCAGCGCAAATGCGGCGCCTTTCCCAATGCCCGCCAGACCGATGGCGCGGCGGCACGGGACGTGCGCATCTGGTGTTCGAACGACTATCTGGGCATGGGCCAGCACCCGTCGGTTCTGGCGGCGATGCATGATGCGCTGGACCGCTGCGGCGCCGGTGCGGGCGGCACCCGCAACATTTCCGGCACCACCCATGACCACGTCCTGTTGGAACACGAACTGGCTGACCTGCACGGGAAAGAGGCGGCGCTGCTGTTCACCTCCGGCTACGTCTCGAACTGGGCGGCGCTGGGGACGCTAGCGGCAAAGATCCCCGGCCTGATCGTGTTCTCGGACGCGCTGAACCATGCCTCGATGATCGAGGGCATCCGCCATTCGCGGGCGCAGAAGGTGATCTGGAAGCACAACGATCTGGACGACCTGCGCGCCAAGCTGGCCGCCGCCGACCCCGAGGCGCCCAAGATGATCGCCTTTGAATCAGTCTATTCGATGGATGGCGACATCGCACCGATCAAGGAAATCTGCGACCTGGCCGATGAATTCGGCGCCATGACCTATCTGGACGAGGTCCATGCCGTCGGCCTCTATGGTCCCCGCGGCGGCGGCATCGCCGAGCGCGAGGGTCTGATGGACCGCCTGACCGTGATCGAGGGTACGCTGGGCAAGGCCTTCGGTGTGGTGGGCGGCTATATCGCCGCGTCGGCCGCGCTGTGCGATTTCGTGCGCAGCTTTGCCAGCGGGTTCATCTTCACCACCGCCCTGCCCCCGGCAATCGCCGCCGGAGCGGCGGCCTCGATCCGGCATCTGAAGCAGTCGAATGCGGAACGCGACCTGCAGAAGGCGCGCGTGGCCCAGGTGCGCGCCCGGCTCGACGCCGAGGGCATCCCGCATCTGCCCAACCCCAGCCACATCATCCCGGTGATGGTGGGCGACCCGGTCAAGTGCAAGTTCATCTCGGACACGCTGCTGGAAGAGTTCGGCATCTACATCCAGCCGATCAACTATCCCACCGTGCCCAAAGGAACCGAGCGGCTGCGCATCACGCCCTCACCCGTGCACACCGATGCCGATATCGACCATCTGGTCGGCGCGCTCTCGGCGCTGTGGCAACGGTGCCAGATCGCCCGGATGCCGATGGCCGCGCAATAGATTTCTGTCCCTGAACTGGCAAGCCGCCGTGCCCCTGTGCGCGGCGGTTCTTTTTTGCCTCAGACCAGGTAGAGCGCAAAGATGAGTGCCGCAAAGGTGCTCAGCACCAGGGTGAAGCCGCGCAGCCAGGCCGGGCTGCGTTCAAGGTCGAGATACCGCGCCAGGATGACGCGGGCCTTGAACAGGGCCAACAGCAGGATACCGCCCCCGACCGGTCGGGACCCTACGGGCATGAGGGTCAGCAGGGCCGAGGCCAGGCTGAGCGCGATCAGGCCGGCCCAGGCGCGCGTCAGGCGATCCGCTTGGGTGGGTCGAGCAAAGAAGAACCTCGGCATCGCGTCACCCCAGCAGGTAGATCACGGGAAACAGCAGGATCCAGACCAGATCGACCATGTGCCAGAACTGGCCGCCGGCCTCGATATTGCGGGGATCGTCGCGCCAGGCGACAAGCAGCAGAATGGCGACCCCGGCCAGCACATGCGCGGCGTGAAACCCGGTGAGAAGGTAGTAGAACAGGAAAAACGGGTGGGTTTCGTAGCTGATGCCCTGCGCGGCCTTGCCCGCATATTCCGCGCCCTTGATGATCAGGAAAACCACCCCCAGCAGGGCCGCGCCGATCAGGGCCAGCCGCGCGGCACCGCGTCGCGCCGCGTGCCGCCAGCGCAGCGCCCGCGCCGCCAGAAAGCCTGATGTGACCAGAACGCCGGTGTTGAGCGCGGCCCCGGTTCGGTAGAGATGGGATTGCGCCTCGGCAAAGCCTGCCGGGTCGGTCAGGCGGACGCCCATGAAGGCGGTCAGCCCGGCCCCGAACACCAGCAGTTCCGAGACGATCAGAACCCACATCAGCAATTCGCCGGGCAGCTCGTCGATCAGCGAAGCATCACTCATGCGCCGACCAGTTGGCGATAGATCTGCGGCAGGGCCATGGTCAGGCGGTTGGGGTCGGGGATCACCGCGAACCCGCCTTGCCCGAACATGCGCGGGAACCAGCTTTTGCCGGTCTTGTCGATGGTGACGCCAAAGACCGACTGCCCCGCCCGGCGCGCCTCGCGCACGGCCATGCAGGTGTCTTCGATGCCGTGGCGGCCCTCGTAGTGGTCCAGATCGTTGGGCTTGCCGTCGGTGATCACCAGCAGCAGCCGGCGTTTGCGCGCCTGCGCCGCCAGATCGGCCGAGGCATGACGGATCGCCGCCCCCAGCCGCGTGTAATGGCCCGGCCGCAGCGACGCGATGCGCTGCTCGACGGTGGCGGTCATGGGCTCATTGAACTTTTTGCAGCGCTGCACATAGACCCGCTGGCGTTTCAGCGAACTGAAAGCGTGGATGGCAAAATCGTCGCCGCAGGCGTTCAGACCCCAGGCCAGCGCCGCCAGTGCCTCGCGTTCGATATCGATCACCGCACGCCCCGCGACCGCGCTTTCGGTCGAGCGGCTGATGTCCAGCAGGATCGACACCGCCAGGTCGCGCGCCTCGGGACGGGATTGCATCCAGACGCGCTCGTTGCCCTCGCCATTTGCGTGGCGGTCCACGGCGCTGCGCACGGCGGCCTCGATATCCAGCTGGTCGCCGTCCAGATGGCCGCGGGTCATCACGCGGCCCGGGCGCAGGGCCTCGAACTGGCGTTTGACGGCGCGGATGCGGCGGGCGGTGGCCGGGTCCTTGCCGAAATCGGCGGCATCCTCGCGAATCTCGGCATCCGAAGTCAGAACGTTGACGTGATCGGGCAGATACTGCCCCGTGCGCACATCCCATTCCGGGTAAAGCACACGCCCCGAAAGGCGCTCGCGGTTCACGTCTTCGGGCGCGAGATCGAGATGCAGCTTCAGCCGCGTCGGCGGCGCCTTCGTTATCTGGCCCAGCCCGATTTCGTCCTGATCGTCGGCGGCCTTTTTTGCGTTGTCCGGGTCGTCATCGTCGATCCGGCGGTTGAGGTTCAGGAATTCAGCCCAGCTGAGGATCGCCTCGAACTTGTGCAGGATCAAACTGTCCTGCCGCTCGGCCTGGTCGGATTTGCGGCGGCGGGCGCGGTGGGTCTTTTCCCCTGATTCCTCGGGTGGGCCGTCGGTGTCGCGGCTTTCGACCTCGGTGTGTTCGGAAAACGCGACCGCGCGCAGTTCGGGCCACAGAGGCACCGGGCGGAACGGCTGGTACCCGCGCGGGGCGGCCACGTCGTCACCCAGGGCGTCGTAGGCCTGGGCGCGGGCGGACAGGGGGGCGGGGTCGCCCAGCATCCTGCGGATCAGGTCCTCGACGGCGGCCTCGGCCGGGGGCAGGCCGGGCAGGTCGCGCTGATACAGCACGCCCTTGCACAGTTCGGTGTAAAGCGGGCGCAGACCCGGCGCATCTTCGAGCGTTGCGGCGACCATCGCGCGGGCCGCCTGCAGGGCGCGCAGATCGGCGCGCAGGGGATCGTCCTCGTCGATGCGGGTTCCGGCATGGGCCGCCACCGCCGCCAGCCAGACATAAAGCGCGCCGTTGGCTTCGCGCGCGGGAAACACCGCCAGCCGGTCGGGCAGGCGCAGGACCTCGCCGTCGAAACTGGCGCGTGGGATCAGTTCGGCCTCGGTGGCCAGCTTGCGCCGCCAGCCCAGCCGGTGGCGCGAGAGCTCGGGCGAAACCGGGCGCAGTTCGACGCCCGGACTGCCGCCCAACCCCCGGAAAAGAACGGCCAGCCGCCCCGCGACCTGCGACAGGTCGACCGCGGCTCCTTCGTGCACCTCTGGTGCATCAAGGCGGCTGGCAAGGCTGTGCCACAGTTTCCCGATGGTTTCTTCGGGTTCCCATGGCTCAAAGTCGATCCTGACCATCGCCGGCCTCACCCAAAGACGGCGGTGACAAGATCGAGGAGCCCGCGTTTGATATCCTCGTCATCAGTCAGAGGTTCGATCATGGCGGCAAGGATGGCGCGGTCGGTGGACATGCCCTGCGCGATCAGAGTCGCGGCATAGACGACCAGGCGGGTGGATACGCCTTCCTCGAGGTCCTGACCCTTGAGCCCGCGCAGCTTGCCCGCCAGCCGCACCAGCGGCTTGCAGCGCTCCAGCGGCAGACCGCTTTCCTGCGCGACCACCTCGGCCTCCATCTGAGGCGAGGGGAAGTCGAATTCCAGCGAGATGAACCGTTGCCGGGTCGAGGGTTTGAGGGTTTTCAGAATGTTCTGATAGCCGGGGTTGTAGGAGGCCACCAGCATGAAGCCGGGCGCGGCCTCAAGCTCTTCCCCGGTGCGATCGATCGGCAGGATGCGCCGGTCGTCGGTCAGCGGGTGCAGCACCACGGTCACGTCCTTGCGCGCCTCGACCACCTCGTCCAGGTAACAGATCGCGCCCTCGCGCACCGCGCGGGTCAGGGGACCATCGACCCAGACGGTCTCGCCGCCTTTCAGCAGGTAGCGCCCGATCAGGTCGGCGGCGGCCAGGTCGTCGTGGCAGGCCACGGTATAGAGCGGCCGACCCAGACTGGCGGCCATATGGGACACGAAGCGGGTCTTGCCGCAACCTGTCGGGCCTTTCAGCAGGACCGGCAGCTTGTTGGTATAGGCGGCGGCGAACACGTCGCATTCGTCGCCCTGGGGCAGGTAGAAGGGGGCCTCTGCCGCCCCCGTTCCCAGTTTCATGGAGCCGTCCATATTCATCACTCCGCCGGGGTTTCCGCGACGCCGGGTTCGATGACCTCTTTGCGCGGAACCCAGATCGAGTAGATGAACAGCAGCGCACCGATGACCACGACCAGACCGGAGCCGAAGCGCATCCAGTAGAAGATCGCGACCTGATCCTGCACATCCATGTAGTAGTCACCCACCACGCGCTGCATGTGCGTCTGGACGGTGCCGGCAAAGGTCAGCACGAAGGTCATGAAGACCATGCCGCCGGTCATCAGCCAGAACGAGGCCATGTTCAGCACCTGATTGTACGGATCACGGTTCTTCAGGATCGGCATCGCATAGGTGAAGATCGCCAGGTTGAGGCAGACATAGGCGCCGTAGAAGGCCAGGTGCCCGTGGGCCGCCGTGATCTGCGTGCCGTGGGTGTAATAGTTCACCCCGTGCAGCGTGTGCAGGAAGCCCCAGACGCCGGCGCCGAAGAAGGCCAGCGTGGCACAGCCCAGCGACCACAGCAGCGCGGCCTTGTTGGGGTGGTCCCGACGGCCCTTCCAGACCATGACGAACGCAAAGGCCATCATCGCAAAGAACGGGATCACCTCGAGGCTTGAGAAGATCGACCCGATCCACTGCCAGTAACCCGGCGTACCGATCCAATAGTAGTGGTGGCCGGTGCCCAAAATGCCCGAGAACAACGCGGCGGCGACGATGACATACAGCCATTTCTCGACCACCTCGCGGTCAACTCCGGTCAGCTTGAGCATCAGGTAGGCCAGGATCGAGGCCATGATCAGCTCCCACACGCCTTCGACCCACAGGTGAACGACGTACCACCAGTACTGCTTGTCGAGGCTCAGGTTGCCCGGGTTGTAGAAGGCGAACAGGAACAGCAGCGCCAGACCCCAGAGGCCCAGCAGCAGGATGTTGGTGATGGCGGTCTTCTTGCCCTTCAGAACGGTCAACGACACGTTGTAGAGGAAGATCAGCGCCGCCACGACGATGCCGGCCTTGACCCATTTGGGTTGTTCAAGGAACTCGCGCCCCTCTTTGCCCAGCAGCCAGTTGCCTTCGAACAGGTTGAAGACATAGGTCAGCACCGCACCCAGCGTACCCAAGATCAGGATCGCCAGCTGGATATAGGCCAGCTTGGTCGAGTGGATCTCGCGTTCGGCCTCTTCGGGGATCAGGAAATAGGCCGCGCCGAAAAAGCCGGTGATCAGCCACACGATCAGCGCGTTGGTGTGCAGCATCCGCACGATGTTGAACGGCAGAAGCTCGCTCAGAAAATTGGGGGATACATAGATCCAGCCGGCCAGCAGACCGCCGATCACCTGGATCGCGAACAGGCCCATTGCGAATGCGAAATAGGCATAGGCCACTTTTTGGGATTCGTATTTCATTGCTCCGTTCCCTTCTCAGCCCGCGTCATTCGGGGGCCAGTCCTGAGCGTCGATGTTGTCCGTCCAGATCAGGAAGTTGGCCAGATCACGGATCTCTTCGTCGCTGAGGTTGAACCTTGGCATCTGCCGGCGACCGGGAATGCCGGTGGGTTGCGCCTCCATCCAGCCCTTGAGGGACTCAAAGGCCGATTCCGGGTCGTCCAGAACGCCCCAGCGGGTCATCACGTTGGCGACCTCGGGGGCGAAATAGGCACCCTCACCCATGATCGAGTGACAATTGATGCAGGCGTGTTTTTCCCAGACGTGTTTGCCCCGGATCACGCTCTCATCCAGCTTCGCCGAGTTCGGCGAATTGACGATGTACAGGTGTGAGTGGGCCGACAGGGCCAGAAAGATTAAAATGAAGAACAGTGACCCGCCATAGAATATGTTGCGGGCCATGCTCTTGGTCATGACTTCTCGCATTGCGCTCTCCTTTGCGCCGCTTTGCTGGTGGGGGGACAATGGCGGGATGGGCGGTTTGCCGCCTTAACGAAAGTCAAGACTCTGTCCTGGCACTCGGCCAATAGGCTACATTCCCTTAAAATAAGCGTGAAATGCCCCGAAATCGCCTTGAACCGCTGTTATCAGGGTGCGAAGTCAGATGGAGTTTCCGGGTCCGTGATGTGCTGTTCCGGTGTCTTTGATTGAGCGAGTGAACGAGTAAGAGATGGCGAACTATTCCTATATCGGCTACGCGCCAGGGGTGATTTCACTTAGTTTTACCGGGTTTAACTCCGGTACCATCACTCTGAGTTCAGGCTATGATCCGAACACCGATCGCCGGGTATTTGACGTAACCGACGCGGCCGGTGGAACGCTGGTGAACGGAGATCCGGACAACGGAACTGATTTCAACGGCGACCGTTTCAACAACGAAGTCGGCGATGACCTGACACAGACAGGCGTCGTCACCAGCCTTGACGGATCAACCACCTTTGATTCCGGCGCTATCTATCTGGAAGAATCCTATGCCCTGACCAAACCGGGCGGCGGTACGATCGATGTTTTCCGGGTCGAGGTTGAAGGAAATCTTGTCGGATACATCACGTCCGAACCTTTGGTACCCGGTACCGCCTATTCCTTCATTCGTTCGAATGTGACCCCTTCAAACGCTCCGGACACCACCGATCCCACAGCCATTGTCGACGTGCCCTGTTTTACCGCCGGTACGCTGATCGAAACACCCACCGGCGCCAAGGCGATAGAAGATCTGGCCGAAGGCGACCTGGTTCTGACGCTCGATCACGGCTCGCAACCGATTCGCTGGATCGGCTCGCGCACCCTGACGTCGATCGATTTGCAGGCCAACCCACGCCTGCGTCCGATCTGTGTATCAGCCGGAGCGCTGGGGGCGGGTCTACCGCGGCGCGACCTGCGGGTCTCTCCGCAGCACCGGATGCTGGTTCGCTCGGCGATTGCCGTGCGCATGTTCGACGCCCAAGAGGTGCTGATCCCAGCCCACAAGCTGGTCGGCGTTCCCGGCGTTCATGCCGATGAAACCGCCAGCAGCGTGACGTACTACCACATTCTGTTCGACCGCCATGAAATCGTGACCGCCGAAGGGGCTCCGTCGGAAAGCCTGTACACCGGGCCCGAAGCACTCAAAAGCATTGGCCGCGATGCCCGAGACGAGATCTTCGAGATTTTCCCCGAGCTTGACGACCCGGATCATGTCCCGATCGCCGCTCGGCCCATTCCCGAAACCGGCAAGCGTGCGCGGCACATGATCCATCGGCATGTCAAAAACGCGCGACCTTTGATCGACCGGGCCTGAGCCGCTCAGGACGGTACCGCACGCGGACCCACCAAGGCCGGCCACATCGCCACCACATACAGCGCCATCGCGCTGATCCACAGCCCGTCGGCAACCAGCATGGCGGTCAAGAATTGCGCGTCCAACCCGGACCCAATCCAGCGCAAAATCGCGGCCAGAGCCATCGCGCCGTAGGCGACGACCACCGGCGCGGGGGCGACCAGCGCCCGTCCGCTATGGCCAAGCGCCGCGCGGCTCATGACCGCCAGCGTCATGCCACCGACGCAGCCGATGCCCAACACATGCAGCGCACCAAGTTCACTGCCGAGGCCCAACAAGCCCATTCCCCACAGAACCAGTCCAAGGCCCAGCATCCCCAAGGCCAGATGCAGCGCAAACAGAATCGGCTGCCGGACAGCCCAAGCCCCCCGCCAACCTGACAGGCGCAAGCCCTGTATCGCTCCGAGGACCAGCGCCAAAATCGCGACCGCGTGCCCGGCCCCGAAGATCAGCATCACAGCGGGCAGCAACAGGGCCAGCACCATGTTGCTTTTTTCCATCCAATCGCGACTGACAGGCCAGTCAGCTTCGGGCACGCCTGCGCGCTTCATTGCGTTGCGCGTAAAGGCCGGAGTGATCCGACCACCCAGAATGGAGATCATGGAACACAAGGCCAGCAGTCCTGTACGCAGACCGACATCCAGGGTTCCGACCGTCACACCGATCCAGTCCAGATGGGTCAACAGGTTGGACACCCAGATGTAGGCCAGCAACAGAAGAAAGATCATGTTCTGCGGTTTTGGTCGCCGGATCAGCTGGGTGGCGATCTTGGCCGCAAGAACCGGCACGAAGGCGAGGTCGAGCACCGCGACAATCACCGGGTCGATCACACCCGAAAACCACAGCGCCACGCGCCCGGCCAACCACAGCGCCGCTGCAGCGGCAATAAACAAACGCCGCGCCTCAGGGGCACCGGTCCAGTTGGGAACGGCGGTCAGAAAGAACCCGCCCAGTGCGGCACTGGCATAGCCGAAAATCATCTCGTGCGCGTGCCACATCGGCGGGCTCATGGCAGAGGGCGCTTCGGTCCACATTTCAATCCCGGCCAACGTTGCCAGCCACCCCCCCCAGGCCAGACCGGCAAACACGCCGTAAAGACCTGCAAACAGAAAAAAGACCCGGAACCCCTCACCCATAACGCGCGTGATTGCCGATGGCATGCCTGCTCTCCTTGGCCAAGCTGTTCGTTTCCCAAGCACTAGCAACCGCTGGGCTCGCGCCCCTTAACCAAAATCAAGCGTCGGCGAAAACATGACCCCAAAAAGCACTTATTTTCATGGCTTCTTTCGGCCCCATTTCCGTCTGAACACCCCCTCCGTTGACTTTCGTCAAGGAGAAGACGCCCGTCCCGGCGCAGTGTCCGGCCTGCCTCACCAGCAAACGGAGAGTGATCATGTCACTTGGAATCAGCTATCACACCACCAGCCGCGCCTTCGGGGTCGGTCTGGCCATGTTGTTGGGCAGCGTCGCTGCTCCGACATTCGCCGAAGAGCCAACCCTGAGCGACGAGGCCTTCGAGGCTTCGAAACAGCTCTACTTCGAACAATGTGCCGGCTGCCACGGCGTGCTGCGCAAGGGCGCCACCGGCAAGAACCTCGAGCCGCAATGGAAGAAAACCGCAGCCGACGGCACCGTGACCGAA
Source organism: Ruegeria arenilitoris (assembly GCF_013032855.1). Lineage (GTDB taxonomy): Bacteria > Pseudomonadota > Alphaproteobacteria > Rhodobacterales > Rhodobacteraceae > Ruegeria > Ruegeria arenilitoris. Next base: position 368,817 of record NZ_WQDA01000004.1, read on the forward strand.
GGCGGCACCCTGCAACTGGGCCAGGAGCGCCTTGAAAAGATCATCGCGTGGGGCACCGAAGGCGGCATGAACAACTTCTCGGACATCATGACCGAGGAAGAAATCCGCGACATGGCGACCTACATCATGATGGAGCCGCCCAAGCCGCCGGAAATGTCGCTGGAACAGATGAAGGCGACCCGCAAGGTCTATGTCGAAGAGGCAGACTATCCGACCGAACCGCTGCACGGTCGCAACTGGGAGAACTTCTTCGTCGTCATCGAACGTGACGTGGGCAAGGTGGCCGTAATCGACGGCGACACCAAAGAGGTGCTGACCCACATCCCCACCGGCTATGCCGTGCACGTTCTGAAAGCGTCCGAACACCATAGCCTGACCGAACCGGAACATCCCGGCCGCTTCTGGTACACCATGGGTCGCGACGGCAAGATGACCAAAATCGACCTCTGGCAGACTCCGGACAAGATGTTGGTCTCTGAGGTCAAGATCGCCTATGACGCCCGCGACGTCGCAGTTTCCGGCGATGGCAAATACGTCATCGGTGGTGGTTACTGGCCGCCGCACTTCGCGATCGTTGACGCCAAAACCATGGAACCGCTCAAGGTCGTTTCGACCCGCGGCGTGAACGTGGACGGCGACTATGTCGAAGAAAGCCGCGTGGCCGCGATCTACACGACACCGAACGAACCGACCTGGATCGTCGCCGTGAAAGAGTTGGGCCAGTTGTGGCAGGTCGATTACACGGACCTCGACAACCTGCGCATCGACAAGATCGACAGCGCCAAGTTCCTGCATGACGGTTTCTTTGACCCGACGGGCCGCTATTTTCAGATCGCCGCGAACGCGTCGAACAAAATGGTGGTCGTCGATACCGAGACCCACAAGCTGGAGGCGATGATCGACACCGCTGCCCTGCCGCACCCCGGACCGGGCGCAAACTGGGTCGATCCGAACTGTGGACCGGTTGCCGGCACGACCCACCTGGGTGTGGGTACCGTGACCGTTTGGGGCAACGACCCCGAAGGCCACCCGGATCAGGCTTGGAAGGTCTGCTACGAAGTAGAGACGGACGGCCCCGGCCTGTTTGTCCGCACCCACCCGAACTCAGACTACATCTGGGCTGACCAGACCAAACACCCCGAGCCGGAAATCCAGCAGTCGGTGCAAGTCATCTCGAAAGAGACCGGCGAGATCGTGAAAACGATCCAGATCACCGAAGACGAAGGCAGTGCCGCCGTTCACTTTGAATTCAATGCCGACGGCACCGAGGTCTGGGTCTCCAAGTGGAACCTGTCGGACTCCAAGGAGCCCAACGGTCAAATCGTGATCTTCGACGCCAAGACGCTGGAAGAGATCGGCCGTATCGACGGGCTCTATGCGCCGACCGGCAAGTTCAACGTCTACAACCGCTCGAACCACGTCACCTGACGGGTTGGCAGCAAGCACAGGAAAGGGCGGGCCCCTCGCCCGCCCTTTCCACGTTTGTCCGCGGCGCCCTGCCCGGCATCCCAACCACCATTCCAACCGGCCTGAAATCCAAGGCCAGACATGACAGCCAAAACGGAGCCTGGACATGACCCAGTCCGAACCGGAAAAGAAAAAACCGATCTGGCGCCGGTATTTCCTGTGGGGAATGCCCGTGGCCGGCATCGCCGCGGCCTTTGTCGCCGGCATCATCTTCTGGGGCGGGTTCAACACCGCCATGGAAGCCACCAACACCGAGAAATTCTGTGTCTCGTGCCATGAGATGCGCGACTATATCTACACCGAGTACAAGGGAACGATCCATGACGTGAACCGCTCGGGCGTGGGCGCGGTCTGTTCGGACTGCCACGTGCCCAAGGACTGGACGCACAAGATCATCCGCAAGATCAAAGCCTCGAGAGAGCTGTACGGCAAGATGGTTGGCTCGATCAGCACGCCCGAGAAATTCGAGGCCAAGCGCATCCATCTGGCCATGAACGAATGGCAGCGGATGAAAAAGACCGACTCGCGCGAGTGCCGCAACTGCCACGATTTCGAGTCGATGATGCCCGAGTTCCAGAAGCCACGCGCGCGGCAGCAGCACCTGAACGCGATGGAGGTGGGCCAGACCTGCATCGACTGCCACAAGGGTATCGCACACTCGAACATCCGTGACCGCGCACCCGAAGATTTTCTGGAAGAGCTCGAAGCCCCGAACCCGGCCTTCGCCCGTCCGATCCCGCCGGAATACCTGGCCAGCCTGGAGCGGATCGAAGCCAAGGAGGCCGCCGAGGCCGAAGCCGAGAAAGCCGCCCGCAAAGCCCAGCAGGAGGCGGTGCAGGCGCAGATCGCTGCAGCGGTCGACACCGCCTTGGCCGAGGAACGCGCCAAGGCCGATGGCACAGCAACCGACGCCGCGGCCTCGGGCGGCAGCGACGTTGGTGGCAACATCGACTGGAACGCCGTGGCCAGCACCGATCTGAAACTGTTCTATCCGGGACAGGCTTCGTTCGAATGGGTGCAGAACGGCAAGACCCACGGTGGCGCACGCCCTCTGACCAAGGGTGGCGACCAGTGCTCGACCTGCCACGCCAAGGAGCTGGACGCGATCGGCAACAAGATCGTCGCTGGCGGTGATCTCGAACCGACCCCCATCCCCGGCAAGCGCGGGGTGATCGACGCTACGGTTCAGGCCGCGCATGACGACGAAATCCTGTATATCCGGCTGCAATGGGCGGATGCGGGCCACAATCCCGCGCCCTTCGTCGACGGCGGTAAGATGGACCCGGACAACCCGATCAAGGTCGCCATGATGATCACCGGCACCGGGATCGAGCTGGGCGAACAGGTGGGGTGCTGGGCCTCGTGCCACGCCGACAACACCTATATGCCCTTTGCGCCCGATGCCGAAACCATCGCCGCCAACCCGGACGTGGCCGCACGCCTGACGGCCAAGGACACCGTCACCAAGTACATCAGCGAAAGCCGCACCGAGGTCGAAGTCAAAGGCCGGCGCGGCAAGCCGCTAGGCGGCTGGGACAAGCTGCAGGCCGAAGAGCAGATCGCGCAATACCTGCAGGACGGCACATTCCTTGACCTGATGCGCGTCTATGCCGACGGCAGCGCCACCAATGGCTATCTGCTGGAACAGCGCGTGGTCAACGATGGCGAGATCTCGGCCTCGGCCAGCCTGTCGGGCGGCATGTGGACGGTGGTGTTCTCGCGGCCGCTGAACTCGGGCGCACCGGGCGACGTGCCGCTGGAGCCGGGCAAGACCTACACGGTGGGCTTTGCCATCCACGATGACCACTCGGCCGCACGGTTCCACCACGTCACGCTGAACACCAGCCTCGCGCTGGATGACGACAGCGCCGACATCAACGTGGTCAAACAGTAACGAAAAGGGGCCGGCGATACGGCCCCTTTTCCACGGCCGAGGAGACACGCGACCATGACGACCAAGCCCCTTCTGACCGCAGTCCTGACCCTAGCGATGGTTCTGCCAGCCCTAGCCGATGAAGCCGACCAGATCTGCGCCGAGGCCGAGGAAAGCTATGTCGAACTCTTCGGCGATCCTTCCGACGCCGTGCTGGATGCCGAGGTGGTGCTGATGTACAAGTACCACTTCTGCCCGGCCCAGATCACGGTCAAGCCCGGCACCACGGTGCGCTGGGTCAACGTGGACAAGCGCACCAGCCATTCGGTGCTTTTGAAGGACGGCAGCCAGCCCGAATCCGACCGCATCTTCCCCGAGGAATCGGTCGAGATGACGTTCCTTGAACCCGGCCCGCAGAACTATCTGTGCGGCCCGCATTGGGAAACGCAGAACATGGTCGGCATGGTCACCGTCGAGCCCTGAACGCAGGCAGACATACAGGCAAACTAAAGGAGCGCGGGCGCAAATCCCGCGCTCCTTAACTTATGTCAAGGAGGCCTCTTTGCGAATGCGCCAGTCTGCGGCCATGACACGCCCGGCCATCCCAGCAACGTCCCGATCCGCCGCTCTGTCCGCGCTCGGAACCGACCGGAACACCCGGGTCCCGATGACATTCAGACCAAGCGAGATTGCACCATGAGCGGTAAGGTTTTTCTGATCGGCGCCGGACCCGGAGACCCCGAATTGATGACCCTGCGCGCCTTGCGTATGCTGCGCGAGGCGGATGTGGTGGTCTACGACCGTCTGGTCTCGGAGGAGATCCTGGCCATGCACGCCCCCGGTGCGCGGCTGATCCCCGTGGGCAAGGCGCCCAAATGCCATACCGTGCCGCAGGACCGGATCAACCAGATCCTGCTGGAACAGGCCCGCGCGGGCCACAGGGTTGCCCGCCTCAAGGGGGGCGATCCGATGATCTTTGGCCGCGGCTCGGAAGAGGCGGCGTTTCTGATGGACCATGGCATTGCGGTTGAATACGCGCCCGGCATCACCGCGGCGCAGGGGGCAAGCTGTTCGACCGGCGTGCCGCTGACCCATCGCGGGCTGGCCACCTCGGTTCAATATGTCACCGGCCATCGTCAGGCCGACAAGGTGCTGGACCTCGACTGGAAGCGCCTGGCGGACCCTGACACCACCTTGGTCATCTACATGGGCGTCGCCAATATCGGCCAGATCGCCATGGGCCTGATGACGGAAAACCTGCCGGGATCGACCTCCGTCCTGGCCGTCGGCAAGGCGACCACCCCGGACGAGCGCCGCCTTGTCTCGCGTCTGGACCGTGTCGCCGCCGACGTGCGCGCGGCCGGTCTGGCCGCCCCTACCCTGTTCATCATCGGCAAGGTCGTGTCGCTTTATGCCGAACGGCCGGTTGCCGAGTTGCTGGAGCATGCTCATGGCTAGGACTCTGCCCCTTGAACCGGCCCGCCGGGACTGGCCCGGGCGCGCGGTGCTGACCGCCGCCGTGCTGGTGGCCACCTCAGCCTTTGCCGCCGACACGCTGGACCCCAACGCGCTGAAGCGTCTGGTGCATCAGGATTGCGGGTCCTGCCACGGCCTGACCCTGAAAGGCGGGCTGGGCCCCGATCTGCGGGCGGGAAACCTGCAGCACTATGACCCCGAAATCCTGACCGGCGTAATCCTGGACGGCATCCCCGACACGGCCATGCCGCCGTGGCGGCCCCTCATCAGCGAGGAAGAGGCCGAATGGATCGCCCGTTATCTGCTGAAACCGGAGGCCCAATGAAACAGTTTGTCCTTGGCCTCGCGGCCTCGTTGCTGATGACCGCAGCCCATGCCGAACCCACCGCCACCGGAGACCTGGGGCTGGTGATCGAACGGGCCACCGGCTCGGTCCTGCTGGTCGATCAGTCCGACCGCGCCGCGTTGGCCCGGATCGAAGGACTGGGCGATCTGTCCCATGCCTCTCTGGTCTATTCGCCCGACGAACGCTTCGCCTATGTGTTCGGGCGCGACGGCGGGCTGACCAAGGTCGATATCGTGACCCGTCAGATCGCCAAGCGCGTCGTGCAGGCCGGGAACGCCATCGGCGGGGCGATCTCTGACGACGGCGCGCTGGTGGCGGTGTCGAACTATGAACCCGGCGGGGTGCACGTCTTTGACGCCGACACGCTGGATCTGGTGGCCGACATCCCCACCGGCAGCAAGACCATCGGCCTGGTCGATGCACCGGGCCGCCGTTTCGTGTTCACCATGTGGGATACGGGCGAAACCTGGATCGCCGATTTCGCCCGCGGCACCGACCCGCAGATCACCAAGATCACCGACATGGGCAAAAACCCCTATGACGCGCTGATCACCGCCAATGGCCGAATCTACATCACCGGTCTGTTCGGGCAGGACGGGCTGACCGCGCTGGACCTGTGGGCAGACACCCCCGAACCGATCCGGGTGCTGCCCGGATATGGGCGCGGCCAACAAGAAATGCCCGTCTACAAGATGCCCCATCTGGAAGGCTGGGCGCATACGGGCGACGAATTCGTATTGCCGGCCGTCGGCCATCACCAGGTGCTCTGGGTCGATGCCGACACACTCACGGAAACCGGGCGCACCCAGACATACGGCCAGCCCGTCTTTGCCATGGCGCGGCCCGACGGCCGGCAGGTCTGGGTGAACTTCGCCCACCCGCTGAACGACACGATCCAGGTGATCGACACGGTCAGCAAACAGGTCATCCACGAGTTCAAACCCGGCCCGGCGGTGCTGCACATGGAGTTCACCCCGCGTGGGCACGAGGTCTGGATCAGCGTGCGCGATGCCAACAAGATCATGGTCTATGACACCCACAGCTTTGAAAAGCTGCGGGAAATCCCGGCCGACAGCCCCTCGGGCATCTTCTTCACCGCGCGTGCGCACAGAACGGGGCTGTAAGCGATGTGCCATATCACCGACCCGATCGACCGAAGGCTGCTGGATGACTGGCAGCGCGATTTTCCCGTCACCGACCGGCCGTTCCAAGTGCTGGCCGCGGCGCTGGGGCTGGATGAGGCCGAAGTGATCGACCGCCTGGACCGCATGCGCGCGGCCGGGCGGATCACCCGCGTCGGCGCGACGGTCGCGCCCGGCGTGGCCTCGGCCAGCACCCTGGCCGCCGTCGCCGCGCCCGAGGAGAAGGTGGAACAGATCGCCGCCCTGATCGACGCCGAACCGGGCGTGAACCACAATTACCAGCGCGAGGATGACTGGAACCTGTGGTTCGTGGCCACCGGCCCCGACCGGGCGCATGTAGACGCCACCCTGGCCCGGATCAGCGACCGCACCGGGCTGCGCGTGCTGGACCTGCGTCTGGTCCGCCCGTTCAACGTCGATCTGGGTTTTCGCATGTCGGATTTTTCGCGCCGCGTGCCACGGCCGCGTGCGGTCGACCGGAGCGTTCTGCGGCAAGGCGACCGCGACATCCTGCAGGCGCTCAGCGCGGGGCTGCCGCTGATGGCCGACCCCTACGCGGCGCTGGCCCGGTCCCTGAACCGCACGTCCGAGGACGTGATGGACCGTATCCGGGTGTTGCACAGGGCCGGCGTCATCTCACGCCTTGGGGTCATCGTGCGGCATCGGGCGTTGGGGTGGTCGGCCAACGCCATGGTCGTGTGGGACCTGCCCGCCGACCGGATCGACCACGCGGGCCCCGCACTGGCCGCGCATCCCGGCGTGACCCTGTGCTATGAACGCCAGCCGGTCGAGGGCGTGTGGCCCTATCGGCTCTACTCCATGATCCACGCCCGGTCGCGCTCCGAGGCGCGGGGTATCCTGGCCGGCGCCGCCGCCCTGCCCGAACTGGCGGGCGCCGCGCACAAGGTTCTGTTCTCGACCCGGTGCTTCAAACAGACCGGCGCATTGATCAAACCGAAAGAGGCCGCCGCATGACCCCGCTGGACGACACCGACCGCCGCCTGCTGAACCGCCTGCAGGAGGACCTGCCGCTGACCCCCCGCCCCTATGCCGACGTGGCGGCCGAACTGGGGATCACCGAACAGGACCTACTGGACCGGCTGGCGCGGATGAAGGCCGACCGGGTCATCACCCGGTTCGGCCCGTTCTTCGACGCCGCCGCCATGGGAGGGGATTTCTGCCTGTGCGCCATGGCTGTGCCCGAGGCCGAGTTTGAAACCGTCCTGACCAAAATCAATGCGCACCCCGAGGTGGCGCATAATTATGAACGCACGCACCGGCTGAACATGTGGTTCGTTCTGGCGACCGAAACGCCCGAGGCGATCACCGCTACGGCCGACGCAATCGAACGCGAGACGGGACTCACGGTTCACCGGTTCCCGAAACTGCAGGAATTCTTCATCGGCTTCCGGGTGGCAGCATGATCGACGCAACCGACAGACGGATCATCGAGGCGCTCCAGGGCGGGCTGCCCCTGGTGCCCGCGCCCTATGCGCAGGTCGCCGACGATCTGGGGATCGAGGAAGCCACCCTGCTGGATCGGCTGGCCGCGTTGAAGGCGCGCGGAGTGATCCGGCGGATCGCCGCGGCCCCCAACCACTACAAGCTGGGCATGACATCGAACGGCATGACGGTCTGGGACGTGCAGGACGACCTGATCGGCGAACTCGGCGCGCAAATCGGAGCGCTACCCTTTGTCACCCATTGCTACGAACGGCCCCGCGCTCTGCCCGACTGGCCCTACAACCTGTTCGCCATGGTTCACGGCAGCTCGCCCGATGAGGTCGAACAAAAACGCGGCCAGATCGCCGCAATCCTTGGATCGGCCTGCCGGGGCAGCGACATCCTCTATTCCACGCGCATCCTGAAGAAAACCGGGCTGCGCCTGAAAGCGAAAGGCTGAGACCGATGTTCCGCCTGACCGAATACATGCAGCAGCTTGTCAACCCGACGCCGGTGCGCAAACGCCGCCCCGGACCGGTGAAGCCGGTGGTGATCTGGAACCTGACCCGGCGCTGCAACCTGAAATGCCGCCATTGCTACACCGTGTCTGCGGATGTGGCCTTCCCGGGCGAGCTCAGCCACGAGCAAGCCATGGTCACCCTTGAGGATCTGGGCCAGTTTCGCGTCCCGGCCCTGATCCTCTCGGGCGGGGAGCCATTGGACCGGTTCGATTTTTTCGACATCGCCCGGCGCGCGCGCCAGCTGGTGCCGATGCTGGCCCTGTCGACCAACGGCACGCGGATCCACGACGAAACGGCCGACATGATCGCCGACGTGGGCTTCAACTATGTCGGCATCTCGCTCGACGGGATCGGGGCCACGAATGACTGGTTTCGCGGGGTCGAGGGCGCCTTTGATGACGCCCTGCGCGGCGTGCGCGAATGCAAAAAGCGTGGCATCAAGGTGGGCCTGCGGTTCTGCCTGACCGAAGGCACCCAGCACCACCTGCCCGACCTGCTGAAACTGTGCGACGACGAGGGGGTGGACAAGTTCTATCTCTCGCATCTGGTCTATGCCGGACGTGGCGACAAGAACCGGGGCGAGGACGCGGAATATCGGCGCACCCGGCAAGGGCTCGACCTGTTGCTGAACCGCGCATGGGAGGCCGCCTCGGGCGGACGCCCGCTGGACATCGTGACCGGCAACAACGACGCGGATGGCGGGTATTTCCTGAACTGGGCCGCCGCCCGGTTCGACGCCGATACCGTCGCGCATGTGCGCGAACATCTGGCCCATTGGGGCGGCAATTCCAGCGGTCTGGGCGTGGCCAATATCGACAATCTGGGCCGCGTCCATCCCGATACCTACTGGTCGGACTACACGATCGGCAACGTCAAGCTCACTCCGTTCTCCGAGCTGTGGTCCGGCGATGACCCGATGCTGGCCCTGCTGCGCACGCGGCCGCGCCCGTTGAAGGGGCGGTGCGGCACCTGCCGGTTGCAGGATGTCTGCGGCGGCAATACCCGCATCCGGGCCCTGCAACTGACCGGCGATCCGTGGGCCGAAGACCCGGCCTGCTACCTGACCAATGACGAAATCGGCGTGGACGGCGCGGGCGAGCGCCTGCAGGTCACGCCTTTCCGGGGGAAAAGCCATGATCCGGCGCATCAGTTCTTTTAAGGCACTCAAATTCGGTACTTTGTGCTCGGTGTTGCTAGCTGGAACGGCTTGGGCGGATGCTCAATCAGATTACGCCGAGCATTGCGCCAGCTGCCATGGCGAGGCGCGGCTGGGCGGCGTCGGTCCGGCACTGATCCCCGAAACGCTCAAACGCATGCGCGGCCCCCGCGTAGCCGCCGTCATCGCCGAGGGGCGTCCGGCCACCCAAATGCCCGCCTTCGCACACGAACTCGACGCGCTGCAGATCGAGGAACTGGCGGGCTGGCTGAAATCTCCGCTGGAGGTGGACCCCGAATGGGATGCCGAACAGATCATGGCCAGCCGTACTCTGGATGCCGATTACGCACCGGTCGATGCGCCGGTTTGGGACAGCGACCCGATGAACATCACGCTGGTGGTGGAAACCGGCGATCACCATGTCAGCGTTCTGGACGGCGACACCTTCGAGGTTCTGGACCGGTTCGAGACCCCCTTTGCCGTGCATGGCGGCCCCAAGTTCAGCCCCGACGGGCGCTATGTATTCATCATGTCGCGCGATGGCTGGGTGCAGAAATACGACATCTGGGCGTTGAAACAGGTGGGCCGCATCCGCGCCGGCCTGAACAGCCGCAACATCGCCATGTCGGGCGACGGCAAGTGGCTGGCCGTTGCGAACTATCTGCCCAACAGCCTGACCCTGCTGTCGACCGAGGATCTGTCGGTGGCCAGGGTGGTCGAGGTCAAGGGCAAGAAGGGCAAGCCCAGCCGGGTCTCGGCCGTGTACCAGGCCCCACCGCGCGAAAGCTTCGTGCTGGCGCTCAAGGACGTGCCCGAGATCTGGGAAGTGTTCTATGGCGACAACCCGCCGCAATTCGGGCTGGGCCATGATTTCCGGATCGAGGGGCAGTTCAAGAACCCCGACCCCTTCCCCGTCCGCAAGATCACCACGCCCGACTATCTGGACGATTTCTTTTTCGACCAGAGCTATGAATACGTCATGGGCGCGTCGCGCGATGGCAAGGGCGGTCAGGTGATCGACCTTGTTATCGGGCAGAAAGTGGCGGATCTGGACCTGCCCGGCATGCCGCATCTGGGCTCGGGCATCACCTGGCAACGGAACGGCACCACGGTGATGGCGACGCCGCACCTGACCGAAGGCACCATCTCGGTCATCGACATGGGCACCTGGGAAACGATCAGGCGGATCGAGACCGAAGGCCCGGGCTTTTTCATGCGCAGCCACGAGAACTCGCCCTATGTCTGGGCCGACGTGTTCTTCGGCCCCAACAAGGACGCGATGCATGTGATCGACAAGCAGAGCCTCGAGATCGTCAAAACCCTGCGGCCTGCGCCGGGCAAGACCGTGGCGCATGTGGAATTCACGCGCGAAGGCGCCCATGCGCTAGTGTCGATCTGGGAGGATGACGGCGCGGTGATCGTCTATGACGCGCAGACGCTCGAGGAAATCAAACGCCTGCCGATGCGCAAACCTTCGGGGAAATACAATGTCTGGAACAAGATCACCTTCTCGGAAGGCACCAGCCACTGACGGGCGCTGGCCGGTCTGGAAACTTGCCATTCTGTTGTATCCGGCGACGGCGCTGACCGTCGCCATCAACCTGTTTCTGGCCGGGTTGATCGCCCATGCGCTGGGGTTCGGCGCCGTGACACCGGTGGCCGCGCTGATCTGGGGTGTGCCCCTTGGGGTTCCGGCCAGCTGGCTGGCGGGGCGCTGGGTGCGGCGGCTGATGGATGAGGCCGAGGGCTGAGCAAGGCCGGAATTTCGCGGCGCCTAACCGAAGTCAAGTAGCCGGTATCCGCGATCCCTTACGACTCGGGCAACATCAAATCCGAGTCGGAGTCTCCATGCCCGCCGCCCGCCAAAACCACAGCCTCCCTGTCCGCGCGACACGCGTGGCAGCCGGGCTGGCGGGCATTTTTCTTTTGATGTTGCAGGTGCTTGGGCCAGCGCTGGCGAGTCCCGGCCAGGGCACCTGGATGGAGATCTGCTCGGAGGCAGGAGCGGTCTGGGTCCAGGTGGACCTGGAAGACGACACCGGCGACCCGACCGCGCCCTGCGCGAAATGTGCCGATTGCGCCCTGTGCGCGATTACGGCGACGGCACCGGTCCCGGACCTGCCGCAGCTGCAGCAGCCCGGGTTTGTACAAATCCCACGGTGTGCGTTCACTGATCTGTTGGATCTGTACAACTCCGAACGGCTGTGGCCCGAAACTCGCGGCCCCCCGGCCGCGCCCGAAATCAGAACCGAACGCGCGCCGCGCGCGTCCATGGCGTCAACCCGAACCGAAGGAGGTGCGCCGTGGTCGTGACCCGCGCAGCCCATTTCCTTGTGGCCCTTGTCCTGTCCTGCCTGCTGGCGTTTGACGCGCGGGCCGACAGTCTGGCCAGCTTCCTGCCCGAGTTCGAACCCGCCGAACTGGCGCCCGGTGCCGATGCCATTGGCCCGGTCCGCGACGACGTGCCGGTCGCCCCGGTGCTGAAGGGTGGCGAAACAGTCGCTTGGGCCTTTCTCACATCCGATTTCGTGGGCACCACCGGCTATTCCGGCAAGCCCATTCACGTCGTCGCCGCCATCGACGGTGATGCGGTGCTGACCGGCGTCAAGCTGGTCAAACATTCCGAACCCATCGTTCTGATCGGCATTCCCAACGCGCGCATGGTCGAGCTGACCGAAGGCTATGCCGGGCTGGACCTCAAGCGCGAGGTCGAGACCGGCGGCGAGGGGCATGATCTGGACATCATCTCGGGTGCGACGGTGACGGTGATGGTCATCGACGACAGCGTCGTGCGCGCCGGGATCAAGGTGGCCCGTGCCATGGGTCTGGGTGGGCTGTCCGAGGTTCAGGCGGACGGACCCAAGCGCGAAGTCGACATGGCCAAGGCCGACACCCATGACTGGGCCACGCTCTCGGGCGACGGCTCGATCCGGCGGCTGACGCTGGACGTGGGTCAGGTCAACGCCGCCTTCGAGGCCACCGGCGACCAGCGCGCGATCAAACGCCCCGAGAAGGGCAACCCCGAGGACACCTTCATCGACATGCATGTGGCGCTGGTCTCGGTGCCTTCGATCGGCAAGTCGCTGCTGGGCGAGGCCGAGTACCAGAACCTGGTCAATTGGCTGGACGAGGGCGAACACGCCATCCTGGTGCTGGGCCGTGGCAAGTACAGCTTCAAGGGCTCGGGCTATGTGCGCGGCGGGATCTTCGACCGGATCCAACTGATCCAGGGCGACAATTCGGTGCGGTTCTTCGACCGTCAGCATCGCCGCCTGGGCACGGTGGCCGCCGAGGACGCGCCCAGCTTTACCGAGCTGGACATCTTCAAGATCCCTGCCGACGCCGAGTTCGACCCGACCGAGCCATTCCGCCTGCAACTGCTGGTGCAGCGGGCCATCGGCGCGGTGGAAAAGACCTTCCTGACCTTCGATCTGGGCTACATTCTGCCCGAACAGTACCTGTTGCCGGTCGCGCCCGCGCCCAAGGTCGTGGACGATGCCACCGGCGAGGCCGCCGCCAAGTCAGCCCTGTGGCAGCGCATCTGGAAGGACCGCCAGGTCGAGATCGCCGTGCTGGGCGCCATGCTGCTGGTGCTGACGGCCACCTTCTTCTTCCAGTTCCACGCCACGATGAACGCACGGGTCTTCTACTGGTTCCGCATCGGGTTCCTGACGATGACGCTGTTCTTCATCGGTTGGTACGCCAATGCGCAGCTGAGCGTGGTGAACATCATGGCGCTGGCCGGCAGCCTGCGCAGCGGTTTCACCTGGGATGCCTTCCTGCTGGACCCGCTGGTGTTCATCCAATGGTTCGCCGTGGCCGCCGCGCTGCTGTTCTGGGGACGCGGGGCCTATTGCGGCTGGCTGTGCCCCTTCGGCGCCCTGCAAGAGCTGACAAACAAGATCGCCCGCGCGCTGAAAGTCCCGCAATGGACCCTGCCCTGGGGCCTGAACGAGCGCCTGTGGCCGATCAAGTACATGATCTTCCTGGCGCTGTTCGGCCTGAGCATCGTGTCGATCCCGCTGGCCGAGAAATACGCCGAAATCGAGCCGTTCAAGACCGCGATCATCCTGAAATTCATGCGCGACTGGCCCTTCGTAGTCTTTGCAGTGGGTCTGCTGATGATCGGTCTGTTCATCGAACGGTTCTATTGCCGCTACCTGTGCCCGCTGGGCGCGGCGCTGGCGATCCCCGCCCGTATCCGCATGTTCGACTGGCTACGCCGCTACAAGGATTGCGGCAACCCCTGTCAGACCTGCGCCAACGAATGCCCCGTTCAGGCCATCCACCCCACCGGTGAGATCAACCCGAACGAGTGCGTCACCTGCCTGCATTGTCAGGTGCTCTACCAGTCCGAGAGCAAATGTCCCGTCGTCATCCGCCAGCTGAAACGGCGGGCCAAGACCGGGTCGGTCAAACTCAAGACCCCCCTCGGACAACCACCGGCGAACCATCCGAACGCCAAACCGCAAACCGTTTCCTAAAAGGAGGAACGATCATGTCGGATCATGACACCAAACTGAACATCACCCGCCGCGGGTTGCTGGGGGCCTCGGCCACCGGGGCCGTGCTGGCCGGAACCGGGCTGGGCGTCGGCGGCACGCTGATGACCGCCAAACAGGCCAGCGCCGCCGCCAAGGTCGAACTGGCCCCCGGCGAGCTGGACGAATATTACGGCTTCTGGTCCTCGGGCCAGACCGGCGAGCTGCGCATCATGGGCTTCCCGTCCATGCGCGAGCTGATGCGGGTACCGGTGTTCAACCGCTGCTCGGCCACCGGCTGGGGCCAGACCAACGAGTCGCTGAAGATCCTGACCGAGGGCCTGCTGCCGGAAACCAAGGAGTTCCTGGCCAAGCGCGGCATGAAAACCTATGACAACGGCGACCTGCACCACCCGCACATGTCGTTCACCGACGGCACCTATGACGGCCGCTATCTGTTCATGAACGACAAGGCCAACACCCGCGTGGCCCGCGTGCGCTGCGACGTGATGAAATGCGACAAGATCATCGAGATCCCCAACGCCAAGGCGATCCACGGTCTGCGCCCGCAGAAATTCCCGCGCACCGGCTATGTCTTTGCCAATGGCGAGGACGAAACCCCGCTGATCAACGACGGCAGCGTGCTGGACGATCCCTCGCAATACGTCAACATCTTCACCGCCATCGACGGTGACACGATGGAGATCGCCTGGCAGGTGATGGTGTCGGGCAACCTCGACAACACCGATTGCGACTATCAGGGCAAATACGCCTTCTCGACCTCGTACAACTCGGAAATGGGCATGAACCTGGCCGAGATGACCGAGAGCGAGATGGACCACGTGGTCGTCTTCAACCTCAAGGAAATCGAGGCCGGCATCGCCGCGGGCGACTATCAGGAGATCAAGGGCGTCAAGGTTCTGGACGGGCGCAAGGGGTCGAACAAGAAATACACCCGCTACATCCCGATCCCGAACTCGCCGCACGGCATCAACACTGCGCCCGACGGCAAACACGTCTGCATCAACGGCAAGCTGTCGCCGACCGTGTCGATCATGGACGTCACCAAGCTGGACGCGCTGTTCGAAAGCGACGCCGATCCGCGGTCGTGCATCGTGGGCGAGCCGCAACTGGGCCTTGGCCCGCTTCACACCGCCTATGACGGTCAGGGCAACGCCTTCACCACGCTGTTCCTGGACAGCCAGATCGTCAAATGGAACATCGACAAGGCCATCCGCGCCTACAATGGCGAGGACGTGGACCCGATCATCTCGAAGGTCGACGTGCACTACCAGCCGGGCCACAACTCGACCTCGATGGGTGAGACCAAAGAGGCCGACGGCAAGTGGCTGATCTCGATGAACAAGTTCTCGAAGGACCGGTTCCTGAACACCGGCCCGCTCAAGCCCGAGAACGAGCAGGTGATCGACATCTCGACCGACGAGATGAAGGTGGTGCATGACGGCCCGACCTTCGCCGAGCCGCATGACTCGATCATCGTGCGCCGCGACATCGTCAACCCGGTCAACGTCTGGGACCGCAACGACCCGACCTGGGAAGATGCGCGCAAACAGGCCGAGGCCGATGGCGTCGATCTGGAGGAAGGCGCCGAAGAGCCCATCCGCGACGGCAACAAGGTGCGGGTCTACATGGTCTCGCAGGCCCCGACCTTCAGCCTCGAGAAGTTCACCGTCAAACAGGGCGACGAGGTCACGATCTACGTCACCAACCTGGATGACGTGGACGATGTGACCCACGGCTTCTGCCTGGGCAACTACGGCATCGCCTTCGAGGTCGCGCCGCAGGCCACCGCATCGATCACCTTCACCGCCGACCGTCCGGGCGTGCACTGGTTCTATTGCCAGTGGTTCTGCCACGCGCTGCACATGGAAATGCGCGGCCGGATGCTGGTCGAACCGCAAGGAGCCTGACCCATGCGCTGGCCCCTGCTCATCCCGCTTCTGCTCGGCTCGCCGCTTTGGGCGGCGGACTGGGACGTGCCCAACCGGGCGGGGGCCATCACCGAGACACTGGCGCAGGCGGCGGATGGAGACACCCTCCGCCTGAGCCCCGGCGTCTATGCCGAACGCCTGGTTCTGGACCGGCCCGTCACCATCGACGGACAGGGCCAGGCCACCATCGACGGTCAGGGCACCGGTAGCGTCATCACCGTGACCGGGCCCGGCGTCACTCTGCGCGGCCTGACCGTGATCGGGTCGGGATCGGACCATGGTGAGATCGACAGCGGCATCCAGCTGACCAAGACGGCCCGCGTGGCCGTGGTGGAAAACAACGTGCTGCTGGGCAATCTCTACGGCATCGACATCCACGGCGCCGATGACAGCATCGTGCGCGGCAACCGGATCGAGGGCCGGCAGGACCGCCGGATGAACGACCGCGGCAACGGGGTCTATGTCTGGAACGCGCCCGGCGCTGTGGTCGAAGGCAATGACATCCGCTTTGGCCGCGACGGGATCTTCGTGAACTCGTCGAAGAAAAACACCTTCATCGGCAACAGCTTCCGCGACCTGCGATTTGCCGTGCACTACATGTATGCCGACGATTCCATCGTCAGCGACAATGTCTCGATCGGCAACGATCTGGGCTATGCGGTGATGTTCACCTCGAACGTGCAGGTGATCAACAACGTCTCGGTCGGCGACCGCGAACACGGGGTCATGCTGAACTATGCCAATGACAGCGTGATCTCGGGCAACGTGGTGAAAGGCGCCAAGGAGAAGTGCACCTTTCTGTACAATTCCAACAAGAACGAATTCACCGACAACTGGTTCGAAGGCTGCGGTATCGGGATCCATTTCACCGCCGGCAGCGAACGCAACCGGATCGTCGGCAACGCCTTTGTCGGCAACCGGACACAGGTGAAATACGTCTCGACCAAATGGGTCGAGTGGTCGGAAGACGGCCGCGGCAACTACTGGTCCGATTTTGCCGCCTATGACGTGAACGGCGACGGCATCGCCGACGCCCCCTATCGCCCCAACGATAGCATGGACCATGTGCTGTGGACCCAACCCGCAGCCAAGCTGCTGCTCGGCTCGCCCGCCGTGCAGCTGGTGCGCTGGTCGCAATCGGCCTTTCCCGCGCTGCTGCCGGGCGGCGTGATCGACAGCCACCCCTTGATGCAAGCCCCTCAACCCCCAGCCATGAAAAAGGTGCCTCATGACGGATAAGGCCCTGACCATCGAAACGGTCTGCAAGGATCGCGGCAAGACCCGCGTTCTGAGCGATATCTCCCTGACGCTCGAGCCCGGACAGCGCGTGGCGCTGCTGGGCCACAACGGCGCCGGAAAATCCACCCTGATCAAGTCGATCCTGGGCCTGACGCCCATCCAGGCCGGCACGATCCGCATCGGCACCGCCGCCCCCGGCAGCGCGCAGGCGCGCCGCGACACGGCCTATCTGCCCGAGGCGGTCTCGTTCCACCCGGCCCTGACCGGGCGCGAGCAGCTGACCCTGTTTGCCAAGCTGTCAGGCACAAAAGCCGACGTGCCCGCCCTGCTGGACCGTGTCGGGCTGGGCGATGCGATGGACCGCCGGATCGGCGCCTATTCCAAAGGGATGCGGCAGCGGCTGGGCCTTGCGCAGGTGCTGCTGGGTCAGCCGAAACTGGCGCTGCTGGACGAACCCACCTCGGGATTGGACCCGATCTCGCGCCAGGACCTGTACGCCATCATCGACGAGCTGGCCGCGCAGGGCACCGCGGTGCTTATCGCCAGCCATGCCCTGACCGAGGTCGAGGCCCGCACCGACCGCATCGCCATCATGCGCAAGGGCCGGATGGTGGCCGATGACACGCTGGCCAACCTGTCGGCGCTGGCCGGGTTGCCGATCCGTCTGCGGGTCCGCGCGCGTGCCAATGCCGACGCGCTGGCCGCCGAACTGGGCGGCAACCGGATAAACGGCGCCTCGGTCGAATTGCTGTGTTCGCCCGCCGACAAGATGCAGGCGCTGCGCCGCATCGCCGGTCTGGGTGATGCGGTGGCCGACGTGGAAATGACCCCGCCCAAGCTGGAAGACCTCTATCGCCACTATGCTCAGGAGGCGCTGCAATGACCCGTTTCCTTGCCATCACCCGCACCGAGATGCTGATCCTGCGCCGCAACCGCTGGCTGCTGGTGGCGACGCTGATCATGGTTCTCTTCGCGCTGGCCCTGACCTTTGCCGGCAGCGCGCCCACCGGCACGCTGGGGGTCGACATGCTGACGGTGTCGGTCGCCTCGATGACCACGCTGTCGGTGTATCTGGCGCCGCTCCTGGCGCTGATGATTTCCTTTGACGCCATCGCCGGTGACGTGGACCGGGGCAGCCTGTCGCTGCTGCTGTCCTATCCGGCGGGGCGGGGCGAGATCCTGCTGGGCAAATTCACCGCCCACCTGGCGGCGCTGGCCTTCGCCATGACCGTCGGTTTCGGCACTGCCGGGGCGGTCGCCGCGTGGTTCGGCGGCGCGGGCGCGGACAGCCTGTTCGCGCTTGGCCGGCTGATCGTCACCTCGATCCTACTGGGCGCCGTGTTTCTGGCGCTGGGATACCTGCTGTCCGCCCTGGCGAGGGGCGCAACGGCGGCGGCAGGTCTGTCGGCCGGGCTCTGGCTGGTCTTCGTCGTCCTCTATGATCTTGGGCTGTTGGGAGCCGTCGTCATGGACAAGGGCGGCGTCTTCACCCAATCCGTCTTTCCATGGGTGATGGTGGCCAACCCGGCCGACGCTTTCCGCCTGTGGAACATCGCCGCGACCGAAGGCGTGGCCATGGCGTCCGGCATGACCGGCGCGGCGCAGGCCCTGCCCGCCTGGGCGGCGCCCGCCTCGCTGCTGATCTGGCCGGTTCTGGGCTTTGCCCTGGCCCGGTTGGCCTTCCGGAGGGTCGAACCATGACACGCCTTGCCCTGATCGCGCTGGTCGCGCTGGCGGCCTGCAAGGAAGAACAGGCCTCCGCCCCGCCGGATCCGGTCGATCTGACCGAAACCGCGCTCAGCTATTTCTGCCAGATGAACGTGGCCGGCCACGGCGGGCCCAAGGGGCAGATCCATCTGGAGGGCTATCCCGCGCCGCTGTTCTTCGCGCAGGTGCGCGACATGGTGGCCTATCTCAAAAGCCCCGAGCGGGATGCCGAGATCACCGCGGTCTATGTCAGCGACATGGGCGCGGCCCCCAGCTGGAACGAGCCGGGCATCTCGAACTGGATCGCCGCCGATCAGGCCACCTTCGTGGTGGGTGCCGGCGTGGCCGGCGGCATGGGCGCGCCCGAGATCGTGCCCTTTGCAACGCCGGACGCCGCCGTGCGGTTCATCGAAACCTATGGCGGCACCGCCCTGCCCCTGACTGACATTCCCGACGATGCCGCTTTGGGGCCCGTCGATCTGACGCAATCCCTGGAGACACCCGCATGACCACCCTGTCTCGCCGCCGTTTCCTGACCATCTCGGCCGCCTGCGCCGCCTTGCCGACCGTGGCGCGCGCGGCACCGGTTGCCCGCTGGCGCGGCACCGCGCTGGGGGCACCCGCCAGCCTGCAACTGGTCGGGTTGAGTGACGCGCAGGCCGAACCGATCATCGCCGCGCTCGAGGCCGAACTGGACCGTCTGGAGAATATCTTCAGCCTGTACCGGCCGGACTCGCAGCTGAGCCGCCTGAACCGGGACGGCACCCTGCCCGCCCCGGCGCCGGAGCTGCTGCAGGTGCTGGCCCAAAGCGCCGCCCTGCACGACGCGACCGGCGGTGCGTTCGACCCGACCGTTCAACCGCTGTGGATGGCGCTGGCGACCGGCGCGACGGATGCCGAAGCGGCGCAGGCCCGGGCGCTGGTCGGCTGGCAGGGGGTTTCGGTCTCGGCCGACGGCATCCGCCTGCCCCATCCGGGCCGTTCGGCGCTGACGCTGAATGGCATCGCGCAGGGCGCCGTGACCGACCGGATCGCGGCGCTGCTGCGGGCGCAGGGGCTGACCGATGTGCTGGTCGACATGGGCGAGATAGCCGCCATCGGCACCCGCGCCGACGGGTCGGACTGGCGCGTCGGCCTGGCCGGCCCCGAGGGCGTGACCCGGCGCATCGAACTGCGCGACCGGGCGGTGGCGACCTCGGCCCCTGATGCGACACAGCTGGCCGGGCGTCATGGCCACATTCTGGGCCCGCAGGGTCAGCCGGTCCGGCATCGGGCGGTTTCGGTCTCGGCCCCTGACGCGGCGCTGGCCGACGGGTTGTCGACCGCGCTGTGCCTGCTGCCCACCGACCGGATCACGCCGGTTCTGCAACGTTTCCCCGACGCCCGACTCGAGATGCTGATCTGACCGGAATGGCCGTTCTGGAACTCTGCCGTTGAAATTTGTCGCGCGATAAGAAAAGGTAAAACAGCGACAAATTCAGAGCGGCGCGGGTCCGGCCCCGCGCCAGAGGCAAGGCATGGCACCCAGAAAAATCCGGAACATGGAGGAGTTTGCGGCGGTCAGCGGGATCTCGCGCCCGACGGTGTCGAAATATTTCAACGATCCCGACAGCGTCCGTCGGTCGACCCGGGAACGGATCGAGCAGGCGCTTGAGCGGTTCGACTATCGCCCCAACATCTTTGCCATGAACCAGAACCGCAAGCTGACCAAGAATGTCGGCATCGTGGTGCCCTATCTGGCCGACCCGTTCTTTGCCGAGATCGCCCGCAACATCGAGGAAAAATGCATCGAGGCCGGGTTCCGCCCGACGCTCTACAGCGCCTATGGCGACCCCGCGCAGGAGGCCGAGATCCTCGACAGCCTGCGCGCGCTGAAGCCGGCAGGCGTGCTGCTAGCGCCGCTGGGGCGCGACTCCGACCGGTCGTTCATCGAGAAATTCTGCAAGGACATCCCCACCATCCTGTTCGACAGCAACCTGGAAGGCATGGGCGCAGCCTTTGTCGGGTCGGACAACGCGAGCTTCATCGAACAGACCGTCGATTACCTGTGCCGCAGCGGCGAACCGCCCGCGTTCTTCGAGATGCGGCACCCGGCCAACCCCAACGCCAACAAACGCCGCATCGCCTACATCAAAAAAATGGAGAGCCTGGGCTTTGAGCCGCAGGTGATCAAGGTCGACGGTCGCGGCTGGGGCTTCGAGGAAATCGGCCGTCAGGGCGCGTTCAAGCTGTTGGAACAGCCCAAGCTGCCATCGCGCACCATCCTGTGCAGCAATGACCGGCTGGCCATCGGGTTCCTGTCAGCCTGCTATGAAAAGGGCCTGCGGGTCGGGTTGGGCGACGATTGCGACCTGCGCGTCGCCTCGCATGACGACCATCCGTTTTCCAAGTTCACCTGCCCGTCGCTGACCACCGCGGCGCATGACTACACCGCAGTATCGAATCGCTCCGTCGAGACGCTGACGCAACTGGTCGAATCCGGTGGGCGGCTGAGCGCCCGCACCGAAACCCTGTTTCCCGCGCGCCTGATATTGCGGAGTTCGGCCTGATTTTCGGCTTTTTTTTACGCGCGTAAAATTTTAGTTGACGCGCGACAAATAATTCACGATGCTTTCCTTCAGGTAATTCGACACCAGGGAGGAAAGAATGTACCTGAAATCCGTTCTATGGGCGGCAAGTGCCGCGGCGTTGACCGCCGGCGTGGCCTCTGCCGAAACGATCACGATCGCCACCGTCAACAACGGCGACATGATCCGCATGCAGAAATACACCGACAAGTTCACCGAAGCGACCGGCCACGAGGTGGAATGGGTCACGCTGGAAGAGAACGTATTGCGCCAGCGTGTGACCACCGACATCTCGACCAAAGGCGGCCAGTTCGACATCATGACCATCGGCATGTACGAAACGCCGATCTGGGGCGCGAACGGCTGGCTTGTGCCGCTGGACGGTATGTCCGCGGAATACGACGTGGACGACATCCTGCCCGCCATGCGCGGCGGCCTCAGCCACGACGGTACGCTGTATGCGGCGCCGTTCTATGGCGAAAGCTCGATGATCATGTACCGCACCGACCTGATGGAGAAGGCCGGTCTGGAGATGCCCGAGGCGCCGACCTGGCAGTTCATCCGCGAAGCGGCGGCTGCGATGACGGACCGCGACAACGACATCAACGGCATCTGCCTGCGCGGCAAGGCCGGTTGGGGTGAGGGCGGCGCCTTCATCACCGTGACTGCGAACTCGTTCGGCGCGCGCTGGTTCGACGAAGACTGGAAACCCCAGTTCGATCAGCCCGAGTGGAAAGAGGCGCTGACCTTCTTCGTAGACATGATGAACGAATCCGGCCCCGCCGGGTATGCCACCAACGGCTTCAACGAAAACCTGTCGCTGTTCCAGCAGGGCAAATGCGGCATGTGGATCGACGCCACCGTTGCCGCATCTTTCGTGACCAACCCCGACGACTCGACTGTCGCCGATCAGGTTGGATTTGCTCTGGCGCCGAACTCGGAAGGCGTTGACAAGCGCGCCAACTGGCTGTGGGCCTGGGCCCTGGCCATTCCGGCCGGCACCCAGAAAGAGGACGCCGCCAAGCAGTTCATCGAATGGGCTACTTCGAAGGAATACATCGAACTGGTCGCCGAGAACGAGGGCTGGGCCAACGTTCCGCCGGGTGCGCGCACCTCGCTGTACGAGAACCCCGACTACAAGGACATCCCCTTCGCGCAGATGACGCTGAAGTCGATCCTTGCGGCCGATCCGGAAAACTGCTGCGTCAAGCCGACGCCGTATACCGGGATCCAGTTCGTCGCCATCCCCGAATTCGCGGGCATCGCCACCCAGGTGAGCCAGGAATTCTCGGCGGTCTATGCCGGACAGCAGTCGGTTGACGAAGCTCTGGCCAAGGCACAGGCCTTCACGGCCGAAGAAATGGAAGCCGCAGGGTACTGAGGCCTCCTCCCGGCGGGTGGGCAGGTTTCTGTCCCCCGCTCTCCCCCTTCCACAACACGTGTTAGTCTCGCAGGCAACAAGTCGCCTGAACAGAGAGGTCTTGCGTCATGGCAACTCAACACTCCCGATCCGTCGCACGCCTGATGATGGCGCCCGCCGTGGTCCTGCTGCTGGGCTGGATGCTGGTTCCGCTGACGATGACTCTGTATTTTTCCTTCAAGAAATACCTGCCGCTGCGCGGCGGTGACCTGGGTTGGGTCGGGTTCGACAACTACGTCCGGTTCGTGACCTCGAGTTCCTTCTGGCCCGCCGTTCAGGCGACGCTGGTGATCGTGGGCGGTGTGCTGGCCATCACCGTGGTGCTGGGCATCCTGCTGGCGCTGCTGCTGGATCAGCCGATGTGGGGCCAGGGCGTGGTGCGCATTCTGGTGATCGCCCCGTTCTTCGTAATGCCCACCGTTTCGGCGCTGGTCTGGAAGAACATGTTCATGGATCCGGTCAACGGCCTGTTTGCCCATCTGTGGCGGTTCTTCGGGGCCGAGCCAATCTCGTGGCTGTCCGAGGCGTCGATGCCGTCGATCGTGATGATCGTGTCCTGGCAATGGCTGCCCTTTGCCACCCTGATCCTGCTGACCGCGATCCAGTCGCTGGACAGCGAACAGCTGGAGGCCGCCGAAATGGATGGCGCGCCACCGCTGAAACGCTTCTTTTTCATCATTCTGCCGCATCTGAGCCGCGCGATCACGATCGTCATCCTGATCCAGACGATCTTCCTGCTGTCGATCTTCGCCGAGATCTTCGTGACCACCGGCGGCGCCTTCGGCACCCGCACCCTGACCTATCTGATCTACCAGCGCGTGCTGGAAAGCCAGAATGTCGGGCTGGGCTCGGCCGGCGGAGTCTATGCCATCATCCTTGCCAACATCGTCGCCATCTTCCTGATGCGCATCGTCGGCAAAAACCTGGACGCGTGAGGAGGACGAAAACATGGCCCGCACCGTCACCACACCACGCAAGCTGATCAACACCGCCTTTGCCTGGGCTGTCGGCCTGCTGATCTTCTTCCCGATCCTCTGGACGATCCTGACCAGCTTCAAGACCGAGGCCCAGGCCATCGCCAGCCCGCCGATCTTTCTGAACTTCGACTGGACGCTGGAGAACTATGCCGTGGTCCAGGAGCGGTCGAACTACATGCGGTATCTGTGGAACTCGATCATCATCGCGGGCGGGTCCACCCTTCTGGGCGTGATCGTCGCGGTGCCCGCCGCCTGGGCCATGGCCTTCGTGCCCTCGGCGCGCACCAAGGATATCCTGTTGTGGATGCTGTCCACCAAGATGCTGCCGGCGGTGGGGGTGTTGTACCCGATCTACCTGTTGTTCATCCAACTGGGCCTGTTGGACAGCCGCGCCGGGCTGGTGGTGGTTCTGATGCTGATCAACCTGCCGATCATCGTCTGGATGCTGTACACCTATTTCCGTGAAATCCCCGGCGACATCCTGGAAGCCGCGCGCATGGACGGCGCCACGCTGAAAGAGGAAATCCTATACATCCTGACGCCGATGGCGGTGCCGGGCATCGCCTCGACCGTGCTGCTGAATTTCATCCTGGCCTGGAACGAGGCGTTCTGGACCCTGAACCTGACCGCCGTCGACGCGGCCCCGCTGACCGCGTTCATCGCCAGCTATTCCAGCCCAGAGGGCCTGTTCTTCGCCAAGCTCAGCGCGGCATCGACAATGGCCATCGCCCCGATCCTGATCCTTGGGTGGTTCAGTCAGAAACAACTGGTCCGCGGCCTGACCTTCGGCGCCGTGAAGTAAGGAAAGACACATGGGACGCATCGTACTTGAGAAAGTCAGCAAGAGCTTTGGCGACGTGGAAGTCATTCCGCCGCTGGATCTGGAAATCAACGACGGCGAATTCGTGGTGTTCGTGGGCCCATCGGGCTGCGGGAAATCCACCCTGCTGCGCCTGATCGCGGGGCTAGAGGACGTTAGCGGCGGCCGCATCCTGATCGACGATCAGGACGCCACCGCGGTGCCACCGGCCAAGCGGGGCCTGGCCATGGTGTTCCAGTCCTACGCACTTTATCCGCACATGACCGTGCGCAAGAACATCGCCTTTCCGCTGCGCATGGCCGGGCTGGACAAGGCCGAGCAGGACCGCCGCGTCGAACAGGCGGCCGAGGTTCTGAACCTGACCGACTATCTGGACCGCCGCCCCGGCCAGCTGTCGGGCGGCCAGCGCCAGCGGGTCGCCATCGGCCGCGCCATCGTGCGCGAACCGGCGGCCTTCCTGTTCGACGAGCCGCTGTCGAACCTGGACGCCGCGCTGCGCGTGGGCATGCGGCTTGAGATCTCCGAGCTGCACAACCGGCTGGAAACCACGATGATCTACGTCACCCATGACCAGGTCGAGGCCATGACCATGGCCGACAAGATCGTGGTCCTGCAGGCAGGCGTGATCGAACAGGTGGGCTCGCCGCTCGAACTGTACCGCGCGCCGCGCAACAAGTTCGTGGCCGGCTTCATCGGCTCGCCCAAGATGAATTTCATCGAAGGCCCCGAGGCCGATAAACATGGCGCCCACACGATCGGCGTCCGCCCCGAGCACATTGCCGCCTCGCCCAGCGAGGGCCTGTGGAAAGGTATGGTCGGGGTGTCCGAACATCTGGGTTCGGACACGTTCTTTCACGTCCATGTGGACGGCTTCGCCGAGCCGATGACCGTGCGCGCCGGCGGCGAGGTCGGCCTGCGTCACGGCGACACGATCCATCTGACGCCGGAGGAGGACAAGATCCACCGGTTCGACGCGGCGGGGCTGCGGATCGCATGAACCGGCTGGTTGGAAAACGGGCCCTGATCACCGGGGCGGCGCGGGGCATCGGGCTGGCCTTTGCCCAGGCCTATGCCGCCGAGGGCGCGCAGGTAGCGCTGGCCGACATCGACGTGCAGCA
Organism: Ruegeria arenilitoris; assembly: GCF_013032855.1. GTDB lineage: Bacteria > Pseudomonadota > Alphaproteobacteria > Rhodobacterales > Rhodobacteraceae > Ruegeria > Ruegeria arenilitoris. The sequence continues at coordinate 394,522 of NZ_WQDA01000004.1, forward strand.
GGCGCGCAAGGCCGCGCGCGAGATCGGGCCGCAGGCGATTGCGGTCGAAATGGATGTCTCGCAGCAGGACAGCATCGAGGCGGGCGTGGCCGACGCCGCGGCGCGGATGGGCGGGGTCGACATCCTGATCAACAACGCCGCGATCTTCACCGCCGCCCCGATCGTGGAAATCATCCGCGCGGATTACCAGCGCGTGTTCGACATCAACGTCGCCGGCACCCTGTTCACGATGCAGGCAGTCGCGCGCCAGATGATCGAGCAGGGTACCGGCGGCAAGATCATCAACATGGCCAGCCAGGCCGGCCGCCGGGGCGAGCCGCTCGTGGCGGTCTATTGCGCCAGCAAGGCGGCGGTGATCAGCCTGACCCAATCGGCGGGGCTGAACCTGATCAAACACGGGATCAACGTGAATGCCATCGCCCCCGGCGTGGTGGATGGCGAGCACTGGGACGGCGTCGATGCCTTCTTTGCCAAATACGAGGGCAAGGCGCCGGGTCAGAAAAAGAAGGAAGTGGGCGAAGCGGTGCCCTTCGGCCGGATGGGCCGGGCCGAGGACCTGACCGGAATGGCGGTCTTTCTGGCCTCGTCCGAGGCCGACTACATCGTGGCCCAGACATACAACGTGGATGGTGGAAATTGGATGAGCTGATGGTGGAGCGCCCCGCGGATACCCGACCGGTCCGGTTGTGTCAGGCCAATTTGGACGCGTTGCCCAAGGGCGTGCTGCGGCCCGAATACGATCGCGCGGCACTGACGCCGGGGATCGTGCATATCGGGGTGGGCAATTTTCATCGCGCGCATCAGGCTTGGTACCTGCACCGGCTGATGCAACAGGGCGCGGCGCAGGATTGGGCCATCATCGGCGCCGGCGTGCGCGCCTATGACGCCGAGATGCGGCGCAAGCTGCTGGCGCAGGACTGTCTGACCACGCTGGTCGAACTGACCGAGGGCCAGCGTCGTGCCGAGGTGACGGGCGCGATGATCGATTACCTGCCCCCGCAAGAGGACAACGGCCCGCTGATCGCGCAACTGGCCGATCCGGCGATCCGCATCGTCTCGCTGACCGTGACCGAGGGCGGCTATTTCGTGCACCCTGTGACCAAAGGGCTGGACACCGACCACCCCGACATCCGCCACGATGCCGCCAACCCCGACCGTCCGCGCACCGCCTTCGGTGCCATCGTCGCGGGCCTGCGACGGCGGCGCGATGCAGGCGTTGGTCCGCTGACCGGGCTGAGCTGCGACAACCTGATCGGCAACGGGCAGGTTCTGCGTCAGGCAGTGGTGGGGCTGGCGCGACTATCGGACGTGGATCTGGCCGACTGGATCAACACGCAATGCACCTTTCCCAATTCGATGGTCGATTGCATAGTGCCCGCCACCGGCCCGACCGAGCTGGAGCTGGTGCGCGCGCTGGGGATCGACGACGCCGCCCCCGTCACCCATGAAAGCTTCCGCCAATGGGTGATCGAGGATGCCTTTTGCGCCGGTCGCCCGGATTGGGACAAGGTCGGCGCCACATTTACCGTCCGCGTTCATGACTATGAGGTCATGAAGCTGCGCATTCTGAACGCGGGCCACCAGGTTCTGGCCAATGTCGGCGAGATCCTGAGCCTGAATACGATCGCAGACTGCATGGCCGATCCACTGGTTTCAGCATTCTTCCGAAAGGTTTTGGTCGAAGAAATCGCGCCTTTCGTGCGTCCGGTGCCCAATCAGTCGGTTGCGGACTACGTAACCTTGATCGAGGAGCGGTTCCGCAATCCAGCCATCGTCGACACCACGCGTCGCGTTGCTTTTGACGGATCATCCCGGCATGTGGGATTTGTGCTTCCCACAGTCTATGATGCGTTGGCTGCCGGCGCGCCGATCAATGGGCTGGCCCTGGTCGAGGCGCTGTGGGCCCGCATGTGTGCCGGTGCTCGCGAGGATGGAAGTATTATCGAACCCAACGATCCCAACTGGTCCGATCTGGTCACCTCGGCCAACGCGGCCCGTGACAACCCGACCACCTGGCTTGAGCAGACCCAGTACTATCAGGACCTGTCACAATCCGGCGCGTTTCGCGACGCGTTTGACCGGTGGCTCAGGGTGATCTGGGATCAGGGAGCGCGCCAGGCCCTGACGACGTATCTGGGCGACCAAACCTGACCGGTGCAGGATCTAGCAGTGTGCGGCTTTGCCCAAGCCCTCTTCTGCATCGAACAGGGTCTCGGCAACCGACGCCGCATCGTCCAGATGCCGTTCGACGGCTCGGCGCGCGGCGGAGGGGTCGCCGGACTGAATCGCAGAACAGATGGCCTCCATATGTTCGATCCCGGGGCGGTCGCGTTCTGTTGCCGCCAAGGTCATCATCCGCAACCGGCTGATCCGACCATTCAGGCGCTGGACTACATCCCAAGCCACATGATGCCCTGCCCCCTCAAAAATCTCTGAGTAGAAATCGGAAGTGGCGCGGAAGATCGAGCCCGGTGTCTTGTCCACGAAACCTTGCTTGAGCCGCACCAGCGCCCCATGCAGGCTGCTGGCCCTGTCTGATGTGATATTGCGCGCGCAGTTCTCGGCGGCCGCGGTTTCCAGCATGCGGCGGATATCGTAGATCTGCCGTGCCTCGTCCCGTGTGATCGAAGCCACGATCGGCCCGCGCCCGGGCAGAATTTCGACCAGCCCCTCGGCCTCGAGATAGCGGATCGTTTCCCGGATAACTGTCCTGCTGACACCAAGCTGATCACATAGCGGACGTTCCACCAGCCGTTCGCCGGGCTGGAAAACACCTTCGATGATGGCCTCGCGCATACGCTCCTGCACCATGTCGCGCAGGGTTGCCGGAGGATGATCGATCTTGGTGAGTCTTGGCGTTGTCATGGACGGGAATCTACCTGTCGCGCGTTGCCTCAGCAAGGTATGATTGACATCCTGTCTTATGGTATACCATCATGCCGGAAACGGAATCACAGGAGCTTTGCGATGCCCTCCACCATCCGTAAAACACTGCTGCATGTCGAAAACACGCTGATCGAAGGTGGCAAAGCCGCCGAGCGCCCTTTGACCTTGATCGCGGCGGTTGCCGTCGTCACCAATCCCTGGGCGGGCCGCGGCTTTGTCGAAGATCTTCGTCCGGAGATACACGATTGTGCTCCGGGGCTGGGCCACATGCTGACCGAGATGATTCTCGAGGCGGCCGGCGGCGGTGACCGGGTTGAAGCCTATGGCAAAGCCGCCGTTGTCGGAGTGAATGGCGAGGTCGAGCACGGGTCGGCCCTGATCCATACCCTGAGGTTCGGAAATGCCTATCGCGAGGCGGTTGGTGCAAAATCCTACCTTGCCTTCACCAACACGCGCGGACCGGCGAATGCGGCCATGCAAATTCCCCTGATGGACAAGAATGATGGTGGGCGGCGCAGCCACTATCTGACCATCCACCTGCAGGTCGCCGACGCTCCGGCCCCGGATGAGATCATGATCGCTTTGGGCGCTTCGATCGGAGGGCGCCCGCATCACCGCATCGGAGATCGTTATCAGGATCTGAAGGATTTAGGACATGACGTCGACAATCCGGCAGCTGTCTGAACCATTCGGGCGCCTTGGCTTGCGCTTCGCCGGCCGCCCCGATGGCGAACCTCTGGTCCTGTTGCACGGGGTCGGTATGCAGTCGGAGGCCTGGGCACCGCAGATCGATGCCTTGTCCGACTTGCATGCGGTCTACGCACTGGATCTGCCAGGGCATGGCCAGTCCGGCCCGATCGCTGCGGGGGCGCAGTTACCAGCATTTGTGGAGTGGCTGCGGGCGGCGCTGGACGCTTTGAACCTGGATCACGTGAACCTTGTCGGTCATTCGATGGGCGCACTGATTGCCGGCGGGTTTGCGGTCGAACATCCCGATCGGGTCCGGCGCGTCGCCTTGCTGAACGGAGTGTTTCGTCGGGATGACCAGGCCCGGGACTCTGTGCTGGCGCGCGCCGGCTTGATCAGCGCCGGAACGTTTGATCTGGAAACCCCGCTGCAACGCTGGTTCGCAAACAGTCCGGCCGACCGCACCGCTCGGGACAGGGTCGCCGCATGGTTGGCCGCGGTCGACATAAACGGCTATTCGGCGGCCTACGATGCCTTTGCCCGGGGCGACATGGTCTACGCTGATCGCTACCCTCAGATCTCTTGCCCTTTGCTGGCGTTGACGGGTGCTGAGGATCCGAATTCCACACCCGACATGACCCGCGCCATCGCCGCGGCCGCCAAAGGGCAGGCGGTTATCGTCGAGGGTCATCGGCACATGGTGAACCTCACTGATCCAAAGACTGTCAACGCGGCCCTTGTTCAATGGCTGAAGACCCCAACGCACGAAAGGTCGCCCGCATGACCGATTTCGACCCTCGCGCCCTGCGCAGCGCGTTCGGAACCTTTCTCACCGGTGTCACGGTGGTCACGACCCATGACGAATCCGGCCGACCGATCGGCTTTACCGCCAATTCCTTTTCCTCGGTTTCGCTGGACCCTCCGCTGATATCGGTCTGTCTTGCCAATACATCCAGCAATTTCAACACATTCTCTGAAGCCACCGGATTCGCCGTCAACATCCTGTCGGAGGATCAGATCAGTGTTTCGAACACCTTCGCACGCCCTTCACAGGACCGGTTTGCCGGTGTCGATTGGAAGCCAGGACCCAACGGCGCACCAATCCTTGACGGGGTTTCAGCCTGGTTTGACTGCTCGGTTTTCAAGACGGTCGAAGCCGGCGACCACCTGATCCTGATCGGTCGGGTCGAGGCCTTCGACCACTCGATCGCACCTGGCCTGGGCTATGCCCGCGGCGCCTACGTGACGCCTGCCGCCGAAGCCCGGGCGCTGAACCGTCGCGCGGGCGTCGTGGTTTCCGCGTTGATCGAGCGGGACGGCCAGATCCTTCTGCTGGACGATGGCAACGGCGGGCTGACCATTCCGGCGACCGAGGACGTGGCCAACGGCGCCGATACTGCATTGGCCCAGTTGATCGCGGGATGTGGGATCAAGGCAGAACCGGGCTTCATCTATTCGGTCTACCAGGACAAGTCGCGACGACAGCATATCTCGTTCCTTTGCCAAGCCGAGGACGGGACCCCAGCCAACGGGGCTTTTACGCAGATCGTCGAGTCGACGCTGATGGATGTCGCGGACCCGGCGATCTGTACAATGCTGGAACGTTTTGCCCGGGAAAGCCGTTTGGGCAATTTCGGCATATACTACGGAGATGAAACCAGCGGACAGGTCAAACCGTTGGTTCGGGGGAGTTGAAATGAAGTTCTCGCTGTTTGCGCATATGGAGCGGATTTCGCCAGAGCAGGACCAGAAGCAGTTGTATGACGAGTTCATCCAACTGTGCAAAATCGCCGACGACGGCGGGATGCATGCCGTCTGGACGGGCGAGCACCACGGGATGAACTTTACCATAGCGCCCAACCCGTTTCTCAGCCTGATTGACGTGGCTCGGCACACCCGGAATGTCCGGCTGGGCACCGGGACCGTGATCGCGCCGTTCTGGCATCCGATCCGTTTGGCAGGCGAGGCCGCGATGACGGACATCATAACCGACGGTCGGCTGGATCTGGGCATTGCCCGCGGTGCCTACAGTTACGAATACGAACGCATGATGCCTGGAATGGATGCCTGGGAAGCCGGGCAGCGCATGCGCGAACTCATCCCTGCCGTGAAACAGCTCTGGCAGGGAGATTACGCCCATGACGGCGAATTCCACCAATTTCCCAGGACCACCTCGTCGCCCCTGCCCCTGCAACCTGGTGGGCCGCCCATCTGGGTGGCGGCACGCGACCCCAACAGCCACGAATTCGCCGTACGCTCAGGGTGCAACGTACAGGTCACGCCATTGTGGAACGGCGACGACGAGGTCATCGACCTGATGGCCAAGTTCAATGCCGCCTGCGCAAAGTTTCCTGACATGCCGCGCCCCAAGATCATGTTGCTGCGCCACACTTACGTGGCCGAAGATCAGAACGACGTGAAACAGGCCGCCATCGAGTTGAACCGGTTCTACTGCTATTTCGGTGCATGGTTCATGAACAAGCGTGACGTCACACAGGGCCTGATCGCCCCGCTGAGTGATGCCGAAATCGCCAAGCATCCGTTCTATTCGCCCCAGAACATGGAGCGGGACCTTGTCATCGGAACAGCCGATACCGTGATCGACCGGCTTCGGAGATGCGAGGAACTGGGGTATAACGAGTATTCATTCTGGATCGACTCCAGCATGCCGTTTGAACGCAAAAAGGCCTCGTTGGAGCGTTTCATCAAGGATGTGATGCCGGCCTTTCAATAGGGGAATTCTGGATGCAACGGTTTCAGAACTATATCGGCGGCACTTTCCGCGATGGCGACACTTGGTTCGAAAGTGTCGACCCATCTACAGGTGAGGCTTGGGCGCAGATGCCCGCCGCCAGCCAAGCCGATGTGGACCAGGCCGTGATGGCAGCGGACCAGGCCTTCAATTCCCCGGAATGGGCGTCATTGACCGCAACGGCGCGGGGCAAGCTGCTATATCGATTGGCAGATCTGGTCGCCGAAAACGCACCGAGACTGGCCGAGCTGGAAACCCGCGATACAGGCAAAATCATCCGCGAAACCTCGGCGCAGATTGCCTATGTCGCGGATTACTATCGTTACTACGCGGGCCTCGCGGACAAGATCGAAGGCGCCCATTTGCCCATCGACAAGCCAGATATGGAAGTTTGGCTGCGGCGAGAACCCGTGGGGGTTGTCGCGGCGATCGTGCCCTGGAACTCGCAATTGTTCCTGTCGGCGGTCAAGATCGGCCCGGCCCTGGCGGCCGGTTGCACAGTGGTGCTGAAGGCCTCGGAAGAGGCCCCTGCCCCAATGCTGGAATTCGCGCGGATCTTTCACAAGGCCGGGTTTCCCGAAGGCGTTCTGAATGTCCTGACGGGCGGGCCCGATGTCGGCGCTGCCTTGACCCGGCACGAAAGAATTGCCCATGTCGCCTTTACCGGCGGGCCGGAAACGGCACGGCATATCGTGCGAAACTCGGCAGAGAACCTGGCATCGACCTCTTTGGAGTTGGGTGGAAAGTCGCCCTTTATCGTGTTCGAGGACGCGGATCTGGACAGTGCGGTCAACGCTCAGGTTTCCGGAATTTTCGCGGCGTCGGGTCAAAGCTGCGTTGCCGGGTCGCGGCTTGTGGTTCAGGCATCGATCAAGGACGCGGTCCTGGACCGTCTGCGGCAAAAGGCCGAAGCGGTCGTGATCGGCGCACCGGATGATATGGCGACCGAAGTCGGGCCCCTGTGCACGCAGCGGCAGCAGAAATGGGCCGCCGAACTTGTCACCCGGTCGCAGGCCCAAGGCGCGCAATTGATTATTGGCGGCCAGCCACTTGATCACGCGGGATTCTACTTTCCACCGACCATTCTGGATTGCAGTCGGGCGCGCGATGCTGATTGCTTGACGCACGAATTCTTCGGCCCCGTCCTGTCGGTCGTTTCCTTCGAAACAGAAGATGAGGCCATCGCGATCGCAAACGATACCCGGTTTGGCCTGGCCTCGGGCGTGTTCACGCAAAACCTCACGCGGGCCCATCGGATGGTTCGGTCAATCCGAGCCGGCATTGTCTGGGTCAACACCTACCGCGCAGTCAGTCCGATCGCTCCGTTTGGGGGGCATGGATTGTCGGGGCATGGGCGCGAGGGCGGGCTGCAGGCTGCATTGGACTACACCAAAATCAAGTCCGTTTGGCTGCGCACCAGCGACGACCCTATTCCTGATCCTTTTGTCATGCGCTGACCCGCCGGCCACCTCGAAATGCGTAAAACTCGGCAGGAAACTCAGAGACCACGAAACAGATCGGCTTGGCAGTAGCTTGCCCACCGTTACACACTGCGCATCCCGGTTGCAGCGTATTCGAGTTGCAAAACAAGGGTTCAGATTCCACAAGCCGATTTCGAATAGTGCGTGAGGTTCACCGCGCCCGAATTCACTTCGCTCTGCCCGATGAATGGACAGGCTGACTATGGTCATCTGGTGATCGATTGAATTCGGGGGGCTGGCTTGTCAGGTCGAAGTCGCTGAAACTGTTCCTGGGATCGTTCCGAAACCACGGCTCCTTCCAAGAGAACTGCACCGTTTCCATTGCCCGGCGCCGGGTCAGGTTTCCGACGCAGCGGTGGTTGCGGATTGGAAGGCACTGGTATCCACGTGGCGGCATCCCGATCGACCTGTCTTGGCAAACAGGCGCGGGGTCTGCGTTTGGTTAACCCTGAACAGAAGCAGCCTTACTTGGTGGCGCTGACATCTCCGGGGATGCACCCACGGGCGCAGAACCTCATGTCGCTGGGCGCAACAGACCAAACGTCAACATCATTCGGCGGCTTGTTCTTGAAGTCGATATCAAGGCAACTTGCGGCCTTCGGAGTGTAGTACTTGTTTCTGGGGTCGACATTGCCGAGTTGGTCAAACCCGGAAATTAGACGCATATTCGGTCCCCATCTTTCGCCATGCAGTGTCAGATTGGAGTAATAAGCCATCAGCTTGATCGATTTACCCTGCGCGAACATCTTGTAGGTCATCTGGACCCCACCGATTGTCTTGTCGATCGGCCCCTGTTCCAACCCGGAACCAATCGAGATGACCCACCGGCGCTTGAGCGGGATGGAAATATCAACTCCGTCTTCACTGCATTCCAGCAATTTGTACGAAAAAATGTTCAGCACGGCGTTTGTTCTAATCGGGTTCGTGTGAAGCCTTAGAACGCTGTAAACCGGCTTGATGGTGGCACTTTGGATCGGAGCACCGTTGACGACACAATTTTTCTGCAGCACCGCAAGTTCCGTCAGAACCATGTCCGAAAAGGACGACGCAAAACCACCCTCCAAAGACTGCGCCATAAGCGCCGACATTCCGGGGGCCTCCAAAACCCGCGTGGAGTCTCCGTATTCACGGAAAAGTTCAACGGGATCCAAGGAAACCAACTGACGGTCAGCTGAAAACAGCAGGTTCTCAGGATCATTTTCATCCACGATTTGATGATACTGAAAGGTAAACAACTCGGTGCCGCCGGAGTACTGCGGTATCCCATCTTCAAATTTTACGGTTCCGTCTTCGGACAAAATCTCCTGGGCCTTTGCTGGTCCTTGGATTGCAAGCGCCATCGCTGCGCCAAGAATTGAAACGCCTAAAGCCTTAAGTCTGAACATGATTATCCCCAGTTTTTTGATCTAAAAATCGAAACAATGCCATCAAACACTATCAAATTTTCGTATATGTTTCAATAATCGCACCTTTCGGCAGTTCGGCTGAAGTTATGTCCAGACCAAAAACCTGGCGTAAAAACTGCGTCGAACCGGGTGGTTCACTTCATTGCGACTTCGGACTGCGCATTGCGCAAGGCCGCCTCGACCCGGTCGGTGAATGGGAGCTGGTACCGGACACTCCAGGATTTCTCACCCGCTCGCACAAGTTCGATCACCTTCAAGCCTTCAGCGATCTCTCCGGCCATCAAGTGCGCGTCTGCGAGCAACGTCTGAGCGTAGAGAACGATCTGAGTTGAACCTGTATCAACATAGGCGTCGATCCCGGCCGAGATCTCGGCGATCCCCTCGGCAGGGTGACCTTCTGATGCCCGCGCCCAGCCGTGCAGGATGCGGCCCCAGGCATCCCAGTAGTGGAACTCCCGTTGCCCACTGATCTCGAGAGCCCGGTTGACCATATTCAGCAATGCACTTGTGTCGCCCAATATCTGATAGATGGTCGCCAGGATGTTCAGCCCGTAGCAACGCGTGAAATCGTGTGGTTCACGACTGATCCGCTCAGCCAGTTCCGTTAGCTCGGCGCGAAACGTTTCGCCGTCTCCGCTTTGCAGCGCCACGGCCCAGCACCGCATCGCCTGATCAACCAAGTATATGTCTGCCTCGTGATAATTCAGCAGATCGTCCGGATCAGTTGCCCCGCGTAACGCAATCGCTCGGTCGAAAGCAGAAATGGCGACCTCCAGACGGCCGAGCATGAAGTTGCTCATGCCGATATTGTGCGCCGCGAGCGCCTCCATCGTCGGGTTTTCCGCGCGCCGTGCGACCTCCTCCAGGTAATCACACAAAGCCAACGCGCCCCTCGGATCGCCCAGAGTCAACTGAGCACCGAACTGCACATGCACGGCCAGAAACGCATCCGTCACACTGGCGGAGGAACGGTCAAGCAGGTGGCGGAACCGGTCCAGATTGGCCAAAACCTCTTTCGACCCGAACGCCCTGGTACTGAGGGCCACGTTCAGCATCTTGCGCAGCGAAATCTCTTCTCGATCCCGTTCGGGGCTTGGGGTGATTTTGTCGTTCTCGGTCAAGGCTTCATTGAGATGGTGGATGGTTTCTTCGTTGGCAAATCGCTCGCCCGAGATGACTGCCGCCCGGCGCCACGCGTCCCGGGCCTGTTTGGGCATGTCCGCGCGGGCATAGTGCTGGGCCAGCAATTCAGGGTTCTGACCCACAAGGTCACTGAACGAAGTGTCGAGAACCTCGGCGATCCGGCTGTGCACCGCCCGCGCCCGACTGGGCAACATCAGGTCATAGGCCGCGTCCCGTATCAAAGCGTGGCGGAACGCATAGGCGCCTCCCATATTGACCCCGCGCCGCACCAATATTTGCGCTTCGACCAACTCGTCCAACATGCGCAGGGTTGCCTCGTACGATTGACCGCTGACCGAACTGACCATCGCAGGCAGGATGTTGCGGTCAATGGCGGCGCAGACCGGCACGATATCGCGGGCCGTGCTCAGCCGGTCGAACATGGCCCAGAACAGTTCCTTGAGCGTCGATGGCAGTGCCTGTTGCATCTGCATTGCGGACGCGTCCGTCTGGTCGAAGAACCCGTCCTGGATCATTCGTGCCATCTCTTCCGCAAACAGAGGGACGCCATCCGTCCTGTTCGCGATCCGGTCTTTCATGGTCTGTGTCACTTGCTTGGACTGCAAAAGCGCATCCAGCATCTGGTGGACGTGGTCCCGGTCGAGGCGGGAAATCGTCAGCGGGACGACACCCTCCCGGCCTTCCCACGGTGGATGGTAGGACGGGCGGAACGTGCACATGATCATGACGGGCATGGACCTGAAGCGCTCGATCAACAAAGCGATGATTTCCTCAGTCGAGGGATCGATCCAATGCAGGTCTTCAAACAGCAACAGAACCGGTCGATGCCGCGCCAGCGCAGCAACGGTCTGCACCAAGGCCTCCTGAAACTGCTGCTTGAGCCGGTCAAAGGGCAGTTTCAGCAGGTCTTCCTCGGCCTCCACCGGCAACGACATGGCATAGGCAAACAAAGGAAGATAGTCTTCCGGAACCTCCGACCATTCCTGAAACAGTTGCCTGAGTTTGCGCAGCTTCCGCTGGTCGGAGTCGGTTCTGCGGAAATCGGCCATGTGGCTGATCCAGCTGAGAACCGGGAAATGGGCACTTCGCTCGTGGTTGGGCGAGCATTGGAACCCAAGCCGCAGATATTGTTGCTCTTCGAATCCGCGGGTCGCTTCCTCGACAAGACGCGATTTTCCGATGCCGGCCTCACCGGAAACCATAACCGCCTGCCCTTCTCCATTCAGTGCGGCCTGCCAATGCTTCTTGATCGTCGCGACCTCATCGACCCGGTTGACGAAGGGCGAGCCTTGAACTCCGGGACGCGCCTGAAACCGCAACATCGGCTCTTCCGCACTCAGAACTTTCCAGATGCCGATCGGGTTCTCAAACCCCTTGAGGCTTTGCTTCCCCTTCCACTCGCAGCGAAAGTTGCTCCCGATCAGCAGCTTGGTGTGCTCGCTGATGGCGACCGTCCCAGGGTCCGCCAGTTCCTGGATACGGGCCGCCAAATTCGGCACCTCACCGACCACCAGACCTCCCAAAGTCGAGTGATTGTCAACCACGGCTTCCCCGGAAGAAATCCCGACCCGAACCCCGATGACCTCACCCTTGCCGTGTTTGATACGACCAATGGAGCCGCAGATTTCCAGTCCGGCGGCAACAGCCCTTTCCGCATCGTTCTCTTCGACCGTCGGATAACCGAAATAAGCAACCACTCCATCTCCGATGAATTGGGCAATGTGCCCCTGGTGCCGGGTCACGACATCAAAACAAAGGGCTTGATAGTCGTGCAGAACGGAGCGGTACTCCTCAAGATCCAGATGACTGGACAATTCAGTCGATCCAACGAGATCGACAAAGACCAAAGTCAGATACCTGCGCTCGGGGACACCTTCCAATGCCGTGGGTTGAGGCGCGTGAGGCCCAGTTTGCGATGGCGTGAGAGCATTCTCGGAATGTGAAACGCCACCTTGATCCGAGCGAAGCGCCTCGATCGCCCGCATCATGCGTTTGCGATCCCCGAGGTTCAGTCCAAGCTCGACCAGGTCATTTTCAGTGAGGGTGGCAAGAACATCCAATTCGATCGCGTTCGAGGCGAACACATCATGGTACTTCTCAAGGGAATACCTCTCCAACCACGCCTTGATGTCAGCCATCTTCAGTCCTCGGTCGAAATTACTTCAATGTGCTTTGCCTTTTGTCCAATCGGCGTCAGTCAGAGAGACCTGGTTTCTGACGAAGCTAAAATATGTCCGACCGAATGCCGGCCCTTATAGTCAGCGCGTTGCGTATTAATTGCCAATGCAAGGCGGAACGCCCGAATTGTTGCCCCAACACGAACCTATCCCAAGTCGGAATTTGCGTCTACTGGCTGGCAAAATGCACCTTCGGGCCAAGCGGGATTCAATCAAGAACGCATCCAGCCAGAATTGGCCCAGCCGACGTTCACACTACCCAAGTTTCAGTCTGTCTCTCCGCTACTCATAGCGGTGGCGGTTCGGCGTCAAAATGGTCAAACGCCGGCTTATTGGAAACAAACCGAGCGTCCGTCATAATGATCATAATTATTCCTTTTTGCATACTACAGGGGAAGTGGCGGAAAGGTACCTGTTTACAGGAAGGTTTGGCCCGTGGAAGCACAGGCCAAACCAATGGTAAAAAATGGTCAGCCCAAATGTTCGACGAGCCGTTCCAACAACCGCGCGGCTTCGTCTACGCTCAGAGTCCGGCCGCGAAGATGTATCCGCAATTCGCCCGCTGATACCTCTGCTCGCAATTCTCCGCCTTTGGGCAGCGTCTGAATAGGCAGCCGTTGAATCTGTTTCGGGCGGCCCCCACGCGGCTTTTCCTGAGTCGGTGCAGGCGCGTCTTTCAACGCAGCCTCTATCACGGTCAGTTCCGATTTCGGGTCCGTGGCCTCACCCCGGGACAAGGCCTCCCTCAGCTTGGCCTGCGCGCCATCCCGGATAGCCGCGGCAATCCTGAGACCTGCCTTTTCCGACAACGCAACCGGGTACTGCAGTAAGTCGCCCAAGGCCTCGTGAACCACCGCAAAGCTGCGGACCTTGGACCTTTTGGCCTTGGAGGCTGCGGCGAACAGAACATCCACGGCGGCTTCGGTCGACGGGAACACACCCTGCCCCACAGCGAGGACAGCGATGCGCCCACGTTCATACGGGCTGAGGTTTGATCGAAGTTCGTTCTCCTCGACCATCGAAACATACGCCCCCTGCCCTGCGCCAGCCTGGCGCACGAACGCGGGAATTTGGGCGAATTTCGGGTCACCGCCGGCCAAACGGCGGAAGGCGTCCAACCGGCGATAGCCCGATATCAGGCCATAGCCATCCTCGGTTTTGGTCACCTCGATCGGCGTCCGCAGTCCGTTGGAGCGCAGAGATTCCAGCAGTTCGGACATTGCCTCTTCGTCATCGACCATGCGGTCGCGCCGCAAGAAATCGGCGTCGATCTGATCGATGGGCACCATCTCTGCGACCAAGCCCGCGTCCTGGGCATCCCGCCAACGCGCAGCGTCGCCCTGGTCTTTTGCAAGGGTTGCGCGGTCGGTCACTGCTGCCATGCCATTCAGCGTCGCGGCCTCTGCCGCGACCTGCGCGATTGGCGGAGTTGACGGGTTGGCCTCGAACGGGCTGATCGAGGGTTTCGCGGCGAAACCAGCCTCGAGTTGTTCAAGTTCCGCCGCATCCGGCGCCGTCAGTCTTCTGCGTTTAGCCATCTGCCTGTCCTCCCATCTGGGCGTCGCGCCACCAACACCCGATCAGCACTTCTTTGAATTCCGCGTAAGTTCGATCGAAGGTCTCTCGCCCCCGGACATAGGTGTCGCGGTTAAAGTCACGGTAGTCCGCTTCGTAGATTCCGTTCACCTGTTCTCCGGCCTGTCCCACCAAAGCGGTGTAGTCCTGCCGATAGGCGTTCATGAAGTCACCGAAATACGCCTGTATTACGTTGGCCATGTCCGTTTGCTGACTGGCGTCGAACCGGGTGATGATCGCGCGCACGACATCCCACTCGAACTTGAGTTCGGGCAACCCAGCCGCCCTTTGTGCCGCGTTCTCGCCATCCTCGATACTGGCGAATGTGGTGTAGAGCATGTCAAAGAAGCGCCCGGTGGAATCAAATTCCAGGAATGAAGCTCCGAGTGGCACCAGCAAAATGTCCGCTGCGGCCAGCGCATTGATCGTTAGGTACCCAAGTGCAGGAGGAGTATCGAGGAATACGATGTCGTAATCATTCAATACGGCCTCGTCCTGCAAGAAGTTGGTGAGCCCGTCCCACAGCGGCCAACTGCGAAGGCCCATCCGCCAGACCGGGATCTGAAATTCAGCCCAATAGAGGTTTAGTTGAGCACCAATGAGATCAATGTTGGGCCAATGGGTCTTCTGGATGACATCTTGAGGTTGGGTTCTCAGTGCCTCTTGCAGAGTTTCATCCAATGGGATTTCGGGTTGACCGGCAGCGGCGCGGACCCTGTTCTCTTCCTGAACCGCGCGCGCATAGTCTTTTGCGATCAAGGGGAAGACTGTCTGCCATTCATCCGCGACGCGACCACCCAGGATCGACGTCATGGATCCCTGGCTATCAAGATCAATCACCAGCACTTTATAACCGTCCAACGCGGCCGACATTGCCAGATGAGCAGCGGTGGACGTCTTGCCCACGCCACCTTTGAAATTGGCAACGGCAACAACTTTTGCCGGCAGATTTTCCGGCCGGTAGGGCAGGTATTCCTTGGTGCTTACACCTTCGGCCGCGAAATGGCGCCTCAAGGTCAGAACTTCTTCGAGGGTGAACCATTTCGATCCTGCTTCGCCTTCGCCTTGCGGGAGGTCAGGATTTGCCTTGAGGACGCGGCGCAGGTGGGCCGGAGCCACCGGGATCAGGTATTTGGTAATCTCCCAAATCGAAAACCGGCGGAGGCGCTTTTCGCCATCGGGCGCATACCCGCGGCGGGCTAGATCTTCGCGCCCTTTGGCACAGAAGGTTGCAGCTTTTGCGAATCGTGATGTCCCGATAGGATCGGGTAACTTTGATGCAGCCTTGGCCGGATCCAGGTTGAAGTACGGCGGTAGAGCAGGTTGTTTAGATTTTGTCACTGTCGATGCCTCGAATAATGTTCGCCTTTCCGGCGTATATCAGGAAATGTACCGAACATTTTCCTTCTGCGCTATCCTCGAAAGAGCAGTTTTCCACAGAAGAATGCCGAAGAGTTCGGTTTCGCGACGAAACCGGCATTTATTCTCAGAAAAGGGCACACCAAAGAGTTTATTTTCTTTAAGGGTTTTAGATTCTTTGACGACAGAAAACATAAATAAATCATATATTTGTGGTCGCATCGGCACCCGGATACAGGACCAAGGGTTCCTGGCTTCGGGTTAAAAGGGACCTGTATACAGGATCAAAGGGTCCCGAATCCGGGGAGAAGGGCACCGATTCGCGGTTCGGCTCTATCGTGGGCTATTTAGGGTCTAATCCAAGTGCGTTGATCGCCGCCTACGCGGGTCACGACTCCAAGTGTGAAACAATTGGCCCCGGCTTCTGTGGATAACTGGGTCGCCGATTCGGATAGGTACCTGTCTACGGGATTCGCTCCATCCTGTATATGGGGACCCAAATTCAGTTGATCCATGGGTACCTTTTGTGTCACAAACTTTGGAAACGAGCAGCCGGGCAGAATCATGCCGGATACACAACTGGACATGGATCACCTCTCAGGCGCTTTGCGTCGGGAAACGGTGAAAAAAAATGTGGCCGCGATCCATATCAGCGGCAAGCTGACGCTGTTGCAGCGAAAGCTTTCCAATGTGTTGCTTCTCAATGCCTACGACTCACTGACCACGGCGCAGACCCATACGATCGATGCCCGCACCCTGGCGATGATGGTGGGCTACAACTCGAACGACTTCGACACATTGCGCGCCAGCCTGAGAGCGCTTGCCGAGACAGTGGCCGAATGGGACATGCTCGATGAAAAAGGTCGGCAAGAGTGGGGCGTGTCGTCCTTGCTGAGTTTCGCCAAGCTCAAGGGCGGGATCTGCGAATATGCCTATTCTCCGGCCTTGGCGCAGAAGCTGTACGATCCGAAGATCTATGCGTTGATCAATGTGCATATCCAGCGCAATTTCAGCTCGGGGCACGGGCTGGCCTTGTATGAAAACTGTTATCGTTTCGTCCGTACCGGGTCGACCGGGTGGTGGACGCTCGAGGTGTTCCGCAAGTTGATGGGTGTGGACGGCAGCGACTATTACACGAGCTTCAAACACCTGAATGCCAAGATCATCAAACCCGCAGTGGTCGAGGTGAACAAAAGCTCGGATATTCTGATCGAGCCCGAGTTCCGCAAGAAGGGCCGCAGCGTCACCGACATTCGGTTCCTGATCAAGGCGAACCCGCAGAAGGCAATGTTCGAGATCGACGACAGCGATGGGGTGCGCAACCTGGCGGTCTACAAAACCTTGCGCAAACAAGGGGTGTCCGATCGGCTGGCGCGTCAGTGGATATCTGAGCATGGTGAGGATTACGTTCAGCAGAAGCTGGACTATGTAGCCGGGCAGGGGGACGTGAAATCAACGCTGGGATATCTTTCGGCCGCCTTGCGCGATGACTACAAGGCCCCCGCGGCAGAGACAGTGAAACCGCCCAGTCCCGAGGCGCTGGCCGCAGCCAAGCAGCGGGAGGAAGAGAAGGCACGCGAAGATCAAGCTTATGCCGCGCGGGTGGCAGAACGTGCTGAGCGTGCCCGCAAGCTGGCCATCGTCGAAGATCTGGTTTCGCGGCGAAACCCCACTCAACGGGATGCCGACAAACGCTTGTTCATGTCGACTTTGTCGGACGAGCTAGACCGAGAGAATTTCCGGCAACACGGATGGCGATCAGGTTTGAACGCCAACGCCATTTTCGCCTTTTGGGAGGAGTTGGAGCCCGATGCGTTCCAGACGGAAACCCCCGCCTGAGGCTCAGGCGGGGCAGGGGGCTTATTGATTTTTCAGTGCATTTTGCAGCGCATCCCCAATCGCGCTGTGCTGCGCATTATGGGCAGATTTTGCGCGTTGTAGTTTCGGGACGCCTTTATTCTTTTCGCGCGTGTTCTGGCCTTTGACGTCGCGATCTTGCCTTGCAGAAGCCCCGCCATCCTTGCGCATGCTCAGCCCGATCCGCTTGCGAGGCACGTCCACTTCGACCACACGAACGCGCACGACCTGACCAGCCTTGACCACCTCATGCGGGTCTTTAACGAACCGGTCGGCCAGCTGGCTGACATGCACCAGCCCGTCCTGATGTACGCCGATATCGACGAAGGCGCCAAAGGCAGCGACGTTGGTCACGGTGCCTTCCAGCATCATGCCGGGTTTGAGGTCGGTGATCTCCTCGACACCTTCCTTGAAACTGGCGGTCACGAAACTGGGGCGCGGGTCGCGGCCGGGCTTTTCCAACTCGGCAAAGATGTCGCGCACCGTGGGCAGGCCGAAGCGGTCATCGACGAACTGTTCGGCGCGTAGACCACGCAGCGCACCGTCATTTCCCATGATCTGACGGATGTCGCGGCCGCAGGCCCGCACGATGCGGCGGGCCACGTCATAGGCCTCGGGGTGGACGGCCGAGGCGTCCAACGGCTCATCCCCGTCGCGGATGCGCAGAAAGCCCGCGCATTGTTCAAAAGCGCGGGGGCCGAGGCGCGCGACCTTCAGAAGATCCTGCCGCGACCGGAACGCGCCGTTCAGGTCGCGATGCGCAACGATGGCTTCGGCCAGACCGGGACCCAGGCCGGAGACATTGGCCAGCAGCGGCGCCGAGGCGGTGTTCAGATCGACGCCCACGGCGTTCACCACGTCTTCGATCACTGCCTCCAGAGACTGGCTCAGCCGGTGTTGATCGACGTCGTGTTGATACTGGCCGACGCCGATGCTCTTGGGTTCGATCTTGACCAGCTCGGCCAGCGGGTCCTGCAGGCGGCGGGCGATCGATACCGCGCCACGTAGCGAGACATCCAGATGGGGAAATTCGCGCGCGGCCAGTTCCGAAGCGGAATAGACCGAGGCCCCGGCCTCGGACACCACGACCTTGGTGGGGGCCCGCACCCCTTTGGGTTGCAGTTTCAGCGTGTCGGCCACCAACCGCTCGGTCTCGCGGCTGGCGGTGCCGTTGCCGATGGCGATCAGTTCAACCTTGTGGGTGGCGATCAGGTTCA
Organism: Ruegeria arenilitoris; assembly: GCF_013032855.1. Lineage (GTDB taxonomy): Bacteria > Pseudomonadota > Alphaproteobacteria > Rhodobacterales > Rhodobacteraceae > Ruegeria > Ruegeria arenilitoris. Next base: position 413,062 of record NZ_WQDA01000004.1, read on the forward strand.
GGATGGTGGCCTGTGCGCCGCGCAGATCGTTCTTGGGTTGGAACGGATAGAGCGTGTCGGTCGCCACCAGCTTGCCCGTCGCGTCCACCACCGCGGCCTTGACGCCGGTGCGGATGCCCGGGTCCAGCCCCAGAGTGGGGCGAGGTCCGGCAGGGGCGGCAAAAAGCAAGTCCTTGAGATTGCGTGCAAAAACCTGAATGGCCTCCTCCTGCGCGCGGCTGCGCAGATCGGCCATCAGCTCGACCATCATCGACAGCGACAGCTTTACCCGCCAGGTCCAGCCTGCGGCCTTGCGCAGCCAGGCATCGCCCGGCCCGTCGCTGCGCGTCTGCAGATGGGCGGCCACGATCGCCTCGGCCCGGGCGGCGCCGGTTTCCGGGTCGGGGGCGATGTCCAGCGTCACGATCCCCTCTTTCGAGGCGCGCAGCATCGCCAGCGCCCGGTGCGAAGGCACCTTGGCCCAGGGCTCGGCATGGTCGAAATAGTCGCTGAACTTGGCGCCTTCCTGTTCCTTGCCCTCGATCACCTTCGAGGTCAGCAGCGCCTCGGCCTGCATGAAGCTGCGCAGCTCGCCCAGAAGGGCGGCGTTTTCGGTCAGACGCTCGGTGATGATGTCGCGCGCGCCATTCAGCGCGTCCTTGGTGGTGGGCACGGCCTCGGTCACATAGGCCTGGGCCAGAACTTCGGGGTCGGCGCTGCGGTCGGCCAGGATCGCGTCGGCCAGCGGCTCCAGCCCGTTTTCCCGCGCGATCATCGCCTTGGTGCGACGCTTGGGTTTGTAGGGCAGGTAGATGTCTTCCAGCTGTGCCTTGGTTTCGGCGCGGGCAATGGATTTGGCCAGATCGTCGGTCAGCTTCCCTTGATCCTTGATCGATTTCAGGATCGTCTCGCGCCGCGCCTCAAGCTCGCGCAGATAGGCCAACCGGTCGGACAGGGTGCGCAGCTGGCTGTCATCCAGCCCGCCCGTCACCTCTTTGCGGTAGCGCGCCACGAAGGGCACGGTGGCGCCTTCGTCCAGCAGCTTGACCGCTGCGTCCACCTGTTCGGGGCGGGCATTGATTTCCGTGGCGATGGTGCGGGCGATACGGTCCAACGGGGCCTCCTTGATCTCGGGTTGGAGAACCGTCTTAGCCAGCGCCCGCGCCAAGGGAAAGGCGTCGCGTATCGTCGGCGGGCTGAAAATACGGGCATATGCGCGGTTTTGCGCAAACTGGGTCAAAATGCGCATTCAGTTGCGATTGATCCCGGGCCCCGGGTGATTTAAGGGAAGCCCTGTCAAATCAGAGTCACCCCGGAGCGGAACAGCATTCACGCTCCTCGCACGCCGCGCCGCACGCGGCACAACTCTCGGATCGCACGCCCCTGAAAGGCTTAAAAAAGGTAAGGGAACATGGCAGAAAAATCGAACTTCGACATATTGTATACCATCGTAGACGAAGCGCCGGAGCTGGCCAGTGCCTCGTTCCTGCCCATCATCCGCAAATTCGCCTCGGCCGCGGGCGTCAGCGTTGGAACCAAGGATATTTCGCTGGCCGGGCGCATCATCGCGGCCTTCCCCGAAAACCTGACCGAAGAGCAGCGTCAGCCCGACGATCTGGCCGCCTTGGGTGAGCTGGTGAAAACCCCCGAGGCCAACGTGATCAAGCTGCCCAACATCTCGGCCTCGGTGCCGCAGCTGGTCGCTGCCATCAAGGAACTGCAGGGGCAGGGCTATGACATCCCGGACTACCCCGAGGATCCCAAGACCGACGCCGAGAAAGAGATCCGCGCCCGCTATGACGCGATCAAGGGCTCGGCCGTGAACCCGGTTCTGCGCGAGGGCAACAGCGACCGCCGCGCGGCCAAGGCGGTCAAACGCTATGCGCAGCAGCATCCGCATTCGATGGGCGAATGGACGGCCGACAGCAAGACCAAGGTGTCGTCGATGCCGGGCAATGATTTCTATGCCAACGAGAAATCGGCCACCATCACTGCAGACCAGGCCGGTGACGCGCGGATCGAATTCGTGAGCAAGGACGGTGGTGTTACCGTCCTGAAAGACGGCTGGACGCTGGAAGAGGGCACCGTTGCGGACGCCACTTTCATGTCAGTCAAGGCGCTGTCGGAGTTCCTGGATGCCGCGATTGAGGACACCAAGAAAGACGGCACGATGTTCTCGCTGCACATGAAGGCGACGATGATGAAGGTCAGTGACCCGATCATTTTCGGCTATGCTGTCAAGTCGTGGCTGGCGCCGGTGTTCGAAAAATTCGGCGACCGCATGGCACAGCTGGGCGTCAACCCGAACTCCGGCTTGGGCGATCTGCTGAACCGCGTCAAGGACGATGCCGAGATCATGGCCGCGATCGAAGCGGTCAAGGCCGAGCGTCCCTCGATGTACATGGTCGACAGCGACAAGGGCATCACCAACCTGCACGTGCCGTCGGACGTGATCATCGACGCCTCGATGCCGGCCGTGATCCGCGCGGGTGGCAAGGGCTGGGACGAGAGCGGCAAGAAGGGCGACACCAACTGCGTGATCCCCGACCGCTGCTATGCGCCGGTCTATGACGAGACCATCAATTTCTTCAAAGCCAACGGCGCGCTGAACCCGGCGACCGCCGGTTCGGTGGCCAATGTGGGCCTGATGGCCCAGAAGGCCGAGGAATATGGCAGCCACCCGACCACATTTGAGGCGCCCGCCGACGGCACGATCCGCATCGTTCTGGCCAATGGCGAAACCCTGCATTCGCATGAGGTCGAAAAGGGTGACATCTGGCGCGCTTGCACCGCCAAGAAAGCCCCGATTGAGAACTGGATCCAACTGGCGATGGACCGTCAGCGTCTGACCGGCTCCGAGGCGATCTTCTGGCTGGATGCGAACCGCGCCCATGACGCCGAGCTGATCAAATACGTCAAGCCGGCGCTCGAGGCTGCGGGCGTAGCCGACAAGTTCCTGATCCTGGCGCCGCGTGAGGCGACCCGCAAGTCGCTGGGAACCATCACCGCCGGCAAGGACAGCATCGCCATCACCGGCAACGTGCTGCGCGACTATCTGACCGACCTGTTCCCGATCCTCGAACTGGGCACCTCGGCCAAGATGCTGTCGATCGTCAAGCTGATGAATGGCGGCGGCCTGTTCGAAACCGGTGCAGGTGGCTCGGCGCCCAAGCACGTTCAGCAGCTGGTCGAGGAAAACCACCTGCGTTGGGACTCGATGGGCGAATTCTGCGCGTTGGGTGAATCGCTGAATTTCCTGGCCGACAGCCGCGGAAACGCCAAGGCCGCCGTTCTGGGCGCTGCGGCCGAGGCCGCAACGCAGGGCATCCTGGACCACGACCGCTCGCCCAGCCGCAAGGTTGGCGAGCCGGACAACCGCGACAGCCACTATTGGTTCGCCCGATACTGGGCCGAGGCACTGGCCGCGCAGTCGGATGATGCTGAACTGGCCGCGCATTTTGCTCCGATCGCCAAAGAACTGGCGGAGAAGGAAGAGCCGATCCTCTCCGAACTGCTGGCCGCTCAAGGCAAACCTGCAGATCTGGGCGGCTACTACCACGGCGATCGCACCAAAACTGCGGCGGTGATGCGCCCCAGCGCGACACTGAACGCGATCATTGGCTGAATTCAGAAGGCCGGGCGAATGAGCCCGGCCTTTTTGTTTCGTCGGATCAGGCGACAGTTATTTTTTTTCCGAGCTATTGTTTGCTTTTGCTTGATTGGCCGGACCTGAACAGTTCCAGCACGACCTGGGTTGGACAAAGGGAGTTGCGGCACGGTTCTCAGCCGGTATCATCCCAGAAAGTTTGCACCGTCGAACGGTTCGGCCGGACAGTGCAGTTGATTTGTTAAAGGGTGTTTCAGAGCTCCTGTGTTCCCAGAAATTGGAACCAGGGCTGGCGCTGGATTTAGATTGCCGGACACGGTCGGCGGAGAGTGGTCATGAGTACGCTGAAGATCGCGGTACTGTCCGACATACATGGAAACGCCACGGCGTATGCGACCGCGATCCAAAAGGCCGAAGCTTTTGTGCCGGACGTCGTCGTCATGTTGGGCGATCTGCTGACATATGGTGTGCGCCCTCGGCAGGTGTTGGAACTGACCGACCAACTGATGGCTCGCCAAAACTGCGTGTTCATCCGCGGCAACCACGACCAGTTCTATTTCGATCTGGATAAAGGTAACCCGTCCTTCTACGACAACATTGCAGGATTTGTGTTGGAGTCCGTCGAATGGACGCATGGTGAGGTCCGGGGCGACCCACCGTTGGCTGACCGATACCCATGGGCCGACCGCCATAGCATGGGGCCGATCCTGTTCTCACATGCCAACCCTTACGATTATGGGGACTGGTCCTATGTCTCGAAACCGGAACAATGGGCACCAGCGGCAGCGGCCTTGCGACACATGGGAAAGACGGTCGGGGTCTTTGGGCATTCGCACCGGGCCTTTGCCGTCATGATCGACGAAGCCGGAAGACCGACACCTGCGGATCAACGCAAGTGGATAAGGATTCCGAAAGGGTCTGTGCTACTGCTGAATCCCGGAGCGGTCGGGCAGGGGCGGGGCACGGGCCTGTCTTATCTGACCCTCGAGCTGGATGGCGACCGGGTTAGAATCGACATCCCGTCGATCAGCTTCGATCTGGAACATATCCGCGCGGATATTCAGGCCACTGACCTCAGTCAGGGGACAAAGGAACGGCTTATTTCATTCATGGAGAAATGAATTGATCACGGTTTTGGTTACAGGTGCGGGTGGCGGAGTGGGCCAGGGCATCATCAAGTCGCTCAGGCTGATTTCTGATTTGCCGCTGCGTATTCTTGGAGCCGACATGTCCGCCCTATCTGCCGGCCTTTATGCTTGCGACAAAGCCTTTCTGGTCGAAGGGTGCCGCTCGCCGGGATACCTCGACTCACTGGCACGGATATTTCAGGCAGAGTCCGTAGACTACTATTTCCCCGGTACGGATATCGAACTGGCATTGTGTGCCGAAAACCGGGATCGCATCGCGGAACATTTCGGGACAAAGGTCGTGGTCAACAGTCCAGAGACGGTGCGTATTGCCGATGACAAGGGACTGACCTCGGCTTTTTTGGCGAATAACGGGCTGCCCTATCCGCGCACGTGGCCCATGGCCGAGGCCTTGGAAATGGATGATCTGATCTACCCGGTCATTGCCAAACCGGCGGTCGGGTTTCGGTCCATCGGGGTAGAACGGGTGAATTCTCGGGACGAGCTGGCCTACTACCCCGGTGATCCGGCGGCAACCATCGTACAGGAGCTGATCGGCGATGACTCGCGCGAGTTTACGTGCACGATCGTCGGGGCGAAGGGGAGCCTGTCGCCGGTTCTGGCACTGCGCCGAGTGCTTCGGTCGGGCGATACATATCGGGCCATTCCCGAGCGAAATCCGGTGATCGAAGACTATGTCACAGCTATCGCGCGCAAGCTGGACGTCGAAGGGGCCTGCAATTTTCAGCTGCGCCTTGGCGACGACGGAGTACCCAAGGTGTTCGAAATCAATGCCCGGTTCTCGGGCACTACACCGTTCTGTGCTCAACTGGGTTTCAACCCGGTTGAATGTTACCTCAAGACCGACCGCGGCCTTGCCTATGAGCCAGAAATCGCTTGGGACAGCATGGTTCTGCGGTATTGGAGTGAGCTGGTCGTTCCGCGTTCAATGACAGATACATTGGATCAGGCCGGACAGTCGGAACCTCAGATCCCGGCCCAGTTCAGCCTCTATGGCGGGACGTCATGAAAGTTGCCCTGACAGGGGCGACCGGCTTGCTGGGTCGCCATCTTGTGGCCTGGCTAAGCCGACGTGACATTCCTGTTGCGCGGATCGACCGGTCGGACTGGGATCTGCAGGACGCGATCGCCCATGACAGGCTGGATCAACTGGTGCAAGGTGCGGATGTATTCGTGCACTGCGCGGCCCGGATTGATCTTGCCGGGCCTGCGGGTGACGGCTCGGCTTGGCAGGTGCTGTTTGACAGCAATGTCCGAGCCACGTTGAATGCGGCGCGTTGGGCGGCAGATCGTGAAGTGCACTTCATCTTTGTGTCCAGCGGGTCGGTATATCGCGATCCTCATGCCCGCGGAATCGACGAAAGTGCGGAAACCGCCCCGGGGCCGCTTGGCGGTGATTACGCTACAACCAAGCGTCTGGCCGAAGCGGGGCTGGCTGAGCTTGCCCAGACTTCTGGAGCGCGAGTGACCGTGCTCAGACCTTCGGCGCTCTATGGTCATGGGCTGCCTGATGACAAGTTTCTTGTGCGGATGCTGAATGATGCGGCCGCGGGGCAAAACATCACAGTAACAGGTCCAACGAACAGCATTGATTTTGTGCATGCGCATGACCTGAGCCGGGCGATTTTGCAATCGGCCCATGCCGAAGCTTACGGTGTATTCAATATCTCCGGCGGAGGTCCGGTTTCCTTGGCGGATTTGGCGCAGGAGGTCATGTCCGTCGCAGGTGGCCGGGATGTGATCGAAACCCGACCCGGAGACAGTCCGCCATTCACCCGCTTCGATCTGTCCTCGGACGCAGCCCGGGCAGCATTCGGCTATGCGCCGGTTGTGGACATTGCAACGGGTCTGGAAATGACGTTGAGGGGCCAATTGCTGCCGGCAGCGGCATGACCCGGTCCGGCAGCCGGGCGATGGGAGCCGGAAACATGTTTTTTGAAGGTATCTTGGGTGTTACCCTTGTATTCCGGGTACCAGTCTGCGGGCCAGGTAACCCACCGCCGTTTGGAATGTAGAATATGGTGCCAGTCAACAGTATCAGCCGGCCTAAGCCGATTTTGGAGCAGATCGAATTCGCGTGTCTGATGACTGCGTTGCTGTTCAGCACGTTCACTGCCTTTCGCCATCCGGCGGTTCTGTTCACGGCCAGCGACATGTTTTTGACGGTTGCCGTGATCCTGCGGTGCAACCGCAGCCTGCCGCTGTTTCCGTTGCAATCCGCGTCTTCGGTCTGGTTCATCGGCATGCTGATGATGGTGGCGGGACTGTCGATCGGCTCTATCGCGCACGGCGATCCGGTGTCGGCCTTCGTGGTCATCGTGCAGTATTTCTTTTCGTTCGTGCTTTTGCCTCTGGCGATCCTGGGCCGCCCGTATGAAGAGGCGGTTACTCTTGCAAAGGTCGGCGTGATCTCGATTGCCTTGAACTGTCTTGTCGGGATGATCGCCTATGGCGTGGGCTATTCCGGTGGCGAATCCCGGTATTTCATGCTGGTCAGCGGCAACTACCGCGTGGCGGGGTTGGTGGATAATCCAAACGGGTTGGCTGGACTGATCGTGCTTTGGTTCCCGGTGCTGTGGTATCTTGGGTTGACGGGTGCGCTAAGAAAACTGCCATTCTTGGCCCTCTTCGGGCTGCTTGCCATCACTTTGATCTACGCAAGTTCGAATTCCAGCCTTGCCGGTGCGGTCATCTGCGGTGCTTTGTTCCTGCTGCTGGTCGGAAATCAGCGCGTGCTGATGATCTGGGGAACAGCTGTGACGACGATGGCTTGGATCAGTATCCAATGGGCCGAGTTCATCTTTCCGCCGACGTTCCGCAACCGGGTATTGTCACCTCTGCTCGAGGGCGACCTGAGTCATGCGGGTACATTTGAAGACCGCGCCGATCTCATGATCGAGGCCTGGCGGTTTCTGCCGGATTACTTTCTGGTGGGTATGGGCGCGGGACAGTATCGCGAACTGAGCAGTCAAGGCATTCCCGTTCACAACCTGTACCTGTTGCTGGCCAACGAAGGGGGCATTCTGGCCTTACTGGGATTGTGCTTCGTTTTGGGGTCCGCCATCGTCTACGCTGTCATGGCCCGGCACAATGTGCCGAACAGGGTGTACGGGCGCGCGACCGTGGTGACCGTCACGCTGACCTTTGCGGCGCTGTCAATGAACTACACCCATGTTTACCAGCGCGGTATGCTGATCCCGTGGATCGTGGCATTGGGGCTGTTGGCTGCGTCCGATCGGTACCGGCGCCGCTAGCGTTTCACGTCAGGGGTTGCTTTGTCCCATGCCGTTCCCGTCGCCAGCCAATTCGTGGAGGAACTCCTCAAGATTGGTCCAGCCATCTTCGTCCGAATCTGCAATTGCATCCGTCGGGTCCGTGGGATTAAGGCCCCATTGCGTTTCCCATTCATCAGACATCCCGTCGACATCGCTGTCTGCATAGGGCAGGGCGCTTTCAAGCTCGGGCCAACCGCCGACCTTTTCAGGGTTCTTCTTTAGGATTTTGCCGGAACGGTCACGGACCTCCTGAACAACCCTCTGATCCACCGCGTCGCGAGACGGGCGCGTCGCTCCAGCGTTTTGCAGGACCGTTTCAAACACTGTCGAAACCGGATCGGCCTGGACCAAAGGTGGGGTGACCGGCTCATCAACGACATAGACACGATGTTCGGGGGCAAGGACCAGTTCCTCGGGAAGGTCCAGGCTGTTGCGGTTGTCTTCATCAAGATTGTCCCGAAGGTACAACCGGTAGCCGTTCTTGAAGCCGTCGAACAGGTGCACCAGTAGATTGGAATCGATGCTTTCACCGGACAGCTTCAGGTTGCCAATGATATTGGCGTCCAGCTCGGTCCAGCGATTGTCCAGCGAAACGACATATTGCCAGATCGGTGAGTACATCAAGTTGTTTACGATCTCGGTCGTGGTCCCCGGAGTCTGGGGCGCGATTTGGGGGTTTCTGAACATCCCGTGAGAGAACAGGTTGTGATGGATGCTGAAGTTGCCGCCCTTTGTCAGCAGCATGTTGCGGGCCCGGTTGCTTTTGCCTGGTCCGCCATGCAAGAGGGGCTCGCTGATGATGCTCCACTGAAAGGTCAGCCGTTCGGCGTTTTCTGAGTCAATCGTCTCGTCGCTGCCCCAACTGGCGGAAATGTGGTCGAAGATCACGTCACGCGCGGCTTTGGTGTAGACGCCAATGGCCCCTGAACAGCAGGACTCTACGTCGTGCGGCCCGGGCCGGAACCGAACATGGCGCACGATGACATCATGCGTCCGGATTTCCAGTGATGGGCGCAATTGACGTGGGCCGTTTCGGATCGCAATCCCGCCGCCCGGAGCGGTTTCTCCGGCGATGGTCAGAAAAGGACTGTTTGCGATCAGAGACGCCTTTTCCAGTGTAATCGTTCCGCTGACCCGAAAGATGCAGGTTCGAGGTCCTTTGGCATCAATGCATGCGCGTAGGGAGCCGGGCCCGAATTCTTCGGTTGTCGTGACATAAATCACGCGCCCGCCGCGCCCACCTTTGGCCGCGGCGCCATGCCCTTCGGCGCTGGGAAATGCTCTTTGGGAGCCATCTGGAAATTGCGCCGAAAGTGACCGGTTCGCGTTCTCGGCCAGCAGCGTACCGGGGCTGCAGCCCATCGCCAGAACAGCCGCAAATAGCGAACCATGTAATACGGCGAGCAGTCTTGGCCTTTTTGCAACGGGCATTCTAAAAACCTTGGCTGTTGTCAAAATTCTTCTGCCTTTGGTCTAGGGCGCGGTGTCCCGGGTTTGGGCTTTGGTCGCGCAGACCATCATTGAATCCCGCAGGTGCACTGGGATCACCAGGTCAGACAGCCGTGCCGGAACCTTGAAGCGCGCCCATCTGGGTAGATAACGATGCACTCTTTCAACCAGATATCCTAACGGAAAATACCAAGTTGGCCGATGAAATTCGGTTTGTTGCAAGCCAGCTTTGGCCAAGGCAAAGCGCAGTGTTTCAGGGTCGAAATAGCCGATATGCGCAACACGATAATGCCACCATTGGTCTCCCATGATACGCGCCAACAGGGACGAGCGGTCGGGCGTAACGACGACCAGTACTCCATCATCGGCCAGCAACCGCGCAGCCTGAGTGATCAAGTCCAGCGGATCCGGAACATGTTCGACCACGTCTACCAGAGTGACTAAATCGTAGGGGCCGGTCAGATCGGGATGTGGAAGAACGCCTTGGACCACTGGCAGGCCATGGTGTTTTGCGCGTGCGCAAAACCGTCGCGACGGCTCAACCCCGATCGCGTCGTAACCACAGGCGATGGCCTCCTCGACCAGAATACCGGTTCCGGCCCCCACATCCAGCAGCCGGTTCGCGCCGGCAGTGGGTCTTGGCAATCTGTTCAGCAGCACCCGCTTCTGTCGCGCTCTTTGGGGGCGCGTCATCTCATAGGCCGGGTCTTCGAGATCTTCGTAGAATTTAAGGACATCGACCATATCCGTGCATTGGCAAAAACCGCAGCGGACGCATTGGTCGATCGCGGCGGTTGTACCGTAGTCGGCATTCGAGATTTCAAAGTTCCGCGACGTCGGATCCCCGCGCAGGGTGCTTTCCTTTATCCTCCTGAGGCCGCCGGTGCCGCACAACCAGCATCGCCGGGCCGGTGCGGAAACAACATCATCTGAAGGCTGGTTCACCATGCGCGCATCACCTCCAGTCTGGCAGCAAGCCGGTCCGTTGCCCGGCACCTATGACCCGACTGGCCGGATTTCAAGCAACTGTTCAAAGAACGGAAGCTTGATCTCGAGCAGAACGAACATGACCACCACCAGCAGAATAACCTGAAAAACAAGGCCGCGTTGTTTGTACAGATTTTCGGGGGCCTGTGCGATCGAGTCCCGCGCCAGCCCGACGGCAAGATAGCGCCCGAACAACATCGCCACGAAGGGCAGAGACAGAAGAAGCTCGATTTTGTACTTGGTCAGGAAAACGCCCAGGAAAGCGGTGGACAAGATTGCGTAGACCAGCGCCGAAACCAGTAGCTTCGACTCGTCGTAGTCTTTGAAAGATGCGCGGTACCGCGCGGCAAGCGCCGGGTCGTCAATGGTACGATATTCGGCAAAGCGCTTGATCGCCATCAGATACGCGCCCCCGAACCAGTACGAGATCAACACGCTGGATGGTGCTACGATCGGCGGAACCATAATGAACCAGCCCGCAAAGAACCGGATGGGGTTGTTGATGGCCTCGCTCAGAACGTCCAAATAGGCGCGGTCCTTGGACCGGATTGGTTTGACGTTGTAGATGATCCCCATGATCAGCAGGGACAGCGCCGTCAGGAAGAACGGCGTATTGATCAGCAGCGCGAGTCCCAGACCGATGATCGCCAGACCCAGCCATTGCAACCAGACGATCCGGCCGTCGATTTCGGTCACGACCGAGGCACGCTCTTTCTTCTTCGGGTGGTGTCGGTCGAACTCACGGTCCAGCCACTCGTTGATGGTATAGTTGGCCGATGCGATCAGACAGATCGAAAAGATTCCGACGGCGAGGTCGATTACCGACCGACCGGTGAACTCGGCACCCATGATGACCGCAAGAACGGCACCCGGCAGAATGAAGATGTTCTTGAACCAATGGTCGATGCGCGCAATGGACAGATAGTCTTTGAATCCGGCTTTTACCATTGCAACCACTTTCACCGACACAACAACATTTGCCGGACCCGAAAAGGCGGGAAACAGAACAATACGGGCGGCATGTCAGATTTCCAGACTGCGCCTTGCGTGCTTCTTCCGGCGATCAAAAAGCTTCAAAACCACAAGGAAACTAGCACATATGACCACTGCGACGATAGGCCAAAGTGCTGCAATATACCTTACCGACGCAATGGATAGTGTTGCAGACAGAAACAATAACGCATGCAGGCTCAGCACCCCCAACCCAGCCAGGGTCAGCATCTGACGTCCGGGCCAGTTTCGGCGCAGCCAAAGGATTGAGGCCGCCAGGATCAAGATCGAAGCCAGCCAACCTATCGCAAGCGCGGAATGGATAAGACGTGCATGCGGCGGATCAAATACATCGCGGGTGATGTAGCCGAGCGCATTGTCCATCGGGAACGGCCCATTCTGCGCGATGTAGGCGGTGATGTCGTTCGCGGTTACGGCATGGTAGAAGGGCTGCCAGAGGGCGGCATAGTGTTGTAGCGGCAACCGCAGAAACCCCGTTGGGTTCGCCAGAATTCGTCTTGAACCGATTTCGGCCATGAGTTCAGTCTTTGGAATGCCAATTCGGTCGGCAATGGACTGCAACCGGTCCTTCTCGTACAGAAATATCAAGCTGGCTTCGTAGCTGTGCATCAGAAAGAAGGAGACCGGTCCAAATGGCGCCCGGGAAATCGCCTCGCGTGCGTCTGCCGGACCCTCTTCTTCAAGAATAATCCAGACTTCGGTTCGTGGGTCATCGGGGGCATAGGGGCTTGGGCCTGCAGCGAACATGGCGCTTTTTGCGAATAAGACGTTCCCCAGCACGCTTTCGCGAGGTTCATCGTGGCGAAGATCGTAAGCGGCGCGGTCTGCAAGCAGCACGAAGGTGACGCCCAGAACTGCCAGAGCCAGCCCAGCCCACGGGCGCCTGCCATTGATATAGCTCGCGCAAAGAACCACCACGATAAGGATGGGCAAAAGAGCAAAACCAACTGGACGGATCGCGATC
>NZ_WQDA01000005.1 GCF_013032855.1 Ruegeria arenilitoris
CGGTAGCTCGTCAGGCTCATAACCTGAAGGTCGCAGGTTCAAATCCTGCTCCCGCAACCAAATCCACAAAATCAAAATACAGCCCGCTAACACAAAAATTGATCCACTGGATCAATTGCTCAACGTCTTCACCGCGTCAGGCTCAAAACCAGAAGACGCAGATTCAAGCTGCGCGGTTTCACAAAACGCTTACAAGAATTTTCATGCCCTTCGCAATTTAGTAATGTCTCCGTACTGTAAATTAAGTAAGTCTCATCGAATGGTCGTTGCTTAGCCAACACAGAAGCACAGGTCCGCAGTCTAAGGTAACAACATGCTGTCGAGTTTTGGATGGAAGTGGTTAAAGCTTTTGCTAAACCGCCAACAGAAAACTGAAGGCGATGCGCTTCGCGTGTTGTCGGATGATCTTGGCCACTATCGAAGCGTACTTGAGGTGCGCTGCGTAGACGCTGCGGGAGAAGAGATCCCTTGGTACGCATACTCGGCGATTGAATACATCGACTCGTATGATTTGAACGGAGTTCGCGTTCTGGAATATGGCAGTGGGCACTCCTCAGTGTTTTATGCAAAACGTGGCGCGATGGTCACCGCGATTGAGCATAGTCAAGGATGGTATGATGAGGTGTCAAAAACGCTGGCCCGATCAGCAGGGTTTGACATTCATCTCGCCACCGAACCCGAAACATATACCCGGCGACCTGAAGTGGCAGATGCGGATATCGTGGTGATCGATGGAATACATCGCCGTCTTTGCGCAGGGTATGTCATGGAGGAGGTAAAGGCCGGTCGAGCTGTTCCTGCGCTGATTGTCCTCGACAATTCTGAACGCTACCCAAGGGTTCTGGCTTCCCTCGATGCTGCAATGAGGTGGCCTCGTGCTGATTTCACCGATTTTGCCCCTATTAATGCGTATCGGCAGGTCACTTCGATCTATTTCAATCCCGCTCGTCAGATCTCGCGCCGTAGGGCGCCAGCTCCAATTGGCGGTTTGGGAGAGATTGCGCCGGATGACGGACCGCTTTAAGGCAGGTGTATTCGTATTACTGACTTATAAGGGTTCTCATAGGCCGAGCCAATGCGTGCCGGGGCAAAGCTGGCCTCGGCATGGGCGCGGGTCGCGCGTCCAAGGCCGCTGGGTGTGGCGGGTATGCCAGGGCACCCATCTCGCGATCGGCCACAAGATTAGGTAAGCCTCCCGTGGCAATACCAACTAGGGGCATGCCTCCGGCCCAGGCTTTGACACCCGTGTTGGGCAGATTGTCCTACAGAGAGCCCAGCGCGAAAAAGGTCAGCCTCGGCATAGACAACTTAGCTTTGCGCACCTAATGTTTCTCACCAAGGGTTAGCAGAACATGCTCTCAAATGCGAAGGGTTGTAGGGTTGAGAGATCTTTGGGGTGACGCCCAATGTCTCCGTAGTTTTGGTCACAAAAAATCAAACTTGGTTTTCTCAAGAAAATCAACTACTTAAATCGGATGCGAAGCGCGAGCCTTAGAGTGCGACCGCAGACTGCGTTCTTGGAAAAACATGCTTGTTGAGCATGCATATTCAAGTGATCTTGCGTGCAGATGTCAGTGCACTTGCAGAAAGACGGTTGAGATGAATATTCTTTTCACTTTTGACAGAAATATGATCGCGCCATTGTCGGCGGCGCTCTATTCACTTGCTGCCACAAATGTTCGAAGTGATTTGGAATTGTATCTCGTTCATGGTTTTCCCGCATGTGACGAGCTGTTTAAGCTGCAAACCTTTTGCAACGACATTGAGCTCCGCACCCAATTCATTGAAATCTCAAACTACGCGTATTCGGAGATTTGGGGCACCTTGCGGGATGAACCGCATATTTCATCGGCGGCGCTCTACCGGTGTTCTTTGGGGAGCATTCTTCCAAAGACTGTTACCCGGGTCTTGTATTTAGATTGCGATACTTTGGTACTCAGTTCTTTGGCGGAACTATATGATCGAGATCTCGGTGGCAGCATAGTTGCGGCATATCAGGTTGGCAACGCACTTCATGAGGATTTGGGCGTGGGTCCGTCACAGTATTTCAGCTCAGGCGTTATGTTGATTGATCTAAACCTCTGGCGGAAACAAAACGTCGAAAAACGTGTGTTTGAAGTTCTTACAACCATGTCCGATCGGCTTGTCTGGCATGATCAATGCGCGCTGAATATCGCACTTGCAGGACAAGTCATGGGATGCGAGCGGAGATACAATTATACATTTTATCCTACACGTTTGATCGGCGATTTTGAGGTGCCGGTTATCCTTCATTTTGCGGGTTCCGTTAAACCGTGGACTGCGCCTCTTAAGCATCCTTGGGGCGGCATCTATTGCGAAATGGCCGGGCGCACGCCTTGGGCCGAACAACTGGATTTATCGCCCGATGCTGGAATGTCACCGAAGCGCAGATATCGCCGCCATTTGCTAAGGCGCTTTGGTTTGCACTGGCTCGCCCGTCGGATTTAGCTCACGAGAAACTGTGCTTGGAACCGGCCGCAGAGTACTACTTCATCGATCTTGCCACTCGCGCGGCGGATTTGTTGCCTTTCTCTCAGGCGAATTTTTGCACTAGGATCAACCGCCTATCTTGACATAGCAGCGGACCACTTCAGTGGGTGAAGACTGAAATTCTGTCGGGTGTAGTAGTTCTATTGTATTGCCAACCCAAAAGGGTCAACTGTCGGCGGTTTCATGCTCCCGCAACCAGCAAAGTCGAACAAAACACCGAACGAGCCGCCCAAGGGCGGCTTTGCTCGTTCTCCACCGCTCGTTCAGCACCAACCCAACAATCGCCGACAAAAAAGAGAAGAAACGCGCAAAATGCGCAAGAATTGCAGCGCGCCACCAAATAATCTCAGCACCTGTCGAAATCTGAGAAAACCCGACGTCCTTGGGGTACGAACCTTAATACAGGAAGGACGATAGATGGTTTTTTCAACGACACCGATTTATGCGTTGCTAGTGGCGATGATCTGGCTCGTCTTATGGTTTCGTGTCTCGGGGATGCGGTCGGCCACGGGCCAATCCATCGGCGATGGCGGCGACATGGCGCTGATGTTGCGCGTGCGCCAACATGGAAACTGCCAGGACTGGGCGACCTTCATATTGATATTGATGATGCTGGGCGAAGGGGTCTGTACATCAGCGCTTTTCCTCAACGCGGCGGGCATTTTGCTGGTGATCGGACGAGCTGTGCATCCCTTCGGGTTGAAGATTGACAATGCCGGCCACCCGCTCCGCTATGTCGGTAATGGCACCAATGTCCTGGCCGCGCTGATCATGATGATCTGCATCGCAGCCCGGATATTCGGTCTTTGACCCATAACTTTTGAAAAGGATTATTGCTATGAAATACATGCTGTTGATCTACACTGACCCCGCGCAGGAACCGGCCTATGGCACCCGGGAGTTTGACGAGATGATGAGTGGCTTCTTTGCCGCCAATGAGCGGATGAAAGCGGATGGTGTTCTTTGCGATGGCGAGGGTCTGCAAGGGATCGAAACAGCAACCACCCTTCGGATCCGCTCCGGAAAAGCTGAAACCATGGACGGGCCCTATGCCGAAACGCGTGAGCATCTTGGCGGATACTATGTGGTTGACGTTGCCGACTTGGATGCGGCGTTGAAATACGCGGCACTGATCCCGGCCGCCAATTACGGTACCATCGAGGTCCGCCCTCTGATGGACTACAATCCGGCTGGATAACCCATGAAGAACGCCGCCCCCAAAGCGATCGCAGTTGGACATGTCATTGATGATGTGTTGCGGCGGGATCGGGGGCGGCTTCTGGCCGGCCTGATCAACCGGTTGGGTGACTTCCAACTGGCCGAGGACGCACTGCAGGAGGCCGCAATCTCGGCCGTGAAACACTGGAGCCGCAGCGGAGTTCCGGACAACCCGACCGCATGGTTGATGCGGGTTGGTCTGAACAAGGGCATCGATCGCATTCGAGCGCAACATAGGGAAGGTCGGAAAACAGCAGCCCTGGCCGTAACCCTGCCCGACTCCGTGACGGACGACCTGCCTGAGCCGATACCGGATGACCGGTTGCGTCTGATCTTCACCTGCTGCCACCCCGCGCTGGACCAGAAGTCACGCATCGCGCTGACCTTGCGCACGGTCTGCAACCTGACCACACGGGAAATCGCCGCGGCATTTTTGGACAACGACCAGGCGATGGGCCAGCGCCTGTCCCGAGCCAAGGCCAAGATTCGCGCCAAGGGGATTGGGTACTCCGTTCCCGATCCGGAAATCTGGCCGGAACGTTTGGATACGGTGTTGACGACACTGTACCTGATCTTCACCACCGGATACGTGACCGAGGATACAGGGCCGCGGGATCTCTGCCACGAAGGTATCTACCTTGCGCGGGTTCTGCGAGACCTCCGACCGGAAGAGCCCGAAATCGAAGGTGCGCTGGCCCTGATGCTATTGACCGATGCCCGCCGCCCTGCGCGTATCGACGCTGATGGCGCTATGGTGCCCGTAGAGGATCAGGACCGAACGCTTTGGCGGCAGGGTCAGATACGTGAGGCGCAGCGGCTCCTGCAAGCTGCGGTCGACCAGAGAAAACCGGGACCGTTTCAGCTCAAGGCCGCCATTGCGGATTGCCACATGATGGCGCCGGTCCCGGATTGGCGGCAGATGTCCCTGCTGTATCAGTCCCTATGGGCCTACGAGCCAACCCCGGTGGTTGCCCTGAACTGGGCCGTCGTGATGGCCGAGACAGGTCATGCCCAACTGGCCTTGGACAAGTTGGACAGCCTGCGGCCCGATCTTGACGATTTTCAGCCTTGGCACGCGGCCCGGGCGCATATTCTGCAGAAGACGGGCCGCACCGCTGCGGCGGTCGCGGCCTATCGGCAGGCCATAGAAGCGGCACCAAACCAGGCGTCCAGAAAGCTTCTGAAACAAAGACTGCGGCGGCTCGCGCACTGAGGATCTGACATGATCGGGCACCATTGCGCCGATTGCCTGAAGTGGGACTTAGCTGGTGCCTTCCGTGTGGGCCAGCATTTCCTTGCCGACTCGCCGATAGTTCACGAAGGAATTGGCGCTCATGACGACAAAGAAGCTGTCCATATCAATCATGACATAGCCCATTTCCAGAAGTTCACGGGTCAGAGCCGTGATGTCCTCCTGGTACAGCCTTCTCCGGCCACACAGTTCACGCAGCAGCTTCTGCGGGATGCGATACCGGCCCGAGGCCTTTCCTCCGAATTCCCTGGTATAGAGACCGGCCAGGGTTTCGGCGGCATTCGTGAAGTCAGACATTCTATATCTCATGTAATTTTGTCTATAGACAAAAATTTATCACCTATATAAAGGAACGACAACCCAATTGAATGGCCAAGGCATGGACGGAAACGTAGACATTCCCTCAACCGACGAAGAGCTTTCGCTTCGGATCAAGGAAGCGGTCGAGCAGTCCAATGCGTCCGAGCTTGAGGCGCTTCTGAATCCGCTGACCAGCAGCGAAGCTCTGCGCGAAGTTCTTCAGCTGACACCGGCTGAGCGCGATACCGTTCTGGAGATCGTGCCCGTTGGACTTGCCGCGGAACTGGTCGAAGAAGCGCCAAACGAGATGGCGGTCGAGCTTGTGGAACGCCTCAAGCCCGAGCGTGCTGCCGAGATCATCGAACAGCTTGATTCGGACATTCAGGCCGACGTTATCGGCGAGTTGGATACGCCGGATGCCGAGGCCATCTTGTCCGAAATGGACGCCGAAGAGGCTGCGGATGTCCGCCTGCTCAGCACGTTCGAGGATGACACCGCTGGCGGTCTGATGATGACCGAGGTGTTCAAGTTCCGCGACACGCAGACCGTTGGCAATGTCCTGCGCGAACTTGCTTCGGACGACGAGGATTTTGAAAGGTATCGCGGGCAGCACCCCTATATCGTCGATTCCGAGGGGCGCGCGGTGGGCGTGGTATCGCTGCGCAGCCTGCTGACCGCCAAGCGCAGCGAAAAGCTGACAAGCATCATGGTTCCACCTCTGACCGTGACCGTGGATACCCCGTTGGAACAGCTGGAAGACGTGTTCAACGATCATCCTTTCCTGGGGGTGCCGGTGGTTTATGCCGACGGAGTCCTGGCGGGTGTCGTGTCCCGCACGGCGGTGGCAGAAGCCACTCTGGAACGCTCGGAAAGTGAAAGCCTCAAACGTCAGGGTGTGGTTGGCGACGAGTTGCGCTCGATGCCTTTGTCGGTGCGGTCCCGTCGCCGGCTGGCCTGGCTTGCGGCCAACATCGTACTCAACATCATCGCGGCCAGCGTGATCTCGGCCTACGAAGAAACACTGGCCGCCGTGATTGCGCTGGCCATCTTCCTGCCGATGGTATCGGACATGAGCGGCTGTTCCGGCAACCAGGCCGTTGGCGTCACCATGCGCGAATTGAGCCTTGGATTGGTACGGCCGCAAGATGCCATGCGGGTCTGGATCAAGGAGATTTCGGTCGGGGTCATCAATGGGATCGCGCTGGGTATTCTGATCGGGCTGGTCGCGTGGTTCTGGAAAGGCAATCCGGCTCTGGGTCTGGTGATTGGTACTGCGCTGGCACTCAATACGATGCTGGCAGTATCCATCGGCGGTGTTGTTCCTTTGCTGCTGAAGCGGATCGGACAGGACCCGGCCGCCGCAAGTGGCCCGCTGTTGACCACGATTACGGACATGGCCGGCTTCTTCTTCGTGCTCAGCCTTGCAACCCTTCTGATGCCCTGGCTGGTGTGATTATGGCAAACGTTTCCGACAAGGGTCAGCCGCAGATGCCGAAGGTCATTGGTTGGATGGAATACATCGACCTTCCCGACCTGCCATTGAACGACATCAAGGCCAAGATCGACACTGGCGCCCGCACGTCAGCGCTGCATGCAACCGACATTCGGCGGTTTCAACGGGACGGACATCACTGGGTGTCCTTCCTGACGGAGGTGCCGGGTGGAGAAGGCATGGTCCGTATCGAGGCTCCGATCAAGGAACGGCGCAACATCAAGAACACCAGCGGAATTCCTGAAAACAGGATCGTCATCCGAACCACCATCCGGTTGGGCGACGAAACCTGGCCGCTGGATCTGTCTCTGACCGATCGCACGAACATGACCTTTCAGATGATCGTGGGCCGGGCGGCGCTGAAGAACCACGCGATCGCCGTTCACACCAAGCGCGCGCATCTGTTGCGCGGCAAACCAAAACACCAGGACAAAGGGGATTTGTCATGAAGATTGCCATGCTGGCGCGCAATGCCAACCTGTACACGCACCGCCGCCTCAAGGAAGCGGCCGAGGAGCGTGGGCATCAGCTCGACATCATCGACACCCTGCGGTGCTACATGAACATCGCAACCCGTCGCCCCGAGATCTATTACAACGGCGAAAAGCTGACGGGGTATGACGCGGTGATTCCGCGGATCGGTGCCTCGGTCACCTTCTACGGAACCGCAGTGCTGCGTCAGTTCGAAATGATGGGTGTTTACCCGTTGAACGAAAGCGTCGCCATCGGCCGGTCGCGCGACAAGCTGCGGTCGATGCAGTTGCTGGCCCGCGACGGTGTCGGCCTGCCCGTCACAACCTTTGCTCACGACCCCAAACAGACCGACGAGGTGCTGAGACTGGCCGGTGGCGCGCCCATCGTCATCAAGCTGCTGGAAGGGACGCAAGGCATCGGTGTCGTTCTGGCCGATACGGACCGGTCCGCCAAATCGGTTGTCGAGGCGTTCCGCGGTGCGGGTGTGAACATCCTGCTGCAGGAGTTCATCAAGGAAGCCGGAGGAACCGACATTCGGGCCATCGTGGTGGGCGGAAAGGTTGTCGCTGCGATGAAACGCACCGGCGCCGAGGGCGATTTCCGCTCGAACCTGCATCGCGGCGGTTCGGCCAAGGTGGTCAAGCTGACACCGGAAGAGCGTGCAACGGCCGTTCGCGCGGCCAAGTCGATGGGCCTGAATGCCTGCGGCGTCGACATGCTGCGCGCCAACCACGGCGCTGTGGTGATGGAGGTCAATTCCTCGCCGGGTCTGGAGGGTGTGGAAAAAGCCACGGGTCTGGATATTGCCGGAAAGATGATCGAGTTCCTGGAAAAGAACGCAAAAGCCGGGGCCACCAAGACCAAGGGCAAAGGGTAACGGCATGGCAAAGCGGCAGCCATTCACGATCGGCCACGCCACTGTGGCGCCGGGATCGCGGCTTACCGTGGATCTGCCGGTCAGCGTTCTGTCGGACCATACCCCGGTGACCATGTCCGCGCATGTGGTGCATGGCCGACAGAACGGACCCACCGTCTTTGTCAGTGGTGGGGTGCATGGTGATGAGGTGATCGGCGTCGAGATCATTCGCCGTCTGTTGCGTGCGCCCAACTTGGCGACATTGAAAGGCACGCTGATCGCGGTGCCGATCGTGAATGCGTTCGGCTTCATCAACCATTCCCGCTATCTGCCCGACCGCCGCGACCTGAACCGGGTGTTTCCCGGCAGCGAGAACGGGTCGCTGGCCTCGCGGCTGGCGCATCTGTTCATGACAGAAATCGTCGCCCGCTCGGATCTGGGGATCGATCTGCATTCGGCGGCGATCCATCGCACGAACTATCCGCAGATCCGGATCTCGCCCGACAACCCTCGGACCAAGGAACTGGCCAGCGTTTTCGGAGCACCGATCGTCATCCAATCGCCTCTGCGCGACGGCTCATTGCGCGGCGCGGCGAAGGCGCAGGGGAAAGATATCCTGTTGTACGAAGCGGGCGAGGGTCTTCGCCTGGATGAACTGTCGATCCGCGCGGGACTTGCTGGCATTCTGCGGGTGCTGAGGCACATGGGGATGGTTCCCGCCAAGCGGATTTCCAAGCCCAAAGCGGCACCGCAGTTCTGTTCGTCAAGCAAGTGGTTGCGTGCCCCGATGGGTGGAATCCTTCGGATCTACAAAGCCGACGGTGAACTGGTTCGCAAAGGTGATCTGCTGGGTGCCGTATCGGACCCGTTCGGCGAAGCCAGCGAGGACATCATCGCTCCGTTCGACGGCCTGATCGTCGGGCGCGCGGTCATGCCCGTGGTAAATGAGGGCGATGCCGTGTTTCACCTGGGGCGGGTCGGGTCCGTGGAAAAGGCCGAAGACTCGATGGAAGATATCAACGCGCAGCTGGAAGACGATCCCATGTTCGACGAGGACGAGATCATCTGAACGGTCCGACACGGATAAGAGGCTGGCAATCCAGACACTTGGGGCGGCCTTGGCCGCCCTTCGTTTATCCCAGGCGTTTCTTGAACCTGAGCGTCGCGGCCAGCATCCCAAGGACGGCAAACCCGATCATCCACAGGATGTCACCGCGCAGAGCGTAAAGCGTTGCATCCCGCAGAACCACGCCGCGGATCATGTCCATGAAATGGGTGGCCGGCAGCACTTGGGCGATCACCTGAACCGGCTTGGGCATTCCGTCGAACGGGAACATGAACCCCGACATCAGGATCGAGGGCAGCAGAACGAAAATCGTCATCTGCATGGACTGCAGCTGGTTCTGGGCCAGCGTCGAGATCACTAGGCCAAGCGACAGGCTGGCGATGATGAACAGAAGCGTTACCACCAGCAGCGGGATCATCCCTCCGTTTATGGGGACGTCGAACAGGAAATGTCCCAGCCCGAGGATGATCGCGACCTGCAGCAAACCCAGGAAGATGTAGGGAATGATCTTGCCGATCATCAGCTCGATGGATTTGACCGGGGTGTTGATCAGCATCTCCATGTTCCCCCGCTCGCGCTCTCGGACGATGGCGGCCGAGGTGAACAGGATCATGGTCATGGTCAGGATGACGCCCACAAGGCCGGGAACGATGTTCACCGCCGATCGTTGCTCGGGATTGAAATACAGCGTGACCTCGAAGGTCGGGACCTGACGGTTTGGTGGCTGTCGCAGCAATTCGGTCAGTGGCATGCTGCGCAGGGATTTGATAGCGCTGGCCACCATGGTGTCCGACCCGTCCACGATCCAATGAGCCACGGGGCGGCTGGATGTCTGGTTGGTGGCGTTGGGCAGGCCCAGTCCGATGGACGGGCTTCGGGCAAGCCGGTCATCGACGTCGGGCGGAATGATGAACGCGGCGCGCACGGTGGATTCGGTGATCGCCTGCTCCGCTTCTTCCGGGGTCGCGAAGACCTCGGTGATGGTCACGACCTGCGTAGCCTGAACGATCTGAGCTAAGGTCCGGGACAGCGACGAGTCGGCCTGATCCACGATCCCGACCGGTATATGGCGGATGTTCGTGTTGATTGCGTATCCGAACAACAGCAGCTGGATCAGCGGGATCATGACGACCATGGCAAAGGTCATCCGGTCACGCCGCAGTTGCAGCAGCTCTTTCTTGAGAACGGCGGTGATGCGGCGGAGCGATTTCATTGGGCGGGCCCCTTCGTCGCGCTGACGAACACGTCTTCGAGATTGGGGCGCTGCACGGACATCGCCAGGTTGGGAAAGTCGGACAGGCGCGACGTGATCATCGCCATCGGATCGTTTTCCGACTTGTCCACCAGTACGCGCAATCGGGCACCCACCTGCGCCGTCGACAGCACCTTGGGCGTGTCGTCCAGTAGGTGTTTGACCTGCCGCAGACCCTCGCCTTCGGCCTCGATCACGGTGGCGTTCAGGTCTTCCATCAGTTGCCGGGGCGATCCATCCGCCTTTTTCACCCCATGCTCGAGGATGGCCAGCTTGTGACACCGTTCCGCCTCGTCCATGAAATGCGTGGACACGATCATCGTCGCGCCCTGATCGACCAGGTCGAACAGCTGTTCCCAGAAAGACCGGCGGGTTTCGGGGTCGACGGCCGATGTCGGCTCGTCCAAAAACAACAGCTTGGGGCCGTGCAGCACCGTCGCGGCCAGCGCCAGTTTCTGCCGCTGCCCGCCGCTCATGCTGCCGCTCAGTTGATTGGCGTTTTCGGTCAGGTCGTAGGTTGTCAGCAGTTCGTCGATCCGGTCGGCGGATTTGCGGCGCGGCATTCCGTAGATCTCGGCGGCAAAGCGCAGGTTCTCCAGCACCGTCATGTCGCGGTAATACGAAAAGATCTGCGTCATGTACCCGATTTCATTCTTCAGCGGCTCGGCGTATTGCGGCATTGGTCGGCCCAGCACCGAGACGGATCCGCTGCTGGGCGTCAGCAGTCCGGTCAGCATTCGCATCGTCGTTGTCTTGCCGCAGCCGTTCGGGCCCAGAAACCCATAGATCTGACCCTGGCGTATCTCCAGGTCCAGGTTGCTGACGGCTGTCTTTTCCTTGAAACGGCGCGTCAGACCCTGGGTCGAGACCACCAGATCACTCATGGCATCTTCACCTGAACGGGAACGCCCGCAGGCAGATCTCGGGCGGTTTCCGGCAGGTCGATTTCTGCCAGATAGACCAACCGCGTCCGATCATCCTTGTTCAACCCGTAGTAGGGGGTGAAGGACGGGTCGTCGCTGACCCATCGCACGGTGCCCGTCAGAGGTTGGTCCAGCCCGTCGACCCGAACCTCGAGAGAGTCTCCGGGTGCGATGTCCACCCGGCTGGGTTCGGGGACATAGACGCGGGCGTAAGGGGCCGCGCCGGACACCAGCACCGCGACCGGACTGCCCTGGGCGACCCGTTCCCCCAGGTTCCAGGGCAGGGAATCCAGGATGCCGTCCCGTGTCGCAACAACCGTCAGGTCATCCAGAACGGTCTGCTCGGCGGCAACCGCCGCTTCGGCCGCCCGCACATTGGCCCGGGCCACCGACAGATCTTCGGGGCGGGTTCCGTTTTCCAGTTCTTTCAGGGACTCCCGAGCGCTTTCCAGTGCCGCCCGAGCGGAATCGCGTGCGGCAATATCCTGATCCAGGCGCGCCTGGCTGACGACCGAGTTGACGACCAGCTGGGAATTCCTCTGATACACGGCTTCTGCGTCCAGCAGACGCGCCTCGGCCCCGGCGACGTTGGCGCGCGCGATCGCTATCTCCTCCTCGCGCGGACCGACTTCCAGTTTCAGCAGCGTGGCCTGCGATTTCTCCAGTTCCGCCTGCGCGAGGTTCAGCTTCGCGGTCTGCAGATCCGTGTCAAACCTGACCAGCACGTCGCCGACCTTGACCGGAGACCCTTCTGCAACAGGCAGTTCCACGATGATCTCATTGGCCGTTGCCGTCAGTGCGACCCGGTCCCGCGCCAGAACTCCCAGCGCGGTGCCGGTGTTCTGGCCCGAACATCGGTCCAGCAACGCAGCAGGGAGAATGGCCATGACCAGCAGCGGAATCGGCAGGGACACATTCATCAAATCATCGTCTCCTTGGTCGGGGCGGTTTGGTATCGGTGTCAATTTCTGCCCCGACTCAAAGGTTTAACAGAGGACGGAGAAATCACAAAAGCCGAACCGAATGGGCCAATACCAAGCCACTCAAGGACGCCCAGGCAGCAAACTCAAGAGATTGGTCCCGCACGCGATCGGCTGAGTGCCTTCGTGACCGCGTTGCAATGTTGGGCCAAAACACGGGCGCGCTCAGGCCGCAATTAATCCTTGCAACCGGTTGCAAAAAAGAACATGCTCCCGCCAGAAATATACCCAGAGGTCACAATGCTCAGAATCGGATTGCTTGGAGCAGGGCGCATCGGAACCGTCCACGCGCAAGCCATTTCGGACCACCCGGACAGCACGCTTGTTGCGGTTTCGGACGCTATGGAAGACGCCGCCGCACGTCTGGCGCAAGCGCATGGAGCCGTGGCGCGCACGTCGGAGGACATCATCGCCGACCCGGATATCGACGCGGTGCTGATCGCCACGCCGACGGATACGCATTCGGACCTCATCGAGGCGGCGACGGCGGCGGGCAAGGCCGTTCTGTGCGAAAAGCCGGTCGATCTGGACCTGAACCGCGCCCTCGCCTGCCAGCAAGCCGTGGCAGGTACCGGTCAACCGGTCATGATCGGGTTCAATCGGCGTTTCGATCCGGGGTTTGGCGCATTGAAATCCGCCGTTCAGTCCGGCGAGATCGGAAGCCCCGAATTGCTGTCGATCACTTCTTTTGATCCGGCGCCGCCCCCGATTTCCTATGTCAAAGTATCGGGCGGATTATTTCGGGACATGACGATACATGATTTCGACCTCGCCAATTTCATCATGGGTGACGTACCCGTCACTGTTTCGGCCGTTGGCACATCGACCGTGGACCCCGCCATCGCCGAGGCGGGGGATGTGGACACAGCCGTCGTCACCATGACCTACAAGGACGGTCGGATCGCCGTCATCAAGAATTCTCGCCGGGCCGTATACGGCTATGATCAACGGGTCGAGGTCTTGGGGTCCGGCGGGCTGCTGCAGGCGCGCAACGTGCTCGAGAACAACCTGGTGAAATCCACGTCCGACGGCGTGATCAGTGCCAAGCCGACCTACTTCTTTCTCGAACGCTACATGCCTGCCTATCGGGCGGAATGGGATGCGTTCGTGACTGCGGTCAAGACCGGATCCGCCGTGCCGGTGACGTTGGAAGACGGCGTCGCAGCGCTGGCCCTGGCCGAAGCTGCGACCCGATCGGCCAGGACGGGTATTCCGGTAAAGCTGGAGGAAATTTTGAAACCGGTTGCAAAATGACGTGAAGTATTGAAACTGAAACGGCCCCGATGCGTATCGGTGCGACAGAGATTCGGCCTTGCCGGATGAATGGGTCCAGGACCCGGACAAGACAAAAATCTGTCCTAGTGGGAGGAAACGTAATGAACAAATTTTTCAAAGGTGCTTTGGCCGCCGGCGCGCTGGCGCTGGCCACTCCGGCCTTTGCGCAGGACATCGTCGTGGTATCGCACGGCCAGGCGAATGACGCGTTCTGGAACGTGGTCAAGAACGGGGTCGAGCAGGCCGGCACGGATATGGGCGTAAACGTCGAGTACCGTGCGCCCGAAACCTTCGACATGGTTGCCATGTCGCAGTTGATCGACGCTGCCGTAAACCAGGAGCCCGACGGGCTGATCGTCTCGATCCCGGACGCCGACGCGCTTGGCCCCTCGATCGAACGCGCGGTTGCCGCGGGTATCCCGGTGATCTCGATGAACTCGGGCTCGGACGTGTCCAAGAAGCTGGGCGCGGCGCTGCATGTGGGTCAGGATGAATTCGACGCCGGCAAGGCCGCCGGTGAGAAGCTGGCCGAGATGGGCGGCAAGAACGCGATCTGTGTGAACCACGAGGTTGGCAACGTCGCGCTGGACCTGCGCTGCGCGGGCTTTGCTGAAGGCTTTGGCGGCAATGTGACCGTTCTGCCGACGTCCAACGATCCGTCCGAGATCGAGTCGAAAGTGTCGGCGGCTCTGGCTTCGGATGAAAGCGTCGATACCGTGATGGCGCTGGGCGCAAGCTCGGCCGGTGAGCCCACAGTGGCCGCCGTCAAAGGGTCGGGGCGCGACGTGAACGTGGCTTCGTTCGACCTGTCGGCCAACTTCCTGCAGTCGATCGTCGATGGTGACGCGGCCTTTGCGGTAGACCAGCAGCAGTATCTGCAGGGTTACCTGCCGGTCGTGTTTATGGCGCTGAACGCCAAGTACGGCCTGATGCCGGGCGGCAACGTGCCCTCGGGTCCGAACCTGATCACCGCCGACAAGGCCGGTCAGGTGGTCGAGCTGTCCGCTCAGGGCATCCGCTGATACCGGCGGGCTGAAAATCGGGGCGGCGTCAGGGCGCCGCCCCTGCCAAACGGGAGGAAACCATGACCGAGTCTGCACAAGCGGCGATGGACGAACGGATCAAGAAGGAACCGTTCCTGACCAAGCTGATGAAGCGGCCCGAACTGGGGGCCATCGCAGGGGCGATCCTTGTCTTCATCTTCTTCGCCATCACGGCCGATGAATCGATGTTCACGCTTGCCGGCATCATGAACTTCATGACCCCGGCCGCCCAACTGGGTATTCTGGCCATCGGCGCGGCGCTGCTGATGATCGGGGGCGAGTTTGACCTGTCGATCGGCTCCATGGTGGCCTTTGCCGGCCTGTTCTTTGGGGTCTGCGTGGTGACCTGGCAGCTGCCCCTGGTCGCCGCGATCCCGATGACTTTTGTTTTTGCGGCCTTTGTCGGGGCAATCAACGGCACCATCGTCATCCGCTCGGGCCTGCCATCCTTCATCGTGACGCTGGCCTTTCTGTTCATTCTCCGCGGCCTGTCCCTGGTGGGGCTCAAGGCCGCCACCGGCGGGTCGACCCAGCTGCGCGGCGTGCGCGATCAGGTCGAAAATGACTGGCTCGCGCCGTTCTTTTCCGGCGAAGCCTTCGGCAGCCTGTTTACCTGGCTGGCCGAAAAGGGCTTGATCGACACGTTCAAAAGCGGCGCGCCCAAAGTGCCGGGTGTCCCGGTTGAAATCCTGTGGTTCGTGGCCTTCGCCATTGCCGCCACCTATGTTCTGCTGCGCACCCCGGCCGGCAACTGGATCTTCGCCTCGGGCGGCGACCGGGTTGCGGCGTCGAACTCGGGCGTACCGGTGAACCGGGTCAAGATTTCACTGTTCATGCTGACTGCCTGTTGTGCCGCGCTGGTGGCGATCATCACCGTGATCGACGCAGGCTCGACCGATGCGCGGCGCGGCTTCCAGAAGGAATTCGAGGCGATCATCGCCGCGGTGATCGGTGGCTGTTTGCTGACCGGCGGGTATGGCTCGGCCATCGGGGCGTTTTTCGGGGCGATCATCTTCGGCATGGTGGTCATCGGCCTGACCTATACCGATTTCGATCAGGACTGGTTCCAGGTGTTCCTAGGGGCGATGCTGCTGATCGCTGTTCTGTTCAACAACGCGATCCGCAAACGCGTAACCGGGGAGCGCTGACATGACCGAAGATACCAAGTTCCATCACGGCGATGCGGTCAAGGACGTGGCCCCGGTCGTCGAAATGAAAGAGATCGAAAAGCATTTCGGCAACATCATTGCGCTGGCGGGCGTCAGTTTCGACGTCAAGCCGGGTGAATGCCACTGCCTGCTGGGTGACAACGGGGCGGGCAAATCGACCTTCATCAAGACGATGTCGGGCGTGCACAAACCCACCAAGGGCGAGATCTATTTCGAAGGTCAGCCGATGTCCTTCGACACGCCCCGCGACGCGATGGAGGCGGGCATCGCCACCGTGTTCCAGGACCTGGCGATGATCCCGCTGATGAGCGTCACGCGCAATTTCTTCATGGGGCGCGAGCCGACCAAGGGGAAAGGTTTGTTGAAACGGTTCGACATCGAGCACGCCAACGAGGTCTGCATGGAAGAGATGCGCAAGATGGGCATCAACCTGCGCGGCCCCGATCAGGCGGTGGGAACCCTGTCGGGGGGCGAGCGTCAGACCGTGGCGATTGCCCGTGCGGTCTATTTCGGCGCCAAGATCCTGATCCTGGACGAACCGACCTCGGCGTTGGGCGTGCGGCAGACCTCGAACGTGCTGGCTACCATCGACAAGGTGCGCCACCAGGGCATCGGTGTGGTCTTCATCAGCCACAACGTCCGCCACGCGTTGGCCGTGGGCGACCGGTTCACGGTTCTGAACCGCGGCAAGACGCTGGGCACCGCCCGGCGCGGTGAGATCTCGCCCGAAGAGCTGCAGGACATGATGGCCGGCGGGCAGGAGATGGCCGAGCTGGAAGGGTCGCTGGGCGGCACCGTCTGAAGGTTTCTCCCCGGTGTCCCGCATCGCGCGGGGCACCAATATCACCAGGGTCCGGCAGGCCGGGCCACCCGGTCTGGGTGGTGGGCGTGTCGGATCCTTTCACGACAGAATGATTGCAACGGATTGCCCATAGCGGCCTCGTTCTGAAAGGGATCATGATGAGCAAGACAATCCGACTGACCGCGGCGCAGGCCTTGGTGCGTTACCTTGGCGCGCAGATGAACGAAGACGGCCAGCCCTTCATCGCCGGCGTCTGGGCGATTTTCGGCCATGGCAACGTGGCCGGTCTGGGCGAGGCGCTGCACGGTGTGCGCGACAGCCTGCCCACCTATCGCGGTCACAATGAACAGACCATGGCCCATTGCGCGATCGCCTATGCCAAGCAGATGCGGCGCAGCCGCGCCATGGCGGTCACCTCGTCGATCGGGCCGGGGGCGACCAACATGGTCACCGCCGCCGCGCTGGCGCATGTGAACCGCCTGCCGGTGCTGCTGTTGCCGGGGGACGTTTTCGCCACCCGCGGCCCCGACCCGGTGCTGCAACAGACCGAGGATTTCACCGACGGCACCGTTAGCGCCAATGACTGTTTCCGCCCGGTCAGCCGCTATTTCGACCGGATCACCCGGCCCGAACATCTGCTGACTGCCCTGCCGCGCGCCTTCCGCACCATGACCGACCCGGCCGATTGCGGGCCGGTGACCCTGGGTTTTTGCCAAGACGTGCAGGCTGAGGCCTATGACTATCCGCTCAGCTTCTTCGAGCCGCGCATCTGGCACCAGCGCCGCATCCGCCCCGACGAAGGTGAGCTGGCCCGCGCGGCCGAGGCCATCCGGTCGGCCAAACGCCCGATCATCGTGGCCGGCGGCGGTGTCCATTATTCCGGCGCGACCGACGCGCTGCAGGCCTTTGCCGAGACCCACAACATTCCTGTTGCCGAGACGCAGGCCGGCAAATCGGCCCTGGCCTGGGATCACCCGCTGAACCTGGGCCCGGTCGGCGTGACCGGGGGCGAACCCGCCAACACCGTGTGCGCCGAGGCGGATCTGATCCTGGGTATCGGCACGCGGTTTCAGGATTTCACAACCGGGTCCTGGGGGCTGTTTTCCAACCCAGCGCGCAAGATGGTCTGCCTGAACACCGCCGCCTATGACGCCGCGAAACACGGCGCGATGCCGCTGTTGGCCGACGCGCGGGTCGGGATCGAGGAATTGGGCGCAGCCCTGCAGGGCTATCGCGCCGATCCGGTGGCCGACACGCTCAAGGCTGAGTGGTTTGCCAAGGTCGATGCGCTGACCGACGCGCCGGGCGACGCCAACGCACTGCCCACCGACATGCAGGTGGTGGGCGCGGTGCAGCGCGCGGCACATGACGACACGGTGGTGATGTGCGCCGCCGGCACCATGCCGGGCGAGCTGCACAAGCTGTGGAAGGCGCCGCGTCCGGGGGCCTATCACATGGAATACGGCTTCAGCTGTATGGGCTACGAGATCGCCGGCGCCATGGGCATCAAGATGGCCCAGCCCGACCGCGACGTGATCTGTTTCACCGGGGACGGCACCTACATGATGGCCAACTCGGAAATGGCGACGGCGGCGATGATGGGCGTGTCCTTCACCGTGGTGATCACCGACAACCGGGGCTTTGGCTGCATCAACCGGCTGCAGATGGGCACCGGCGGGGCCGAGTTCAACAACCTGCTGGACCATGCGGTGCACGAGACGCCCTCGGCCATCGACTTTGCGGCCCATGCGGCGGCGATGGGGGCGACCTCGGTCAAGGTCGGCTCGATCGCCGAGCTGGAAGAGGCGCTGGCCAAACGCGGCGAAGTCAAAGGCCCCTATGTGATCGTCATCGACACCGACCCGTACCCCTCGACCGAATATGGCGGCACGTGGTGGGAAGTGGCGGTGCCCGAGGTCAGTGTCCGCCCGGCAGTGAATGAACAACGTGCGGCCTACGAGGCTGCCATCAAGGAAAGAAACACCAAATGAGCGTGAAGATCGGCATCTCTCCGATTGCGTGGCAAAATGACGACCTGCCCGACCTGACGGCTGGGTTCACCATGGAACAGGCCCTGAAAGAGGCGCGTCAGATCGGCTATACCGGGGTCGAGCGCGGGCAACGTATGCCCGCCGATACCGAGGGGCTGCGCGCCTATCTGGAAGAAAATGACCTTGCCCTGTGCGGCGGCTGGTGTTCCGGCAATTCGCTGGTCAATGATTTCGCCGCCGAACGCGACGCGGTGCGCGCGCAGGTCGAACAGTTCGTGGCGCTGAACAGCCCTTGCATCGTCTACGCCGAATGCTCGAACACGGTTCAGGGCCAGATCGACACCCCGGTCAATGACCGCCCGCAACTGTCGAAAGACGAGATCAAGGCCTACGGCGCCAAGATCACCGAACTGGCCAAGTGGATGGCCGATCAGGGGATGCCGA
Source organism: Ruegeria arenilitoris (assembly GCF_013032855.1). GTDB lineage: Bacteria > Pseudomonadota > Alphaproteobacteria > Rhodobacterales > Rhodobacteraceae > Ruegeria > Ruegeria arenilitoris. The sequence continues at coordinate 19,049 of NZ_WQDA01000005.1, forward strand.
TGGCCTATCACCATCACATGGGCACGATCATCGAAAGCGAAGATGACGTGAACTGGCTGATGGAGGGATCGGGGCCGGAGGTGAAGCTGTGCTTTGACACCGGCCATCTGCTGTTTGGCGGCGGTGATGTACTGGCTACGCTGAACCGCTGGGGCGATCGGTTGCAAAATGTGCATTTCAAGGACATTCGCCCCGGAATCGTGCGCGACACGCGCGGCAACCGGCGCAGTTTCCTGGATGCGGTGATCGCGGGGGCCTTCACGGTGCCCGGCGATGGCTGCATCGACTTTCAGGAGGTCGCCCATGCGTTGAAAGCCCTGGATTACGAAGGCTGGATTGTGGTCGAGGCCGAGCAGGACCCGGCCAAAGCCCCGCCCTATGAATACTCGAAGATGGGTTATGACCACATCGTCGAGGTCTGCGGTCGGGCCGGCTTGGAGATCACCGCCTGATCTTTCGCGCCCTTGGGTGCCGCCATGGGAAAGGAGCGTTTCATGGTCCGTCAGCAACCTGGTTTCGTCGGTTATTTCGGCCGTGAGTCCTGTGATCTGGACGAATTCAAGGTGCTGACCTCGCAGAGCCTGCGGCCCGAGCAGGTGCCCCACGCGGCCGCTGTGGAGAAGAACGTGCCGGTCTATGACATGCACGCGCTGCGGCCCGCCTTGGAAACCCCCGACACCCGGCGCGCCCTGTTGGCGGAATGGGGCTGGGTTCTGGGCCGATCTGCCGGGGTGATCGCGTTGAAAGGGGCCTATGCCGAGACCTCGGTCATCGACCGGGCGACCGAGGTGTTTCGCCGGATCATCGAAGATGAGCGTCAGGCCGGGGGTGGCGAGGGCGATCACTTTGCGGCCTCGGGCGCGAATGACCGGGTGTGGAACGCGCTGCAAAAGCAATGCCTGCGCGACCCCGAGGGTTTTGCGCTCTATTTCGGCAACACGGCGATTGCCGCCGCCTGCGAGGCCTGGCTGGGCCCCGATTACCAGATGACCGCGCAGATCAACCAGGTGCGGCCGGGCGGCAAGGCGCAGCAGGCGCATCGAGACTATCACCTGGGGTTCCAGACCGCCGACAAGGCGGCCCAGTTCCCGGCGCACGCCCATATGGTCACCGCCGCGCTGACTCTGCAGGGCGCGGTTGCCCATTGCGACATGCCCATTGAAAGCGGCCCGACCAAGCTGTTGCCCTTCTCGCAGCTGTATGGCCCTGGCTATGTCGCCTTTCACGACGACGCGCATCGGGCGTATTTCGAACGGGCCTGCATCCAGCTGCCGCTGGCCAAGGGCGATGCGGTGTTCTTCAACCCGGCGCTGTTCCATGCAGCCGGCGAAAACAGCAGCGCCGACATCCACCGGATGGCCAACCTGCTGCAGGTGTCGTCAGCCTTCGGGCGGGCGATGGAGGCGGTGGACCGCAAGGCGATGTGTCTGGCCGTATTCCCGGCACTGATGGCGTTGAGCCAGCGCGGCGATCTGGATGATGCCCGCATCGGCGCCGCGATCGCGGCCACCGCCGAAGGCTATCCCTTTCCGACCAATCTGGACACCGATCCGCCGGTGGGCGGAAACGCCCCGCCCAGCCAGGCCGACATCCTGCGCCGGGCGGTGTCGGAAAGCTGGACGCAGGCGCATTTGACGCAGGCGCTGGACGCGCTGCAGGCGCGGCAGGCGGCATGACGGAACCCGGGCGGCCGGTGCTGCCCCAACACAGGTGAAACCGATGGCAGAACTTCTGAGAAAACCGTTCGGAACCCATGGCAAGGTGCATGACATCACGCCGGCCAGCGCCGGCTGGCGCTATGTGGGTTTTGGCCTTTATCACCTGCGGGCCGGCGACCGCGCCGCCGAGGTCACCGGCGACCGCGAGGTCATTCTGGTGATGGTCGAGGGCAAGGCCCGGATCACCGGCGCCGGGCAGAATTGGGGCGTGTTGGGCGACCGGATGAAAGTGTTCGAAAAGTCCCCGCCCCATTGCCTGTACCTGCCCAACGGCACCGAGTGGGAGGCCACGGCCGAAACCGATTGCGTGATCGCCGTGTGCTCGGCCCCGGGCAAGGGCGGCCATGCCCCGCGCCGGATCGGGCCCGAGGGCATCACCCTGACCGAGCGCGGCAAGGGAACGAACACGCGCCACATCAACAACATCGCGATGGAGGCCGAGGATTACGCCGACAGCCTGCTGGTGACCGAGGTCTTCACCCCCAGCGGCCATTGGTCATCCTACCCCAGCCACCGGCATGACGAGGACGACTATCCCCGCATCACCTATCTGGAGGAGACCTATTACCACCGCCTGAACCCGGCCAGCGGCTTTGGCATCCAGCGCGTCTATACCGATGACGGTCAGTTGGACGAAACCATGGCCGTGTCCGATGGCGATGTGGTACTGGTGCCGCGCGGGCACCACCCTTGCGGGGCGCCCTACGGGTTCGAGATGTATTATCTGAACGTCATGGCCGGGCCGCTGCGCAAATGGCGTTTCGTTCCGGCGCCCGAAGTGGAATGGATCATGGAGCGCGACAAATGACCAAGGCCTTTGCCATCTATCCCTGCCTGAAAGGGCGCACCGTATTCGTGACCGGCGGGGCCTCGGGCATCGGGCGCGAAATCGTGCGCGGCTTTGCCGAGCAGGGGGCCAAGGTCGGCTTTGTCGACATCAACGCCGAGGGCGGAAACGCGCTGCTGGAAGAACTGGACGGAACCCACGCCTTTGCCGCCTGCGACCTGCGCGACATCGCGGCGCTGCGGTCCGCTTTTGACGAGCTGGCGGGCGCGCTGGGCGCGGCGGACGTTCTGGTCAACAACGCCGCGCATGACGACCGGCACGACTGGCGCGAGGTGACGCCGGACTATTGGGACGAGCGCATGGCGACCAACATCCGCCACATGTTCTTTGCCATCCAGTCCGTGGCGCCGGGCATGATCGACAAGGGCGCGGGGTCGATCATCAATATCGGCTCGAATTCCTGGTGGGAGGCCGGCGCGGGCTTTCCCGCCTATGCCACCGCGAAATCTGCAGTGCACGGCCTGACCCGCACCATGGCGCGGGAACTGGGCGATCACCGGATCCGGGTCAACACGGTCGTGCCCGGCTGGATCATGACCCAGCGCCAGAAAGACCTGTGGGTCACCCCCGAGGCGCTGGCCAAACAGATCGACCGCCAATGCCTGCCCGACCCGATCGACCCGGTCTATGTGGCGCGGATGGTGCTGTTTCTGGCCTCGGACGACGCGGCCATGTGCAGCGCGGGCAATTTCATGGTCGAGGGCGGCTCGATCTGACGCCCATGGGGTCGTTCCCGTCCGGAATGGACGTGCGTCGATACACTGGGGCCGGTTGACGGATCGACACCCGGCAAGGAAAGATGCGGGATGATTTCCTATGTCACGGTTGGCGCGGACGACATCGCGCGTGCAAAACGGTTTTACTGCGCCTTTCTGCCGGATCTCGGCTATGCGCTGGAAGAGGGTCCCGAGGGGCTGAGTTTCGCCTTGCCGGTGCCGCCGGGCCAGCAACCGGTTCTGCCGGAATTTTATGTCAAACCGCCTTTTGACGGGGCCGCGGCCTCGGCCGGGAATGGTGCGATGGTCGCCTTTGAGGCTTGCGATCAGCAGCAGGTACGAGACCTGCACGCCGCCGCGCTGCGGGCCGGCGGATCGGACGAAGGTCAGCCGGGCTTTCGCGCCATGTACGGGCCACGTTTTTATGTCGGCTATCTGCGGGACCCACAGGGCAACAAGATTGCCCTGTTTTCCAGCAATCCAAACGAACCGGGGCGCGACGATTAGGATCCGCCTGCGCGTGTTGAAGAACGGCACAGGTCCGGACGGTTAGCGCTGCGGCGGTGCACCAAAGGCGCGGATCACGGTGCGGGTGGCAGCAACGACCGGATCATGGGTTTCCTTCAGGATCGTCACCCGATCGAACCGGTCGGGGTCGCGGTTCACGGCCGCGCGCAGGGCGGCGCCGAAGGCCATGCGCAGCTCGGTCCCGATGTTGAACTTGCAGATCGCGGTTTCACGCGCCAGCCGCGCGCGCTGTTCGACGGGCACGCCCGATCCGCCATGGATCACCAGCGGCACGTTGGTCACGGCCTGAACCCGGCGGATGCGGTCCTCGTCCAGCCCGCCTTCCTTGTTCTGCTGAAGGTGGACGTTTCCGACCGAAATCGCCATCGCATCCACGCCGGTCTGGGCGGCGAAGGTGGCGGCCTCGTCCGGGTCGGTCCCGGCCGAGCCTTCGCCGCCGGAATAGCCGACGAAGCCGATTTCGCCCTCGCACGAGACCCCGGCGGCGTGGGCCATTTCGGCAATCCCGGCGGTCTCGTCGATATTCTGCTGCAGGGGCTTGCGCGATCCGTCGAACATCAGCGAGGTGAACCCGCTGTCCAGCGCGATCTTGCACTCCTCGAACGTATAGCCGTGGTCCAGATGCGCCACGACGGGCACCGAGGCGTTTTCGGCCAGATACCGGAACATCTTGCCCAGAACCGGCAGCGGTGTGTGCTCGCGGCAGCTGGGTCCGGCCTGCAGGATCACCGGGGCGTTCTCGGCCTCGGCCGCGCCGACATAGGCGCGCATATCCTCCCAGCCCAGCGTCACCAGACCGCCGACGGCATAGCCCTGTTCATAGGCGGGTTGCAGGACGTCTTTGAGCGTAACGAGGGTCATTTGAACTTGGCGATCATGTCTTTGATGCCCGGGATCGTCTCGATCTGATAGGCATGGGTGGGTTGGAAATACTGCACCAGCGATCGTTGGGTCAGCCCGCCGAGGATGGTGAAGTAATACATCTCGTATCCCGGCAGAACGCAGCAGGGGTGATAGCCCTTGTCGATGCAGATCGTCGAGCCATCGACGATGTGATAGGCATCACCCGGTTCATTGTCCTCGCGCTGCAGCATCTGCAGGCCCGAACCCCAGTTGGGTTTGAAGCGGAAATTGTAGGTTTCGTCATGCCGGGTCTCGTCCGGCAGGCGGTTGGTGTCGTGCTTGTGGCTGGGAAAGCCCGACCAGCCGCCCTGACCCACGGTGAACAGCTCGCTCACCAGCAGGCGGCCGACCTTGTCATGCTGTTTCTGGCCCAGGATATGCTTGATCTTGCGATGGGTCTTGGTGTCGTCGCTGCCATATTGCACCAAGTCATGCTCGCGCACGTCGAACGGGTCCAGCACCTTGTCATACTTTGCGCCGGCCACGAACACCTCGGCCGTTTCCGACACGCAGACCATCTGCGCCCTTGCCCCTGACGGGACATAAGCCCCCTCGGGCTCGCCATCCCAGACATCCTCGCCCCGGTTGCCCAGTTGCGCAAAGCGCACGCCCTCGACATTCACGTCGACGCTGCCGGTGGCGGGCACGATGCAGGTCTCGTACCCCGGGACCTGGTATTCGAAGGCTTCGCCCCGCTTCAACTTGACGATGTTGAAATAGTTCAGCGGCACGGTCGGATCATCGACATCGACGATGGGTTTGTTCTGGTTGTCGAACGGGGGGATGTGCATCGGGCTCTCCTATCCGGCCGGGGTGGGGCCGGGGTGGGACGCAAGGAAAGCGTCCAGGTCTTCGGTGGTTGGCATGGCGGGCGCGCAGCCTGGTTTGGACACGACGATCGAGGCGCACGCCGAGCCGCGCAACACCGCCTGTTCCAGCGAATGGCCCGCCGCGATCGAGGCCAGCAGCCCGGCCATGAAGCTGTCGCCCGCGCCGTTGGGTTTGACGGCGGTGACCGGGTAGATGCCGGTGTGGATCTCTTGCCCGTCGGTCAGGGTCACGGCGCCCTTTTCGCCCATCTTGTAGATGACGATGCGGCCGGGTTTCTCGGCCAGATCGCAGGCTTTCCGGAAGCCTTTCTCGATCCCACCGGCCATGAAGCCGAATTCTTCGTCATTGCCGACGATCATGTCGCTGGCCTCGCCCGCGCGCGACAGCACGTCGGCGGCGACCTGCGCCGAGGGCCAGCTGTAGGGCCGATAGTCGATGTCGAAGATCACCGGCAGACCGGCCTTGCGCGCATTGTCGAAGGCGCGAAACGTGGCGCTGCGCGACGGTTCGGCGGCAAGCACGGTTCCGGCCGAGATCGCCGCGCTGAAACGACCATAGTCGACCCGGTCCATGTCATCTTCAGTGACCTGAAAATCGACGGCGCCGTTTCGGTAGATGACGTTCTGAAAGTCCTCGATGCAGCTTTCATAGACCGCCAAGGACATGCGGTATTCACCGCCGACGACGCGAATGAAAGAGGTGTCGACACCATAGTGATGCAACTTGTTGAGGCAGAATCGCCCAACCGCGTCATCCGAGACAGAGGTGATCAGCGACGCCTGGCTACCCAGCTTGACCAGACCCGCGCAGATATTCGCGGACGAACCGCCCAAGTCCGCGCGGAACATGTCGGCATGTTCGCTTTTGACACCGACCGGATCGGCGAACATGTCCATGCCAGCGCGCCCGAAAACGGCAAACCGGTTTCCTTTGATGCCGTCGATCAAGTGACTCAAACTGTACCTCCCAGGCATTTTGATCCCGCCGATCCGATGGACCTTGCATTGGATCGATTCTCACGATACTGATTTTGCAACCGGTTGCAATCAGTATGTTCGGAGCCGCCCAAAATGCGAGAAATCGGAATTGGAATCGTCGGAGGCGGCTATATGGGCAAAGCCCATTCGGTGGCCATGTCCGCCGTGGGCGCCGTGTTCGACACCGCGCTCAGACCGCGGCTCGAGATGATTTGCGCCTCAAGCCTTGACAGTGCCGAACGCTACCGCGCCGCCTACGGGTTCCGCCGTGCCACCGCCGACTGGCAGACCTTGGTCAAAGATCCGGTGGTCGAGGCCGTCGTGATTGCATCGCCCCAGTCCACCCACCGGCAGATCGCCGAGGCGGCGCTGGCGCTGGGCAAGCCGGTGCTGTGCGAAAAACCGCTGGGCGCGTCGCTTGAGGACAGCCGTGCCATGGTGGCGGCGGCCGAGGCCTCGGGCACCGTCAACATGGTCGGGTTCAACTATATCCGCACCCCGGCCAGCCAGTTTGCCCGCCAGCTGATCGCCGACGGCGCGATTGGCGACATCACATGGTTCCGCGGTGAACATACCGAGGATTTCTATGCCGACCCCGAGGCCCCGGCGACCTGGCGCACGACCGGCATGGCCAACGGCACCATCGGCGATCTGGCGCCGCACATGGTCAATGGCGCGCTGGCTCTGGTGGGGCCGATCGCGCAGGTCATGGCCGATGTGGAAACCGTTCACCACACCCGCCCGGGCGGTGCAGTGACCAATGACGACCACGCCCAGATGATGTGTCGGTTTGAAAACGGCGTCATGGGGAACCTATATTTCAGCCGTATCGCGACCGGCCGCAAGATGGGTTATGCCTACGAGATTTCGGGCACCAAGGGCGCGATCCGGTTTGACCAGGAGGATCAGAACGCCCTGTGGCTCTATCGCCGCGAAGGCCCCGAGGCCCAGCGCGGTTTCACCAAGATCCTGACCGGTCCGGAGCATCCCGATTATGAGCCCTTTTGCCAGGGTCCCGGCCACGGCACCGGATATCAGGATCAGATCATCATCGAAGCCAAGGATTTTCTGACCGCCATTCATTCCGGCCGGAGCAACTGGCCCACCTTCCGGGACGGGCACGAGGTCAACCGGGTTCTGGCGGCGGCGCTGGCCTCGGCCGACAGTCGCGGTTGGCAGGACGTCAGCACGTTTTAGGCCCGACACGTAATCCAACATTGTTCGCAGAGAGACCAAGACCATGGCAAAGTTGAAATGGGGCATGATCGGGGGCGGAGAAGGCAGCCAGATCGGACCCGCCCACCGTCTGGGCGCACAGGCCGACGGCCTGTTCGAATTCGCCGCCGGCGCGCTGGACCACCGGCCCGAGGCGGGGCGCGCCTATGCGCAGCGGCTGGGTGTGCCCGCCGACCGCGCCTATGGCGACTGGCAGGAAATGCTGGCCGGCGAAAAGGACCGGCCCAACCGGATCGACCTTGTAACCATCGCCACCCCGAACGCCACCCATTTCGAGATCGCCAAGGCGTATCTCGAGGCCGGGTTCAACGTGCTGTGCGAAAAGCCGATGACCATGACCGTGGAAGAGGGCGAAGAGATCGTGCGCGTGGCCCGGGAGTCGGGTAAGATCTGTGCGGTCAACTACTGCTATTCGGCCTATCCGATGGTGCGGCAGGCCCGCGCCATGGTCCGCGCCGGCGAGATCGGCAAGGTGCGCCTGGTCGTCACCAATTTCAGCCACGGCCATCATGGGGACGCCACCGACGCGGACAATCCGCGCGTGCGCTGGCGTTATGATCCGGCCATGGCGGGTGTGTCGGGGCAATTCGCCGATTGCGGCATCCACGCGCTGCACATGGCCAGCTTCATCTGCGATGACGAGGTCGCGACGCTGTCGGCCGACATGGCCTCGACCATTCCCAGCCGCCAGCTGGAAGACGACGCGATGGTCAATTTCCGCATGGAGGGCGGCACCGTGGGCCGGTTGTGGACCTCGTCCGTGGCGATCGGGCGGCAGCACGGGTTCGACATCCAGGTGTTCGGCGAGACCGGCGGGCTGCGCTGGGCGTCCGAACACCCCAACCAGCTGATCTACACCCCGGTCGGTGGACGAACCCAGATCATCGAAAAGGGCGAGGGCGGCCTGCATGAAGACGCGATGCGCCTGTCGCGGGTGGCGATTGCCCATCCCGAGGGCTTTCCGCTGGCTGTAGCCAATATCTATTGCGATCTGGCCGACGCGATCCGGGGCGAGCCGCGCGATGGGCTGCCCGATGCCGCCGATGGCGTCCGCTCGATTGCCGCGGTGCACGCGGCCGTGGCCTCGGCCCGGGCCGAGGGCGCCTGGCAGGACGCGCGCCCGCCGATGTTCCGTTGATCAGGGGCGGGGCCGCAACGTGCCCCGCTCGATCACCCGGCAGGGGAAGATCCGCGCCTCGGGGTAGCGATCGGGCGTTTTCAGCATCTCTTCGACCAGATCGACCGACGCGGTGATGATCTGCTTGATCGGCTGATGGATGGTCGTCAGGTTGATGTATTCCCAGCGCGACATCTCCATGTCGTTCAGGCCGATGATCCCGATGTCGGAACCCGGTTTCAGCCCGTGGTCGGCCAGCGCCGACAGCGCACCGATCGACAGGATGTCGTCGCCGCAGAAATAGGCCTGCGCCGGGTCACCCGCCAGCAGGCGCAGCATCTCGGCCCGGCCGGCCTCGAAGGAGTAGGCCCCGGCGAAAGAGTGGCTGACGGGAACATGAGGGTGGTTTGCCATTTCCTCGGTAAAGCCCCGTTGCCGGTCTCGTGCCGAGGTCGCATCGATCGGCCCGCCCAGATAGCCCACGCTGGCATAGCCTCGCGAGACCAACTCGCGCGCGGCCATGCGTCCGCATTCCACATTGTCGATGCCCACCACATGCACCTCGGGCGAGGTCGCCGAGCGCCCGAAGGTGTGCACCACCGGCACGCCGGCATCGTGGAACGCCTTGGCAAAGCTGGGCGGCAAGGTCGACGAGGCGACGATCACCGCATCCACCGAATATTGCCGCAGCATGCGCACGGAATTGGCGGGCTCGGTCTCGTCGGTCAGGTTCACGATCAGGGGGCGCAGCCCGCGTTCCTGCAGGGCGCGGGTGAACTGGTCGAAAACCTCAAGAAAGATGGGGTTGTGGAAGTTGTTCGAGATCAGCCCGATCAGCTTGGTCCGCCCCGTCGTCAACGACGAGGCCAGCGCGTTGGGGCTGTAGCCCAGTTCCTTGGCGGCCTTTTCCACCTTGGCGCGGGTCTTGGCCGAGACCGAGGCGCCCGGCGTGAAGGTGCGCGACACCGCCGACCGCGACACCCCGGCCAAGGCCGCAACTTCCTTCAGCGTAACGCCCACTTGCCTGGTCTCCTTCGTGAGGTCGATCGGGTCTGTTGAATGTCGCATCATTGCAAAAATGGTGCAATCGGTTGCAAGGCATTTCCACCCCTGACGTCAGGTTCCAAGACGCTGCGGCCGTGATCCGACATTATGATTCAATTTTCGTCATTATGGCGGAAAAGCCGCCCGTTTCGTCAACTCGATTGCTGTGCCCGGACGGCGGCGCGGTCATACTGGAACCAGAGCAGAGGAGGAGGCGCGCAATGAGTTGGAACATCTGCGTCGTCGGGGCCGGAAAGATCGGACAGATGATCGCCGCCCTGTTGAAGAAATCGCACAATTATACCGTAACCGTGGCCGACCATGACCTGACGGCCTTGTCGGCGTTGAACAGGCAGGGCATCACCACCCGCCAGATCGACGCGGGCGACGAAGCCGGGCTGGCACAGGGGCTTGCGGGGTTCGATGCGGTGATCTCGGCCGCACCGTTTTTCCTGACGCCTGCCATCGCCAAGGCGGCCAAGGCCGCGGGTGCGCATTATTTCGACCTGACCGAGGATGTCGCCGCGACCAACGCCGTGCGCGAACTGGCCCGCGACAGCGGCACCGCCTTCATGCCGCAATGCGGATTGGCCCCGGGTTTCGTCGGCATAGCGGGAGCCGCACTGGCGGCCGACTTCGACACGCTGGACAGCCTGCACATGCGAGTGGGCGCGCTGCCGCTCTATCCGACCAATGCGCTGAAATACAATCTGACCTGGTCCACCGATGGGCTGATCAACGAATACTGCAACCCCTGCGACGCCATCGTGAATGGCGAACGGGTCAAGACCGCGCCGCTCGAGGATTACGAGATCATCGGCCATGACGGTGTGGAATACGAATGCTTCAACACTTCGGGCGGCCTGGGCACCTTGCCCGAGACGCTGGCCGGCAAGGCGCGGGCGGTGTCCTATCGCTCGATCCGCTATCCCGGCCATCGCGACATCCTGAAGCTGCTGTTGACCGATCTGGGCCTGGGCCAGCGCCGCGACCTGTTGAAGGACATCTTTGAAACCGCGCTGCCGCGCACCGATCAGGATGTGGTTCTGGTCTATTGCACGGCCAAGGGCATGATCGACGAGGCCCTGCGCGAGAAATCCCTGATCAACAAATCCTTTGCCCGCACCATCGACGGCCAGGTCTGGAGCGCGATCCAGATCACCACCGCCGCCGGCGTTCTGGGCGTGGTCGACCTGATGCGCACCGGCGCGCTGCCCACCCAAGGCTTTGTCCGGCAAGAGCAGGTCGGGCTGGATGACTTCCTGAACACCGAATTCGGCCAGCTGTACCGCGCTGGCGAAGTGACCCCCCAGAACAAGGCGGCCTGAACATGAAAGACGTTGTCATGACTGCAGAACACATACTGGAAAAACTGGGCCTGACGGCGGCCGAGCTGACCGGCGGGTCGCTGGAGGTCCGCTCGCCCATCGACGGGCGCGTGCTGGCGCGGGTGCATGAAACGCCCGTTGCCGACATGGATGCGGTCTTTGCCCGCGCCACGGCGGCCTTCAAGGCCTGGCGCACCGTGCCCGCCCCGCGCCGGGGCGAGCTGATCCGCTTGCTGGGCGAGGAACTGCGCGCGGCCAAGGAGGACCTGGGCGCGCTGGTCAGCTGGGAGGCCGGCAAGATCACCTCGGAAGGTCTGGGCGAAGTGCAGGAGATGATCGACATCTGCGATTTTGCCGTGGGCCTGTCGCGGCAGCTGTATGGCCTGACCATCGCCTCGGAACGCCCCGGCCACCGGATGATGGAGACCTGGCACCCGGCCGGTCCGGTCGGCGTGATCTCGGCCTTCAACTTCCCGGTCGCAGTCTGGTCGTGGAACGCGGCGCTGGCGCTGGTCTGCGGCGATCCGGTGATCTGGAAACCGTCCGAGAAAACGCCCCTGACCGCGATGGCCTGTCAGAAGATCTTTGAAAAGGCCGTGGCCCGGTTCGGCGACGCGCCCGAGGGGCTGCTGCAACTGCTGATCGGCGGTGCCGATCTGGGCAAGGCGCTTGTGGCCAGCGAGGCGGTGCCGATCATTTCGGCCACCGGCTCGACCCGGATGGGCCGCGCGGTCGCACCGATCGTGGCGCAGCGGTTCGGCAAATGCATCCTGGAGCTGGGCGGCAACAACGCCATGATCGTGGGCCCCTCGGCCGATCTGGAAATGGCGGTGCGGGCCATCGTGTTCTCGGCCGTGGGCACCGCGGGTCAGCGCTGCACCTCGCTTCGGCGGCTGATCGTGCACAACTCGATCCGTGCCGATCTGGTTGCACGGCTGAAAAAGGCCTATGCCGGTCTGCCCATCGGTGACCCGCTGGCCGAAGGCACGCTGGTCGGGCCGCTGGTGGATGCGGCCTCGGGTCAGGCGATGGAGGCCGCACTGAAGGCGGCAGAGGCCGAGGGCGGCACCGTCTTCGGCGGCAAGCGCGTGTCCGACGGCGTGCCCGAGGGCGGTGTCTACATGCAGCCCGCGATCGTCGAAATGCCGGGCCAGACCGAGATCGTAAAGACCGAAACCTTTGCGCCGATCCTCTATGTCATGGGCTATGACGGTTTCGACGAGGCGCTTGAGATGCAGAACGACGTGCCGCAGGGCCTGTCGTCTTGCGTGTTCACGCTGAACATGCGCGAGGCGGAACAGTTCCTGTCGCCCGCCGGGTCCGATTGCGGCATCGCCAACGTGAATATCGGCCCCTCGGGCGCCGAGATCGGTGGCGCGTTCGGCGGCGAAAAGGAAACCGGTGGCGGACGCGAAAGCGGTTCGGACGCCTGGAAGGGCTACATGCGGCGGCAGACGAACACTGTGAACTACTCGGCCGAATTGCCATTGGCGCAGGGCGTGAAGTTCGACATCTGAGAACCCGGCCCGGCGGCCTAGCGCGGCCGGGCCAACACATGCGTTCAGTCCGTGAACAGGTAATCAAGCCGCATGATCGACTGGGCGGTTTCCTCCGAAACTCCAAGGAACCCCGCGATCGCGGCCACGTTCTCGGCCGGGTCAGCGGTTTCACGCAATCGGAAGAACCTCTCGATCCCCGCACCGCGCAACTGTTCGTATTCATAGGCCAGATCGCTGCGGATCGTCGGTAACAGGCGTTCGACAGTTGCGGCTGGGCTGTTTTCTCCGGCCAACCCGACCCTGTGGGCGTGGCCGACAAGATACGCGTCCGAATAGGTGCACTCGATTTCAAGAACATGCGTGCGCGCCTTGTCCGAGCAAAAATCCTGTACGATATCCAGACTGGCGGGATCGAGGCAGATCAGCAGCCGGTCGGCGCCGAAGTGATCGTACAGCATCCGGGTGACCGCCCTGCGATGCCGGGATCGTTTGACCAGCGTGGTCTCCAAGCCCCCAAGATCGGGCAGCGGGGCGGTTTCCTCGTTGAACAGGTACTCGATGCAGGGCAGGTTGGTCTCAGAGGCGATCTGGTCGATCAGCCGCTTGGCCACATGCCACTTCTTGCAGACGACCATGTACAGATCGCGATCGGCGCCCAGCGTGTTGGCGGTTTCCCAGAAGCGGGGTGCATACCGGCGTCCCACGCGGCCACGGCCGGTCAGAAATCCGTGCAGATTCCGACCCTCGTTCGAGATCTGGAACGCGACCCCTTCGCTGGCATAGAGCGCACCCAATTTCTGCTTCAGCAACTGCGCCTCGGGGCTGATCTTGCGGGCGAACAGGTAATCTTGGGTCAGCAGCAGGTCGTAGTGATCGTTGTAAAACGTCACCGGCATCCCGTAGTCCGAGAACATCAGGAAAGTCAGCGTACGGTTTTCGATTTCGATTTTCGGGATCAGGTGGCGCACGAGGGTCTGAAAGAACGTCTCGTCCGGAATCCAGGTGGTCGAGAAAAAACGGACCACGTCCCGGCGCTGGCGCAGGAAATCCAGGATCATCTCGATTGTCCGGCGGCGAAGGCACCACCACTGGCTGCCGATCATGATCTGGAGATCCTCCGGGATCTCGCGGGTCAGGCCGAGACGTTTCTGGGCCTCGTAGGCGGCATAGAACAGTTTGCTCTGCGTGCGTTCGTTGAAATAGTGGCGATAGATCAGCCGGTCTTCCTTCATGCCGGTCTTGATCCAGTCGCTTTCGAAAAAGTCGTGGCTTTCGATGAAATCCTTGTCGGTTTCATCCAGAAACCGATGCGCATATTCCGCGGTCTTTATCGCCATGCAGTCGCCCGACAGCATGTAGAAATGGGTCGCTCGCGGGAAGGCCTCGACCGCAGCTTGCACCGCGTTCAGTGTTGCCTGCACCAGCGACCATTCCCCCCAGCCACATTTGATTCGCCTGGCCGCGAAGGTCACATTGGGATTGCTTTTCAGGGCCGTCTGGATCCGGTCAAAGTCTCCTGCGGATGCGCTGGCGTCGAAATGGATGGCCATGCAGTCCCCTGCGGCCGTCAGCCGTTCGGCCTGTGCGATAATCGCGTCAGGGTCTTTGTGACACAGCAGAATGTAGGCGATCTTGGCCATTGGCGTTGCATGAAGTCCGTTACTGCCCGGTTCCAACCGTGATACTGAGGATGAGCGATTGAATAAACAGAATATTTTTGCTTCTCTGGCGTCAAAAGCTGGCGCATCACCTTGAGACTCGGCCGGCTAAGGAGGCATGGCAGATGGGATTTCCCGGTACATGGATGACCGAAAGCGAAAGCATGGTCTATCGCGTCGTGCCCAAATGCGCCTGCTCGACCATCGGGCAAATCATGTATTACTCGGATCATGGTCGGTTCTTTGACGGCGATATCCACGACGCCAAAGACGGGATGCACAAATGGGCGTTTGACCACAGCCAGGATGTGATCTCGGCCAATGTGCGCGGGCACAAGTCGTTCGCCTTCACCTGTGTGCGCAACCCCTACACGCGGATCCTCAGTTCGTTCTTCGACAAGATCTGCGGCATTCAGCGCAACGGGAAACGGTACCGGGGCAATCTGGTGCCGACGCTGATCTACAATTACGGGATCGAGGTCGGGGGCGAGGACGGCAAGGGCGAATTCGACCAGATTGCCAGTTTCCGCCGGTTTCTTCTGTTTGCCCGCGACACGATCCGTTGGCGGCGGCCAATGGACCCGGACATCCACTGGTCGGCCATGTCGGGGCATGTGTCGACCTTCATCGTGAATGGCGGGCGCTATGACCGGATTTTCTGGACCGAAAAATTCAACGACGGGATGCAAGGCGTGCTGGACGCGTTGGAAACCCCGCATCCCGTGACCCTGTCCGAAATTCCGCGCTTCAACGAATCCGAGGGCCACGGCCCCAAACGTGCGCACCCGGTCGAGGACTATTTCGACGACCTGTCGATGCACCTGGTCTATGAGATCTACAAACAGGATTTCGAACTGTTCAAATACGATTTCGAGAACCCGGCCAACAAGATGCCGACAGGTGAAATCGACCTGGATGAGATTCACGCCAAGCTGGGTGATTGATCCCACAGGCAGGGGCGCTCCCGCCCCAAGACTGACGGAGGCAGCGGCGCAGGCGATGGGTCCTGTCAGGCGCGGGAGCCCTTTGGGGTCAGGGGGCAGTGCGGCCCGCATTGCACGGGCCGGCAGTGTTCAGACCTGACGCACAGCGCCTTTTGCGGCGCTGGTGGCCAGCTTTGCATAGGCCTTCAACGCCGTGGACACCTTGCGTTTGCGCGGCTGCGCCGGCTCCCAGCCTTTCGCTTCCTGCGCCTTGCGGCGTTCGGCCAGTTCCTCGTCGGACACGGCCAGGTGGATCGAGCGGTTTGGGATGTCGATTTCGATCGTGTCCCCGTTCTGCACCAGACCGATCTCACCGCCTTCGGCCGCCTCGGGCGAGACGTGCCCGATCGACAGACCCGAAGTGCCGCCCGAGAAGCGACCGTCGGTCAGCAGCGCGCAGGCTTTGCCCAGACCTTTGGATTTCAGGTACGAGGTCGGGTACAGCATCTCTTGCATACCAGGCCCGCCGCGTGGGCCTTCATAGCGGATCACGACCACGTCGCCTTCCTTGACCTTGCCAGTCAGGATGTCGTTCACCGCCTGGTCCTGACTTTCGCAGACATAGGCGGTGCCGGTGAATTTCAGGATGTTCTCATCCACACCTGCGGTCTTCACGATGCAGCCGTCGCGCGCGATGTTGCCGAACAGAACGGCCAGACCGCCATCCTGACTGAACGCATGGTCCTTGGATCGGATCACGCCGTTTGCCCGGTCGGTGTCCAGTTCCTTGTAGCGGTTCGACTGGCTGAACGCCTGGGTCGTGCGCACGCCACCGGGGGCGGCCTTGAACAGATCTTGCGCTTTGGGGTTGTTGGTCACCGTGATGTCCCAGTTGGCGATGGCCTCGGCCATGCTGGCCGAATGCACCGTGCAGCAGTCGTCATGCAGCAGACCGGCGCGGCTCAGCTCGCCCAGGATCGAGAAGATGCCACCCGCGCGATGCACATCCTCCATGTGGACGTTTTCGGTGTTGGGCGCGACCTTGCACAGGCAGGGCACCTTGCGGCTCAGCCGATCCATGTCGGACATGGTGAAATCCACTCCGCCCTCATGCGCGATGGCCAGCAGGTGCAGCACCGTGTTGGTCGAGCCGCCCATGGCGATGTCCAGGCTCATGGCGTTTTCGAAGGCCTCGAAGGTCGCGATCTCGCGCGGGAGGAAGCCTTTTTCGTTCAGCTCATAGTGGCGCTTGGTGATTTCGACGATGCGGCGGCCGGCCTCCAGGAACAGCTCCTTGCGGTCGGCATGGGTGGCCAGAGTCGAGCCATTGCCCGGCAGCGCCAGACCCAGCGCCTCGGCCAGGCAGTTCATCGAGTTCGCGGTGAACATGCCCGAGCACGATCCGCAGGTGGGGCAGGCGTTTTCTTCGATATGTTTGACCTGCTCGTCGGTGTATTTGTCATCGGCGGCGGCGACCATGGCATCGACCAGGTCGATCTTCTTCACATCCAGATCGGCGATGTCGATCTTGCCGGCCTCCATCGGCCCGCCCGAGACGAAGATGGCCGGGATGTTCAGGCGCATCGCTGCCATCAGCATGCCCGGGGTGATCTTGTCGCAGTTCGAGATGCAGACCATCGCATCGGCACAGTGTGCGTTGACCATGTATTCGACGCTGTCGGCGATGATCTCGCGCGAGGGCAGCGAATACAGCATCCCGTCATGGCCCATGGCGATGCCGTCATCGACGGCGATGGTGTTGAACTCTTTGGCCACGCCGCCGGCGGCCTCGACCTCGCGGGCGACCATCTGACCCAGATCCTTGAGGTGGACGTGCCCTGGCACGAATTGCGTGAACGAGTTGACGATGGCGATGATCGGCTTGCCGAAATCGTCGTCGCCCATCCCGGTGGCGCGCCACAGGCCGCGGGCACCGGCCATGTTGCGGCCATGGGTCGAAGTTCTGGATCGGTACATTGGCATGATGCTGTTTCCCTTTTGCCCGGTTGCAAAACCAGTGTTGCGTGCGTTATAGCGCACGTAGCACATGTGCGTTATAACGCACAAGGTAAATCGCGGGACTTGGCCATGGAATCGGACGACATCACCCTGAAACTCAGAGACGTCCGGGCGGCATCGGGGCTGAGCCTGGCCAAAGCGGCCGATTTGACCGGAGTCAGCAAGGCCATGCTGGGCCAGATCGAGCGCGGCGAATCAAGCCCCACCATCGCGACGCTGTGGAAGATCGCCAAGGGGTTCCAGATGCCGCTGAGCGCACTGATCGGAACCGGCGCCCTGCGTGATCCCGCAGATGCGGCCCGGTTCCGCACCGTGACCTTTCCCGGCAGTCTGAAGGTCAAGATCGTCTTTCCCTTCGACCCGGTTCTGGGGGCCGAGACCTTTCACGTCGAACTGGACCCCAACCAGTGCCACGAATCCCCCGCCCATGCCGCCGGCGTGACCGAGGAAGTCTTCGTCCTGAGCGGCGCGCTCGAGGTGCTGCGGAACGGCGAATGGGTGCCGCTGAGCGCGGGCCAGGGGTTGCGCTTTCCGGCCGACTTGCCGCATGGCTATCGCGCCGGTCCCGAGGGCGCGGCCTTCTTGAACATGCATCACTACGGACACCGGCCTGCGACCGCCGCGGTCGGGTGATACGGCGGAAAGGGACAACCTGATGGCGGAATTCCTGAACGGCCTGACGCTGGCCGATGGCATCGGGTCCTTCGGGGCGCTGATCGTGGTTGCGGCCTATTTCGCAACACAGATGCGGATGATGAATTCCGACGATCTGGCCTTTCCGGTGGTCAACCTCGTCGGCTCGGTGCTGATCGCCTATTCGCTGCTGCAGAACTTCAACCTGGCCTCGATGCTGATCGAAAGTTTCTGGATCGCGATCAGCGTAATCGGCATCATCCAGCATTTCCGCCTGCGACGGGCGCGATAGGGCCGCAGGGACCCGATCCAGCCTTGAACCCGCACCCTTGCGCGTATAGGGAAATCCCTGCGCGTAAAGGGGAGGCTTTGATGCTGGACGATCCAAAAACCCTGGTTTCCACCGAGTGGCTTGCCGCCCACCTCAAGGACCCGGATCTGCGGATCCTCGACGCCTCGTGGTACCTGCCCCAGCAGGGGCGCGACGCCCGCGCCGAATACGAGGCAGGACATATTCCCGGCGCAAGGTTCTTCGACATCGACGAGATATCGGACCACCGCTCGGACCTGCCGCACATGGCGCCTCCGGTCGAGAAATTCATGTCGCGCCTGCGGGCCATGGGCGTGGGCGACGGTCATCAGGTCGTGGTCTATGACGGCGCGGGCCTGTTCTCGGCGGCGCGTGTCTGGTGGCTGTTCCGCCTGATGGGGCAAGAGAACATCGCCGTTCTGGACGGCGGCCTGCCCAAATGGGTTGCCGAAGGGCGCGAGATCGAGGATCTGCCCCCCGTCATCCGCGACCGCCACATGACCGTGCGGGTGCAGAACCACCTGGTCCGCGACGTGACCCAGGTCTCAGCCGCCGCCAAGCTGGCCGATCACGAAATCATCGATGCCCGCGCCGCCGACCGTTTTGCCGGATCGCAGCCCGAACCGCGCGAGGGGCTGCGGGCGGGGCACATCCCCGGTTCGCGCAACGTGCCCTTCGGACAATTGCTGAATGCCGATGGCACCATGAAATCGCCCGAGGACTGCCGCGCGGTGTTCGAAGCCGCAGGCGTCGATCTGTCGAAACCCGCCATCACCACCTGCGGGTCAGGCGTGACCGCCGCGATCCTCAGCCTTGCGCTCGAGCGCATGGGCAAGAAAGACCATTCGCTTTATGACGGCAGCTGGGCCGAATGGGGCGCCTTCCCGACCCTGCCCGTCGCAACCGGAGACTCCTGATGTTTGAAAACCTCAAGCCGCAGCCAGCCGACAAGATCCTGGCCCTGATGCAGATGTATCGCGAGGACCCGCGCGAGCAGAAGATTGATCTGGGTGTCGGCGTCTACAAAGACGCCAATGGGGTGACCCCAGTGATGCGGGCGGTCAAGGCCGCCGAGCAGCGGATCTGGGAAGAGCAGGACTCAAAGGCCTATACCGGGCTGGCCGGTGATCCGGTCTATGCCGATGCGATGATCAGCCTGATCCTCGGCACCAGCGTGCCGCGCGCCAACATCGCCGCCGTGGCCACCCCGGGCGGCACCGGTGCCTGCCGCCAGGCGTTCGAGCTGATCCGCATGGCCAACCCCTCGGCCCGGGTGTTCGTGTCGAACCCGACCTGGCCGAACCACATCTCGATCCTGAACTATCTGGGCATCGAAACCGTCGCCTACCGCTATTTCGACGAGGAAACCCGTGGCGTCGATTTCGACGGCATGATCGAGGACCTCAAGACCGCCAAGGCGGGCGACGTGGTGCTGCTGCATGGCTGCTGCCACAACCCGACCGGCGCCAACCTGAACATGGTCCAGTGGCAAGAGGTGGTGAACCTGATCAACGATCGCGGTCTCGTCGCCATGATCGACATCGCCTATCAGGGCTTTGGCGACGGTCTGAACGAGGATGCGCAGGCGACCCGGCTTGTCGCTGCGTCGGTCAAGGAATGCCTGATCGCGGCGTCCTGTTCGAAGAATTTCGGTGTCTACCGTGAGCGGAC
The DNA here is from genome assembly GCF_013032855.1 of Ruegeria arenilitoris. Lineage (GTDB taxonomy): Bacteria > Pseudomonadota > Alphaproteobacteria > Rhodobacterales > Rhodobacteraceae > Ruegeria > Ruegeria arenilitoris. The sequence continues at coordinate 39,007 of NZ_WQDA01000005.1, forward strand.
CGGCTTGCTGATGGCCGTCAGCGCCGATACGGGCCAGACCGCCCTGAACCAGGGCACGCTGGCCTTTCTGAACCGCCAGAACTACTCGTTCCCGCCGGATCACGGCGCGCGCGTGGTGACTACGATCCTAATGGATGAGGGCCTGCGCGCCGATTGGATGGCCGAATTGGAGGAGGTTCGCCTGTCGATGCTGGGCCTGCGCCGCCAGTTGGCGGACGAGCTACAGCGGTTGAGCGGATCGGACCGGTTCGGCTTCCTGGCCCAGCATCGCGGCATGTTCTCGCGCCTGGGCGCCGCGCCCGAGCTGGTCGAGAAGCTGCGGGTCGAGCACGGCATCTACATGGTCGGCGACAGCCGCATGAACATTGCCGGGTTGAACGAGGCCACCGTGCCGATCTTGGCCAAGGCCATCATCGACGTCGGCGTCTGAGATAAGGCATTTCAAAAAATGAAACCCGGGCACGAATGCCCGGGTTTTTTGTTTGGATTGAAGAGAGCTCAGCCCTTCGAGAACTCGGGATAGGCTTCCATGCCCAGTTCGCCCATGTCGAGGCCGTTGATCTCTTCTTCCTCGCCAACCCGCAGGCCGACGGTGGCCTTGAGGATCGAGAACAGGATGTAGCTGACCACGAAGACGAAGATCCCGATGGCCGCGAAGCCGATGATCTGGGTCACGAAGGACGCGTCGCCGTTGGTCCAGGCCACGATGAAGGTGCCCCAGAAGCCCGCGATCAGGTGAACCGGGATGGCGCCGACCACGTCGTCGATCTTCATCTTGTCCAGCAGCGGCACGGTGTAGACCACGATCACGCCACCGATACCGCCGATGATCAGCGCCTGGAACAGCGACGGTGCCAGCGGTTCGGCAGTGATCGAGACCAGTCCGGCCAGCGCACCGTTCAGCACCATGGTCAGGTCGACCTTGCCGTACATCACCTGGGTCAGGATCAGGGCAGCGACAGCGCCGGCGGCTGCGGCCATGTTGGTGTTGGCGAAGATGCGGCTGATGTCAGCCATGTCGCCGATCGTGCCCATGGCCAACTGCGAGCCGCCATTGAAGCCGAACCAGCCCAGCCACAGGATGAACGTACCCAGGGTGGCAAGCGCCAGGTTCGAGCCGGGGATCGGAACGACCTTGCCGTCCTTGCTGTATTTGCCGATCCGGGGGCCCAGCACGATGGCTCCTGCCAGCGCGGCAAAGCCACCTGCGGCGTGCACCAGGGTCGAGCCCGCGAAGTCGCTGAAGCCCATTTCGGACAGCCAGCCGCCGCCCCACTGCCACGAGGCTTCGATCGGGTAGATGACACCGGTCAGGACGATCACGAAGATGAAGAAGGGCCACAGCTTGACCCGCTCGGCCATGGTGCCCGACACGATCGAGGCGGTGGTGGCGCAGAACATCAGCTGGAAGAAGAAGTCCGAACCGACCGACGCATAGGACAGATCGGTTTCGACGCCATCAAGGCCGACCGGTTCCAGCGAGGTGGGCGAGAAGGCACCCAGAATGCCGGTGATGGTCCAGCCGTCGCCCGGATACATCAGGTTGAAGCCGACCAGCCAATACATGATGGCGGCAAAGGAAAACAGGCCGATGTTCTTGACCAGCTGCATGGCCACGTTCTTGGAGCGCACCAGACCGGCCTCGAGCATGGCAAATCCCGCGGCCATCCAGAACACCAGGAAGCCGCCCATCAGGAACAGCAGCGAGGTCAGGATGTATTGCGTATGCTGCGCGGTTTCGCCGGTTGCGGCGGCCTCCTGCGCCAGGCCCATCTGCGGCAGCGCGACGATCGCGGCGGCAGGGATGAGTGATTTCATCAGGTTCATGTTCAGTCCTCGAATGATTGTCGGTCGCGGCGCCTTACAGCGCCTCTTCGTTGAGTTCCCCGGTCCGCACGCGCAGGGCCTGCTCGACATCGAGGACGAAAATCTTGCCGTCGCCGATCTTGCCGGTCTTGGCGGTTTTGGTGATGGTCTCGACGATCTGGTCGGTCATCGCGGCGGGCACCACGATTTCCAGCTTGATCTTGGGCACGAAGTTCACCGCGTATTCGGCGCCCCGATAGATTTCGGTGTGACCGGATTGCGAGCCGAAGCCCTTGATCTCGGTCACCATCATGCCGCGCACGCCCGCCTCGGTCAGTGCCTCGCGCACCTCCTCGAGCTTGAACGGCTTGATTGTCGCAATGATCAGTTTCACGTCTTTCCCCTCTTCTGTTCCGGTGGGTCCGGCTTTGCACCTGCAGAAAAAGAGCCCGACATGGCCGCTCAAGGAACGATTTCGGCAAAAAGACGCTGGGGAAGAGGGGCAAAGTTGCACATTTTTTGCACAAAAACGGCAAAGTGATTAAAAAATGCGCAAGTGTGAGAGGGGAATTCGCGCTATTTCACACCTCTACATGGGCGCGACAGCGCGGTATGGTGCCACAAAAGCAAAAACGGGCAGAGTTTGAGCATGACTGAGTCCAAGCGTCGAAAACCGCTGGTGGCGGACAAACGGTATCCGTCCGGAGGCCGCAAGACCGCGTCTGCCAAGCGGACGGCGAAACCGGCGGGCAAGAAGGCGACGGCGCGCAAGACTACGACCCGAAAGACCAGTCGCAAGCCCCGGGGCAAACGTTCGGGAGGCGGGCAGGGCGGCTTCTTTCGCCGGCTGTTCCGCTGGATATGGCGCCTGATCTGGGGGCTGACCTGGCGGGTGGGTGCGATAGCCGCTCTTCTGCTGGCGCTTGCCGTTGGGGTTGTGTACTCCACCCTGCCCGAGGTCGATGCCCTGCTGGACGGGCGTGCGCGCGGGTCGGTCACGCTGCTGGACCGGGACGGCAAGGTCTTTGCATGGCGCGGAGATCAGTTCGGCGGCGTTATCACCACCGACACCGTGTCGCCGCATCTGAAGAATGCGGTTGTCGCGACCGAGGACAAGCGGTTTTACCGTCACTTCGGCGTAAGCCCGCGCGGCATTGCCAGTGCGGTGAAGATCAACCTGTCCGAGGGGCGTGGCCCACTGTCGGGGCATGGCGGTTCGACCATCACCCAGCAGACGGCCAAGCTGCTGTGTCTGGGCGTCCCGTACGATCCGACTGAGTGGGAATCGGAAGCGGCGTATGAAGCCGACTGCCGTCAGGGCTCGCTGTGGCGCAAGGCCAAAGAAGCGATCTACGCGATGGCGATGGAGGTCAAATACTCCAAGGAAGAGATCCTGACCATCTATCTGAACCGGGCGTTTCTGGGGGCCGGGGCCCGCGGGTTCGAGGCGGCCAGCCAGCGCTATTTCGGCAAGTCCGCGGCCGAGGTGGACCCGGCCGAGGCGGCGATGCTGGCGGGGCTGCTGGTGGCGCCCACGCGTTATGCGCCCACCAACAACCTGCAACGCTCGCAGGACCGGGCCAAGGTGGTCATCAGCCTGATGGAGGATCAGGGTTACCTGACCACGTCACAGGCAACCGTGGCGCGCAACAACCCGGCCGAGCTGTCCGAGGCCGCCGCCGCCCGCGCCGGGGGCTATTTTGCCGACTGGGTCATGGCCAGCGGCCCCGAATTCTTTACCCGCAACACCACCGAGGACGTGGTGATCAAGACCACGCTGGACCAGCGGATCCAGCAGGCGGCCGAAGCGGCGCTGAAACAGGTGTTCGACGAAAAGGTCAGTGAAGGCTCAAAAGCGCAGGCCGCGATCGTGGTGATGTCGGCCGATGGTGCGGTCCGGGCCATGGTGGGTGGACGCAAGACCAAGGTGTCGGGTGCGTTCAACCGCGCGACGCAGGCGCTGCGCCAGACCGGGTCCTCGTTCAAACCCTTTGTTTATGCCACCGCGCTGGAACTGGGCTATTCGCCACTGGCCACGGTGGTGGACGAGCCCTATTGCATCGACATCCCGGGGTCCGGCCAGTGGTGCCCCAAGAACTATACCAACAAGTTCTACGGTCGCGTGACCCTGGCGGATGCGCTCAAGAACTCGCTGAACATCCCAGCCGTCAAGGTGGCCGAGGTTGCCGGGCTGGACAATGTGCGCACGGTGGCCAGCGGGTTCGGCATCGAAAGCGATCTGGCGGCGGGCCCAGCCCTGGCGCTGGGCGCCTCGGAAAGCACACTGATCGAAATGACCGGCGCCTATGCCGGTATCCTGAATGGCGGCTCGTCCGTGGAACCTTACGGCCTGACCGAGTTGAAACTGCTGGGCGATGATGCCCCGATGATGGTGACAACGACCGGGATCGGCGAGCGGGTGATCCGAGACGAGGCTGCCAAGCAACTGACCTGGATGATGGAGCGCGTGGTATCCGAGGGAACTGGACAACGCGCCAAGTTGCCTGGATGGCAGGTTGCGGGCAAAACAGGCACGACACAGGCCGCCCGGGATGCGTGGTTCATCGGCTTTACCGCAGACTATGTGGCCGGTGTCTGGATGGGCTATGACGACAACACGCCGTTGTCGGGCGTGACCGGCGGTGGACTGCCAGCCGAGATTTGGAAGGAAACCATGGTGCGGGTCACCGAAGGCATGACTCCGACCCCTCTGCCGATGCTGGCTCCGGCCGCTCCGGTCCAGACGACTCAGCAATCCCAGCCACGCCGCAGGCAGCAGGGTGGCTTTGCCAAGGCCGTCGACAGTCTGTTGAAGGATCTCTTTGGCGGCAACTAGACCGCAGATGATCAGACGGGCGGCGCTGGGCGCCGCCCGGATCAGTCGTTACAGGCTTTCGTCCAGCGCGGCGACGATCGCATCGCCCATTTCGCTGGTCGAAACCGGCTGAACGCCTTCTTCGGCCAGCAGATCAGCCGTGCGGACACCATCGGCCAGAACCTTTTCGACCGCGGCTTCCAGACGATCGGCCTCGGCGCCTTGGTCAAAGCTGTAGCGCAGCGCCATCGCAAAGCTGAGGATGCAGGCGATTGGGTTGGCCTTGCCCTGACCGGCGATGTCGGGGGCCGAGCCGTGGACGGGCTCGTACAGCGCCTTGGGCCGGCCATTGGCCATCGGTGCGCCCAGCGAGGCCGAAGGCAGCATGCCCAGCGACCCAGTCAGCATTGCAGCGCAATCCGACAGGATGTCGCCGAACAGGTTGTCGGTCAGGATCACGTCGAACTGCTTGGGTGCGCGCACCAGCTGCATGGCGCCGTTGTCGGCATACATGTGGCTCAGCTCGACCTCGGGATAGTCCTGGCCCACGCGGGTCACCACCTCGCGCCACAGGATGCCCGATTCCATCACGTTGGCCTTTTCCATCGAGCACAGCTTCTTGTTGCGGCGCATCGCCAGTTCAAAGGCCGAGCGCGCGGCGCGTTCGATCTCGGATTCGGTGTAGCGCTGGGTGTTGATGCCCACGCGCTCGTTGCCTTCCTCGAAAATGCCGCGCGGCTCGCCGAAATAGACGCCCGAGGTCAGTTCGCGCACGATCATGATATCGAGACCGGCAACCACGTCCTTTTTGAGCGACGAGAAATCGGCCAGCGCGTCAAAGCACTGGGCCGGGCGCAGGTTCGAGTACAGGTCCATCTCCTTGCGCAGGCGCAGAAGGCCGCGCTCGGGCTTCACGCTGAAATCCAGATCGTCGTATTTCGGGCCGCCCACGGCGCCCAGCAGAACCGCGTCGACCTCTTGCGCCTTGGCCATCGTCTCGTCCGACAGGGGCTTGCCGTGCACGTCATAGGCGGCACCGCCGACCAGATCCTCGCTCACGTCGAATTCAAGGCCGCGCTTGGCGCCGAACCAGCCGATAATCTTGCGCACTTCGGCCATGACTTCGGGGCCAATTCCGTCTCCGGGCAGGATGAGGAGCGAGGGGTTGGACATGAACGGTCTCCTTGCGTTTTTCAGCATCGGGCCTAGCGTTTGCGGTGCATCTGGTCAATGAGGCGTTCTGGTCAAAATGCGCGGATTCAGGGCCGTACAGCGCGAAAAACGCCGCTGAACATGCGCTGGGCACCCGATTTGGGTTACAAGCTGGCTTTCAGCCCTTCTGCAAGCAGGTCCCAGACCCGGCGAATGCGCGGTGTCTGCCGCATGGCCTGCGGCGCAGCCAGCCAGACCGGCAGGACTGGTATGTCCACATCCAACGGCAGAATTTCGACCGCAGGATCAGCCTCGGCCACTTGAACCTGGCTGAAACCGATGCCGCAACCCGCGCGGATCAATTCCCAATAGGCGCTTTGAAGATCGCAACGGGTGGCAAAGTCTTCCTTGCTGGCAGGCCAACCCTTGGCCTGCATTTTCGAGATGATCAAGTCGTTGGAGTCGAAACCCACCAGGTCATGCTGAAACAACTCTTCGGGGGTGGTTGGCCGACCGGCGCGGTCCAGATACGACCGGGCTGCGCAGAAACACAACGGTACGTCGCCCAGATGCCGGGTCACGATATCGACCTGCTCGGGGCGATACATGCGAACTGCGATATCAGCTTCGCGGAACAGCAGGTTTTCGCTGGTGTCGGTGGCGACCAGTTCCAGCTGGATTGAAGGTTCTTGCCTGCGGATGTCCGCCAGAATGGACGGCAGGATATGGTGCGATGCGAAGACCGAGGCGGTGATGCGGACCGTACCGCCCAGCTGTTGCGACTGCCCGGCGGCGGCCAGGCTCAGCTGACGCATGGCCGCGTGCATCTGTTGCGCCATCGGCAGCAATTGCTGGCCGGCGGCGCTGAGCTTGAGGCCTCGCGCATGGCGATCGAACAGCGACACGCCCAAATCCGTCTCGAGCGCCTGCACCTGGCGACCAAGCGTCGGCTGACTGCGCCCCAGTTCCCGCGCGGCCGCCGACAACGATCCCGTTTCCGCAACTGCCAGAAAGCTCTGCACCAAAGACCAATCAGAAAGTGCCAAGGTTTTATCCATGCGCAGATGAATACATGCTCTGCGTTTTTCGGCAATTCCCAAAGGTGAGTGAATGGATATCATTTGTTCAACCGCCAGGGCTGACAGGAGGTTGCGATGACGGGAAAGGCGCTGATTCTGGGATCTTCGGGGCGTTTTGGCCGCAATGCCGCAGACGCGTTTCAAGCGGCCGGATGGACGGTGCGGGGATTTGACCGCGCGAGGGATGATCTGTCCACCGCAGCCCGGGGTGCGGATGTCATCGTGAATGGCTGGAACCCGCCATACACCGAGTGGGCGCGGCAGGTGCCGGATTTGCACGCTCAGGTCATCGGTGCGGCGAAGGCAACCGGGGCGACCGTGATCGTGCCCGGGAACGTTTATGTTTTCGGGGCCGACACGCCTGGGCCGTGGGCGGCAGATACGCCGCATCTTGCAACCAACCCTCTGGGCCAGATTCGGATCCGTATGGAGGAGGCCTATCGGTCGTCGGGCGTGCGCACCGTGAACCTGCGCGCCGGGGATTTCCTTGACACGCAAGCCTCCGGCAATTGGTTCGACCAGATCATGATCAAGCCCCTGGCCAAAGGGCGTTTCGTCTATCCCGGTGACCCTGACATTGCCCATGCCTGGGCCTACCTGCCGGATCTGGCCCGCGCTGCGGTTCAGTTGGCCGGGATGCGGCATGACTTGCCGCGCTATTGCGACATTCCTTTTGCCGGATACACGTTGACCGGCCGCCAATTGGCACAGGCCTTGTCGGAAGTGACCGGGGCTCCGGTGCGCCTGAAGCAGATGAACTGGTGGCCAATTGTTCTGGCCCAGCCGTTCTGGAAACTGGCCCCGCATCTGCTTGAGATGCGCTATCTGTGGGACACGCCGCACCGCTTGGATGGCTCGTTCTTCGACTCGTTGATCAGCGATTTCGCATCCACGCCGCTGCACGAGGCATTGAAAACCGCTGTGTCTGACCTGTCGCATGATAGCCCGCGAACCACAGACGTGGATCGAGTTCAGGGCCTGTCATAGGCCCGGCGGCATGTCAGGGTGTGACAAGTCAACCCAAATCAGGCGATGTCGGCTGGCCTTGCGGGCCGCGGCAAGGGGCGCGCCTTTGGCGTCAGTCCAGCGGATGCCGGCGTTTTCAACCACCCAGTCGACCGATGGCAGCAGATAGTCAACACGCCGTTCACCCACCGCCTTCCAGACCACCGTTACAGCCGAGCCTGCGCCATCCACGGGTCGCGGATCCTGCAGGCTGGGGTGCTGTAACAGATCGCGGATGGCTTCATTGCGCCCCTCGCCCAGGTTCGGGTCAAGATTGGCGTCACCGGCAATGATGAAACGACTTTTCGGGGCTGGACCCAGCCCGCCGTCAAGCAACACCGACCACAGCCGGATCTCATCGCGATTGCGCAATCCGTTGCGATCCTCAGGCCCGTCGAAGACAGGAGGGGTGGCGTGAAAGGTCATCAGGTTCAGGCGGCCTTGAGGCGTCTCCACCGGAACGATCCAATGGGCGGTCGACGACAGGCGCTGAACAGCGTGGGCCTGTTCGGACGGGAAAGGCAAATCGCCACGGGTGGGTAGTGTCGCGCCGGGCAGATCCTTCCACAGCAGCGCCGAGAGGTCACGAACCTCATCCTTTGCGATCGGATAGCGGGACAGCACGGCCAGTCCGCCATTTCCGGTGAAACGGCCCCATCCCTGGGCGTCCCCGGGTCCGCCCCGTTCTCCGTCCCCGTCCAGATCAAGCGACGTCATCAGCCCCGAGTTGGGCTGACCAGCGAAGAAATGCGGGAAATCCAGCCCTGCCGCGCGCAACCGATCAGCCAGAGCGGACAAGGCCAGGTTGTCATGGTCCCAGTCGATGCCTTGCAGGGCCAGAACATCGGGGGCAGTGGCGGTCAGAACGTCAATCACGGCCTGCACCTGGGGATCATCACGCCGAATATCCCGCAGCAGCAGGCCCGGACCTTTCCGGCCTAGCTCAGCATTGAAGCTGGCAACGCGCACTGGCTCTGCCTGCGCCACAAACGGCAGCAACAGCAGAACAAGAATACGGATCATGCGGTTTGGGTCGTCTCGGTGGTCGAGTAGGCGCGGCGTTTTTCCACGATCAGCCCGGCAATGCGCAGCGTTGCCATCCCGCGCATGATCATGCTGGCCGGCAGGAAAGCCCACGCGCTCATGGTCCAGATCAACGTCTGCGGATTGGACAACGACAGCGGATCAATGAAATCCGTGAGCAGCTTGATCAGGGCCGGAATCAGGAACGGTAGCAGAACGCCGACCGAGATGTTCAACCGACCGTCGCGCTGCAGGCGAGTCACCACGTCTCCACCCTTGGTGGGGTCGAACAGGGGCAGGTTGGTCCAGACATTGAATGCCCCATTGCCAGTGGGCCATCCACGCAGTTTGACCGCATAGGCAAAGCTGGCGATCGTGACCAAAGCGGCGACATAGGCGACACTTGCCGTGATGCGTACCAACTCGACCAGGGGTTGGCTCGCGTCAGCAGGCAGCATCAACACCACCAGGCGGACAGGTGAATAGGGGAAGTCGACGACATTCGCGACGGCCAGACCGACCGAATACACGGTGCTGGTCAGTTCCGTCGGCGCATAGGCGTTCTTGCAGATCAAGGTCAGAAACGAGATCATCGACATCAGGCCGACAAAGCGCAGTCTGTTCACGGGCGGCGCATCGCGGAATTCGATAAAGCTGGGAAAGGCCGAGTTGTATTCGGCGAATGTCAGGATGAATGCTAGGATTGCCAGAAAGACAACGATCTCGGTCCCGTTGGACGTAGATGCGGGCAGATACAATGCGGGTGTCAGCACCAGAAGTGCCACCAACAATCCCCGTATCGCAGCCCCTGTTGTGCGAGCAATCACTATCCGAACCCTTTCCAAACCGGACCAGTCGATTCTTTGCCGACTTGGTTCCAACTTGATGCCCGCCAATCTCGAAATTTGGCGGATGCCCCTTTAGCGCCATCATTGGCGATAAGCGGCATTTCGCTCAAGCCGAGGTGCAGAAAACACGTGATTTCGGGCAAAAAGATGGCGAAACTGGTGCGGCTTTGCATCATTCACGTCGCAAATTCGACGTGTAATGGAAATGGTTCTCTACATGTTGTGGTTGCTTTGACTTTAACCCCAAGAATGCGAACGGGGCCGCCTTGGCGACCCCGTCAGGTTGAGTATCCACAGGTTCTTCCCCAGAATCACACCCAGGGGCGCGCCTGGCTGGCATGGGACTCGAACGAGTCGATGTGGTGATCTTTTTCCATCGTCAGGCCGATATCGTCCAGACCGTTCAGCAGGCAATGCTTGCGGTGCGGGTCGATATCAAACTCGATCACGACGCCGTCCGAGGTGACGATCTGCTGATCTTCCAGATGCACGGTCATGCGCGCGTTCTCGCCCTTGTGGGCATCCTCCATCAGCATGACGTGGTGGTGTTCTTCGACCACAATGGGCAGGATGCCGTTCTTGAAGCAGTTGTTGAAGAAGATGTCTGCGAAGCTGGTCGAGATGACCACCTTGATACCGAAATCCTTGATCGCCCAAGGCGCGTGTTCCCGAGATGAGCCGCACCCGAAGTTGTCGCCGGCCACCAGAATCTCGGCGTTGCGATAAGCGGGTTTGTTCAGGACGAATTCTTCGTTCTCGCGTCCGTCATCGTGATAGCGCATCTCGTCGAACAGGACGACGCCGAGGCCGGACCGTTTGATCGTTTTCAGATGCACCTTGGGAATGATCATATCGGTATCGATATTGATCAGGGGCATGGGGGCTGCCACACCGTGGACTTTTTCAAACTTTTCCATGTTCACACTCCTGCGGGAGAGGTCAGGCCCCATGCCCCGCGTTTCAAGCTTGTTGAGCTTCTGTTGTTTCGTCTTTGGGCGCGTTCTTGACGAAGAACGCCATGAAGACCAATCCGAACCCGTTGAACAGCATCTCGATGCCCAGCAGGATGCCCAGCAACTGGAACAGCACCGCCGGTTCCGAGCTTGCATAAGACCAGATGATGCCTGCCAGGATGATCGACAAGATGCCCGAGATCAGGGTTGGCCAGAAAAATGACGTGCCTCGCATCTGAAACGAGAGAATGATCCGTGCGATCCCGCCTGCCATGAACAAGATAAGCACCACTGTTGCCAGCGTCAGAGTGCCTGCCAGCGGATGGTCCAGAAACGACCAGCCCAGGAACAGCATGACCGCACCCATGATGAAGGCAAGGATCTTGTTGCCGGTTCCTTCGACGGTGAAACCCCCGACAACCTGCAGAACGCCGGATACCAGCAAAAGGACGCCGGTGACCACGGTCACTGCCACGGATGCCACGACCGGTGCGCCCAGCACGAAGATGCCGAACACTATCGATAGAAGCCCCATCAGGAGCCATTTGACCCATTCACTCATTTCAGTCTCTCCCTCAAATATCTAGATATGAGGGGACCTTACATCAATTCGCGCACATCTGTCAGCTTTCCCGTGATTGCCGCAGCGGCAGCCATCGCGGGGCTCAGCAGATGGGTGCGTCCGCCGCGGCCCTGACGGCCCTCGAAATTGCGGTTCGACGTGGCGGCGCAGCGCTCGCCCGGGGTCAGCTGGTCGGGGTTCATCGCCAGGCACATCGAACAACCCGCAAGGCGCCATTCGAACCCGGCCTGCTTGAAGATCTCGGCAATGCCTTCCTCTTCGGCCTGCGCGCGCACGAGGCCCGAGCCGGGCACGACCATGGCGCGGATGCCGTCCTTGATCTTTTTGCCCTTCAGGATCTCGGCAGCGGCGCGCAGATCCTCGATCCGGCCGTTGGTGCAGGAGCCGATGAAGACGGTGTCGATCTCGATGTCGCTCAGCTTCTGCCCCGGCTTCAGGCCCATGTATTCGATCGAACGGCGCGCGGCCTCGACCTTGCCGCCCTCGAAATCCTCGGGGTTGGGCACGGTCGCGGTGATCGGCAGAACGTCTTCGGGGCTGGTGCCCCAGGTAACCACGGGGGCGATGTCCTCGCCGCGGATGGTGACGACCTTGTCCCAATGGGCGTCGTCATCGGAATAGAGCGTCTTCCACCAGGCCAGAGCAGCCTCCCACTGCGCGCCTTTGGGAGCGTGCGGGCGGCCCTTGACGTATTCGAAGGTCTTTTCGTCCGGCGCGATCAGGCCGGCGCGGGCGCCGCCCTCGATGGCCATGTTGCAGACGGTCATGCGGCCTTCCATCGACAGGTCGCGGATCGCTTCGCCGCAATATTCGATCACATAGCCGGTGCCGCCGGCGGTACCGGTTTCGCCGATCACGGCAAGGGTGATGTCCTTGGCGGTCACGCCCGGCTGCAGCTTGCCGGTGATCTCGACCTTCATGTTCTTGGACTTCTTCTGGATCAGCGTCTGCGTGGCCAGAACATGCTCGACCTCGGAGGTGCCGATACCGTGGGCCAGCGCGCCGAACGCGCCGTGGGTGGCGGTGTGGCTGTCGCCGCAGACCACGGTCATGCCCGGCAGGGTCCAGCCCTGTTCGGGGCCGACGATGTGGACGATGCCCTGACGGATATCATTCACCGGGTAGTAGTGAATGCCGAATTCGCGGGCGTTCTTGTCCAGTGCTTCGACCTGGATGCGCGATTCGGGGTTCTCGATTCCGTTCACGCGGTCGGGCGTGGTGGGCACGTTGTGGTCCGGCACGGCGATGGTCTTTTCCGGCGCGCGCACCTTGCGGCCCGCCATGCGCAGGCCTTCGAAGGCCTGCGGGCTGGTCACTTCGTGCACCAGGTGGCGGTCGATATAAAGCAGGCAGGTGCCATCGTCGGCTTCGTGCACGACATGGGCATCCCAGATCTTGTCATAGAGTGTTTTGGGGGACATCGGTCCTCTCCCGTCTGTATTGAGAAATGCTGGCGAGTGGCTGGGCGCCGATTATAGGCGGGCCAGAACCGTGCGGGCGGCCCCGAAGAACCGTTCACGCAGGCGCGCGCGGTCTTGCAGTTTGGGAGCAGGGGCCTGATGGAATCTCATGCGATCCAGATATATCGCGCCCCCTCGTCAATCAAGGCTCAATCCGCGTCCCACGACAGGTCGGTGGGCCTTGCAAGCCGCCACATTGCTGTTCAATCTGGCGGCAGGAGACGCGCATGGACAATGATTTGATCCCAAGTTCGATTTCAGAACTGTTCGACAACATGGCCGAGGCCTTTCTGTTGCAGCTTGGGAACCTGGTCGAGTTGATCGTGACTCCGGGGTGGCGGCAGTATCAGATCGCCATCATCCTGGGGCTGGTGGCGCTGTCCTTCCTTTTGACACTGCTGACAAAAGGCCGGTGGGAAGCCTGGGCACGGACGCGCAGTGGATGGCCCAAATGGCGGTTGCGGGTTCTGGTTCAGCTGATGCAGCGGATGACGCTGGTCTACTTCGTCGTGCTGGCCTGGGGCGTCTATCTGGTGATGCAGCAGGTCACCTGGCCATCGCGCAGTTACATCATCGGTGTTCTGGCAACGCTGGCAGCCGCGTGGCTGGCGATCGCGCTGATTTCGCGACTCGTCCGCAACCGGACGATTCGGCGCATCTTCCGCTGGTCGATGTGGATCTACGCCACGCTGGTCGCGCTGAGTCTGACCGATGACGTCGCCGAGTTCCTGGATGGCGTGGCGATTTCGATCGGCAGCCTTCACATCTCGGTATTGGGGATTCTCAAGGCCATTCTGCTGATCGGCACGTTGTTGGTGCTGGCGCGGCTCGGCACCCGGGCGGCGGAACGCGGGCTGAAAAGCAATGACGACATCTCGCCCTCGATGCAGGTGTTGCTGGCCAAGGGGATCCAGGTGGCGCTGTACGGGCTGGTCTTTCTGGTCGGGATCCGGACGCTGGGATTCGACCTGACCGGGATCGCGCTGTTGTCCGGTGCGGTTGGCGTCGGTATCGGCTTCGGCCTGCAGAAGGTCGTGTCGAACCTGATCTCGGGGATCATCATCCTGATGGACCGGTCGATCAAGCCGGGCGACGTGATCTCGCTGGGCGATACGTTCGGTTGGATCAACGCGCTGGGCGCCCGCTACGTCTCGGTCGTTACCCGCGACGGGCGCGAATACCTGATCCCGAACGAGGATCTGATTACCGGGCAGGTGGTGAACTGGTCCCATTCCGACGAGTTCGTCCGCCTCGATCTGACCTTCGGCACCAGCTACGGCGACGACCCGCACAAGGTGCGCGAGTCCGCCGTGCGAACGGTGAAATCAGTCAAACGCGTTCTAAGCGGCGGCAAGCACGAACCGGTCTGCCACATCACCGGGTTCGGCGACAGCAGCGTCGATTACGTGCTGCGGTTCTGGATCCGCGATCCGACGGCCGGCCTGACCAACATTCGCGGCAATGTCTATCTGGCGCTGTGGGATGCATTCCAGGCCGAGGGCATCTCGATCCCCTTCCCGCAGCGCGAAGTGCGCCTGCTGGGGCAGGGTGCCACCGACACCGCTGTGCCACATCTGGACACGGATTGATCAACCCCGTGCCATCAACGGTTGCCGTTCATTGAAATGTTGCAATTGCCTTGCTACCTTAATAGTACCCCGGCGCCGGGGTTACACGGCGCTTTAGCAAGGAGGACCATGTCCTGTCTCTACACACACAGGCGGGTTTGCCCGCCGATGAAGGGGCCGCTGTGATGGCCCGCTCTCAGTCAATCAGCGACAAGCTGCTTGAACGCATCCTTTCCTCACTTTCCGATGACAAGGCCGAAGATGTTGTGCAGATCAACCTGCAGGGCAAGTCTTCGGTGGCCGACCACATGGTCATCGCTTCGGGCCGGTCGACGCGTCAAGTGTCGGCGATGGCGGAAAAGCTGACGGATCGCATCAAGCAGGAATTCGGTTTCACCTCGAAGGTCGAAGGCAAGGATGCCGGCGACTGGGTGCTGATCGATACGGGCGATGTGATCGTCCATATCTTCCGCCCCGAAGTGCGCGAATTCTACCAGCTGGAAAAGATGTGGCTGCCTCAGGGCGGCAGCGCCTCGGCGAACTGAGGCGCCATCCCGGCCCGTATTGAAGGGCCGGCGGCGAGAGCGACATGCGTATCAGCATTTGTGCGGTCGGGCGATTGCGTGCCGGACCGGAGAAGACCCTGCTTGACGACTATCTGACCCGTTTCGACCGGACCGGCCGCGGCCTGGGCTTGGGGCCTGCGCGCGTGATCGAGGTCGAAGACAAGAAAAACGCCGGTATGGGCGCCGAGGCCGCGTTGCTGCGCAAGGCGCTGCCCGCTGGCGCGGTGATCTGCACATTGGACGAGCGGGGAAAGGTGATGTCTTCCCCCGATTTCGCGCGGAAGCTGGCCGGGTGGCGTGACATGGGCCGGCAGGATCTGGCCTTTGTCATCGGCGGCGCCGACGGTATCGACCCGGCGCTGCGGGCCGAGGCCGATTTTTCGATTTCTTTCGGCGCCATGGTCTGGCCGCATATGCTTGTCCGGGTGATGCTGTCGGAACAACTCTATCGTGGCGCGACGATCCTGTCGGGCGGCCCGTATCATCGGGCCTGACCACTGTGGCCCGTCTACTGATCGTCTATCATTCGCGCACCGGCGGCAGCCGGCAGATGGCCGATGCGGCCGCACAGGCGGCCAGCGCCGAGGCCGAGGTCAGCCTGAAACCCGCCGAGCAGGCGGGACCCGACGATTTGCTGGCGGCCGACGGATACATCTTTTGCGCGCCCGAGAACCTCGCGGCGCTGTCAGGCGTCATAAAGGACTTTTTCGACCGCTGCTACTATCCGGTTCTGGGCCGGATCGAGGGGCGGCCCTATGCGCAGATGATCTGCGCCGGGTCCGACGGTCAGAACGCGGCGCGGCAACTGGCGCGCATCGCCACCGGTTGGCGCTTGAAAGAGGTGCAGCCGCCCCTCATCATCTGCACCCATGCCCAGACGCCCGAGGCGATATTGGCGGAAAAGACCATCCCCGAGGATGAACTGGACAAATGCCGAGAGATCGGCGCGGCGCTGGGCGCCGGGTTGTCGCTGGGCGTGTTCTGACGATCAGTCCAGCGTCACAAGCGTGGTGTCCGTGTTCCAGCCGTCGACACTGCACCGGGCCTGCACCTGAACCTGACTCGCGCCTTCGGGGATCGCGACCCCGCCCAGCGACCGGGTAAAGGGCTGCTCGGTCTCGTGCGGGTGATGCAGAACTCGCATCCCCAGCTCGGTCCCGTCCATCGCCAGAACGCGCCAGCCATCGGCATAGTGGTCCCACCCGGTATCGGGATGGCGGATGGTCACGTCGAATCGCCAGGTCTCGCCCGTGCGCGTCGCGGAGACATTTTCGACCGTCGGCGGGTCGGCGAGGGCCGGGGCGGCCAGAAACAGGCAGGGGATCAGGTGTCGCATTGCGCCAGTCTAGGGTCTGATCGGGCGGGGCGCGATCACGTCTGCGTGTCCGGCGGCAGGCTCAGCAGGATCGCGCGGGAATGCGAGGCAAACTCGCGCCGATAAAGAACCCCCAATGTCAGAAGCGTGCCGATGATCAAAGTGATCGGGCCCAGGATCCAGGCCAGCGAGGCCAGCGCGAAATAGGTGGCGCGTAGGGCACGGTTGAAGCTGCGCGCGGCGGTCACGCAGATCTCGGCCGCCTGCGCCGCGCGGGGATAGGCCTGCGGATCCTCGGGGTCGTTCGGCACCGCCGCCATCAGCACCGCGCAGTAGCCGAACAACCGATGCGCCCAGACGTATTTCAGAAACGCATTCGACAGAAACAGCAGCACGATCAGGATCTTGACCTCCCACACCATGGCCGGTGCGCTGCCGATGGCCAGATCCTTGGCGACGCCCGACAGCCGCTCGGTATTGCCCAGAAGGGCCAGCCCGCCCCCGATGGCGATCATCGTGGTCGAGGCAAAGAACGTACTGCCCTGACGCATCGTGCCCACGACCTGGGCGTCGAACATGCGGGGCTGACGGGTCACCATTTCGCGCATCCAGCAGCGGCGGAATTCGTCCATCATCACCGCGACCGAGCGCTTGCCGGGCGCGGGGTTCTCGATCCGCCATCCGATCCATTGCCAGGCGATCAGCAACAGCAGGACGGCGGCGTAGTCCAGGGGCGAAAACAGCAGGGCGCGTTCGGTCAATGTCATGGCGCGACAGTACGTCCGACGAAGGCAACTTGCCAGATGCAGAAATTGGTAATATTATTTTACCAAACTGGAGGATCCGCCATGGACATGCCACAGCCCAACCCCGACGTTTTGGCCCACAAGGCCAGCGTTCTTGCCCGTCTGCGGCAGGTTCTTCCCGAAGATGCCATCATTGCCGATCCGTCCGAAACCCGCGCCTATGAGTGCGACGCCCTGACCGCCTACAAATGCGCGCCGATGATCGCGGTTCTGCCGTCTTCGACGCAGGAGGTCTCGGACATTCTGCGAATCTGCCACGACGAAGGCGTGCCGGTCGTGCCGCGCGGGGCCGGGACCTCGCTGGCCGGTGGGGCGCTGCCCACCGCCGATTGCGTGATCCTGGGCGTGGCCCGCATGAACGAGGTGCTCGAGGTTGACTATGACAACCGCTTCATCCGTGTGCAGACCGGCCGCACCAATCTGAGCGTCACCGGCGCGGTCGAAGAGCAGGATTTCTTCTATGCGCCCGATCCGTCGTCGCAGCTGGCCTGCGCCATCGCGGGCAATATCGCGATGAATTCGGGCGGCGCGCATTGCCTGAAATACGGCGTGACCACCAACAACCTGCTGGGCGTGACCATGGTGCTGATGGATGGCCGCGTGGTCGAGATCGGCGGCGCGCATTTGGATTCCGGCGGTCTGGACCTGCTGGGCGTGGTCTGCGGCTCGGAAGGGCAGCTGGGGGTCGTCACCGAGGCGACTCTGCGCATCCTGCGCAAGCCCGAGGGCGCGCGCCCGGTCCTAATGGGTTTTGATGACAATGCGGTGGCGGGTGAATGCGTCTCGGACATCATCAAGTCGGGCATCCTGCCCGTGGCGATCGAGTTCATGGATCGGCTGTGCATCGAGGCCTGCGAGAATTTTGCCCATGCCGGCTATCCGAATTGCGAGGCGCTGCTGATCGTTGAGGTCGAGGGCTCGGACGCCGAGATCGACAGCCAACTGGCCAAGATCGTCGAGATCGCCAAACGCCACAACCCGGTCGAGCTGCGCGAAAGCCAATCGGCCGAGGAAAGCGCCCGCATCTGGCTGGGCCGGAAGTCGGCCTTTGGCGCGATGGGGCAGATCAACGACTACATGTGCCTGGACGGCACGATCCCGGTGTCGGCCCTGCCGGACGTGCTGCGCCGCATCGGCGAACTGAGCAAAGAGTTTGGCTTGCCCGTGGGCAACGTGTTCCACGCCGGCGACGGCAACATGCACCCGCTGATTCTGTTCGATGCGAACAAGCCCGGCGATCTGGAAAAATGCGAGGCCTTCGGGTCCGAGATCCTGAAACTGTGCGTCGATGCCGGCGGCTGCCTGACCGGTGAGCATGGGGTGGGCATCGAAAAGCGTGACCTGATGCATCATCAATACGCGCCGCAGGACCTTGAGGCGCAGATGGCCGTCAAGGACGTGTTCGACCCGAAATGGCTGCTGAACCCCGCCAAGGTGTTTCCGCTGGATGCCAGTGCGGCCCGCCGCGTCGTGCCGATGGCGGCGGAATGAATTCCCAAGACAGAACGGACCCCGCAATGAGACCTGAATCAGAGTCTGAACTGGCCGAAATCGTGGCCGGGCTGAACGGCCCGGTGCGGATCAAAGGCGGGGGAACCCGTGGCGTGGACGGCCCCGACCGGGTGCTGAGCACCGAGGGGCTGCGCGGGATCACCCTGTACGAGCCCGGGGCGCTGACGCTTGTGGCGCAGGCCGGAACGCCGCTGGCCGAGATCGAGGCCGCGTTGGAGGCCGAAGGTCAGCAACTGGCGTTCGAGCCGATGGACCATCGCGCCTTGCTGGGGTCCACGGCCGCGCCCACGATCGGCGGTGTCGTGGGCGCCAACGTGTCGGGGCCGCGCCGGATCCAGGCCGGGGCCTGCCGCGATTTCCTGCTGGGCGTGCGTTTTGTCGACGGGCAGGGGCAGGTCATCAAGAATGGCGGCCGGGTGATGAAGAACGTCACCGGCTATGATCTGGTCAAGCTGATGGCCGGGTCCTGGGGCACGCTGGGCGTGCTGACCGAGGTGTCGCTGAAGGTGCTGCCCAAACCCGAGGCCAGCGCGACGATGGCGATACCTGCCAAGGACGCCGCAACTGCGGTGCGCATCCTGTCCGAGGCGCTGAAATCACCCTTTGAGGTCACCGGTGCAGCCTATGATCCGCAGCAACAGCGCGCCTTGATCCGGATCGAGGGGTTTGCGGAATCGGTCTCGTACCGCACCGGGCGCCTGCAGGAGTTGCTGGGCCAGTTCGGCGCGGTTGATCCGGACGAGCCGTCGGACGCCCTGTGGCAGAGGGTCCGCGATGCGGCCGATTTTGCCGACACGCCGGGCGATGTCTGGCGGATCTCGGTCAAACCCGGCGACGCGCCCGAAATCGCCGCGCGGGCCGAGGCTGATCGGACCCTGTTCGACTGGGGCGGCGGGCTGATCTGGGCGCTGGTGCCCGCAGGCACCGACCTGCGCGCGCGCCTTGGCGCGTTTTCCGGCCACGCCACGCTGGTGCGGGCCGGGGCCGATACCCTTGCCCGGCTGGGCCGGTTCCAGCCGGAACCGCAGGGCATTGCGGCTCTGACACAGGGGATTCGTCAGAAATTCGACCCGCGCGGCGTGTTCAACCCCGGGCTGATGGGATAGGGCGATGCAGACCACATTCACCGAAGACCAGTTGAAAGACCCCGGCACCCGCCGCGCGAACGAGATTTTGCGCAACTGCGTGCATTGCGGGTTCTGCACCGCCACCTGTCCGACCTATCAGGTCCTGGGCGACGAATTGGACAGCCCCCGCGGGCGCATCTACCTGATCAAGGACATGCTGGAAAACGAGCGTGTGCCGGATGAAAAGACCGTCAAACATATCGACCGCTGCCTGTCCTGTCTGGCCTGCATGACGACCTGCCCGTCGGGCGTGCATTACATGCATCTGGTCGATCACGCGCGTGAATATATCGAAAACCGCTACACGCGCCCCTTCTCGGACCGGGCGCTGCGGTGGGTTCTGGCGCGGATCCTGCCCTATCCGATGCGATTCCGCTGGGCGCTGATCGGGGCCAAGCTGGGGCGGCCGTTCCGCTTTCTGATGCCCGACGCGCGCCTGAAGGCGATGCTGGACATGGCGCCGAAACACATCCCGCCAGTCAGCCGCAATGACGAGCCCCAAAGCTTTGCGCCCAAGGGGCAGGCGATCAATCGCGTGGCTCTGATGACGGGCTGTGCGCAAAAGGCGCTGAACACCGACATCAACGATGCCACGATCCGCCTGCTGACCCGGCTGGGCTGCGAGGTCGTTGTGGCCGAGGGCGCCGGCTGCTGCGGAGCGTTGACCCATCACATGGGCAAGACCCGCGAAAGCCATGCCACCGCCGCCGCCAATATCCGTGCCTGGACGCGCGAGATGGACGGCAAGGGATTGGATGCGATCGTCATCAACACCTCGGGCTGCGGCACCACCGTCAAGGATTACGGGCACATGTTCCGCGACGATCCGCTGGCCGAGGACGCGGCCCGGGTGTCGGGCATTGCCATGGATGTCAGCGAATTCTTGATGCAGCTGGACTTGCCGCTGGGTGACGACAAGGGACTGACGGTGGCCTATCACGCGGCCTGCTCGCTGCAACACGGGCAGCAGATCAAGACCTATCCCAAAGACCTGCTGAAAAGGGCGGGGTTCACCGTGGTCGAACCCGCCGACAGCCACCTGTGCTGTGGCAGCGCGGGCACCTACAACCTGATGCAGCCCGAGATCTCGGCCAAGTTGAAACAGCGCAAGGTGCGCACGCTCGAGGCCAAGAACCCCGATCTGATCGCGGCCGGCAACATCGGCTGCATGATGCAGATCGGGTCGGGCACCCGACTGCCCATCGTGCATACGGTCGAGCTGTTGGATTGGGCCACGGGCGGGCCTCGGCCCCCTGCGCTGGATCGGGCCGGACAGTCTGCGGATTCGGTTCCGATCCTGCGGTGATCGGGCCTGATGCGCCGACGCATCAGTCTGGTGCGGATTAGGCCCGGTCCGGCTCTGCCCTATTTTCGCCAAACGCCACGCGTAAGTAGATTGGCCGATACCTCATGCCGGAGAACCGCGTGCGCACATGGATCAGGGCGATAGCGTTATGTGTTCTGCCATTGGCAGCCACGGCGCAGGATACTGGGCTGCAAAGCCTTGAAACCTCGGATTCCGGACGCGAATGGATGGCGGTCGGACGGCTGAACATCAACGGCACCGGCTTCTGCACTGGCGCGTTGATCTCACCCACCCTTGTTCTGACCGCAGCGCATTGCCTGTTCGACCAAGCAACCCGCCAACGAATTGATCCGGGCCAAATCGAGTTTCTGGCGGGGTGGCGACATGGCCGCGCATCGGCCTATCGCACGGCGCGCCAGGCGGTCATTCATCCGGAATACGAGTATGACCGCGCCGCATCTGTCAGCCGCGTGCGCCACGACGTCGCGCTGATCGAGTTGTGGCAGCCGATCCGAAATACGACCGTGATCCCGTTTGAAACCGGCTACAGGCCAACGCGTGGCGAGGATGTCGGAGTGGTTTCGTACGCCCACAACCGCGCAGAAGCCCCTTCGCTGCAACAGGTCTGCTCGGTCATGGCGCAGCAATCGGGGGTGCTGGTCATGTCCTGTGACGTGGATTTGGGTGCGTCCGGCGCACCGATCTTCTCGTTCTCAGGGGATCACCCCCGGATCGTATCGGTCGTGTCCGCCAAGGCCGAATTGGAAGGCCGGCGGGTATCGTTGGGAACAGCGCTGGAAGAGTCGCTGGAGGTGCTGCGCACCGAGCTGTCCGCAGGGAATGGATTTGGCGCCTCCGGCAATACGCTCGAGCCTGGAAAGAACGTCGGCGCAAGGTTTGTCCGGCCATGACCTGCCGTATCGTGACATTGGCCCTGATTTTGGCCGGGATTGCTGCGTCGGCGGTGGCCCAGGACAGTGGCAAGCGCCGGCTAACCGATCGGGACGACCTGTATGGTTGGGAGGCGATCGGGCGGTTGGACATCGGAGACCGCTCGTTCTGCACCGGCACGCTGATCGCGCAGGATCTTGTTCTGACCGCAGCCCATTGTGCGACGGACAAGGCCACCGGCCGGACCTACGCACCCGGCGAAGTCACCTTTCGCGCAGGTTTGAGCGATGGACATGCGCTTGCAGAAGGCACGGTCGTGCAGATCGCCGTCCTTCCGGACTATGATCCACGGGTTGGCCTGTCACCCGAGATGGTCCGGGTCGATGTCGCCCTGATGCGACTGGATCAACCGATCCCGTATACCGTCGCCAACCCATTTGCATTGCACAGTGGCCGGGTCGCCGGGGATGAGATCAGCATCGCTTCGTACGGGCGCGGCCGATCCGAGGCAATCACGCGCCAGCGGTCCTGCCGGATTCTGGAGCGGCGCCAAGGTTTGATTACCTTCAATTGCGATGTCACGTTTGGATCTTCCGGTTCGGCAATTCTGGCCCGCAATGGGCCGCGTTGGCAGATCCTTTCTGTGGTATCTGCGGTTGGTACCGACGGCCGTCGGAAGGTCGGGTTCGGCATGGAACTTGAGGGGATCGTCTCGGACCTCAAGGCCATCATGCGGCGGGATGCGCCGCAGCCAAAGGCCAAGATCCGGCGGCTGCAGGTCGGCTCGGGCAAGTCCAGCTCAGGCGCGAAATTCATCAGCTCCGGCGGGTCTTGAACTCAGCCAGATCCTTTCCCATTTCATGTGTGTCGGGCAGCCAAACCGGGGTCCGACGATGACCAACGCCCGTCCAATCGGAGGGCAAAACTCGTAAATCGCTCTGAACATGAGGATAACGAACATGCGTAGCTTTGATTTTGCACCACTGCACCGTGCAACCGTCGGCTTTGACCAGATTGCCGACATCATGGATCGGGTCATGACCAGCGAAGTGTCACAACCCAGCTATCCCCCGTACAACATCGAAAAAACCGATGCCGATGCGTATCGCATTTCGATCGCAGTCGCCGGCTTTGCCGAAGATGACCTGACGATCGAAGTCAAGGAAAACGCGCTGGTCGTGGCCGGTAAGAAAGCCACCGAAGACACCAAGCGCACCTATCTGCATCGCGGCATCGCCACCCGCGCCTTCGAGCGTCGTTTTGCTCTGGCCGACCACGTCCGCGTGACCGGCGCCAGCCTGGAAAACGGCATGCTGCACATCGACCTGAAGCGCGAGGTGCCCGAAGCGCTGAAACCGCGCCGGATCGAGATCACCTCGACCAAGGCGATCGAAAAGGACGTGGTTGACGCCAAGCCCGTGAACTGAGGCTGAGACCGCCCAAGCGGCGATGATCGTCTCCTCCCTCGGTTGTCGCACAACCCCGCGTTCCTCCGGACGCGGGGTTTTTCATGACGGTTGCAAAGAAAAAGGGCGCCCAGAGGCGCCCTTGTCTCATGGTCCGTCCGATCAGACCGCCATGCAGATGTATTTCATCTCGAGATAGTCTTCCATGCCGTGGTGGCTGCCTTCACGGCCAAGGCCGGATTGCTTGACACCACCAAACGGGCCCAGTTCCGAGCTGATGATGCCGGTGTTGATGCCGACGATGCCGTATTCCAGCGCCTCGGCCACCTTGTACACGCGGCTCAAATCCTTGGCGTAGAAATACGAGGCGAGGCCGAAGATCGTGTCATTGGCCATGGCGATGACCTCGTCCTCGTCCTCGAACTTGAACAGAGGCGCCAGCGGGCCAAAGGTCTCTTCCTGCGCGACCTTCATGTCCTGGGTCACGTCGGTGATGATCGTCGGCTGGAAGAAGGTGCCGCCCAGATCGTGCGGCAGGCCACCGGTCAGGATCGCGCCGCCATTGGCCGTGGCATCGGCGATGTGCTCCTGCACCTTGGCCACCGCCTCGTCGCTGATCAGCGGGCCGGTCGTTGTGCCATCGGACAGGCCGTCGCCGATTTTCAATGCCTCGACCGCGGCCTTGAGCTTGGCGGCAAAGGCGTCATAGACACCGGCCTGCACATAGATGCGGTTGGCACAGACGCAGGTCTGGCCGTTGTTGCGGAATTTGCACAGCATCGCGCCTTCGACGGCGGCATCCAGATCGGCGTCGTCGAACACGATGAACGGCGCGTTGCCGCCCAGCTCCATCGAGCATTTCATGACCTGGTCCGCGGCCTGACGCAGCAAGATCCGGCCCACCTCGGTCGAGCCGGTAAAGGTCAGCTTGCGCACGCCGGGGTTCTCGCAGAACTCCTTGCCGATCTCGCTGGCCTGTGACGAGGGCACCACGTTGAACACACCCGCCGGAATGCCGGCCTGTTCGGCCAGCAGCGCCAGCACCAGCGCCGACAGGGGCGTTTCGGTGGCCGGGCGCGCGACAAAGGCGCAGCCGGCGGCCAGTGCCGGGCCCGCCTTGCGCGTGATCATCGCGTTGGGGAAGTTCCACGGCGTGATCGAGGCCGCCACCCCGATCGGCTGTTTCAGCACCATGATCCGCTTGTCGCGCTGATGGCCGGGGATGGTCTCGCCATAGACCCGCTTGGCCTCTTCGCCGAAAAATTCGATGAAGGAGGCGCCATAGGCGATCTCGCCCACCGCCTCGGCCAGGGGCTTGCCTTGCTCGGCGGTCAGGATCTTGCCCAGATCCTCGGCGTTTTCCATCATCAGGTCGAACCACCGGCGCAGGATCGTGGCGCGCTCCTTGCCGGTCAGCTTGGCCCATTCCTTCTGTGCGGCCTCGGCCTGCGCGATGGCACCGGCCACCTGGGCGCGGCTGACATCCGCGACCTCGGCGATCACGTCGCCGCGGGCCGGATTGGTGACGGCAAAGGTGCCGTTGTCACCATCGACCCATTGCCCGCCGATATAGGCCTTGGTGACCAGAAGGTCGGGGTTCTTCAAAAGCGATTTCAGGTCGGTCGTGGTATCCAGCATGGGTCGGCCTCCGGGCAGGGAAAGAATTTGCGCGTACCCAATCAGGTGGCGCAGAACATGTCTAGGGCCACCCGGGGGCGTCAATCAATCCAGATTTGATCAAAAAATAGATCGGCGTGCGATGCAAGGGCCGGAAAGCATCAAAAGCCAGCCAGCTGTTGGTTTTGACGCCTATCTTTTTCGATAGGGTTTTGCCAAAGTTCCGGTGATTTGAGAGACCCAGGGGGATGTAAATCGTTATAACATTTCCTATCTTGTTGGGTAGATAAGAAAAACAAGGATTGGACAGATGTCGAACCAGCAATTCGAAGCATTGATCGAGGAAACCCAGGCCAAGGTGCGTGAAAACCAGTCGCAGATCGAAGGGCTGACCTCGCGGATCGAGGCCGCACGCGCCAAGATCGGAACGGCCGAAGCGGATATCGACATCGAAAATGCCACGCTTGAAGACGTGCACGCCCATACCGAGGTGATGAACGCAAACATCGCCGAACTGATCATGGGGCTGGACGACGTCACCAGCGCGTTTTCCAAGGATTTCGACGCGATGCGCTCGAAGACCGGGTGGGAATCGTTCGTGGGCATCTTCTCGAAGGGTAAATCCGAGTCCATGCGCCAAGAACGGATGCGCTCAGCCAATATCGACGACAAGCTGCAGGACCTGATCGCCAAATCCGACGTGATCGTGAAGCTGCTGGAAGGACAACTGGCCGTGCTTGAAGAGCAGCGCGTGAAGGTGGAGAACAACCTGACCGTCACGCTGGATGACCGCGAGGCGACCGTGGCGGAACTCGAGGCGCTGCGCGCAGAGATTCAGGGCATGGATCCGACGATCATCACGCTGGAAAACAAGATCAGCGTCGAACAGGACGCCGCCGCGCGCACCCAGTTTGAGTCTGAATTGGCCGAGCTGAACAAGCAATACAACGCCAAGGTTCAGGAAGAACAGGTGAAGCTGGCCAAGTCCCAGACGCTTGAGCGCTATATCGAAAAGGGCAAGACCTGGGTCGATTCACTGCAGAACCAGGCGGCGACGCAGATGGTGCTGATCAACAAGCTGCAGACAGACACGCAGCAACGCGTGGTGCTGTATGACGCCCTGACCAAATCGCTGAAAACCGCGCAGCAGCAGGACGTGGCCCACCGCATCAACGAGATCGGTGTGCAGACAGACCAAGAGGCGCAGACTGCCATGGCCGCCATCGGCACCGCGACCAATCAGAAAATGGCCGACATGCTTGAGGCGCATGAGGACCACATGGTCTTCGCCCGCGACGTACTGGAGAAAAAAGCCAAGGCAGACGAACGCTTTGCCCGCCGGTTCGCCTCGATTGTTGAGAAGCATGATAAGAATTTGTATGGGGGGTGAGGACGCGATCCGTTCGCCGCTAAAGATGCTAAGTTCAGCGGTGGGCGTTGCGCTCTTTGGGGCGCTTCTCATCCTGTTCGGGTACCTGACCCAATTGATTCCAGCATACCTTGGTCCCGATCTGAGATTGATGATGTTCTTCGTGCCATTGGTCTTCGCGCTCGGCTCATTTGGAGTTTCAGCCGTGTTCGCAGTCTGGGGCGCACTTTGGTTGGCATTCGAGGTATTCCTTCTATTGGTCGATAAGCTAAATGACTAACCCCACCCAAGACCATGTCGGCCTGACCGATACCTTTGCCTCGCGCCGCTATTTCCGCAAATTCGAGGTGATCACCGTCCACCTCCTGCGCGTGGCCGCGACGATGGAGGCCGAGGGCGCGATCAGAAAGCAAGAGGTGCGGATCGTGTCGCGCTACCTCTCGGGGTTGCTCTACACGTTCCGGGCGCTCAGCATGAAATACCTGCTGGTCGGGCGCGATACCGGGCGGTTCTTCGGCAGCCTCGCGATGGACAAGCGCGACAGCGGGTTTCCGGTGGCGGCTGAATTGCTGACCATGGCCAATGACGCGCAGCAGGCGCAGGTACATCTGGCGAATATGCCCTCGGAAGATGACCTGAAAACCGAGATGGTGCGGACGATCATCAGTGACAGGGAAATCCCCACCAAGCTGCAATTCGCGCTGTCCCAAAGGCTCTATTACGAGGAATTGTTGAAAGGTCAGCTGTTCTGGGCTCGCAATGACCCGGAATGCCATTGGATCGAGACCGAGGGCGAGCGGCGGAAATTCCTGATTCATTGGGCGGTCTATGACAGCCAGATCAACCTGCCGGTCATCTACCTGATGCAGTTGGAGGACAGCGGCAAAACGGCCCTGCCCAAGGACCAGCGTCGCTGGCCCGAAGTGCAGGCGCATCTGATGGCGCAGTCGCTTGGTGGCTTGAAACTGGTGACCATCGCCAAGGGGTTCGATCAGGATTTTGACGACCTGCACCCCAAACATTTGCGCCGCATCCATGTGGGCCCGATGTATTCTTCGGCTTATACCGAGCAATCCGGCCCCCTGCGGCAGGTGTTGGAGGACGCGCAAGCCCCCGAGGGGCAGGATTGGGCTCTGGCCTGGACCACCGAAGAGCTGCACAGCGAAGAGGTCATCGAAGAACGCGCCGGGTGGTTCTCGACCGTCGAGCGCGAGGTCTTTGCGTTGGACCCCTTCGGCGGACAGGGGGCCGAGACCGGGGCCACACGCACCCAGCGCTCGATCATTCTTCCCCAGCGTCCGTTCCAGGTTCTGGCCGAACGCAATCCGCCAGGCTTTGCGGATGTGCGCAAGTTTGTGGTCAGCAAGTCCGGGCAGGTGTTGCGATATTGATAATACAAAGGCGATTTTGAAATGAGTTTGACGTCAGACCAGATGGAATTGCGCGAAGACGATATTCGCAAGCACTATCCTGCCGCCACCGCATTGCTGAACGGGTTCGAGCATGCGCCGCGCATAGCCAAACCCGCCGAGGCCGCCGTCGAACGGTCACCGGGTGTGTCGACGGGACGGCGGTTCCGGTCGACCACGCCGGGGTTGGTAACCCGCCGCACTGCGCGGGCCGATGGGGTGCATCTGGTCGAACGGATAGAGGCCGCGGATGACGGCGACGCGCTGGTGTCCCCGCAGCAGGCGACCACACAGCAGGCGATCCGCCGGGCGATTGCCATCGCTTTGGCGGTGGCCGAAACCTATGCGGACCAGACCCCGCTGGCCGATCTGAAACGCGCCAATCTGGCCGGAGATCTTGCCGCCGCGCGCAAGACCGAATTCTCGGATCTGCTGACCGCCGAAGCGTTGATCACCTTGCACACCTTCGGCAATGCGTTGGCCTATTTGATGTCCTCGCATCTGGGTGAGACCACGGTCGAAATCGGTGAAATCGATGAGGTCCTGACAGACAACGGCCAACTCGCCCTGCACGGTGCCCTTTGGGAGCTGGATCAGGTTCTGGCCAAGCACGCGCCCGATGATGCCCATCTGATCGCGGCCACCAGTGCCTATGCAGAGCAACTGATGGAAAAAGCTGCTCTGCGCGCGCAAACGGCTGGCCATCTGGCCCCGTTCCAGAACGCCGCCTGGCATATCGAGGCCGACGATCTGACGATCCGGGGATTTGAGCCCGCGTCGAAAGCCAAATCCACCACGCTCACCATGACGTTCAAGAAACCGAACGAGGTGGTGGGCAACCATATCGCCAAATATCAGGCCATGAAGCTGGCCAAAATGCTGATGGCTTATGATTTTGACCGTCGCCTGAACCCGTTCGCGGAGCTTGGCGGGTTTATCTTTACCTTCATGGGCGACGGCAAACCGGGCACCGGCAAGACCACTCTGATCCAGATGATGGCCGGGCTGATCAATGATTATTGCCAGAATGCAGGCTATCCGTTCCGCTATCAGAACCTGAGCACCGACAATATCGACAGCTATCAGGGCAAATCCGGCCAGAACGCCAAGGCGTTCATCAACACGATCATCGACCCCTCGGTCATCGGCTTTGGCACGATCGACGATATCGATCAGCTGGCCGGCAAACGCGGCGACCGGCAGTCGTCAGCCGGTCAGCTGGAAATCACCGCCGTGCTGATGGAGAGCTTTGCCGGCGCCAACACCGTGGTGCGCGGCAACTGCACCTTTGGCATGTTCTCTAACTACCCTGAAAACGTGGACGACGCCCTGCGCCAGCGGGCGGGTGCGCGGTTCTTGGTGGACGGGCCGCAAACGCGCGAGGATTACATCGACATCCTTCACCTGCTGATGGGGCGCAACCACGACATCCCGTTGGGCGAACACGACGCTTATGCCGCCCAAGAAATCAAAAAGGCCGTCGCCGCCAGCTTCGAAAGCCACTCCCGCCCGCATGAGGACGCTCTGCTGCAGGTCTATGACCGGGTCTCAGGCGAGATCGGCCAGATGGACACGATTGCGAAGCTGGGCACCTACCTCAAGGCGATTCAACAGGCCGATGAGCGGTTCACCGGCCGCGCGATCAAGAACATCACCGACGCAGTCAAGGTCCGCGCGATGGATTTCGAACTGCCCGACGAATGGATGGAGAACCCCGACCTGTTCCTGTTCCGCGACTACGACACAAAGAAGGCGATGATCGAGGACCTGCGCCAGCCGATCACTGTGGACATGGTGATCCAGGAGATCAATCGCTACGCCGACAGCGAGTTCCGATATGCCGACAAGAGCGACGAGGTCGCCATCGAAAACGCCGTCCGCGAGATGGGCCGGATGGAAGAGGCCAAGCGGCGATATCTGGAGGGGAAGGGGTGAGCTTTTGGAGCTTTTTCTTACCCTACTTCGTTGCTTTATTAGTACTTTCTCTATTGAGCTATATTTGTGTGTCTCTCTTTTGGCTCAAGCCGCTCGAAAGGCTACATATTCTTTTGGCGTTGGTAATCGATGTCGTGATCACGATCTCGCTTATGTCTGTATTGACGGTCATCGCCCTTCTTTATGCAACGGGTTTCGCTGTCTCGGAGACTTGTGGCGACCCCCTCACAAGCGGCTTACCTTGTCCGATTCTGGAAAAATTCGGTTGGTCAGTTTGGGCGATACTTATTTGGATTCCAGTGACTTTTTATGGTTTGGTACGAAGGCTCAAAGTGGCTTTCGTCGAGAACAGAGCTGCATCATGATGGATAGCTATCTGTCATCAATCGATTGGCTGCCAACTGAACAAAGGCTCGCTTCATGATCCGCCTCATCGAAAAAGGCCTGATGTTCGGCAATCTCGTCCACATCTCCAGCCCGGCTCTGGTCGAGCGGTATAACCGCGCGCTGCAACATCTGGCGGGCAAGACCACGGCGCTGACGGATTTCCATGTCGATATCTCGGGGTATTCGCCCGAGGTGGGGATTGAACTGGACGACCCGCTCTACCTCAACCCCAACGGGGTCAACCGGCAGTTCATTCTGCTGACGACCGAGCAGAAACGCGCGCCTCTGCTGAACGTCAAATTCTCGACCTCGCGCGATATCCTGCGCGAATTCATCGAGATGAACGAGGCGCAGCTGTTTGCCCTGACCGCCACAGATGCGGTGGCCGGAGAGTTGGTGAACTCGGTCTTCAAACTCACCACCCCGCGCGACCTGCTGAACCTGCGCAAGATTGAGATCGAGGCCGACACCGTCGGCGGCACCCTGCGCAAGGCCGATCAGTTGGCAGGCATGGTGGAACGGTTCAAGACCGAAGAATACGCCTGGTTCGACGATGTGCTGATCGCGAATATGATCGAAACCGCTAAGGAAACCGGCGACGTCACCCGCAACCCTGTCCGGTTGCGCCACACGGTGTTTGAACAGCGCAACTTCTGGACGGCGCATTTCGGCGGCATGTATCTGTTCCCGGATCTGGATCACCCGGCGGTGATCTGCATGGGTGAAAGGCCAGAGGATTTGCCGATCAAATATGTCTTTGACCCGTCGCAGCGAAACCAGATTGCCAAATTTCTGAATTACAACGATCTGGTCGAGCCGATCGTCAAGGCCCGCGGCGTGGATGCCGCCGCGATTCTGCAACAGAAGATGGACTTTCTGACCGTTGACGCCGCCGCGGATGCGGGCATTGATCTGACCGGGCTGGACCGCAGCGACATGCGGCGTTTGGCGCGCAACCACGCGGATCGCTTGCCCGAAGCCTATCATGGCCTCGCGCAATTGTTGCGCTGGGCGACAGATGGCGGGCCTTGGCCGCGTATCACTTCGGATCATCCGGCCTATTTCTATTCGCTGCGCGCCGCCAATACCCCAAACCGCGATCTTGTGAATATGCTGCTGGCCGAGCTTGCCCCACTGGACCCGCGCCAGATGTTCATTTGCCACAAGGAACTGTTCTACCGAACGTATGGTGGCTGGCCGGAGCCAAAAAAGGCCTATGTGGCCGAGTTTCTTGCCCGTGAATATCAAGTGGACAAGGCCGGGGCCCGCGCCGCACTGTTCGGGCATGAGCCCGACATGAGTGGCGAGGACCGGGTCAGCGAGGCGGTGATCGCACGGGTCGGCCCTTGGGGCGCGGTAAGGAAAGAGTGATATGTTCGGAGCAATGCGCCTGTTTCTCGGTTTGCTTGTCGTTCAGACGATTGCCTACTTTGCCTTGTCACTTTACTCGCGTCGCGTCCGGCGGCAAAAGCTTGAGACGTGGTGGGAAGAGAAGGGCAAGACCGGCAACAAGGAAGCCTTTGTCGAACGCGGATTGCATGTCTATGACAATTCGTTCCGTCGCAAACTGATCCTGGGTGTTTATATCGTGCCTTGGGTGGCGATCGCCGCGCTGATCTATGTCGTGAACTACATGTGAGGTTTTGGGAATGGTCTACATCAAATGGGCGTTCATCCTGATTTTCTGGATCACGCTGGGTGCGATCCTGCAATACTCGCTGCCGCAGCACGACATTGTCCGCATCGTAAACACCTACGAAGAGCGGCAGGATCTGACGGATTGGACCCGCATTTTCTGGTCCGAGCCCGATGATCAGTCGACCAGCCTTTCGAACCGCGATGTGCAGTTCATCCAAGCCGTGCGGGCGAACGGCAAGCCGATCGTCTATCGGAACGAAGATACCAGCTGGGGCTGGCCACCCTATTTTAAGTTCGATACCGCCAACCTTTACACCGAAGCCAACGACGCGATCTCGGACAAGGATGATCCGGATTGGGTTGTCGTGACCCACTACGGCTGGCGCAACGAGTTTCTGTCGATCTTCCCGAATGCCATCTTCATCAAACATGTCGAAGGACCGGATGTCCGCATCATTCCCTGGTTCAACATCATTTTCCTGACCGTTTTTTTTGCCATCGTCTGGGCGCTTTGGGTGCGTTGGCGCAGGTTCCGCGAAGCCCGCATCGACCCCATGCTTGAAAGCGTCGAGGATGGTCTCTACGCCGCTGGGGATGCGATCGACGAACGAAGGTCCAGCTTCCGGCGCTGGCTGGACAGTTGGAAGTCAAAATAGAACGGAACCGGGAATTTGTCCGAAAGTCGGCTTCCTGCCTATGCGGACCGCTATCTGACGACAAACTCGGCGTGAAGGGCTCCGGCGGCTTTGATGGTTTTGAGAATGTCGATCATATCCCGCGGGGACACGCCCAACGCGTTCAGGCCGGCAACCACCTGCGACAGCGTCGTCGCTTCGGGGATTTCTGCCAACCCGGTGCCGGCGTCCTCCTCAATCCCTGCGATGGTTCGCGGCACAACAACGGTCTCCCCTCTGGCAAAGGGGTTGGGCTGAACGGCGATCGGAGATTCCTCTACCCGAAGTGTCAGGTTGCCTTGAGAAACCGCGACACGTGAAATTCGGACCTCCTGCCCCATGACGATCGTGCCGGAGCGCTGATCAACAACCACACGAGCCTTGGTTTCGGGTTCAATCAGGATGTTTTCGATCCGGCCGATCGCATGCGCGGTGGAAGGGGCCCGCGTTTCCGGGATGCTCAATTCCACCGTGCCCGAGTCGCGCATGACTGCAACGGCGCGATTGAACTCGCGATTGATGGCCGCTTCGATCCGGCCTGCGGTCGTAAAGTCCGGCTCGCGCAGGGCCAACCGCAATTGGGAAAGGCCTGACAGTTCAAAATCGATCTCCTGCTCGACCCGGGCCCCGGCGGGGATGACACCGGATGTCGGGACCCCTTGAACAACCGATGCAGCGTCACCTTCGGCGACTGCACCGCCTGCCAGAACGGTTCCCTGCGCAACTGCGTAGATCTGCCCATCCGCGGCGTTCAACGGTGTCATGACGAGCGTGCCGCCCAGCAGGCTTTTGGAATCTCCGATCGCCGAAACGGTCACATCGATCTGCCCGCCCACCCTCGCAAAGGGCGGAAGGGTGGCGGTGACAAGAACGGCGGCGACGTTCTTGGGGCGAAAGTCCTCGCCAGTGACGTTTACACCCAACCGTTCCAGTATGTTCGACATGATTTCTTCGGTGAACGGAGAATTGCGCAGCCCGTCACCGGTTCCGTTCAGTCCAACGACAAGGCCATATCCCACGAGGTCATTGCCGCGCACACCGTCAAAATTCACTAGATCCTTGAGCCGGACAGCCCCGGAAACCGCCACCGAAGGCAGCATGATCAGAAGGAAGGCCAGAAGTCTCATCTCAGGAAATTCACCAATGATAGGGTCGAGTTGCGGACAGTGACCGAATAGAGGCTTTCGAGCTGGAACTGCACGGTCTGCAG
Source organism: Ruegeria arenilitoris (assembly GCF_013032855.1). Classification (GTDB taxonomy): domain Bacteria; phylum Pseudomonadota; class Alphaproteobacteria; order Rhodobacterales; family Rhodobacteraceae; genus Ruegeria; species Ruegeria arenilitoris. The sequence goes on from NZ_WQDA01000005.1 coordinate 72,467, forward strand.
GTGTGCCGCAGTTTCGTAGGGATCGGCGGCGACAAGTTCGTTGCGCGCGTATTCAAAACTGGTCCTGGCCGCCGCATTTCGTGTTTCGGCCTGTTCGATGCGGGCTTGCACCGCTCCGATCTGAGCGCGCATCGTCACGACGTCATCCTTGGTGTTGGCCAGAGCCACGCCCAGATCGGTGAACAAGGCAGTCTGCAGGTCTGGCGGCCATCCCAGCGCGCCCTCCGTCGCCAAGGCCGCAAGCGCGACATCACGTAATCCATCCCGAAGTTTCGGATCATTGGCCGTGAACTGCATGTTCACCCGCTCGGTCTCCGAAATCTGCATTGGTACGAGGGTCGTGTTGGACCCGTTGTACATGACTGCCTCGAATCCGGCAGGATCATTGAACCAATCTTCGGCCGCTTGGCGAATATCGGTCAGGGTTGTCAGCCCTGCCAATTCGGTTCGCAGCGCAGCCAGTAGCGTGTCCGTCGACTTCAACGGAGAGGTGTCCGTGGCGGTTCCCGCGAACAAGCTGCGGCCACCGACCCGCGTGTTCAGTGAAGAAATCATCGTGTCCAGTTCGTTGCGCGCCTGAGCCGAGGCCTGAGCATGCGAAGTCGCTTGGTTGGACGTCCCAAACGCGAGCAGAGAAGCCGAAACCTCGCCGATCGAGGTCTCAAATGTCTCGAGACTGATCTGAATGGCATCAGCAAACAGATTTGCCTCGGCGGTCGCCGTAGAGAAGGCGTCCAGCTGTGCAATTTTTCGATCCAGGTCCAGCAGATGCGAGTAATCGCCACTGAGACGCCCAGAAATGTCAGCGGTTTGACCCGTAGACATTTCATAGGACAGGGTTTCGATCTGCGTTTTGATCTCGGTGCTGCGCGCACGCAAGGTCAGACCGCGGGCCAGATCACCAATCGAGTTCAAGGTCATGGTTACATCCTCAGCAGCAAATCCATCAATTCGTCGACAACGGTGACGATCCGCGCATTGGCGGCATAGGCCTGTTCAATCTGCATCATGCGCTGCAATTCGGTGTCACTGTCCACGCCTTGCTCGGCCACTAACTGTTCCATTTGGAGTTGCGCGTTGGATGCGTAGCTTTGGCGTGATTGAGCGGTATGGGCAGCTGTGCCAGCTTTGGACAAAAGCGCCGCCGACACCTCACTGGCCCGCAGGGCCCCTGTGCCGAAAGCTGGGGCAGGGCGCGGCGTGGTCAATACGGCGCCAAAAGCCTGCAGCTGGGTTGCCTCGCCGGGGTCGTTGGGTGCAACGGCTCCCAACCCCGCGCGCAGTTTCCAACTGTCGCCGCCGGCATCTGGATCGACAATCGGGTTGAGCTCAAGACGGGACGCGAGCCCCGCCGGCGCCGCGGCATCGAAACGCGAACCGGCATCGGTGAACAAGCCTGGATCAGTCGGCATCGCGGTCGGGTCCAGGCCGGCAGTTTCGAACCGTTCGATCAGATCGCGCGCAACTGCGTCCAGGTCCTCATGCGCGTCGATGGCCAACACGTCGCGAATGTCAAACTGGGCTGCCAGAGCGCCGCCGCGGATATGTGCGGAATCACCGGATGTGCGGACTGGCCGTCCATTGAGTTCGAGCCCGGACAGCAGTCCGTTTCCTACGGTCATGTGCGGTTTGGTATTACCGGTGACCGAGAACGCGAACTCTGCGGCTGATCCTTCTAGAAGTATCAGCCCACCGTCGGAGTACAGCGAGACGCGGTTGTTGTCGCGCGCCACGACATTGACCGGAACCAGCTGGTTGACTTGGTCAATGAGAACCTGGCGTTGATCCAGCAACCCATTGATATCGCCGCCCGCGTTCTCAACAGCCGGGATCTTGGCATTCAACGCTTCGATATCTTTCAGGTTTGTATTCAGTGTTTCGACATACGTCCCGATTGTTCGGTCCGCGTCAGAACGCATCTTGCTGAGGCCGTCGGACGCCTTATTCAAATCGGCAACCAGATCCCCAGCTGCGCGCGCCGCCAGATCCAGACGCTCGACCGAGCCGGGATTGCTTGCGGCCGTGATCAAGCTGTTCTCGAATGCGCTCAAAGATACCGCGATCGATCTGCCGTCATCGGGGGTACCGACCAATGCTTCGAATTGCGAGTAAAACTCCGAGATTGCCGAGGCCGCCGCGTTATCCGCCGTTGCCGCGCGCAGGTTCGCCATCAGAACAGGATCTTGATGGCGGGTGATTCCCACGACCCTGACGCCGTTGCCGGAAATAGAGTTGGTGGTCAGCTCCAACGTCCGCTTGGCGTAGCCGGGCGTCAGCGCATTGGCTATGTTGCCCGAGACGACGGCGGCGCCGCGGCTTGCCGCGCCCAGCCCACCCAGCGCGTTATTCAGGGCCGTTGACATGCTCATGAGGCCGTTCCTTTCCGCTTTGCAGGTTCAGATCAGCGCTTGATGTTGGTTGTTTCCTGCAACATCTCGTCGACTGTCTGGATTACCTTTGCGCTTGACGAATAGGCGCGCTGGGTTTGGATCATCGACGTCAGTTCAGTCGCAACGTCGGTCGTCGACTCTTCGCGCGCGAAGGAAATCAATTCGCCCGTCGGACCTTCGCCGGCATCCCACAGGAAATAAGTTCCACTGTCGCGAGACGGCGCATATGTCTGGCTGTCGAGTGCGGTCAGCCCATTCGGGTTGGGGACGTCCGCCAGCGGTATCTGGTACATCCGACGGGTGACGCCCGTGTCATACAGCGCGTAGACGTATCCGTTTTCATCGACCTGAACGCTGGACATGGTCCCGACTGCGGATCCGTCCCGGGTGATCGAAACCGGCGCAAACGTGTCGGACAGTTGAGTGATTCCATCGCTGTCACCGATCAGACCGATATTGACCTCCATCGGGCCGCCGGCGACGTTGACGACAAAGCTGCCGGTGGTCGGATCATAGGTGCCACCGGACACGGTGGTCACACTTGCAAGGGTACCGCCTGCGGTTCTGCTGTCCGTAAATGTCAGCGTATATTCACCGATCACGGCACCGCCCGAAGCGGAGTCGCGCAAGATCATCGTCCATTCGTTGCTGGACCCGGCGGCCGGCACCGTCGGGACAAGCTCGATATCGACATTCTCGGGTTTGCCCAAATTGTCGAAATATTCGACGGACAAGGGCTGCGTGTCACCAGGTGCGCCGGCATCGGTGGCCGTGGCGGGCAGGTTCATGCGCAGGTTCATTGCGGTGGTCGGCGAGCCGGACAATTGATTGACGCTGAGTTGAACCGGCTGCAACGCTGCGGGTGTGTCGCGCGAAACGTTGGGAATGGACCCATCGGCGTTGGCGGGCCAGCCCAGCAGCACAAGTCCGGACTCGGTAACCAGATACCCTTCCGCATTGGTTCGGAAGGATCCGGTGGTGGTCAGAAGCATTTCGTTTGAATCGGTTCCAATCTGGGAACTTGGGCGAACCGGCAGCATGCCCCGGCCGCGCACGGCCAGGTCGGTTGAGTTGTTGGTGGTAACCAGCGAGCCACGCTGATCGATCAGTCGCTGGCTGGTGGTCCGGACGCCGCCCGCCGAATAGCTTCCGCCCTGGCCCGACGTCACCATCGAATGAAAATCCGTCTCAACCCGCTTGTAACCGTAGGTCGAAGAGTTGGCGATATTGTCCGATATGGTCGCCAACCTGTTCGCGTTGGCCTTCAAGCTGGCCACACCGGCATTCAGCGAAGAGGAAATTGTCATCGGCACGCCCTTCTGTTGCGTAAATCGTTCCCGCAACAGCTAACGCGCTGGGCCTTAACAGCGCGCTAACAAGTAAAATGCCAGATATCCTCCGATCTCAGGGATTGCGCAGAAACACGATCTCGATCCGGTTGTTGCGGGCCGCCATCGGGTTTTTCACCGCCAGCTTGCGATCGGCATGACCCGTGACCCGTTCAAGCCGTTTGGCGCCGACCCCCTTGTCCTGAAGCATCTGCCGTACCACCTGCGCGCGCGAAGTCGACAGATCCCACGACGGATTTCGGGCCAGAACCACCGGAGAGGAATGCACGTGACCCTCGACCGAGATGGAATTCATCACCATGTCCGATGAACGTGCAACCAGCAGTACCAGTGCACGCATCATCTGCGTTGGAGAATCGGAACCTCTCTCGAACAACGGCTCATCTTCGGTATCGAACAGCTCGACGATCAGACCCTCGTCCGTCACTCGAGTGACAATATGCTTCAAGGCCTTTTGGGACACCATGCTTTCGCCGGAGCGCCCCAGCAGCCGAGCCTCGAGAGACGAGAAGTCTTCGAACGCGCCGCGCCCGCCGCCATCGGCATCCACACCGGTCGATCCCCGTGCGCGTTTGGCCTCGGTCGGGTTCTTGTTCGTCGCTCCCGAGCCGTCCATCACTATGGTTTTCTCCGAGAACATATTGTCGCCCCCAAAGGCCCCGTCGCCCCCGCCGGAAACGGGATTGATCGGAATTGTCGGAGAGAAGTAGTCCGCCAAACCCTTGCGTTGCTTTTCGGTCGTTGCGTTCAGCAGCCACATCAACATGAAGAACGCCATCATGGCCGTCACGAAGTCCGCATAAGCGACCTTCCAGGCGCCGCCGTGATGGCCATCGCCACCCGAAACGCGCTTCTTCTTGATGATGATCGGCGCCGCATTTGACTGCGCACCCATCTAAACCACCCTTTTTCACCCACCCATTGGATTAACAGCGCGGGGATTAAGGGCGGCTTAATATCTAAAACTGTTCAGACCTTTGCCGACCCATCATTGGACCATCCCGGCGCTGGCCCGGCGCAGGATGACCGAAAGGCGGTTGAAACTGTTCTGGACTCCGTCCGGATCGAGTTTGCCGAAAAAGCCATCAAGCTCGTCATGGATGCGAACCGCCTGATCCAGGAGCGGGTCCGTGCCCGGCGTGTACAGACCCGCCTTGATCATCACTTCGGACTGCTCGTAGCTTCCGACCAACCGGCGGGCTTCGGTGATCAGCTTGTTTTCCTCGGGTGTCGCCGCAGCCGGTAAAGAGCGCGAGACCGAACGGCTGAGCGCGATGGCTGGAAAGCGCCCTCGCTCGGCGATCTCGCGACTTAGCACGATATGCCCGTCAAGAACGCCGCGCAGGATGTCGGCCACCGGTTCATCCATGTCCGAACCCGCGACCAGAACGCTGAACACGGCGGTGATGTCGCCCTGATCGGCGGTTCCCGGGCCGGCGCGTTCACAAAGGCCGGCGATCATCGGTGTGACCGAAGGCGGAAAACCCCGCAGGGACGGGGCCTCACCCATGGCGACGGCGATCTCGCGATGCGCCTCGGCGAACCGGGTGACAGAGTCGCACAGGAACAGAACGCTCAGACCCTGATCCCGCAAAAACTCGGCCGCTGTCATCGCAGACCAGGCGCAGCGCCGGCGGGCCAGAGCTGATTGGTCGGACGTGGCCGCAACCACGATCGAGCGCCCCATACCTTCGGCGCCCAACGCCGTCTCGACGAATTCATTCACTTCGCGCCCGCGTTCGCCCACCAGCGCGACGACCACTGCATCGGCTTGCATGGATCTGGCCAGCGTTGCCAGCAAACTTGATTTTCCCACACCCGACCCCGCAAAAAGGCCGACACGCTGCCCCCGGACGATCGGAAGCAGGGTGTTCAAAATCGCCAACCCGGTGGCCATACGGTCTCCCAGCGGTTTGCGGTCGACGGCCCGGGGGGGCGCGGACATCACGTTGCGGGCCTGCGTCCCGGGCAGAAGCGGTTTGCCGTCCAGCGGTTTGCCGAACGGATCGACCACGCGACCAAGCCAATGCAAACCGGGTGCAAAAACCGGAGTCGGCTCAAGATAGACCCTGTCCCCCAGGCGAACGCCGTCAGGGGCTGCGCCAGGCAGCATGTGAACGGCTCCGGCCTCGACCTGCAACACTTCGCCAGCCAAGGGCTGGTCGTCGCGTCGCCGCAAAATCAGATGGTCGCCGATGCGCGCGTGTTCCGCCAGCCCTTCGACCTCGATCACCCCACCGGAAACACCCGCGACCAGACCCATGTGCCGCACTGGAGAAAGCCGTTCGAACTGGTACTTCAGAATCGAGGGATCGAGGTCGGACATGGCGTCGGCTCCAATTGGTTTCTGAAAACGGTTTCTAAAGGAATCGGGGTTAAGCCTTGATTGAAATTGATCGAGGGAGAAGCCCCGATGTTCTCGGACCTGAACGTTTTTAAAGTTGCGTACGCCCTGGCAACCCACGCCGGACAACGGCAGGCCGTCATCTCGCGCAACATGGCCAATGCGGATACGCCCGGCTACCTGGCTCGCGATATTGAGCCTTTCGCGGAAGCCTTTGAAAAATCCAGTGCCACCAGCGCAATGAGCGCGACCCGCGAAGGTCATTTGAACGGCGTCGGGCCGGGGGGGATGACTTGGGCCGAACATATGCGCGGCGGCGCCGTCGATCCCAATGGCAATGGTGTTTCGCTTGAAGAAGAAATGCTGAATGCGGTCGAGGTCAAGCGACAGCATGAGCGCGCGCTGGCCATCTACAAGTCCTCGATCGGGATCCTGCGTACCAGTCTGGGCAAGGCGTGAGGAGGCCGTCATGAGCGATTTCTCCAAGTCCCTTGCCGTCACCGCCAGCGCGCTGCGGGCGGAGGCTGCGCGCCTACGCCATGTTTCGGAAAACATCTCGAACGCGGATACTCCGGGTTACCGGCGCAAATCGGTTCCTTTCGAGACGGTGCAGAAGGACGGCACTGATCTGGTTCAGGCCGGTCGGGTCAGGCTGGACCGGCGGGCGTTGCCCCGGATCTATGATCCCAGTCACCCGATGGCGGACGCCAGCGGATACTACGCAGGGTCCAATGTCGATCTTATGGTCGAGATCGCCGACGCGCGTGAGGCGCAACGCAGTTACGAAGCAAACCTCAAGATGTTCGACCAGACCCGACAGATGTCGGCCAGCCTCATGGAATTGTTGAGAAAATAAAGGAAAGCCAGAATGGATATCCGATCGATCACCGCGGCTCAGAGCTATGCGCATGCCCGCCCGGCCACCCAAGCGGATCCGGGAGCAAATGGCGCGGCACAAGGGCTACGCGCAACTTTTCAGGACTTTGCGGCAACCCTGAAACACAGCGAAGAGGTCGCCAATGCGGCCATGATTGGTCAGGCCGACCCACATGCCCTCGTGCAGGCACTGGCCCAGACCGAGCTTGCGGTCGAAACAGCGGTTGTGGTGCGCAACAAGGTCGTTGAGGCCTACCAGGAAATTCTGCGGATGCCGGTCTGAACGATGCTCAGCGAAGGTCTGTTCTATGACGTCGTACGTCAGGCCCTTTGGATTGCCGTGATCACGTCAGTTCCGATTCTGACGGTCGCGCTGGTCACGGGTTTGGCCGTGGGCCTGTTCCAGGCCCTGACATCCATCCAGGAGATGACCCTGACCTTCGTTCCCAAGTTGGTGGCCATCGTCATCGTGTTCTGGGTCTCGATGGGCTTCATGACGCAGACGCTGGTCACATTCTTCACCTCGACACTGGTTCCGCTGATTGCAGGAGGTCGCTGATGGATACAGCCTACGTCACCCTGTCCCGTCAAACCGGGCTGATGAACGAAATGCGTCTGGTCGCGAACAATATCGCCAATGCGCACACGACGGGTTACCGCCAGCAGGGTTTGGTGTTTTCCGAGTTTGTGAGGGACCTTCCCGGCAGCCCCTCTCTGTCCATGAGCCGTGCTCAGGCGCGCAACACGTCTTTTGCACAGGGCGTGTTGACGGAAACCGGTGGGCAATTCGATTTTGCAATCGAAGGCAGTGGGTTTTTCTTGGTTGAAACTCCGTCCGGCAACCGTCTGACCCGGGCGGGTAGCTTTTCACCGGACGCCAATGGCGATCTGGTTACGATGGATGGGCACCGTGTGCTGGACAGCAACGGGGCCCCAGTATTCATCCCACCGGACGCAGCAACAATTGATGTGGGCGGCGACGGGACGCTCAGCGTGAATGGACAGGCTTTGGGGCAGATCGGGGTGGTTCAGCCCGCTGAAGGCACCGAGTTGGCGCGGGAAGGCAGCACCCTGTTCAAACCGGAAGGCGAGGTCGAGCCGGTCGAGCGACCGGTGGTTCTCAACCGGTTTCTGGAGGGTTCGAACGTCAACGCCATCGGCCAAGTGGGCCGGCTGATCGAAATCCAGCGTGCCTACGAACTGGGGCAGAGTTTTCTGGACGCCGAAGATGAAAGGGTCCGCGGCGCCTTGAAGACCTTGATGCGCTGATCTGAAACTGCAGGAGAAACCGAAATGCGAGCCCTGAAAATTGCCGCGACTGGAATGGCGGCGCAACAAATGCGGGTCGAGACGATCTCGAACAACCTGGCGAACATGTCGACCACGGGCTACAACGCCCGGCGGGCTGAATTTGCGGATCTGCACTATCAGCAGATGGCTCGCGCCGGCACGGTGAACGCCGCGGACGGGACTGTCCTGCCGACGGGAATACAGCTTGGTCTGGGTGTTCGTCCCGCGGCCGTGACCGTCGAGTTGGCCCAAGGCGCGTTGTCCGCGACGGGCAGTGACCTGGACATCGCGATCGAAGGGCGCGGATATCTCGAGGTGGTTCTGCCAAACGGCCAGTCGGCCTATACCCGTGACGGCAGTCTGAAGCGATCGGCCGAAGGCCTCATCGTCACGTCGGACGGGTTTGCGGTCGCCCCCGAAATAACCATCCCGGACGACGCGCGGTCGATTTCCATTAACGCGTCCGGCGAGGTCTACGCCTATTTTGACGACACCGCGGAAGGGCAACTGCTGGGGGAATTCACGCTGGCCAGCTTTTCCAATGCCAAGGGCCTCGAGGCCATCGGCAGCAACCTGTTCAAGGAAACCGAGGCTTCGGGCGCTCCGATCGTGGGCACTCCAGGCGAGGACGGGCTCGGAATGCTGCGTCAAGGCTATTTGGAAGACAGCTCGGTTGATGCGGTACGTGAGGTGACCGATCTGATCGAGGCGCAGCGCGGCTATGAAATGAATGCCAAGGTGATTTCGGCCGTCGACCAGATGATGGGCGCGACGACACAGGTGCGCTGATGCGGGTCGTGGGCTTCATATCCCTGTGGCTTCTTCCGGTTGCCGCCTTTGCTGACATAGTCGTGCCAACCAGAACGATCCGGGCCAAGGAGATCATTGGATCCGCTGATCTTCAGTTGAAATCCGGTGAGGCACCCGGCGCGGTAAATGATCCTGCAGACCTGATCGGGCAGGAAGCCAAGACCGCTCTGTATCCCGGTCGGCCAATTCTGATGGCAAGTGTCGGCCCTCCCGCCCTGGTCGATCGGAACGATCTGGTGACGCTTGTCTTCGTGAAAGGCGGACTGTCCATCGCGGTCGAAGGGCGCGCGCTGGGCCGCGGAGCCGCCGGTGATCGCATCCGAGTCATGAACCTGTCGTCACGAACGACGGTAACCGGAAAAATCCGTTCCGACGGCCAAATCGAGGTATTTTGATCATGAAACTGTCCAGATCCCTGTTGCTGGCCATCCTGTCCCTTTCCGCCTGCGGGCGTTTGGACCATCTGGGCAAACCGCCCAGCCTGTCGCCAACTACGGAAACTCCGGAACACGTGGCGATGTTGTGGCCGGGTTTGCCGTTGCACACTCAATCTCAGCGCGCCGTGGACGGCGCGTCTCTGTGGAGTGGGGGTCAGCAGTCTCTGCTGGGTGATCAGCGCGCCATCAAGAAGGGCGATATTCTGACTGTCGTGATCGAGCTTGATGAAAAGGCCGAAATCTCGAACGATACAAACCGGTCGCGCGGCAGCTCGGAAGATCTCAAGGTTCCCGGCCTCTTGGGATTGCCCCAGCGCGCAGCGAAACACCTGCCAGATGGTGCGTCACTGGACGAGGCGGTTTCGATCGATTCCGCGTCAGTCAGCAAGGGCAAGGGGTCGGTGAAACGCAAGGAAAAGCTGACACTGCGCGTCGCCGCAACGGTGATCGATGTCCTGCCGAACGGCGTCCTGTCGATTTCCGGAACACAGGAACTGAGGGTGAATTTCGAACTTCGCGAGCTGCTGGTGTCTGGCTATGTGCGTCCGCAGGACATCTCGCGCCAGAACGAGATTACCTACGACAAGATTGCGTCTGCACGGGTGTCCTATGGCGGCCGCGGCCAGATCACGGATGTTCAGCAGCCACGATACGGGCAACAGGTGCTGGACGCGCTGTTGCCGTTCTAAGGTGTTCAAATGATGAAGAAACTGCTCCCCGTTCTCTTTTTGATTGCAGGTCTCGGGGCCGGCGCTGCGGCTGGGCTATTTTTGACACCGGGACCAGCGGAAACCGTGGCCGATGCCAAAGCACCGGAGCCTCACGCCGAGGAGACCGCCAAGGCAGACAAGGCGAACAAAACCTCCGGCCATAGTGAGACATCGGGCAAGGCTGGTCCCTATGAGTATCTCAAGTTGACCAAACAGTTCGTCGTTCCGGTCGTCGAAGAAAACGAAATCTCTGCTCTGGTGACCATGTCGCTGAGCCTGGAAACCCGGCCGGGCATCTCGGAGGAGTTCTACAAAATCGAACCGAAACTGCGGGACGGGTTTCTTCAAGTGCTGTTTGATCACGCGAATATTGGTGGGTTCGACGGCGAATTCACGCAATCGGACAATCTTGAGGTGCTGCGAAGGTCTCTGTTGGAGGTTGCCCGAAAGGACCTTGGCGATGACGTGTCCCGTGTTTTGATCATGAGCGTGAGCCGCCAGGGCACCTGACGCCAAAAGGGCGGGCTTCAGCTTTCGGTTTACTGGTTCATCAGTTTCCTGGCGCGTGCAATGCGCAGCGCGGTTTCTTGATCGCGCTGCAACGTCTCAACCGCCTGCTTGCGGCCGAATGCTTGGCGAAGGTCCTCCATCATTGCCAGTTTCCGGGATCTGACGCGCGCCAATTCAGTGTTGAGGTCACGCCGGGTTCTGGACTCCCACCCGTGCCACAAGACGTCCGCGCCAGCGATCTGGTACCCAGGGGTTTGCGCGGCGTCCGACGCCGTTTGGGCGACCTGCGCGTTCAGTGCGCTGATCTGTGCCTGAATGCGGCTTTCGGCCTCAAGTATCGGTTTCAGTTTCTGAAACTCTCTTTCGAATGAAGCCGCCGTGACCGCCGCTAGATCCCCTAGTTTCGTGCGTGTCATCCGACCGTTCCCTTCGCGCGTTTTCGCATGGCTTCGGCAAATCGGATGGCGGCCGCGACCGGACGATACAGGTCTTCCGTTATCTCCTTTCCGATTTCGACGGTCGCATGCAGGGCTCGCGCCGTCGGCGGATCCGAATGAATCGGAACTCCTGACTCCATCGCTGTTCGGCGGATTGTCGCGGCAACTTCGTCAACGCCCTTTGCGACGCAGACGGGTGCGGTTCCACGGGCGCGGGTCCATTTCAATGCCACTGCAAAATGGGTGGGGTTGACGATGACCACGTCGGCCTTTGGAACCTCGGCCATCATCTGGTTGGTCGCAATCTCTTGCGCGCGCTGGCGTCTCTGCTGTTTGACATGCGGATCGCCTTCCGAGTCCTTCGTCTCGTCCTGCAGTTCTTTGCGCGACATTCGATTTTTACGCATGTGCTCGGAATACTGCCACAGGTAGTCGATGACCCCGATGGTCAGCGTGACGGCGACGACGATGAACAGGAACCGAAACAGTAGGTTCATCATCAGCGGGATGGAGGCTCGTGCGGGGCTGGCTGCAGCCGTCAGGATGTCCGCCAGGTTGGATTTCAAAAACACGGCAAGGCAGATGCTGTAGATCACCAGCTTGATGAAGCTTTTGAGGAACTCAAAAAGTCCGGCACGACCGAACTTGTTCTTGGCATTGGATGGGATTGAAATGCGGGATATCTTCGGCGTCAGTTTGCTTGGGGCAAACACCAGGGCGCGCTGTGCCAAGAGGTTCAGCAACACAAACGCCGCTGGAACCGCCAACAAAATACCCGCGGAACCGGCAACCTTTTCCATCAGCCCGCCGACCGGTGCAGCCGCGCTGCCAGACGTCAACAACCGTGACAGTTCCGGGGCCTGATCAATCAGAACCATCAGGGATGATCCCAAATGTTCGGTCGAAAACTGTCCGACCGCCAAAAGAGCGATTGTCAGGCCGGAATAGGCGGCAACGGCGGACAGGTCATTTGACTTGACGATCTCACCCTTTTCCCGAGCCTTCTGCAGTTTCTGTGGTGTCGCCTCGAAGGACTTGTCAGTGTCGTCGTCTGTGCTGCTCATTCCGGTGCTCCGGTCGGATCAAGCAAGTACTGGAACAGGACGTCAGACCAAACCGCAAGGATGATCGGCGTTCCCGCGAACAAAAGGAACAAACCGGCAAAGGTGATTGCCGGCGCGCCCACAAAGGCGACCATCAGTTGAGGCATGGCCCGGTTGATGACACCCAGGGCCAGGTTGTAGATCAATGATGCAATGACAAACGGCATGGCCAGCCCAAAGGCCAATGCAAAGCTGCGCGATACCTGCGACACCCCCCAACGTGACAGATCGGTCGCCATCGGGGCGGCACCCACCGGGAATAGTGAATAGCTGTCGATCAGGAATTGGGCCGCCCGGATGTGAACGCCCATCAGTGTGGCAAGGGCCAACCCGGACAGGGTCAAGAAATGACCCATCGCCGGGGCCGGGTCCGCAGCGGCGCCACCCAGGATCTGCGATAACGACGTGGCTTGCGCGGCCATCGACCCGGCGGTTTGAAGGGCGAGTACCAGTAGCCGAAGTCCGATCCCCAAGGTCAGGCCGATCAGGATTTCGGTCAGTATCAATTGAACCAGCGGCATCAGGCCACTGTCGGGCTCGGCAACGGAAACCGACGGCGCGACGACCAGCGTGAATGCCATTGCGACCCCCAGCTTTACGCGGGTTGGAATGCTGCGCTCCCCGAAAGCTGGTAGCAGGGAAACCAGCGCTGAAACCCTGAGAAAAACCACAAATGAGGACCACAGCACGCCTCCCAGCTGAGCCAGCAAGTCCGGCGGCAGCTCAATCACGCCGGCACCGTTCCGACCAGAGCCGGCCGCGCTTCGAGCCCAATTTCCTCGAACGACAGGACAGGATTCGAAATTCCCCGCGCGTGTATGATGGTACGCAGCAACCTGCGCCGCCGCGTCGAGGTTACCAACGCCGGGAACACACCCTGATCCGCGCTGCGTGTTATCGTCGTGACGACGCCATCGGCCAGTTTGTTGAACAGATTGGGGGGCAGCGCCACATCCAATCCAGCATTCGGAGTGTCGATCTGGTAGGTGGAGAAGGTCTCCTCCCATTCCGGCGCCAACTGGATCAGGGGAATCGAGCCGTCGCCACGCTTCAGGTCCGCCACCAGCTGAAAACCCAGTCGCTGGCGCACGATCTCGCAGATCGCCTCAGGCTGCGTCGTGGTCATCCGCGCTTCGGCCACGCTTTCCAGGATCAGCGCCATGTTGCGGATCGAAACCCGTTCTTCTAGCAGCAGCCTCAAAACCGCGTGCAAGGTGTCGATCGGAACCTTGTCGGGGATCAGCTCATCCAGCAGCTTTCGGTTCGCCTCGGCCCGGACCGGGTCGCTGAGGCGGGTCATCTCGGACAGGAGCCGACGCAGGGATTTCAGGGTCAGCAGGCGCGGGAAGTTCTGCTTGATGATTTCCAGCAGATGGGTGGCCAGAATCTCGGGCGGGGTTACGATGGTTGCACCGCTCAGGGCGGCGGCCTCTTGATCCTTGGGCAGGATCCATCGGGCGGGTGCGCCGTAGACCGGTTCGGTGACGTCATTGCCTTCCGGCAACAGGTCCAGCCCGTCCTGCACCAGTGCCAGGATCAGGTCGGGGTGAAGCACCCCCCGGGCCTGTTCGACGCCCTGAACACGAATGACGTAAGTGCCCGTCGGCAAGTCGGCCCGGTCTGTCAGCCGGATCTCCGGCAGGATCAATCCAAAGCTCGACGCGACGTAGGTCCGCATGTTGGCGATCCGAGCGTCCAATCCGGTGCCGGGGTTCAACACCATGCTGACCAGATCCGGGGCAAATTCGAGGTGAACGTCGTCGAGGTCAAGGACGTCTCCGATGCCTTGTGTTGCCTTGGGCTCGGCGTCCGAAGCCGGCATATGTGCCGACTCTGTGGCAGCTGATTGTTTTTTGTGAACAACAAAGGCCGCATAACCCAGGATCACGCCGCCGAGAATGAACGGCAGAAAAGGCAGCCCGGGCACCAGCGCAAACAGCACCATCAGGATCGCAACGGTTGCCAGCGCAGCCGGATGACGCCCCAGTTGCGAGAACAAGGCAGTATCGGTTGCACCCTGCGTACCACCGCGGGCCAGCAACAGGGCGGATGCGATAGAGATGATGACCGCCGGTATCTGCGTGACCAACCCGTCACCAACGGTCAGGATCGCATAGGTTTCAAACGCCGAGGCGACCGGCATACTGTGCACGATCACCCCCATGATCAACCCCATCACCAAGTTGAGCAGGGTAATCAGCAGCCCGGCAATTGCATCGCCCTTGACGAATTTGGATGCCCCGTCCAGCGACCCGAAAAAGGTGGTTTCCTGTTGCTCAAGCTCGCGCCGTTCCTTGGCTTGCTGATGGTCGATGGCGCCGGCAGACATGTCGCTGTCGATGGCAAGCTGTTTGCCCGGCATACCGTCAAGGGCAAAGCGGGCCCCGACCTCGGCCATGCGCGCCGCACCTTTGGTAATCACCATGAAATTCACGATCAGCAGCACGCCGAACACCACGAGGCCCAGGAAGATGCTGCCGCTCATGACGAATTGGGCAAAGCCCTCGATGACGTCACCGGCGGCGTTGGGCCCGGTATGACCCTGCCCGATGATCAGCTTTGTCGACGACACGTTGAGCGACAGGCGCAGCATCAGCGAAGCCAGCAGGATCGTTGGAAAGGACGAGAAATCCAACGGTCGCTCGATGAACAGGGTCAGGGTGAAAATCAGGATGGCCAGCGCGAACGAGGCCGCAAGGCCAATGTCCAGCACCCAGGATGGCATTGGCAGGATCATCATGACGATCACCGTCATCAAGGCCAACGCCAGTAGAACGGTGGGTGAAAACAGGGATCGGGCGTCAAGCTTTGGCACGCGTCACTCCTGATCGAACGCGATGAACGCAGCAGCAGCGGCGGAGGAGGGAACCAATGAGCCCAAGCGGCCCGTCCCGGTTCGGCCACGACCGGGCGGGATCAAAGGCGCGGCCGCCCGGGAACAAGGATCGCGGCCCGGGGGTCCCGGTTGCGCCAGCCGCACGCCGTCGAGATTGGCCAGGATGGTTTCAAATCGGTCCGTATACGCCTGTGCAAGGCCGGGCGTACGCGAGTGATAGGCGCCAACCGCATGCCCCCACGAACCCTGTTCAGTAAAAAGCGACTTCAGGAACTGCGCCGCGTAGGCTGCGTTCAGATCCGGATCAAACATAGCGTCTATGGACCGGAAGGCTTTGCCATGCCAGCGGTAGTTGATCTGGAAACAGCCAATATCAAAACTGCGCGCACCCGCTTTGAACACGTCGAAGACAAAGGCCTTGGCCTCGGTCTCGGTGGCGAACCAGTACCCTTTGCCCTCGACATTGACGGTCCAGGGCCAGGGTGTCAGGCGGCCCTTCATCTTGCGCCCGGTCTCGGTTCGGGTGACGGCCAACAGGATATCCTGCGGCACACCTCCGGCCATTGCCGCCCGGCGCGCGGCCCGGTCGCAAACTTCAGTCGCGTGGCCATCCGACCATGCTAGGGCAGCAGGCGCGGCGGCGGCCAGCCAAACGGCGATCGAGATGAAAAACTTGAGCTCTGGCATTCTGCCGGTCCGGGGATTCTTGTGTCCGGGCCAAGCTAGCCAGTTTTGGGTTTACAGAGGGTTATCGGGACCTCAGCCCCGATCGATGCGGCGGCCGAACACAACGCTGGTGTTGGTCCGCAGCACTCCCGGGATCGCCGCTAGCTCATCAACCAGAATGTCCAGATCCTCGATCCGCGGCGCTTCGGCGGACAGCAACAGATCGAATTCTCCATTGATCGACAGGCACAGCTTGACCTCTGGATAGGCTTCCAGCCGCTTGATAATGCGGGCGGTTTCTTTCTGCTGTACCTCCAGCAGGACAACGACCTGGACCTTGGGCGTGTCCTCGGCCTGGCGCAGGATCACCGAATATCCGGCGATCACACCGTTTCTCTCCATCCGGCTGATACGTTCATGCACCGTAGTCCGGGCCACCCCGAGCGTTGCCGCGATATGGGTGGTCGAGGCGCGCGCATTGTGTTGCAGCGCGGCAATGATGCGGCGATCAAGCTGGTCCATCTATGCTCCGTGCTCCGAAGGGATGGTTCGGGTGTATGCCAGTTTGGCGCCTGCGCTCAAGGCTGATGCGGGTAACGGGGGTGAAGGTCGTCGATGATGATCGGGTGGGCGTGCTCTGCCGATCCGGACAGGTGCGGATGGTCGACCGGCAGGTCCGGATGCTGGTGGATGACCGCGCCCGGCTCGGCGCGAGGCCATGCCAACAGAGCTCCGACCAGACCGCACAGTGACACAACGGTCAACAAAGCCATGGCCACTGTCGCACCGAACGCTGTCATGACCCATCCGGCCAGCGGGTAGAGAACCAACCAGCAGGCATGCGACAGGGTGAATTGGGCGGCGAAGACGGCCGGGCGGTCTTCGGCGTGGGCCGACCGGGTCAGCAGGCGCCCCGACGGGGTCAGGGTTGCCGAGTATCCGAAGCCGACCAGTGTCCAGATTGCGGACAGCCCGGCAAGGCTCATGGGTACAGCTGCAGACAGGATCGCAGCAAACGCCATGGCCGCGGTGGCAATTGTCGCACCCGCCAGCATCACTTTGCGGTCCTCGAACCGCCGCAAAACCGCCGGCAAGGCAAATGCCGCCAGCATGGACCCGCTGCCGAATCCGGCCAGCGCGATGGCCACGGCACTGTCGGACAACCCCAGGCTTGCACGCACGATGACGACGGTGTTGACCAGGACCATCGCGCTGAGCGCTGCGGCGCTCCAGTTCAAAGCCAGCAATCCCCGCAGGCGTGGTGTGGCCAGATAAATCCGCAGACCGCGGGTCGTGCGGTCGAAGATCCCGCGCGGCCGGACGGGCGTGGGTGAGGGAAGGGCGACCGACATGACCAACAAGGCCGAGGCGACAAAGCCGAGGCTTGTCCCCAGAAACAGGCTGTCGAAGCTGACGAAGATAAGCAGGAACGCGGCCAGCATCGGGCTCACCAGACTTTCCAGATCATAGGCCAGGCGCGACAGCGACAGCGCCTTGGTATAGTCCTGCTGGTCGGTCAGAACGTCTGGTATCGTGGCCTGAAACGCCGGGGTGAACCCGGCTGAGGCAGATTGCAGAACGAAAATCAGAACGTAGACCTGCCAGATGTCGGTCACGAACGGCAGGCACAGCGCCACTGCGGCGCGGATGAGGTCCAGCGTCACAAGCAGTTTTCGCCGGTTTAGCCGTTCCGCAATGGCCGCCGCCACCGGTGCGACCGTAACATAGGCAACCATCTTTATCGTCAGTGCCGTACCCAGAACCAGGGCCGCAGAGCTTCCGGCCAGATCGTAGGCCAGAAGCCCCAGGGCCACCGTGGCAAGACCGGTGCCCGTCAAGGCCACGATTTGCGCCGCAAGCAGGTGACGATAGACCCGGTTTTGCAAAACGCTCAGCATCACAGGTATTTGGTGATGGTCTTGAAGGCGTCGACCGAGTCGGCGTCGCCCGAAGCCAGGCAATGGTCGACATGATCATGGATCAGTGTCCGCTTGGCATTCGTGATCGCCTTTTCCACGGCGAAAAGCTGCTGAGCGATATCCGGACAGGGCTCTTGGTCGTCCAGCATGGCGATGACCTTGGCCAGATGCCCATGTGCGCGTTTCAGGCGCGCGATGATCTGCGGGTGTGTTGAATGCTTGTGAGGGGTCATGTATTAACCCTATCCCCCCCATGAGGATGCATCAAGCCGGCCGGAGATCAATCGTGGCATCGGTCCGGATGGCGTTGAGTTTGCAGGCCAAACACCCTATTTCGGGGACGATACCGAACGAAGGAAGCACGTGTGGCGAACCATCTGTACAAGAACGACCTGCCCGATGGGCTGGATCTGGGCCCGATCGTGGCCATTGATTGTGAGACCATGGGTCTCAACCCGCACCGGGATCGCCTGTGCGTGATTCAGATGTCCGGGGGTGACGGCGATTGCCATATCGTGCAGGTCGAAAAGGGCCAAACCTCGGCGCCGAACCTGAGTGCCATGCTGGAAAACCCGGATGTGCTGAAGCTGTTTCATTTCGGGCGGTTCGACATTGCCGCGATGTATCATGCCTTCGGGGCGTTGGCCGCTCCGGTATATTGCACCAAGATCGCCAGCCGCCTTGTGCGCACCTATACCGATCGTCATGGACTCAAGAACCTGTGTCAGGAGTTGCTGGGCGTCGATATCTCGAAACAGCAACAGATGAGCGACTGGGGTGCGGAGACCCTGACCGAGGCCCAACTGGATTATGCGGCCTCCGACGTCCTGTATCTGCACCGTTTGCGTGATGCCTTGAACGCGCGGCTGGCGCGTGAAGGGCGCACCGAGATGGCGCAGGCCTGTTTTGACTTCCTGCCGATGCGTGCCAGACTGGATCTGGCCGGATGGCCTGAAACGGATATTTTTGCGCACTCATGACAGACAATGAATCCTTTCTGAAGGTTGCCCGTCAGGTAATCACCGACGAAGCCCGGGCGTTGGATGTTTTGGCCGACAGCCTTGACGACCGGTTTGCCGAAGCCGTTCAGCTGATCCTGCAGGCCACAGGGCGGATCATCATCAGCGGCATCGGCAAGTCTGGACACATCGGTCACAAGATCGCCGCAACCCTGGCCAGCACCGGTACGCCGGCCTATTTCGTTCATCCGGCCGAGGCCAGCCACGGCGATCTGGGGATGGTGTCGAAAGGAGACGTGGTTCTGGCGATCTCCAATTCGGGCGAGGCGCCGGAACTGGCCAATCTTCTGGCCTTTACCCGGCGGTTCGGCATCCCTTTAATCGGCCTGTCCAGCAAGCCCGAAAGCTCGTTGATGAAACAGGCGGACGTGCATTTGCTGATCCCCTCTCTGGGCGAGGCTTGCGGTTATGGGATGGTGCCGTCGATTTCGACCACGCTGACGCTGGCCATGGGCGATGCGCTGGCGATTGCGCTGATGAAATATCGTGACTTCAAACCAGAGGATTTCCGCGCCTTCCATCCGGGCGGCAAACTGGGCGCGCAGCTGAGCGCCGTACGCGATCTGATGCACAGTGGCGATGCGGTGCCGCTGGTTTCTGCCGACACACCGATGAGCGACGCGTTGATCGAGATCAGCCAGAAAGGCTTTGGCGTGGTCGGGGTGACGGACGCGGATGGCAAGCTTGCCGGCATCATCACCGACGGCGACCTGCGGCGCCACATGGAGGGGCTGCTGAACAATACCGCCGCTCAGGTCATGACCCGCAATCCGACCACGATCGCACCGGAGTCGCTGGCCGAAGAAGCCGTGGCGATCATGAACGGGCGCAAGATCACCTCGTTGTTCGTCGTCGACCCCGAACAGCCGGGATTGGCGCAGGGCCTTCTGCATATTCACGATTGCCTGCGCGTCGGGCTGGGCTGACAGGAGGCGCAGGTGGACCGCTATTCCCGAATGGTGCAGTTCCTGAAGGTTCTGTTGCCGCTGGCGGCGATCCTGCTGCTGTCCACGGTATTCCTGCTGTCGCGCAGCATCGAAACCAACGTCTCGGGTCCGTTCACCCAGCAGGATATCGACGAACGGCTTGAGGGGCAGCTTGTAACCCGCCCGAACTATAGGGGGACCACCCGCAAGGGCGAAGATGTCCAGGTCGAGGCGGTGCGGGCCAGCCAGGGAACTGCCGACAGCGATCCAAGAGCAACCGAATTCCGTGGCCGGTTCGGCCTGCTGAACGGTGGGGTGATCACACTGGACTCCAACTCGGGGTCGATCCGACCGGACAAGGCGACGGCCACCTTCACGGGGGACGTGGTGATCACCACCACGGACGGTATCCGGGTGACGACAGACCTGTTGAATACTTCATTGGACGAGATCCGGGGCGATACGCCAGGTCAGGTGCAGGGAACAGGACCAATCGGCAATTTCTCGGCCGGGCGGATGACATTCGGCGCTGAAAAAGACGGTGGACCGGTCCATATTCTTTTTACAGATGGCGTTAAGCTGTTATATGAGCCGAAAAAAGCCGAAAGATAGACTGTGTTTGATTTTCGTTTCGTCCTCGTTTGTTTCGCCCTGGCCGTGGGTTCGGTACCAGCGTCCGCGCAGGAAGCGCAGGTGGCCTTTGGGTCGGTGAAAGCCGATCCCAGTCTGCCGGTCGAAGTGACATCCGAGACGCTGAACGTCAATCAAGAGGACGGTTCGGCCGAGTTTCTTGGCAACGTCATTGTCGTGCAGGGCGAAATGCGCCTGTCCGCCGGTCGCGTGTTGGTGATCTACAACCAGGATCGGTCGGGGATCGAACGCATGGAGGCATCGGAAAACGTCGTGCTTGTCAGCCCGCCGGATGCCGCCGAAGGGGACTGGGCGGAATACACCATCGACTCGGGTGTGATCGTGATGAAGGGCAACGTTCTGCTGACGCAGGGGCCCAGCACGATCAGCGGCGACCAGATGATTGCGAACCTGACAAGCGGAACCGCGACCATGTCGGGGCGGGTCAAGACGATCCTTCAGCAGGGCGGCAATTGATGGCGGGCCCGCAACTGTCCGTTGCCGAAGGGTCTCAGGGTCTGAAGATTCAGAAACTGCGCAAATCTTATCGCAAAAAGACCGTGATCCGGGACGTGTCGATGACGCTGGACCGGTCCGAGGTCGTTGCGTTGCTAGGGCCGAACGGCTCAGGCAAGACGACCACGTTCTATTCCGTTGCCGGGCTGGTGTTCCCCGAGGCCGGAACGGTCACGTTGGACGGTCAGAATGTGACCACGCTGCCGATGTATCGCCGGGCGCGCATGGGCATTGGGTATCTGCCGCAGGAAATGTCGATCTTTCGCGGCTTGAGTGTCGAGGACAATATCTCGGCCGTGCTCGACATTGCGGTGAAGCATGTGCACCGCCGCAAGGAACGTCTGGAAGAGCTGCTCTCGGATTTTTCGATCGAGCATTTGCGACGGGCGCCTGCCCTTGCATTGTCGGGCGGTGAGCGCCGTCGCGTCGAGATAGCCCGCTGTCTGGCCGCCGACCCCAAGTACCTGCTGCTGGACGAGCCATTTGCCGGCGTCGACCCGATCAGCGTGGGCGATATCCGGCATCTGGTGGCGGATCTGAAAAAGCGTGGAATCGGCGTACTGATCACCGACCACAACGTGCGGGAAACGCTGGAAATTGTGGACCGCGCCTATATCCTGCACGACGGGCAGGTGCTGATGTGCGGATCGCCCGACGAGGTGGTGGAAAACGAAAATGTCCGCCGCGTGTATTTGGGTGAAAACTTCAAGATTTCATAGGCTTAGCTGTGATTGCGCCAGGCGCATGACAGAATTCGCGTATATACACTCCTGTTTTGATTGACTCTTCTGCC
This sequence comes from Ruegeria arenilitoris, assembly GCF_013032855.1. Taxonomy (GTDB): domain Bacteria; phylum Pseudomonadota; class Alphaproteobacteria; order Rhodobacterales; family Rhodobacteraceae; genus Ruegeria; species Ruegeria arenilitoris. Next base: position 94,028 of record NZ_WQDA01000005.1, read on the forward strand.
GCCTCTTGGCTCAATTGGGACATGGCATTTTCGCGGTTCCAGACTGGATCTCGATCTCCCTTCTCCGAAGGGCCCTACCGAGGACAACCGCGAAACATGTCTCTACCCCCCACCCGATAAAAACAAGCATGTCACCTGACGTGACGTCATAATGGGTGTGAATTGTGAAGGAGATCACATGCGTTACCAAATCAGCGGCAAACAGATCGACATTGGTGCAGCCTTGCAGACACACGTGCAGGACGCATTGGGCGAGGTCGTGAGCAAATATGCTCAGCGACCGACGGATGCCAACGTCGTCTTTTCCCGTTCAGCGCATGAGTATGTGTGCGAAACCACCATACATATGTCCACGGGCCTGACAGCCCAGGCCAAGGCACATGCAACCGAAATCTATGCAGCATTCGAGGCGTGCTGCGAAAAGATGGAGAAACAGCTGCGTCGCTACAAGCGTCGCCTCAAGGACCACCATCGTGAACGGGCTCAGCCGGTTGAACTCTTCGGAGCGTCATCTTATATCCTCGCCTCGAACGAATCGGACGTGGCCGACGAACCCGACTCATTGCAGCCCATCATCGTGGCTGAGATGGAAACCAAGATCCCATCGTTGAGTGTCGGCGAAGCTGTCATGCAAATGGAATTGGCCGGCGCCCCGGTGCTGGTGTTCAGGAATGAAAACAAGGACGGATTGAACGTCGTGTATCGCCGGGATGACGGCAATATCGGCTGGATCGATCCGTAACAGGCAAGAATTGGGCGGGGCCCCCGGATTCTGGGGGCGTCGCCGTGGAGCAAAACATGGATTTGTCGAGCATACTGAAGCCCGAAGCGGTGCGCGTGCTATCTGCAGCGTCCAGCAAAAAACGGTTGTTTCAGGAAATCGGTGACGTCGCCGCGGGCGCACTCGGACTTGATCCGCAGACCATCGTAGACTGCCTGCTGGAGCGGGAAAGCCTTGGGCCGACCGGCGTTGGCCATGGTGTTGCCCTGCCACACGCCCGTTTGTCCGAGATCGATTCGGTTGCCGGCGTGTTCGTCATGCTGGAAAAGCCCATCGACTTCGGATCGGTCGACCGTCAGCCCGTGGATCTGGCCTTTGCGCTGTTCGCCCCGGAAGACGCCGGTGTCGAGCACCTCAAGGCCTTGGCGCTGGTATCGCGCACGCTGCGCGACGGCGCGGTCTGCTCGAAGCTTCGGGCCAACCCGGATCCGGTCAAGCTGTATGCGATCCTGACCACAGCCCAGTCCATGCAAGCTGCCTGAGACCTGTTAGAAAGAAAAAAGCCCCCGGTTTTCGGGGGCTTTTTTCGTCTGGGGCCATGCTTAACCGCCGGTTCCCATCTCGAGCGTCCACCAGATCTTCCCGCCGTTTTCCTGGTGCCATGCAAACCCCATCTGGGTTGCTTGCGGGTCCATGATCACCGATCGCGGACCCGGTTCCTGCATCCACGCGGCCAGGGTTTCGGTTTCGGTCTCGTAGGTCTCGGAAATCGCTTCACCCAGGAAACGCCCCGCATAACCGGCACGGGCCACCCGGTCGAGCGGCGAAGATCCGTCCGAGCCGAAATGCCAGGGCCGGTTCTGCCGCGACATGTCCTTGGCGTGCGTCGCCGCCGCTGCGTTCAACTGCGCGTTCAACTGCACCGACTGCAGTCCCGACGCCTGCCGCAGGGCGTTTACGGAATCAAGCATGCGGAACTGCAGTTTTTCGGGATTGCCCCGGATCTTGTAGGCTTTGGGCAGTGGGCGCCCATCCGCACCAAGGGTTGAAGTGCCGCTCACGTCGGTACATGCCGCCAGCGCGACAAGGCAAATCAAGAGCAGGGAAAAAATGCGCGTCATGATGAGTCCGGTTTGCTTGTTTCCAATTGGCAATACCCTGCCAGCGGCCCATGAGCAAAGGCTCAAATGCACGAACCCGCATGATTCTGCCGGTTTGATTTGCGACTGAAGCATTCTGGCAATAACATAGAGCGGATTCTTGCACATCTTTCGCAGAGGACCTGTCACCATGGTCAAGAAACGCGTTTTCTCTTCGTCCCGCCGCGGATTCCTCGCAGGCGCATCGTCTTTGCTCGCCAGCCCGGCGATCGCCCAATACATCCCGGGCGACCCATTGCGCCCTGCACCCGATCCTGAACCGGCCGTTCGCCGCAACGTGTCGGGGTTCAAGGCGCAGCAGTGGCAGCCCTACTTCTCGAACACCCGGAACGGGGCGATTCTGGTCGACACCGTTTCCCGCGCTTTGCACTACTGGTCGGAAGACCAAACCGTCTACAAGCTGTACCCGTCGTCGGTTCCGCTGACCGAAGAACTGACCCGCCGCGGTCGCACAAGTGTCATCCGCAAGGTCGAAGGGCCCAGCTGGTCGCCGACGCCGTCGATGAAGAAAAGAAACCCGGAATGGCCGGATTACATCCCTCCGGGGCCCGATAACCCGCTGGGAACGCACGCGTTGTATCTCAGCTGGAAGTATTACCGGATCCACGGAACCCACGATACGCGGAAAATCGGCCGCCGGTCGTCGAACGGGTGCATCGGGTTGTTCAACGAGAACATCGCAGAGCTGTACGCCATGGCGAAGGTCGGGACGCAAGTGTTGCTAATTTGACGACATTTTCGCGCGCCAACCCGCTTGCACTGCAAGTTGCAATTGCATTCGTTCTGCTTTGCTGATTAGAAAAAACCACGAGGTAAGTCTTAGGTGTGTGGTTCCGCAATTGGGATCGCGCAAACTCTGGAGGTTAATATGAAGAAACTTGTACTCGCTGCTGCACTGACCGCTGCTGCTTCGACCGCATATGCTGGCAACCTGGAAGAGCCGGTTGTTGAGGCACCTGTTGTCGTCGAAGAAACCCAGGGCTCGTCGCAGGGCATCATCCTGCCGCTGATCCTGCTGGTCGTTGTTGCCGCAGCTGTTGCCGCAGGCTAAGTCCAACGGACTACGACAAAAAAGAAAGGCGGTGGATCTCCACCGCCTTTTTTCGTGCTTGTTTCCGGGCCGGTTCAGTCCAGCCAGCCTTTGAGGTTGTCCTCGACAACCTTGCCCAAGGCCGCGATATGCGCGTCCTCGTCGTTGAGGCAGGGAATGTAGGTAAAGCTTTCGCCGCCGGCGTGCTCAAAGCTTTCGCGGATCTCTTCGTTGATCTCTTCCAGCGTTTCAATGCAGTCCGACGAAAATGCCGGGGCGATGACGGCGATGTTCTTTTTGCCCTGCCGAGCCAGTTCCGCGACATGGTCGACAGTGTAGGGCTTCAGCCATTCCTCGGGCCCGAATCGTGACTGGAAGGTGGTCACCAGTTGATCATCCGCCCAGCCCAGCCGTTCTTTCAGCAGGCGTGACGTCTTGGCGCACTGGCAGTGGTACGGATCACCCTGCATCAGATAGCGTTCCGGCATGCCGTGATAGGAGCACACCAGAACGTCCGGCTTGGCCTCCATCGCGGCATAGGCCGTCTCGACCGACTGCGCGAGGGCGTCGATATAGGCCGGTTCGTCGAAATAGGCGGGCACCGTGCGGCTGGCGGGCTGCCAGGCCTCGTCCATCAGTGCGCGAAAGAACTGGTCGTTCGCGGTGGCGGTCGTAGCGCCGGCATATTGCGGATAGAGCGGGAAGAACAGGATGCGGTCGCAGCCCTCGGCCACCATCTGGCGGACCTTCGACTTGGTCGAGGGGTTTCCGTAACGCATGCAGAAATCCACCATGACCTTGTCGCCATACCGGTCCTGCAACGCCGCACGCATCTTGCCGGTCTGGTCCTTGGTGATGGTCATCAGCGGGCTTTCGCCCTTGTCGTGGTTCCAGATCGACTTGTACGCAGCGCCCGAGCTGAAGGGACGTTTGGTCAGGATGATGGCCTGCAGGATCGGCTGCCATTTCCAGGCCGGATAGTCGATCACCCGCCGGTCGGACAGGAACTCGTTCAGATAGCGGCGCATCGGCCAATAGCTGTAGTCGTCCGGGGTGCCGAGATTGGCCAGAAGAACGCCGACGCGGCCCATCTTCACTTTTGGGTGGTCTGCCGGAGCGTGTTCCGGGCGGGTGGCATCGAACATGGTGAGCTTCCTGAATTCTGGTTTAGAGGCTGAAATAATCGGTTCGGTCAGCGGGTCAATCGGACAGTTTGCCTTCTTTCGTGCCAAGGGCGTCGGCCAGTCTCATCTGGGCCGAGCCAGGGCGCAACGGCTTGGGCTGGCTGGCATCCGGCGCCCAGCCCGTCAGGCAGATCAGCTCGAAGGTGGCAGTCAGCCGGCCTTCGGGAGATGTGAAATGCGCGGCGTAAATCTCTTGGGCCCGGGAAAAGACCGCGCGGCGCGACGGGTGTTTCAACCGCTGGGTCATGGCGTTGGTTTCACCCATCGCGCGCAGGTCCCGCATCAGGTGCCACAAATCGCGATACGTCGCCGTCAGGGGCACTTTGTCCGCAACAGGCAATGCAAAACCCGCACGCTGCAGCAGCGCGCCAAGATCTCGCAACTCGGCCATCGGCGCGACACGGGGGCTGAGACCGCCGGTCACCTCGACCTCGGCCTGACCCAGCGCGGCCCGCAATTCGTATAGCGTTTCACCGCCCAGACACACCACCAACAACAACCCGTCGGGCTGCAGCGCGCGGGCACATTGGATCAGCTGTCCCACCGGATCGTTGGCCCAATGCAGGGCCATCGCATGGACCACAAGGTCATGCGCAGCGGGTTTCAGATCCAGCACGTCGTCATCGGCCACGACCCGGGCGCCCGGCAGGACCGGCGCCCAAATCTCGGGGTAGGGGGCTACGATCGCTGGCGCAGTAAAGGATTTGTTAACCATGGAAAGGCGATCCTGCACCTCGTCCATGGCGGCGTGGTGCAGAAAAAGGGCTTCGTCGCTGATCCGCGCGCGGTGTGCCGCAAGCGCTTTGCGATCGAACAGCGAGGGTGCATTGGGTGCTGGCAAATCCATAAGCCGCAATTATCGCATATGGCAACGGATTCAAACCGCGATCGAGGTCGTGTATCCGCCACGCTGCATCGGCTGCGGCGAGATGGCGGCTTCGGATTTCGGCCTGTGCGGGCCGTGCTGGCGCGAGACCCCGTTCATCGGCGGGACGGTCTGTCACAGTTGCGGTGCGCCATTGCCTGGCAGCGATGATGGTCACCGAATCGACTGCGACGATTGCTTGCGCCGCCCGCAACCGTGGGCCGAAGGGCGCGCGGCATTGCTGTATCAGGGGCGGGCGCGGTCACTGGTTCTGGCCCTGAAGCACGGGGATCGTTCCGAACTGGCAAAACCTGCGGCGCGTTGGATGGCGCAGGCCGGTGGTACGCTATTTCGACCGGATACGGTGATCGCACCGGTGCCGCTGCATTGGTCGCGGCTGCTGAAGCGCCGATACAACCAGTCCGCGCTTTTGTCGCTCCAACTGGGAAAGGAGGCGGGCCTGCCGGTCTGTCCGGATCTGTTGATACGCAAGCGGCGCACCCCTCCGCTGGAAGGCAAAACGGCGGCCGAGCGTGCGGATACGCTGCGCGATGCGATCACCGTGCATCCGCGCCGGGCGGACCGCCTGACGGGGCGCCACGTGCTGCTGGTCGATGACGTGATGACATCGGGTGCAACCCTGGCGGCCTGCGCCCGCGCCTGCCGGGCGGCCGGGGCGGATGATATTTCCGTGTTGGTACTGGCGCGCGTTGCCAAGGATGCCTAATTCCCCCTAGATTGCGCGAAATCCAAGGGAACGGACCATGAAACCGGTTGTCATATATACCTCGCCGCTGTGCGGCTTTTGCCACGCGGCCAAACGGCTGCTGAATCAGAAAGGCGTCGCCTTCGAGGAAATCGACGTTTTGATGAACCCCAAACGCAAGCCCGAGATGATCCAGCGGGCGGGCGGGCGGCGCACGGTGCCTCAGATCTTCATCGGCGACACCCATGTCGGTGGCTGCGACGATCTGTACGAACTCGAACAGGCCGGCAAGCTGGACCCGCTGTTGGCCGCCTGATGAGAACCGCCCTGCTGCAGATCACCTCATCGGACGACCCGGCCGCGAACTTGGACATGGTGCGCGCCATGATGGACGAGGCCGCGGGCAAGGGCGCGACGTTCATCCTGACGCCCGAGGTCACCAACTGCGTTTCGACCAGCGGAACGCGCCAACGCGAGGTGCTGCAGCACGAGGAAGACGACATCACACTGGCGGGCCTGCGCGAACAGGCGGCGGAATTGGGCGTGTGGCTGCTGATCGGATCGCTGGGGCTGAAGACTCATGACGCCGACGGGCGGTTCGCCAACCGGTCTTACATGATCGACCCGCAGGGCGGGATCGTCGCGCGCTATGACAAGATCCACATGTTCGACGTGCAGGTCACCGAGACCGAGACTTTTCGCGAATCGGCCAGCTATCGGCCCGGGTCACGGGCGGTGATTGCCGAGACCGCCTTCGGCAAGGTCGGCATGACCATCTGCTATGACATCCGGTTCCCGCATCTGCACGCCGCGCTGGCACAGGGCGGGGCCACGATCCTGACGGTTCCGGCTGCGTTCTCTCCGGTGACCGGCGCGGCCCATTGGGAGCCGCTTCTGCGCGCCCGCGCCATCGAGACCGGCTGTTGGGTCATTGCCCCTGCGCAGACCGGGGAACACCCCAAGACCCGCGGCAAGACGCGCCATACCCACGGGCACAGCATGGTCGTGTCGCCCTGGGGCGAGGTGCTGATCGACGCAGGCACTCAGACCGGCATTCACTTTTTTGATCTGGATGATAGGTCTGTTACAGAGGCACGGCGGCGCGTGCCGTCCTTGACACATGTTCGCCCGTTCGACGGGCCCTGATCCAGAACCGGGTAATGACTGACGAAACCAACGCCCTTGCGGTCGCGCTGTTCAGCGAGATCCTGACCGCGGACCAATTGCTGCGGAACCGGCTGAGCCGGGTGCTGCCCAAGGGCATGGAAATCTCGCATTTCTCGGTGCTGAACCACCTGGTGTTCGTGGGAGGCGAGCGGACGCCTGCCCAACTGGCCAGCACATTCCATGTGACCCGTGGGGCGATGACCAACACCTTGGCCAAGCTGGAATGGGCCGGATACATCCACATCCGCCCCGATTGGGACGATGCCCGCCGCAAGATGGTGGCGATCAGCCCGGCCGGCCGCCGGGCGCGGGATCAGGCGATCTCGGCCATCGCGCCTCTGATCAACCGGGTCGTGGGCGAGCTGGGCCTTGAGCGTGTGCGCACGACCCTGCCGGTTTTGCGCGACCTGCGCATGAAGCTGGAAGAGGAATAGACCTCAGCCCGGCTTCACGCTGGCGGTGACATAGTTCACGCTCAGATCCCGGTCCGAGATCGACCAGCTCCAGGTGATCGGGTTGAAGACGAATCCCTTGCGGTCCACCGGGTCCAGACCGGCCTGGCGCAGCAGATCGAACAGCTCGTCCGGGGTGATGAACTTGGACCATTCATGCGTGCCGCGCGGCAGCCAGCGCATGACGACCTCGGCCCCGAAAATCGCCATCGCATAGGATTTCGGGTTGCGGTTGATGGTCGAGCAGATTTCCAGCCCGCCGGGTTTCAGCAGCTGTTGTGTGGCGGTCAGATAGGCCAGCGGATCGGCCACATGCTCGACCACCTCCATGTTCAGGACCACGTCGAACTGTTCGCCCGCGTCGGCCATCGCCTCGGCGGTGGTGTGGCGATAGTCGATCTGAAGGCCGGATTGCTCGGCATGGATGCGGGCCACGGGCAGGTTGCGCTCGGCCGCGTCGGCGCCCACGACCTCGGCCCCCAGCCGCGCCATCGGCTCGCTCAGCAACCCGCCGCCGCAGCCGATATCCAGCAGGCGCAGGCCCGCGAACGGTTTCGCTGCCGTCAGGTCCCGGTCAAATTCGCCCGCGATCTGCTGTGTGATATAGTCCAGACGGCACGGATTGAGCATGTGCAGAGGTTTGAATTTCCCGTGCGGGTCCCACCATTCGGCGGCCATCGCCTCGAATTTTGCGATCTCGGACGGGTCAACCGTGTTCGGATGCGCTTGCATTCCTGTCTCCGTGTGCTCTTTTACGCTGTAGGACTATATAGGGCCATAATGGACAAGTACCCGGACCAAAAGCGCGCAGTGCAATATCTTTACCCGCCGGTCGATCCGTTCGACCAGCGCGTGGTGGATATGGGCGACGGGCACCGCATTTATGTGGAACAATGCGGCAATCCCGACGGGATTGCGGTGGTGGTTCTGCATGGCGGCCCAGGCGGCGGCTGCAGCCCGGCCATGCGGCGCTATTTCGATCCCGAGGTCTACCGGGTGATTCTGTTCGATCAGCGCGGCTGCGGCCGGTCGCGGCCCACGGCCTCGGTCGAGAACAACACGACGTGGCACCTGGTGGCCGATATCGAGCGCCTGCGGAAACTGTTCGAGATCGACGACTGGATCGTATTCGGCGGCAGCTGGGGCGCCACGCTGGCGCTGATCTATGCCCAAACCCACCCCGACCGGGTGACCCGCCTGGTTCTGCGCGGCGTGTTTCTGGCCACGCAGGCGGAGCTTGACTGGTTCTATGGCGGCGGGGCCGGCAAGTTCTGGCCCGAGCAATGGGCGCGCTTCACCTCCCTGCTGCGCGACTCGGAACTGTCCGACACAATCGGCGCCTACAACAAGCGGCTGTTTTCGGGCGATCGCGCGACTGAGATCCTGTACGCCCGCGCCTGGTCGCACTGGGAAAACGCGCTGGCCTCGATCCACACGAACGGGGCCGTCGGTGAAAGCCCCGGCGAATATGCGCGCACCTTCGCGCGGCTCGAGAATCACTATTTCATCAACAAGGCGTTTCTGGAACATGACGGCCAGATTCTGGACCGGATGGACCGGATCGCGCATATCCCCGGCCATATCGTGCAAGGCCGGTACGACATGATCTGCCCCCCGCAGGCGGCTTGGAGCCTGGCCGAGAAATGGCCCGAGGCCGAGCTGAAGATGGTGCGGCAGGCCGGTCACGCCCTGTCGGAGCCTGGGATCAGCGCCGAACTGGTGCGCATCATGGACCGAACCGCGCAGGAGGTGGCATGACCCGCATCGACCGCCGTGCCCTGTTCACCTCGGGTGCCGCCGCAGCCCTGCTGGCCGCGACCGGGGCCTCGCTGGCGGATACACCGAAATCGGGCGGCGTGCTGCGCATCGCCGTACCGCGTGACGACAGCCTGGACCGGCTGGCCCGGGGTGCGGTGTTCGACACCCTGACCGAGATCGCGCCGGACGGCACTCTGCGCGGCGAGCTGGCGACCGCATGGCAGACCGATTCCGAAGCCCGTGTCTGGACCTTCGACCTGCGTGCCGATGCGGTGTTTCACGACGGTGTGGCGCTGACGGCCGGAGATGTTCTGGCGGTCCTGTCCGAGGTCGGGCGCGCCGAAGCCCTGGCGCCGGACCGCATCCGGATCGAACTGGCCGAGGCCAACCCCGGCCTGCCTTTCCTGCTGGCCGATACCCGGTTCGTCATTACCCGCGACGGGCAGAGCGTTTCGCCGCTGCAGCAGGCGAACGGCACCGGGTGTTACCGGGTCGAACGGGCCGAAGACGGGCGCCATTTCCGCGGTCGCCGGGTCGAGGGCCACTACAAGGATGGCCAGGCCGGCTGGCTGGAGGCGGTCGACATCATCGTGATCCCCGACCCGGCCGTGCGCGCCGAGGCGCTGCGTGATCGATACGTGGACGTGTCGGTGCTGCCGGCGGCGCAAGGGCTGCGCGGTCTGGGTGGCGTGCGGTTCTTCCCCAACGAATCAGAGATGTCGCTGGCAATCTCCGGCACCGTGGGTCTGCCACGCCGGATCGGGCGGGGCGCGCCGTTGGACGATGGGCGCATCGCGGAACGCTGGTGGATGGCCTGAGACCGGCCTGAAAACTGACGCGGATTGTCCGTTGGTTGACGGCAGGGGTTGCAGACTCGGGGCGTCCTGCGTATATGCAGTTGCAACAGCGGCGTGTCGGACTTCTGGTCCGAGGCTCCACCGGAAAATTCGACGGGCCGCGCGCCCGTTTTTTTGTGCCCGATCGAAGGGTAGAGCACCATATGACAAACGACCTGATAGCCAAGGCGGCGATCGACCGACGACTGGCCGAGATCATCACTCCGGTGATCGAGGATCTGGGGTACGAGCTGGTCCGCATCCGCCTGATGAGCGGCAAGCAGACTACGCTGCAGATCATGGCCGACAAGCCCGATGGAGGCATCGAGGTGGATGATTGCGCCGAGATCTCGAACGCGGTCAGCGCCACGCTGGACGTCGAGGACCCGATCCTCGACGCCTATACGCTCGAGGTGTCCAGCCCTGGCATCGACCGCCCGCTGACGCGGCTGAAGGACTTCGAGATGTTCGAGGGCTACGAGGCCAAGCTGGAAACCACCGAGCTGATCGACGGCCGCCGCCGCTTCAAAGGGGAACTGGCCGGTGTCGAAGGGGATGAGGTTCTGATCAACATCCCCAACGGCGAAGAGACCGTGACAATCGGTCTGCAATTCGACTGGCTGAGCGATGCCAAGCTGGTCCTGACTGATGACCTGATCAAGGAAATGTTGCGCCAGCGCAAGGATGCCGGCGCCCTGAACGAAAACGCTTTCGACGAGATTGAGACCGAAGGGTCCGAAGAGGAGACGAACTGATGGCAATCACCTCAGCAAACCAGCTTGAGCTGTTGCAGACCGCCGAGGCTGTGGCCCGCGAAAAGATGATCGACCCCGGTCTGGTCGTCGAAGCGATGGAGGAATCGCTCGCCCGTGCCGCCAAGAGCCGCTACGGCGCGGAAATGGACATCCGTGTGTCCATCGACCGCAAGACCGGCAAGGCGACCTTTACCCGGGTCCGCACCGTGGTCGCGGATGACGAGCTTGAGAACTATCAGGCCGAGATGACCGTCGAGCAGGCCAAGCAATACATGGAATCGCCCGAGATCGGTGACGTCTTCGTGGAAGAGGTCCCGCCGGTGGAAATGGGCCGGATCGCCGCTCAGTCGGCCAAGCAGGTGATCCTGCAGAAGGTTCGTGAGGCCGAGCGTGACCGCCAGTACGAAGACTTCAAGGATCGTGTCGGCACCATCATCAACGGAGCCGTCAAGCGCGAGGAATTCGGCAACGTGATCGTCGATCTGGGCGGGGCCGAGGCGGTTCTGCGCCGCAACGACAAGATCGGCCGCGAAAGCTATCGCCCCAATGACCGGGTGCGCGCCTACATCAAGGAAGTGCGCCGCGAAACGCGCGGTCACCAGATCTTCCTGTCGCGCACCGCGCCCGAGTTCATGGCCGAGCTGTTCAAGATGGAAGTGCCGGAAATCTATGACGGCATCATCGAGGTCAAGGCCGTGGCCCGTGACCCCGGTTCGCGTGCCAAGATCGCGGTCATCTCGTATGACAACTCGATCGACCCCGTCGGCGCCTGCGTTGGTATGCGCGGCAGCCGCGTGCAGGCCGTCGTGAACGAGCTGCAGGGCGAAAAGATCGACATCATCCCGTGGAACGAAGACCAGCCGACCTTCCTGGTGAACGCGCTGCAGCCCGCCGAGGTTTCCAAGGTGGTTCTGGACGAGGAAGCCGGCAAGATCGAAGTCGTCGTGCCCGAGGAACAGCTTTCGCTGGCGATCGGTCGCCGTGGTCAGAACGTGCGTCTGGCCAGCCAGCTGACCGGTCTGGACATCGACATCATGACCGAGGCCGAAGAATCGGCGCGCCGTCAGAAGGAGTTCGAAGCTCGCACGCAGCTGTTCATGGACAGCCTGGACCTGGACGAATTCTTTGCCCAGCTGCTGGTCTCGGAAGGGTTCACCAACCTGGAAGAAGTGGCCTATGTCGAGTTGGACGAACTGCTGGTAATCGATGGCGTCGACGAAGGCACTGCAAACGAGCTGCAGGCCCGTGCGCGCGAATTCCTTGAGGCTCAGGCCAAGGCGGCGCTGGACAGCGCCCGCAGCCTGGGTGCCGAGGACAGCCTTATTGAATTTGAGGGTCTGACACCCCAAATGGTTGAGGCGCTTGCCAAGGACGGCGTCAAGACGCTGGAAGACTTTGCAACCTGCGCTGACTGGGAACTGGCCGGAGGCTGGACCACGGTTGATGGCCAGCGGGTCAAGGATGACGGTATTCTCGAACCCTTTGGCGTGACGCTGGAAGAGGCACAGGATCTGGTGATGACCGCCCGGGTCATGCTGGGCTGGGTCGACCCCGCCGATCTGGAGCAGCCCGAGGCGGACGTCGAGGACGAAGCAGCAGACGAGGAGGCCGAGGCCTGATTCCAGGCCTCGGGTGGCACACATGGGTCGCGGTGGCGTCCATAAGGAACGGTCCGAAGGGCCAGAGCGGAAATGCATCGCCACGGGCGAGGTGCAGCCTCGGTACGGGCTGATCCGCTTTGTAACCGGCCCGGATGGGCAGGTTTTCCCGGATGTCGCGTCCAAGTTGCCGGGTCGGGGCGTTTATGTCACGGCGGATCGCAAGGCGCTGGACACGGCCGTCGGCAAGAAGCTGTTTGCACGCGGGTTCAAGGCGCAGGTGACTGTACCGCAGGACCTTGTGGACGAGGTGGAGCGTCAATTGTCGCGCCGCGTGATCGAATTGATCAGCCTGGCGCGAAAGTCCGGCGATGCGGTCGCCGGGTATGAAAAGGTCAAGTCCTGGCTTGACCGCGAAGAGGCCTGGGTTCTGATTCAGGCGGTCGATGGTTCCGGGCGCGGCAAGTCCAAGCTGAGCACGCCGCATTTCGGGAAATACATTGGCTGGCTGACCGCAGACGAGCTTGGGGCGGCATTTGGGCGCCAAACGGTGATTCATGCGGCGCTCGCCTCTGGCGGACTCGCCAAACGTGTTGTAGAGGAAGCGCAGCGCCTGCGTGGCTTGCGCGATATGGATGACGGCGGCAAGGGCCGCGCGGAAGGGTAAGAAGCTTTATGAGCGATAGTGACGGCAAAAAGACATTGGGTCTTCGTGGTGGGGCACGCCCCGGGAATGTGAAACAGAGTTTCAGCCACGGACGCACCAAGAATGTCGTGGTGGAAACCAAACGCAAGCGCGTGGTGGTTCCCAAGCCGGGAGCGTCCAAGCCCAGCGGTGGCGCTGCGCCGTCGGGTGATCCTTCGCGCCGGCCGGCCGGGATTTCCGATGCCGAGATGAATCGGCGCCTGAAGGCGTTGCAGGCGGCCAAGGCCCGTGAGGTCGAGGAAGCCGAACGCCGCGAGGCCGAGGAAAAGGCGCGCGCCGAAGAGCGTGAACGCCGCCGCGCCGAACAGGAGGCCAAAGAGCGCGAACAGCGCGAGGCCGAGGAAAAAGCCCGGCAGAAAGCCGAGGAAGAAGAGCGCAAGCAGAAAGAGGCCGAAGAAGCCGCTCAGCGCGCCGCAGCAGAAGCCGCGGCCGCGAAAGAGGCGCCCAAGGCCAAGGCCCCCGCAGCCAGCAAGCCTGCGCCAGCGGAAACACCGCGCAAGGCGGATCGCGAACAGCGTCAGACCCGCGGCAAGGGCCGCGACGATGGCCGCCGTTCGGGCAAGCTGACCCTGAATCAGGCGCTGTCGGGCGGTGAAGGTGGTCGGCAGCGTTCGATGGCATCGATGAAGCGCAAACAGGAGCGTGCGCGGCAGAAAGCCATGGGCGGCTCGGTCGAACGGGAAAAGGTGATCCGCGAGGTTCAACTGCCCGAGGCGATCGTCGTATCGGAACTGGCCAACCGTATGGCCGAACGCGTCGCCGATGTCGTCAAGTCGTTGATGAACATGGGTATGATGGTCACGCAGAACCAGACCATCGACGCCGACACTGCCGAACTGATCATCGAAGAATTCGGCCACAAGGTCGTGCGGGTTTCGGATGCGGATGTCGAGGATGTCATCTCGGATGTCGAGGACAAGGATGAAGACCTGCAGCCCCGTCCGCCGGTCATTACCATCATGGGTCACGTCGACCACGGCAAGACCTCGCTGTTGGACGCGATCCGCGACGCCAAAGTCGTTGCGGGCGAGGCCGGTGGCATTACCCAGCATATCGGCGCCTATCAGGTGCAGACCAACGACGGCACAACGTTGACCTTCCTGGATACGCCGGGCCACGCGGCCTTTACCTCGATGCGCTCGCGCGGTGCTCAGGTAACGGACATCGTGGTGCTGGTTGTCGCGGCGGATGACGCTGTGATGCCGCAGACGGTCGAGGCAATCAACCACGCCAAGGCCGCCGGTGTTCCGATGATCGTTGCGATCAACAAGGTCGACAAGCCCGAGGCCAACCCGGACAAGGTGCGCACCGACCTGCTGCAGCACGAGGTGATCGTCGAGAAGATGTCCGGCGAGGTTCAGGATGTCGAAGTGTCGGCCATCACGGGCCAGGGTCTGGACGATCTGCTGGAAGCCATCGCGCTGCAGGCCGAGATTCTGGAGCTGAAGGCCAACCCGAACCGCGCCGCGCAAGGCGCCGTGATCGAGGCGCAGCTGGACGTGGGCCGTGGCCCGGTCGCGACCGTTCTGGTCCAGAAGGGCACGCTGCGCCAAGGCGACATCTTCGTCGTGGGCGAGCAGTACGGCAAGGTCCGCGCGCTGATCAACGACAAGGGCGAGCGCGTCCAGGAAGCCGGGCCTTCGGTTCCGGTCGAGGTTCTGGGTCTCAACGGTACGCCCGAGGCCGGTGACGTTCTGAACGTGACCGAGACCGAGGCGCAGGCCCGCGAGATCGCCGAGTACCGCGCGCAGGTTGCCAAGGACAAGCGCGCCGCCGCCGGTGCCGCGACCACGCTGGAACAGCTGATGCAGAAGGCCAAAGAAGACGAGAACGTGGCCGAGCTGCCCATTCTGGTCAAGGCCGACGTGCAGGGCTCGGCCGAGGCCATCGTGCAGGCGATGGAGAAGATCGGCAACGACGAGGTGCGCGTGCGCGTGCTGCACTCGGGCGTCGGCGCCATCACCGAAACCGATATCGGCCTGGCCGAAGCGTCGGGTGCTCCGGTCTTTGGCTTCAACGTGCGGGCCAACGCATCGGCGCGCAACACCGCCAACCAGAAGGGCGTCGAGATCCGCTACTACTCGGTGATCTACGATCTGGTGGATGACGTCAAAGCCGCCGCCTCGGGCCTGCTGAGCGCCGAGATCCGCGAGAAGTTCATCGGCTATGCCGAGATCAAGGAAGTGTTCAAGGTCACCGGCGTCGGCAAGGTTGCCGGCTGTCTGGTCACCGAGGGCGTTGCCCGCCGTTCGGCCGGCGTGCGCCTGCTGCGCGACAACGTGGTGATCCACGAAGGCACGCTGAAGACGCTGAAACGCTTCAAGGACGAAGTGGCCGAGGTTCAGTCGGGTCAGGAATGCGGTATGGCGTTCGAGAATTACGACGATATCCGCCCGGGCGACGTGATCGAGATCTTCGAGCGTGAGGAAGTCACCCGCACGCTGGATTGATCCGGTCGAAATTGAAAGAAACGGCGGTCCCCAGGGCCGCCGTTTTCGTTTTCAGGGGTGGTCGTTCAGAAACGTCCCGTCCTTGAGGATGATGTCGAAATGGTGCGTGCCCGGCTGCAGGTCAAAGCTGACGGCATGGCCGGCCTTGCGCAACGCTTCGGCATAGTCGCGGCTCTGGCGGATGAACTCGCCCGTGTCCCGCTCGCCCACCGTGACCCGATAACGCGGCCCGGGCGCGGGCAGGCGCAGGATGGGGGACAGGTCGTGCAGCTCGACCGGAGTCAACTGCAGCGGATCGTTGACCGGGGTCAGACTGATCGGTTCCAGGTCGTAGACGCCGCTGATCAGGATGACTTCGCGCACCCGCAGGCCGATCCGGGCGAATTGGTCGGCCGAGGTCGCCATGACCATCGCCGCCAGATGCGCGCCGGCGCTGTGCCCGGACAGGGTGACATGCGAGGCGTCGAACCCCAGCGACTTGGCCCGAGTGGCCAGCCACATCAGCGCGGTCCGGCATTCATCGACCATCTGGTACAGCCGCGCGTCGGGGGCGAGCGTGTAGTTCACCGTCGCAAAGGCCTGCCCGCCTTGGACCAGCGCGGGCGCCATCATCGCCGAGTCGCGCTGGCTGAGCGCCTGCCAATAGCCGCCGTGGATAAACACATGCAGCGGTGCGCCGGGCGCGCGGGCGGGAAAGAAATCCAGCACCTGCGCGGGAGTGTCGCCATAGCCGAGGGTCTCTTGCACCGTCAGTTGCGCCCGCGCCTGCGCGCTGAGCGCTGAATAGGCCGCCAGATAGGGGGCAAGGTCGCCGCCGATCATCGAACTGGGCGCGTATTCGCGCTCCAGCTCGGCTTGGGTAAATCCGCGATACAGCATGGCTCAGCCCTGTCCGCCGTACATCAGGTCGGTGCGCACGTCATAAAGGTCGTGGAAGAATCGCAGCTCCAGCGCCTTGCGCAGAAAAGCCACGCCGCTGGAGCCGCCAGTGCCTGGCTGCATGCCGATCACACGTTCCACGGCGGTCGCATGGTCGAACCGCCACCGCTGGAACAGCGATTCCACATCCATCAGCTTTTCGCCCAGCGCATACAGGTCCCAGTACCGGCCCGTGTTCCGGTAGATCTCGGCCCAGATCTTCACGATGCGCGGATCGCCGGAATAGGTCTTTGAATAGTCCCGGTCCAGCAGGTCCTGCGGCACGTCGAACCCCTGCCGCGCCAGCATGTGCAATACCTCGTCATACAGCGACGGTTTGACCAGAGCGGCGGTCAGCATCTCCATCACTTCGGGGTCGTGCTCATGCACCTTCAGCGTGGCGGTGTCCTTGTTGCCCAGGATGAACTCGATCTGGCGATAGCCGTAGCTCTGGAAGCCGGATGAATTGCCCAGCGCCTTGCGGAAGGTCATATAGTCGGCGGGCGTCATGGTCAGCAGGGTTTCCCACGCGGCGATCAACTGGCGCTGGATCGCCTTGATCCGGTCCAGGTTCTTCATCGCGGGGCCGAACTCATCCTGCTGCAGAAACCGGCGCACCTCGACCAGCTGATGGTGCATCAGTTTCAGCCAAAGCTCGCTGACCTGATGGATGATGATGAACAGCATCTCATCGGGTTGGGCCGGGTCCTGAAAGGTTTTCTGCAAGTTCAGCAGGGTCTTGAGTTGCAGGAAATCGCCATAGCTTTTGCGGTGCGTGTCCGCGAAATCGGTTACCAGCGTGTCTTCGATTCCCCGTTCCAGCGGGCGGTCGCCCTTGGCTTTGTCGGCCATTTCATTTCCTCCCCGGCATGTGTGCGCACCTGTCTAGAAGGTGCGTTTGCAACTATCCAGAGGGTCAGGCCCAGTCCAGCACCACCTTGCCCGATTTTCCCGACTTCATGGCGGCAAAGCCCTGCGCAAAGTCATCGGCGGCAAAGCGATGGGTGATGACCCGGCTGACATCCAGACCGTTCTGCAACATCGCGATCATCTTGTACCAGGTCTCGAACATTTCGCGGCCGTAGACGCCCTTGATGGTGATCGCCTTGAACACGATGCGGCTCCAGTCGACGGGTGATTTTCCGGGCGGAATACCCAGCAGGGCGATCTTGCCGCCCATCACCAGTGCCTCGACCATCTGATCCAGCGCCGCCTGCGAGCCCGACATTTCCAGCCCCACGTCAAAACCCTGGCTCATGCCCAGGTCGGAAATCACCGATTGCAGCTCTTCCTTGGCCACGTTCACCGCTCGGACCGAGGGCACGACATGCTGCGCCAGCGCCAGCCGGTCGGGGTTGATGTCGGTGATCACCACATGCCGGGCGCCGGCGTGGCGGGCCACCGCGGCGGCCATGATCCCGATCGGGCCGGCGCCGGTGATCAACACGTCCTCGCCCAGCAGATCGAAGCTCAGCGCGGTGTGCACGGCATTGCCCAGCGGGTCGAGTATCGCGCCGATCTCGTCGGGGATGTCGTCGGGCAGGGGCACCACGTTGAAGGCCGGCAGCTTGAGATATTGGGCAAAGGCGCCCTGTTCGTTCACCCCGATCCCGCGCGTGCCCGGGTCAAGGTGGAACTTGCCCGCGCGGCTCTGGCGGCTGTCGGTGCCGATCAGGTGACCCTCGCCCGAGCACCGCTGGCCGATCTTCAACCCGGTCACGTTGCGGCCCAGCTCGACGATCTCGCCGGCGAATTCGTGGCCGGTGATCATGGGAACGGGCACCGTGTGCGACGCCCATTCATCCCAGTTCCATATATGGATGTCGGTGCCGCAGATCCCGGTCTTTTTCACGCGGATCAAAACCTCGTCGGGGCCGATCTCGGGGACCGGGGCCTGTACCATCCACAGCCCTTCTTCGGGCCTGGACTTCTCCAGCGCTTTCATCGTGTTGGGTCGCATCCGGATCACTCCCACAAATCGGTCGACAGGTATTTCAAGCCGCTGTCACACATCACGATGGCGATGCAGCCACCGCGTTCGGGGCCACGCAGCAGGTCGATGGCGGCAGCCAGGTTCGCCCCGGCGGAAAAGCCCGCAAAGATGCCTTCGGTGCGGGCCAACAGGCGGGCGGCGTCGCGCGCTGATGCGCCGGTGACGGACAGATGACCGGCCAATTTCGCTCCGTTCAGATGCGTCAGAACCGACATCGCATAACCACCGCCCTGGATCGGATGATCGGGCGCACGGACGGGTTCACCGGCCAAGGCACGAGCGCCGTCGGGCTCGACCGCATAGCACCGCACCCCAAGGGGTGACAGGTAGTCAGAGACCCCGGCAAGTGTGCCGCCAGAGCCGGCAAAATCACAAAAGGCTGTCACGGCACCTGCTGATTGGGCCCAGATTTCCGGACCCGTCCCGGCGGCATGGGCCTTGGGGTTGCCCGCGTGGCCGAACTGATCGGCGCGGAATGCGTTGCGCTCGGCGGTGATGCGGCGGGCGGCGTCATCCACCAGCGCCAGGTCGGCGCCCGAGACTTCGCCCGGTTTGCCGCCTTCGGCCTGAGGGACGATCACCACCTCGGCGCCCATGGCGCGCATCATGCGGGCGCGTTCGACCGAGTTCCCTGCGCTCATGACCGCCACGAACGGGTGCCCCAGAATGCCGCAGACAATCGCCAGACCGGTGCCCATGTTGCCTGAGGTCAGCTCGACCACCGTCTGCCCCGGGATCAGGCTGCCGTCGGCGCGGGCCTGTTCGATGATGGACCGGGCGGCCCGATCCTTTTTCGAAAAGCCCGGCAGCAGATAGTCCAGCTTTGCTAGAATACGGCCGTCCAGATCCAGTATTTGGCAAACCCGGGACAGCTCGATCAGGGGCGTATCGCCGATCGCGTCGATGACCGAGTTCAGAACCATCAGATGACCCCCAACGCCTTTCCGACCTTGCCGAAGGCGGCCAGAGCGCGGTCCAACTCGTCGCGGGTCAGCGCCGCGTTCATCTGGGTGCGGATGCGGGCCTGGCCACGCGGGACCACCGGGAAGAAGAAGCCCGAGACATAGACGCCTTCGTCGAACAGGCGGGCGGCCATGTCCTGCGCCAGCTGCGCCTCGCCCAGCATCACGGGGATGATCGGATGTTCACCCGGCAGCAGGTCGAACCCCAGCTTCTCCAGCCCGGTGCGCCAGTATTTGGCGTTGCCGAACAGTTGCTTGCGCAGCATGTCGCCCTCTTCGACCAGGCGGATCGCCTCGAGCCCGGCGGCGACGATGGAAGGCGGCAGCGAATTCGAGAACAGATAGGGCCGCGCCCGCTGCCGCAGCAGGTCGATCACTGGCTGCGGCCCGGCGATGTAACCGCCGATTGCCCCCCCAAGTGCCTTGCCCAATGTCCCGGTCAGAATGTCCACGTCCACGCCGAAATGATCCGGCGTGCCCGCGCCGCGCGGCCCCATGAAGCCGGTGGCGTGGCAGTCATCGACCATCACCACCGCGTCGTATTTGTCGGCCAGTTCGCGGATCCTGGGCAGGTTGGCCAGGTAGCCATCCATCGAGAACACGCCGTCGGTCGCGATCATGATGTGCCGCGCCCCGTCCGCGCGCGCCTGTTTCAGCCAGGCTTCGAGGTCGTTCATGTCGTTGTTCATGTAACGATAGCGTTTGGCCTTGCACAGCCGCACCCCGTCGATGATCGAGGCATGGTTCAGACTGTCCGAGATGATGGCATCCTCGGGTCCCAGCAGGGGTTCGAACAACCCGCCATTGGCGTCGAAGCACGCCGCGAACAGGATCGAATCGTCCTTGCCCAGAAACTTGGCCAGCCGTTGCTCCAGCTCGCGGTGGATATCCTGCGTGCCGCAGATGAACCGGACCGAGGCCATGCCGAACCCCTTGGGCTCCATCGCGTTCTTCGCGGCCTCGATCAGCGCCGGATGGTCGGCCAGTCCCAGGTAATTGTTGGCGCACAGGTTGATGACCTGTCGTCCGCCCACCGTGATCTCGCCGCCCTGGGGCGAGGTGATCATTCGTTCCGTCTTGTACAGGCCCTCCGCTTTGATCTGCGAGAGGGTGTCCGAAACGTGGGACAGGAATGCATCAGCCATGGCGGTCTCCTTCTTCTGAGTCGCGTATCTAACATAACGGACGCGCGTCCCAAATAGGAGATTTTCAGTATGGCGGAAAAAAATCCGTGAAGGCGGAAATCGGCCGATATGTGCGGATCAGGCATTCTTGACGATCAGGAACACGCGGGCGGGTCCGTCCGGTGCCGCGATGGCGTGGGCCACGTCGGCCGCATACCTAGCCGTGTCGCCCTGCTGCAGCTCCATCGTCGCGGCGCCCGAAGTGACGCGGACGGCCCCTTCCAGTACGGTCAACTGTTCGCGAGCGCCGCGGGCATGGGGCTGGCTGTTCAGCGCGCCACCCGCGTCGAACCGGATGTCATAGACCTCATGCCCGCCGGCCTCCTCGGGCGGCGAGAGGATGCGGATCCGGCAGGATTGGCCCATATTGTCGATGCTGGGCACCTCGGCGCTGCGCAGCACTTCGATCTGGTCGGTGGTCTCAGACTCTTCCAGAAGTCCGGCGAAATCGACCTGCAGCGCACGGGTCAGGTTCCAAAGGGTCGAGATCGTGGGGCTGCTTTCGCCGCGTTCGATCTGGCTGACCATCGACCGAGATACGCCGCTGAGATTGGCCACCGCTTCCAGTGACAGTCCCTTGGCGCGCCGGGCCTCTTTCAGGCGGGCGGGCAGGCGTGTCAGGATATCGTCTGAGTTTTCCGTCATGGCGGAATTTCTTGCGCGTCCGGGCGCGAATTGTCAATTCCGCCGATGACGGAACGTCCCGCGCGACAGGTCCATGCTGCGGGTGCATACTGCGCGCAAATCCAAGAGGAGAGAGACATGACCGACATCGTGATTCTGGACGGTGCCCGCACCGCAATCGGTACGTTCGGAGGGTCGCTGGCCGCGACCGCGCCGATCGATCTGGCCACCGTCGTGACCAAGGCCGCGCTTGAGAAATCCGGCGTCGAAGGCGAGCGGATCGGGCATGTGGTGTTTGGTCACGTCATCAACACCGAGCCGCGCGACATGTACCTGTCGCGCGTCGCGGCGATGCAGGCGGGCATTCCGAACGCTACTCCGGCGATGAACGTCAACCGACTGTGCGGGTCGGGCGCGCAGGCGATCGTATCGGCGGTTCAATCGCTGATGCTGGGGGATGCCGAATTTGCCGTGGCCGGAGGTGCCGAGAGCATGTCGCGCAGCCCCTATATCGTTCCGCAGGCGCGTTGGGGCGCCAAGATGGGCGACATCAAGTCGCTGGACATGATGCTGGGCGCGCTGAACTGCCCCTTTGGCACCGGGCACATGGGCGTCACCGCCGAGAACGTGGCCGATGAACACCAGATCACGCGCGAGGAGATGGACGCGTTTGCGCTGACCAGCCAGCAGCGCGCGGCGGCTGCGATCGAGGCGGGCTATTTCGACAGCCAGATCGCGCCGGTGCAGGTCAAGGTCAAGCGCGACATGGTCGATTTCAAGGTCGACGAGCATCCCAAGGCCACCACGACCGAAGCGCTGGCCGGGCTGCGGCCGGTGTTCCAGAAGGACGGGCGTGTGACCGCGGGCAATGCCTCGGGCATCAATGACGGCGCGGCGGCGATGGTTCTGGCCACGGCGCGTGCCGCCGAGAAAGCCGGCCTGACGCCCAAGGCGCGCATCCTGGGCTATGCTCATGCAGGTGTCCGCCCCGAGGTGATGGGAATCGGCCCGGTTCCGGCCGTGCGCAACCTTTTGGAGCGAACCGGTCTGTCGGCGGGCGATTTCGACGTGATCGAAAGCAACGAGGCCTTTGCGGCCCAGGCGCTGGCGGTGAACAAGGAACTGGGGCTGGATCCGGCCAAGGTGAACCCGAATGGCGGGGCCATCGCCCTGGGTCATCCGGTGGGGGCCACCGGGGCGATCATCACGCTGAAGACTCTGTACGAGTTGGAGCGCATCGGTGGGTCGAAAGGGTTGATCACCATGTGCATCGGTGGCGGGCAGGGGATTGCCATCGCCATCGAACGGCTCTGATCCGAGGCTGGGCCGGGGGGCTGTCTGCCCCCATCGCGCCGGGGCGCGATTCCCCCCGAGGATATTTCTGGCCAGATAAAGCGGCGGCGTCTGTCAGCCCAGGCCCGCAAGGATCAGGACGGCCACTGCCCCGGCGGCTGCTCCGATCGCGGCGGGAATGGCCTTGGGCCAGAAATCTGACCCGGAGGGATCATCCTTGCGGGTCTGGGCGATCAGGGCATTTTCGACCAGATCAGGCAGGCGGGGACCGAACCGTGCAAGAACCAGCGCTGTTTTTCCAAAATCGCGCAGAGCGGCGCGGGGTCCGATGGACTGCTTGATATAGTCCTCGACCACGGGGCGGGCGACCTCCCAGATGTTCATATGCGGGTCGAGCGAGCGGGCAACGCCTTCGACCACCACCATCGTGCGTTGCAGCAGGATCAGTTCGGTGCGGGTTTCCATGCCAAAGCGTTCGGTCACCTCGAACAGGTAGTTGAGCAGGCGGCCCATCGAGATATGGGTGGCATCCATGCCAAAGATCGGCTCGCCGACCGCGCGCAGGGCGCGGGCGAATTCATCGACGTCCTGGTCGGCCGGGACGTAGCCGGCCTCGAAATGCACCTCGGCCACGCGCTTGTAGTCGCGGCGGATGAAGCCGAAGAGGATCTCGGCATAGACGCGGCGGGTGTATTCGTCGATATGGCCCATGATGCCGAAGTCATAGGCGATGATGTCGCCGTTCGCGGCGACCTTGAGGTTGCCCTGGTGCATGTCGGCGTGGAAGAAGCCATCGCGCAGGGCGTGCAGCAGGAATAGGCGCAGCACACGCTCGGCCAGGTCGCGGCGGTCGTGATTTGCGGCGTCCAGCGCGTCGTTGTCGCCCAAGGGGATGCCGTCTGCCCAGCTGAGCGTCATGACCCGGCGCGCGGACAGCGACCACACCACGGGCGGCAGCCAGAAGCCTTCGTCATTCTGCGTGTTGGCGGCAAATTCCGAGGCTGCCGAACTTTCGAGCCTGAGATCCAGTTCGCCGCGGACGACGCCGTCGAAATGCTCGATCACGTCCATCGGGCGCAGTCGGCGCGCACCGGGGGCGAAAAGCTGGACGATCCGGGCGGCGAAATAGAACGCATCCACATCCTTGCGGAACGCGCGTTCGATGCCGGGGCGCAGGACCTTGACGGCCACATCCTCGCCTGTGCTGGCCAGTTTGGCCTTGTGGACCTGCGCGATCGAGGCGGCCGCGATCGGTTCGCTGAACTCCCAGAACATCTCGTCCAGAGGTTGGCTCAGCTCCTTTTCGACCTCGGCCATGGCCACGTCGCGTGGAAAGGGGGGCAGCTTGTCCTGCAGGACGCGCAGCTGTTCGGCCAGCTCTTCGCCGACGACATCGGGGCGCGTGGACAGGACCTGACCGAACTTGATGTAGGCCGGGCCCAGGGCGGTCAGCGCCCGGGTCGCCGGCGGCATGGACGGGTCGCCCTTGTAGCCCAGCCATTGGAACGGTTTGCCCAAGGTGTGGGCCACGATCCGCAACGCGCGCGGGGCTTCGAAAGCGTCGAGCACCACGTTCATTGCGCCCGTGCGCTCCAGCGTGGCGCCTGTGCGGATCAGGCGGATGATGTTGTGGGGGCCGCGCATGCGTCAGATCTTCCAGCCGGAATGCAGGGCCGCGATGCCCATGCTGAGGTTGCGGTATTTCGCGTTTTCGAATCCGGCGGCGCGCACCATGCCCAGAAAGGTATCCTGATCGGGGAACTTGCGGATCGACTCGACCAGGTATTGATAGCTGTCGTAGTCGTTCGCGATCAGCTTACCCATGCGCGGGATCACGTTGAAGCTGTAGAGGTCATAGAGTTTCTGCAGCCCGTCATTGGGCAACTGGCTGAACTCCAGCACCATCAGGCGGCCGCCGGGTTTGAGCACGCGGTAGGCCTCGTTCAGGGCTTCTTGCGGGCGGGTCACGTTCCGGATGCCGAAGGAAATGGTGTAGACGTCGAAGGTATTGTCCTCGAACGGCAGGGCCATCGCGTCGCCCACCACCCAGTCCAGGCTGTCGGCCATCTGCGCGGCCTCGGCGCGCTTGCGCCCCTCGACCAGCATCGGCTCGGTCAGGTCCAGCACCGTGGCATGGCCGTGGCCCGCCCGCTTGAGGAAGCGGAACGAGATGTCGCCCGTACCGCCCGCCACGTCCAGCAGGCGCTGGCCGGGGCGCGGCGCCAGCCAGTCCATCATGGCGTCCTTCCAGACCCGGTGGATGCCCATCGACATCACGTCATTCATCACGTCGTATTTCGACGCGACCGAGTTGAATACGCCCTGCACGCGCCCGGCCTTTTCGGCCTCGGGGACGGTTTCGAAACCGAAATGAGTGGTCTTGTCGCTGTTGTCGGACATAAGCCTTGCCGTTCGTCGAATTTCGTCTCTGTTATAGGGCCTGGAAACCGGGGCACAATGCGGCCCTTTGGAATAGGAGCCGTCTAATGCCCGAATTGCCCGAGGTCGAGACAGTAAGACGCGGCCTTGCCCCGGCGATGGAAGGCGTGGTGATCGAAAGGGCGGACGTGAACCGCCCCGATCTGCGCTGGCCGTTCCCCGAGCGGATGGCCGAACGGCTGACCGGCCAGCGGGTCGAACGCCTGCGGCGGCGGTCGAAATACATCCTGGCCGATCTGAGCGGCGGCGAGACCCTGTTGATTCATCTGGGCATGTCGGGCCGCATGACTGTGTCCGGCGATCCGCTAGGCCAGTTCGTGCATCATCACCCGATGCCGCAGAAGCATGACCACGTGGTGTTTCACATGGCCAATGGCGCGCGCATCACCTTCAATGACCCGCGCCGGTTCGGGGCGATGGACCTGCTGCTCACGGCCACCGCCGAGCAGCACAAGCTGCTGGCCGTTCTGGGGCCGGAGCCGCTGGGCAACGATTTCAACGAGACCTATCTGATTAACGCCTTCCGCGGCCGGGCCACACCGGTCAAGGCGGCGCTGCTGGATCAGAGAATCGTTGCCGGGCTGGGCAACATCTATGTCTGCGAGGCGCTCTACCGCGCCAGAGTGTCGCCACGTCGCAAGGCGGGTCAGATCTCGACCGGGCGGGTCGAGGCCTTGGTTCCGGTGATCCGGACGGTGCTGGCCGAGGCCATCGAGGCCGGCGGATCCTCGCTGCGTGATTTCCGGCAAGCCGATGGAGAGCTTGGATATTTTCAGCACAGTTTCGACGTCTACGGGCGCGAGGGCCAGCCCTGCCGGACCGAGGGCTGCGGGGCCGAGATCCGCAGAATCACCCAGTCGGGACGCTCAACCTTCTATTGCGCGCAATGCCAAAGATAGCTTGATCCGAGTTTTCCGCGTGGTAAGGAATTGGACCTGAACGGAACAACCGAAAGCTCAGACCTCATGGCTTTTGAGACGATCATCGTCGAAATCGAAGACCACGTCGCCCTAATCAAGCTCAACAGACCCGATGCGTTGAACGCGCTGAACACTCAGCTTCTGGGTGAGCTGTGCGAGGCGCTCGAGGACGCGGACACCAATGACAAGGTGCGCTGCATCGTCATCACCGGATCGGAAAAGGCATTCGCCGCGGGCGCGGACATCAAGGAGATGTCCGAGATGAGCTTTGTCGATGTCTACACCACCAACCTGTTCGCCGACGCCAACGACCGGATCACCGCGATCCGCAAGCCGATCATCGCGGCGGTGGCGGGCTATGCGCTGGGCGGCGGGTGCGAGCTGGCCATGATGTGCGATTTCATCATCGCCGCAGACACCGCCAAGTTCGGCCAGCCTGAGATCAATCTGGGCGTCATCGCCGGGATGGGCGGCAGCCAGCGCCTGACGCGGTTCGTGGGCAAGTCCAAGGCGATGGACATGAACCTGACCGGGCGTTTCATGGATGCCGAAGAGGCCGAGCGCTCGGGCCTCGTGTCGCGCGTGGTGCCGGCCAAGAAGCTGATCGAAGAGGCGACCGGCGCAGCCCAGAAGATTGCCGAGAAATCGCTGCTGACCGCGATGGCCGCGAAAGAGGCTGTCAACCGCAGCTACGAGGTGCCGCTGAGCGAGGGCATGCTGTTCGAGCGGCGCGTGTTCCATTCGATGTTCGCGACCGAAGACCAGAAGGAAGGCATGGGCGCATTCCTTGAAAAGCGCGCGGCCCAGTTCCGCGACAAATAACCGGCGCCGACAAGACTGCAGGATCAGGCGGGCGTTGCCCGCCTTTTTTCATGGCGGGCAACAAAGCCAAGAATCGGCTTGGCAAAGTCTGAAAACTTGGCTATTGACCGCCACCATACATGCGCGTGCGGCCCGCTTGGCCCGATTCACACTCGTGATTTCTGATCCGGTGCGGGTAATTCCGTGACGTGCAACCCTAGACAAACGTACCGAACAAAGGTCAGAGACACATGGCAAACTCGCCCCAGGCAAAGAAGCGCGCTCGTCAGAACGAGAAGCGTTATGCAATCAACAAAGCACGTCGTTCGCGCATCCGCACCTTCCTGCGCAAGGTCGAAGAAGCTATCGCATCCGGCGACAAGGACGCGGCAACCGCCGCTCTGCGCGCGGCCCAGCCCGAGCTGATGCGCGGCGTCACCAAAGGCGTGTTCCACAAGAACACCGCAGCCCGCAAGATGTCGCGCCTGTCGGCGCGCGTCAAAGCGCTGGGTTGACCTAGCGTCAACATTTGCTGGTTCATTCCGGTTTTGAAGGCGTCGCCCCGTGCGGCGCCTTTTGCGTTGTTGCCAGAATGCCGCGCCTTCACGAAACCGAGAGATTCTTTCGCCCAAAGACCCGAGTCAATATCAGAGTTTCGTTGCCCGGCCCCATTGCCTCTTGCTACGACAGTTTCAGCGATTCACTCGCTTGGGGGGACAGGCTGTTCCTGCGATCGGACTGACGGGCATCAGAATGATCCAGGGGCGAATGTCGGCAACCGGTGCCAACCGGTTTGACGATCTGCTGCGGATCTCGGCTACTCCGATGATCTTGGCCCTGTCGAAAACTGGAACTGCGTGGCGCAAACCGCGGTTTGGGCGGCTGTACTTTTTGGTCGTCGTCAAACAGGCAAGCGTCGTGACCACTGATATTCCCGCCGACTCCTGGGGTTTCGGCGATCGAATATCTGCGCGCGAGTGAACGCATAAGAACCGGGATACCGGTCACAATCATAAGGCCGATTAGGTCAAAAATATTGGGATGCGTGAGGCGCTGGATGACACAAGAAAAATGGGGACAACTGCGTAACAAATTGCTGAAGGCCGTGGGCCGGAACAATTTTACGACCTGGATTGAACCACTGGAATTTCAGGAATTGAAGGGAGGCGTGGCCGTTTTTTCGGTTCCGACCAACTTCATGGGGAACTACGTCAGTCAAAATTTTGCAGACCTCATTCTGTACGAGCTGAACACGGCCGGAGAGTCGGTTCAGCGCCTGGCCTTCCGGGTGGCCGCCAACTCACCGGCGCGTCCCGCCGCCGCGGTCCAGCCGGTCGAAGACCAGCCCGAGCCGGTCAATATCGAGCTGGCACCGGAAAGCAACGGAACCAATGAGGCGCTCGAGTCGCTGCAGGCCGCACCGTTGGACGCGCGCTTTACCTTCGACACCTTCGTCGTCGGCAAGCCGAACGAACTGGCCCATGCCGCCGCGCGCCGTGTTTCCGAAGGCGGCCCCGTCACATTCAATCCGCTGGTTCTGTACGGTGGTGTTGGCCTCGGTAAAACGCACCTGATGCATGCCATCGCCTGGGAGCTGAAGACCAAACGCCCCGAGCTCAATGTGCTGTACCTGTCTGCCGAACAGTTCATGTACCGCTTCGTACAGGCCCTGCGCGAACGCCGGATGATGGATTTCAAACACCTGTTCCGCTCGGTCGACGTGCTGATGGTCGATGACGTGCAGTTCATCGCCGGCAAGGATTCGACGCAGGAGGAGTTCTTTCACACCTTCAACGCGCTGGTGGATCAAAACAAGCAGATCATCATCTCGGCCGACCGCGCGCCGGGTGAAATCAAGGATCTGGAGGAACGGGTCAAGTCGCGTCTGCAATGCGGACTGGTGGTTGACCTGCACCCGACCGATTACGAGTTGCGCCTGGGCATTCTGCAGAACAAGGTGCAGCAATACGCCAAGACCTATCCCGACCTGAAGATCGCCGATGGCGTGCTGGAATTCCTGGCCCATCGCATCTCGACCAACGTACGCGTTCTGGAAGGGGCGCTGACCCGGCTGTTCGCCTTTGCCTCGCTGGTCGGCCGTGAGATCGACATGGAACTGACGCAGGACTGTCTGGCCGACGTGCTGCGCGCCTCGGAACGCAAGATCACCGTCGAAGAGATCCAGCGCAAGGTTTCCGACTATTACAACATCCGCCTGTCCGACATCATCGGGCCGAAACGTCTGCGGTCCTATGCCCGCCCGCGTCAGGTGGCGATGTATCTGTGCAAGCAGCTGACCAGCCGGTCGCTGCCCGAGATCGGCCGCCGCTTTGGCGGGCGTGACCACACCACCGTCATGCACGGCGTCAAACGCATCGAAGAGCTGAAGCTGACCGACGGTCAGATCGCCGAAGATGTGGAAATGCTGCGCCGGGCGCTCGAAGCCTGAGCCCCTGCAATTCGAAAAGCCGTCCCGGCTCTGCGCGGGGGCGGTTTTTCTGTGCGCATTTTTCCACGATTTCCACGGAACTGGGGCGCAGGGCCGCTCGGGACCTTGACGGTTTGCGCGTTCCGACCCAGAAATCGGTAAAAAATCCTTGTGCCTCAGGGCTGAACCGCTAACTTGCCAGTCCCGCCCATGTAAGCACTCAAATCAGAGGAATTGAGGGTATGAAGATCAGCATCGAACGCGGCACGCTGCTCAAGGCCGTTTCGCAGGCCCAATCCGTTGTGGAACGCCGCAACACGATTCCAATCCTGGCCAACGTGCTGATCGAGGCCGAGGGCGATCAGGTTCTGTTCCGCGCGACCGATCTGGATATCGAGGTGGTCGACAAGGCCCCCGCGCAGGTCGAAAAGGCGGGTGCAACCACGGTTGCGGCAACGACTCTGCACGAGATCGTGCGCAAGCTGCCCGATGGCGCGCTGGTCACGCTGACCGCCGACAGCGCGGCTGGCCGGCTGACGGTCGAGGCGGGGCGGTCGAACTTCTCGCTGGCGACCCTGCCGAAAGAGGATTTCCCGGTGATGGCGTCCTCGGAGTACCAGTCGAACTTCACCGCTTCGGCGGCTCTGCTGCGGCGGCTTTTCGACAAGTCGAAATTCGCCATCTCGACGGAAGAGACCCGGTATTACCTGAACGGCGTCTACATGCACGTGACGGATGGCCCTGAGGGCGGCAAGGTGTTGCGCTGCGTGGCCACGGACGGGCATCGTCTGGCGCGGATCGACGCGGATTGCCCCGACGGGGCCGCCGATATGCCTGGCGTGATCGTGCCGCGCAAAACGGTGGGCGAGCTGCGCAAGCTGCTGGAAGATGACGACATGGACATCGCGGTGTCGGTCAGCGAAACCAAGGTGCGCTTTGCGACACCCGACATCACGCTGACCTCGAAGGTGATCGATGGGACTTTCCCCGACTACACCCGCGTGATTCCGCAGAACAACACCCGTAAGATGGAAGTGGACGCGGCCGAGTTCGCCCAGGCTGTCGACCGGGTGGCAACCGTGTCGTCCGAGCGGTCCCGTGCGGTAAAGCTGCAGTTGGACGGCGACAAGCTGGTCCTGTCGGTGAATGCGCCCGACAGCGGCGCCGCCGAGGAGGAGCTGGCCGTGGCCTATGGCGACGAACGGCTGGAAATCGGCTTCAACGCCAAGTACCTGCTGGAAATCGCAAGCCAGGTGGACCGCGAGAACGCGGTGTTCCTGTTCAATTCGGCGGGCGACCCGACCCTGATGCGCGAAGGCAATGACCAGAGCGCGGTCTATGTCGTGATGCCGATGCGCGTCTGATCGCACGGGCGCGGGGTGCGTCCGGCGCGCGTGTTTGTGCAAGAATGAAGGGAGGGGTCATGGCTTTGGCCCTGACCGAATTGACGGTCTCGCATTTTCGGTCGCACAAGCTGGCGCGCATGGCGCTGGACGGGCGGCCGGTGGCCTTGTACGGGCCGAACGGGGCCGGCAAGACCAATATCCTCGAGGCGGTATCCCTGTTTTCACCCGGCCGCGGCATGCGCCGGGCCAGCGCCGCCGAGATGACGCGCCGGCCCGAGGCGCTGGGCTGGAAGCTGAGCGGTCTTCTGGACGTTCAGGGCTGCCGGTCCGAGATCGAAACCTGGTCCGAGGGGGGCGCAGCGCGGCAGGTCCGGATCGACGGAAAGGCAGCCAGCCAGATCGATCTGGGCAAGCTGGCGCGGGTCGTCTGGCTGATGCCCGCGATGGACCGGCTTTGGATCGAAGGCGCCGAAGGCCGGCGGCGCTTTCTGGACCGGGTGACGCTGAGTTTCGATCCGAGCCATGCCGAGGCCGCGTTGATCTATGAAAAGGCCATGCGCGAACGGAACCGCCTGCTGAAAGAGCAGGTGCGTGACGCGCATTGGTACGCGGCGCTCGAGGCTCAGATGGCCGAAACCGGGCATCGCATTCATACCGCGCGGCTGGGTGCTCTGGCGCAGTTGCGCGCGGCGCAGGAACAGGCCGAGACCGCCTTTCCCTCGGCGGAACTGGAACTTGTTCAGTCCGAAGGGGACATGCCCGAAAGCGCGCAGGATCTGTTGGAGGCGCTGGCCGAAAACCGGTTCCGCGACCTGGCGGCGGGGCGCACATTGGTGGGGCCGCACCGGTCGGATCTGTATGGGGTTTTTGCCGCCAAAGGCGTTGCGGCCAGTGAGTGTTCGACCGGAGAGCAGAAGGCGCTGTTGGTGTCGTTGATTCTGTCCAACGCGCGGGCGCTGGCCGCGCAGGTCGGAGCACCGCCGATCCTGTTGCTGGACGAGGTGGCGGCCCATCTGGACGCGGACCGTCGGGCGGCGCTGTATGATGAAATCTGCGCGCTGGGGGCGCAGGCCTGGATGACCGGAACAGGCCCCGAGTTGTTCGCCGAACTGGGCGACCGGGCGCAGTCTTTCGTGGTCAATGACGCGGGTGACGGCTCGACCGTCACCCCCGCCTGAGCGGATCAGGCCGGCTCGCCAACCTTGCGTTCCCACAGGAAGGGACGCATCACCTCGTCCACCGGCGTCTGGGCCATGTGGTTGACGTAGTTCGACATGGTTTTCTGCGCCAGGCCCAGGATCACGTCCAGAACGGCGCGGTGCGAATAGCCCGCATCAAAAAACGCCTGCAACTGCGCGTCGGTGACGTTGCCGCGCTGGTTCATCACCTGCACCGTGAACGTACGCAGTGCTTCGAGCTTGGGCGAGGGCAGCGGGGTTTCATTGCGCAGCGCTTCGGTGATCTCGTCGGACACCTTCATCATCTTGGCGATGCCGGTATGGGCCGGAACGCAATAGTGGCATTCGTTTTCCACGTTGATGGTCTGCCAGACGACCGTTTTCTCGTCATTGTCGAAATCGGTCTGCAGGAACAGGTGGTGCAGAACCTGATAGGCCTCAAGGTGCTGTGGGCTTTCGGCCATGACCTTGTGCAGGCCCGGCAGGCGGCCAAACGCGGCCTGCGATTTCTCGAGCAGGGGTTTTGAACCTTCAGGGGCGGTGTTGAGGTCATGCGAGGGAAAATCGGCCATTTCGGGTCTCCTTTTCTGGCGGCTGAGTCCGAAATAGGCTTTATTGAGCGATCACTCAAGTATATATTTGAGTAATCGTTCAAGAATTGGTGATCACATGCCCCGCAAACCTGCCTATGACCGTGACGCGCTGATCGCGCAGGCCCGAGACCTGTTCTGGCGTCAGGGTTGGGCGGGCACGTCCCTGAAGGATCTCGAGAATGCGCTGAAGCTGAAGCCCGGCAGCTTTTACGCCGCTTTCGGGTCAAAGGACGCCTTGTATGCCCTGACGCTGGAGCGCTATGCGGATGAAGGTGTTGCCCGGCTTGAAGCTCTCGCCCAGGAACTGGGGCCGCTGGGTGCGCTCAAGACCCAGCCGCGTTTGGTCGTCGAGGCCGCGAACGCGCCCGCAAAGGCCTGCATGCTGGCCAAGACCTATGCCGAGTTGAGCGCAAAGGACCATGATCTGGCGCAACTGGCCGCGATCCATCTGTCGCGGATGAAGGCCTGTTTCGCCGATCTGTTCCGGCAGGCGCAGGCGCAGGGGCAGATCGGTCTCGACCATGATCCCGAGCGGCTGGCGACGCGCTATCAGTCCGACCTTTTGGGCCTGCGCCTGTCGGCCGAGCGCGGCGATGTCGATGCCCGCCAAATCGCTGCTGATATCGCCGCCGATCTGGATAGATTGTGACCGTCTGAGGTCGGCAGATCAGCTCGGCTCGCGCCTGAAAGAACCGGCACAAAATCTGGGGGGATGACGTGACATTCCCCACCAGAGAACGTATAACTTACCAAAATAATATAGGTACTGACGGCATGTCCGAAGACGCACAGGCAAATCAGGAATACGGCGCAGATTCCATAAAGGTTCTCAAGGGGTTGGAGGCTGTCCGCAAACGCCCCGGTATGTATATCGGTGACACCGACGACGGGTCCGGTCTGCACCACATGGTGTACGAGGTCGTGGACAACGGCATTGACGAGGCTCTGGCCGGTCACGCCGACCATGTGACCGTCAAGATTCACGCCGATTCCAGCGTCTCGGTCAGCGACAATGGTCGCGGGATTCCGGTGGACATCCACCCCGAAGAAGGCGTCTCGGCGGCCGAGGTCATCATGACCCAGCTGCACGCCGGCGGGAAATTCGACTCGAACTCGTACAAGGTGTCGGGCGGTCTGCACGGCGTGGGCGTTTCGGTGGTGAACGCTCTGTCCGATTGGCTGGAGCTGCGCATCTGGCGCAACGGCAAAGAGCATTTCGCCCGGTTTGAGGGCGGCGAAACCTCGGAGCATCTGAAAGTGGTCGGCGAATGCGGCGACCGGACCGGGACCGAGGTGCGGTTCCTGGCTTCGACCAATACGTTCTCGAACCTGGAGTATTCGTTCGAGACGCTGGAGAAGCGGTTGCGCGAACTGGCCTTCCTGAACTCGGGCGTTCGGATCATTCTGATTGACGAACGGCCGGCCGAGCGGCTTGAGACCGAACTGTTCTACGAGGGCGGCGTCAAGGAATTCGTGAAATACCTCGACCGGTCGAAAACTCCGGCCATGCCCGAGCCCATCTATATCAAGGGCGAGCGCGACGATATCGGGGTCGAGATCGCGATGTGGTGGAACGACAGCTATCACGAAACCGTCCTGCCATTTACCAACAACATCCCCCAGCGGGATGGCGGCACGCATGTCGCTGGCTTCCGTGGAGCGCTGACCCGCACGATCAACAACTACGCACAGTCCAGCGGGATCGCGAAAAAGGAAAAGGTCAGCTTCACCGGCGATGATGCGCGCGAAGGCCTGACCTGCGTGCTGTCCGTCAAAGTACCTGACCCGAAGTTTTCCAGCCAGACCAAGGACAAGCTTGTCAGCTCGGAAGTGCGACCGGCTGTCGAAGGGTTGATGAACGAGAAACTGGCCGAGTGGTTCGAGGAGAACCCCAACGTGGCCAAAACCATCGTCGGCAAGATCATCGAGGCCGCCTTGGCGCGCGAAGCGGCGAGGAAAGCCCGCGAACTGACCCGACGCAAGACGGCGATGGACGTCAACTATCTGGCCGGCAAGCTCAAGGATTGCTCTGAGAAGGACCCGGCCAAAAGCGAAGTTTTCCTGGTCGAGGGGGACTCGGCCGGCGGATCGGCGCAGACCGGTCGCGATCGTCTGACGCAGGCGGTTCTACCTTTGCGCGGCAAGATTCTGAACGTCGAACGTGCGCGGTTCGACCGAATGCTGTCCAGCCAGGAAATAGGCAACCTTGTGATGGCGCTTGGCACCGGTATTGGCCGGGACGAGTTCGACATCTCGAAGCTGCGCTACCACAAGATCGTCATCATGACCGATGCCGACGTGGACGGTGCACATATCCGGACCCTGCTGCTGACGTTCTTCTACCGTCAGATGCCCGAGTTGATCGAGGGTGGATATCTCTACATCGCGCAGCCGCCGCTTTATAAGGTTTCACGAGGAAAGTCAGAGGTTTACCTGAAGGATCAAGCGGCGCTTGACGACTATCTGATCAACCAGGGTGTCGAGGGCGCCGTGCTCAAGTTGGGCTCGGGTGAAGAGATCGTGGGTCAGGATCTGACCCGTGTGGTGGACGAGGCGCGCCAACTCAAGCGCGTATTGGACGCCTTCCCGACGCATTACCCGCGTCACATTCTTGAACAGGCTGCCGTTGCCGGGGCGTTTGTGCCCGGGGCGGTGGATGCCGACCTGCAGGGCGTGGCCGACAAGGTCGCGGCGCGGCTGGACCTGATTGCGCTGGAATACGAGCGCGGCTGGCAGGGCCGGATCACTCAGGATCATGGTATCCGACTGGCGCGCATCCTGCGCGGCGTCGAGGAAGTCCGCACGCTGGACGGTCCGATGCTGCGTTCCGGCGAGGCACGCAAGACCGGCAGCTTTACCCAGAGCCTGCAGGACGTCTACAACCTGCCGGCCACATTGGTCCGCCGCGACCGGTCGCAGGTCATCCACGGCCCGCTGGATCTGCTGCGCGCCATTTTGGAAGAGGGCGAAAAAGGCCTGTCGCTCCAGCGCTACAAGGGCCTGGGTGAGATGAACCCCGATCAGCTGTGGGAAACTACGCTGGATCCGGATGCGCGGACATTGCTACAGGTGCGTGTCGATGACATGGTCGAGGCCGATGACTTGTTCACCAAGCTGATGGGCGACGTGGTCGAGCCGCGCCGTGAATTCATCCAGAAAAACGCGCTGAGCGTGGAAAACCTGGATTTCTAGTCGTTTCGCAAGACGACTGAACCGGCCCAACTGACGGCAGCTTTTTTCAGGACCCTCCTACGGCCAAAAAACGCGGCCTGGGAGCGGTTCTGAGTGGCGCGGATCAAGGAAGTTGGACCCAATGCGGGCTTTCTTGGCTAAGTCATCCGTACGGGGTGAGTTCCGTGCAGTAGCGATCAAATCTCAGGGATATTGAAAACGTACAGGCGCGACTTCTCGGCATCGTCCGTGAGGATGTAGAGAAGCCCTTTGGCCTCATCCAAGGCGATCCCTTCGGGGTGCTTCACGACCTTTCGGTCTCCATTTTTCATATACGTCAGTTCGATCGTATCTGCTGTTCTCGTCTCTGGATCGTACAAAAAGATCTGGCGTCCCTTGTCGCTGAGAATCCACAGCACACCCGACACGGACCAAGCCAAACCGCTCACATCCAGTTCATCGTCATTCACGCGATCCGAAACAAAACCAGATCCACGATCCAAAGGGATGACTTCCTGAATTTCAGTTAGGTCCGGTGACACGACCAGCAACAGACGCGGTTGTCCTTCAATGACAACGAATACTCGCCCAGTGTCCGGGTCGACGGTGATGCCCTCAGGCCCCTTGTTCAGCGGGTTGCCGACCAGCAGTTCGGCAGCGGCCGGGTACCCCTTGAGGGACGCAAGTGGGACCCTTGTCAGTTGGATAGGGTCGGTTGGTTGAACGACCAATATCGATCGATCGGTTTCCTGGAGGAGCAAAACCGACCCGTCTTTTCGCGACGCGACGCCCTCCAAATCTGATCCGGCCAAAGGGGGCAACTGGAAGGACTTTCCCAATACTCCGTCGATTCGAAGTAGGTGCAGTTTTGGCTCAGCGTCGCTTACAGACCACAGGAAGCCTTCGGCGTTGGACAGCGACAAACCGGAAGGTTCGGAAAATCCCTTTGATTTGTCCGCCACCTTGAATCTATCGACCAGAACCAGATCAGCACTTTTTGCATAGGCAGAGCCAGACCAAGGCAAAAACGCTGCCGCTAGGAAGCTGGCCGCAAGAGCGGATCTTCCAAATTTGCAGAAGCGCCGTGAAATTTCAGGCTTTGACGGAAACACGTGCTTTCTGCCCTTCGATTTTCTCGTGTGTGTGACACACCCCTTTATCGCATTCGTATCACAACTTGTCTGCGATGTCGGGAGAATGCGCTTTGAACTCTTTACCTGATCCTCCTTGTTGGGATTGACTTGTAAGGGGCGCGATTTGCGCGTGATGACGTGTACTGTCTGGGCACAAGCAGGAAGGACGATGAATTGAATACGATTTTCCCGTTTGTGACTGTGTTGTTGATGCTGCTGTTGCCCGGTGCCGCGATGTCGCAAATCGACCCGGCGACGATGCTAGCCGGGGCTTCGGAATCGGAGATTCTGATCGAACGCAGATGGACGCAGTTTCGCGGCAAACAGGAACTGTATTTCTTTTCTCTTGATGTGCTGGTCACGATCGTTCTGGCTGGCTTGATCGTCTATCATCCGGTGCGGCGCAAAGCCCGTAGAAGTGTCGGCGACATCGTCATGCCCAGGCTTTTCTTCCTATATGCGCTGATCGGCATGGCGGTGGGGTTCCTGGTCGTCCAGCACGGGTCAATGATCGGGTTCGTTATCTTCGGCATCGGAGCGTTGCTCAGGTTTCGCTCCAATTTGGATGATCCGATAGACACTGTCGAATTGATCGTCGTAACCGTTCTTGGGCTTGCGGTCGGGTTGGGCCTGCCGCTGATGGCCACATTGGTGGCGGTTGTCTGTTGGTGTTTCATTTGGCTCGGAGGGCGAAACAAGGGCGTTGAAATATCGCTTAAGGCTTCGGACGAGGAGCACTCATTGAACGTCAGCAGCGCCATTGAAGCGATGGCCGCCGACGCCGGCTGGAAGCTGATCAGAAAACACCATGTACCCGGCAAATCCCGAATTTCATTGCTTTTCATTACCTCGGGTGGACTTTCCGAGGCCCGCATCGAAGAGATGATAAACGATTTGGTCCCTGAAAAAGTTGAGTTGAAGCTCAGCTTCTAGTCATTTCACAAGGTCTAAACGTTTCAACACCGCATTCGGGGATCTGATCTCTGTCGGGAGCGACTTGAAGTCGACAGATCTTTCAAAATCCGGCCCGCGATATACTGCTATCCCAAACTCTCCGTTCGGCTGGAAGGTGACATGCGTGAAACTGTGAGTTGACCTGGCGCGATCACCGATTAGCCGCCGCGGGCCACCACCCAAGCAAGCTTGCGAAACATAGGCCACGCCGTCTTTCCAGCCAGGGTAGAAGGCATGATGGTGGCCAGACAGGTGCAGAACGACGCCGCTTTGCAGGTAGATTTTTTCAAGCGTCGGGTCACCGATGATTTCGCGTTCGCGCTGGATCGCAAACGGCCACAGCGGGAGGTGGCTGAACGTGACAATCGGGTCTCCACCAGCCCCAAGTTGCACAAGTTGGTCCTGCTGATCGCCGGATAGTGGCCCAAGGGTCGTGGCATCCAAAGACGCAAAGGTTATCCCCTGCATTTCGAACGCGTAGAAGAACGGATAGTCATCCGACATCAGGAAGTTGACGTCTGGCTTTCTGGGGGCCCATTCCTCGGCATATATTTTTCTCTCGCGCTCGAACCCGCGATAGGCCGAGGCATCATGGTTTCCCGGCGTGACCGCAAATGGAATTCCGGCAGCCTCCAGCGGGTCGGACACCGCCTTGTGAAACGCCTTCCACATCTCTCTGACCTGCTTGTCTGAAAGGTTTGGGATGCGTTGCCCGGCGACCATGTCGCCCGTCGAAATCACCAGATCGGGATCAATCTCAATTATCCGCTTGATAGCCTTTTCGATGCGGGCATCGTATTTGACCGAGCCATAGCTGCCGTTCAGATCCGATATGACGATCACATCCAAAGCGACCGCTCTGCAGGCGAGCACGACCGTCCAAACGAACGCCGCGACAGTGATCGAACGCTTAAGGATCATTGCAGTCCAGGCCCTCCGCTTCGGTAGTTTTGTTCAAAAAGAATGCGACAGGGTCCAAGTCAAACACCAGATCGCCTTTGGCACAATTGCTCTTGAGGATGGATGTTGCCAGCGCGGTGTTTTTGACGACCTGCGCAATCTGACGGTCCGACAGCCCAAAGCTTTGTGACAACCAGCCGTAAACCGGGCCTTGCGTTTGAAGGTCACTGTTCAATGCAACCAGGCGCCGGTAAGTGTTTGGAGAGAAATGCCGCATTTTCTCCAGCATCTGAGTGGATTTCGCGAAGTTGGCATATTCGACGCGCCCACCGGCATCGTTGTCGTTCAGATTGCTGCGACGGATCAATATTGCATCGGCGGGAACGTCTCCATCATTCGGCTGATGGTGCTTCGTTTTCTGGTTCTTCAGTTTTCCGTCTTCGACCCAATACCAGTAGGGCGTGAAATCAATATTTCCCACACGGTCCTGCTGGCTGAAGATGAAGTCGAGCAGAACAATCTCGGTAAGCTCCTTCATCCAGAAGGCCATCTGTTGGTCGCTGACTTCGGGCCCGAGGTCCTTGTTGATCTGCCGGTCCTTTCGGCCTTCCCTGACACCCTCTGCAATGGCCTCGGGCAAGGGTTTTGACGACCGCAAGGCCAGGAAAGCGGGTGTTTCCTGAAAATCGCGATTTTGGCCTTTGCCCCAACCGGACTTGCGGGTGCCGTTGATTTCCGAGCCGTAGCGATGACCGGGGCTATCAAGCAGGACACCGTATATCTGCGTTCGATCCGCGGTGAACAGATCATCCGTCGGTTGGTACGAGTTCGGGTCGGCATCCGCAGCCACGAAAACCCGCCAGCCTTCATGGTTCATGCGCCCGCCATGAGATCCGCCGGAAATCGCAAGGCCGGGCTCTGCAACCTCGGTAAGATGCGCCTTAGCGTCCATGCTGCGCCAGACCGCCACCGGAACTTTCACCGTCGCGTCGAAATACCTTGAGAAATGATAGTAGAGCAGTGACGAGGTGGAAAATGTTCCGCTTGTACCCTTCTGGTTCATGGTGGATTTGAATTTGGCCACTCTGCCATTGGCCAGTTCTTTTGCCGACTTGCCCTCCTTGCAAGCGTTTCTCTCGAACTCAGAGCGGTTCCCCACGTAGGGTCCTTCCGAAATATCGTAGACGGCCATTCCCGGGCTGGTGCTCCAAGTTTTTGGGCAAATGGCGATTTCGGGCGCATAGAAATCGATCTCGCAATAGGCAGTTTCTTCCTCAAGATCGCTGTTCTTGTACTCGCCCGTTGGGACTTTTTCGATCCGAATGCAGCGTTCCGTAACACCATTGGGACTATCAAATGCCGTGGCTTCTCCGCGAACATCGTCGCTCGCCCACAAGGCTGTGGGTGCAATGAGAGCCAGTGACCCCAGAAGATTGAATCTCATTTGGATAGTCCTCCGGATGTCATTTGGGGCAAATCGCGGCCTGTTGTTCGGCGGAGATCTTCAAACTGGGGTCGAAACTGAAGTTGGAGAATTTCGAGTCAATCCACTGGTCACACCCGCCCGAACATGGGGCCCCGTTTCGGGCATCATTCCAATAGGCCTTGGCCCTTTCCTCCGTCCAACCGCAAAACTGAACAAGTGCCATTGCCGACAAGGCGCCTGAGGAATGAACGCCCCACATGCAGTGCACCAGGACAGGACCCTTTCCAGGGTCCTCAATCACCTCGTGTACGGCGGCCATGACACTGCCGGGGCGGGACGATCTGGCGTTCTGATAGTCAAAGGATCCGTTTCCACAACTGGTTCGGCCGTATTCAGTGTTCTTGCCGAAATCCGCGTAAAACCCGGCTGAAAACCCTTCATCGCACAGTGTTTCGCGCTGAGCGTTGCTCAAGCCCGTCCGACCCTTGTCGCCGCCCCTGAAGCCAGAGCGATACAAAACGCCGCTTAGGACTGGGCGAAAGAAAGCGACGCCGTCGACGCCTCCGTCGCTGCCCTTTGAGAGCATCTGGCTG
This sequence comes from Ruegeria arenilitoris, assembly GCF_013032855.1. Classification (GTDB taxonomy): domain Bacteria; phylum Pseudomonadota; class Alphaproteobacteria; order Rhodobacterales; family Rhodobacteraceae; genus Ruegeria; species Ruegeria arenilitoris. Next base: position 134,272 of record NZ_WQDA01000005.1, read on the forward strand.
TTGCTTGGGCCACCGTTTCGACTGGTGACGTCAGAATTCGCCGCAGTTGCCAGAACACCGATGAATATGAGGGACGTCAAAAACCGCATGCGTATTCCTTTCTGTTTTCAGCCGGCGATGCTCACGCTTTTCCTGCCGGCAATCCCGCGGAGAGGCGCGTTCACGGTAACCAGGTCAGGTCGGCGGTTGGCTTCTCGCCCTCCAGCTTTAAATCGGCCACACCATGTTGATGATAAAGACGACCACGAAGTAGGCCAGAACAACTTTCCAGTTCCATTGGTGTTTGTTTTCTTCGTTGATCACACCGGCCGATTTCAAGGCCAGGTTGGTAATGATCAACGCGACAACGGTAATCGCCGCATGTGCCAGGTCGAAATGCAAGTTGGAGCTCCTTTTTTCAGATTTGGGATTGATGATGTGTGTCAGCAGTCACCTGAGGGCAGCATTTCTACGTCCGAGTATCTTCCCTCAGATGTCGTGATCCGAGCACAAGCACCGGTCTCCTTGTTGAACCAGTACGAGGTCAGCCCTTCGCTTCGGATGAGTTCAAACCCAAGACTTTGAATGCCCATTTCAGCCTGACCCGCTCTTGCGCCTTCAAATGACGACAGATCGCTGGAACTGCCCACAATCGGTGCACTTGCTTCCACTGATCCGCCACTTTCGCCGCATCCTGCAAGCACAGAGACACTGACCGCGCCGATCGCCACTAGGGTCTTGGACTTCATCGGTTTTTCCCCGGTTGTTTTGGAAATGCGGTTCAGGGTTTCAGGTCGATCACCTACTCAATTCCAAAAATGACGTTGTAGTCGACGGCAGAGCTGCCGCGGTTGATGACCTCGACAACATGATCGCCGGATTGCCACAGCTGTCCGCGATACTCCTTGTCCGCAGACATCAATCCCAGCAATTCAGACCCATCGGGGTTGCGAATGACGTAGTCCAAGGATCCATTTCGGGGAGCAACGCGGACGTAAAGGAACTGTTCGTTCTTCGCGCCAAGAACGTATTGCTGCGATTCCCCTGGCGCGAGTTGGCCGACGAGCTCGGCGCCGGTGGATCCGGCATCGAATGTGACGCGCTGGCTACCTGTAGACCCGGAAGCGCCGTCCATGGCTCCGCCACCATCATCCATCGGCTCGACAACCGACATCTCGCCAATGCTTCCGTCCTTGTACGCAATGCAGCGCCAAAGTGTTCCGCCGGCGTCACGCAGCATGACGAGCGTGCCGGCTTCCGAGAACTGTGAGCTTTCGATCGTACCGGATTGACCGTCCGGTCCACCGACCTGTCGCAGATGGTCGATACACGCGTCGTCGGCGTCTGACATGGCCAGGGCGGCCGTTCCGCTGATCGCAAGTGCGGGTGTGAAAAGATTCCAAAAACTGCGTTTCATAAGCAGGTCCTCTGTCGGTCTATCGTAAATGTAATGTTTCCGGTGAGCAGAAACCTCACTTCGCTTCCCGCAACTTTGCCAGAAATTCATCGCATGCCTGTGCGCTGCCGACGATCTCGTCCGTCGTTTCAATTCCTTGCAATGATGCCATCTCGGAGTTCACGCGATTGAGGATCTGATCTGCTTGCTCGGCGGTGATCAGGTTCTCGGCCTGAGCTCCCTTCAATGTGGTGCACACACCGGCGGACAAGCCTGTCGCAACGCCGACACCCATCGCGGCCCCGCCGCCCAAGGTCATCGCTCCAACCACGCCGAGGATGAGCCCGATCACAAGCCCCAAGATCACTTTTCCCATGTTTTCCTCCCATTTTGCGGGAAAGAGTTCCGCCTTCATTCCTGGCGCAAACCACGTGCCCATCTGCATATCAGAACCAGTGCCAACAGGTTGAGCACCGGTGCAATCGCCGCGAGCCACGGTTTGGCCGACTCTGAGAAAAGGTCCACCGCAAGGACCCAAGGCAGACCCAGCGGCAAAAGGAATACGCCGGACAATGGGTCTCGTTCCTGTCCAAACCAGCCAAAAGTGCCCGTCACAAACGCTAACAACGCCAACAGGTAAAGGGTCGCGAACGCGATGATGGTTATTCTGCAGACCAAGCCGGACCTCAGCGTATCAAGCCAGTGCAGCGCAGCCGATTTCGGCTACGCATCAAACGGGTCACAACGCGCCTTCGTCGCCCAGGAACTCGATACCAGCTGTCGCGCCGTCACTGTAGGCAATACAATTCCACGGAGCCCGATCCTCTCCAACCCCAACGGTGACTTGTGTTCCAGCCTCGCTGAAGGCGGATGAGAGCACGACCACCTGCGAATTGTTGGTTGTTTTGGCCACGTCTCGCAGACACGCCTGTTGAGCGGGCGTCAGTTCGGCGGATGCACTTGACGTGCTCGTATCGTCACAGGCCGCTAGTAGTGCGAAACACGTCGCGCCTGAAATCATCATGACTTTGTTAATCACTTTCTTCTCCTCTTGGGTTTGTCGATACATGTGGAATAGGTGGCCTCTTTTTCGCGCGCACACGTCTATGCAGTCATACGAGCATACCCCGGTCTGGTAATTCCCGTTCCAAAAAAGTCTGTCGCCAATGACGTGGCTGGCAGACAGGATTTCTGCTGATCCCCGGGACCGTGAACAAAGCGTGCTGACGCAATGACGTCATGGGCAAAAGCCGGTGCGAACTTTCGAGGGAGGGATCGTACGTTAAGTCCGGGCACCGCGTCCTCCCAACGCTGATCTTCGTGAAATGCCTTCCGACCGCCAGCACTCACTCCAGCAGTCGGAAGGGCCCGACGAAACGGGCGACAGCGACAACAACGGAGGTAAAGCTAAAGTTGTGTCGAATTCGTATTTTTGAATCAATTACAGGATAAATCAATGATTTTTCCGCGCGTAAATTTTCGTACGTTTGCCGACGATAGGATTCTGCATTCAAAGGGAAAAGGCGAGGCCGCTCACGGAGACTTTGCAATCTACCCGCTTGCGCCGCTGTGTCTCCGGACCTTCCGGGCTATCCGAATCCACTTGGTTGAAACACCGTAGTTCGCTGCACGGCCTATCGCTCAGCTGGTGCTGAACGGGCGCTTGGATTCCTCGATCACGCAGCCGCTCAGAACGTCGTTGACAGTGCAGCCCGATTCATTGATGAGATTGGCGCTGATGGTTCCCGATCGTTTTGGCGGTCGGGTAAAAGGGAATACGGTGCGGCGCCGTTCTGACGCCAATTCCGTGACTGCCCCCGCAACTGTAGGCGGTGTGCGACCCCCGGATGCCACTGGGCCGATAGGTCTGGGAAGGCGGGGCAAGCCATACACCGCGAGTCAGGAGACCTGCCATCATCAAACGCAACTCAACCCGGGCGGGGTGTCTCGGAAGGAGGCCAAGATGGCATTTTCGGCTTACGCCGCTGACATGACTGGTTCCCTGTCCGGCCCGCGATTTCGCGGAGGCCGAAATGAACCGACAATCAACACATCACATCACGGTTTGCCTATCTTGCCGACCCAAGGGCGCAGCCGTACAGCCCGGGCCTGACCTGATCGGACGATTGCGCGCCCCGCTGGCCGAAGACGACGGTTTGGCAGGTTTTGACGTTTCCGGTGCCGCCTGCATGGCCGGATCATCTGCCAAACGGTGCTTGAAGCTGGCGGAGCACCGGCGAAGGCGCGCGGCAAAAACGTAGAACTTGTAAGCAAGCCCTTCACTATCTTAGCCGTATCAATGGGTAATGGCGGAGACGAAGGGATTCGAACCCTCGAGACGGTTTCCCGCCTACTCCCTTAGCAGGGGAGCGCCTTCGACCACTCGGCCACGTCTCCGCCGACGGGTATAGCCGTGCAAGCGACGGAAATACAAGGCCAATTCCTGCACCACCGGAAATTTTTGCCGGATTGGGCGAAGCCCTTGAAAACGCTTGGAATCGCTTGGGTCTGCACCCGCTTGGGCAAAGGCGTGGTCACTATGTCTTGCTGTTGGGTTTTCAAGAACCATGCGTGGATTCGCGTTCTGCTTCGATTTGGTTTCGCTGTCCCAACGTCGGTTGGCCTTAGAATGTACGCGCGGCCAGAGTACGTAATCGGACACAAAAATTTGGGCGAGCCAGGTGCGGTAGGGAACTGCATCTGCAAAATGATGGGTGCCGCAAACGGCTGAACCAATTGGAGAGGTTGCCTGCCTTTGGCGTTGGAACGCGCTTTGCTGGATCACCAGTGTCAGGTGGTTTGAGTTGCAGAAACGGCCGTTTCTTTTGACTAAACTCGGCGGCTCAGCTTCTCCGCTGAACAGGCATAAGAACAGAAAACTTGCCAATCACATGCCAATGGATGCATATTTGCTAAGATTTTAGTCATTTTGATTGATCCAAAAAAACAGTTTCAGAGGCTGGCCGGGCAGTGAGCGCATCCGCGCTCTACAGTAACCTTTGGGGGAAGGGCTGGCATTTTGGCTTGGTTGAAGATTGTTCTGGTTGGTTTTTTCGTTCTTTGCGTTCCTGCCCTCAGTTGGGCAAATATCGGAACCGTAATCAGCGTGAAACAGGGGGCGGACGTGACCCGTGGCGGCAAAACGCTGCCCCTGCGTAATGGCATGGAGGTGTTGTCCGGCGACTCGATCGTCACGGATGCGAATGGCGTGGTTCAGCTTGTCTTTGTGGATGACACGAAGATCGCGGTTGGTCCCAATGCGCGAATGGTTCTGGACGTGAAGATGTTGCGCGGCAACCGCAAGGCCAAGAGCTTTGCTGTCGAGGCGCTGGGTGGAAGCTTCCGGTTCATCTCGGGCAAAAGCAGGAAACGCGCCTACTCCATCAAGACTCCGACGGCCACCATGGCGGTGCGGGGCACGGTATTTGACATGTGGATCGCGCCGGGAAACCAAAGCGCGATGCTCGTGCTGCATGGCACGGTTCAGATGTGTGGCCTCGGCGGCTCTTGCCGATCGACGGGCCGGATTTGCAGCTTGTATGCAACCAGCCAGCGTGGTGCGGTCGGGCGCCCGGTCGATCAGGCGATGTATGACAAGGCCGTGGTCAGTGGTTTTCCGTTCATTCAGTCGCAGAAAGACCTCAAGCCGCCATTGCAGGTGGATGTCGAAGGTTGCTCGGGTGAATCCCAACCTGCGCCGCGCGCAAAATCGGACGCGCCCGAACCGCGCCGGTCCGCTCCGCCGCAGAGGCAGGTCAAGGCAGCGGTCGCTGCCCCGCCCGAACAACCGGATCCGGTTGGGCAGTTCGACAGGCCGGGCGACCGGCCCGAAACTGTCGATGATCGGCGGGATGCTGGCGGCGGTGTCTTTGGGTCCGGCGGCGATGGCTAGAGCGTTGTCCATGTCGTTGCCGGCGAGCAGAGGTTGACGTGAGCGTCAGGCAGCACGAGAAGGCCGGACGGCGCCGTGCATTTCGGCTGGTGGGCCTGGGGCTGATCCTGTTTGGTTGTCTGCTGCGGGTACTGGACCCTTATCCGGTCCGCATGTCCCGGCTGATCTATTTCGACGTGTTGCAGCGGTTGTCCCCGCGCGCTTTCGATCCCGATTTGCCGGTCCGGGTCGTCGATATCGACGAAACGTCGCTCGAGAATTGGGGCCAATGGCCCTGGCCCAGGACCCTGTTGACGCAGATGGTCGAGCGTTTGGGCGACTATGGCGCCGCTTCAATCGCTTTTGACATGTTGTTCGCCGAGCCCGATCGGTACTCACCGTCGCGGCTGCTGAGTGATCCGGCCCTAGCTGACATTCTCAGCGCCAAAAAGGAAGCCGCCCAGCTGGACAATGACATCTTGTTCGGGGCCGAGGTTTCGAACTGGCCCGTCGTGATGGGTGTGGCGGCGCGATTGACCGGAGGGGATCAGGACATTGCCCCGAAGGCCGGGATCGTGGAGATCGGCGAAAACCCGGCCGCCGGGCTGGTGTCCGTGCCCCACTGGACTCCGCTGGCGCCACCGCTGGACCGGGATGCAACCGGGATCGGCGGTGTGAATGTTTCACCATTGGGCGGCACGGGCGTGGTGCGCCGGGTTCCGGTGTTGTGGCAGGGGCCAAGCGGTGTTCTTCCCGGACTTGGGCTGGAGGCTCTGAGGGTCGCGACGGGCGAGCCGGTGATCTTCATCGAAGGGGCTCAGGGCGAGGCCGGCATCGTGCTGTCGGTCGAATTGGCGGGTCTGGTCCTGCCCACAACGGAAAACGGAGAGGTCTGGGTCAGGTACAGACCGGATGATCCCGGGCTCTACCTGTCGGCCAATGACATACTGCAATCCGCAGATGATCCGGTTCTGCGCAGCCAGATCGAAGGCCGGATCGTATTGATCGGAACATCGGCGGCAGGTCTGTTCGACATGCATCAGACTGCGTTGGGAGAGTCCGTTCCCGGCGTCTCCATCCACGCCCAAGTCATCGAGCAGGCGCTGCTGGGCGACATGCTGACCCGGTCGGATGTCACCGCCGCCCTCGAACTTCTGGCTTTCATCATCCTTGGAGTCGTCGTCACGGTCGTCATGTCCAGTTTCGGGGCCGTTGCCTCGTTCATGGCCGGCGGCATCGCGGCGGCCGTGGTTGTCGGGGTCAGTTGGTTGGCATTTCAGAACCAGTCCGTGCTGTTCGATGCAACCTTCCCGCTTGCCGGCGGGATGGCCAATTTCGGGCTGTTGTCCGGTTATCTGTTCATATCGACCGAGCGGGAAAAGCGGGTGATCCGGCGGATCTTCTCGCACTATGTCGCGCCCGAGATCCTGGACGAGATGGATGCAACCGGACACCAACTTCAACTGGGCGGTGAAACGCAGGAAATCACGGTCATGTTCTCGGACATTCGCGGGTTTACACCGTTGTCCGAGCGGGTGTCGGCCACGGACCTGGTCGCGCTGCTCAATGAACTGTTTTCGGTCATCGGAGACCGGATCCTGCACGAAAAAGGCACCATCGACAAATTCATCGGGGATGCGGTCATGGCGTTCTGGAACGCGCCGGTTCCGGTGGAGCGGCACCCGCTTCTGGCGGCACAGGCTGCGTTGCAGATGCGGCGAGCTCTGGCCGAGTTCAATGCTTCGGACACGATGCGCGGGCATCCTCCGATCGCATTGGCGACAGGATGTGCCACGGGAATGGCCTGCGTCGGCAACATTGGCTCGCGGCGGCGATTCAACTACACGGTGATCGGAGATGTGGTCAACGTCGCCGCTCGAATCGAGCAGAGTTGCCGCCAGGTCGAATATGACATCCTGATCTCAAGCTCAGTCTCACAGGCTGCTGGCGCCGATCTCGCGATGCTCGAAGCCGGGCTTGTTCATCTGAAAGGCAAGACCGAACTGGAGCCGTTATTTGCTTTGGTCGGTGACAGCGTGTTGGCCCATAGCGCGGATTTCCGGAAGCTGCAGGAGATGCATCAGGATCTGATCATTGCGATACGTGCACGGCGGGCTCACGACGAAATACAGCGCTTGAGCGAAGCCTGCAGCGCCCAAGCAGGCTTGGTCGAACCGGGCCTGCGCGCGTTCTATGCGGCCTTGCCGGGACGGTCGGCTGATTTCCGGTTCGACATCCGCTCGGGCCAGGCGATGTTCAGTCATCATGGCAACGTGCACCGGTTTCCCGGATGACAGGGACCCGTTACGGGCCGCAGAGTCAAAACGGGCCGTGCCTTTTTCAAAGGCACGGCCCGTTTCGATCGGACAGGGTTCTCAGTCTCGCCCCCTCGAATACTATCTACAAAATCACGAACTAAAACTTCGATACATTCGAGACTGATCCACATTCCCAATCGGGATGAAACATTGATGCCCGATTTCAACCGGGGCGACAGTGAAGCAGTTCACATTCGCAGAAACTTTTTACAGATTTCTCCACTCGAAGAATCCGGGCCCGGCACGGTGCAGCAGTTCTGCCGCCACGGCCCGGCCCATTTCCGCTGCGTCCTCCGTCGAACCGGTCTGGCTTTCGGTGATGGCATCCGATCCATCCGGGCGCAGGACCTCGCCGCGTAGGCGCAACTGCCCATCGGCAAGTTCGGCCAGACCGGCAATCGGAGTTTCGCAGGACCCGTCCAGCGCGGCCAGCAACGTGCGCTCGGCCGCCAAGCGACAGGCCGTTTCAGAGTGATGAATGGCTTCCAGCATCTCGGCGGCCCGGTGGTCGTCCGCGCGGCGTTCGATGCCGATCGTACCCTGCGCGATAGCCGGCAGCATGTCGTCGGGCGAGATCGCGGTGGCAGGTACGTCCTGCATGTTCAGGCGGCGGAGGCCGGCCATGGCCAGGAACGTGCATTCGGCCACACCATCAGCCAGCTTCTTCAGCCGGGTCTGTACGTTGCCCCGGAACTCGACCACGTTCAGATCGGGCCGGCGGTGCAGCAATTGGGCCCGTCGCCGCAGCGACGAAGTGCCGACGACCGCGCCTTCGGGCAGGTCATGGATCGAGTTGAGGCGGGGCGAGATGAAGGCATCGCGCACGTCCTCGCGCGGCAGGAACGTGTCCAGCACCAGCCCCTGCGGCTGTTCGACGGGCATGTCCTTGGTCGAGTGCACGGCGATGTCGATGTCCCCGCCCAGCATCGCCTCTTCGATTTCCTTGGTGAACAGGCCCTTGTTGCCGATCTCTTTCAACGGACGGTCCGCGTCGATCATGGCGCGGTTGTCGCCGGTGGTCTTGATCACCACGATCTCGAACGCCTGTTCCGGCAGATCGAAGGCATCGCACAGCCGCTGACGGGTTTCATGGGCCTGGGCCAGCGCCAGCGGCGAACCACGGGTGCCGATCTTCAGCGGCGATGCGGGGGTGGGCAGGGTCAAAGTCATGGGCACAGCTTTAGTCGCGTCACATTGCCCTGACAATGGGGGCCACGCTTGACATTTTGCCGCTGAAGGCGGACCCGTTGCGCAAACCGGAATAGTGGGGGCTGACATGGCCGAGAACAAGAAACTGCTGCGGGCGCTGGCGGGCGAGGTACTGGACACGCCGCCGATCTGGATGATGCGACAGGCCGGACGCTATCTGCCGGAATACCGCGCGACGCGGGAACAGGCGGGCGATTTCCTGTCGCTGTGCTACACCCCCGATCTGGCGGCCGAGGTGACGCTGCAGCCGATCCGCCGCTATGGGTTCGATGCCGCGATCCTGTTTGCCGACATCCTGCTGGTGCCGCAGGCGCTGGGCGCCGACCTTTGGTTCGTCACTGGCGAAGGGCCGCGCCTGTCGACGATCACGCAGCAACCGGATTTCGATGCGTTGAAGCCGGTTGATGCGATTCACGAGACCTTGTCGCCCGTCTATGAAACCGTGCGCATCCTGTCGCGCGAGCTGCCGTCCGAAACGACCCTGATCGGCTTTGCCGGCGCTCCGTGGACCGTTGCGACCTATATGATCGCCGGGCGTGGCACCCCTGATCAGGGTCCTGCGCACGCCCTGCGCGAGGAAAACACCGCGCTGTTCGAGGCGTTGCTGGACCGGATCACTGCGGCCACGATCGAATATCTGTCGGCTCAGATCGAAGCGGGGGCTGAGGTGGTCAAGGTTTTCGACAGCTGGGCCGGGTCGCTGAAAGGCGAGGCTTTCACCAAATACGCGGTCGAGCCGTGCCGGATCATTACCCAGGCGCTCAAGGAACGCCACCCGGGCATTCCGGTCATCGGTTTCCCGCGTGAAGCGGGCGAGGGTTATGTCGGTTTCGCGAAGGCCACTGGGTTCGATTGCGTGGCGCTGGACAACTCGGTTGCTCCGGAATGGGCGGCCGAACATGTGCAGGTGGATGGCTGCGTGCAAGGCAACTTGGCCTCGTCGCACATGGTCACCGGCGGGCAGGCGCTGGTGGATGAGACCCGCCGCATCCTGCGCGCCTTTTCCAAGGGGCCGCATATTTTCAATCTGGGTCACGGGATCACGCCGGATGCCGACCCGGAGAATGTGCAGTTGATGATTGACACGGTCCGCGGCGGGTAGGCGGCGCGGGAGGGGGCCAGCGCCCTCTTGGCCGTTGGCCAGATGAAGGGTGTGTCAGGTCTTCTTGAGAGCCTGAAGTTCGTTCAGAATTTCGGTCGTGTGTTGGCCGCGGGCCGGGCTGGGTTTCGGCTGCCATTGGTGGGTGGAGAAGCGCGGGGCGGCGGCGGCCTGCAGGGTGCCGTCTGCCGTGCGCCAGGTTTGGCGGGCGGTGTTCATCGGGTGGGTTGCGGCCTCGTCGGGGCAGAGCACTGGGGCGACGCAGGCGTCTGAGCCTTCGAACAGTTTGGCCCAATGGTCGCGCGGTTTGGTTGCGAAGATTTCCGCCAGGCGCCGGGTCAGGTCTGGCCAGTGCGTGCTGTTGTATTGTCGCTGGAACGCCGAGTCTTGGGACAGGCCCAGGATTTCCAGGAATTGGGCGTAGAATTTCGGCTCGAGACATTGGACCGAAACAAAGCCGCCATCCGCGCAGGCGTAGGTACGGCTCCAATGCGGGCCGTCCAGCAGGCTCTGGCCGCGCGTGTCGGACAGGTTGCCGGTCTGGCGCAGGCTCATCAGCAGGTTCATCATATGCGCGGACCCGTCGTAGATGGCGGCGTCGACCACCGTGCCTGTGCCCGTTGTGCGCGCGTTCAGCAGCCCGGCCAGTATGCCGGTGACCAGATACATCGCGCCCCCGCCGATATCGCCGACCAGCGTGGCCGGGGTCATCGGCTCGGCGCCCGGTGGTGAGCCGTACCAGAGTGCCCCCGACAGCGCGATGTAGTTCAGATCATGTCCTGCGGTGTCGGAAAGCGGGCTGTCCTGGCCCCAGCCGGTCATGCGGCCATAGACCAGCGCCGGGTTCAGGGCGTGGCAGGCTTCGGGCCCCAGGCCCAGCTTCTCCATCACGCCGGGGCGGAAGCCTTCGATCAACGCATCGGCAGTTGCGATCAGGCGCCGGGCGGTTTCGAGGTCGCCGGGGTCCTTGAGGTCAAGCGCGATCGAGCGCTTGCCCCGGTCCAGCACGGATCGGTCCGGCATGCCGGGTGTGACGGCGCCCCCCTTGCGGTGGATGGTCACGACATCGGCCCCCAGATCCGCCAGCATCATGGCGGCGAACGGGCCGGGGCCAAGACCCTCGATTTCGACAACACGGATTCCGTTCAGCATGAGCAGCACTCCCTCGCGGCGATGCTGGCCGGGGCCCAGCAGGAATGCAAGACCGACCGGCAGCGACGCGGCGTCTGGCATCGGTCTGATCCGGAACGGGAAAAATCAACAAACACATCGGAATACTTGCCAGCTTGGGGCCAGCGGCGTAGCGTGCTGTCCGGGGTGGATCAGCGAGGGGTAGGATGCGTCTTTGGATCACGATCAGTGCCGCCATGGTCTTGGCGGTTCTGGCGGCAATCATCCTTCTGCTGCACCCACCCGGCGACCTGCGCATGGCAGCCGGACCGGCGGGTGGTGCCTATATCGAAGTGGCGCAGGACTATTCCGATATCCTTGCCGAGGATGACATTCGGCTCGAGATCGTCGAAACCGCAGGGTCGGTCGAAAATGCGCGTCTCCTGGAAGACGGGGCTGTGGATGTGGCCTTCTTGCAGGGCGGCATCGAAGTTGACCCGGATCGGGCGCAGGCCATCGGGACGGTGTTTTTCGAGCCGATGATTTTCATGGCGCGCGAGGATGCGTGGATTCCGCCCAATCCCGCGCTGTGGCGTGGGTTGAGCATCAACAGCGGTGCGCCCGGGTCCGGCACCGCGGACGCATTCCGCGACTTCGAGCGCGCGGTCGGGCTGGCCCAAGAGGATAACGTGCATGTTGCACTGCCCTATGACCAGGCGGCCGACGCCTTGTTGGACGGAACGTTGGACATCGCCGTCTTTGTCGCCCCGATCGAAGCCCCCTACCTGCTGGCCGCGTACGAGGTGCCGGGACTGAAGGTGCTGAACCTTGAACATGTCGAGGCGATTTCGCGTCGTTTGTCCTATGCCACCGTGGTGACCGTACCGACCGGAGGCATGTCGCTGAACCCGGTTCTGCCGCCGCGCCCGGTAGATCTGATCGCTCTCGAGGCGCGGCTGGTCGTGCGGCCGGGACTGCATCCGGCGTTGGTCAATCGACTGACGATGGCGGCGATCGCCCTGCACGAGGCTCAGGGCATCATTAATGACCCCGGGGCCTTTCCGGGGATCGAAGGGACCGCATTGCCCCTCAACAACACCGCACGGCAGCTGATACTTGAAGGGCCATCCACCTGGCATGATTGGTTGCCTTATTGGGTGGCGGCGCAGGTCAATCGGGTTTTCCTTCTGTTCCTGCCGTTCTTTTTCATCGTCCTTCCGCTGGTCCGGTTGTTGCCGCGCATCTACGCCTATTTCCAACGATGGCGTGTCTGGCAGCACTACCCGGAAATTCGTCTGATCGAACAGGACCTGGCCGACAACCCTTCCGCGGAAGACCTCGTGCGGATGCAAGGCCAATTGCAGGTGCTGGACGAAAAGCTGGCGGACCTACGGCTGCCAGCGGCCTACAGGCAAGGGCAGTATGATGCCCGTCTGCATCTGGAACTGGTGCAGAAACGGATTTCCGACATGCGGGCTCAGGATTCCGGGGGCGGCGGGTAATGTGTGGAACACGGTTGCCGCAACGGCAGTTCGTGGATAGGTCTTTGGTCGAATATCAGACATTTAAGAAAGGGGGGTGGTCCCATGCAAATGAGTGACACGCGTGAAATTCAGGCGGCGCCGTCCGATGTCTATGCGGCCCTGCTGGACCCCGAGGTGCTGAAAGCCTGCGTGCCCGGTGCGCAAGAGGTTTCGGGCAATCCGACGGACGGTTACGAGGCGACCGTGGTGCAGAAGGTCGGGCCGGTAAAGGCCACGTTCAAAGGCACCGTCACGATGCCCGACATGGTTGAGGGTCAAAGCCTGACCATCGCCGGTGAGGGCAAAGGCGGGGCGGCGGGTTTTGCAAAGGGCAGCGCCAGTGTCACGTTCAGCGCCAGTGACAGCGGTGGAACGGTTCTGGCCTATGACGTGGATGCCAAGGTTGGCGGAAAGCTGGCGCAGCTAGGCAGCCGTTTGATCGACGGCTTTGCCAAAAAGATGGCTGACCAGTTCTTCTCGAACCTTCAGCAGCATTTCGAAGGCCCTGCAGCGCCGGAAGAGGGCGGCAAAGACACCTCCGAAGGGGAAAAGAAAGGCTGGCTGGGTCGCCTGACCGGGCGCGAGTGAAACCTGCGTTTGTGCGCAGAGGACTGTGCGGATTTGGTCTGTTCGGCAATCCTTTGGCGCGATACTGTCCCGGCCAGAACTGGGAAAACGCATGACGACAATTCTTTCGATCAAGGATCTGCGCAAAACCTATGCCGGCGGGTTCGAAGCGCTGAAAGGCGTATCGCTGGACATCGAAGAGGGCGAGATCCTGGCCCTGCTCGGCCCGAACGGGGCGGGAAAGACCACCCTGATCTCGACGGTTTGCGGGATTACCACACCCACGTCTGGGACCGTCACAGTAGGGGGGCACGACATCCTCACGGACTTTCGTGCCGCCCGGCGCATGATTGGCCTCGTGCCGCAGGAAATTGCGCTGGAGCCGTTCGAGAAGGTCTGGAACACCGTGCGGTTTTCACGCGGTCTGTTCGGCTATGGGCAGGACAGTGCGCGGATCGAAGAGATCCTGCGCAAGCTGTCGTTGTGGGACAAGCGCAAGAACGCGATCAAGGAACTGTCGGGCGGCATGAAGCGGCGGGTTCTGATCGCCAAGGCTCTGGCGCACGAGCCGCGGGTGCTGTTTCTGGATGAACCCACCGCCGGCGTGGATGTCGAACTGCGCAAGGATATGTGGGCCATCGTCGACGAGTTGAAGGCTGCCGGTGTCACCATTATTCTGACCACCCACTACATCGAAGAGGCCGAAGCCATCGCCGACCGGATCGGTGTGATCGACAAGGGCGAACTGATGCTGGTGCAGGACAAAAACACCTTGATGGCGCAGATGGGCAAGAAGCAGATCGAGGTCATGCTGACCCGCACGATCTCGGACATTCCCGGCAGTCTGGCCCACCACAATCTGGTGCTGAACGGGCAGGGCGATGCGCTGATCTATACCTACGACACCAATGCCGATCGCACTGGCATCACCACTTTGCTGAATGACGTGGCAGAGGCGGGGCTGGTGTTGCGTGACGTTCAGACCCGGCAATCGAGCCTGGAAGAGATTTTCGTCAACCTCGTGTCCGGAGATGCCGCATGAACTGGTCCGCCATCGCCGCCATCTACCGGTTCGAAATGGCCCGGTTCTTCCGCACCCTCGCGCAGAGCTTTCTGTCACCGGTTCTGTCGACCTCGCTGTACTTCGTGGTGTTTGGCACTGCCATCGGCAGTCGCATCCAGGAGGTCGAGGGCGTCTCCTACGGCGCCTTCATCGTGCCGGGGCTGATCATGCTGTCGGTGGTGATGCTGTCGATCTCGAACGCGTCCTTTGGCATCTATTTCCCCAAGTTCCTGGGCACGATCTACGAACTGCTCTCGGCTCCGGTGAATTTCATCGAGATCGTGATCGGCTATGTGGGCGCCGCCGCGACCAAGGCGTTGTTCGTGGGATTGGTGATCCTGACCACCGCCACGTTCTTCGTGGACATCCGCATCGAGCACCCCTTCGCGATGGCCGCCTTTCTGATCCTGTCCTGCCTCAGCTTTTCCCTGCTGGGCTTCATCATCGGGATCTGGGCCAGCAATTTCGAACAGATGTCGTTGGTACCGCAGCTGGTTGTGACGCCTCTGATCTTTCTGGGCGGCACGTTCTACTCGATTTCGATGCTGCCGCCGGTGTGGCAGACGATCTCGTTGTTCAACCCGGTGGTCTATTTGATCTCGGGCTTTCGCTGGTCGTTTTACGGGCTTTCGGACGTGCCCATTCTGCTTAGCCTTCTGGCGATCCTGGCCTTTACCGGCTTCTGTCTGGCGGTCATCGGTTGGATCTTCAAAACCGGGTGGCGCATCCGCAGCTAGGGCGTTGCATTTTTGCCGTGGCTGAACAGGATTTTGGTTCACGTCACGTTCATGGCAGGTGGGGTCCCTTGTTTAAGGGGCGGGCGCACTCTACATCGGCACCCATGAAACTCAGCCTGCCGTTTCTCAACAAGCAGCCAACCGTGGCTGTCGTTCGCCTGTCCGGAGCCATTGGAATGGCTGGCCGAGCCTCGCTGAACGATGCCTCTTTGGCACCGGTTCTGGAAAAAGCCTTCCGCAAGGGAAAACCTGCCGCCGTCGCGCTCGAGATCAATTCGCCGGGCGGATCGCCGGTGCAAAGCTCGCTGATCGGTGCGCGGATCCGACGGTTGGCCGACGAGTTCAAGGTGCCAGTCCATGCCTTTGTCGAGGATGTGGCGGCCTCGGGTGGTTATTGGCTTGCGGCTTCGGCGGACGAGATCTGGGCGGATGACAGCTCGGTTCTGGGGTCGATCGGGGTCATCTCCTCGGGGTTCGGAGCCCATGTTTTTCTGGCCCGTCAGGGGATCGAGCGGCGCGTGCACACCGCCGGGAAATCCAAATCGATGCTGGACCCGTTCTCTCCGGAGAAAGAAGAGGATGTCGCGCGTCTCAAGGGGCTTTTGGAGGACATCCACCAGAATTTCATTGCCTATGTGAAAGCTCGGCGCGGCAGTCGCTTGGACGAGGCCGCCGATCTGTTTACCGGTGAAATCTGGCTGGCGCGGCGTGCGCATGAACTTGGGTTGATCGACGGCATCGCGCATCTGAAGCCAAGGATGCAGGAAGTGTATGGCGACAAGGTCAAATTCCGGCGCTACGGGTTGCGCCGACCGATCTGGTCGCGGTTCGGAACGGACATGGCGCAGGACGCTATTTCCCTGCTCGAGGAGCGCGCGGCCTACGCGCGCTTTGGTATGTGACGTGATCGTCAAGGTCGTCATTCTGTTTCTGGTTGCCATGGGGGTCCTGGCGATGTTCGGAAAGCTGCGCTTTCCCGGTCAACAGCGATTGATTTCCGCGAAATGTCCGCGCTGCGGTCGGTTCCGGATCGGCAAGGGCCCCTGCACATGTGAGCAAGGAGGGCGTCGATGACGGCCTGGCTGCTTTCCGGTCTTGGCTTGTTGATCCTGCTGTTGGCCGGTGACGCGCTGGTGCGGGGTGCGGTGAATCTCAGCTTGCGCCTGGGTGTTCCCGCCTTGATCGTCAGCCTTACGATCGTGGCCTTCGGTACCTCAGCGCCTGAGCTTCTGATCGCCATCAAGGCCATCGAGGAAAATGCGCCCGGTATCGCGCTGGGTAATGTCGTCGGTTCGAACACGGCCAACATTCTGCTGGTCTTGGGTTTGCCGGCCTTGTTGGCAACGATCCACAGCAGCGAATGCAACACGCGCAGAAACTACATCTTCATGTTGCTGGCCTCGGTTCTGTTCATCGGTTTGGCCTTTTGCGGAGAATTCAACCTGTTCAGCGGGGCAATCCTGCTGGCGGGATTGGCTCTGATCCTGCTCAACGCCTTCCGAGAAGCGCACGCGCATCGCAATTCCTGCTCGGAAGAGCAGGACCTGGAAACGCTGGAAGAGGCCGACCCGGACATGCCGTACTGGAAGGTGTCGCTGTATCTGGTGCTGGGGCTGATTGGTCTGCCGATGGGCGCACATCTTCTGGTCGACAACGCGACCATCATTGCGCGGACCTACGGGGTCAGTGAAACGGTGATCGGGCTGACGCTGGTCGCGGTCGGAACCTCTCTTCCCGAACTTGCGACCACCGTCATGGCCGCGTTGCGCCGGCAGGCCGATGTTGCTCTGGGCAACGTCATCGGTTCGAACATGTTCAACCTTCTGGGCATTGTCGGTATCGCCACGCTGTTCGGGCGCATCCCCGTGGACCCCGAATTCCTGCAATTCGATCTTTGGGTCATGCTGGGCTCATCCCTGCTGCTGATCCCGTTCGTCTTCTTCAAGCAAGACATCACCCGGGTCTGGGGGTTCATCCTGACGCTGCTGTACGTCACATATGTCGTGATCCTGTTGGCCTGATCTGACTGAAAGGAGCCCCTACATGACCCGAGCACTGGTGACCGGCGCCGGCATTCGACTGGGGCGGGCCATGGCGTTGTACCTGGCGAAACGTGGCATGGACGTTGCCGTGCACCACGCAACCTCGGGTGCAGCCGCCGCCGAGACCGTGTCCGAGATCCAGTCGATGGGCCGCAATGCCGTGGCGCTGCAGGCCGATCTGCTGGACGAGGATCAGGTGCAGACCCTTTTGCCGCGCGCGGCCGAGGCGCTGGGCGGTCCGATTACCTGTCTGGTCAACAATGCGTCGATCTTCGAATACGACAACATCCGCACTGCCACCCGGCAAAGCTGGGATCGCCACATGGACAGCAACCTGCGCGCGCCCTTCGTGTTGACGCAGGCCATGGCGGGCCAGGGTCTGGAACCCGAGATGGATGAGAATGACGAACCCGTCGCGACCGGCTTGATCGTGAATATGGTCGACATGCGGGTGCGCAAACTGACGCCTGAATTCATGTCCTACACCATCGCCAAGATGGGGCTATGGGCATTGACCCGGACGGCGGCCCAGGCACTGACGCCGGCCATTCGCGTCAATGCCATTGGGCCGGGTCCAACCCTGCAGGGACATCGGCAAAGTCCCCAGCACTTCAAGACCCAACGCGAAAACACGGTCTTGGAACGCGGTGCAAACCCCTCGGATATCAACGCGGCTCTTGGGTATTTTCTGGACGCGCATGCGGTCACGGGCCAGCTTTTGTGCGTTGATGGCGGCCAGCATCTGGGCTGGCAAACGCCTGATGTAGTGGGCCTTGAATAGGTATTGCCGCTGCAAGTTTTGCACCGCTCTCGATCCTGTTACAGGTTCGTTACAAAAATGTCTTTTTTTTCATACACTTGTAAAACGAGAATAAAAATATCTTTTATAATCAATGTGTTGAAATTGTGCCTATTTATTGTGCAACGCAGTGAAAACACAAGGATTCAAGGAAAAATCACGGCGCAGGGAAAGTTGTCCGCACAGTTATCCACAAGAATCGTGGATTTGTTTTCTCTTGATCTGAGGCGCGCAAGATTGCAGCCACGGTCAGAGAATCGTATCTCTCTCTCATGACCGCCGACAGCGCCCCTCAATCCCAGCCTCAGCCGACCGGCTATGCCTGCATCCAGAAATACGTGAAGACGCTGGACAGTTCGCCGGGTGTCTATCGGATGCTGGATGCGGACAGCCGGGTTCTGTATGTCGGCAAGGCGCGCAACCTGCGGGCGCGGGTGTCGAACTATACCCGCCCCGGCCATTCCGGCCGGATCGAGCGGATGATCGCCTCGACCGCGTCGATGATGTTCCTGACCACTCGGACCGAGACCGAGGCGCTGCTGCTGGAACAGAACCTGATCAAGCAGCTCAAGCCCAAGTACAACGTGCTGCTGCGCGACGACAAAAGCTTTCCCAACATTCTGGTGGCCAAGGATCACCCGTTTCCGCAGATCAAGAAGCATCGTGGGGCCAAGAAGGAAAAGGGCGCCTATTTCGGCCCCTTCGCCAGCGCGGGCGCGGTGAACCGCACGCTGAACCAATTGCAGAAGGCGTTTCTGCTGCGCAACTGTTCGGATTCGATGTTCGACAGTCGCACCCGGCCCTGCCTGCTCTACCAGATCAAGCGCTGCTCGGGGCCGTGCGTGGACATGATTTCGCAGGCCGACTATGCCGAAAGCGTGTGTGACGCCGAGCGGTTTCTGTCCGGACGCTCGACCCGGATCCAGGAGGAACTGGCCGCGCAGATGCAGGAGGCCTCGGACGCGATGGAGTTCGAGCGCGCCGCCGCCCTGCGCGACCGGATACGCGCGCTCACGCAGGTGCAGACGGCGCAGGGCATCAACCCGCGCGGTGTGGCCGAGGCGGATGTGATCGGCCTTTATATGGACAGCGGGCAGGCCTGCGTTCAGGTGTTCTTCATCCGCGCCAACCAGAACTGGGGCAACCGCGATTTCTATCCGCGGGTCGGGCCTGACGTGTCGGCGGCCGAGGTGATGGAGGCCTTTCTGGGCCAGTTCTACGACAACAAGGAACCGCCGCGCCAACTGATCCTGTCGGACGGGATCGAGAACGCAGACCTGATGCAGCAGGCCCTGTCGGAAAAGGCCGGTCGCAAGGTCGAGATATTGGTGCCGCAGCGGGGCGAAAAGCTCGAGCTGGTCTCGGGCGCGCTGCGCAACGCGCGCGAGGCGCTGGCGCGCCGCATGTCGGAAAGCGCGACGCAGGCCAAGCTGCTGCGCGGCCTGGCCGAGGCCTTTGATCTGGACGCGCCGCCGAACCGGATCGAGGTCTATGACAACTCGCATATCCAGGGCACCAACGCGGTGGGCGCGATGATCGTGGCCGGGCCCGAGGGGTTCATGAAGAATGCCTATCGCAAGTTCAACATCCGCGGAGACGACCTGACGCCGGGCGACGATTTCGGCATGATGAAAGAGGTGCTGAGCCGCCGCTTCACCCGCCTGCTGAAAGAGGACCCGGACCGCGACAAGGGCCTGTGGCCCGACCTGTTGCTGATCGACGGGGGCGCGGGGCAGGTGAGCGCCGTGCACGAGATCATGCAGGCGCACGGGGTCGAGGACATCCCGATGGTCGGTGTCGCCAAGGGCGTCGATCGGGACCACGGCAAGGAAGAGTTCCACCGCATCGGCCAACGCCCCTTTGCCCTGAAACGCAACGACCCGGTTCTGTATTTCATTCAGCGGCTACGGGACGAGGCGCACCGTTTTGCCATCGGTACCCACCGCGCCAAACGGGCCAAGGCGATGGGAGCGACGCCTCTGGATGAAATCCCCGGCGTGGGCGCGGCCCGCAAACGCGCCTTGCTGGCACATTTCGGCAGCGCAAAGGCGGTCAGCCGCGCCAATCTGGCGGATCTGAAGGCGGTGGACGGGATCTCGGCCGGTCTGGCGCAGAAGGTCTATGATTTCTTTCACGAAAAGGGCTGAGGCCGCCGGCGCCCGCGCCACAGGATGTAAAGCCCCGAGGCCACGATCAGCGCGCTGCCCAGCCACATGGTCTGGTCCAGATGCTCGTCGAATATCAGTACGCCCAGCCCGATGCCGAACAGAAGGCGGGTATAGCGAAACGGAGTTACGGCCGACACTTCACCCGTCCGCATGGCCAGCATCAGCGAAGAATAGGCCACCGCGCCCATCACCACGGCTCCAGTCAGGTGCAGGGCGGCTCGGGCGTCCACCGGCACCGCGGCGGCGCCTTCGAACGCCCAATACAGACCGCCGGCGACGACAATTGACAGAAAGCCATAAAACCCAAGAACGGTGGTGCCCAGCGTGGCCGGGGCCGCGCGGCTGGCCAGATCGCGGCCGGCAAAGCCCAGCATCCCCAGCACCGCAAGAATGGACAGGGCCGAGAAACTGTCTCCGGTTGGCTGGATGATGATCACCACTCCGATCAGTCCGACCAGAATGGCACTCCAGCGGCGCCAGCCGACGGTCTCCCCGAAGAACAGCGCGGCACCCGCCACCACGACCAGCGGCGTGGCCTGCAGGATCACCGTGGCCGAGGACAGCGGCGTCAGGGCGATGGCCAACACGTAGAACAGGCGACCGAAGACTTCGAACAGTACTCGGATCTTCATCGGCTTGGACAGGACATCGGGGTGCAGCAACCGCCGCCCCTGAAGCAACGCGGCTCCGGCGAAAACCAACGCGCCGCCCAGCCCGAACAGCACCAGAACCTGCCAGATGGGAAGCGCTTTGGCCGCACTTTTCAACAGCGCGTCCTCCAGGGCGAACCCGGCCATGGCCGCGATCATCCAGGCGCTGCCGATCAGGTTGGCGCGCGCATCGGTTCTGATATGTGAGGTCACGGGGCGGATCTTTCCTGGTGTGCTGATACCCGCGCAACCTGACCCGTTCTTCGCGCCGCGCCAAGGGGGAAACGGTCATCGATCCTCCGCCTGCGACGGTCTGACCTATCGTGGTCCAAACACCTGTGTTCTTGGCAGTTTTTTGTCGTGCCGTCTTTTCTGTTCCCGGTCATGGTTGTAGGGTCCAGCGCATGAAGTGGAACCTGCCGAATATTCTGACTTTGCTGCGCCTTCTGGCCGCACCCGGCCTGGCGGTGATGTTTCTGTATTTCACGCGGCCTTATGCCGATTGGTTCGCGCTGATCCTGTTCCTGTCGGCGGCCATAACCGATTGGTTCGACGGCTATCTGGCGCGCGCGTGGAAGCAGGAAACCAAGATGGGTGCGATGCTGGACCCGATCGCCGACAAGGCGATGGTGGTGATCGCGCTGATGATCCTTGTCGGCTATTCGACCGAGCACTGGACGCCTTGGCTGGTGCTGCCCGCCACCGTGATCCTGTTCCGCGAGGTCTTCGTCTCGGGCCTGCGCGAGTATCTGGGCGACGTGGCCGGAACGCTCAAGGTCACCAAGCTGGCCAAGTGGAAGACGACCGCGCAGATGGTGGCGATCGCCGTGCTGTTTTCGCAGGGCATATTCGAGCACTATTTCGTCATGTCCACCTTCGGCATGGATGCCGCGCTGATCGACCAGATCCTGTCGGGCCAGGTCGAGGACATCTCGGGCCTGCAATGGAAGCTGGATGGCATGTTCTGGTCGGGCCGCATCGGGTTGTGGCTGCTGTGGATCGCGGCGACGCTGACATTGATCACCGGCTACGACTACCTACGTAAAGCCATGCCCCATCTGAAGGAGGGCTGACGCATGGATGTTCTGTATTTCGCCTGGGTCCGCGAGCGGATCGGCGTGCCGAAGGAGAAGGTCGAAACCACCGCAGCTACGGTCTCCGATCTGGTGACCGAACTCAGCGCCCGCGAAGACCGCTATGCCGCGGCCTTTGCCGACCTGTCGGCCCTGCGGGTCGCGCTGGATCAGGAGCTGTCGGATTTCGACGCGCCGCTGGCCGGCGTCCGCGAAGTGGCCTTTTTCCCGCCCATGACCGGCGGATAAGGCAATGCGGATCTCCGTCCAGCAAGAGCCGTTCGATCTGGGGGCCGAGGCCAATGCCTTTGCCGCAGGTGACACGGCCAATGGCGCTATCGTCACCTTTACCGGCGTCGTGCGCGATCTGGCGCAGACCGATCTGGCCTACATGGAGATCGAGTATTATCCCGGCATGACCGAACGCGCCATCGCCAAGATCGCCGAGGAAGCCAAGAGCCGGTGGTCGCTGGGTGACGTGCTGGTGATCCATCGCCATGGGCGGCTGGCCCCAGGTGACCGGATCATGATGGTCGCAACGGCAGCCCCGCACCGCAAAGATGCGTTCGAGGCCGCTGAATACCTGATGGATTACCTGAAATCCCGCGCCCCGTTCTGGAAGAAGGAAATCACAGGTTTGGGCGCGGAGTGGGTTGCCGCCAAGGACGAGGACGAGGACGCGCTGTCGCGCTGGTAGGCGCTCAGTCGGCGTTGTTGATCCGGCCGCGCAATTCCTCGGCTTCCTGACGGGCGGCGCGCAGCCCGTCCATAGCCGCGGCCAGCTCGGCCTCGGTTTGGGTCAGCTGGTTGGTCAGCTCGGCCTCGCGCTGCTGGAGATAGGTGATCGCCTGATCACGGGTTTCCTCGGCCTCGTGCAGCTCCTGGCTCATGCGGTCCAGATCGGCCACGTCGGATTGGCGCACGCGCGACAGGCGGTGCACCAGCCAGTTGGCGAACCAGCCCATGCAGAAGGCGGCGAACAGGATGACGGCGGTGGCGATGATGAATTCGGTTCTGTTCAACTTACTGGTCCCCTGCATCCGTTTCGGATGCTTCTTCTTCTGTTGGCGCAGGTTCGGTTGCGCTTGTCTGGGTCTCCAATGCTTCCAGACCGGTTTCCTGATTGGCGACCGGCTCGGGCCGGATCAGCCGGAATTCGATGCGCCGGTTTTTCTCGCGCCCGTCTTCGGTGTCATTGTCTGCAATCGGCTGCGTCTCACCATATCCTGCGGCCGAGTAGCTTTTGGTCGGCACCCGACGGGCGCGCAATTCGTTCAGGATGGACTGGGCGCGTGACTGGCTCAGTTGCTGGTTCATCTCTTCACGGCCCTGGCTGTCGGTATGACCCTGGATTTCAATCCGGATCGGTCCACATTCGCGCAGGATCTCGGCAATCTGGTTCAGACTGTCGCGGGACTCTGATGAAACCGTAGCCGATCCGGGCTCGAACGTGATTTTGCGGGTTTCCTGAACCTCGGCGATGCGACTTTCGCACTGCTCGGGGTCTGGCAGCGCGTCTTCGCGTTCGGGCGGGGGCTGATAGGTGATCGACAGGTCAAAGTCCTGCGCATCGCCCAGCTTGTCGGACAGCAGGCCCGCGATCTGTGCCTTGGCGTCTTCATCATGGCTGACGCCTGTCAACTCGACCTTGTCGGGCGTTACGGTCAGCACGCCGTTGTTCAGCCAGGACAGGGATTCCAGCCCCGCCAGAACGCGTACGGGCCAGTCCTGCGGCATCTGGTCGACTACGCGGGCGGCACTGTGAACCTGATCGGATCCGAAGGCAGCCCGGGCGTAGCTGTCGATCATGTCACGCTGCAAATCGTCGCCCAGACGGCCGCGCAGTTGTACCAGACCTTCCGGGCTGCGGGTGGCGGTGAATTCCACAGGTCCGGCCTGTTCGTTGTTTTCGGGTTCAGGCAGAACCGCGTGCAGGGCAAACACTTCGGGCAGGGCGTTTTCCAACTCGCCCACGACCTTGTCGAAGGTGGCCGGGCTGGTGTTCGGTTCAGCAATCAGCGTGATGTCGGCATCCGACATCGTGACGGAACCTTGCCCGATCTCGGACAGAGCCCGGATACTCAGTTCAGCGGCCTGCGCCCATCGGGGCGATGGCACACCCAGGCCGATCGTGCAGGTATAGGGCCCTGACAGCCCGGCATCCTGCGCGGCGGCAACAATGGTGTCGCGCGCCTTTTCATCCTGTGCCGAACAGGCGTCGAACTGTCCGCCATCTTCCGAAATCAGATAGCGCAATGTGAACGGAGTGATCACCGGGCGCGGTGCCGAAATCGCCAGACCGATGCGCAAGCTGGGCGGCGCGGCGCGTGTCAGCTCTTGTTCCAGCCGTTCTTTTTCCTGCTGGCTGTCAGCGATGGCAGTGATCTTAACCAGGTCGGGACTGGCGGAAACCTTGGCTCGCGGCAGCTTGGACAGGGCAAGGATGGCGTAGGATATCGCGTCGTCCCAGCCTTTGGGTTTCTTGTAGTCTGCGGTTTCCAGCAGGTCCGACACCCGCGCCTGGGGGTCCAGCTTCTGCAGCCGGGCCATCAGTGCGTTGCGATCCACGCTGGCCGGAACCAACCCGATCACGGAAATGCCGCTGTCGTTCCGGAGAATTTCTGCCGAGAATTTGGGCGGAGTCAGGTCAGCCGTCGGGGCAATGTCCATCTCGTCGATCACCCGAGAGGTGTCGACCTGTGTACCGGCCGCGGTCAGCGCGTTGAATCGGGTGGCCTCGTCCGGGGCAGTACCGGTCAGCACAACGCGCAGCCCATCCGCCTGCACTTCGGCCCACTCGTGGCCCTGCATGCTCAGTGCATTTCGAACGGCAGTTTCCGAGGTTTCTTCGATCTTGGTCACCGCGAATCCGGCGGCCAGCAGACAGACCCCCGCCGACACGACAAAGATCAGGGCTGATGTCAGGAAATACGGCAAGCGCATGAGCGGTTTCTTATCTCCTCGGGCCATTGGGCGGGACTCTTACAGGCACCGGTACCGAGGTGCAATCAGAGGAGCAATGCGACGCAAAGGAAGATGAGCGGAATAAGGCCGGTATCCCGGTTGGCGCGAAACAGCTGCAGCAGTTTCGCGTTGTCTTCGATGTCCAGCCCGCGCAGTTGCCACGCCATGTGCCACCCCATTGCCCAAGGTCCACCGATGGCCACGACCAGTGCCAGCACGCTGGAATTGGGCAGCGCGGCCTCGACGATGGCCAGCCCCATCAGCGCCACGGTCGCCACAAGGAAATACTTCAGCCATTTCGCGGTGTCGGTCCCGAACAGACGCGCGGTGGACTTGATGCCGATCAGCTCGTCATCCTCGGCGTCCTGGTGGGCATAGATAGTGTCGTAGAACAGCGTCCAGGCGATGCCGGACAGGTACAGCAGGATCGCAGGCCATTCGACCGTGCCGCGATGCGCCGCCCAGGCCAGCAGGGCGCCCCAGTTGAAGGCCAGCCCCAGAAACACCTGCGGCCACCAGGTGAAGCGCTTGGCATAGGGATAGATCGTCACCGGCAGCAGCGACAGGACGCCCATCGCGATGGCCGCCTGGTTGAAGGTCAGCAGGATCGCCAGCGCCAGAAGGCACTGTAGGCCCATCCAGATCACCGCCTGCCGCACGCTGACCTGACCCGAGGGGATGGGCCGCGAGCGCGTACGGGCGACCTGCGCGTCGAACTTGCGGTCGGTGATGTCGTTCCAGGTGCACCCCGCGCCACGCATAAGAAAGGCCCCGGCCGCGCACCCCACGGCAATCCACAGATCGCCCCACCGCGGCTGACCGTCATGCAGGATCGCCAGCGCCAAGCCCCACCAGCACGGAATCAGCAGCAGCCACGTCCCGATCGGCCGGTCCGCGCGCGACAGCCGCAGATAGGGGCGGGCAAAGGCCGGGGCGCGGGTATCGACCCAGTTGCCGGTAACGGCGTCGGCGACCTGACCGTCTGGTGTTGGGGCATTGCCTTGCATATGTAGGGTCTCATGAGTGCGAAGATCAGGCTGTATGTAGATCACCCTCTGGGTGCGGGGCAATCGGTTCCTTTGACGCGCGAGCAGGCCCATTACCTGTTCGGCGTGATGCGTCTGGCCGTGGGCGGGCAGGTGGCCCTGTTCAACGGCCGTGATGGCGAGTGGCTGGCGCAGGTGGCCGAGGCGGGCAAGCGGGGCGGTACTCTGAGCTGTCTTGAACAGACCCGGCCACTGCAACTGCCGCCGGACCTTTGGCTGCTGTTTGCCCCGATCAAGAAGGCGCGCACCGATTTCATCGTCGAAAAGGCGGCCGAGATGGGGGCCGCGAAGATCATGCCGGTGCAGACTGCCTTCACCAATTCCGAACGCATCCGCCAGGACCGGCTGCAGGCCCATGCGGTCGAGGCGGCCGAGCAATGCGGCGGCACCTTCGTGCCCGAGGTCTGCGACCTGCAGCGGCTGGACAAGCTGTTGGACAACTGGCCCGACGACCGCCAGCTGATGTTCTGCGACGAGGCCGAGGCCGGATCGGCCCTGCGCCTGGCCGCGCAGGACAAGGGCCTGCCGTGGGCCATCCTGATCGGCCCCGAGGGCGGGTTCTCCGATACCGAGCGCCAGCGGCTGAAGAATCTGCCGTTCACGCATGTGGTCAGCCTGGGGCCGCGCATCCTGCGGGCCGATACGGCGGCGGTGGCCGCGATGACCCTGTGGCAGCAGACGCTGGGGGACTGGTCCTGATGTGGCGGCCGGCGCAGCAACAGGATGTTCCGGCGATCGAGCGGTTTCTTCTGGATCATGTGCAAAGCTCGATGTTCGCGCTGGCCAACCTGCGAGAGTTCGGCCTGAACGCACCTGCACCGCGCGCGATGAGCATGTGGATGCTGGGCGACCCGCTGCGCGGCGTGTTCGGCATCACCAACGAAGGCATGATCCTGCCGCAATGCCCGGATCTGCCCGAGGCCGGCCTGGCCGAGGCAGCGGACCTGATCCGGGGCCGCACGGTCATTGGGTTGGCGGGCGAGGCAACGCAAGCCCGCCGGTTTCTGCGACAGGCCGGATGGCAGGACCGCGCCGCCCGTCTGGACCGGGATGAGCCCTCTTTTGCGCTGGACTTGCGCGACCTGATCGTTCCACCAACGGAAAACGCAAGGCTGGTGCCTCTGTCTGACGGCGACCGCAGCCTGCTGATCCGCTGGCGCGAGGCCTATCACTTGGAATCTTTGGGCACCGACCCGGGCATGGCCCGCAAGGCTGCGCAGAAAGACATCGACGGATATATTCAGCGCGACTCGCACCGGCTGTTGATGGTCGACGGCCACCCCGTCAGCATGACGGGCTTCAATGCCACGTTGCCCGAGATCGTCCAGATCGGCGGCGTGTTTACGCCGCCCGCGCTGCGCGGGCGAGGCTATGCCCGCACCGCCGTCGCCCTGCATCTGGCCGAAGCGCGGGCCGCCGGAGTGCGCAGGGCCGTTCTGTTCGCGGCTTCAAACGCCGCCGTGCGTGCTTATGTTGCGATTGGGTTTGCCCCTGCCGGGACCTTTTCACTGGTCCTGTTCAGCGATCAGATGGAGGCCGCGTCATGAGTTTCATCCGACCCGAAGCCAAACTGGCCCTGTGGCGCTGGCGCGAGGTGCTGGCCGCCGGGTTCGTTCTGATCCTTGGCCTCAGCTGGATCGGCGGTCCGGGCGGGTTGCTGGGCTGGCTGGGCTGGGTGCTTGTGCTGGTCTCGGTCGCGCTGGCCGTGATCGGCGTACAGCGCGCGCGGTTCCGGCTGGGCGCGGGCGGGCCGGGCGTGGTGTCGGTGGATGAAGGACAGATCGCCTATCTGGGGCCGCTGGACGGTGGCATCGTCGCCACTCGCGAAATCGAGAGCCTGACTCTGGACCCTACCGCCAGCCCCGCGCATTGGGTGCTGCAGCAGCCCGGCCAGCCGCCGCTTCACATTCCCGTGAATGCCGAGGGCGCCGAGGCGTTGTTCGATGTGTTCTCGGCCCTGCCGGGGCTGCGGACCGAGCGGATGCTGTCGGAACTCAAGGGCGGGGCGTCGCATCCGGTGGTCATCTGGGAACGCCACCCCTCGCGCCCGGCACACATCCGGTTGAATTGACGGTGCATTGACACCGGGGGAGATTGCGACCACCACTGACCCCCACGACTCGACACTTCAGGATCGGAGCACGGTTCATGTCCATTCCTCAGTCCGGCGGCGGGCCGATCGAACGCCACGAACAACTGGCCGAATACCTGGCCGATGGCTGCAAACCCAAAAGCGAATGGCGCATCGGGACCGAGCACGAGAAATTCGGCTATTGCAAGGACACGCTGAAGCCGCTGCCCTACGAAGGCGAACGCTCGATCCTGGCGGTACTGCAGGGGCTGCGCGACGGGCATGGCTGGACCCCCGTGGAAGAGGCGTGCAAGCTGATCGGGCTGGAAAAGGACGGGGCCAACGTCTCGTTGGAACCGGGCGGGCAGCTGGAGCTGTCAGGCGCTCCGCTGGAGACCATCCACGAGACCTGCGACGAGGTGAACGCGCATCTGCGCGACGTGAAGGACATCGCCGATAAGATCGGCGTAGGCTTCATCGGGCTGGGCGCCGCACCGATCTGGAAGCACGAGGACATGCCGCTGATGCCCAAGGGCCGGTATGTCCTGATGAATGACTACATGGAAAAGGTCGGCGACATGGGCCGCGCCATGATGCGCCGGACCTGCACGGTTCAGGTCAACATCGATTTCGGGTCCGAGGCGGACATGGTGCAGAAGCTGCGCGTGGCGCTGGCCCTGCAGCCGGTGGCGACCGCGCTGTTTGCCAACTCGCCCTTCTTCGAGGGCAAGCCCAACGGCCACAAAAGCTGGCGCAGCTACATCTGGCGGCATCTGGATGACGCGCGCACCGGCATGCTGCCCTTCGTGTTCGAGGACGGCTTCGGGTTCGAGCGCTATGTCGAGTACGCTTTGGATGTGCCGATGTATTTCGTCTATCGCGACGGAAAGTATATCGACGCGCTGGGCATGTCATTCCGCGATTTCCTGCAGGGCAAGCTGCCCGCGCTGCCGGGCGAGACGCCGACGCTTTCGGATTGGGCCGATCACCTGACCACCGCCTTCCCCGAGGCGCGGATCAAGAAGTTCATGGAAATGCGCGGGGCCGACGGCGGCCCGTGGCGCCGTCTGTGCGCGCTGCCCGCCTTCTGGGTAGGGCTGACCTATGACCAGTCCGCGCTGGATGCCGCATGGGATCTGGTCAAGGGCTGGGACGCCGAAACCCGCGAGGGGTTGCGCGTCGCCGCGGCCCGGGACGGGCTGCAGGCGCAGGTCGGCGGTATCAACATGCACGATCTGGCGCGCGAGGTGGTGGCCATCGCCGAGTCCGGCCTGAAGGCGCGGGCGCGGCCGGGTGCAGGCGGGCTGGTCCCGGACGAGACCCATTTCGTGAACGCGCTTAAGGAAAGCATCCAGTCCGGCAAGGTGCCGGCCGACGAGCTGCTGGAGCATTACCACGGCGACTGGCAGGGCGATCTGACGCGGATCTACCCCGAATACAGCTACTGACCGCGACCTGTTGCAATTAGGGGCCTGTTAGCCACATTCCCGGATCGCGCCTTGTTCGGCGGCGGCGTTTGCGCGATACATTCGGGTCAGGTTTTCCGGTCGTGGTGCTTTCATGGGGCGTATCAGTGAGTTGCATTATTCCAATGCCTATGCCGCGAATTCGGGCGTGTCCGAATTCTTGGAGGTGTCCCTTCGCCCCGGCGAAGATCCGGCGGATTTCACCGTGTCCTTCTATCAGGCGAACGGGCAGGTTGGGATCGAGATCCCACTCAACGATCCCTCCGTTCAGGTCACCGTCGACCCCGACAACAACGAGATCGTCTATGTCATCTCGGCCGATGATTTTCCGATCTTCCTGACCGATCCGGATGGTGGCGGCCCAACCAATTACGAAGCCTATGCGCTGACCAACACCGCCACGGGTGAGGTAATAGATTTCTACGACATCGGTGGCGGCACGCAGAACATCGTCGCGGTCGATGGGTTGGCGGCCGGGGAAACCTCGGTCAACCTGCCGGTGCTGGTCGGGCCGAACCAGACGACGACGACCCTGCAGTTCAATCAACCCGATCCTGACACGCTGACCTATGGCCCCTTGTCGCCCGGGGATACCGGGGCCGCCTGTTTCACGGCCGGAACCCTGGTGGATACCCCCGAGGGGCCGCGCCGGATCGAGACGCTGCAGCCCGGCGATACGGTCCTGACCGTCGATGACGGCCCCTGCCGGGTGCGCTGGATCGGCGGCCGCACGGTGCGCGGCGTGGGTCGTTTCGCGCCGGTGCGCATCCGCGCGGGTGTTCTGGGCGCCAAGACAGACATTCTGGTCTCGCCCCAGCACCGCATTCTGGTCGGAGGCTGGCAAGCCCAGCTTCTGTTCGGCGAGGATGAGGTTCTGGTCCCCGCCAAATCGCTGGTCTACGGCGATACCGTCACCGTGCAGCCCTGTGACATTGTCCGCTATGTCCACCTGTTCTTCGACCAGCACCAGCTGGTCACCACTTCAGGTCTTGTGTCCGAGAGCTTCTTTCCGGGGCAGGAGGCGCTCTCGGGGCTGGAGCAGGAGGCCGCGCGCGAACTGTTTGCGCTGTTCCCCGAACTGCAGACCCATCCGCAGGGCTATGGCCCCACGATCCGCCCGGTCCGGTGTGATCGACAGGCAGCGGTTCTGCGCGCGACCTGATCGCGCGGCCCGGCCCTCTTGCTTTCGCGCGCTGCTGTGATAGCAGGACAGCAACAGAATTCAGGGGACCGTCATGGACGATCTTAAGGCAAAATACCTGGGTCAGATCGCTGACGCAGGCGACGAAAGCACGCTGGAAGCGATCCGCGTGGCCGCGGTGGGCAAAAAGGGCGAAGTGGCGCTGAAGATGCGCGAACTGGGCAAGATGACGCCCGAGGAACGCCAGGTCGCCGGCCCCGCGCTGAACGCGCTGAAGGACGAGATCAATTCGGCGCTGGCCGCCAAGAAGGCCGCATTGGCCGATGCCGCGCTGGACGAACGTCTGCGGACCGAGTGGCTGGACGTGACCCTGCCCGCGCGCCCGCGCCGCCAAGGCTCGATTCACCCGGTCAGCCAGGCGACCGAGGAACTGACCGCGATCTTTGCCGAACTGGGCTTTTCCGTCGCCGAAGGTCCGCGGATCGAGACAGATTGGTACAATTTCGACGCGCTGAACATCCCCGGCCACCACCCCGCGCGGGCCGAGATGGACACGTTCTACATGCACCGCGCGCCGGGCGACAATCGCCCGCCGCATGTGCTGCGCACCCATACCTCGCCGGTTCAGATCCGCTCGATGGAAAAGCAGGGCGCGCCGATCCGCGTGATCTGTCCGGGCGGTGTCTATCGCGCCGACTATGACCAGACCCACACGCCGATGTTCCACCAGGTCGAAGGCCTGGCCATCGACAAGGATATCTCGATGGCGAACCTGAAATGGGTGCTGGAGGAATTCGTCAAGGCGTTCTTCGAGGTCGACGACGTCGAACTGCGCTTCCGCGCCTCGCATTTCCCGTTCACCGAACCCTCGGCCGAGGTCGATATCCGCTGTTCTTGGGAAGGCGGCCAGCTGAAGATCGGCGAGGGCGACGACTGGATGGAGATTCTGGGCAGCGGCATGGTCCACCCCAAGGTGATCGCCGCCGGCGGGATCGACCCCGAGGTCTATCAGGGCTTTGCCTTCGGCATCGGCATCGATCGTCTGGCGATGCTGAAATACGGCATCCCGGATTTGCGGGCGTTCTTTGACAGCGACCTGCGCTGGCTGCGGCACTATGGGTTTGCGGCGTTGGATATGCCGAACCTGCATGGTGGCTTGTCACGATGAAATAGCGTGGGGCTTGCCCTGCTGCCCAAGAGAATTCGGCGGGCTGGCCCGCCTAACCGGACAGGAAAACAGAAATGAAATTCACCCTCTCCTGGCTGAAAGACCACCTGGACACCGACGCCTCGGTTGATGAGATCGCCGAGGCGCTGACCGATCTCGGGCTCGAGGTCGAAGAGGTCATCAACCCGGCCGACAAGCTCAAGGATTTTACCCTGGGCTATGTGAAACATGCCGAGAAACACCCCGATGCAGACAAGCTGCGCGTCTGCAAGGTGGACACTGACGAGGGCGAGTTGCAGATCATCTGCGGCGCCCCCAACGCGCGCGAGGGCATCACCGTCGTAGTCTGCAAGCCGGGCATGTATATCCCCGGTCTGGATCTGACGATCAGCGTTGGCAAGATCCGCGGCGTCGAAAGCTTTGGCATGATGGCGTCCGAGCGCGAGCTGGAACTGTCGGACGAACATGACGGCATCATCGAGCTGCCCTCGGGCGAGGTGGGCCAGCGGTTCGTCGACTGGCTGGCCGAGAACGACCCCGCCAAGATCGACCCGGTGATCGAGATCGCCATCACTCCCAACCGCCCCGATGCGCTGGGCGTTGCAGGCATCGCGCGCGATCTGGCGGCGCGGGGTCTGGGCACGCTGAAGCAGCGCGACTATGCCCCGGTGCCGGGGGATTTCGAAAGCCCGATCAAGGTGACGATCGACGACGACACGCTGGATGGCTGCCCGCATTTCACCGGCCGCCTGATCCGCGGCGTCAAGAACGGCCCCAGCCCGCAATGGCTGCAGGATCAGCTGAAGGCGATCGGCCTGCGTCCGATCTCGGCCCTGGTGGATATCACCAACTACATGACCTTCGACAGCAACCGCCCGCTGCACGTCTTTGACGCCGACAAGGTCAAAGGCAACCTGCGGGTGTACCGCGCCAAGGGCGGTGAGAAACTGGTGGCGCTGGATGAAAAGGAATACACGCTGCAGCCCGGCATGATTGTGATTTCCGACGACAACGGCCCGGAATCCATCGCCGGCATCATGGGCGGGCAAGAGACCGGCTGTACCGAGGACACGGTGAACGTGTTTTTGGAAAGCGCCTTCTGGGATCATGTCCAGATCGCGCTGGCGGGGCGCGCGCTCAAGATCAACTCGGACGCGCGGTACCGGTTCGAACGCGGAGTCGATCCGGCATACACGCTGGAAGGGCTGGAGCACGCGACCCAGATGATCCTGGACATCTGCGGCGGCGAGGTTTCGAAGGTGGTCGAGGCCGGCAAGGCGCCGGACCATTCGCGCGCCTATCGGCTGGATGCGGCGCGGGTGCAGTCGCTGGTGGGCATGGACATCCCCGAAAGCGAGCAGCGCCAGACCCTGACCCGGCTGGGTTTCCGTCTGGAAGGCGACATGGCCCATGTGCCCAGTTGGCGCCCCGACATCCAGGGCGAGGCCGATCTGGTCGAGGAGGTCGCCCGCATCGCCTCGCTGACCAAGCTGCAGGGCAAGCCGCTGCCGCGTGTCACGGATGGTATTCCCAAGCCGGTCATGACCCCGGCCCAGCGGCGTCAGTCGATGGCGCGGCGCAACTGCGCGGCGCTGGGGTACAATGAATGCGTCAGCTACACTTTCATCGATCAGGCTTCGGCCGCGCTGTTCGGTGGCGGCGATGACGCGACGATGCTGGAAAACCCGATCTCGTCCGAGATGAGCCACATGCGCCCCGACCTGTTGCCCGGCCTGTTGCAGGCCGCGGCGCGCAACCAGGCGCGCGGCTTTGCCGATCTAGCTCTGTTCGAGGTCGGCCCGGTCTTTCATGACGGGGAACCCGGCGAGCAACGCACCCAGATCGCAGGCCTTCTGGTCGGGCGGACCGGACAAAAGGATGTGCACGGCGCCGCCCGCGCGGTCGACGTGTTTGACGCCAAGGCCGATGCGGAGGCCGTGCTGGCCGCCATAGGTGCCCCCGCCAAAGTGCAGATCCTGCGCGATGGCGACGCCTGGTGGCATCCGGGCCGTCACGGCAAGATCTGCCTGGGCCCAAAAAAAATGCTGGGCGTGTTCGGCGAACTGCATCCGCGCGTGCTGCAGCAGTTGGACATCAAGGGCCCGGCCGTGGCCTTCACCATCTGGCCGGACGAGGTGCCGCTGCCGCGCAAATCCGGCACCACCCGCTCGGCGCTGGAACTGCGCGACCTGCAGGCGGTCGAGCGTGACTTTGCCTTTGTCGTCGATGCCGATGTCGAGGCGCTGACGCTGGTGAATGCCGCCGCCGGAGCAGACAAGGCGCTGATCGAAGAGGTGCGCGTATTCGACGAATTCATCGGCGGCAGCCTGGGTGAGGGCAAGAAATCTCTGGCCATCACCGTGCGTCTGCAGCCGACCGACAGCACGCTGAAGGAAAAAGACATCGAGGCGGTGGCGGAAAAGATCATCGCCAAGGTCACCAAGGCCACCGGCGGCGTTCTGCGCGGTTGAAGCGGCTCTAACCCGAAGAGACACGCGCGCCGATGGTGCGCGTGTTTCATTTTGCGAAGAACTCTGCCAGCAGGTCAAAGACTAGCCGAATGCGCCGGCTGGTATGCAGCTCGCGGTGGGTGGTCAGCCAGATCGGGAACCGCAGCGGCTCCATGTCGGGAAGGACGCGCTCCATTCCCGGTGTAGCATCGCCCACCGGCTCGGACATGGGCGCGATGCCAAAGCCCTGCCGGGCAAACTCCCACGAGACGATGCCGTTCTGCGACCCCAGGCGGAAGTTTTCTTCGGTCAGGCGCAGGCCGATCGGTTCGAAATAGGCGATCATCTGCGCGGTGTCGCCGAAACTGATGAACTCGTGCCGGGACAGGTCCGACAGGGACTTGGGGCGTCCAGCGCGGTTTAGGTAGGCGGTGGCGGCATAGAAATGCCCGTCAGCCTCCTGCACCAGTTTTGCGATCAGGTCGGGCTGGTCGGGGCGGACATGGCGGATGGCGATATCCGCCTCGCGCCGCATCAGATCGCGAATGTCGTTCGCGGCGATCACGTCGATCCGCAGTTTCGGAGCCTGCGCGCGGATCTCGCGCAGCAGATCCGGCAGGATATAGGCCGACATCACGTCGCTTGCGGTGATCCGCACCTGCCCCTCGATCGACTGCGCCTGACCGGACGCGGCCAGCGCAATGCGATCTGCGGCGGCGCCCATGGTCCGGGTGTGCTCCAACAGCTCGATCCCGGCGGTGGTGATCTGAAGTGTCCGTCCGATCCGTTCGAACAGCATCACGCCCAGATCGGATTCAAGCGCGGCGATCTGGCGGCTGAGGGTCGGTTGTGTCTGGTCCAACCGTCGTGCCGCCGCCGAAAGCGAGCCGGTCTCGGCCGTGGCCAGAAAGGCGCGGATATGGTTCCAGTCGAATTTGCGCGGATCATCCATGCAAGAATGTATAAGGATTCTGCGAATTTCGGCAATTCACCTTTGAAACGCGTATCACTAGCTTGCGCTCAAAGGAGAGCCGACATGACCGCCACAGCCAAATTCTGGGACGGAATCGCCGAGAAATACGCGAAATCCCCGATCCGGGACATCGAGTCCTACGAGCACACGTTGCAACGCACGGTGTCCTATTTGAAGCCAACCGACCAGGTGCTGGAACTGGGCTGCGGAACCGGGCGCACCGCGCTGCGGCTGTCCGGCCATGCGGATACGATCACGGCGAGCGATGTCTCTCCGGGCATGTTGGCCGTGGGCCGCAGGTTGGCACAAGAGGAGCAGATCGAAAACGTCGTCTTTGTCGAGGCCGACGCGAACCGCCCCCCGAATTGGGCCTATGATGTGGTGATGGCGTTCAATCTGCTGCACCTGATCCGGGATCTGGAGGCGACGCTGGCCGGGGTTCATGAGGTGTTGAAACCCGGCGGTCTGTTCATTTCAAAAACGCCCTGTCTTGCCCAGGGTGGATTGGGGTTCAAGTTCGGCTTGCTCAAGCTGCTGCTGCCGATCATGCAGCTTTTGGGCAAGGCGCCATTCGTCAGTCAATTCGACATCAAGACGCTGGAAACCGCCATTGAAAAGGCCGGGTTCGAGATTATCGAAAGCGGGAACTTCCCGGCAAAACCGCCCTCGCGCTATCTGGTGGCCCGCAAGCTGTGACGCCAGCGCCGCATCGGCAGGCAACTTCCGCATTGGGCTTTGCGGGTTTGGACAGTAAACAGGGCCAGAAGCAAAAGGCGGAGGCTGCAATGGGTTTGAATGTCTACCTGTCGGGCGAGATCCACACGGATTGGCGCGAACAGATCATCGAAGGCGCGCAAGGGCTGGACGTCACGTTCAACAGCCCGGTGACCGATCATGCGGCCAGCGACGATTGCGGCGTCGCCATTCTGGGGGCCGAGCCGAACAAGTATTGGCACGACCACAAAGGTGCGATGGTCAACGCGATCCGTACCCGCAAGGGGATCGCCGATGCCGACGTCGTCGTGGTGCGATTCGGGGACAAGTACAAGCAGTGGAATGCGGCCTTCGACGCGGGCTATGCCGCGGCCCTGGGCAAGTCGATCATCGTGCTGCACGGTCCCGAGCATCAGCATGCGCTGAAAGAGGTCGATACCGCCGCGTTGGCGGTGGCCGAGGAGCCCCGCCAGGTGGTCGAGATTCTGCGCTATGTGCTGACCGGGAAACTGCCCGGTTGATGGAACGGAATGCCAACGCCGCTTGCCAGGCGGCGACGGCGTGATCCCTTACCCGCGCGGAGGCGTGACCAGACCCTTTTGAACCGCGGGCCGGTCCAGGAACCGGTTCAGATAGGCGATGGTGTTGCGATGATCGTCCCAGCCGACCAACTCTTTGGCGCCGTAGAAATCAAGGCCGCGCAGCCACGGGGCCAAAGCGATATCGGCAATTGAGTACTCACCGGCGATCCAGTCCTGCCCGTGCAACTGGGTCTCGACGACATTCAGCAGCCGTTTGGCCTCGTTGATATACCGCTCGCGCGGGCGCGGGTCTTCGATCGCGCTGCCGGCGAACTTGTGGAAGTAACCCAGCTGCCCGAACATCGGACCCACGCCGCCCATCTGGAAAATCAGCCATTGCGTGATCCGATACTTGTCGGCCATGTTCTGGCCGAGGAACTTGCCGGTTTTCTCGGCCAGGTAAAGCAGGATCGCACCACTTTCGAACAGCGCCAAGGGCTGTCCGTCCGGGCCGTCAGGATCGATGATCGCCGGAATCTTGTTGTTTGGGTTCAGCGACAGAAACTCGGGGCTTTTGACGTCAGCGTCTGACAGGGTGACCTTGTGCGCCTCGTAGGGCAGGCCTGTTTCTTCGAGCATGATGGACACCTTCACGCCGTTCGGCGTCGGGAAGGAATAGAGTTGGATCCGCTCCGGCGAATGCGGGGGCCATTTGGTCATGATCGGGAAGGTGGCGGTGTCCAGCATGGCAAGCTCCTTGTTCGGGTACTATTGCAAGCTAGGCACTCAGGGGCGGATTGTTAGATGGCGGTCTGTGCAACCCCGGGCAGCGACTGTTTGCTGAAGCACAGCGGGGAAATCCGGGACATTTCAAACCTAGACCTGTGCGGTTTTATCGCCCAATGTTGAGGAAACCCCGCGCAAAAGTCGCGGGTTTGTTGCTGTTGGAAAGGAGACGCCCGTGGATGAGGTCGTGACGCAGGTAGGGGCATTTGCCCCATTGATCATGAGCGCGGTCAAAGCCCTGATCGTTCTTGTTGTCGGCTGGATAGCCGCTGGCATGATCGCAGGGATCGTTCGCCGCCGAATTAATTCGACCCCGCAAATCGATCCGACTTTGGGGAATTTCGTTGCCAGCACCGTCAAATGGGTGATCCTGGCCATTGTCCTGGTTGCTGTGCTTGGCATCTTCGGAATCGAAGCGACGAGTATCGTTGCCATTCTGGGTGCCGCTTCGCTGGCCATCGGCCTTGCGCTGCAGGGCACGCTCAGCGATCTAGCCGCAGGTGTGATGCTGGTGGTTTTCCGGCCATACAAGCTGGGTCAGTTCGTGGATATCGGTGGGACAGCCGGCACGGTGAAGGACCTGAACCTGTTCACGACCGAACTGGTCACGCCCGATAATGTGCAGATCATCGTTCCCAATGGTCAGGCCTGGGGGTCGATTATCACCAACTACTCGGCCCACGACACGCGGCGTGTCGATCTGGTGTTCGGGATCGACTATGGCGACAGTGCGGATGCGGCCATGAAGATCATTCTGGATGTGGCCAAGGCGGACAAGCGCATACACTCGGACCCCGAGCCCTGGGTGCGTGTGACCAACTTGGGAGACAGCTCGGTAGACCTGACCGCGCGGTTGTGGTGCGCGGCCGCCGACTATTGGGACGTCAAGTTTGATCTGACCAAGGCCGTCAAGGAAGCGTTTGACAGCAAGGGCATTTCGATTCCCTACCCGCACTCGGTGGAAATC
The DNA here is from genome assembly GCF_013032855.1 of Ruegeria arenilitoris. GTDB lineage: Bacteria > Pseudomonadota > Alphaproteobacteria > Rhodobacterales > Rhodobacteraceae > Ruegeria > Ruegeria arenilitoris. The sequence continues at coordinate 172,143 of NZ_WQDA01000005.1, forward strand.
CACAAAGAGGGCTGAATGCTCCCGCCCGTCCGTCGGGCATTGGAAATGCCCTTCTTCGGTTGGGCCAAGCGCCGCGCAGATGCGCGGCGCTGTTGCGTTTCGATCAGGCCTTGACGACCATTGCGGGCGAAACCACGTCGATCCCCAGTGCCTTGCCTACAGCATAGTATGTCAACTGGCCGGCGTGCACGTTGAGGCCCGCCAGAAGGTGGGGATCGTCCTGGCACGCCTGCTTCCAGCCCTTGTCGGCCAGCGCCAGCATGAACGGCATTGTTGCGTTCCCCAGCGCGATGGTCGAGGTCCGTGCCACCGCACCCGGCATATTGGCCACGCAGTAGTGCATGATGCCATCCACCTCATAGATCGGATCCGCGTGTGTCGTTGCCTTGGAGGTTTCGAAGCAGCCGCCCTGGTCGATGGCAACGTCGACAAGCACGGCGCCCGGCTTCATGGTCGACAATTGCTCGCGGGTGATCAGTTTCGGGGCGGCCGCGCCCGGGATCAGAACGGCCCCGATCACCATATCCGCCGACTGGATCAGCTCGGCCGTAGCACCGGCGGTCGAGTACTGGTTCTTGAACCGGCCACCGAAGACGTCGTCCAGATAACGAAGGCGCGGCAGCGAACGGTCCAGAACGGTCACATCAGCGCCCATGCCCGCCGCCACCTGAGCCGCATGCGTGCCGACGACGCCGCCACCGATCACGACAACCTTGGCCGGGCCCACACCGGGGACGCCGCCCATCAGAACGCCGCGCCCGCCATTGGCTTTTTGCAGGGTCCACGAACCCACTTGCGGGGCCAGACGACCTGCGACTTCGGACATCGGGGCAAGCAGCGGCAGACCACCGTTGGAATCAGTTACCGTTTCATAGGCGATCGCCGTGCAGCCCGAGGCCAGCAGATCGTGGGTTTGCTCAGGGTCGGGCGCAAGGTGCAGGTAGGTGAACAGCAGCTGGCCTTTGCGCAGCATCTTGCGCTCGACCGCTTGCGGTTCCTTGACCTTGACTATCATGTCGGCGGTCGCGAACACCTCTTCCGCGGTGTCCACGATGCGCGCGCCTGCGGCGACATAGGCGTCGTTGTCAAATCCTGAACCCAGCCCGGCGCCGGTTTCGATGATGACCTCGTGACCACGGGCAACCGCTTCCTGCGCGGCGTTGGGGGTCATGCCTACGCGGAATTCCTGCGGTTTGATTTCCTTTGGGCATCCGATTTTCATGGGGCTCTCCATTCATAAACTGCACAAATTATGTGCAGAAAGCGGTGCAATTTCTGTGAAACTCGGTGCGCAACTGCGCTAATATGTGGGAAATTTTTCGATGAAATGAGAAAATCTTGCAACGGATGTGCGTGAATGTCACTTGATGCGACTGACCGAAAGATTCTGGCGGCCCTTCAGCGCAAGGGGCGTATGTCGAACGCGGAACTGTCCGAGCAGGTCAACCTGTCACCGTCGGCCTGCCATCGCCGGGTTCAGCGGCTTGAGGCGGAAGGCTATATCCGGGATTATGTCGCGCTGTTGAATGCGCGCAAACTGGGGGTGCCGACAACCGTATTTGTCGAGATCACCTTGCAGGGTCAGGCCGAGGAGGTGCTGGAGGCTTTCGAGCGGGCGGTCCGGCGCATTCCGGACGTTCTGGAGTGTCACCTGATGGCCGGGTCGGCGGATTATGTTCTGAAGGTGGTCGCCGAAAACACCGAGGATTTTGCGCGCATCCACCGCCAGTATCTGTCGCGCCTGCCCGGAGTTGCGCAAATGCAAAGCTCGTTCGCCCTGCGGACCGTTTTCAAGACGACCGCACTGCCTGTTTGACCCTGGTGCGGCAGTCTTGCCGATGCGGTTGTATCTGCCGTTGAGCCGGTTCAATATTGGCCTTCGGGGCGGGAAGAAGGTCGGCATGACATTGGCCGGTTACACGTACCCGATATGGTCCGAGACTGTTGAAAGATAAGGAGCAGGCCCTTGGCTGAAGACTATGAGAACACAGTCGACGATTGGCTGGAAGCCGAGTTGCAGGACACACTGGACGAGGATTTTGAGATCGAGTTCAGTGAACCCATGCTGTCGATGGAGGTCCGCAAGATCTATCGCGAACAGCATCCTGAAATGCTGGATCGCAAGGTCTATTTCCGCAACCTGTTGCGCCTGCAGGCCGAACTGATCAAGGTTCAGGACTGGGTGCAGCATACCGGCGCCAAGGTTTGCATCCTGTTCGAAGGGCGCGACAGCGCTGGAAAGGGCGGGGTAATCAAGCGGATCACCCAACGGCTGGACCCGCGGGTTGCACGTGTCGTTGCTTTGCCGGCCCCCAGCCGGCGCGAGCAGAGCCAGTGGTATTTTCAACGCTATGTGCCGCATTTGCCGGCGGCGGGTGAGATCGTTCTGTTCGACCGGTCGTGGTACAACCGGGCGGGCGTTGAACGGGTGATGGGCTTCGCCACCGAGGCCCAGGTCGAGCAGTTCTTTCAGGACGTTCCCGAATTCGAGCGCATGTTGGTTCGGTCGGGGATCATCTTGCTGAAATACTGGTTCTCGATCACGGACGAAGAACAGCAACTGCGCTTTCTGATGCGAATCCACGATCCGATGAAGCAGTGGAAACTGTCACCGATGGACCTGGAATCGCGGATCCGCTGGGAAGACTATACCAAGGCCAAGGAAGATATGCTGTTCCGAACCAACATTCCCGAGGCCCCCTGGTACATTGTCGAAGGCAACGACAAAAAGCGGGAAAGGTTGAACTGCATGGAGCATATTCTGACCAAGATTCCGTACGAAGAGGTGCCCCACGAAAAGGTCACTCTGCCGGATCGGAAATACAATCCCGAGTATGAACGGCGGGTTCTGCCGGACGAATTGTACGTGCCCAAGATTTATTGAAAGAAAGTGCCCCAGAATCGGGGCACTTTTTTCGGCCGCAACTGCCTCAGAAGATGAATGAGTCGCGGTCGAGATCAGCCAGCAAGGTATCCTCGAGGATCACCATGTGGCCTTTGCCATCGTCGATCACCACATCGTTGCCTGACTGAGAGATATGGTTGTTCATCAGATCCTTGTAGCTCTTGATGGCGGCGCTGCTGCGCAGGACAACCTGGTCGCCGTCTTCGAAATCGGTAACGCGGTTGATACCGTTGCTGAAGAAAAAGTCATCTGCGCCGGTGCCGCCGGTCATGATGTTGGTTCCGCTGCCGCCACGTAGAACGTCGTCACCCGTGCCACCCAACATCGTATCGTCGCCGGCCTGACCTTTCAGGATATCGCGATCATCGCCGCCTTCCAGAGTATCATTGCCCTGTCCGCCGAACAGCCTGTCACGGCCGCCTTCGCCGCGCAGAGTGTCATCCCCGGACCGCCCCAGAAGGGTATCTCGACCACTTTGCCCGGTCAGAGTGTCATCGCCGCCGCGCCCGTCCAGTCGCCCGGCTTTCCCGACTTCCAGGGTAAACCAGTTGTCTTCGGCATTCCCTTTCTTTCCGGGTTTGACAAAAATCTCCACAGGGCCGGCGGGTGTTGGGGCCGGGGCGGGGGATGGCAACGGAGTTCCTCCGCCGCCGGAACCGCCGGTATCCAGTTGGACCGCCGCCGAAGTCCGCGCGAAGTTCTGCGTGACCATGATGGCGTCGTAATTCACGCCGTTATGCAGGTATTTCCCGGTCTCGATCCCGATCCCGATCACGGCCACGTTCGGATCGAGTATGTTGGCCTTGTGGCCGGGGCTGTTCATTAGGCTGTCGTGCAGGTTCTGGACGTCATCGGCCAGACCTGGGGCACCGCGGACACTTTGCCATGCTATGTTTTCGGTCGCACGCCAGCTGCCTGAAAACACAAAGCCGGCATCTTCCATCCGATCCCACGGCTGGGACTTGCCGACACCCGTGTGGCTGAACTTGTCTACGTCCAGCATCCATTGGCTGTGATCCTCAGCGGCGTCGTTCAGCCTCAGTTCCAGCTGGACGGGCTGCAGGCCTCGGCTGGCGCGCTCGGCATTTATGAGCTCCAGCATTTGCCTTTCAAGTGAACTTGCGACTGACGCGATTCTGCCTCCATTGGATTGCGTTATTTTGAGGTGACATTAGTGGCGAGAATTTGGCGTAGAAAAGTCACAAATCTGCCGGGTGGAATCGGACGGCGAATTGCCACCAAAACTTGCTGATTCATGTGCGGCAACTTGCTGAGTGATGCCAGACGGCGTCAGTTTTCGGGCTTGGATTTGCAGGCACACCGGGGATTTGTTCCCCAGAAACGACAAACCCCCGGGCGATGCCTCGGGGGTCGTCAAATAGTGTCATCCAAAGCTGGACGAGGAAGATCTTAGAGCAGACCTTCGCGCTGGGCTTTCTTGCGTGCCAGTTTACGGGCACGGCGGATCGCTTCAGCTTTCTCGCGCGCTTTTTTCTCGGACGGTTTCTCGAAATGTTGCTTCAGCTTCATTTCACGGAACACGCCTTCGCGCTGCAGCTTTTTCTTCAGGGCACGAAGCGCCTGATCGACATTGTTGTCGCGAACACTAACCTGCATGTGGTTGTCACCACCTTTCTAGATAGAGTTGCAAGGAAATTGCAGGAGTTGGCCGTATAGCAAAGCGGACCTAACTTGTCTAGTACTGGGCCCAACAGTCGGAGGACCGCCATGACCGTGACCTATGAAGATGCAAAACAGCAATTGCTGGACGCAATTCTGACCCATGTTCCTTTTGATGGTTGGTCCGAAGAGAGCTTTCGCGCGGCCATTGCCGACTGCGATCTGGACGAAGGTCTGGCCCGTGTCATCTGCCCGCGGGGCGCCGTGGATTTGGCGCTCGCATTTCACGCCCGCGGGGACGCCGAGATGCTTGAACGGCTGAAGTCCGAGGACCTGAGCGATCTGAAGTTCCGCGACAGGATTGCCGCCGCAGTGCGCTTCCGCCTGCAGGCTGTCCCCGACAGGGAGGCGGTGCGACGAGGTGTGACTTTGTTTTCGTTGCCGTCATATGCAGCAGATGGCGCCAAAGCGGTCTGGGGCACCTGTGACTTGATCTGGGATGCGCTGGGCGACACTTCGGATGATGTCAACTGGTACACCAAACGCGCAACACTGTCGGGTGTGTATTCCTCGACGCTGTTGTTCTGGTTGGGCGATGACAGCCCGGACCACCAGCGGACATGGGAATTCCTGGATCGCCGCATTGCGGATGTGATGCAGTTCGAGAAGCTCAAGGCGCAGGTGAACAACAATCCGCTGTTGAAACCGTTCCTTGCGGTTCCCAACTGGCTGGCAAGTCAGGTCCGAGCGCCAGTCAGGATGCGAGCCGATCTGCCGGGTCTTCTGAACCCGCGCAAGTAACCGCCTGTTGCTGCTGGGCCTTTCCCGATTCGCCTGATACCCATTGCGCAAAGGAGTTTTGCCAATGCCCCAGATGATGCGCGCCATTGAGATCACCACGCCCGGAGGTCCGGACGTTCTCAAGCTGACGGAACGCCCCATGCCCGAGCCCGGTCACGGTCAGGTGGTTCTGAAAGTGGCCTATGCCGGCGTCAACCGCCCGGACGCTCTGCAGCGGGCAGGGGCCTATGATCCGCCGCCGGGGGCCAGCGACCTTCCTGGGCTTGAGGCTTCGGGCGAGGTGGTGGCCATCGGCTCCGGGGTCTCGGGGTTGGCACTGGGGGATCAGGTCTGTGCGTTGTTGCCTGGCGGCGGGTATGCAGAATACGTGGCGACACCGGCGGCACACTGCCTGCCTGTGCCCTCGGGCCTGAGCCTGAAGCAGGCCGCCTGCCTGCCCGAAACCTTCTTTACGGTCTGGTCAAACGTGTTCACTCGTGGTGGGCTGAAGGCTGGCGAACGGTTCCTTGTACATGGGGGATCGAGCGGGATCGGCACCACGGCCATTCAACTGGCCAACGCTTTCGGAGCCCGGGTCTTCGTGACGGCCGGTTCGGACGAGAAATGCCGGGCCTGTCTGGATCTGGGGGCCGAGAGGGCGATCAACTACAAGTCCGAGGATTTTGTTGCTGCCATGCGGGCCGAAGGTGGGGCGGATCTGATTCTCGACATGGTTGGCGGCGATTACATCCCTCGCAACGTCAAGGCGTTGGCCGAAGATGGCAGGCTGGTTCAGATCGCGTTTCTGCAAGGGCCCGTCGTTGAGTTGAACTTTGCGCTGATGATGGTCAAACGCCTGACCCTGACCGGCAGCACGCTACGGCCACAGAGCGATTTGGCCAAAGCACGCATCGCGCAGGATCTGCATGAGGCGGTCTGGCCGCTGCTTGAGGCTGGAAAAGTTGCCCCGGTCATGGACAGCGAATTTGATCTGGCCGATGCCGGCGCTGCGCATGCCCGCATGGAAAGCTCCGGTCACATTGGCAAGATCGTTTTGAAGGTATCAGGCTAGGCCTGTCAGCGCGCGGGGGTTGCCCCGCGCTTTGCTCAGGCGATGGCGCGTCTATACAAGTGCCATGTCGCGTGCCCCAAGACAGGCATTGCGACGATCAGGCCCAAAAGCAGCGGGATCGCACCAATAACCAGCAGCGCGGCGACGATGAAACCCCAGGTCAGGATCACGGTCGGATTGTGCCGCAGTACACGGACCGAGGTGACCACGGCCACAGGCAGGCCGACCTTGCGGTCAAGCAGCAACGGGAAGCTGACAACGCTGACGGCCAAGGCCACCAGAGCAAACAGAAATCCAACCGCCGATCCGACGATGATCATGGTCCAGCCGGGGCCGGTGGTCAGAGCCCGTGTCAGAAATTGGCCCAGCGTCTCTGGCGGCTGCGGACCCAGTGTTTCGATATAGATGCCGTGTGCCACCATCAGCCAGACCAGCAACAGCATGACAAGGTAAAAGGCCAGTGCCAGTATGGCGCCGAACGAGGGGGATCGAAAAACACCCAACGCGTCCAGCCAGTGAACCTCGTGCCCCTGTTCCCGCTTGCGGCTGATCTCATACAAGCCCAGTGCAGCGACCGGACCGATCAGCGCAAACCCGGCCACCAGAGGAGCCAGAAGTGGCACCATGTTGGCTTGCATCGCGAATCCGAACATCAAAAGCCCCGCGATCGGGTAGATCAGAACGATGAAAATGGCATCGGCCCGGATCGCCAGAAAGTCTTCGTATCCGGCGCGCAGGCACTCTCGCAAGTCTTGCAACGTCAGCGTTTGTACCGTCGGCAGATGCTGGGTGTCAGCGCTGCCGATGCCCGTTACGTTTTCAGCGATGTGATCGCTGGTCGCGCCGAGTTGCTGCGCGGTCCAACTGATCGGGTTTCCGATTGTCTTTGCCATTGTCATCCCTTTCCTTGGCGCAGGTGCGCCGCAGGATGCATCCGGCGAAAAGTTGCCCGTGGCCGGATGACCCGGCAACGCCTGACCCTAGTGTACCACAGTTTTTTCCAATCCTGGTTCACCCTTGCGAGATCGCCGGATTGCCCTGCGGCGCCGAAGTGATAGCTTGGATCCAGGCAAAAGGAGGTCAGCATGCAGAAAACGGCGCGTACCGTAGTCATTCACGAAACCGGCGGCCCCGAGGTGCTGAAGATCGAGGATAGACCGTTGGGAGACCCGGGACCGGGTGAAGTTCGGATCCGCCATCACGCCTGCGGTCTGAATTTTATTGATGTCTACCAGCGGACCGGTCTGTATCCGATGGAACTGCCGCACGCGCTGGGAATGGAAGCCGCCGGGGTGATCGAGGCGGTCGGCGAAGGCGTGACGCATCTGAAACCGGGCCAGCGGGCGGCCTATGCAGCGGTGCCGGCCGGTGCCTATTGCGAAGCGCGGGTGATGCCCGCGTCGCAGGTGTGTCCCTTGCCCGGCGGAATCTCATTCGAGACCGCGGCGGCCATGATGCTCAAGGGCTTGACGGTTGAATACTTGTTTCACCGCACCACGCCGCTGAAACGTGGTGATACGGTTCTGTTCCATGCCGCCGCCGGGGGTGTCGGCCTGATCGCGTGCCAGTGGGCCAAATCCGAAGGCATCAAGCTGATCGGCACGGCCGGGACCGATGACAAGTGCCGTCTGGCCCAGTTCAACGGCGCCACACACTGCATCAACTACCGGACCGAGGATTTTGCGTCCCGCGTGGCCGAGATTACCGGCGGCAAAGGGGTCGATGCGGTCATGGACTCTGTCGGTGCCGATACGTTCGAAGGCTCGCTGGACTGCCTCAAGCCATTGGGGATGATGATTTCCTTCGGCAATGCGTCTGGACCCGTGCCACCGTTCAACATCGGCATTCTTGGGCAGAAAGGGTCGTTGAAGATCACCCGGCCGACGCTGTTCACCCATATCGCGGACCATTCCGTGTGTCAGGCCATGGCCCGGCGGCTGTTCGGCAAGGTGGCGGGCGCCGAGGTCAAGATTCACATCGATCAACGCTTCGAACTGGATCAGGTTGCCGAGGCGCACCGCGCACTGGAGGCGCGGCAGACAACCGGAAGCACGATCCTGGTGCCATGAAAAAGGCCCGGCACGCCGTGCCGGGCCCGTTCGATTCTGCGCAAGGGATCAGAAGCGGTATGCCGCCCGGATCTGGAACGTGGTTGCATCCACGTCGACACCGGTCGAGTTGAAATTGTCGAACTCGTGGTACAGCAGCTCGCCCGCGATGCTGACATTCGGCGCGACGATCTGTTCATAGCCTGCGCCGATGAACCATCCATCGTCGCTGCCAAGCGTATCGGTTCCCGCATCCGCGTAACCGGCGACACCATACAGCAGCCCCTGCGGGTTGACCTTGTAGCCGGCGCGGGCTTTCAGCCGCCAGACGTCTTCGACCGTTGCGGCACCCGAAAGGTCGACATCAGACCAGTCATAGTCAAAGCCGCCGCCAACGACCCAGTCGCCCAGATCATAGTCGTAACCAAGGATCAGACCGCCGATGGCGCCGTCTCCGTCCACACCGGACAGGCTGGTGCCGATATCCGCGTAGCCGACCTGCGCACCCGCATAGAACCCGGTCCAATCGCCCGAGGACTGCGCCATGGCGGTGCCGGCTGCAAAAGTTGCGACGGTGGTCAAAAGTGCCAGTTTGCTCGTCATCTTGCTATCCTTTCGTTGGAAGTTATCTGCCTCGGCCTTTGGTTGGCCTGAAGGTTTGTATTGATCATTACGTTCCGGTCGGTGGACCGGATCATTGGTTTTTCGCTGTTATTCCGACCCGGATTTCCGCAAGGTCGGCGCCCGGCCGCCCTTTTGGAGTGTTGTTCTGATCAGATAGGTTCGGGGTCGTGGGGCTTCAAATCACGATCGGCGGCAGAAGCATTCTGCCGCCGATCCTTACCGCCAATTCAGCAGATTATTGCTGCAGTTCGGCCGGATCCTTGTCGGCGATCGTTTCCCAGTTGACGCTGGCTTTCTCGATGAAGCCGGGGATGTCGCCTTCCCAACGCTGCTGGATGTCTTCCGACAGGTTCAGGTACAACTTGTTGTCCACGATCTTCCAGTAGGTCGGATCGCCGTCAAACTTGAACCCCATGGCCGCTCCGAAGGCGCAGTAGCCGCCGTAGGCCGGCAGGTAGGCCTCGGGATTGGCTTCGAACGCGGCCTTGTTCTCTTCGGTGGCAAAACGGTACAGCGCATCGTTGTGCAACGCCGTGATCTTGTAGCTGCCTTTGGTCGGCTCGCCTTCAGTGAAATACGCCACCGGGTCGTAACCCTGCATCGCCAAACCGGTCGACGAGGCGTTGATTTCTACCCCGGCCGCCAGGGCCGAGCTTGCGATTGCCACAGACAGCGCAACGCCGCCCAACAGGGATTTGATCTTGTTCATGGTTCCACCTTTCGTGATCGGGCTGCCCGGCATGTCCAAGCGCGGGCGTTTCAGCACCGAAATTGCGTTTCGTGCACCCGGTAATTGAGCGTCACGAAAACTCAGGTGGGAAAGGCGGCGATCACGTTCAAAGCAATCAAACGTGAATGTGCAGAAATACCAGGCGGTCTGTTCGCAAGCGCAGATCGGTCTGCGGTTCAGCTGTCGGGTACCAGGGCCAGAACAAAGCGTACGACCTTGGCGGCAGGCATCTCGCAGGGGCGCAGCAAAGCGCCGCTTTGATCCGTCAGGTACAGGTTCATACTGATGTATTCCGCGCCACCCCGTTCATGGGCGACCAGCTTGTGCGATTTGCCGCCGGCCATCGCCAGCCGCGTGACCGAATAGCTTCGACCGTTTGCGGTTCCGGTGAACGAACCCGCCGGCAAGGCAAAGAATGAGTCCAAAAAGTCGGCCGGCGCGGTCACGATTTCCCGATCTTGGGCTCTGTTCCCGCCTTGATGCGGGCCAGATTTTCGCGGTGGCGCCAGTAAATCAGCAGCGTCAGAACGACGCCCAGCAAAAAGGTCGACCCGTCCGTCAGGATCATCACCCATGTTGTCGACAGGGCTGCCGCGGCCAGCGCGCCGAGGGACGAGATCCGCCAGATCGCAGCAGCGACCAGCCATGTCAGACAGCACGCAACGCCCACCCGCCAGTCCAGCGCCAGCCACAGGCCCAGGAAAGTTGCCACGCCCTTGCCGCCCTTGAAGCTCAGCCAGACCGGGTAGCAATGGCCGACAAAAGCCGCCAGCGCCGCGACCTGGGCGGCATCGTCGCCGGCCAGTGCCCGGGCCAGCAGGACCGCGACCACGCCTTTGCCGGCGTCGAACAGAAGAGTCAGTGCCGCCGCCGCCTTGCTGCCGGTGCGCAACACGTTGGTGGCACCAATATTGCCGGACCCGATCTGGCGCAGGTTGCCCAGTCCCATAACCCGCGCAACGATCATGCCATAAGGTACCGACCCCATCAGGTATCCGATCGCGGCCCAGATAATCAGTTGGGTCGTCGAGCTGTCGAAAACGGGCATCAGGATCTCCGGAAAATTTCTTTGCCTGCAACGTAGGTTGCGGCGACCTTACCCTGCATCCGCTGTCCGTCAAACGGGGTGTTCTGCGATTTCGATTTCAGCGTGAACCGGTCCAGCACGAAGGGCACATCCGGGTCGAACAGAACCAGATCGGCCGGGGCGCCCGCGCTCAGGCGGCCGCAGTCCAGCCCCAGTCGTTTCGCCGGATTCAGTGTCATGGCCCGGAACAGGGTCGGCAGGTCTAGTTGATCGGCATGATACAGGCGCAGTGCGGCCGGCAGCAGGGTTTCCAGCGCCACCGCGCCCGAGGCCGCCTCTTCGAACGGGAGGCGTTTGCTTTCCTCGTCCTGCGGCGTGTGCATCGAACTGATCGTGTCGATCAGGCCGGACCGAACGGCCTCGATAACCGCCTTCCGGTCGTCCTCGGAGCGCAGCGGCGGCTTGACCTTGAAGAAGGTGCGATAGTCGGCCACGTCCAGCTCGTTCAGCGTCAGGTGGTGGATCGAGGTGCCGGCGGTGATGTCCAGCCCGTTGCGCTTGGCCCGTTCCAGTGCGGGCAGGGCGCGGGCCGTGGTGATCTGATCGGCGTGATAGGCCGCGCCGGTCATTTCCAGCAAGGCGATGTCGCGGTCCAGCCCCATGCGCTCGGCCATGGGCGAAACGGCGGGCAGACCGCGCAGGGCGGCGAACTTACCGCTGGTGGCCGCTGCGCCATGGCTCAGCCCCGGGTCCTGTGGGTGGGCGATGACAAGCGCGCCGCAGGCCCGGGCATAGGTCAGCGCGCGGGAAAATACCTTGGTGTCCGTCACCACATGGTCGCAGTCTGTAAAAGCCACCGCGCCCGCATCCATCAGAAACCCGATCTCGGTCATCTCGCGCCCGTCGCGGCCCTTGGTCAGAGCGGCCATGGTCAGCACGTTGACGGGCGTGTCGGCCTGCGCGCGTCGGGTGACGAACTCGAGCGTTTCCGGCGTGTCGATCGCAGGCAGGGTGTCGGGGCGGGTGACCATTGTGGTCACGCCTCCGGCCGCGGCGGCAAGGCCCGCGGATTTGTAGCTTTCCTTGTGTCGCTCGCCCGGCTCGCAGACCTTGACGCCGATATCGACGATGCCGGGGGCCAGACACTGACCGCCGCAATCAATCACCTGCGCGTCCGCCTCGGGCGCCGGACCGTCGCCGCTGGCCAAGATGCGCCCGTCGGCCACATGCAGCCAGCCCAGGGCGTCGGATCCGGCTTCGGGGTCGATCAGGCGGGCGTTGGTGAAGATCAGGTTGGTCATGCCATTGCCCTTTCAATCGCGGCTTTGGTGGCGGCCGGGTCGGCCCGGTACTTGATCAGGTGCTTGTCGCCGCCTTTGGTGACGATCTGCACGAAGCTGCCCATGATATTCACGGCCGCGATCTGGTTCAGCGGCACGCTGCGCCCGCCGGGTCCGGTCAGGGTGGTGTCGGTCATCTGCCAGTTGGCCACCAGTTCCTCCGAGGCCAGGTACCACGCCCGGACGCCCACCGCCGCCAAACCGGCCGGGGCGCCGGTCCAGACATAGGGATTTCCGATCAGCCACAGCACGAGCATCGCCCCCGCCATCGCGCCCACGGCCAACCAGGCGTTGGTACGGACATAGGCGCCCTTGTCCGGCGCAAAGGTCACAGGATCAGCCACAGAGCACCTCCGATGACCAACAGGATGATCAAGGCAAGCAAGGCCGATCCCGTCCGGCGGGGTTGCTCGCTCGAAACTGGATTTTGCGCGGCCGAGTAAGGTCGGGCGCTTTCGGTCTCGATGGCGCCACCGCTCCAGTTCGTGGCCTCTTCGGTGTAAAGGCCTATCAGGCGCAGGCGCGGGTCGGGGCTCAGCGTGGCCGCGCGCGCGCTCAGGGCCGCGCTGCGCAGCACCAAAACCCAGCCGTCGACCGACTCCAGTTTGGCCCGGTCCAGCTGGTCCTCGGACACGCCGCAGCCCTCGCTGAGATAGCCGTAGAGGCCCAGGTCCTCGAGGTCGGACACCGGAAACACGTCGATCTGCTCGGGGTCCAGCCCAGTGACGCCAAGGATCTGGTCTGCCGCGCCGGGCTCGCGCAGGAACTTCGCCTCTTCGGGGCGCATGTCCAGCGCGAACAGGCGGATCACGCCGCGCTCGCCAGTCGAGATGTCCAGATCGCTCATGCCTCCTCCTTCAGGTTGCGGGCCAGCAGTTCCATCGCGGCCATGCGCACGGCGACGCCCATCTCGACCTGCTCCTGGATGACCGAGCGGTTGATGTCGTCAGCCAGCGTGCCGTCGATCTCGACCCCGCGGTTCATCGGGCCGGGATGCATCACGATGGCGTCCGGCTTGGCCAGCGCCAGCTTGGCGGCGTCCAGGCCATAGCGGTGGTAGTATTCCCGTTCCGACGGGATGAACCCGCCATCCATCCGCTCTTTCTGAAGGCGCAGCATCATCACCACGTCCACGTCGCGCAGGCCCTCGGTCATGTCGTCATAGATCTCGGCCCCGAATTCGGCGAATTGCGCAGGCACCAGCGTCGGCGGGCCGATCAGGCGGATGCGGTTTTCCATCTTGCCCAGCAGGATCAGGTTTGACCGCGCCACGCGGGAATGGGCCACATCCCCGCAGATCGCCACGTTCAACCGGTGCAGCCGCCCCTTGGCACGCCGGATGGTCAGCGCATCCAGCAGCGCCTGCGTGGGGTGCTCGTGCCGCCCGTCGCCGGCGTTCAGCACCGCGCAGTTGACCTTCTGCGCCAGCAGGTCTACCGCGCCCGAATGCGGATGCCGCACTACCAGCAGGTCGGGATGCATGGCGTTCAGCGTCATCGCCGTGTCGATCAGGGTCTCGCCCTTTTTGATCGAACTGGCCTGCATCGCCATGTTCATCACATCCGCACCCAGCCGCTTGCCCGCCAATTCGAAACTGGCCTGCGTGCGGGTCGAGTTCTCGAAGAACATGTTGATCTGGGTCAGCCCCGCCAGAACGTCCGAGTGCTTGGCCGATTGCCGGTTCAGATCGACGTATTTTTCGGCCAGGTCCAGAATGGCGGTGATGTCGGATTGGGACAGATGCTCGATGCCAAGTAGGTGACGATGGGCGAAACGCATGGGCCGGGCTCCTGTCTGACAGTCGCGCCGCTTATAGAAAGCGCAGCGCGTCGGGGCAACTGGAGTCAGTCCCCATCGGGCAGTTTCTCGCATCCGCCTTCGGGCAGGCACCGCTCGCCGGGTCTGCACCACTTGCCGTATCCGCAATCGACGGACTTTCTGGGCACGCAGCCCTGATTGGCCGAGCATTTGAACCCGGTGCGGCATTGCGATCCGGTCTCTGCGCACAGATACCAGCCGGGGCGCGTACAGCCGCCGCCCGGCAGGCAGGTCGAACCGGCTGCGCAGGTCCGCCCGTCGTCGCAGGGTGTTGCCGGTTTCGGTGAGGGGTCGAAATCCGGCGAACTGCGCTCGCATTCGCCGCGCGCGTTGCAGAAGGACCCGCTGGGGCAATCCAGCCGCGAGGCGCATTTGTTCGCGCCCGCGGGCGCACATCGGGTGCCCCCGGCCACGCATTTCTCGAACGGTCCGCAGGACCGCCCGCCGCCGCAATAGGTGCCCCCGGCCTGAATGCAGAACCCGTCATAGCTGCAGCGCTGGCCGACCGAGCAGCATTTCAGACCGCACTGAAACTGGCCCCCACGGCATTGGCCTTGATTGTTGAGAAACGACTGCGCCTCCGACCCGCCGGGCAGCAGGGCGAACAGAGTGATCAGCAGAAGGCCCAGGGTTCGCGTCATGACGGGGACCATCGTCGGCCCGGCAATGCGCCAAGGCAAGGCCAATTTGCTTTCCCTTCCCGCAAAGCTGAGTAGATTGATGGTCATGGAATCGGCCCTTGACCCTTACACCGCGCGTGCCCTGCTGGAATGGCAGGTTGAGCTGGGCGTAACCGACGCGATCGTCGACGCGCCGGTTGACCGCTATGCATTGCCGGATACCGCGCCAAAGGTCAAAAAATCCGCCGTAGCGCAGCCCGCAGTGCAGAAGCCCGCCAAGGCGGATCCGGTGGTCGAGGCAAAGAAGGCTGCGTCTGCGGCATCGTCTCTGGATCAGCTGCGCGCCGCTATGGAGGCGTTCGAACACTGCGATCTGAAGCGTGGCGCGCGACAGTTGGTCTTTGCTGATGGGACACCCGGTGCGCCGGTCATGATCGTCGGTGAGGCCCCGGGCCGTGACGAAGACCGCGCTGGAAAGCCGTTCGTTGGCCGCGCCGGGCAGCTGCTGGATCGGATGCTGGCCGCGATCGATATGGACCGCGCCCAAAACGTCTACATCACCAATGTCCTGCCGTGGCGTCCGCCGCAGAACCGGGACCCGCGGCCGGACGAGATCGCGATGATGCAGCCGTTTTTGGAACGGCACGTGGCCCTGTCCAAGCCAAACGTCCTGGTGGTGATGGGCAATATCAGCTGCCAGGCGGTTCTGAACAAGCGCGGCATCACGCGGCTTCGCGGGCAGTGGGATCAGGCGCTGAATCTGCCGGTTCTGCCCATGCTGCACCCCGCCTATCTGCTGCGCCAGCCCCATGCCAAGCGCCAGGCCTGGGCCGATCTGTTGGATCTGCGCGCATATTTGGAGAACAAGGAATGAAGATTCTGGCCTTTTCCGACCTGCACATGGCCCGCAATCGGGCTGCGGAACTGGTGGCAGCCAGCGTCGAAGCTGACCTGGTGATCGGCGCGGGTGACTATTGCAACATGCGTCAGGGTCTGGACGAGGCGATGGATATGCTTTCCGGCATTTCCGCGCCGATGGTTCTGGTTCCCGGCAACGCCGAAAACGCCGAGGAGCTGGCGGCAGCTGTGCCGGACGGCGTGCATGTGCTGCACGGAACAGGGATGACCGTGGACGGGCTGCGCCTGTTCGGACTTGGCTATGGCGTACCGGTCACGCCATTTGGTGACTGGTCCTGCGACCTGACCGAAGCCGAGGCGGCAGAGCTGCTCAATCGCTGCGCATCGGCGGACATCCTGATCACGCATGCCCCGCCCAAGGGCAAAGGCGACCGGACCTCGCAGGGGCAGTCGATCGGATCGAGCGCGGTGCGCGACGCGGTGGAACGGATTCAACCTGACTTTGCTCTGTGCGGTCATATCCACGACAGCTGGGGTTATCGCGGCGAGATCGGTCGCACCCGGATCGCGAACCTGGGGCCCAAGGTGAATTGGTTCGAGGTCGATCCATGATCGAATACGCAACGCTGTTGACCTTCATCCCAGCCGCCATAGCGCTGAACATGACGCCGGGGGCTGACATGATGTTCTGCTTCGGGCTTGGGCTTCGGTCGGGCGCCCGATCGGCCATCGTGGCCAGTGCCGGTGTCTCGACTGGTCTGATGGTTCATGTTCTGCTGGCTGGGCTGGGACTTGGCGCGGCGGTCGCGACTATGCCCTGGCTGTTCGACGTCATTCGCTGGCTGGGCGTGGCCTACCTGCTGTATCTGGCCTGGGGCACCATCCGGAACGGTGCGGTCCGGACTGACGCTCCAATGCAGCCTTCGGGCCATGCCTTTCGCGAGGGGATGCTGGTCAACATGACGAATCCCAAGATCATTCTGTTTGTTCTGGCTTTCATCCCGCAATTCGTATCGCCGGCCAACGGATCGGTTCTGGCTCAGTTTCTGCTGCTGGGCGCGATCATCGCTGTGGGCGGGTTCGTCGTGAATGCCCTGGTGGGGTCATTTGCCGGCGGCGCCGGGCGAGCGCTGATTTCAAGCCCGCGGGCGTCGCGAATTCTCGGCTGGGTCAGTGGCGGCGTGTTCGTCGCGCTGGCGGCCCGGCTGGCCATCATGGAAAGAGCCTGACACGACATGTCCCGAATTGATGAAACCATGGAATTCATCCCCATCCGCATCGCTGTTCTGACCGTATCGGACACGCGGTCACTGGCCGAAGATCGTTCGGGGCAAACGTTGGTCGATCGGATCGAGCGTGCGGGGCACACCGTGGCCGACCGCAAGATCATTCAGGACGAGCGCGCCCAGATCGCCGAGCAGTTGCGGGCGTGGGTCGCCGACCCCGAGATTGACGTGGTGATCTCGACCGGCGGCACCGGCTTGACCGGGCGCGATGTCACGGTCGAGGCGCATCGCGATGTCTACGAAAAGGAAATCGAGGCTTTTGGCACCGTGTTCACTCTGATTTCGATTGAGAAGATCGGAACCTCGGCGGTGCAGTCGCGGGCCACAGGTGGCGTCGCCGGCGGAACCTATCTGTTTGCCCTGCCGGGCAGCCCGGGGGCCTGCAAGGATGCCTGGGACGGCATTTTGGAAAAACAGCTGGATTATCGCCACCGGCCCTGCAATTTCGTGGAAATCATGCCCAGATTGGACGAACATCTGCGACGGAAGTAGACTGGTCGTACGTTTAACGGCTCATAACCGCCTTGTGGGTTGGTATTTTTTCCGGCCCGGCTACCTATTTATAGACGGCGTCCCGTTGCAACCGGAGTGAAAGATCTATGCGATTTCTGCGGCAGAGCCTTATCGGTGTCTTTCTGGCATCCCTGATGCTTGCGCTGTTGATTGTCGCGGCGCAGATGATCACCGGCGCAGTGCAAGAGGTCATGACCCGCGACAACAAACCCCCGCAGGCGCGCGAACGCGTGTTCGCCGTCACGGTTCAGAAGGCCGAGCCACAAACCGCCACCCCCTATCTGGAAGCATTCGGCGAAGTTCAAAGCCGCAGGCGTCTGGAATTGCGGGCGGCGCTGGGCGGCCGCGTCATCGGGCTGGCGGAAAACTTCGAGGATGGCGGGGTTGTGCGCGCAGGCGAAGTTCTGGTTGAGCTGGACCCGGCCGATGCGCAGGCGGCGCTGGACCGGGCGCGGTCGGACCTGCTGGATGCCCAGTTTGAAGAACGCGATGCCGAACGCGCCCTGCTTTTGGCGCAGGATGAATTGAAGGCCGCCGAATCCCAATCGGATTTGCGGGAACGGGCCCTGCAGCGTCAGAAGGATTTGCTGGACCGTGGCGTGGGTGCGACCGCCAGCGTTGAAGAGGCCGAATTGGCCGCGGCCTCGGCCCGGCAAACCGTGTTGTCGCGCCGTATCGCTTTGGCGCAGGCCGAGTCCCGCGTCGATCAGGCGACGACGTTGCTGGCGCGGGCCCGTATCGCTTTGGAATCGGCGGAACGCGATCTGGAAGACATGACCATCCGCGCCCGGTTCGACGGGACGCTGACGGGTGTCACGCTGGTTGAAGGGCGCCTGGTCACGGCCAATGAAAAGCTGGCCGAACTGGTCGACCCGTTTGCGCTGGAGGTCGCGTTCCGTGTTTCGACCGCGCAATACGTGCGGTTGCTGGACGATCAGGGCAAGCTGATCCCGGCACCGGTGACCATCTCGCTTGAGGTGACGGGCACGGACCTGAGCGCCAC
The DNA here is from genome assembly GCF_013032855.1 of Ruegeria arenilitoris. Classification (GTDB taxonomy): domain Bacteria; phylum Pseudomonadota; class Alphaproteobacteria; order Rhodobacterales; family Rhodobacteraceae; genus Ruegeria; species Ruegeria arenilitoris. The sequence continues at coordinate 190,387 of NZ_WQDA01000005.1, forward strand.
CGGTCGGATCAGCCGCGACAGCGGGTCGGCCGGCGAGGGCCAGACCGGCCGGTTGCTTTATGCCCGGCTTGATGACGCGCCGGGGTTCAAGCCCGGCGATTTCGTGACCGTTTCGGTCGAGGAACAGCCGCTGGATAATGTCGTGCGTCTCCCGTCTTCGGTTCTGGATGCGCAAGGCACAGTGCTGGTGCTGGGCGACGACGACCGGCTGGAAACGCTCCCGGTCGAACTGGTGCGCCGGCAAGGGGACGAAGTGCTGCTGCGCGGCGCCGGGCTGGAAGGGCGCGAAGTCGTTGTGGGTCGGACCCCGCTGCTGGGGTCGGGGGTCCGCGTGCGCCCGGTTCGCATCGAAGACAGCGCCGCGGTCGAGCCGGACATGGTCGAGCTGACGGACGAGCACCGCGCGCGGTTGGTGGCGCAGGTCGAGGCCAGCGACCGCATGTCCCAGGACGCCAAGACCCGTGTTCTTGCTCAGTTGAGCGAGGCGAAGGTGCCGTCGTCTCTGCTGCGGCGGCTTGAAAACCGGGCCGGGGGATAGGCGCCATGATGCGCGAGATCCCGGGCGCGGCCAGCGGCATCCTCAGCTATTTCACGCGTCACCGGACCATTGCCAACCTTCTGCTGGTGGTCATGCTGGTCCTTGGCGCGGCTTCGGCGCCGAACATGCGGGCGCAGTTCTTTCCGGACGTGATCCTGGAACGGGTCAATGTCAACGTCGAATGGGATGGTGCGGGGCCCGAGGATGTGGACAACGGGATTGTCCAGATCCTTGAACCTGCATTGCTGGCGGTCGAAGGCGTTGCCAGCACCGAGTCGACCTCTCGCGAAGGATCGGCCCGCATCGCGCTGGAGTTTGAACCCAACTGGGACATGAGCCGCGCCGTCGAAGAAGTGCGCACCGCGGTCGACAGCGTGACCAACCTGCCTGAGGACGCCGAAGAACCGTCCATCCGGCGGGCCGCGTGGCGAGACCGGGTGACGGATGTTGTCCTCACCGGCCCGATCGAGACCGGGCAGCTGGCCAAATTCACGGATGAGTTGATCAATCGGCTGTTCGCTGCCGGTGTCACGCGGACCACGATCCGCGGCCTTGCGGCCCCACGCATCGTGGTCGAAGTTCCCACCGCGCAGTTGATCGCCAACGACATCACCCTGTCCGAGATCGCCTCGGCGGTCGCGGCCGAGGTCACGGCCAATCCGGCCGGGGACGTGACCGGAGCAAACGCCCGGATCCGCACCGGTGTCGAAAAGCGCACCCCGGAAGAGATCGAGCGCATCGCTTTGCGCACCTATCCGGACGGGTCCAAGCTGGTGGTCGGCGATGTCGCGCAGATCCGGGTCGAGGGCGTCACCCGCAATCGCAGCTATTTCGTGGGCGAAAATCCGGCCATGTCCGTCCGGGTGGACCGGTCGAACCTGGGGGACGCGATCGACATTCAGCACACGGTCGAGGATGTGGTCGCCGAGATGCAGGCGAGCCTGCCGGATGGTATCTCGGTCGAGCTGATCCGTACCCGGGCGCAGGCCATCACCGACCGGTTGGACATTCTGATCGACAACGGGCTGGTCGGGCTGGGCCTGGTGGTGTGCCTGCTGTTCCTCTTCTTGAATGCGCGCATCGCATTCTGGGTCGCGGCCGGTATCCCGGTGGCCATGTCGGCGGCCATCGCCTTCATGTATATCGGCGGGCTGTCGATCAACATGGTCTCGTTGTTCGGACTTATCATCACGCTGGGTATCGTGGTGGATGATGCGATCGTGGTGGGGGAACACGCCGATTTCCGGGCCCGCCGTCTGGGCGAGCCACCGGTCGTTGCCGCCGAGCGCGCCGCCCGGCGCATGGCGATGCCGGTTTTTGCGGCCACGGTCACGACCGTGATCGCCTTTTTCGGTCTGACTGCCATTGGCGGACGGTTCGGAGAGCTGATCCGGGACATTCCCTTTACGGTGATCGCTGTACTGATCGCCTCGTTGATCGAGTGTTTTCTGATCCTGCCGAACCACATGGCGCATGCCATCGCACATTCGGCCAAGGAACACTGGTATGACTGGCCCAACCGGGTTGTGAACAGGGGTTTTCGCTGGGTGCGCGACACTCTTTTCCGACCTTTGGTGGCGTGGGCAATCTGGGCGCGATACGTGGTCGTGGCCCTGATGATCGCCATTCTGGCCAGCCAGATAGCGCTGTTCATCAAGGGCGACGTCAATTGGCGGTTTTTCAACGCGCCCGAGCGGGGCTCGGTCACCGGCAATTTCATCATGGCCGAAGGCGCTACCCGCGCCGACACGATCGAAATGATGCACATTCTGCAGCGCGCCACCGAAGAGCTGGGCCAGATCTACGAAGAACGCCACGGTCGCAACCCGATCGACTATGTTCTGGCCGAGATCGGGGGCAGCGCCGGCTATGGTCTGTCCGCCGCCGATGGCAAGGATGGCGATTTGCTGGGCGGTATCTCGATCGAGCTGATCGATGCCGACCTGCGACCTTATTCCAGCTTTGAATTCGTGGGCGAGCTGCAGGAATTCGTGCCGCGCCATCCCAAGGTCGAATTGCTGACGTTCCGCGGCTGGCGCTCGGGTCCGGGTGGTGATGCCATCGACGTGCAGCTTTTCGGCGCGGACGTGAACACACTGAAATCCGCGTCCGAGGCCCTGCAGGCGGAACTGTCGAAATACCCCGAGGTTTCAGCGCTGGAAGACAATCTGGCCTATGACAAGGAAGAATACATTCTGGATCTGACGGCACAGGGTGAGGCGCTGGGTTTCCGCATCGAGACATTGGGCAGGGTTCTGCGTCACCGTTTGAACGGGATCGAGGCGGCGACATTCCCCGACGGTCCTCGCAGCGCCGAGATCCGGGTCGAACTGCCGGAAAGCGAGCTGACCGCAGATTTCCTGGAACGCACGTTGATGCGGTCACCGGACGGGGTCTATGTCCCGCTGGCTGACATCGTCTCGGTCAAGCGCGAGTCGGGGTTCTCGACGGTGCGCCGGGAAAATGGCCTGCGGGTGATCGCAGTGAACGGGGACATATCAGAGGATGACCCGGCCCAGGCCGCGGAAATCACCCGCGCCATGCGCGAGGAAATCCTGCCGGATATCGCCGCCGAGTATCAGGTCGAGTGGCGCATGGCCGGTCTGAGCGAACAGGAGGACGAGTTCCTGACCGAGGCGCGTACCGGTCTGATCCTGTGCCTGACCGGAATCTATCTTGTTCTGGCGTGGATCTTCGCCAGTTGGACAAGGCCGCTGGTGGTGATGGCGATCATTCCCTTTGGTCTGGTCGGCACCATCTGGGGGCATTACATCTGGGGTGTTCCGCTAAGCATGTTCACGGTCGTCGGCCTGTTGGGCATGACCGGGATCATCATCAATGACTCGATCGTTTTGATAACGACCATTGATGGGTATCAGCAGGATCGCGGGCTGGTGCCCTCGATCATAGAAGGCACCGCTGACCGGTTGCGGCCGGTGATGCTGACCACGCTGACGACGGTGATGGGGCTGGCCCCGTTGCTGTACGAAGGGTCGCAGCAGGCGCAATTCCTCAAACCCACGGTGATCACGCTGGTCTACGGGCTCGGGTTCGGCATGGTGCTGGTGCTGCTCCTGGTTCCCGCGTTGCTGGCGATCCTGAGTGATATCTCTCGCCCGATGACGGCGATGCGCCGCGCCTTGCGGGCGCCGGACAAGGTGGTCCGGGTCGCGGCCGCGGGGACGGGCGGTGCGATGATCCTCTGGCTGCTGGTCACCATGGTCTGGCCGGTTCTGGCCGGCGCGCCGCTGGGTGTGCTGTCCGGGCTGTACGGCGGCGAGGACGGTCTGGCGTTGCTGAGAATGGGGCTGGGAGCGTTCGCGGCCGGTGCGGTTGCCATTCTGGTCGTCAGCCTGATCGTGTCCGGGGCGCTTTATGTCAGGCTTTCATCCCGGGCCAGTGCCTGAGACAGAAGGTCGGGCACCCGGGCGCTCATGGCAAGGTCGCGGTCCAGCACCTGCCGGATTGGGAACCAACGCGCATCCTGCGCATCATCCGCTGCGACCGGAGTGCCGGATCCGAAGCGGCAGGACACGCCGACCAGCAAATAGTGGGCGGTGATCTGTCCGGCCGAATCCCGGACCAGCAGATCAAGGTTGCCCAGATATGCCTGCGGGGTTGCTTCGATACCGGTTTCTTCCATCAACTCGCGCGCGGCGGCCTGCAAGACGGTTTCGCCCCACTCCACATGGCCGCCCGGAAATCCCCAGAGACCGGCATCGGGGGCCTTGCTGCGTTGCACCAGCAGGACATGGCCCTGATCTACGACAACCGCCAGTGCGCCGATCCGGGGAACCTGCTGCATCCGCTCAGCCCGCGCTGCAGCCCAGAATGTCGACCGCGTGTTTGGTCCCCAGAACCGTGATCCGCACGGCGGACCGGTCCAGCGCAAAGGGCTGACCGTCTGGGCTGATCACCTCGGACGTGGCGGTCAGCCGGTTGCCTTGCCGCTTGGTTTCAGTCTGCGAGGCCCACAGGGCCGGGTTCCCCGGTTCGATCACCGCAAATTCGGCACCACCGGCCGAGGGCATGTCGATCTGTACCTGAACCTGCAAACCGTCCGCGGTCGGGCTCAGGCGACAGGCCGCGCCGGTAACGCCAGCCTCGCGTGCAGAGAAGGGCCTTTGCGCAAGCGCAGCCGCGATCGCCGGATTTCTTGCTGCGCCGGCGTCCAGTTCGTGGTCAAATTTCAGCGATGCGGGAATGCAGACATCATTGCACACTCCCAGATCGACCTCGCCGCGCAACCGTACCGGTTTGGATGCGTCCTTGGGGGTAATCCGAACCGGCAACACCAGCTGGGTTTCATAGCCGATGGACTTCAGGCCGTTCTGGTCAAAGACATGCGGCGTGGGCCAGGTGATCGCAACCGCGCCGACATTGCCGGAGCGGCGCCAGTCGAATTCAGGCGGAATGCCGGCGTCACCGGGGGCCCGCCAATAGGTCTTCCATCCGGGTTCCAGATCCAACCGGATCGCGGTGAGATAGGTTCCATCCTCGGATTGGCCGCCATCGATCACGTCCAGCCGGACGATCGAGTCGATCGATTGCCCCTGCGCAGGTGCGGCCAGGGCCAGAAAAGCTGAAACAACGGTCAGGACGGGTTTGAACAGCGATCTCATGATCCATACATGCGACTTGCGGGCAGGTTTGCCAAGTCACGTTCTGGTCACCGGCAGAAATCGCGGGATTTCAGGCGTGATCCCTTGCCAATCCGGCTTCCGCAAGGTCATTGTAAGGGAATAAGCCGCACGAGTTTTTTGATGGATCTGACTGGAAAACTGTTGATTGCGATGCCCGGCATGGGCGATCCGCGCTTTGATCATTCAGTGGTGTATCTGTGCAGCCACGGCGATGACGGCGCGATGGGTCTGATCGTGAACAAACCGTCGGATTTGCGGATCAAGACGCTGCTTGAACAGTTGAACATCGCGTGCCGCATCCCGGTTGTCGGAGAACGCCTTGTGCATTTTGGTGGTCCCGTCGAATTGTCCCGGGGGTTTGTGCTGCACAGCGCGGACTACGACGCAAATCTGCATTCGCTGCACGTGGCCGGAGATTTCAGCATGACGGCGACGCTGGACGTGCTCGAAGATATCGCTTCTGGCACAGGGCCGCTGAACTCGATGCTGATGCTGGGCTATTCGGGATGGGGGCCGGGGCAGCTGGAAGATGAGATCGCGGCCAATGGCTGGTTGACGACCGATGCCACATCGAAACTGGTTTTTGACGTTGCCGACGACGAAAAGTGGGAGGCCGCCTTGGCTACGCTGGGTGTCGATCCGCTGACGCTGTCGGCCAGCGCCGGTCGGGCCTGATCAGGAATTGCGCGGCGCCGCGGCCCGGCGCAGGCGGTCGTTGATGGCCGCCCCCACGCCCTCGGAAGGGATCGGGCTGACGGCAATCGGCCGCCCCGTACCGTCCAGTTCGTGCAGATACGCAAACAGGTTTGCCGCCGCTTCGATCAGGTCACCCCTGGCAGACAGGTTGCGGTCGCAATCGACATTGCCAAATCCCAGCAGCAGTTCGTCCCCGCGCCGCTCGGTGGCGTTCAGCCGCACCGGTGCATCCGGAGCATAATGTGACAGCAACTGCCCCGGAGCGGTCAGCAGATCTCCGGGCTTGTGGCGGGTCAGGCGCGTGCCCAGAACCGTTTCGATCTGTTCCAGTGCCACACCGCCGGGCCGCAGCAAAGCGGGGGTGCCGGCCAAGCCCACGATGGTCGATTCCAACCCGACTGAACAGGGTCCGTCATCCAGTACGGCGGCGATCCGACCGTCCAGACCTGCGCGCACATGCGCCGCAGTGGTCGGGCTGATCCGACCGGAGGGGTTTGCCGATGGGGCAGCGACGGGTCCGTCAACTGCGCTCAGCAATGCGCGCGCGGTTGGGTGGGCTGGCACCCGCACGGCCAGCGTCTCCAGCCCTGCCGTCACCAGCGAGGACACGCCATGCCCTGCGCGCAGCGGCAGCACCAGCGTCAGCGGACCGGGCCAGAACGCAGCTGCCAGTTTTTCGGCATTGTCCGACCACTCGACATAGCGTTTGGCGGCCTCGACCGAGGCGACATGCGCGATAAGCGGGTTGAAACTGGGTCGCCCTTTGGCGGCGTAGATCGCGGCGACGGCTTCGCCGTTGCGGGCGTCGCCGCCCAGCCCGTAGACGGTCTCGGTCGGGAAGGCGACCAACAGTCCCTGACGCAGCAGGTCGGCCGCGGCTGCAATCCCGGCGGGATCAGCATCCAGATATTGCGTGCTGTTGGGGATCATGGGTGGTGACGCGGCGTTTTGGTTGCTTGCAACAGGGGGACGGATAGGTAATCGAACAAGCTTAGATGAATACCGGCGCGGGCCATGGATTCCAAGCCCGCCATTGCGACCGACACACGATTTCCGGGGGAAACCATGCCATATCGCGCTCCTGTCACTGATTACGAGTTCCTGATGGACAAGGTGGTGGGGTTCAAGGACGTCGCCGCGACCGAGAAATTCGCCGAGGCCACCCCGGACGTGGTCAGCGCCATCCTGACCGAGGCCGGCAAGATGTGCGAAGAGGTAATGGCCCCCCTGCAGCGCCCCGGCGATCTTGAGCCGGCGCGACTGGAAAACGGGGTTCTGCGGACCTCGCCCGGCTATGCCGATGGCTGGAAGGCGATCGCCGAGGGTGGCTGGATCGGCATGAGCGGTGACCCCGAATACGGCGGCATGGGCCTGCCCATGACCGTGACCACCGCCGTCAACGAGATGATGAGCGCCGCATGTCTGTCGCTGCAGCTGGCCCCGTTGATGAGCCAGGGTCAGATCGAAGCGCTGGAACACCACGCCAGCGAAGAGCTCAAGGCGCTGTACCTGCCCAAGCTGATGTCGGGCGAATGGTCGGGCACGATGAACCTGACCGAACCGCAGGCCGGGTCTGACGTTGGCGCGCTGACGTCCAAGGCCGAACCCAACGGCGATGGCACCTATTCGGTGACCGGGCAGAAGATCTACATCTCTTGGGGCGACAATGACTTCTGCGAGAATGTCTGCCACCTGGTTCTGGCCCGTCTGCCCGATGGCGCGCCGGGGACCAAGGGGATTTCCCTGTTCCTGGTGCCCAAGTTCATCCCCGATGAAAACGGTAATCCGGGCGTGGCGAATGACCTGAAGGTGGTGTCGTTGGAACACAAGATGGGACTGCATGGCTCGCCCACCTGCGTGATGCAGTATGACGGCGCCAAGGGCTGGCTGGTGGGCCAGGAACACAAGGGCATGGCCGCCATGTTCACGATGATGAACAACGCGCGCCTCGGCGTCGGCGGGCAGGGCGTGGGCGCGGCCGAGGGCTCCTATCAGCACGCGTTGGCCTATGCTCTGGAACGCAAGCAGGGCAAGACGCCTTCGGGCACGATCATCGATCATGCCGATGTGCGCCGGATGCTGATGGACATGCGGGCCGACCTGTTCGCCGCCCGTGCGATCATGCTGGCCAATGCCGCGGCCATCGACATGGCCAAGGCCACCGACAACGCCGACTGGGCCGCGCGGGCGGCCCTGCTGACCCCGATCTGCAAGGCTTTCGGCACCCAGACCGGCATGCGCGTGGCCGAGACCGGCCTGCAGGTGCATGGCGGCATGGGGTATGTCGAGGAAACCGGCGCCGCGCAGTATTACCGCGATGTTCGCGTCACCGCGATCTACGAGGGGACCAACGGCATTCAGGCCATGGACCTTGTCGGCCGCAAGATGATGGACGGGGGCGAAGCCGCCGCCCGCCTGCTGGACGAGATCGAAGATCATGCCGAGCGCGCCCGCGCCACCGTGCCCGAGCTGGCCGGCCCGGTATGGGAGGCGACTGAATCCCTGCGCGAGGCGACCGAGTGGCTGGTGGCGCAAGAGGACATGAACAATCGCTTTGCCGGGGCCGTGGCCTATCTGAACGCCTTTGCCCGCGTGCTGGGTGCGCATTACCACCTGATCGCCGCTTTGGCCGATCCGGATGGTCCGCGCGCCAAGCTGGCGCGGTACTACATCACCGCGCGCCTGCCGGAATACGCGGGCCTGCTGGATCAGGCGCAGATCGGGGCCAAAGACCTGTTCGCGCTCAGCGCCGACGAACTGGCCGCGTGATGGACGGCGCGCGGCCTCCGGCGTTTCGCCATCCCTGGCCCGAGCCGCCCGCGCCCGGACAAGCCACCGAGATCGCCGAGGGCGTGCTTTGGATGCGCCTGCCGCTGCCGATGGCGCTGGACCACGTCAATGTCTACGCGCTGGATGACGGCGATGACTGGACGGTGATCGACACCGGGATTTCATCGAAAAAGACGCGCGGCCTGTGGTCCGACCTGATGGCCGGGCCGCTTGCGGGCAAGCCGGTGACCCGGGTGGTGGTTACGCATCACCACCCCGACCACGTCGGAAATGCCGGGTGGTTCCAGTCGGAGCACGGCGCCGATCTGGTTTCGAGCCGTACCGCATGGCTGTTTGCGCGAATGCTGACGCTGGACGTGCAGGAGAGCTGGCCGGAAGAGACGCTGGAATTCTACCGCAGCGCCGGCATGGCCCCCGAGATCCTGGCCAAGCGCATGTCCGAGCGGCCCTTCAATTTTGCCGACACGGTCTATCCGATGCCTCTGGGCTTTGTCCGCATCAAGCAGGGCGACGTGATCCGTATGGGCGGGCGGGACTGGGACGTGCATATGGGCAATGGCCATGCCCCCGAACACGCCACGTTCTGGAGTCGCGACGACAACCTGGTGATCTCGGGCGACCAGATCCTCAGTTCGATCAGCCCGAACCTGGGCGTCTATGCCACCGAGCCGATGGCTGACCCGGTGTCCGACTGGCTGGAGGCCTGTGAGCGCCTGCAACAGCTGGCACGGCCCGATCAGGTGGTGTTGCCGGGCCACAAGCTGCCCTTCATCGGCCTGCCGATCCGCATGAAGCAACTGATCGAGAACCATCACGGCGCTCTTGCACGCCTGCTGGACGATCTGGACGCGCCCAAGGCGGCCTCGGATTGTTTCGTGACTCTGTTCAAACGTCCGATCCGCGACGGCGAATACGGTCTTGCGCTGGTCGAAGCGGTTGCGCATCTGAACCAACTTTATCACACTGGAGCCGTGACCCGGGCGCGCCGTGAGGACGGCGCATGGGTGTATCAGCGCAAAGGTTGAGACGATGCAGGACAAGATCGAAACCTCGGCCGAGGCCGCCGAAGCGGCGGCTCTGCCCCGGTGCTATGAGGTTCATGCTGACCCGGACAGCACGTCGGGCACCAAGGATCTGCCCGAACCCCTGCGCCAGCCGGTCGACAGCAAAAGCCCCGCCCAATGGGCGTATGAGCGGCTGATCCTGTACATCCAGAACTTCGAGCAGACCCTCGATGCCGATCACGAGGTCGCCATGGGCTTTACCGGCGGTGACGCCGGGGTGATGCGGATCGAGGGGATGGGATATTTTGACCCCGACGTGATCACCTTCTACGGCTCGGACGGTTCGGGCGCACGCACCCAGCTGGTGCAGCATGTCAGCCAGCTGAACGTCATGCTGCGCGCCCTGCCCAAAACGGTCGAGGACAAGCCCGCCAACCGGATCGGCTTTCGCCTGGCCGCCAAGCTTGAGGAAAGCTGAGCGTCACGCTTGCAATTCACATCTGCGCGGCCTTGAATGAATTCAGCATTCAAAGGGGGCCGGCGTGTCACATTTCTCAACCGTAACAGATGCCTATCGCGGGGCCTGGGTCCGACGCCGGACCTTTGTTCCCATCTATCTGGCGGTGCGTCTGCTGCTGATCGCGCTGATCGCACCCGGCGTGGCCTTCACCGTGAACCTGGCGGTGATGCTGTCCGACCAAACCGCGCTGACCGATCAGGACATCGCCATGTTCATCCTGTCGCCGGTTGGTTTCGTGGCGGCGGTGGTCATTCTGGGCCTGTTCTTGTTGGCCGAGGTGTTCGTCTTTTCGGTCATGGCCGGATCGCTCAGGATGGGCGAGAGCGACCCGTGGAGGGCCGGCGGGTCGGCGCTGCGATTGATCCTGTCGCGCCTGCCGACGCTGTTTTCCTTCGCGGTGCGCTTCATTCTGCGGGTACTCGTTCTGGCGGTGCCCTTCGTGGCGGTCGCGGGCCTGATCGCGTGGTGGACGCTGACCGAATACGACATCAACTATTACCTGACCTTCCATCCGCCCGCCTTCCAGGTGGCCGTCGCGCTGATCGGGCTGGTGGTGCTGGCGTTGGCCTGGGTGCTGATCCGCCGCCTGTCGGCCTGGGCGCTCGCCCTGCATCTGGTGCTGTTCGAGGGAATTGCGCCTTCGGACGCCTTCGCCGAAAGCGCCCGCCGAATGGAGGGCAAACGCGGCCGGTTGAAGATCGAACTGGCACTGTGGCTGGCCATACGTCTGGCGATTGCTGCGCTGATTGCCGCCGTGGCCAGCCTGTTGTTCCACCTTGTACCTCTCGAACAGGGCACGAACCTGCGGTTTGCCCTGACGCTCAGCCTGCTGGTGGCCGGGCTGTGGTCTCTGGCCGGATTGGTGCTGGCGGCTGTGGCGCTGGGCGCGCTGGCGGTTCTGCTGGATGGGTTTTTTGAACCTCGCGCGGCAGAGCTTCCCCATCCCGAAGCCGGAAATCTGCGCGCCCCGGTTCTGGTGACCGTTGCCGCGGCAATCGTGGCCCTGCTGGCCGGGATCTGGTTCAGCCAGGACGTCCTGGACCAGATATCGGCACCCGATCATGCCGACGTGATCGGCCACCGGGGCGCGGCGGCGCTGCGGCCGGAAAACACGATGGCTGCGGTGCTGAAGGCCATCGAAGACGGGGCCGACTGGGTCGAGATCGACGTACAAGAAAGCGCCGACGGCGAGGTGATCGTGGCCCATGACAGCGACTTCATGAAGCTGGGCGGGGTCAACCTGAAAGTCTGGGATGCCACGATGGAGGATGTGGGGCAGATCGATATCGGCAGCTGGTTCGACCCCGAATATGCCGATCAGCGCACTCCGACCCTGCGCGAGGTTCTGGAGGCCGCGAAGGGCAAATCCAAGGTCATCATCGAACTGAAATACTATGGCCATGACGTGGATCTGGAAAACCGCGTGGCCGCCATCGTCGAAGAGTTTGGGATGGAGCAGGACATCGCTACGATGTCGCTCAAATACCCGGCGGTGCAGAAGATGAAAGCGTTGCGCCCGGACTGGCGCGCCGGCGTTCTGGCTGCCACGGCGGTGGGCGATCTGACCGGGCTGGAGGGCGATTTCGTCGCGGTAAATGCCGGGATGGTCACGCCTGGGCTGATCCGCTCGGTCCATGATGCAGGCAAAGATATCTATGTCTGGACGGTGAATGACCCGCTGCAGATGTCGTCGATGGCCTCGATGGGTGTCGACGGTCTGATCACCGACCGCCCCGCCATGGCGCGTGAAGTGCTACGTGTCCGCGCCGAAATGGAACCGGGCGAGCGCTTGCTGCTGTGGCTGGCCACGACCTTCGGCCTGTCGGTCGATACCGAGGCGATGCGCGATGAAAGCCCCTAGCTTCGGTTTTTTGCTTGCCTGCCTTGCCGGGTCGGCTTCGGCGCAGGATCTGATGCGCGGCGTCGAGATGCCCGCGCATCGGGCTTTGATCGCGCAATCGGTTGGACAACCATTGAGCGCGTTTGAAACCGATGGCTGCTCGGGGGGCATGTCGTCCAGCTGGCGGCTGGTGGCAGAGACCTTTCCCAGATTTCGCGCGGTTTACGAAAGCCACCCGCCGTGGGAATCCTGCTGCGTAACTCATGATCGCGCGTATCACACCGCCGGGGGCGCCACGTCCGCCGACGCCAGTTTCGACGCCCGGCTGGAGGCTGACCGCGCCCTGCGCGCCTGCGTCAAGGAATTCGGAGCCGTGCATGCGCAGGACTATGCCACGCAGTACGACATGACGCCCGAGCAGGTGACGTCGGCCATGTCGATCACCGCCGAGGCGATGTTCATGGCCGTCCGATTCGGAGGTGGCCCCTGCACCGGCCTGCCGTGGCGGTGGGGCTTCGGGTATCCCGGCTGCTCGGTTTTTGCCACCGATGAGGCTGCGGGCGACTGAACTCGGGCATCTGCGCGCGATTGACGTCGTGACAGGCCGGAAAATATGATTTATCCAAACCGGCAAACACGCGAATTGGGAATCTTTCGAAATGGCTGAACACAAGCACGGCGAGATGGACATCACAGTCCAGACCAAAACCTTCAACGGGTTCATCAAATTCACCACCTACAGCGTCGTGGTGATCTGCTTCATTGCCCTGTTTCTTGCGATCTTTGGGGCATAAGCCGGACTGACGGGTCATGTTTCGCATCTTGATTGCCTGCCTGCTGGCAGTGACCGTCGCAGGCTGTGCCACGTCGCAGCGCCCTCAGGCCGACCAGTCCGAGATCGTTGCGCGATCCTACCGTGACCCGGGGCCCTCAACGCTGACCCTGTACACGATGATCAACACGCGTACGGGGTCTGGCGCGCATACCTCGCTGATGATCAGCGCCAGCGAGCGGGTAATTTTCGACCCCGCCGGGTCGTTCCGCGCCGACGTGGTGCCGATCAAGGATGACGTGCTGTATGGCATCACCCCCGCGGTCGAGCGTGCCTATCGCAGCTCGCACGCACGCGAAACGCATTATGCGCGCATCCAGACCATCCAGGTGACCCCCCAGCAGGCCGAGATCGCCTATCAGCTGGCCAAACAGTCCGGACCGGTTCCGGGCGCCTACTGCGCCAACTCGACGGCTCGGCTGCTGCAGCAGGTTCCCGGGTTCGAGCAGATCCAGACCACCTTCTACCCGGTCAAGTTGTCCGATCAGTTCGGGCAGATTCCGGGGGTCGTCACGACCGAATATCGTGAAAACGACAGCGCCGATCTGCAGGCGGGGCTGGCGGCCAACAACGCCGCGCTCAACCAGCTGGAAGCGGCTTCAACCAACTAGGTACAGCAGACCATACAGCGTGCCGGCCCCGGCAAAGATGGCGGCCAGCACGTTCTTGGTGATCAACCCGACGCTCAGGGCAACCACGGCCGAGGCCATGCGCGGCAGGTCCGGCTGGCCCTCGGTGGCCGTGGGCCACATGACCAGAGGGGCAATCAGGGCCGGCAGGATGGCCACCGCCGTATAGCGTAGATGCCGCAGCAACCATAGCGGCAACGGACGGTCTCCGACAAAGCCGATGAACACGAAGCGCAGGGCATAGCTGCCGATCGCCAGCCCGACGATGATCGTCCAGACCGTTGTCTGATCGGGGGTGGTCATAACGCTACCTTTCTGCGTTCCAGCATCACTTCGGCCTGCGCACCGGCCATCATGCCCGCGCAGCCCGCGATCAGCAGGCCAAGATTGTAGGGGATTGCCACGCATAGCAGCGACACGACGATGGCGACCAGAGCCGCGACCACATGGGCCGGAGTGCGCATCATCGGGCCGATCATGGCCAGAAAGGTGATCGGCAGCGCGAAATCCAGTGCCCAGCTATCCGGGATCTGCGTTCCCAGGTAGGCGCCAATAAAGGTTGCCAGTACCCACATGGGCACCAGCGGCGAAACCGACCCCATGAAATAGGTCATGCGCTGCGGAACCGACATGTCCGGTTCCTTTTCGAACTGGACGATCGAGCAGGCATAGGATTGGTCGACCGTAAGATAGGCGGCAAAGGCCCGTTGCCACAGGGGCGCCGCGCCCAGATAAGGCGTCAAAGACGCTGAATACATGGCCATCCGCAGGTTCACGGCCAGTGCCGAAACCAGAATGATGGCCGTGGGTGTGCCGTCCTGCAGCAGCTGCAGCGATGCAAACTGCGCGGCGCCGGCAAATACGGCTGCGGTGAACACCATGGTCTGCAGAATGCTCAGGCCCGCCTCGGTCGCGAAGACGCCGAACAGGGTGCCGAAGGGCACCGCCACGAAGATGAACGGGGTCCCGTCGCGAAAACCCTGCCAATAGTATGACTTGGATGTGGAGGTTGCCATGGCTAGATCCTATGGTGGTCTGCGCAGCAGTAGCGGGTCAGCGAGAGGGTTGCAATTGGCCACCGAAACCGATCTGTCGGAATACATCATCGCCCCCGATCCCGGCGCGGCGCGGTTGACCCGTGTGGTCGAGGGGGTGGACCAGAACGGCGAGGTCAGCCGCATCTCGGTGGTCGAGGAGCGCCCGCTGACGATCTTCCTCAATTCGCAAGAGATCGTGACGGCCATGACTATCGGCGATTACCCGGAATATCTGGCGCTGGGCTTTTTGCGCAACCAGGGCATGTTGCGCCCCGATGACGAGATCACGCGGGTCGATTACGATGACGATCTGGAAACCGTCGTGGTGCGCACGACCCGCGAAACCTCGTACGAGGACAAGCTGAAGAAAAAGACCCGCACCAGCGGCTGCGCGGTGGGCACGGTGTTCGGCGACATGATGGAGGGGCTGGAGGGCGTGCGCCTGCCGCAGGTTCAGGTGCGCACCTCGTGGCTGTATGATCTGGCGGCCAAGATCAACCGCACGCCGTCGCTGTACCTGCAGGCCGGGGCGATCCATGGCACGGTTCTGTGCCGCGAGAGTCGCCCGCTGGTCTATATGGAGGACGTGGGCCGCCACAACGCGGTGGACAAGATCGCCGGCTGGATGTTGTCCGAAGGCGAGACGGCCGGCGACAAGATCCTGTACACCACCGGGCGGCTGACCTCGGAAATGGTGATCAAGACGGCGATGATGGGCATCCCGGTGCTGGCTTCGCGGTCCGGCTTTACCGCGTGGGGCGTCGAAATCGCGCGCGAGGTCGGCCTGACCCTGATCGGCCGGATGCGCGGCAAACGTTTCGTCTGCCTGTCGGGCGAAGACCGGCTGCTGCGCGACGCGGACCCGGCCACCGTCCCGGTCGAGGACAGGAAGCATCGAAGGAAAAGCGCCGATGGAAGTTGAAGCATCACGCCCCCTCGGCGTCATACTGGCCGGAGGTCTGGCCACGCGGATGGGCGGCGGAGACAAAGGGTTTCTGCAACTGGGGGGGCAAAGCCTGTTGGCGCATGTGATCGACCGGTTGGCGCCGCAGGTGGCCGGGCTGGCGCTGAACGCCAATGGCGACCCTGCGCGCTTTGCCGATCTTGGCCTGCCGGTCCTGCCGGACAGCATCGCGGGTTACGCCGGGCCGTTAGCGGGCGTTCTGGCCGGGTTGGATTGGGCGGCGGGGCAGGGCGCTGATTGCATCGTCACCGCTGCCGCCGACACGCCGTTCTTTCCGCGCGATCTGGTCGAGCGGCTGACGCGGGCGGCGCAGGGGCAGGCTCATCCGCTGGCTCTGGCCACCACGCCGCGCACCGGTGACGAGGCGCTGAAATCGGGCGGTGGCCGCCGGGTGAACCGGCACCCGACCTTCGGCCTGTGGCCCGTCGCTCTGCGCGACGATCTGCGCGCGGCCCTGACGGACGGGTTGCGCAAGGTGGTCCTGTGGACCGACCGCCATGACGGGCGCGAGGCGCTGTTTCCGGCCGACCCGTTCGATCCGTTCTTCAACGTCAACACGCCCGAAGATCTGATCCGGGCGCAGCACCTGTTGGAGCGGGCATGAGGGTCTACGGCGTCACCGGCTGGAAGAATGCGGGAAAGACCGGACTGGTCGAGCGGCTGGTGGCCGAGATCACCGGGCGCGGGTTCAGCGTCTCGACCGTCAAACACGCTCACCACGCGGTTGACGTGGACCAGCCGAGCACCGACAGCCACCGCCACCGAACCGCCGGGGCGTCCGAGGTTCTGCTGGCATCCAGCCGCCGCATCGCCGTGATGCAAGAGCTGCGCGGCGCGCCCGAGCCGCTGTTGGACGACCTTCTGGCGCGTCTGTCCCCGGTCGATCTGGTGCTGGTCGAGGGATACAAGCGCGCGCCGCACCCCAAGGTCGAGGCCTTTCGCGCCCAGCCCAGAAACCCGCTGATCGCCGCCGACGATCCGACGATCCGCGCGGTGGCCAGCGACACGCCGCTGGATCTGGACCGTCCGGTTTTTGACTTGAACGACACGCCTGCAATTGCCGATTTCATCCTGGCCGAGGTCGGCTTGGGGCCGCGGCCCAGCCCCTGACCATGCCCGAGGACCGGACCATGCCAAAGATTGCGCCTCCACCGCTGAAAAACGACTGTTTCGCCCTGCCGCCGGGGGTCGAATGGACCCCGGTCGATGACGCGCTGGCCCTGCTGCGCGACCGGTTGCACCCGGTTGCCGGCGTCGAGACCCTGCCCGTTGGTCAAGCCTGCGGGCGCGTTCTGGCGCAGGACGTGATCGCGCAACGGTCGAATCCGCCGCTGCCCAACACGGCGGTGGACGGGTACGGCTTTGCCGGTGGCCGGCCCGAGGGCCCGCATGTCCTGCCGCTGGCCGAGGGGCGCGCGGCGGCGGGCGTGCCGTTTGCGGGGGCCGTGCCGGAGGGGCAGGCGCTGCGCGTTCTGACCGGCGCGCCGCTGCCCGAGGGGGTGGATACCGTCATTCTGGAAGAGGACGTGACCGTGCAGGACGGCCACATCGCCTTCAACGGTCCTTTGAAGGCTGGCGCCAACACGCGCAAGGCGGGCGAAGACGTGCAGGCCGGGGCCTTGGCTCTGTCTGGCGGGCGACGCCTGACGCCTGCCGATCTGGCGCTGCTGTCGGCGGTGGGCGTGGCCGAGGTCCCGGTCCGCACGCCCTTGCGCGTGGGGGTTCTGTCTACCGGCGATGAATTGCGTGATCCGGGTCAGGCCGCGGGGCCGGGCCAGATCTATGATGCGAACCGCCCGATGCTGTTGGCGATGCTGCAACGGATGGGTTTTGTGCCGGTCGATCTGGGCCGCGTGGGCGACGACCGGGCCGCGCTGCGGGACCGGTTGGACCAAGCTGCGCAACAGACCGACGCGATCCTGACCAGCGGCGGCGCTTCGGCGGGGGACGAGGATCATGTCTCGGCCCTGCTGCGCGCGGCGGGGGCCTTGCAAGAATGGCGCATCGCGCTGAAGCCGGGCCGCCCGCTGGCGCTGGGCCTGTGGCAGGGCACGCCGGTGTTCGGCCTGCCGGGCAACCCGGTTGCGGCGATGGTCTGCACCCTGATCTTTGCCCGGCCCGCGCTGGGCCTGATGGCGGGCGAGGGCTGGCGGCAGCCGCAGGGCTTTGACCTGCCCGCCGCGTTCGCCAAGCGCAAGAAACCGGGCCGCCGCGAATACCTGCGCGCCCGGGTCCGCGACGGCCGGGTCGAGGTGTTCCACTCGGAAGGCTCGGGTCGCATCAGCGGGCTCAGCTGGGCCGAAGGGTTGGTCCAACTGCCGGACGGCCCGCTGGACATCCAGCCCGGAGACCCTGTGCGTTTCATACCCTATGGCAGTTTCGGCCTGTGACGGTTTCGGTCTCGCGCGGGTTTTCCCCCGATGAGCGCGCACGGGCGGCCGCGCTGTTCTGGCAGGCATTCTCGGGCAAACTGTCGCGCGTCATGGGGCCGGATGCGCGCGGCCTGACGTTTTTCGAACGGGCGCTGAACCCCGATTTCGCTCTGGTGGCGCGGGACGCGGATGGGCGGATGCTGGGGCTGGCGGGGTATAAGACCCGCGACGGTGGGCTGACGCAGGGCGGGCTGGCGGATCTGGCCCGGGTCTATGGCTGGCTCGGCGCCCTGTGGCGGGGCGTGATCCTGAGCGTTCTGGAGCGCGACCTGAAGCCGGGCGTGTTCCAGATGGACGGCATATGCGTGGCGACCGAGGCGCGCGGGCAGGGTGTCGGCACCCTGCTGCTGCGGGCGATCAAGGACGAGGCGCAGCGGCTGGGCATGCACGAGGTGCAACTGGACGTGATCGACACCAACCCGCGCGCGCGGATCCTGTACGAGCGCGAAGGGTTTCAGGCGATCGGGCAGGACTATACCGGCCCGTTCAAGCTTCTTTTCGGATTCAGTTCGGCCACGAAAATGCGGTGGGTCGTGCCCAACGGTGGCTAGTCGAACGTTCCGGCCACTCGGCCCAGCAGCATGAAGGCGCGCGCCGTGCGCGTGTCGCCCAAAGCGGTCAGGTCGGCGTCGCTGGCCTGAGGTTCGAACTCGGCGATCATGGTGTCGAAGCGGCGCAGGAAATGGTGCACCGCATCGCGAAAGATCGGGTCCTGTTTCAACCGCGCCGAGGTCAGCGCCAGGCACGACCGGTCGCGGATACCGCCCAACGCGGCGACCGCACGCCCGCGTTCGCCCTTGGCGAACTGGCGCCAGACCTCGGGGCGGGCCATGTCCGGACGCAGGTCGTCCATGTAGATGCCTTCCTGGCTGAGCAGAGTCAGCACGTCCTCGGCGGCCTGCACCAGTTGCGCGGTCTTGCGGTCCTTCATCGCGCGGCGCAGGGCGTTGAAGCCTTCGGTATCCTCGGCGGTTTCGGGAAAGTTCAGCGCGCGGATGAAAATGTCGGTGGGCAGAGGAGTCGTTATCTCTTCGGCCGGGGTGCCCAGTTCCAACGAGGTCTGGCCCGAGGGTGCCGCAGGTCTTGCCAGCGGCGCAAGATCCCGCCGCTTGCTGGAGAACGTGGCCAGCGTGCTTTGGGTGTGCCGGGCGGCCGCGGCGATTTCATCCAGTTTCCGGGCCACCGCGGGTTCGTAGGTGCTGGCCGAGCGCTGTTGCTGCGATACATAGGCCTGCCGGATCGCGTCGATCGCGGTCTGCAGCCGGGCGCTTTCTTCGCGCATGATGCGGCTGGCGCGCATGGCCAGCGCCGCGACCCAGATCATCGCCACCGGCATGAACACCGCCAGCAGCATCACGATGAAACTGCCGGCCTGCGTCTGCTCGGGCAGCACAAGAAAGGCTACGGCCACCACCAGCCAGATCAGGCTGAGGGCCGCGGCCGCAATCTCGATCCCGCTGACGCTGGGTCGGCCCGGACGGTCATAGATGCCCAGCCAGGTGGGGCGTTTGCTGTCCGGATCAGGGTCTTGGCCCGACATGACGCGCTCCGATCAGGCGTAGTGGATGCTCAGCACTTCGTACGAGCGCACGCCGCCGGGGGTGCGCACCTCGACACTGTCGCCTTCTTCCTTGCCGATCAGGGCGCGGGCGATGGGCGATTTGATGTTCAGCAGGCCCTTTTCGATATTGGCCTCATGCTCGCCCACGATCTGCCAGGTCTTTTCCTCGTCGGTGTCCTCGTCCACCAGGGTGACCTTGGCGCCGAACTTGATCGCACCCGACAGTTTGGTCGGGTCGATCACCTCGGCCAGCGACAGAACGCCTTCCAGTTCCTTGATGCGGCCTTCGATGAAGCCCTGCTTTTCGCGGGCCGAGTGGTATTCGGCGTTTTCCTTCAGGTCGCCCAGTTCGCGCGCTGAGGCGATGGCCTCGATGATGGCGGGGCGTTCAACGGACTTGAGTTGCTTGAGCTCTGCCTCGAGCGCGGCAAAGCCCGCGGGCGTCATGGGGATCTTTTCCATATCTTCTTTTTTCCACGCACAAATTGAGTCGCCCCGCCGCATGAGACCAGCGTCGGGGCGAAAGATGGGTTGGCAATTACCTGACCCAAATATGGCGTGAAATGCAAGAGGCCAAGGGGTTTGGCCCCTGCAATCCGCAACTTAACGCCGTCGGGGCGGTGGGGGTTTCCGATTGTGACGATGCCCCAGCAGATCACCGCGTTTCCAGCGATGCGCCTCGGCGCCGAACCAGAGCATTTCAATCATATTGAACGACCTCGAACTCGATACCGTTGTCATCGTCGAAATAGAACCGGCGGCCGGGTTCATAGTCGGCGTGGTTGTGCGGCTTGAACCCGGCGGCGCGGACCTTGGCCTCGGTCGCGTCGATGTCCTCGACCAGCACGCCCACATGGTTCAGCCCGCCGACGATGTCATAGCTGCTTTCGCCCGACGGTTTCGGGTCGGCCGGGGCGTAAAGCGCCAGATAAGTATGCGCGCTGCCCACATGCACGGTATAGCCGCCCGCGATGGCGGGGCCTTCCCAGCGTGTCTTCCATCCGAATACGTCCTGCATCCAAGCGGCGGTCGCCTGCGGGTTGCGGACGGTGAAGTTCGTGTGTTCCAGCGTCGCCATCATGGGGTCTCCTTTTCATGTTCAGGCTTGTTTCGACTCACCGTAATTCCTAAACCTAACTTTAGCTCAAGAAATTTTTTTGGGAGGAGATCATGCCCGCATCCGAAGGCCTTTCCATCGGCGCATTGGCACGCCGCACGGGGTTGGCGGTGTCGGCCATCCGCTATTACGAGGCGCAGGGGCTGATTTCCCCCTGGCGCAATCCGGGCGGTCAGCGGCGGTATCAGCGCGCCGACATCCGTCGGCTGAGTTTCGTGATGATCGCCCAGCAGTTCGGCCTGACCCTGCCCGAAATCCGCGAGGTTCTGGCCGGGCTGCCCGACAACCGCACGCCCACGCCGGCGGATTGGAAAAAGATCAGCGTCGGCCTGCGCGCGCATCTGGACCAGCGAATCGATACTCTGCTGCGTCTGCGCGACAATCTGGACGGCTGCATCGGGTGCGGTTGCCTGAGCCTGCCGAAATGCGCGCTCTACAACCCCGACGATCGGGCCAAGGCCCATGGTAGCGGTCCCAGGTACCTGATGGGTGACGCGCCCGAGGGCTGATCTGCCGCATTGCAGCAATGTTACGCCGTGTTTTGATTGACCAAGGTCTTTTCCAGCAGGTAATCAGCCGGGAAACAAAATTTCGCCGAGCCCGCGCCCCAGGCGCCAATTCGGAGAGTTAGCGGAGGAGCCCACGATGGCCGAAATTGAACGCGAAGCGATGGAATACGACGTGGTGATCGTGGGCGCAGGCCCGGCGGGCCTGTCGGCGGCCATTCGTCTGAAACAGCTGGACGCCGACCTGAACGTGGTCGTGCTGGAAAAGGGCTCGGAAGTGGGCGCGCATATCCTGTCGGGCGCGGTGTTGGACCCGTGCGGTCTGGATGCGCTGATCCCCGACTGGAAGGAAAAGGGCGCGCCGCTGAATGTGCCGGTGCGCGAAGACAACTTCTATATGCTGGGCGAGGCCGGCAAGCTGCGCATCCCCAACTGGCCGATGCCGCCGCTGATGAACAACCACGGCAACTACATCGTCTCGATGGGCAATGTCTGCCGCTGGATGGCCGAACAGGCCGAGGAACTGGGCGTCGAGATCTTCCCCGGCATGGCCTGTTCCGAACTGGTCTATGGCGACAATGGCGAGGTCAAGGGTGTCGTGGCAGGTGTCTTCGGGCTGGAACCCGACGGGTCCTATGGCCCCAACACCGAGCCGGGCATGGAACTGCACGGCAAATACGTCTTCCTGTCGGAAGGGGTGCGCGGGTCGTTGTCCAAGGAAGTGATCGCGAAATACGACCTGTCCGCCGGGAAAGAGCCGCAGAAATACGGCATCGGCATGAAGGAAATCTGGGAGATCGACCCCGCCAAGCACAAGGAAGGCAGCGTCACCCACACGATGGGCTGGCCACTGGGCGGCAATGCCGGGGGCGGGTCGTTCATCTATCACCTGGAAAACAACCAGGTCTATGTCGGCTTCGTGGTTCACCTGAACTACAAGAACCCGCACCTGTTTCCTTACATGGAATTCCAGCGGTTCAAGCACCACCCGGTGGTGGCCGACCTGCTGAAAGGCGGCAAGCGCGTGGCCTATGGCGCCCGCGCGATCACCGAGGGCGGATATCAGTCGATGCCGAAGCTGGTGGCGCCGGGTGTCGCGCTGCTGGGCTGTTCGGCGGGCATGGTCAACGTGCCGCGCATCAAGGGCAACCACAACGCGATGCTGTCGGGCAAGGCAGCGGCCGAGGCCGCGTTCGAGGCCCTCAAGGCCGACCGGTCTGGCGACGAGCTGTACGCCTATGAAGACGAGGTGCGCAACGGTACGATCGGCCGCGACCTCAAGAAGGTTCGCAACGTCAAGCCGCTGTGGTCGAAATACGGCCTGACCGCTTCGCTGGTGCTGGGTGGCATGGACATGTGGACCAACACGCTGGGCTTCTCGCTGCTGGGGACGCTGGGCCATGGCAAGAACGACGCCGAGGCGACCGAGGATGCCAGCAAGCACCCCCCCATCGACTATCCGAAGCCCGATGGCACGCTGTCTTTCGATCGTCTGACCAACGTGGCTTTTTCGTTCACCAACCACGAAGAAAGCCAACCCTGTCACCTGAAGCTGACCGACCCCGAGATTCCGGTGAAGGTCAACCTGCCCAAGTTTGACGAACCGGCGCAGCGGTATTGCCCGGCGGGCGTGTACGAAGTGGTGAAGGACGAGGCCGAGCCGCGATTCGTGATCAACTTCCAGAACTGCGTCCACTGCAAGACCTGTGACATCAAGGATCCCAGCCAGAACATCACGTGGACCACGCCGCAGGGTGGGGACGGACCGAACTACCCCAACATGTAGGCAAAAACCCGGGCAATGGCGGGGCCGTGAACGCTCGGCCATTGCCTCTGGCGGGCCAAGGCCCTAGCTTATCCTGCAATCGTAGGCAGACAAGGCAGGTATTAGGTGGTTTCACTGGTTCGTCGCACGGCGCTGGCCGTGTTTCTTGCGACAGCAGCTGTCGTTCCGGTTCACGCGGATTCCGGCGCGGGATCCTATCTGGCTGGACGCCAAGCCATCTATGAAAGCGACTACAAGGCTGCCGAGGAGTACTACTCCAAGGCCCTGATTTTCGATCCGGGCAACACCAAGCTCAAGGAAAGCGTGCTACTTGCGCGTGTGGCGCTTGGCGATGTGGAACGCGCACTGCCCATCGCCGAGGACATGGAGGCAAACGAGCAACCCAACCAGGCCGCGCGCATGGTTGTTTCCGCCAAACTGGTATCTGACGGAAAGTTCGACGAATTGCTGGCCCGTGACCCGGAAAACCAGGGCGTTGGCCCGCTGGTCGATGGGTTGATGACGGCCTGGGCGCATCTGGGCAAGGGCGAAATGACCAAGGCGATGGCGCAGTTCGATGAGGTCGCCCAGCAGGACGGTCTGCGGGAATTCGCGCTGTATCACAAGGCGTTGGCGCTGGCGTCGGTTGGCGATTTCGAAGGGGCCGAGGCGATCTTTGCGGCCGACGACAGTATCGTTGCGCGATTCTCGCGACGTGCAGCGCTGGCGCGGGTCGAAGTCTTGTCGCAGCTCAACCGCAACGACGAAGCTCTGCAATTCCTGGAAAACGTCTTTGCGGCGGGCAGCGACCCGTCGATCGAGTCCTACGTGGACACGCTCAGCGCCGGTGGCACTTTGCCTTTCACCCATGTCGGATCGGCCACCGAAGGCGTGGCCGAGGTCTTTTTCTCGGTCGGGGCGGCGTTGAACACCGAGGCCGCACATGACTATGTGCTGCTCTACGCGCGGATCGCGACTTACCTCCGGCCCGATCACATCGATGCGATCCTGCTGAGCGCGGAACTGCTTGAGCAGTTGAGCCAGTACGACCTGGCCGCCGAAGCCTATCGAAAGGTTCCCACGGATAGCAGCGATTTCCACGCAGCCGAGCTGGGGCGTGCCGAAATCCTGGCTCAGTCGGGGAAACCGGATGCGGCGATCGAAGTGCTGGAAAATCTGGCAGCCCGGCAGCCCAATCTGCCCAGTGTCCATGTCGCCTTGGCCGACCTGCAGCGGCGTCAGGAAAACTACGCCGCAGCTGTCACCTCGTATGACCGAGCCATCGAACTGACCGAAACCGGTTCGGGTGGCAACTGGTTCCTGCACTACGCTCGCGGCATCTGCCACGAACGGCTCAAGGCCTGGGACAAGGCCGAGGCGGATTTCAGGCGTGCCCTGGAGTTGAATCCGGATCAGCCGCAGGTTTTGAACTATCTCGGTTACTCGCTGGTCGAGCGGCAGGAAAAACTGGAAGAGGCGCTGGACATGATCGAGCGCGCCGTCTCGATCCAGCCTGACAGCGGCTATATCGTCGACAGCTTGGGCTGGGTCCTGTTTCGCTTGGGCCGGTACGACGAAGCGGTCGAGCATATGGAGCGCGCAGTTGAACTGATGGCCGTGGACCCGGTGGTCAACGACCACTTGGGCGACGTCTACTGGGCCGTCGGGCGCACCCGTGAGGCCGATTTCCAATGGCGGCGCGCGTTGTCCTTCATCGATCCCGAAGACACCGATGGCGAGGCCGACCCCGACCGGATCCGTCGCAAACTCGAGGTCGGACTGGACGCGGTGCTGGCCGAGGAAGGCGCGGCCCCCCTCAAGGTCGCCAATGGCGACTGAGGCCTTTGCGCCCGCGAAGATCAACCTTTCCCTGCATGTGACCGGACGGCGGGTCGACGGATACCATCTGCTGGACTCGCTGGTCGCCTTTGCCGATGTGGGAGACACGTTGATCCTGTCACCCGGGCCCGAGATTCACCTGACCGTGACCGGACCTCATTCCGCCGGGGTGCCGACCGACGACCGCAACCTCGTCTCGAGGGCTGCTCGGGCAATGGGATGGAGCGGGCAAATCCAGTTGGACAAGGTTCTGCCGCATGGCGGGGGAATCGGCGGCGGCTCATCGGATGCGGCTGCGACTTTGCGGGCCATCGCAGGGGAAGACGCGGAAGTTCCGCTGGAAACGGCTTTGGCCCTGGGCGCGGATGTTCCTGTTTGTGTACTGGGCAGAGCAGCACGAATGCAGGGCATTGGTGACCGTGTCGCCCCGGTTGCATTGCCCGCTTTGCCCGCGCTGCTGGTCAATCCGGGTGTGCCGGTTCCGACGGGGCCGGTGTTCAACGCGCTGGCTTCGCGCGACAATCCGGGGATGCCGGATCAGATCCCGGCATTCGAAACGCCCGAGGCCTGCGCTGACTGGCTGGCCGGGCAACGGAATGATTTGCAGGAAGCGGCAATAGGCTTGGCGCCCCAGATTTCAGACGTGTTGCAGGCGCTGGGTGAAACGCGGGACGTTCTGCTGGTGCGCATGTCGGGGTCGGGTTCGACCTGCTTTGCGCTGTACCCGTCCATGAAGGCCGCACATTTTGCGGCCTACGAGATTGGTGTTTCCCAGCCGGACTGGTGGTGTCGCGCCAGCGTCCTCAGCTGAGGCGGGACACGACGTAATCGGCCAGATCGCCGAGCAGGTCGCGAAGTTCGTGATCGGGCAGCGCGGTCAGAGCGGTTTTGGCCTTGGCAGCCCAAGCCAGAGCGTCTGTCCGGGTCTCCTCCAGGGTGCCGTATTTGCGCATGAGGTTCAGGGCCAGGTCCAGGTCTCCATCCTGTTGCCGGCCTTTCTCGATCGTGCGCTCCCAGAACGCACGCTCGTCGGGTGTGGCCTGGGCCACGGCCTTGATGACGGGCAGAGTCAGTTTGCGCTCGCGGAAGTCGTCGCCCACGTTCTTGCCGGTGGCCTTGCTGTCGCCCTGATAGTCCAGCAGGTCGTCGGCGATCTGGAAGGCGATGCCCAAGGCGTCGCCATAGCTGAACAGCGCCCGGACCTGTTCCTCGGACGCACCGGCGATCACACCGCCCACCTCAGTTGCCGCGGAGAACAGCGCGGCGGTCTTGCCGCGCACCACCTGCAGGTAGACGGCCTCATCCGTGCGCAGGTCGGTGGCTGCGGTCATCTGCAGCACCTCGCCTTCGGCGATGGTGGCCGAGGCATTGGCCAAGATGTCCAGAACCCGCAGAGACCCGGTTTCCACCATCAACTGGAAGCTGCGCGAAAACAGATAGTCGCCGACCAGCACGCTGGACTTGTTGTCCCACAGCAGGTTGGCGGTGGGCCGGCCGCGCCGCTGGGCGCTTTCATCCACGACGTCGTCGTGCAACAGCGTGGCGGTGTGGATGAACTCGACCGTGGCGGCCAGGCGGATGTGATGGTCACCGCCATAGCCGAACAGGCGCGCGGCGGCCAATGTCAGCATCGGGCGCAGGCGTTTGCCGCCGGCTTCGACCAGATGCGCGGTGACTTCGGGGATGCGGGGCGCGTGTTCCGAGGCCATGCGGGTGCGGATCAGAGTGTTTACCGCCTCCATTTCCCCGGCCAAAATCTCGGCCAGTCGCTCATGCGGTTTCGAGATCGTGCTGATCGTCATCACACTCCTGATACAAGGCTCGACTTTCGTCCTGCCTTGCCCTTACATCCATCCCCATGAAAGAACTTCTGCGCAGCACCGATCCGACCATCATCGCCTTTGCATCCGCTCTTCTTGAGGGCGAGGATATAGACTGCTTTGAGATGGACGTAAATATGAGCGTCCTCGAGGGAGGCATCGGAATCTTTCCGCGCCGCCTCATGGTTCGGACCGATGACCTCGAGCGGGCGGAGCGGGTGATGCGTGACAATGACATTCCGCTGGGAAGATGACCGGGTTTCCTGACAGCGCGCTGACTTGCAACGACTTTCTGGGTGGCCGACTAAAGCTGTGGCAGCCGCGAGACGGTTATCGCGCCGGTGTCGATCCGGTGCTGCTTGCTGCCGCGGTTCCGGCCAAAGCCGGGCAGTCGGTGCTGGAGCTGGGCTGCGGGGCGGGCGCTGCGGTTCTTTGTCTCGTGACCCGCGTTCCCGGTCTGCGGCCGACGGGGGTCGAGCTTCAGGCCGACTATGCCGCTCTGGCCGCAAGAAACGCGCAATGCAACGAGATCGATTTGTCCGTCCACGTGGCCGACCTGTCCAATATGCCGACTGATCTGCGTCAGCAGCACTTCGACCACGTGATCGCAAACCCGCCCTATTATCGGCCCGGTGCACATAGCGCGGCCGTCGATGCTGGTCGGCGAACGGCGCTGAGCGAGCAGACGCCGCTGTCCGACTGGTTTGATGCGGCGGCGCGCAGGCTGACACCGCGCGGGTACCTGCACATGATCCAGCGCGTGGAACGCTTGCCGGACATGCTGTCGGCCTGCGCGGGTCGGTTGGGCTCGGTAGAAGTTCTGCCCATCGCGCCGCGCATGGGGCGCGGGGCCGAGTTGCTGATCCTGCGGGCGCGCAAAGGGGGACGCGCGGATTTTCGGTTGCATGCGCCGCTGATTCTCCACAGCGGTGACCGCCATGAAAGGGACGGCGACAGCTATACCGACACGGTATCCGGCATCCTGCGCGAGGGCCGACCAATGCCCTGGCCGGACGCCCGATAGGCAATGACCAGCCGAAATTGTCGGATTTGAACAAGAATCCGAGCGTCTGCGGCGTGACAGGCTGGAAATGATGTGATCAACTTCCCATGTGATATTCAGAAACAGAGAAGGAGGATCGCCATGAGCGTAAGCGCACATCTGACGGAACTGAAGAAGAAGCACGAAACCCTCAGTCTCGAAGTGGAACAAGCCCAGCGCTCGCCCGGTATCGACGATCTCCACATTGCTCAACTCAAAAAGAAGAAGCTGAAGCTGAAGGAAGAGATTGAACGCCTGTCGGCTTAACGTCGTAGGCTGGCGCGTGCCGCGATTGCAGCGCCGCCGGTAACAAGCAATGCCGCGATCGCCAGCGTCCAGGACGGCGTGGCGATCCCGGCGACCACAAGCACCAGAGTTGACAGCAGGGGTGCCGCGTACGAGCTGGTGCCCAGCATCTGGATGTCACCGTGCTTGACCCCGATATCCCAGACATAGAACGCCAGCCCAACGGGCCCCAACCCCAGGGCAACGGTCGACATCCAGGCCAGTGCGTCGGGCGGCCAGACTGTCTGCTCAAGGCTGAAATGCAGGATCCACGAGGCGATGGCGGTCAGCACGCAGAACACTGCTACCGAGCTGGTCGGCGTTTGACCCAGCCTGCGCGACAATACGGAATACCCCGACCACGTAAGGGCACACAGAAGCGCCAGCGCATAGCCCGGCAGATGTTCGGCCTGAAACCCTGCGGTTCCGCCACCGGTGATGATCAGCGCGGCCCCGGAGAAGCCCAGACATGCCCCGAGCAGATGGCCCAGACGCAGGGTTTCACCAGGAAGCAACCCTGAGAAAAGAACGATCAGCAAGGGCCAGAGGTAGGCGATCAATCCGGCCTCGGCCGCAGGTGCCATGCGCAGGGCCGAGAAATACAGGGCGTGGTATCCGAACAAGCCAACCGTTCCGAAGGCGAATACCTTCCAACTGACCTGTTTCAGTTGCGCAAGCCCACCGCTGTGCCATGTCCAGATCAAGCCAAGGGTTCCGCCGATCGTGAAGCAGATGGCGTTCAGCAAAAGCGGCGGGGTCGGCGCCGAGCCAACCGTGAACAGCGCCAGCAGTGCCCACAAAAGGACGGCGACAAAACCGATGGCGGTGGCGCGGTTCTTTGTCATGCGGGGGGGATATCCTCGACGGGTATGATTTCAAGACCGTCGGATATGTGCGCGGTTTTTTCGATCTCTGCAAGGAACCAATCCCGGAAGGCGGCAATCTGAGGGCGCGTCTCTTCTCCCGAACGGCACAGGAACCGGAAGCGGGCCTTGGTTTCGATGGCGGTTTTGAAGGGCATGACCAGTCGGCCTTCGATCACATCCTTGATGATCATCGGGCGCCGTCCCAACGCGACGCCGACACCCGCCACCGCGGCATCAATGGCGTGATCCGCGTTCGAGAAATGCGCGCCATGAGTCGGCGTGAAGTCCACCCCGACCGCACGAAACCAGGCGGGCCAGTCACAGGGCGGATTCAGGAAGTTGATCGAGTCATCGTAGATCAGGGGCGCTTCGGTCAGGTCCCGTGGCGTCGGAAACCGGGCCGCAAGCTCGGGCGTCATGACAGGCGTCAGCCACTCTTGCCGCACGGGAACTGAATACAGCCCGTCATCCTGCCCGTACCCGAACCGGATCGCGACATCCACGTCGTCGCGCTCGAAATCGAGATTGCGCAGCGTGGCTGAGAATCTCAGGTCGATCTCGGGATGGGCGCGGGCGAACTCGTAAAGGCGGGGGGCCAGCCATTTGGCTGTCAGGGCCGGCCCAGCGGTCACTGTCAGTGTTGTGTTGTCCTGCAGGCGGCGGGTGGCCGACCAGGCCGCCTGCAGCGCAGCAAACCCTTTTTCCGTGCCTGGGGCCAGGGTTCGTCCGGCCTCGGTCAGCTCGACCGCACGGTTCAATCGGCGGAACAGCGGCTGACCCAGATGCTCTTCCAGAGACTTGATCTGAAACGACAGCGCGGCTGGTGTCACGTTCAACTCGTCTGCGGCCTTGGCAAAGGACATATGGCGGGCGGCGGCGTCAAAGGCCCTGAGGGCGGTAAGTGGGGAAAGTCGGTCGCTCATCGTCACATAAGATTTTCTAAACTGAAGGCGGAAAAACTCTCGTTTGTACCTATTAAAAACAACAGGCATGTTGAATGCAAGTCAAGTTCACCTTTAGTAGAAGGGAAAAGCCATGATCGAGATGACGACCAATCCTGCCGCACAAAAGGCAATTCTGCGCGCTCATCAAGAGCGCGGCAAGGCGATCCGGAGTTTCTGGAAGTGGGTTCTGGGTTCCCGCTGAACGCTGCGCGCGCGTTCTTACGGGATCAAAGGAGGGCCGACCCGTTGGGTCGGCCCGTTTTCATATAAGCCGCGATCAGACGAAAAACTGCGCGCCGTTGGCCGAAATCGTCGACCCGTTGATGAACTGCGAATCTTCCGAGGCCAGGAATGCGACGCAGCGGGCAATTTCCTCGGGTTCGCCCAAACGGCCTGCGGGGATCTGACCGATGATGGCTTCACGCACCTTTTCCGGAACGGCCATGACCATCTCGGTCGCGATGTATCCGGGGCAGATAGCATTTGCGGTGATGCCGGCGCGCGCGCCTTCCTGCGCCAGGGATTTGACGATGCCCAGATCACCGGCTTTGGTGGCGGCATAGTTCACCTGAGCGAACTGGCCCTTTTGCCCGTTGATCGAGCTGATCACGATCACCCGACCGAACTTGCGCTCGCGCATGCCGGGCCAGACGGGGTGTACGGTGTTGAACACCCCGGTCAGGTTGGTGTCGATCACCTGGTGCCATTGTTCCGGTGTCATCTTGTGGAACGGCGCGTCGCGGGTGATGCCGGCATTGGCGACAACGATGTCGATCGGGCCGAGCTCGGCTTCGACCTTTTCGATGCCCGCCTTGGACTCGTCATAGTCGGCCACGTTCCATTTGTAGGTCGCAATGCCGGTTTCCTCGGTGAACTTGGCCGCGGCTTCGTCATTCCCCGCATACGAGGCGGCTACATTGTATCCTTCGGCCTTGAGCGCTTTGGAAATTGCTGCGCCGATGCCGCGGGTGCCGCCGGTTACGAGTGCTGTACGTGCCATTTAGGACTCCTCCAAATTTAATCGTGTTGGTAATTCTGTTACTCTGAGAGATTGCGTTGCGCAATATCGTTTCGTCGCGAGCTGGCTCTTTCCGTTTGGTGATATTGTCGCATCCTAGGGATATTCTCGGAGTGTAACAAAAAAGGGCGCCCATTGGACGCCCTTATTCGTGACTTGTCAAAGCACTTAGACGCGCTCCACGCACAGGGCGACGCCCATGCCGCCTCCGATGCAGAGGGTTGCCAGACCCTTTTTCGCGTTCCGGCGCTTCATTTCGAACAGCAGCGTGTTCAGAACCCGGCAGCCGGATGCTCCGATCGGGTGGCCGATGGCGATCGCGCCGCCGTTCACGTTCACGATCGAGGGATCCCAACCCATGTCCTTGTTCACGGCGCAAGCCTGTGCCGCGAAGGCCTCGTTGGCTTCGACCAGATCCAGATCGTCAACCGACCAGCCGGCCTTTTCCAGCGCCTTGCGCGAGGCATAGATCGGTCCGACACCCATGATCGACGGGTCCAGCCCGGCGGTCGCATAAGACGCGATGCGGGCCAGCGGTTCGATCCCGCGCTTTTCGGCGTTGTCGGCTGACATCAGCAGGGTTGCCGCCGCGCCGTCATTCAGACCCGAGGCGTTGGCCGCAGTCACCGAGCCATCCTTCGTGAAGGCTGGACGCAGCTTGGCCATCGCCTCCATGGTCGCGCCGTGACGGATGTACTCGTCACTATCCATCACGATGTCGCCCTTGCGAGTCTTGATGGTGAAGGGCACGATCTCGTCCTTGAACTTGCCGGCCTTCTGCGCGGCCTCAGCCTTGTTCTGGCTGGCCACCGCGAACTCATCCTGCATATCGCGGCTGATCTGCCACTTCTCGGCCACGTTCTCGGCGGTCTGGCCCATGTGGTAGCCGTTGAACGCATCCCACAGGCCGTCGCGGATCATGGTGTCGATGTATTTCATGTCGCCCATCTTGTGGCCCGCGCGCAGAGATGCGGCGTGGGGCGACAGGGTCATGTTTTCCTGACCGCCTGCGCAGACGATCTCGGCATCGCCCAGCTGGATATGCTGAGCGCCCAGTGCGACGGCGCGCAGGCCCGAACCACAGACCTGGTTGATGCCCCAGGCCGCGCTTTCCTGCGGCAGGCCGGCGTTGATGTGCGCCTGGCGTGCGGGGTTCTGGCCTTGGGCGGCCGTCAGAACCTGACCCATGATGGTTTCGCTCACCTCGGACTTGTCGATCCCGGCGCGTTCCACGACGGCTTCGAGGACGGCAGCGCCCAGATCATGTGCGGGGGTGTTCGCAAAGGAACCGCCAAAGCTGCCGACGCCCGTGCGTGCGGCGGATGCGATTACTACGTTGGTCATACAGTCAATCCTTTACCGTCAAGGTCCTGTGGGAAATCTGACGGCGCAGGTCGCACAGAGCCTCTCTGGCGATGCAAGAGCGCCTCGTGATCCCCCGCTCCAGCACTTTCTGCCATAGCGCAATGCTGCACGTGCAGCAACGGACAGCTTGTCTCATGAGAAAGCCTCGGCTGGATAGCGCCCAAGGGAATTGGGTTCAACTTCCTGTTTTGGCTTCTTTTTCCGGTTGCCACGGGGCTTTCACCGTCGGAGCGCCGAATAGGTAGCCCTGCAGACAGTCCACACCGCTGGCCACCAGAAACTCGGCATCTTCACGCGTTTCGACCGATTCGGCGATGACCAGAATCTCGAATTCACGGGCGACGGCGATCAGCGCGCGCACCAGCGCCTGATTGTCCGGGTTGGTGCTGACACCCCGTACGAACTGCCCGTCGATCTTCGCCGCGTCAAAGAAGAACTCGCGAAAATACCTGAAGCTGAAGTTGCTGGCGCCGAAGTCATCCAGCGCAAAAGCGATCCCGCGATCCTGAAGCCGGTCCATGAAATCGATCACCAGTTCGGGAACCTGCATTGCCGAGCTTTCGGAGATTTCGAGGATAAGCCGCTCGCCCAGCGTTTTGTCCCGCTTGAGAAACCGGTCCAGGATCCGCGACCAGCGCGCGTATCCGATCGAGCGTGCGGACATGTTGACCGAAAGCCGGATTTCCGGATTGCGAGACAGGGCGCGCAATCCTTTTTCCAATGCTATGCAGTCCAATTCCCGGCCGATTGGTGTGTTTTCCACCTGCGGCATGAACTCCCGCGCGGGGATCACACGGCCGGTTTCGTCCAGCACGCGGATGAATGCCTCATAGAAGGCAACGCCGTGCGGGTCTCGTGCTTGCATGACGGGCTGGAACGCCAGGCGGCATTGCTGATGCTTGACAGCCTCGGTCGCCATTTGAACGGTCGAAGTGTCCCGCGCGGCGACGGCCGAATTCAACGGGCTGTCCCCACCCTCTGGCAGATCTGCAAAGTCCTTTTTCCGCATCGACGCCGAATCCCCGTACGTTTCCGAAACCGGTCAGCACGTAGTTTCGGGTCGTACCGGTGAATTTGCGGTTAATGCGCGTCGGGAATCAGTCGGCGGGATCAGCGGGTCGTCTGGGCTGCGTGGCGCAATTCGACTACGGCGCCAATCACGGCGCCCAGGAAGCCTGTGCCCACCATAGCAACTCCAAGCATCATCACCGCCGGCGCAGGCTGCTGGCCAAGGGCGCTGAGCATCGCGATTACCAGGCCCAACAGGCCGGTTGCGGTGAAGATGGCTGTAACGCGGGACATGGTGGAACTCCGACCGAACAAACTTGTCGCATTTCCGGATATGGAGCACGCGCGCCGGAATTCAAGCGCCCGCCCGGCAGACGCCGCCAGTCTCAGGCCTGTTTTGCCTGTTGGTTGGGCAGGTTTTCGTCGAATTGCTCGAAACCGGGCGTTCCGAGATCTTCGGGATGGCGGGCCAGGTGCTTGGACTTGATCTGCTCGGAGCTGTCGCGGCTGCCGTCATGGCTGTAGCCCGGCGGGGCAAAGCAATAGGCCAGCCGCTGTTTCAGGGTCAGGCCCGGCTGGGTCGCGTCGCGCCAGATGGCCACCCATTCGTGAAAGGCCACCCGCAGCGGGTTGAAGGTGCCGATATTGTGCACCAGGCCATAGTCGACCCGGTCGTGCTCCTGCTCGGGGACGAAGGTGCCGAACAGCTTGTCCCAGATGATGAACACCCCGGCATAGTTGCAATCCAGATAGCGCGCGTTGCGGCCGTGGTGGGCACGGTGGTGGCTGGGGGTGTTCATGACCGCCTCGAACCAGCGGGGCATCTTGCCGATGGCTTCGGTGTGGATCCAGAACTGGTAGATCAGGTTCAGGCCGCCGCAGAACAGCACCATCGCCGGGTGGAACCCCAGCAGGATCAGCGGCGCGCGCACGACCATCATGAAGGTGAAGGTATAGGTCCAGGTCTGCCGCAGGGCGGTCGTCAGGTTGTAGTGCTGCGAGCTGTGGTGGTTTACATGGCTGGCCCAGACCCAGCGGATGCGGTGCCCGAACCGGTGCACCCAGTAGTATCGCAGGTCATCCAGCACAAAGCACAGGATGATCACCGGGATCGATGTGCCCAGATCCAATGGCGAAATCTTCCACAGCCACATGAAGAACCCATAGGCGATGAAGCCCAGCAGGAATCCGGACGCGATGTTGCCCGCTCCCATGATCAGCGAGGTCACGGCGTCGCGGGTTTCATACCGCCCGCCACGGCCCTTCATGGCGATCCACAGAAATTCGGCCAGGATTGCGGCGATAAAGAACGGCACGGCCCATTGGACGACATCGGGAAAGCTGATCTGGTCGGTCATGCGGGCTCCAGCAGGTGGCGCCAGTGGCGGCGCTCGGTTTCATCAAGGCGGACGGTGACGCCGGGGGTGGCGAAGTCGTGGAACTGGACCTCGATGCCCTCGGGGTGGTCGATCCAGTCGAAATCGCGCAGATGGCGGGCCACCGTGTCGGCGCCAAAGGACCACAACAGGCCCGGCCCGGTCTCGGTGCGCAGCAATGCGGCGTGTCCGTCATGGGCAAGGGTGACGTCGATGATGGTGTCGTCGGGGAAATGGCGCAGCCATTCGGCGCGCGCGACATCGGCGCTCAGCACGCGCAGGCGCGATTTGCCCGTCAGATGCAGCAGTGCGGTGATGCCGGCAATGCCACCGACCACCAGAACCAGCAGGATTTCCAGCGGCATGATGTCCTCCCGCGGACAGAGTGCAAGCGGGGTCAGGCCCTGTCAAAGGTGGCGTTGCGTCAGGGGGTGTTGTGCGGCTCAAGCAATTCGTGCCGGACAACGCGCTCGACGAAGGGCACCAGCCCTTCGGGTCCCGAGGCGCGATCCTTGAGGTGAATGCAGATATCCGGCCGCCGCGCCGCGATGATGCCCACCAGTTCGCCACGCACCTTGTCATCGAGGCCCGCGCCCATAATCGCGCAGGCGATGCGCGGTTCGGCGTCCAGTTGCCGCCGCACCTCGTCGGGATCATGCGCGCCCAGCCACCGGATCGGAAGATGCTCCAGTTGCCGCGCCACGTCGCCGATCACGTTGGGCAGCCGGCCGATCAGTAAAACCACCGGTTTCATCTCAGCCTCCTGTCTGTTGCCAATGAAAAACCGGCCCTGTTCAGGCCGGTTCCAGTCTAGCACAAAAGGCCCGTCAGGTGGTCAGCTTTCGGGGTTCAGCAGGGCCGCGATGATCGCCTTGGCACTGTCCGAGTTCCATTCGGCGTCGCCGATCAGCCGCGCGATTTCCTGGCCGTCGGGGTCGATGATTATGGTGATCGGCAGGCCGACGATGCCCATCTCGCGGGCGACGGCCTGTTTCGGGTCCTGGTGGCGGGGCAGGTTGGTGATGCCGTTTTCGTCAAAGAACTTCTTGATCCCCGCGGGCGAGTTGCGCCCGGTGGCCAGCGTCAGAACCTCAAACTGGTCTCCGCCGAATTCCTCCTGCAGCTCGGCGATCTGGGGCATCTCCTTGCGGCAGGGCGCGCACCAGGTGGCCCAGAAGTTCAGCAGAACGTATTTGCCGCGATAATCCGCCAGCGTGGCGGAGCCGCCGTCATCTTCCAGCAAGAATTCCGCGTCCGAGACCGGTTTCGGCTCGGAATGCAGGATCAGGCGT
Source organism: Ruegeria arenilitoris (assembly GCF_013032855.1). Classification (GTDB taxonomy): domain Bacteria; phylum Pseudomonadota; class Alphaproteobacteria; order Rhodobacterales; family Rhodobacteraceae; genus Ruegeria; species Ruegeria arenilitoris. The sequence continues at coordinate 226,116 of NZ_WQDA01000005.1, forward strand.
TTCAGGCTGCCGTCGCGCAGGTCGGCCAGGGCCTGGGTGTCGGCGGCCAAAGCGGCATTTGCACCCAGCGCAAGGGCCATATAAAGGGGGATCAGACGAAACAGGCGCATATCAACTCCGGGTTTTCCAGCATGACCGAACAATCCTCGAACCAGATGTGGGGCGGCCGCTTTGCCGCCGGACCAGACGCGATCATGGAGGCGATCAATGCCTCGATCGGGTTCGACCGACGGATGGCGGCCCAGGACATCGCGGGCTCGCGGGCCCATGCCGCCATGCTGGCCGCCACGGGCGTGATTAGTGATAGTGATGCCGAGGCCATTCGGGAAGGGCTGCTCACCGTTTTGTCAGAGATCGAACGTGGTGAGTTCCAGTTCTCGACCGCGCTGGAAGACATCCACATGAATGTCGAGGCGCGCCTGAAAGAAATCATTGGCGAACCCGCAGGCCGCCTGCACACGGGTCGCAGCCGCAATGACCAGGTAGCGACCGATTTCAAACTGTGGGTCCGCGATCAGCTGGACGCCGCCGAATCCGGCCTGCTGGCCCTGATCCGCGCGCTTCTGGCGCAGGCCGAGGCCGGGGCCGATTGGGTCATGCCCGGTTTCACCCACCTGCAGACCGCGCAGCCGGTGACCTGGGGCCACCACATGATGGCCTATGTCGAGATGTTCGGCCGCGACCTGTCCCGCGTGCGGGATGCGCGCGCCCGGATGAACGAATGCCCGCTGGGTGCTGCGGCGCTGGCCGGCACGTCCTTCCCGATCGACCGGCACATGACGGCGCAGGCGCTGGGCTTTGACCGGCCCGCCGCCAACTCGCTGGATGCGGTCAGCGATCGCGATTTCGCGCTGGAATTTTTGTCGGTGGCCTCGATCTGCGCGGTGCATCTGTCGCGGTTCGCCGAAGAACTGGTGATCTGGTCTTCGGCCCAGTTCCGCTTTGTCACCCTGTCCGACCGGTTCTCGACCGGCTCGTCGATCATGCCGCAGAAAAAGAACCCCGACGCAGCCGAGCTGATCCGCGCCAAGGTGGGTCGGATCTTTGGCGCCAACACGGCGCTGATGATGGTGATGAAGGGCCTGCCGCTGGCCTATTCCAAGGACATGCAGGAAGACAAGGAACAGGTCTTTGACGCCGCCGACAACTGGATGCTGGCGCTGGCTGCGATGGAAGGCATGGTCAAGGACATGACCGCCAACCGCGACAGCCTGGCCGCCGCAGCCGGCTCGGGCTTTTCCACCGCGACCGATCTGGCCGACTGGCTGGTGCGGGTGCTTGGCCTGCCCTTCCGTGATGCGCACCACGTCACCGGATCGCTGGTCGCCATGGCCGAGAATAAAGGCTGCGATCTGCCCGATCTGACGCTGGAAGACATGCAATCGGTCCACGCGGGCATCACACAGAATGTCTATTCTGTCCTTGGCGTCGAGAATTCGGTAAGCTCGCGCCAGTCCTATGGGGGTACGGCCCCGGACCAGGTCCGGGCGCAGATCGCCCGCTGGAAGGAGATGCTGGAATGACAACCTTGCGTGTGATTGCCCTGATCGGGGCCGCTTTCATCTTGGCGGCCTGCGGCGCCGACGGAGAGCCCGTCCAGCCGACCCTGAACGCCAATGTGGGCGTTTCGACCAGTGGCACATATGTGAGCGGGGGCGTCGGCCTGCACCGAGGCCCTCTCAGCGTGTTTCTGGGGATCTGAACGCTCTGCGGTTGAAAGCGACGGGCCAGTCGCCATTTAGCAAGTGATCCAACAAATGAAGGCAGCGAAATGAAACCACTCGGCCTTATCCTGTCGCTTGCCGTACTGGCGGCGTGCGAGACCACGAATCCGCCGCGCTCTCAGCCAGTAGAAGAGCCCGCGCGCTCGGGGGCTGGGGTGTCCGTATCGGGATACGCGCGGGCCGGGGTGTCGACGAATTTCTGAATGAGCCTTTGATGCGTTCAGCCGGCCACTGGGTGCCCGCGCTGCCGCAGACACTCGATCAGAATGTCACGCCGGGTGTTGCGCATCTCGGCGGCTCCGGCGACCGCACCTGCCGCTGATCCCACAGCTGCGCCGGCTATGGCGCCTTCTGCGTTTCCAACCGTGTCGTCCGAAATGCCTGCCAGTGCGCCGACCCCGGCGCCGATCAAGGCCTGTGACCGGGTTTCCGGATTCCACAGGTCCTGGGACTTGGCCAATGCGCGGCACTGATCCAGATCAGCGGCGTAAGCCGGGCCCGGCTCGGCAGACAGGACGGGTTGGTGTTGGGCACCGGTGCCGCTGCATGCGGCTGTGACCAGGGCCAGCGGCAAGACGGTCAGTGTGAACCGTTCCTTGAACAGCATGAGTTGTCTTTCTTTGTAGGTATTCCGGCGGGAGCCGGAGCCACTTTCTTTTGCTGTGGCTTCGGGCCCTTTGCGAGTGCGCGCCGGGCGGGTTCAGATGTGGCCAAGGCCACGATGAGCCAAGGCCAGGACGTAGAAAGCCAGGATGAAATCCAGAATCTCGATCAGTCCAAGCATCAGTGGAATCGGGTCGGGTGATGTGGGGAAGACATGACCCAGATCCAGCAGGACCACGAAGATGTATCCCCAGGCCGCCACGATGGCGCCCCAGCTTGCCGTTGCCGAACCGCGCAGCATGGCCACCGCCGACCCCACGGCCAGCAGGGCAAGCGCGATCAGAAAGGCGTTGAAGCCCCAGAATACCGCTCCACCCAGCCCGGAAAAGTCGCGGGTCTCGATCGGGCCGCCTGGGACCAGCGTGACAAAGCTGGCGACGAGGACAAGCATCAGTTTGGCGGCTGTTGCCGTGGGTTGGGACGCCATAGGCCGCGTTGGGCTGGCGTTGATTTGTGACGAATGCGCCATGACAGAATCCTTTTAATGACTGGCGGGTCATAAATGGAGATGGCGTTACTGACCGTCAAGTCATTAAAAGATTGAATTTGCGTGACGCCGCGTCCAATCTGCGTCAAGAGAGGCGCGCCGGAAGAAAATCGGGGGGGCAAGATGCCGAAGATCGTCGATCGCGAAGAGATGCAGGGGCGTATATTGGATGCCGCCATGGCCTGCTTTCTGGATCAGGGCTATCACGCCACCAAGATGCAGGACGTGGCCCATCAAGCCGGGATGGCCAAGGGCACGTTGTATCTGTACTTCCAAAGCAAGGAGGCTCTGCTTCTGGCGTTGCTGCAGCGGTATTTCGAGGATATTCGCGCCCGCATCAGCGACATCCCGGCCCCGCAGACGCTGGACCAGTTCATGACCGGGCTGCGTCTGTCCATGCCTGCCGACCGTCTGGCGGCGACGCGGTTGTTCTTTGACGTGCTGGGCCCCGGATTTCAGGACCCGCGCGCGGCCGAGATCATTGGCGGGTTCTTCGCCTGGCTTGCCGATCACTATGCTGCTCACTTCGCTCCCTTGATCCACGCTGGCGAAATCCGCGGCGATCTCAGTGCGAAGGCGGCAGCGCAGGCGGTGACGGCGATGCTGGACGGGTTGGTGATCCATCTGGCGATCTTCGGGGGCGATGAAAGCGACTTTGAAGCGCGGCGCGACGCGACCCTTTCGTTGCTTGAGGCCGGCCTGCGCGGATAAGCCGTTGCGCCCGACTTCTGTGCGGTTCGCACCGGATTGCGTGCCCGCGATGCAAATCCCGTTGATCCACAGGCCTGTTTTGGTCTAAGCGCGCAGATATGGATCACTTTCTCTACCGCGATGGCGTGTTGTGCGCCGAGGATGTCCCGGTTGCCGAGATCGCGGCTGCGGTCGGCACGCCGTTCTATGTCTATTCCACGGCGACGCTGCTGCGGCACTACAACCTGTTCGACGAGGCGTTGGCAGGTACCGACCACGTGGTCTGTTATGCGATGAAGGCCGCCAGCAATCAGGCCATTCTGAGAACGCTGGCGCAGGCGGGCGCGGGGATGGACGTGGTTTCGGGCGGCGAGTACCTGCGGGCCAAGGCAGCGGGTGTGCCGGGCGAAAAGATCGTGTTCTCGGGCGTCGGCAAAACGGCCGAGGAAATCCGCATCGCGCTGACCGGCGGGATTCGCCAGTTCAACGTCGAATCCGAGCCCGAGATGGAGGTGATCAACGCCGTCGCGCAGGACCTGGGCGTGATCGCGCCGATCACCGTTCGCGTGAATCCGGACGTCGACGCCAAGACCCACGCCAAAATCGCCACCGGTAAATCCGAAAACAAATTCGGCATCCCGATCGTCCGTGCACCCGAGGTCTATGCCCATGCGGCCAGCCTGCCCGGCCTCAAGGTGGTGGGCATCGACGTGCATATCGGCTCTCAACTGACCGATCTTGAGCCATTCCGCCTGGCCTACTCCAAAGTCGCCGAACTGACCGAACAGCTGCGCGCACAGGGCCACGACATTCACCGTCTGGACCTGGGTGGCGGGCTGGGCATTCCCTATGCCCGCTCGAACGAAGCACCGCCGCTGCCGTTGGAATACGGTGCGATGATCAAGGAAACGCTGGGCCATCTGGGCTGCGAGATCGAGATCGAGCCGGGCCGTCTGATCGCGGGCAACGCGGGGCTGATGGTGTCAAAGGTGATCTATGTGAAGTCGGGCGAAGGGCGCGATTTCCTGATCCTCGACGGGGCGATGAACGATCTGATCCGCCCGGCCATGTACGACGCCTATCATGACATCGTTCCCGTCATCGAGCCCGCGCCGGGGGTCGAACAACGCCCCTATGACATTGTCGGGCCGGTCTGCGAGACCGGGGATACCTTTGCGAAACAAAGGGCGATGCCACCGCTGAACCCGGGGGATCTGGTCGCATTTCGCAGCGCCGGCGCCTATGGCGCGGTTATGTCCAGTGAATACAACACCCGGCCCCTGATCCCCGAAGTTCTGGTTCATGGCGATCAATTCGCGGTTATTCGTGAACGGCCAACCTTTGACGAAATCATAAACCGCGATACCATACCTGAGTGGCTGTGACGCGATAACCGCGCGGGCCCGACCCGGAGGCCTGACGTGACCGACACTCGCAACCTGCCGATCCCCAGACTGTCCCTGTTGCTGACGCGCACGGGGATGCTGGCCGAGCAGGTGATGCGCGCTTTTTGGCCGTTCCTGTCGATTGCGGCCCTGATCATGGCGGCCTTGCTGCTGGGCCTCCACGACCTCGTCAGCGTTGAAACCGTCTGGATCATCGGAGCCGCATCCATTCTGGCGTTTACGGTTGCATTGGTCTGGGGCGCGCGGAGGTTTCGGTTCCCTACCCGCACGCAGGCGCTTGTCCGACTGGACGAGACACTGCCGGGCCGTCCCATTCAGGCGTTGCTGGACGATCAGGCCATCGGGGCGATGGACGAAGATTCGCGCGCTTTGTGGCAGGCCCATCAGGCGCGCATGGCCGCCCGCGCCGCGCGGGCAGGACCGGTCAAGCCTGACCTGAACCTTGCCGCTCGTGACCCCTACGCGCTGCGCTATGCGGCGCTTTTGGCGCTGGTGGTCGGATTGCTGTTCGGATCGTTCTGGAAAGTTGGATCGGTCGCCCAGATGACACCCGGCACGGCCGCAGCCGGCCAAGGCCCCAGCTGGGAAGGCTGGGTCGAGCCACCTCGCTATACCGGCCTGCCGACGCTGTATCTGGCCGATCAATCCGGTCCGACGCTGACAGTGCCACAAGGCAGCCGCGTCACTTTGCGCTTCTATGGCGAGGTCGGCGCGCACAGCTTGACCGAAACCAGTTCCTCCGCTTCCACCACGACAGCAACCGATCCGGATCAGGAGTTTGTCGTCGAGCGTTCTGGCCGATTGTCGATCGAGGGCCCTGCAGGACGTGACTGGGGTGTCGAGGTCATTGTGGACGCGCCGCCGGTAATCGCCGTGGCCGAACCCGCCACCGCCGAGGCTGGTGGCCAGATGAAACTGCCGTTCTCGGCGCGTGACGATTATGGCATCCTGTCAGGCACCGCGTTGATCGAGTTGGACCTGTCTGCGGTCGATCGTCGCCATGGTCTGGCCGTTGAGCCCGAACCTCGCGACGCGGTCACCGTCGACCTGCCCATGCCGATCGCTGGTGACCGGAGCGATTTCACGGAAGATCTGATCGAGGACTTTTCGGAACACCCTTGGGCGCACCTGCCGGTCAAGATTACCCTTTCGGCCGTCGATGCCGCTGATCAGGTGTCGGAGTCGGATGTCTACCGAACCGACCTTCCTGCCCGCCGGTTCTTTGATCCGCTGGCTGCGGCGGTGATTGAACAGCGCCGCGATCTGCTGTGGTCGCGCGACAATGCCAAAAGGGTGGCTCAGCTATTGCGGGCTGTTTCGCACCGGCCCGAGGATGTCTTCCGTTCGGAAACCGCATATCTGCGACTGCGCTACATTCTACGCCGGTTGGAAACCTTTACGGAATTCGGCCTGGGCCCCGAACAGCAGACCGAGATCGCGCAAGCCTTGTGGGATCTGGCCATCCTGATCGAAGAAGGCACGCTCGCCGATGCGCTGGAGCGGATGCGTCGCGCTCAAGAACGTCTGACCGAAGCGATGCAGAACGGTGCCAGCGATGAGGAGATCGCCGAGTTGATGCAGGAACTGCGTGAAGCGACCGACGAGTATCTTCGTCAGCTGCAGCGGCTGGCGCAGGAAAACCCGGACGGCCAGCAGGGCCAGCAGAACCAATCCGGTGAATCCATGCAGATGACGCAGGATGACCTTCAGCGGATGATGGACCGGATCCAGGAACTGATGGAGCAGGGCCGCATGGCCGAGGCCCAGCAGGCGCTGGAGGAGTTCCAGCAGATGATGGAAAACATGCGGGTGACCCAGGGCCAGGGACAGGGGCAACAATCCGAAGGCCAGCAGGCCATGGAAGGATTGGCCGAAACCCTGCGTGAGCAGCAGGGCCTGAGCGACGAGGCCTTCCGTGACTTGCAGGAGCAATTCAATCCCGGCGCGCAGGCCGGTGAAAGCCAGGGCAATGAAGGCCGCTCGGGCGGTCAGGGGCGCGGCCAGAGCCATGAGGGTCAGGGCGGCCAGGGCCAAGGATCGGATCAGGCGGGCGAAGGCCAGCAAGGGCAAGGGACTCTGGCTGACCGCCAACAGGCGCTGCGCGATGAACTGAATCGCCAGCAGCAGAACCTGCCGGGCGCCGGAACACCCGAAGGCGACGCCGCACGCGAGTCGCTGGGGCGTGCAGGTCGTGCCATGGATGAGGCCGAAGATGCCCTGCGGAGCGACGACCTTGCCGAAGCGATCGACCGCCAGTCCGAAGCAATGGAAGCGTTGCGCGAAGGGATGCGCGAGCTGGGTGAGGCCATGGCCCAGAACCAGCAGAACCAGCCCGGTCAGGGTACGCAGGAAGGCGACATGCAGGCCAACAACCGCGATCCGCTGGGTCGGAATCCGGGCGCTGCGGGCTCGATCTCGACCGAGGAGAACCTGCTGCAGGGGGATGATGTGTACCGCCGTGCCCGCGAGTTGCTGGATGAAATCCGTCGCCGCACGGGCGAAACCGACAGGCCCAGAATCGAACTGGAATACCTCAAAAGGCTGCTCGAGCGGTTCTGACCGGCAGAGTTACTCGGTCGCGGAGCCAGCCTGCGATTCCAGCCAGATCCGGGCCTGATCGACCATCGAGACATACGACTGCAACACAGGCTCGGCCTGGGGAACTGCCTCGCTGATCTGGCGGGCGTTGCCGTAGATCAGGAACAGGATGACCCCGATGATCAGGATCAGCGCAAAGCCCCGCAGGAACCCGCCCGATTTCCGCGGCGGGGCTTCGGCGGGCTCTGCCGCGGTCGGGGCGTCGTCGCTGCGCAAAGTCGAATTGATGCTGTCCACATCCGGCAGCGCCTCTTTCTGACCGGTTCCCGAGGCGGTTTCGGTCGCCGCAGGAGGTTTGGGCTTGGGGGCCGGTTCCGGCTGCTGATCCAGGCCCAGATCCGGCTGACTTTCCAGGCCGGACCCTTCCTTGGCGCGCAGTTCGGTCTCACGCGCGGCTTCCTCTCGCAGGATTGTCGCAACGGCCGGATCGACGTTGCCGGTCGGAGCGGCTGGCCGGGCTTCGTCCGTGGGTTCGGGATCGGGCTGTTCGGCTTCGACCTGTTCGTCTTCTGCCTGCTCCGGTTCCGGCGCAGCAGCTTCGGCGGCCGGCGTCTCAGACGTATCCGAGGGCGCGCTTTCGGCCGGCCCATCATCGGTTTCGGCCGCGACAGGCTCAGCCTCCGGGTGTTTGGGTTGGAACCAGGTCTGCTCGCAGCTCGAGCATTGCACGTCTCGGCCTTCTTCCGGAATGACCTCATCCGGAACCTCGTACTGGGCATTACAGTTCGGGCATGTTAGTCGCATACTGCCTCCCCGGCCGCCAGCGGCCTGTCGTCGTTTTTCCAAGAATGATAATCCGTTAAGGCGAAACAGCAAAGCGCGTTTTCGGCCCGGTGGATCAAGTGTCGCCAAATGGACTCGGTGCAGGCATTGAAACCGTGGTCGTGCTCGGGCAAGAAGGGCGCAAGCAATATTGAGGGCAGGCGTGATCGAGCTTGAAAATGTCAGCTACAGCTATGGCGGCGGTGAACTGCTGAGCAATGTCTCGGTCCAGTTGCAGCCGGGGTCGTTCCATTTTCTGACCGGCCCGTCCGGAGCGGGCAAAACGACCCTGTTGAAACTCTGCTATGGCGCGTTGCTGGCCAGTTCGGGGCGGATCAGCGCCTTTGACCAGGACATTGCCCGACTGGACCGGGACCAGATGGCCCTGCTGCGCCGCCGCATCGGTGTCGTTCATCAGGACTGCCGGTTTCTGGACCACATGACTCTGGCTGAGAATGTCGCCCTGCCACTGATGGTGTCGGGACGCTCTGTCGAGTCCGAGCAGGAAGATCTGACCGAACTCCTGTCCTGGGTCGGTCTGGGTGGCCGCCTGGACGCACTTCCGCCGGAGCTTTCGGGCGGCGAGCGGCAACGGGCCGCACTGGCGCGGGCGGTCATCCTGTCACCGGACGTGGTGTTGGCCGACGAACCCACCGGCAACGTCGACTGGGAGATGTCCCAGCGTCTGCTGCGTCTGCTGATCGAGCTGAACCACATGGGAAAGACCGTGGTGATCGCCACCCATGATCTGAGCTTGATCCGGGCGGCCAAAAGCCAGGTGCAGGCCCGGGTTCTTCGGATCTCGCAGCGGCGGCTGCAACTGGCGGGGGCGGATCTATGATTGCCGATGACATTCGTGCCCTGCTGCGCCGGGACGCCCGGGCTGACCGCGTCGTGCCGCCAACCGGATTTACGGCGCACCTGACCCTTTTCGTGTCAGGTGCGATGGCCTTTCTGACAGTATTCGCGCTTGCGCTGTCGCTGGCCTCGGGCCGGTTGGCCGATCGCTGGGCCTCGGAGCTGGCCGGAGCGGCCACTCTGCGGATCAATGCGCCTGCTGAACAGCGTGCCGCGCAGTCCGAGGCCGCTCTGGAGGTTCTGAAACAGACCTCGGGCGTGGCCTCGGCCCGCGCGCTCAGCGCCGAAGAACAGGCCGCCTTGCTGGCCCCCTGGTTCGGCCCCGATCTGCCGCTGGACACCCTGCCGGTGCCTCAGCTCATCGAAATCATCGAGGGCGAGCCGGGGCTGGACACGATGGGCCTGCGACTGCGGCTGGCGGCCGAGGTGCCAGGCGCGGTTCTGGATGACCATTCCCGCTGGCGCGAGCCGCTGGTCGATGCAGCCACCTCGCTGCGGCGGTTGGGCTGGATCTCGATCCTGCTGATCGGCGGGGCCACGGCGGCGATGATCACGCTTGCTGCCAATGCATCGCTTGCGGCCAACGCCCAGATCATCGAGGTGCTGCGTCAGGTCGGCGCGCGCGACCGTTTCATCGCCGGTGCTTTCGTGCGGCGCTTCACCTGGCGCGCGTTTTTCGGTGCCGTGGTGGGGACGGTTCTGGGCCTGACCGGGGTGCTGCTGCTGCCCGAGGCCTCAGATGCGGGCGGTTTCCTGACCGGCCTTGGATTCCAGGGCGCCGACTGGCTGCTGCCCGCCGTAATCCCCGTTTTGGGCGCGGCAGTGGCCTTTGCCGCCACATGGTCGGCGGCCCGTCGCAAATTGAAGGAGCTTTCGTGATGGCAATGGCGGTCCAATGGGTGCGCTCGCTGATCTTCATGGTCACGATCTACGCCTGGATGGCGGTTCTGGGCCTGGTCTTCGCGCCCTATGCGCTGTTCTCCAAGCGCGGGGCGCTGCGCGCCTGCAAGACCTATGCGCGCACGACCATATGGCTGGCGCGCTGGATGGTGGGCATTCGCGGCGAGGTGCGCGGCAACGTGCCCACGGGTGAGGTGGTCATCGCCGCCAAGCACCAATCCTTCTTCGACATCATTCTGATCTTTGACGCGATCCCCCATGGCAAGTTCATCATGAAGCGCGAACTGCTGTGGACCCCGATCATCGGCATGTATGCCCGTCGTCTGGGCTGTATCCCGGTCAATCGCGGCAAGCGAGGCGCGGCAGTGGCCAAGATGGTCAAGGACGTTTCCAAAGAGTTTACCGAGCCCGGGCAACTGGTGATCTATCCGCAGGGCACCCGCGTGGCGCCGGGGGTCTACAAGCCCTACAAGGTCGGCACCGCCGTTCTGTACGAGGGGCTGGGCTTCCCCTGCGTGCCGGCGGCCACCAATGTCGGTGTCTTCTGGCCCCGGTCGGGGATTCTGCGCAAACCCGGCCATGCGATCGTCGAGTTCCTCGACCCGATCGAACCGGGCGTTGATCGCGAATCCTTCCTGGCCCGGCTGGAAGAGGTGATCGAGACGCGTTCGAACGCGCTGATGCGCGAAGTGGGGTTTGATCCGGATGCAGTACATCAATGACATCACCGCGCTCGAGGCGCTGTACGGCACCCCCGGCGCGGCCTCGATGCGGAAGGTTGCGCGGCAACTGACGCCGCTCTACCGCAAATGGATCATGGCGTCGCGGCTGTGCGTGCTGTCCACAGTGGGCCCCGAAGGCGTGGATGGCAGCCCCCGGGGCGATGACGGCCCGGTGGTGATAGAACTGGACCCAGGCACCCTGGCCTTGCCCGACTGGCGCGGCAACAACCGCCTGGACAGCCTGCGCAACATCGTGCGCGATCCGCGTGTGGCGTTGATGTTCATGGTGCCCGGCTCGAACAACGTGGTGCGGGTGAACGGCACCGCCCGGTTGACGGCCGATGCCGACCTGCGCGCCCGGTTCGAGAAAAAGGGCAAGCAACCGGCCACGGTGATCGTTATCGAAATCGGGGAAATCTACTCGCAATGCGCCCGCGCGCTGATGCGGGCTGAAACCTGGACCGGCGGCGATCACAGCGCCGGGTTGCCGACGGTGGGCGAGATTCTGGCCGAAGTGTCTCAGGGCGAGGAAGGCGGCGCACGCTATGATCGCGAATGGCGCGCGCGCGCCGCAAAGACGATGTGGTGATCACGCTGCCGTCGCGCCCAGCCGGGTGACCCGTGCGATCCATTTCTGGACGCTGTCCTGCTTGGGGTAGCTGGCACCGGAAAACCAGGTGAACCGCGTCGGCTTGAACCCGACAAATCCCAGAACCTGACCGCGCATCTGGTGAATCAATGCCCGGCGGTAAACCAGCCGCATGAACCAGCCCGGCGTGTCCGAGGTGATGATGACGCGCGCCGATCGGCCGTCGAGCATCGGCGCCGGGAATCCCAGTTTGTTGGGATTGCGGGTGTCGAACGTACGGCCCGGGATGAACATCCGGTCGATCAGCCCCTTGAGCTTGGCGGGCAGGCCGCCCCACCACATGGGCGTGGTCAGAACCAGGTGATCGCTCCATTCGAAATCCTGCAGAACCTGTTCCAGAACCGGCTCCAGCGGTTTGAAATCATGATAGTTGCCCTGTCCGAAATCGAAATCGAACTCCAGCTCGCTGAGGTGGACGATCTTTACGTCATGGCCCTTGGCGCGGGCGGCTTCGGCATAGGTGTCGGCAAAGGTGCGCGACAGGCTGCTTTCGGCGGGGTGACCGTCGAGGATGAGAATTTTCTTGGGCTGCATCGGGGTTCTCCTAAAATTGACCACGGTCAGTTTATAGAATCAAAAATTGACCACGGTCAATATTAAATTTGACCACGGTCAAAAAACATGCGAACAAGCCTAATGCAGAAGACGATTCAGAAACGAACCCTGAAGACCCGCGCCAAGCTGCTACAGGCGGCGGCGGACGTGGTGCAGAAAAACGGATACCAGGCGTTGCGCGTGGAAGAGGTGGTACAGGCCGCCGGTGTGGCCAAGGGCACCTTCTTTGCCCATTTCCACGACAAGGACGCGCTGATGGAGATCCTGATCGGCGAAAAACTGGACTCCTGTCTGGATCAGGCGCAGGCGTCGGAAACGCCGAATACCGTGCCGCGGATTATAGTGGCCCTGGCCCCTGTGCATGATTTCATGATGTCCGAACGCTATGTGTTCGACCTGCTGATCCGTTATTCCGGTGCCGCCGCGATCTCTGAAATCGGGCCGATCGCCTATTGCTTCGAGAAATACTTCCGGATCGTGATGATGTGGCTGGATCAGGCCGAGGTTAGACAGGACGTGTCGACTGACCTGCTGGCCGAGGGCGTGCAGGCCTTTGCCATCCAGGCCATGTCACTGAAATTCTGCGCCCTGCATTCGGCGACCACATTCACCGACCGGCTGGAAACCTATCTGCGGGCGTGGCTGACTCCGGCGGCCTGACCGCCGGAGCCGAACTCATCAAGCGTGAATCGGACCGTCGCCGCAGGCCAGCGCCGCCTCGCGCACGGCCTCGGAATAGGTCGGGTGCGCGTGGCAGGTCAGCGCCAGATCCTCGGCCGAGGCGCCGAACTCCATCGCCACGCAGACCTCGTGGATCAGGTCGCCCGCGCCGGGGCCGATGATGTGGCAGCCCAGGATGCGGTCGGTCTCCTTGTCGGCCAGGATCTTGACGAACCCGTCGGCAGCAAAGTTCGCCTTGGCGCGGCCATTGCCCATGAAGCTGAACTTGCCGACCTTGTAGGCGCGGCCCTGCTCCTTGAGGGTGGCTTCGGTCTCGCCAACATTGGCGACCTCGGGCCAGGTGTAGATCACGCCCGGAATGACGCCATAGTTCACGTGCCCATGCTTGCCCGCGACCACTTCGGCGGCGGCCATGCCTTCGTCCTCGGCCTTGTGGGCCAGCATCGGGCCTTCGATCACGTCGCCGATGGCGTAGATGCCCGGCACGTTGGTCTGCCAGTCCTTGCCGACCTTGATCTGGCCGCGCAGAGTCAGCTCGACCCCCAGCGCCTCCAGACCCAGCCCGTCATGGAACGGCTTGCGCCCGGTGGCGACCAGAACGGTGTCGGCCTCGATCACGTGCTCGCTGTCATCCTTGCGCAGCTTGTAGGTCACCTTGGCCTTGGTCTTGGTGGCCTCGGTCTTTTGCACGGCGGCGCCCATGACGAAGTTCAGGCCCTGTTTTTTCAGGATGCGCTGGAAGGTCTTCTGCACCTCGGGGTCCATGCCCGGGGTGATGACGTCCAGATATTCGATCACCGTCACCTCGGCGCCTAGACGCTGATAGACCGAGCCCAGTTCCAGCCCGATCACGCCTGCGCCGATCACCACCAGCTTTTTCGGGATCTTGCCCAGTTCGAGCGCGCCGGTCGAGGTCACGACGACCTTTTCGTCGACCTCGACGCCGGGCAGCGACGCCGCCTCGGAGCCGGAGGCGATGATGATGTTTTTGGCCTCGTGCACCTCATCACCGACCTTGACCTTGCCCGCCGCCGGGATCGAGCCCCAACCCTTGAGCCAGTCGATCTTGTTCTTCTTGAACAGGAACTCGACGCCCTTGGTGTTGGTGTCGATCACGTCCTGCTTGTAGGCCAGCATCTGTTTCCAGTCGACCGAGGGGCTTTTGCCCTTGAGGCCCATCTTGGCAAAATTGTGCTCGGCCTCGTGCAGCTGATGGCTGGCATGCAGCAGCGCCTTGGACGGAATGCAGCCCACGTTCAGACAGGTGCCGCCCAGCGTCTCGCGCCCTTCGACGACGGCGGTTTTCAGGCCCAGCTGCGCGCAGCGGATGGCGCAGACATAGCCGCCGGGACCGGCGCCGATTACGATGACGTCATAGTTAGCCATTTTGTTCTCCCAAATCCGCGGAGTGTTCTTTTTGAAAAGGCGACCCACGGGGTGGATCGCCTGGGTGCCTGTTCAGACGGGTGTCAGAACCTTCACCTGAATATGTGCGACGCCGCCACGTTCATGGTGCATGGCCAGCTCTTCCGATTCGATGAAGCTCTGGGCCCGGTCCAGATCGGTAATCTCGAACAGGGCAACCGCATGATCGCGCTGTTCGGGGTCTTTCCAGACGTGCAGATCGACAATCCCGGCCGCCTTGCGCATCGGCTTGTCCTCGCGGAACACCTTCAGCCAGGCGTCGAAATCGGCCACGTCGGCCTGCCAGAGTACGTGCGTCGCCATGATCACAGATCCATCAGCAGACGGCGCGGGTCTTCCAGCGCCTCTTTCACGCGCACCAGGAAAGTGACCGCGCCCTTGCCGTCGACGATGCGGTGGTCATAGGACAGCGCCAGATACATCATCGGACGGATCTTGATCTCACCGTTGATGACCATCGGACGTTCCTGAATCTTGTGCATGCCCAGAATGCCCGACTGCGGGGGATTCAGGATCGGAGAGGACATCAGCGAGCCATAGACGCCGCCATTCGAGATGGTGAAGGTGCCGCCCTGCATTTCGGCCATGCTCAGCTTGCCGTCACGGGCGCGTTTGCCCTTCTCGGCGATGGCTTTCTCGATCTCGGCGAACGACATGCGGTCCGCATCACGGATCACCGGAACCACCAGGCCCTGCGGAGTGCCGGCGGCGACGCCCATGTGGACGTAGTTCTTGTAGACGATGTCATTGCCGTCGATCTCGGCATTGACCTCGGGCACCTCTTTCAGCGCGTGGCAGCAGGCCTTGGTGAAGAAGGACATAAAGCCCAGGCGGACGCCGTGCTTCTTCTCGAACTGGTCCTTGTACTGGTTGCGGAGGGCCATCACCTCGGTCATGTCCACCTCGTTGTAGGTGGTCAGGATCGCGGCAGTGTTCTGCGCGTCCTTCAGACGCTTGGCGATGGTCTGGCGCAGGCGCGTCATGCGCACGCGTTCCTCGCGGGCGGCGTCCTCGGCGGCGACGGGCGCGCGCGGGGCTGCGGCCGGTGCCGGTGCCGCCGCGGCAGGGGCAGCGGCGGTTGCGACGGCGCGGGCCACGTCTTCCTTCATGATGCGACCATCGCGGCCGGTGCCGGTGACCTGATCGGCCGACAGGCCGGCTTCGGCCATGGCCTTTTCGGCCGACGGCGCATTGGCCACGTCCTTGCCGGTGGCGGCTGCTGCCGGGGCAGGGGCTGCCGCGGCTGGCGCAGCCGGTGCGGCGCCTGCTTCAGCGCCCGAGATCACGGCAAGCTTGGCGGTCGCGTCGACCGTCGCGCCCTCGGGGGCCACGATCTCCGCAAGTACACCCGCAGCCGGAGCCGGGACCTCAACCGAGACCTTGTCGGTCTCCAACTCGCACAGCATTTCGTCCTGTGCGACGGTATCGCCGACCTTCTTGAACCAGGTCGATACGGTCGCTTCGGTGACGGACTCACCCAGTGTCGGAACCATCACGTCGACGCTGCCGCCCGAGGCCGCAGGAGCCGCTGCCGGAGCGGCTTCAGCTTTTGGAGCGGGGGCCGCACCCTCACCGGCCTGGATCGTTGCCAACAGCGCATCAACGCCGACCGTCTCACCTTCGGCGGCTACGATCTCGCCCATCACGCCGGCTGCGGGCGACGGAACCTCGACGGTGACCTTGTCCGTCTCAAGCTCGCACAGCATCTCATCCACGGCGACGGCATCGCCGGGTTTCTTGAACCAGGTTGCGACCGTGGCTTCGGTGACGGACTCGCCCAGCGTGGGAACACGAACTTCAATCGTCATCGTTAATTATCCTTCAATGGTCAGCGCTTCGTTTACCAGCGCTTCTTGTTGGGCTTTGTGTTGGCTGGCCAGACCCGTTGCGGGCGAGGCCGATGTGGCGCGGCCGGCATAGATCGGCCGGGTATGCTTGGCGCCGATGCGGGACAGGACCCATTCGATATTGGGTTCAATGAATCCCCAGGCACCCTGGTTCTTGGGCTCTTCCTGGCACCAGACCATCTCGGCCTGTTTGAACCGCTCAAGCTCGTTGATCAGCGAATGGGCCGGGAACGGATAGTATTGCTCGATCCGCAGCAGATAGACGTCGTCGATCCCGCGCGCATCGCGTTCTTCAAGCAGGTCGTAGTAGACCTTGCCCGAACACATCACCACGCGCTTGATCTTGTCGTCGGGCACCAGCTGGGTGTCCGAGTTGCCTTTTTGCGCGTCGTCCCACAGCACCCGGTGGAAGCTGGACCCGGTGGTGAAGTCCTCGGCATTGCTGATCGCCAGCTTGTGGCGCAGCAATGATTTGGGCGTCATCAGGATCAGCGGCTTGCGGAAAGTGCGGTGCAGCTGACGGCGCAGGATGTGGAAATAGTTCGCAGGCGTGGTGCAGTTGGCGACGATCCAGTTGTCCTGGCCGCACATCTGCAGGAACCGCTCCAGTCGCGCCGACGAGTGCTCGGGGCCTTGCCCCTCGAACCCGTGCGGCAGCAGGCAGACCAGACCGGACATGCGCAACCATTTGCTTTCGCCCGAGCTGATGAACTGGTCGAACATGATCTGTGCGCCGTTGGCGAAATCACCGAACTGGGCCTCCCACAGAACCAGCGCGTTGGGCTCGGCCAGCGAATAGCCGTATTCGAAGCCCAGCACCGCGTATTCCGACAGCATCGAGTCGATCACTTCGTACTGCGATTGCCCGGCGCGGATGTGGTTCAGGGGATAGTAGCGCTCTTCGGTCTCCTGGTTGATGAAGCCCGAGTGGCGTTGGCTGAAAGTGCCGCGGGTGGCGTCCTGCCCCGACAGGCGTACCGGATAGCCCTCGGTCAGCAGTGACCCGAAGGCCAGCGCCTCGCCGGTGGCCCAGTCAAAGCCCTGACCGGTTTCGAACATCTGCTTTTTGTGTTCAAGAAGGCGGCCCACCGTCTTGTGCAGGGCAAATCCTTCGGGCACCGTCACCAGCGCCTTGCCGACCTCGGCCAGCGTGTCCGGCGTGATTGCAGTGTCGCCGCGGACATATTCTTCCTTGTTCTTGTCCAGATGCGACCACCGGCCATCCAGCCAGTCGGCCTTGTTGGGTTTGTAGTCCTTACCGGCCTCGAACTCGTCGTTCAGATGCGCCTGGAAGGCGGCCTTCATGTCCTCGATCTCACCCTCAGGGATCAGACCGTCCTTGACCAGCCGCTCGGTGTACAGCGACAGCGTGGTTTTGTGGGTCTTGATCTTCTTGTACATGATCGGGTTGGTGAACATGGGCTCATCGCCCTCGTTGTGACCGAACCGGCGGTAGCAGAAGATGTCGATGACCACGTCCTTGTGGAACTTCTGGCGGAACTCGGTCGCGACCTTGGCCGCGTGCACCACCGCCTCGGGGTCGTCGCCGTTCACGTGGAAGATCGGCGCCTCGACCATCAGCGCGATATCGGTCGGGTACGGGCTCGACCGCGAGAAATGCGGCGCGGTGGTAAAGCCGATCTGATTGTTCACCACGATATGCATCGTGCCGCCGGTCTTGTGACCGCGCAGACCAGACAGGCCAAAGCCTTCGGCCACGACACCCTGTCCGGCAAAAGCCGCGTCGCCGTGGAGAAGAATGCCCATGACCTTGCTGCGATCGGTGTCGCCAAGCTGGTCCTGCTTGGCCCGGACCTTGCCAAGAACAACCGGGTTCACGGCTTCGAGGTGGGACGGGTTCGCCGTCAGCGACAGGTGCACGGTGTTGCCGTCGAACTCACGGTCGCTGGACGCACCGAGGTGATATTTCACGTCGCCCGACCCATCCACGTCCTCGGGCTTGAAGCTACCGCCCTGGAACTCGTTAAAAATGGCGCGGTAGGGTTTGCCCATCACGTTGGCCAGGATGTTCAGACGTCCGCGGTGCGGCATGCCGATCACGATATCGCTCAGGCCCAGGGCGCCGCCACGCTTGATGATCTGTTCCATCGCCGGGATCAGCGCCTCGCCCCCGTCCAGACCGAACCGCTTGGTGCCCATGTATTTCACATGCAGGAACTTCTCAAAGCCCTCGGCCTCGACCATCTTGTTCAGGATCGCCTTGCGGCCTTCCCGTGTGAACGAGATTTCCTTGCCATAACCTTCGATCCGCTCTTTCAGCCAGGCGGCCTCCTCGGGGTTCGAGATGTGCATGTACTGCAGCGCGAAAGTGCCGCAATAGGTGCGCTTCACGATCTCGACGATCTGGCGCATGCTGGCCATCTGCAGACCCAGCACGTTGTCGATAAAGATCGGCCGGTCCATGTCGGCATCGGTAAAGCCATAGGTCTTGGGGTCCAACTCGGGATGGTTGGTCGCGGCGCGCATGCCAAGTGGGTCCAGATCGGCGGCGAGGTGACCCCGGATCCGATAGGCCCGGATCAGCATCAGCGCGCGGATCGAATCCAGAACCGCGCGCTTGATCTGTTCGTCGCTGACATCAACCCCTGCCTTGGCGGCCTTTTCCTTGATCTTGTTGCCAGCTGCCTTGGCGTCGACCTCGATCCACTCGCCGGTCAGGGCGCCGGTCAGGTCATCATTCGGCATCGGTGGCCAGTCGGGGCGCGCCCACGACGGCCCTTCGGCCTCTTTCTGGACGTCCGGTGCCGCGTCTCCCATCTGCCGGAAAAACTCGGCCCAGGCCGCATCGATCGCGCCGGGATCCTTTGTGTACTGGGCATAAAGCTGCTCCAGGTACTCGGCATTGTGCCCCTGCATGAAGCTCGAGGCATGGAAGGCAGAATTGGGCGAGTGTTCGGTCATTGGGTTACCTCATATGGGTTGGGACCGTATTTGTTGGTGCCTGGCTGGCTGGGGCGGGACAGCCACCACAGAACCAGGAGGGGCGACACCAGAAGAACAAGCAGTGTCGGAATGACGATCAGCAGCGTGGCGCGCGTGAACAGGATGTCGAGGCTTCCGCCATGCTGGAAGCTTGAGGCGAGGCCGATGCCGAAGACCAGAACGGCAAAAGCCCCAAGGATCAAAAGGATCGGCAGCAGCGCGTAGAGACCGTTGCGCCCGGTGTCATGCATGCGCCGCCACGCCACGGCCAGATGCGGAAAGAACACGATCAGTGACACGATGCTCTGCACCGGCTGGCTGGATGTTGCGGTCACCTCGACCGAGCCTTCGGATTGCACGGTCGTGACCTGCCCGAAGAAATGCCAGTCGATCACCGTGGCGATTGCGCTCCAGACCAGAATGAACAGAAAAAAATACCAATACTCGGGGCGAGAGGCCCGCCCCGAGAATGTGAAGTATTTGGAGAAACACGTTTTGACGGCTTCGTTGAAGGTCATGTGTTTCGCTCCGCTGAGGCCAGCCCACGCAAGGGGCCGGCGGTTTACTTGCCGATTGCTTCCAGCACAGCCTCACCCAGCTGCGCCGGGCTTTCGGCCACGACGATGCCGGCGCTGCGCATGGCTTCGATCTTGTCCTCGGCACCTCCTTTGCCGCCGGCAACAATCGCGCCCGCGTGGCCCATGCGGCGGCCCGGAGGCGCCGTGCGGCCGGCGATGAAACCGGCAACGGGCTTCTTGCGGCCCCTCTTGGCCTCATCCGCCAGGAACTGCGCGGCTTCTTCCTCGGCCGAGCCGCCGATCTCGCCGATCATGATGATCGACTCGGTCTCGTCATCGGCCAGGAACCATTCCAGCACGTCGATATGCTCGGTGCCTTTGATCGGGTCGCCGCCTATGCCCACGCAGGTGGACTGGCCCAGACCCACATCGGTGGTCTGCTTGACCGCCTCATAGGTCAGGGTGCCGGAACGCGACACGACGCCGACCGAGCCACGCTTGTGGATGTGGCCGGGCATGATGCCGATTTTGCAGGCGTCGGGCGTGATGACGCCGGGACAGTTCGGGCCGATCAGGCGCGATTTGCTGCCTTCCAGCGCGCGCTTCACCTTCATCATGTCCAGAACCGGGATGCCTTCGGTGATGCAGACGATCACTTCCATCTCGGCGTCGATGGCTTCGAGGATCGAATCCGCGGCAAACGGAGGCGGCACATAGATCACGGTGGCGTTGGCTTCGGTCACGTGCTTGGCTTCGTGGACCGAGTTGAACACGGGCAGGCCCAGATGCTCCATCCCGCCTTTGCCCGGGGTCACACCGCCGACCATCTTGGTGCCATAGGCGATGGCCTGTTCAGAGTGGAACGTGCCCTGCGAGCCGGTAAAGCCCTGACAGATCACTTTGGTATTTTCGTCGATGAGGACTGCCATTTGGCGTTCTCCTGTTTTCGGCGGGATCTGACCCGCCAGCATTCATCGGAATGGCGGGCCGCGACCCGCCCTGATTTATCGGGTTCAGCCTTTGACTGCCTTCACGATCTTCTCGGCACCGTCTTTCAGGTTGTCCGCCGCGATCACGTCCAGGCCAGAGGTGTTGATGATCTCTTTGCCTTTTTCGACATTCGTGCCTTCCAGACGCACGACCAGCGGAACCTGCAGGCCGACCTCTTTCACCGCGGCGACCACGCCCTCGGCGATGACGTCACAGCGCATGATGCCGCCGAAGATGTTGACGAGGATGCCTTTGACGTTGGGATCAGACGTGATGATCTTGAACGCCTCGGTCACTTTCTCTTTGGTGGCGCCGCCGCCGACGTCGAGGAAGTTGGCAGGCTCCGCACCGTAAAGCTTGATGATGTCCATCGTCGCCATCGCCAGACCCGCACCGTTGACCATGCAGCCGATCTCGCCGTCCAGCGCGATGTAGTTCAGGTCGTATTTGCTGGCTTCCAGTTCCTTGGGGTCTTCCTCGGTGGTGTCGCGCAGTTCGGCGATGTCGGGGTGGCGGTAGACCGCGTTGCCGTCAAAGCTCAGCTTGGCGTCCAGCACCTTGAGGTCGCCGCCTTCGGCCACGATCAGCGGGTTGATCTCCAGCATCTCCATGTCCTTCTCGACGAAGGCCTTGTACAGGATGCCCATCAGACGCACGCATTGCTTGACCTGCGCGCCTTCCAGACCCAGCGAGAAGGCGATGCGCCGGCCGTGATACGGCTGGTACCCAGTGGCCGGGTCAACCGAGAAGGACAGGATTTTCTCGGGCGTCGCTGCGGCTACTTCTTCGATGTCCATACCGCCTTCGGTCGAGCACACGAACGAGATGCGGCTGGTCTGGCGGTCCACCAGCAGGGCCAGGTACAGCTCGCGCTCGATGCCCGATCCGGCCTCGATGTAAACGCGGTTGACCTGCTTGCCTACGGGGCCGGTCTGGTGGGTGACCAGCGTGCGGCCCAGCATCTTCTTGGCTTCTTCGGCGGCTTCTTCCACCGATTTGGTCAGACGGACACCGCCTTTTTCACCGGCATCGGCCTCTTTGAAGTGACCTTTGCCGCGGCCGCCCGCGTGGATCTGTGCCTTGACCACCCAAAGGGGGCCGTCCAGTTCACCGGCGGCTGTTTTGGCTTCCTCGGCGCGCAGAACTGCACGTCCGTCGGAGACCGGAGCGCCATAGCTGCGAAGAAGAGCCTTGGCCTGATATTCGTGAATGTTCATCGAAACTGTCCCGTCTGACTGCGATTAGATCGTTATAGGGGTGTCTAGCGGTAAAAATTAAAGGGTTTTCTGTCTGGATCGGGTTATTTACCGAAGATTTTCAGCATTTGTGATCACACATTTTCGGGGTGTGATCACAAACAAACCGGTGCCAAAAAATGATTCGAGCGAGTCAGAATAGGCTTTGAAAACATATTCGAAGACCGTGTTCGCAACCCGTTTGCGCCAACATTTCCGGTAGCGTTCGAAGTGGCGGGACCGGACCTGCCAGGCTTTCGGGGCTTGGCGCATTCTCGCAGGCTGGCTAATCTGACCGGGCCTGTGCGGGTCCGGTTGGGTCGGGCCGGTCAAACATGAACAAGCTCCGAGCAGATGACAGTGCCGAACCCAGATTTCCCCGATGTCATGACCTGGATCTTCGATGGATCCGGCAAAGCCGTGTCACTGGACGCCGATGAATTTGCCAGCTGGATACCGGCCGGACCGGAGGGGCAGTTCGCTTGGCAACACCTGAGGCTGGAAGCGTCTGGCACGGTTCCGCTTCTGCGCGCCGGCGGGCTTGATGAGTTCGTGATCGACGCTCTGACGGCGGACGAGACCCGGCCCCGCTGTACCGTCCATGGCGATGGCGTAATCCTGAACCTGCGCGGAGTGAACCTGCAAGAAGGGCAACCGCCCGAAGACATGATCTCGGTCAGGCTGTGGTTGACGGAGAACAAGATCATCGGTGTCTGGCGCCGCCCCTTGGATGCGGTTGCGGACATGCTGGCTGCAATCGACCGCGGGCAGGCACCGAAATCGCCGGGTGACTTCGTCGCGCGCTTGGCCTTGCGGCTGGCAGATAGGGCCGAACCTGCGATCACTGATCTGAACGAACGTGTGGATGATCTAGAAGAGGCGCTTCTTGAGGCGAATGCCGAGATTTCCCGGTCTGAGCTGGCGGCGATCCGCAGGTCCTCCATCGTTCTGCGCCGGTATCTGGTACCCCAGCGCGACGCGTTGACGACGCTCGAGATCGAAGACGTGCCGTGGTTGCAGCCTCACGACCGGTCGCGGTTGCGCGAAGCCTCGGAGCGGATCTACCGGATCGGCGAGGATTTGGCTGCCGTGCGGGAACGGGTTCAGATCATACACGATCAACTGATGGATGAACGGGCCGAACGTATGAACAGCCGTATGCTCGTGCTGTCAGTGGTCAGCGCTGTCTTTCTGCCGCTGGGCCTGGTGGCGGGAGTGCTGGGGATCAATGTCGCCGGCATTCCCGGCGCCGAAAGTCCGCATGCATTCTGGGTCGTTTGCGCTTTGCTGGTCGCACTTGGCGGGATGCTTCTGGGAGTTGCCAGGTGGCTTGGGATGTTCCGATAGAACTCGAGGGACCAAAAGAAATGCCCCGCCGGTTGCATCCAGCGGGGCAGGGTGTCATGCGTTTGGCCGGATCTTTGGTGGGGACCAAAAATCCGATCAATGTATCAGGCCAATGAGCTGTCGATGCCCTTGCAGGCCTCGATCAGACCTTTCACGGCGTTGACCGAATTGTCGAAACCGGCCTGCTCTTCTTCATTGAGCTGGATGTTGACGACCTTTTCGATTCCGCCGGCGCCGATCACGGTCGGGACGCCCACATACATGCCCTTCACGCCCAACTCGCCATCGCAATAGGCGGCGCAGGGCAGAACGCGCTTCTG
This sequence comes from Ruegeria arenilitoris, assembly GCF_013032855.1. Classification (GTDB taxonomy): domain Bacteria; phylum Pseudomonadota; class Alphaproteobacteria; order Rhodobacterales; family Rhodobacteraceae; genus Ruegeria; species Ruegeria arenilitoris. Next base: position 249,436 of record NZ_WQDA01000005.1, read on the forward strand.
ATCCTTCAGATAGGCTTCGGCCATCTCGATCGCCGAGGTCGCGGGGGCGTAATAGGCCGAGCCGGTCTTCAGCAGGCCGACGATCTCGGCGCCGCCGTCACGGGTGCGCTGCACGATGGCGTCCAGCTTCTCCTGCGTGGTCCAGCCCATTTTGACCAGATCGGGCAGCGGGATGCCCGCAACGGTCGAATAACGCACCGACGGTACCATCGTGTCGCCATGGCCGCCCAGAACGAAGGCGGTGACGTCTTTCATCGATACGTCGAACTCTTCGGCCAGGAAGTGGCGGAAGCGGGCCGAGTCCAGCACGCCGGCCATGCCGCAGACCTTGTTGTGGGGCAGGCCCGAGAATTCGCGCAGCGCCCAGACCATCGCGTCCAGCGGGTTGGTGATGCAGATGACGAAGGCGTCGGGTGCATTGGCGGCGATGCCCTCACCGACCGACTTCATGACCTTCAGGTTGATGCCTAGCAGGTCATCGCGGCTCATGCCCGGCTTGCGCGGCACACCGGCGGTCACGATGCAGACATCGGCACCGGCGATGTCCTCGTAGGATTGGGTGCCTTTCAGCTTGGCGTCAAAGCCCTCGGACGGGCCGGATTCGGCGATGTCCAGCGCCTTGCCTTCCGGGATGCCCTCGGCGATGTCGAACAGAACGACATCCCCCAGTTCCTTCATTGCTGCGAGGTGGGCAAGCGTGCCCCCGATCTGACCTGCGCCGATCAGCGCGATCTTGGGTCTGGCCATTTGGATTGTCTCCGGTCGGTTTTGAAATCGCGGTTTTGCTAGTCGCTAAAACGCCGTTGCGCAAGGGTTCTGCGGCGCGGCATGCGACCGCATACCGTTTGCCTGCCCCCCGCCGGTTGCGCTAAACCACCCGCAGGACAAGCCGTTTCGGGGCCGCCGCATGGTTGAATTGAACCTGATGTTTTTTGCCGTGGCGATCCCGGCAGTGATCTTTGCGGGCATTTCCAAGGGCGGCTTCGGCTCGGGCGTGGCTTTTGCGTCGTCGTCGATTCTGGCGTTGATCCTTGATCCGGGGCAGGCGCTGGCGCTGATGTTGCCGATCCTGATGGTGATCGACCTGGCCACCCTGCGCCCCTACTGGAAACGGTGGAACTGGCCCGACGCGCGTCTGCTGATGCTGGGGGCAGTGCCGGGTGTGGCGCTGGGCGCGCTGCTGTACCGGGCGACCGACGAAGACCTGCTGCGCCTGCTGATCGGGGGCATCTCGGTGGGCTTCGTGGTCTGGCATGTGGCGCAATCCCGCGGCTGGGTGCGCGGTTTCGCCAACCGCCTGCCGCCTCCGGCCGGGCTGTTCGCCGGGCTGGTCGCCGGCTTCACCAGCTTTGTCAGCCACGCCGGCGGCCCGCCCGCCGCCGTCTACCTGCTGTCGCAACGCCTGACGAAAACCGAGTTTCAGGCCACCACCGTGCTGGTCTTTTGGGTCATCAACATCGCCAAGTTTGTCCCCTATGCCTATCTGGGCATGTTCACCCTGCAGACCGCCTGGGCCGACCTGCTGCTGACCCCCTTTGCCATCCTCGGCGCCTGGCTGGGCGTACGCGCCCATTGGATGATGTCCGAGCGGCTGTTCTTCGGCATCGCCTATGTGCTGCTGACCCTGACCGGGTCAAAACTGATCTGGGACGCGCTGACCTGACGCTCAGGTGTTCGGCGGCAGCGCCTCGGCCAGCGTCTCATAGGCCTCGCCCGCAGCCACCAGACAGGTCAACCCGTTGGGCAGTGTCACGATGATCGTCCAAGTGCCGGTTTCGTCCGAGGCAAAGACCTCCATGACCGTACCTTGCCGCGCCATGCCGATGCCGCGCCGGGTCTCGCCATAGGTCTCGGCCAGCCGCTGCAGCACGTCCGGCCGGGGCGCACAGTTCGGCGTTTGCGCATGTACCTGCTGCGCCGCCAGCACCATGATGCCCAGCCCCATCGTCATCTGAAACAACCGCTGATTCATTTCCGGCCCCCTTTGCTTGCTGACTGGACCAAAGCTGCCCGAACCCTCTGCAATTGCGGTAAAACCACCGCGCGTTGCGTCACATGCTGCAATGCGGCGATTTGGGCCTTGAAGTTTCCGGCAAAAAATGCCCCTTTCTGCGCAACTTTATTTCAACGAGAGGTTCCCATGGACCCGCGCCAGCGCCCCTACCGCTCTGTTCTGTACATTCCCGGCTCCAATGAACGGGCGCTCGACAAGGCGCGCACGCTGCCGGTCGATGCCATTATCTTCGACCTGGAAGACGCGGTTGCCGCCGATGAAAAAGAGAACGCACGCGAAACGCTCAAGGCCGCGCTGGCGACGGGCGGATACGGCCCACGCGTCAAGATCGTTCGAATCAACGGTCTGGACACCGACTGGGGCCGTGCCGATGCCGAGGCCGTGCGCGAGATGGATGCCGACGTGGTGCTGCTGCCCAAGGTGAACTCGGCCGCTGATGTCGATGCGATGGCCGCGATCACCGGCGACCTGCCGATCTGGGCGATGATGGAAACCCCGCGCGGCATGCTGAACGCGGCCGAGATCGCGGCGCATCCGCTGATGGCGGGCTTTGTCATGGGCACCAACGATCTGGCCAAAGAGCTTCAGACCCGCTTCCGCCCCGACCGCCTGCCGCTGATGACGTCGCTGGGCCTGTGCCTGCTGGCCGCCAAGGCCGAGGGGTTGGTGATCGTCGATGGCGTCTACAACGCCTTCAAGGATACCGAAGGTCTGGCTGTCGAATGTGCGCAGGGCCGCGACATGGGCTTTGACGGCAAGACCCTGATCCACCCCGCGCAGGTCGAGACCGCCAACACCGCCTTTGCCCCGTCCGAGGCCGAGATCGACCTGGCCCGACGCCAGATCGCCGCTTTCGAAGAGGTCGAGGCCCAGGGGCAGGGCGTTGCCGTGGTCGATGGCAAGATCGTGGAAAACCTGCACGTTGTAACTGCCCGCGAAATTCTGGCAAAAGCAGAGGCGATATCAGCTTTGCAAGCGGGGTAAGCCAGCATGGGCTTCGTTCTTCTCATTCTCGGTGTGGCGCTTTGGTGGGCCGCGCATCTGTTCAAACGTCTGATGCCCGCGCGCCGCGCGGCCATGGGTGACGCCGGAAAGGGCGCCGTCGCGGGTGCGCTTGTCGTGTCGATCCTGCTGATGATCTTCGGCTATCGCATGACCGATTTCATCCATGTCTGGGCACCGCCCAGCTTCATGATCCACATCAACAACCTGCTGGTGCTGATCGCCATCTGGATGATGAGCCCGGCCGGAACCAAGGGCCGACTGCTGAACAAGGTGCGTCACCCGATGCTGGGCGGGTTCAAGCTCTGGGCCTTTGCGCATCTGCTGGTCAATGGTGATCTGGCGTCGATCATCCTGTTCGGCGGCCTGTTGGCCTGGGCCGTGGTCGAAGTGATCGTCATCAACAAGTCCGAGCCCGATTGGACCCCGGGCGAGCCCGGAACGCTGGGCAAGGATGCGATGTTCTTCGTGGCCTCGATCGTGCTGCTGGGCATCATCGGCTACATTCATGGGCTGGTCGGCCCGTCTCCGTTCCCGGGCTAGGCAGGTGATGTGATGGCAAAACTTTATCGACTGCTGACTGAAGAGGACACCTCGGACTTCTGCCACAAGGTGTCCGAGGCGCTGGCCAAAGGGTGGGAGCTGCACGGCTCTCCGGCCTATGCGTTCGATCCGTCCACCAGCAAGATGCGCTGTGCGCAGGCCGTGACCAAGGAGGTCGCGGCCGACTATTCCCCCGACATGAAACTGGGACAGCAATAATGGCAAAGACCAATCCGGGCCGCTTTTTCGAGGATTACTCCATCGGGCAGGTGCTGCACCACGCGGTGCCCCGCACCGTGACGGAGGGCGAGCGCGCGCTCTATCATGCGCTCTATCCCGCGCGCCACGCGCTTTATTCCTCGGACGAGTTCGCCCGGAGCTGCGGCCTGCCGCAAAGCCCGATCGACGATCTGGCGGCGTTCCATGTGGTGTTCGGCAAGACGGTGCCGGACATCTCGCTGAACGCGGTCGCCAATCTGGGCTATGCCGAGGGGCGCTGGCTGCAGCCGGTCCATCCCGGTGACACCCTGCGGTCGGACTCCGAGGTCATCGGGCTGAAACAGAACTCGAACGGCAAGACCGGCGTGGTCTGGGTGCGCACGCGCGGCCTGAATCAGCGCGACGAAGTGGTGATCGAATATGTGCGCTGGGTGATGGTGCGGAAATCGAACCTTGATGCGCCGGCGCCCGAAACCGTGGTGCCGGACCTGAAAAAGGCGCTGGCGCCCGGCGACCTCGTGGTGCCGAGCGGGCTGGATTTCAGCAAATACGACTTTGCTCTGGCCGGTGAACCGCACCGCTGGGGAGACTACCAGATCGGCGAAACCATCGACCATGTCGACGGCGTGACCGTGGAAGAGGCCGAGCACATGCTGGCCACCCGCTTGTGGCAGAACACTGCCAAGGTGCATTTCGACCTGACCTTCCGCCCCGATGGGCGGTTGATCTATGGCGGCCATGTGATCTCGATGGCGCGCGCGCTGTCGTTCAACGGGCTGGCCAATGCGCAGATGATCGTCGGTTTGAACGGCGGGGCCCATGCCAACCCCTGTTTCGCCGGAGACACCGTCAAGGCGTGGTCCGAGGTGCTGGACAAGGCCGAAACCGGCGTGCCCGGCGTGGGTGCGATCCGGTTGCGACTGGTGGCGACCAAGGGCGGCGAGGCCTTTGCGCTGCGCGGCCCGGATGGAAAATACAGCCCCGACGTCCTGCTGGATCTGGACTATTGGGCGCTGATGCCGATCTGAGCGGGCTGGCCCCCACAGTCTTGTGATCCCGACCGGGCCGAACCGTGCTAGGTTCGGCTCATGTCTTTTCTGCGTATCCTTGCCGCTGCACTTTGCCTTGCCCGCCCGGCGTCGGCCTGCGAACTGGCGCTGGCGCTGGCCGTAGATGTGTCCGGCTCGGTCGACAGTTCGGAATACCGCATCCAGATGGATGGCCTGGCGGCCGGACTGCGCGATCCGGTCGTGTCCGAGGCGCTGGTGCGCGGCCAGGCCCGGTTGATGCTGGTGCAATGGACAGGGACCTCGCGGCAGCGGATCACCATCCCCTGGACCAAAATTGACGGGTTCGACGCACTGGATGCGTTTGCAGCAAAAGTGTCGGCCGATCCGCGTGTCTGGCGCAATTTCTCGACCGCGATCGGTGAGGCGCTGGAAATGACCGTGAACAGCTTTCTCGAGGTGCCCGAGTGCAAGCGTCATCTGATCGACATCTCGGGAGACGGCGTCTCGAACGAAGGGGTTGAACCCACCGAGATCCGGGACCTTTTGCGCCGTCAGGGGATTACGGTGAACGCAATTGCTATCGAGGAGAGCGAACCAGACCTGACGGCCTATTTCTTTGAAAACGTCATAGTCGGCGAAGGGGCCTTCGTCGTATCGGCTGCCGGTTTCAAGGACTATCCCGAACGGATCCGGAAAAAACTTCTGCGTGAAGTCACGCGGCAGACTGCCGATCTGCGCTGAGCGCAGAAAGATTCGTGATCACATTGCTTGACCCTTGAAAACGCTAACATTGGAGGGTTGGAATGCATTTTGTGATCACGAGAATATTTTGTGTGATCACGTTTCCGAATTATCGGCCGAATTGCGGGTGATTTGATCTTTTTTGCACGCGCAGCGCGTGACAGGGTCGCAAAATGGAGTAAAAACTTCGGTAGCCAACCTCAAAAGGAGCCGCCATGGCCGATGTCAATCGGGGGAACCGCCCGCTATCGCCGCATCTGTCGATCTATCGTCCGCAGTTGACCTCTGTCACTTCCATCCTGACCCGGATCACCGGCAACGCCATGTTGGTGGCCGCGCTGTTGATCGTCTGGTGGTTCCTGGCCGCAGCCACGTCGCCCGAAGCCTTTGATCGCGCCAATGGTGTGATCACGTCGCTCCTCGGGGACTTGGTCATGGCACTGTCGCTTTGGGGTCTTTGGTACCACACGCTTGCCGGCATCCGGCACCTGATCTGGGACAACGCGATCGGACTGGATATCCCGACAGCCTACAAGCTGGGCTGGGCGGTTGTGATCGGCTCTTTCGTGCTGACTTTACTGACACTGTTGATCGTTGCCTGAGGGAGGCTGACATGCGTTATCTTACCGACCGCAAACGCGCCGTAGGCCTGGGATCGGCCAAGTCGGGCACCGAACATTTTTGGGCGATGAAGGTCAGCTCGGTTGCGCTGCTGATCCTTGTCCCGCTTTTTGTCTTCACATTCGGCCCCACGCTGGGACAGCCCTTTGACGTGGTGCTGGACTATTACTCGCGGCCATTCCCGGCGATCGTCGCGGCCCTGACGCTGGCCGTCGGGTTCAAGCATTTCGCTGATGGTGCCCAGGTGATGATCGAGGACTATGTGCACGGCACAATGGAAAAGGTTCTGATCATCCTCGTGAAGTGTCTCTCATATGGCGCCGCGGCCGCAGGTATCTTCGCCGTCGCCCGCATTGCCCTCTAACACCCCGGAGCTGAATGAAATGGCTGCTTACGAATACGAAACGCACGAATATGATGTGGTCGTGGTCGGCGCCGGTGGGGCCGGTCTGCGTGCCACGCTCGGCATGGCCGAACAAGGTCTGCGCACCGCTTGCGTAACTAAGGTTTTTCCGACCCGTTCGCACACCGTTGCGGCGCAGGGTGGCATTGCGGCGTCGCTGTCGAACATGGGCCCCGACCATTGGCAGTGGCACATGTATGACACCGTCAAGGGCTCGGACTGGCTGGGTGACACCGACGCGATGGAATACCTGGCGCGCGAGGCACCCAAGGCCGTCTATGAGTTGGAGCATTACGGTGTGCCGTTCTCGCGCACCGAAGAAGGCAAGATCTATCAGCGTCCCTTTGGTGGCCACACGACCGAATTCGGTGAGGGCCCCGCAGTTCAGCGCACCTGTGCTGCTGCCGACCGGACCGGTCACGCGATTCTGCACACGCTGTACGGGCAGTCACTGAAGAACAACGCGGAATTCTACATCGAATATTTCGCCATTGACCTGATCATGTCCGAAGACGGCCAGTGCCAAGGCGTTGTCTGCTGGAAGCTGGACGACGGCACCATGCATGTCTTCAACGCCAAGATGGTGGTTCTGGCCACGGGCGGTTACGGCCGCGCCTATTTCAGCGCGACCTCGGCCCACACCTGCACCGGCGACGGCGGCGGCATGGTGGCCCGTGCCGGCCTGGCCTTGCAGGACATGGAATTCGTGCAGTTTCACCCGACCGGCATCTACGGCTCGGGCTGCCTGATCACCGAAGGCGCCCGCGGCGAAGGCGGATATCTGACCAACTCGGAAGGTGAACGGTTCATGGAGCGCTACGCGCCCCAATACAAGGACCTCGCACCGCGCGACTATGTCTCGCGTTCGATGACAATGGAAATCCGCGAAGGGCGCGGCGTCGGTCCCGAAGGCGACCATATTCACCTGAACCTGAGCCATCTACCAGCCGAAGCCCTGCATGAGCGTTTGCCGGGCATCTCGGAAAGCGCAAAGATCTTCGCCGGCGTGGATGTCACCAAGGAACCGATCCCGGTTCTTCCGACCGTGCACTACAACATGGGCGGTATTCCGACCAACTACTGGGGCGAGGTGTTGAACCCGACCGCCGACGATCCGAACGCCGTTGTGCCCGGCCTGATGGCCGTCGGCGAAGCCGGTTGCGCGTCGGTTCACGGAGCGAACCGGTTGGGGTCGAACTCATTGATCGACCTCGTGGTCTTTGGCCGTGCGGCGGCGATCCGGGCCGGCAAGGTCGTCGACCCCGAAACGCCCAACCCGGTCCTGAACCAGGCCTCGGTCGACAAGGCGTTTGATCGGTTCGATGCGGTGCGCAATGCCAGCGGCGCAATCCCGACGGCCGATCTGCGGCTTGAAATGCAGAAAACCATGCAGGCGGATGCTGCGGTGTTCCGGACGGCCAAGACCCTGGCCGAAGGGGTCGAGAAGATGACTGCAATCGCGGCCAAGATGGAGGACATCAAGGTCACGGATCGCAGCCTGATCTGGAACAGCGACTTGATGGAGACGCTGGAACTGACCAACCTGATGCCCAACGCGCTTGCCACAATCGTCGGAGCCGAAGCGCGGAAGGAATCCCGCGGCGCTCATGCACACGAAGACTTCACCGAGCGCGATGACGAAAACTGGCGTGTTCACACCGTGTCCCGGGTTGACGGGAACAAGGTCGAACTCAGCTATCGCCCGGTCATCGTCGATCCGCTGAGCACCGAGGCTGAAGGCGGTATCAGCCTTGAAAAGATCGCGCCCAAGGCGCGGACATTCTGAGGAGAGGAACACATGGTCCAACTGACCCTCCCTACGAATTCCCGGATTACGACGGGCAAGACCTGGCCGAAGCCGGAAGGCGCGAGCAACGTGCGTAAGTTCCAGATCTACCGCTGGAATCCCGATGACGGGCAGAATCCTCGGGTCGACACCTATTTCGTCGACATGGACGATTGCGGGCCGATGGTTCTGGATGCGCTGATCTACATCAAGAACAAGGTCGACCCGACCCTGACCTTCCGTCGGTCGTGCCGCGAGGGGATCTGCGGCTCGTGCGCGATGAACATCGACGGGATCAACACGTTGGCCTGCATCTACGGCATGGACGAGATCAAGGGCGACGTGAAGATCTACCCACTGCCGCACATGCCGGTGGTCAAGGACCTGATCCCGGATCTGACCCATTTCTATGCGCAGCACGCTTCGATCATGCCGTGGCTGGAAACTAAGACCAACCGCCCTGCAAAGGAATGGAAGCAGTCGATCGAAGACCGGAAAAAACTGGATGGTCTGTACGAATGCGTCATGTGCGCCAGCTGCTCGACCTCGTGCCCCAGCTATTGGTGGAATGGCGACCGTTACCTTGGCCCCGCTGCGCTGCTGCACGCCTATCGCTGGATCATCGACAGCCGCGACGAGGCCACCGGCGAGCGTCTGGATCAGCTTGAAGATCCGTTCAAGCTGTATCGGTGCCATACGATCATGAACTGTGCAAAGACCTGCCCCAAGGGTCTGAACCCGGCCAAGGCGATTGCCGAGATCAAGAAGATGATGGTCGAACGCGCAGTTTGACCGATGACGACCAACGCGCTTGCCGCGTTGCGGCAAGTGCATGGCCCACATGCGAAATCATTGGATGTGGGCCGCCCCGGCCAAGACTATGTTCGGTATCGGGGAGGAGTGACGGATTGGAAACAGGATCACTCCGATGAAGAACGAATCCAAAAAAACAAACGCAGCCAAAGCCTTGGAATATCTTGAACAAGCCTGGGCCTACTACGAGCCTGAGCCGGTAAAGCCTGCAAAAGATGCAGAGCCGGAGCTGTTTGAATACGCCAACGCGGCCTGAGTTTACCAAGCCAAGTCTTGAGTCCCGGCGCATATTGCGCGAAGCAGGGGAATGCCTGTTCTTCTGCTTCTGCTCGGCGCCGGCGTGTTCGCCTATTTCGTCTGGCGGTCACGCACGTCTTCTTTGACCCGGGACTGCCGGTGGCGGCAGCACAGGCAAGCCGGCACGTGGAGTTGTGCGTATTGCGGGGCGGTTTCCGCCTCCGAGACGCAGCCCACGCGGTGCGAACGGAAATAAGCCTTATTGCCTGAAGGAAACGGGGTTTTCCCAAAGGTCATTCTGGGTCAATCTGCGCAAAACAGCGGAAAGATGCAGAATGCCAAATCCTCCTTCGGATGCCGCCGCCCGCCGCGGGATCGCTCCGGTCATTTGCTACCCAAATGACACCCTGCCCAGCGTTGACCTTGACCTGCTGCTGGACGCCCGAAAGAGCGCGCGAAAGACAGCCGAAGTTCTGGTGCCGCCACGTGATGCACGCTGCTTTGAGGTGCCGGCCGGACACTTCTTTCGGATCACCTCGATCGAAGGCCCGCAGGTCGGCGACCTGAACCTGTGGAACCTGCACGATCTGAACGAACGTTTCTATTCGGGCAAGACGCGTGCACTGCATGGCACCCATGTCACGACCGGCGAGCGGCTATGGTCAAGCTTTCCTTTTCTGCGCCCGATGGCCACAATCGTTACGGACACCTTGGATTGGTACGGAATCGATCAATTCGGCGGATCGGTGCATGACGTGATCGGAACGCGTTGCGATCCATATACCGGAAACCTGCTGTCGGGCACTCAGTACCATCATTGCTGCCACTCCAACCTGACCCGGGCGCTGGCTGACCATACTGGTCTGGAAATACCGGTATCCGAGCGTTTGGTGCACGACGTGTTGAACGTATTCATGTGCACCGGCTTTACCCGCGATACGGGGCAGTATTTCATGAAGGCTTCACCGGTTCGACCGGGTGACCACTTGGAGTTCTTCGCGGAAATCGACCTTCTGGGAGACCTCAGCGCCTGTCCGGGTGGGGATTGCTCGTCCGAGCACTCGTCGGATACCGCCGCCTGTCACCCGCTGTTGGTCGAGGTTTTCGCACCTGCCGAAGGCACGCTGAGCGGATGGCAAAGTCCAGCGCCCAATGGCTATGACCGTACGCATGGGCGCTGAGGCCCGGGGGTGACCCGGGCCGGTTTGTGTCAGGCGTTCGGGAAGGCGGCCTGCAGCGCAATTTCCACCATGTCACCAAAGCTGCTCTGGCGCTCGGACGAGGGCAGAGCCTCGCCGGTCAGAAGGTGATCGGACACGGTCAGAACCGCCAAGGCCCGGCATTTGTGCCGCGCGGCTAGGATGTACAGCTCGGCTGCCTCCATCTCGACACCCAGGATTCCGTGACGCACCATCTGTTCGTTCAGGTCGGGGCGTTCGTCATAGAACACGTCAGACGAATAGATGCCGCCGATATGAGTTGCCGTGCCCTTGGCCTCGGCTGCCTTGGCGGCGGCCTGCAGCAGGCCCCAATCTGCACAAGGCGCAAAGTTGAGCTCTTTCATGATGCCCCGAGACGGGGTGCTGAGTGTCGTTGACGTCATGGCCAGGATAACATCCCGGACCTTCACGTTTTCCTGCATGCCGCCGCAAGACCCGATGCGGATCAGGGTTTTTGCACCGTAGTCCCGGATCAGTTCATTTACGTAAATGGACAGCGACGGCATTCCCATTCCGCTGCCCTGAATGGTGACCGGGTTTCCTTTCCATTCGCCGGTGAAACCCAGCATCCCGCGGACATCGTTGATTTGCCGCACATTGCTCAGAAAAGTTTCGGCGGCCCATTTCGCACGATACGGATCACCCGGCAAAAGCACGGTCTCGGCGATTTCGCCTTTTTCGGCGCCAATGTGAATTGTCATTTTGATACTTTTCCCGTTCAGATTTCCAGATCGGAAATATCTGCCCCGGCTTTCAGCGCTTCGTGGACCCATTTCGGTTTTCGCCCACGCCCCGTCCAGGTTTGCGCCGGATCGGCCGGATTGCGATATTTCGCTTTGGCTTTCGATCCCTTGCCGGACCGCGTGGGCTGAGACGCCAAGTCGGACAAGGAAAACCCGTAAGCGGCAGCTGCTTTTTCAGCGGCCATCAATGCTTCCTGACGCTCTCTGGCCTCAGCGTTTTCCAGCGCCTTGTCGACCTGATCCCGCATTTCAAGCAATTCCTTACGCGACAGCTTGTCCAGATTTATGCCCATTGTCGTTCTCCGTACCCACCTGATTCATTTTTTACTCATCAAGCAACGTTACGGAGAATCTCAATCAATGGCCATTCTTTAGACGGAATGGGCAATAGAATTAATTCTGGGCGATTATTCCGCGGCCAGCGTTTTTGGATCGGCCAGCAAAACGATATCCCCCATTATGGCATTCAGCTCGAAATTCTTGGGCGTATAGACCTTGGCAACACCCATTGATCTGAGACGATCCGCGTCTTCGTCGGGAATGATGCCTCCGACGACAACGGGAATATCACCCAAGCCAGCTTCGCGCAGGAGGGTCATGACGTCCTGTACCAACGGCAGGTGGCTACCGGACAGGATCGACAGGCCGATCACATGAGCTTGCTGCTCGATGGCCGACTTCACGATTTCCTCGGGGGTTAGGCGGATGCCGTCATAAGTAATGTCCATGCCGCAGTCGCGGGCGCGGAACGCGATCTGTTCGGCGCCGTTGGAATGGCCGTCCAGCCCCGGCTTGCCGACCAGGAATTTCAGACGACGCCCCAGGCGGTCGCTGACCGCATCCACCGCCGCGCGCAGATCGTCCAGACCCTCGGTCTTGTTCGAGACCGACCCCGAAACGCCCGTCGGACCGCGATAGGTGCCAAAGACGCGGCGCATCTCTTCTGCCCATTCGCCGGTGGTGACACCGGCCTTGGCCGCGGCGATCGACGGCTCCATGATGTTGGCGCCCGATTGCGCGGCGGCGCGCAGATCGGCCAGAGCCGCGGCCACGGCGGCCTCGTCGCGGGCGGCACGCCAGTCGTTCAGGCGCGCGATCTGTTCCTGTTCGACCGCCGGATCGACGACCATGATCCCGCCATCCTCGGTCTGCAGGGGCGAGGGTTCGCCCTCGGTCCAGCGGTTCACGCCGACGACGATGGTTTCATTGCGCTCGATCCGGTTGAGACGCTCGGCGTTGGAATCCACCAGCCGCGATTTCATGTAGTCGATCGCCGCAACCGCACCACCCATCGAGTCCAGATTGGCCAGTTCGGCCCGGGCGCCCTGCTTCAGTTCCTCGACCTTGGCGTCGACCACCGGGTTGCCATCGAACAGGTCGTCGTATTCCAGCAGGTCGGTCTCATAAGCCAGGATCTGCTGCATCCGCATCGACCATTGCTGGTCCCAGGGGCGCGGCAGGCCCAAGGCCTCATTCCACGCTGGCAGTTGCACCGCCCGGGCGCGCGCCTTTTTCGACAGGGTCACGGCCAGCATTTCGATCAGGATGCGATAGACGTTGTTCTCGGGCTGCTGCTCGGTCAGGCCCAGAGAGTTGACCTGAACACCATAGCGGAATCGGCGGAACTTGGGGTTTTCCACGCCATAGCGCTGTTGCAGGATTTCATCCCAAAGATCGACGAAAGCCCGCATTTTGCACATTTCGGTGACAAATCGGATTCCCGCATTCACGAAAAACGAGATACGGCCGCACAGCGCCGGAAAATCTTCGGCCGGAACGCGGGGGCGCAGCTCGTCCAGCACGGCGATGGCGGTGGCCAGCGCATAGGCCAGCTCCTGCTCGGGCGTCGCGCCGGCCTCTTGCAGGTGGTAGGAACACACGTTCATCGGGTTCCATTTCGGTACGTTCGAATAACAGTACTCGGCCACGTCCGCGATCATCTTCAGAGAAGGTTTGGGGGGGCAGACATAAGTGCCTCGGCTCAGGTATTCCTTGATCAGGTCGTTCTGCACCGTGCCCTGCAGCTTGGACACATCGGCGCCCTGTTCCTCGGCCACCGCGATATACAGCGCCAGCAGCCAGGGGGCCGTGGCGTTGATCGTCATCGAGGTGTTCATCTGCTCCAGCGGGATCTGGTCGAACAGCACCCGCATGTCGCCCAGGTGGCAGACGGGCACCCCGACCTTGCCGACCTCGCCCCGGGCCAGGGTGTGATCGCTGTCATATCCGGTTTGCGTCGGCAGATCGAAAGCCACCGACAGACCGGTCTGGCCTTTGGCCAGGTTGGATCTGTAAAGCGCGTTCGAGGCTTTGGCCGTGGAATGACCGGCATAGGTTCGGATGAGCCAGGGGCGGTCTTTCTGCGTCTGCGTCATGGTCAGAGCCTCATGCGTCGATGGGTAACAATATTTCTCTCATGGGTTCTAAAGCGCAATTTTTAGCACATGTCAATTCGCTGCGTTGCGGCATGTACGGCGTGCTGCCGATTGTGACAGCGGCGGTTTGGTGGCACTGTGCGGGCATGACGCAGACCGTTGAGTTACCGATTTGGCTGTTTGTTCTGATCGTGGTGTTTGCCGCGGTCACCTTCGCCTCGCATTTCCTGTTCCCGTCGGTGCGCTGGTTCTTTCGCCGCCGGCTTGAACGGGCTGTTGAACGGTTGAACCAGCGCCTGCAACGGCCGATCCAGCCGTTCAAACTGGCCGAGCGTCATGACATGATCCAACGCCTGATCTATGACCCCCAGGTTGGTCAGGCTGTTCAGCACCACGCCGAAGAGCATGGCATCCCAGAAGCGGTCGCGTTCGAGCAGGCCCGGCGCTACGCCCGGGAAATCGTCCCGTCGTTTTCGGCCTTCATGTATTTCAGCTTTGCCATTCGGTTGGCTCGATGGTTGAGCAACGCGTTCTACAATGTCCGCCTCAGCAACGAGGACGAGGCCGCATTGAAGGAGATCGATCCCAAAGCAACCGTGGTCTTTGTGATGAATCACCGGAGCAACATGGATTATGTTCTTGTGACCTATTTGGCCGCGCAACAGTCGGCGCTGTCCTATGCGGTGGGCGAGTGGGCGCGGGTCTGGCCGCTCAGCCGGTTGATCCGCGCAATGGGGGCCTATTTCATCCGGCGCAAGTCCGGCAGCGAACTCTACCGGCAGGTTCTGGCCAGCTATGTGCGCCTGGCCACCAATGCCGGTGTGACTCAGGCGATGTTCCCCGAGGGCGGTCTGAGCCTCACCGGGTCTTTGGGACGACCCAAACTGGGACTGCTGAAATACATCATCGACGGCACCAGTCCCGATGGTCGCGACGTCGTGTTCGTACCGGTTGCGCTGAACTATGACCGGGTGCTGGAGGATACGATTCTGACCGCCGCCGCCTTGGGCAGCGAACGGCGGTTCCGCGCGCGGATCGGCGTGATCACAAGGTGGAGCCTGAAACAGATATGGCGCCGTATCATCGGGCGTTACAAACGGTTCGGTCTTGCCTCGGTCCGATACGGCCTGCCCATTTCGCTGCAGGAGTTTCGCGAACAAGCTGGCCCGGACCTGATGACGGATCTGGCTCGAGAGCTGATGCGCCGGATTGGCCAGGCGATTCCTTTGGTCCCAGCGCCCGCCGCGTGCTGGCTCGTTCGCGAAAACGGCACCATCTCCGAGTCTGACGTTCAGTCACGGATCGTCGAGCTGATGCGGCGCGAGGGCGCCACGGACGAAGACCTGAAGGCCATCCCGCCAGCGATCGAACAACTGGTCGAACGGCGAATACTGAGCAGAAACAACGGTATGCTGTCGCCATCGGTCGAGCGGCTGGATCTGATGAAGTATTATGCGGCCTCAGCGCCCATCAGCGAAGACCCGGATGGTTCTGCGGGTGCAAAGGAAATTTCTGCGGCCGCTGGGTCATAAAATTTCAATAATGATCCAAAATGGGTTGCAAAATTACTCATTGACCAATATTCCAGCCTATGAAGCGCGCGATTCTGCGTCGCGGCGAACATGTTTGACAGAGGAGGCCACAATGGCTTTGGACACCGACGGCGGCATCGCGTCCTACGAGGCACCGGAAAAAGACCTCTATGAGATGGGTGAAATCCCTCCGATGGGATATGTGCCTAAGAAGATGTATGCATGGGCCATCCGCAAGGAGCGCCACGGCGAGCCCGACACTGCGATGCAGTTGGAAGTGGTCGATGTTCCCAAGCTGGACAGCCACGAAGTTCTGGTTCTGGTGATGGCGGCGGGCGTCAACTACAACGGTGTGTGGGCTTCGCTCGGCAAGCCGATCAGCCCCTTTGATGGTCACCAGGCCCCGTATCACATTGCCGGATCTGATGCGTCGGGCATCGTCTGGGCGGTGGGCGACAAGGTGAAACGCTGGAAGGTCGGCGACGAGGTCGTGATCCACTGCAACCAGGACGACGGCGACGACGAAGAGTGCAACGGCGGTGACCCGATGTATTCACCCAGCCAGCGCATCTGGGGCTATGAAACGCCCGATGGGTCATTTGCGCAATTCACCAACGTGCAGGCACAGCAGCTGATGCCGCGCCCCAAGCATCTGACCTGGGAAGAAAGCGCCTGCTACACACTGACTCTGGCCACCGCCTATCGGATGCTGTTCGGACACGAGCCGCATGATCTGAAGCCGGGCCAGAACGTTCTGGTCTGGGGCGCGTCGGGGGGTCTGGGCTCCTATGCGATCCAGCTGATCAATACAGCCGGAGCCAACGCGATCGGCGTGATCTCGGACGAAAGCAAGCGCGACTTCGTCATGGGGTTGGGCGCCAAGGGCGTCATCAACCGCAAGGACTTCAACTGCTGGGGCCAGTTGCCCACGGTCAACACGCCTGAATATGCCGAGTGGTTCAAGGAAGCCCGCAAGTTCGGTAAGGCGATCTGGGACATCACGGGCAAGGGCGTGAACGTCGACATGGTGTTCGAACACCCCGGCGAGAGCACCTTCCCGGTCTCGACCTTTGTCGTCAAAAAAGGCGGCATGGTCGTGATCTGCGCCGGGACCACCGGCTACAACCTGACCTTTGATGTTCGGTACATGTGGATGCACCAGAAGCGTCTGCAGGGTTCGCATTTCGCGCATCTCAAGCAGGCGTCCGCTGCAAACCGGCTGATGCTGGAGCGGCGTCTCGATCCCTGCATGTCCGAAGTGTTCACTTGGAAAGAACTGCCCGAGGCGCACATGAAAATGATGCGGAACGAGCACAAGCCGGGCAACATGTCTGTCTTGGTTCAGGCCCCGCGTACGGGCATGCGGACCTTGGAAGAGGTTCTGGACGCCCGCGGTTGATCACCGCGCTTTGAAAGCAAGCGCCCGCGAATCGTCCAGACGGTTCGCGGGCGTTTTGCGTTCAGAAGATGGGATATTGTTTTTCAATGCCATGCAAATTCGGGACCCGCTGTTTTTGGGGAGTAGAAAGCAGTGAATAGGCAAGAAAACAGCGTACATGTTATGGTTGTGTTAACCCTTCGTTAACTGTTTCGGAGAGACCATGATGGCGCGAAATGAGTGGATACTGGACGTATTGTCGGACCTCAACGCCTTCGCCGTTGCGAATGGGTTGACCGCTCTGGCCGAGCAGCTTGACGACACCAGGCTGATCGCCGCGGCCGAAATTGCGTCCCTGAACGATGAGGC
Organism: Ruegeria arenilitoris; assembly: GCF_013032855.1. GTDB lineage: Bacteria > Pseudomonadota > Alphaproteobacteria > Rhodobacterales > Rhodobacteraceae > Ruegeria > Ruegeria arenilitoris. Next base: position 266,442 of record NZ_WQDA01000005.1, read on the forward strand.
AAAAGCGCCGTCGAATGGGAACACAGTTCGATTTGAGCCAGGTCCTGGAGGATTTGGAAAACACCAGCACGCTTGACGAGCTGGGTGCGGTTGCTGTCCGCATCAGGGACAAACTGAAGGTCGATCACATCGTCTATCACTGGGTCGATGGCGCCGGCGATCAATATGGCTACACCACCTATCCGGATGCCTGGGCCGACCGATACCGTGAACGCAACTATCACCGAATAGATCCCGTAATCCTGGGCTGCTTCCAGCGGTTTCATCCGGTCAATTGGAAATCTCTGAACTGGTCCGGCAAGGTCGCAAAAGCCTTTCTGCAGGATGCTTTGGATCATGGTGTCGGCAATCAGGGCTATTCGATCCCAATTCGTGGGCCGAATGGCCAGTTCGCGCTTTTTACGGTCAATCACAGTTGCAGCGACGAGGCTTGGGGTGCCTTCATCGTGACCTACAGCCGCGAGTTGATACTGCTCGCCCACTACTTCAACCGCAAAGCTTTGGATTTCGAGCAGGACCGCAGACCCGAATCCGCGCGCGGTCTCTCTCCGCGCGAGATCGACGCGATGACGCTGCTGGCCTTGGGCTACAGCCGGGCGCAGGTCGCGCACTCCCTGTCTATTTCCGAGCACACATTGCGTGTCTATATCGAAAGCGCCCGGTCCAAGCTGGGTGCTCTGAATACAACCCATGCCATCGCCACTGCCCTCAGCAGAGGATTAATAGTGGTTTAAGGCCCGCGCGAGGGCCACACGGTAAATTAACCACGACTTTGTACCCCCTTCGTTCCAGTACTGGACGACAAGGGGAAAAGTCATGCTGCGTTATGTTTACGCTGACGAGCTTCATAAATTTCCAAAATTGGCCGAGGGGATGTTTCGCGACCGCGCAGATCAATTCAAAACCCGCCTCGGATGGGATGTTCATGTCAATTCCAAAGGAGAGGAACGGGATCAGTATGATGATATGAACCCGCTGTATGTCATCTGGGAAGAGCCGGACGGCAGTCACGGCGGATCGATGCGGGTATTGCCCACGACTGGCCCTGTCATGGTAAATGAGGTGTTCGGGCATCTGACCGGCGGCAGCCCAATCCGCAGCCCGCTGATCTGGGAAGTGACGCGGTTCTGCCTGTCCCGCACCGCTCATCCACACACGGCCGGGGCAATCATGCTGAGCGGGGGGGAGATCATGGAAGGCTTCGGTCTGACCCACATCGCCGGGGTCTTTGATGCAAGGATGATCCGTATCTATCGGCTAATCGGTTCCTCGCCGGTGGTCTTGGGCTCGGAGGGGGCGGGCCGTGACCAGATTTCGGTCGGTCTTTGGCCCTATTCCGCTGACGATTGCAACCGCGTGGCCGAGCGGGCGGGCATCCCGCGCGAGCTGTCGCGATTGTGGTTCAAGACGGCGTTCGGGTCCGCCGCGCGGCATCGGTTCGCACTGTCTGCCTGACGTTGAATTCCGCATCTGGCGCAGGTTGGCGCGGCCCTGTAGGGTCGCGCCATGTCTCTGCCCAAGGTTACTTTTTCCGAAGATCAGGCCGCCGCGTTCGACAGCATAGCCCAGATGCTGAAAACCGCAGGCGTGGACCTGGAAGATGATGCGCTGCTCAAACTGCCCGGCCAGGGCGAATCGGGGGTCATGGCGGTGATCGGCAAGGCCGGATCGGGCAAGACCCTGCTGTTGGCCGAACTCTTCAAGGCACTGGCCGAGACCGGAGTTCAGATCGTCTCGGGCGACTATGAAAGCCGCAAATCGAAGGACAAGCGCAGCCTTGCCATTTTGGCCCCGACCAACAAGGCCGCCAGCGTGTTGCGGTTGCGCGGTGTTCCGGCCACCACCATTCACCGCATTCTGTACACGCCGGTCTATGATCCGGAATACGAACGGATCGCCGAGTGGCTGGCGGGCAACGACGACCGCCCCGAGATCGAAGGCCTGACCGACGAGGCGTTGGACCGCGCGGCCGCGTTCTATGCCAACAACAAGTCCATCCCGGGTGCCCTGGCCGCCGCCGGCCTGCGCGGGTCGGATTTCATAACCGGATGGAAACGTCGCGACGAGCCGCTGGATATCGGGTTCGTCGATGAGGCCTCGATGCTGGATGACCGGCAGTTCGAGGATCTCAAGGAGATCTTTCCCACTTTGCTGCTGTTCGGCGATCCGGCACAGTTGGCACCAGTGAATCAGTCCGGGTCGATGGTGTTCGATGCTCTGCCCGAACCGCGCAAGCTGATCCTGCACCGGGTGCACCGGCAAGAGGCCGACAACCCCATCCTGGACCTGGCTCATGCGCTGGCCGATCCTGCGATGGGGTTCGAGGATTTCGAACGCCTTGTCGAGCAGACCGCACGCACGGATGACCGCGTGGTCTGGGGCCAGCGGGTCGAGGTCGACCTGATGGCCCGAAGCCCGGTTTTGGTCTGGCGGAATGCGACGCGTATCCGGCTGATCCAGGCCTTCCGCCAGGTGCATGGCGCCCCCGAGACCGAGCTGTTGGAAGGTGAACCGTTGATCTGTGACGGGATCGAGCTGCCGCTGAAGCACCGCAAGAAGCGGCTGGACCTCGAGGCGCGCGGGCTGATCAAGGGCGCGCAGGTGATCTATTTGGGGCCGGGGCGCAAGCCGGGGTTCTCGCGGCTGCATGTCATGGGGGCCGAAGACCCGCAGGTCAGCGCCGCGTCGATCGTGCAGATCGAAAAGCCCGACGAGGAAGAGCCCTTCATCCCCTTTGCCGCGCGCATGGGGGCCACGTTTCTGCATGGGGCCGCGGTGACGATCCACAAGGCGCAGGGCTCGCAATGGGACACGGTGCAGGTCTTTGCCCCTGACCTTTACGCCGCCGCCCGCATGGGCCGGACCGAGGCCGGGCAACCCCTGTGGAAACGGCTGGCCTATGTGGCCATCACCCGGGCGCAAGAGCGGCTGATCTGGGTGGTGCGCAACCGGCTGTCCAAACCAAGCCACCCGCTGCGGGTTGACGACCTGCGTGCGGTCCCGGCCGCAAAACTGACGCTGGAGGCGGAGGAGACGTGAAGACGATCATCGTAACTGGGGCAAGTTCGGGCATCGGGCAAGCGACGGCCGAGCTGTTTCTGGACCAGGGCTGGCAGGTCGGCCTGCTGGCGCGAAGCGCGGACAAGCTGAGCCAGGTGGCCGCGATGCGCGAAAACGCCATTCCGCTGGTGGCCGACGTGACGGACCCCCAAGCGGTGTCAGCGGCCTTCGATGAATTTCAGGCGCAGGCCGGGCGATTGGACGTTCTGTTCAACAACGCGGGTATTTTCGCGCCCGCAGGCACGATCGACGAAATCGCGCTGGACGACTGGTATCAGAGCGTCAACGTGAACCTGAACGGGATGTTTCTGTGTGCTCGCGCGGCCTTTGGCTTGATGCGCAGGCAGGTACCCCAGGGGGGCCGCATCATCAACAACGGCTCGATCGCGGCGCATGTACCGCGTCCGAACTCGGTGCACTACACCGCCACCAAACACGCGATTACCGGGCTGACGCGGAGCCTGTCGCTTGACGGCCGCGCTCATGGGATCGCCTGTGGGCAGATCGACATCGGAAATGCCAGAACCCAGATGGTGCAGAACCTGGTCGATACGGCGGTTGCTGAAGGGCGAGAGCCTGATCCGACGATGGCGGTCGAAGATGCCGCGCGCTCGGTCCTCCACATGGCCAGCCTGCCGCCCGAAGCCAACGTCCAGTTTATGACCGTGATGGCAACGACGATGCCGTATATAGGGCGCGGGTAGCGGTCAGTTTTCGCGCAACAGTCGGAAAGCCGTCGAAGCGCCCCAGCCTGCGGCGATGGCAATGACGAGGGACATCAACCCGTACCAGACCGGCTGTTGACGCGACATGTTGTAGAGAAACCGCTCGAGCCCGACTTTCCGAACGTCGATAACCGTCTCGAACTGCGAAATGACTTCGCCGTTCCGCATCAGGAAGATGCGGGTCAGGTAGTCGCCTTCGGTCAAGTCGGCCGGCATCTCGATGGAGGTGCGGAATAGCGTTTGCTCATCCACGGCAACCGTGTTCTCCCGGATCGAGTACAGGCCCTCATCCTCGCGGATCCTGACGACGGCCCGGGCGAAATCCTGAGCCTCCCGAATATGCATGGCTGCCCCGACGGACCGGATCGCGCGCCGGATCGAGATGCGATAGCGCAGATCTTCGGTGTCGGTGATGATGTCCGTGAACGGTGCGCTTGTGGCGACTGCGTAGAAGCTGGGTGCGGAATCGACCAGAACGCTGTCGGTATTCACCCAGATGCCGAATTTCTTTTCCTTGCGCCGCACCATGACCGGCTCGGACGGGCCTGCGACTGCCACGATCACCTCCAGCGGAGGGCCGGGCGGGATCGGCGCTTCGCGCTTGACGGCGCCAAAGATCAGAATCTCGGATCCGTCGAAATCGGCGGTGATGGCCACGCGATCCTGGCTGAGGCCAAGAACGACCTGCTCATCCGCGGCATGGACGGGGAGGGTCAGGAACACAAGGGCGATGAACCAGCGCAACACGTCAATGCCCCCCATCGGTGCCAAGCGAGTACAGCTCGGCCGGTTGCAACAACAGATCCAGGGCCAGCTTTCCGCAAACCGCCAAGACAAGAGCGGCCAGCAGAACGCGCAGCTGCTCGGCCGGGATGCGTGCCCCCAGCACGGTCCCGATCTGAGCCCCGATCACCCCGCCAACCAGCAGCAGGACAGCCAGCACGATATCGACCGTAAAGTTGGTCGTGGCGTGCAGCATGGTGGTGAAGCCCGTGACGAAAATAATCTGGAAAAGGGATGTCCCCACAACCACTTTGGTCGGCATTCCCAGCAGATAGATCATGGCGGGCACCATGATGAACCCGCCGCCCACACCCATGATCGCCGACAACACGCCGACGAACAGCCCGACAAGCACCGGCGGAATGACCGAGATATACAGCCCCGAGGTCCGGAACCGCATCTTGAACGGCAGGGCGTGGATCCACCCCCTCTGGCGCCGTTTGACAGGGACCCCACCGGCCTTGCGGGACCTGCGCAGTGCATTGAGGCTTTCAAAGAACATCAGCCCGCCAATGACGCCCAGAAAGACGACATAGCAGAGCTTGACCAGCAGATCGACCTGACCCAGGCTTTTGAGATAGTTGAAGAAGACAACGCCCACGGCTGCGCCGATCAGACCACCCACAAGAAGGACCGTGCCCATCTTCAGGTCGACCGTCTTTCTTCGGAAATGCGCCAGCACCCCCGAGAATGACGAGGCAACGATCTGGTTCGCCTCGGTTGCCACGGCAACGGCGGGTGGGATGCCGATAAAGAACAGCAGCGGGGTCATCAAAAAGCCGCCACCGACACCGAACATGCCGGACAGGATTCCCACCATGCCGCCGAGGCCAAGCAGCAGAAAGGCGTTTACGGAAACTTCGGCGATAGGCAGGTAGATATGCATGTGGTCTAGCCGATCCGTACTGCGGTGGACTGGTAAAAACGATCAAAGGCGGGCGCGTTGCGTTGGGCGAAGAAACGGACTGGTGGGTACATGGCGGTTTCGAAGGATAAACTGGTCACGATCAAACCCCCGCCAATTCAGAAAGCGAATAGAATTCTGTCGGAGCCACGATCAGTTCCAGCCCGACTTTTCCGGCCACGATCATGACCAGTACCGCCAGCAAAACCCGCAGCTGCTCAGCCTTCAGCCGGGCGCCGACCATGCTGCCGAACTGGGCCCCAACGACACCTCCGATCAACAGGAACAAGGCCAGCACGATGTCCACGCTGAAGTTGGTCGAAGCGTGGATCATCGTCGTAAACCCGGCCACGAAAATGATCTGAAACAGCGAGGTTCCGATCACCACCTTTGTCGGCATTCCCAGGATATAGATCATTGCCGGAACCATGATGAACCCGCCGCCAACGCCCATGATGGCCGACAGGATTCCGACGCCAAAGCCGACCAGGATGGGTGGAATGACCGAGATGTACAGGTTTGACTCGCGGAACCGCATTTTGAACGGCAGTGCATGAACCCAGGTGCGTTGGCGGCGTGCGGTCGGTGCGGTGCCGCCCGCTGCCCGTGACCGGCGAATTGCACGCAGGCTCTCAATGAACATCAAGGTGCCGATGAGGCCTAGAAACACGACGTAACACAGCTGGACCGCCAGATCGACCTGCCCCAAATGCTTGAGATAGTTGAAGACGAGCATTCCCAGCGTCGCGCCCAGCAGGCCGCCGCCCAGCAGAACCGATCCCATCTTCAGGTCTACGGTCCTGCGCTTGAGATGTGCCATCAGCCCGGAAAACGAGGATGCCACCACCTGGTTGGCCGATGTCGCCACGGCGACTGCAGGTGGAATGCCAATCAGAAACAGCAGTGGCGTGATCAGAAAGCCGCCTCCCACTCCGAACATGCCGGACAGAACGCCCACGGAAACACCAATCGCCAGCAGGACAAACGGGCTAACGGATACTTCGGCTATGGGAAGGTAGACGTGCATACCCTCTTAGAGCGCTTGCGGCATGCAAAATCAACTCTGCATGCCGCTTTGCAGCAAACAGGACTGAAAAGCAGTCCTGAACTGGCCTTATCAGCGCTCTTTCACATAAGGCTCGCCACCGGCCCTTGGCGGGACCGCTTTGCCGACGAAACCTGCCAGGATCACCACGGTCAGGATATAGGGCAGCGCGTCCATGACCTGAACGGGGATTATGATGCCGCCCAGGTCGATATTCTGGAACCGCAGAGCGACAGCCTGCAGCAGCCCGAACAGTAAACACGCCCACATGGCGTGCCATGGCCGCCACTTGGCAAAGATCAGTGCGGCCAGTGCGATGAAGCCCCGGCCGGCCGTCATGTCTTTGACGAACCCTGCCTGCAACGCAGTAGCCAAATAGGCCCCGGCGATGCCACACAGCACGCCACAGATGGCGACGGCTGCGTAGCGAAGCCCCACCACCGAGACGCCCGCAGTGTCCACTGCCGCCGGGTTTTCACCCACGGCGCGCAGGCGCAGGCCAAAGCGGGTGCGGAACAGCACCCACCAGGTGGCGGGCACCATCAGGAACGCCACGTAAACAAGAATCGAGTGGCCTGAGAGCAATTCGGCGTAGATGGGACCGATGATCGGCACACCGCTCAAAGCTTCTGCGAAGGGGAAGTTGATCGGCTCAAACCGGCCACCCCCGAACAACGACGGAGTGCGGCCGCCTTGCTGGAACCAGTCCTGGGCCACCAGCACTGTCAAGCCGGCAGCCAGGAAGTTGATGGCGACACCGGAAATCAGCTGGTTCCCCCGGAACGTGATCGAGGCAAGCCCGTGCAGGCCAGACAGCACCAAGGACGATGCGATGCCGGCCAGCAGGCCCAGCCATACCGACCCGGTGACGGCGGCAACGGCGGCCGAGAAGAATGCGGCCATCAGCATCTTGCCTTCCAGGCCGATGTCGAAAATGCCAGCGCGTTCCGAATACAAGCCGGCCAGACAGGCCAGAAGCAGCGGCGTGGCCAGGCGAATGGTCGAGTCCAGAACCTGGACGATCGTCAGGAACAACTCCATCAGTTCGCCTCCTTCCGCAGAGCCAGGAACAGCTTTTCAAGCGGCATGCGGACCATGTTGTCCAGCGCTCCGGTGAACAGGATCACCAGCGCCTGGATCACCACGATCAGCTCGCGCGGGATCGACGTCCACAGGGCCAGTTCCGCGCCCCCCTGATAGAGGAAACCAAACAGGATGGCCGCCAGGAACACGCCGAACGGGTGCGAGCGGCCCATCAGGGCCACCGCGATGCCGATAAAACCCGCGCCCTCGGTCGAGTTGAGAACCAGCCGCTCGGCCTCACCCATGACGTTGTTGATCGCCATCAGGCCCGCCAGAGCGCCCGAGATCAGCATCGCCACGATGGTGATACGCACAGGCGAGATACCGGCATAGACCGCACCGGTTTCCGAATGCCCATAAGCCCGGATTTCATAGCCCAGGCGGGTGCGCCAGATCAGCGCCCAGACGACGATGCAGGCGATGACCGCGATGATCAGCGAGATGTTGGCCGGAGCCGCCTTGGAGAAGTTGATCCCGATCGGGGCCAGCATCTCGTGCAGGGTGGGCAGATGTACCGCCTCGGCAAAGCGGGCGGTGGCCGGGTCTTGCGAGCCGGCCGGTCGCATTACGTTGACCAGCATGTAGTTCAGCAGCGCCGCGGCGATGAAGTTGAACATGATCGTGGTGATCACGATATGGCTGCCGCGCTTGGCCTGCAGATAGGCCGGTATCGCAGCCCAGGCCGCGCCGAACAGCATGCCGGCAGCCATCGCAGCCAGCAGAGCGATGCTCCAATGCGGCCAAGGCACATAGAGGCACACCATGGCAACGCCCAGTCCGCCCAACATGGCCTGGCCTTCGCCGCCGATGTTGAACAAACGCGCGTGAAAGGCCACCGCAACCGCCAGACCTGTGAACATGAAGTTGGTGGCATAATACAGGGTGTAGCCCCAGCCATAGGTCGACCCCAGCGCGCCGGTGACCATCAGGTTCACCGCCTCGACCGGGTTTTCGCCAATCGCCAGAATGACCAGTGTCGACAGGATTGCGGCCAGGATCAGACTGATGAGCGGGATCAGAATGACGTCGGCCCATTTGGGCATCTTATCCATGTTACGCGGCCTCCCCCGCAACACCGGCCATCAACAGGCCCAGTTCTTTTTCATCCGTTTCATGGGGCAGGCGCTCGCCCATGATATGTCCGTCGAACATCACTGCAATCCGGTCGGATAGAGAGAAGATCTCTTCCAACTCGACCGAGACCAGCAGGATCGCCTTGCCCTGATCGCGCAGGGCGACGATCTGCTTGTGAATGAACTCGATCGCGCCGATGTCCACGCCGCGGGTCGGCTGGCCCACCAGCAGCAGGTCGGGGTTCCGCTCGATTTCGCGCGCCACGACGATCTTCTGTTGGTTCCCGCCCGAGAAATTCTTGGCCGACAGCCAGCCATTCGGCGGACGCACGTCGAATTTCTCAATCTTGCGTTCTGTGTCGGCGCGCAGGGCGGCGTTGTTCATGAAAATCCCGCGCTGATAGGCGAGGTCGCGGTGGTAGCCGAAGGCCACGTTTTCCCAGGCGTGGAAGTCCATGATCAGACCTTCGCGTTGCCGGTCCTCGGGCACATGGGCGATGCCTTGGGCGCGCCGGGCCTGACCGTCCGCCTCGGGCCCGCTGAGCGCCAGAGGCGTACCATTCAGTTTGATCACGCCTGATCCCGGGCGCATCCCGCCCAACACTTCGAGCAGCTCGGACTGCCCGTTGCCGGCGACGCCCGCGATGCCCACGATCTCGCCGGCGCGGACGGTCAGGTCGATGCCTTTGACGCGCTCGACGCCCGCCGAATCCGTCACCCGCAGGTTCTCGATTTCCAGAGTGGGCTTGCCGGGCTTGGCCGGAACCTTGTCGACCCGCAGCAGAACTTTGCGCCCGACCATCAGCTCGGCCAGCTCCTCGGGGTTGGTCTCGGCGGTCTTGACCGTGGCGGTCATCTGGCCGCGGCGCATCACCGACACGGTGTCGGTGGCTTCCATGATCTCGCGCAGCTTGTGGGTGATCAGGATGATGGTCTTCCCCTCTGCGCGCAGCCGGTCGAGGATGCGGAACAGCTGGTCGGCCTCGGCCGGGGTCAGCACCCCGGTGGGTTCGTCCAGAATCAGGATTTCCGCCTTGCGGTACAGCGCCTTGAGGATTTCGACCCGCTGCTGCATGCCCACGCCGATCTCGTCGATGCGCTTGTCGGGGTCCACGAACAGCTCGTATTCTTCCTCGAGCTCTTTCAGCTCTTTCCGGGCCTTGGCCAGCGAAGGGGCCAGCAGCCCGCCATCTTCGGCGCCCAGAACGATGTTTTCCAGAACGGTGAAATTCTCGACCAGCTTGAAATGCTGAAAGACCATGCCGATACCCGCGACGATCGCGGCCTGGCTATCGGGGATGTCGGTCTTTTTGCCGTTGATCCAGATTTCACCTTTGTCGGCCTTGTAGAAGCCGTACAGAATGCTCATCAGCGTGGATTTGCCCGCACCGTTTTCACCGATGATCCCGTGGATCGTGCCGGGGGCGACGCTGATCGAGATGTCCTTGTTCGCTTGAACTGGCCCAAAGGCTTTGGAAATCCCTTTGAGCTCGATGGCGGGGACTGTCATGTCTTGTCCTCGATTGCCGTAGAAGCTGCGCTGATTTCGCGATCATTCGGTCGTGGCGAAACAGCGGCATGAGTGGATGCGGGACGGGAGGTTTCCCCCGCCCCGCGCGATATCAGAACTGCAGTGCCGGGCAGCTGTCGTTCTCGTAGTAGCTGACGACGGTGACATTGCCGTCGATGATGTCGCGGCGTGCCTTTTCGACGGCGGCCTTCATCTCGTCGCTCACCAGCGAGGCGTTGTTTTCATCCATGGCAACGCCGACACCGTCCTGTCCCAGACCCATGGTGAACTTGCCGGTTTCGACATCTTCGCCTGCTTTCATGGCGTCATAAACGGCCACGTCCACGCGCTTGAGCATCGAGGTCAGAACCTTGCCCGGGTGCAGGTGGTTCTGGTTGCTGTCCACGCCGATCGACAGGATGCCTTCGTCGGCTGCGGTCTGCAGAACACCGACGCCGGTACCGCCTGCGGCAGCGTAGATCACGTCAGCGCCTTGGCTGATCTGAGCTTTGGTCAGCTCCGAACCCTTCACCGGGTCGTTCCAAGCGGCCGGGGTGGTGCCGGTCATGTTGGCTACGACGTTGATGTCAGGGTTCACGGCCTTCGCGCCCTGGGCGTAGCCGCAGCCAAAGTGCCGGATCAGCGGAATGTCCATGCCACCGATGAATCCGACCGTACCCGACTTGGATGCCATCGCGGCCATCATGCCGACCAGGTACGAACCTTCATGCTCGGCGAACGAGACCTGGCGGATGTTAGGCGCGTCCAGCCAGCTGACGTCGACGGCAACGAACTTGGTGTCGGGATAGTCAGGTGCGACGGCGGCCAGCGGATCAGCCATGGCAAAGCCCATGGTGATGATCGGGTTTGCACCGGCTTCAGCGAAGCGACGCAGGGCTTGTTCGCGCTGCGCTTCCGACTGCAGCTCGATTTCGCGATAGGATTTGCCGGTTTGGTCGGCCCAGCGCTTGGCGCCGTTATGGGCTGCTTCGTTGAACGATTTGTCGAACTTGCCGCCCAGATCGAAGATGATCGCCGGTTCGGCCAGCGCCGCACCTGCGGTCAGTGCAAACGCGGCGGCCGCGCCCATCAAGGATTTCATCAGGGTCATCATATACTCCCGTTGTTTTTTATGGCTTCGGGGCAGGGGCTTTTGCCCAGCCCCGCTCAGAGCGAGCAGAACTGCTGTGATAGCGGCAATTAAGGCCGTCTGAAACAGCCATGGTCAACCGCTTTTTGACCATTTGGTCTCAGAAATGCCCGGCTTTCGTCAGGGTAGCGCGCGCTCCATCAAGATTGCATCTACTTTGTCAGCCTTGCCGCGCCGGTAATATCCCGGCCGAAGACCGCAGCGCGCATAGCCGCAACTTTGGTAGAGTGCAATGGCGGCCGCGTTGTCCGATGCCACCTCAAGAAACGCCCGGCGCGCACCCAGATTGTGAGCCTTGTCATGCCAAGCCTGCATGCAGGCGCGGCCCAGACCCTGCCGCTGATGATCGGGATGCGTCGCGATGGTCAGCAGCTCGGCTTCGTCGCCGATGACCTGGATCAGGGCAAATGCTGATTTGTTTCCAACAACATGGGTGAAGCGGTTGGCAAGCAGATCAGCGAATTCATCGGCGGTCCAGGGGCGGGACTGGGTGAAAGCCGCGCCGTGGGTCTCGGCCATTTCCTGTGGGGTCATGGGTCCAGCAAAGGCGGCGGCGTATCGCGCGACGGGGCGGCGTCTGCGGCACGAACGTACAGGGGGGCCGGGGGACCGGACACAAGGTCAACACGTTCGGATGCAATCCGGGCGATGGCCCGGACGACTGCATCCGCATCGTCGCACAAAAACAGAGCGCCAAGTGATTCTGCCTGTTCCTGCGTCATCAATTGCGGTGTCCCGTCGGGCGCTTGCAGGTAAACTTGGTCGCGGGGGGCGGGAATTGCAGGGATCCGCCCTTCAGGTGCTAAGGCCGCAAGGGCTTCAAGGCCCGAAATGCCGATTGCCGGCTTGTTCAATCCAAGCGCCAGCCCTCGGGCGGCAGAGACCGAGATGCGAATTCCTGTGAAATTGCCCGGACCCGTCCCGACACCGATCGCGTCGATATCCGCCCAAGAAACCCCGCCTTCTGCCAGGATGTCCTGAAGCAAAGGCATCAGGCGTTCCGCCTGGCCGCGGGTCATGGTTTCGGCGCGGCTCACGACGATGTCAGGCCCGCGCAGCAAAGCGGCCGCGCAATGCGCGGCCGATGTGTCAAATGCCAGAATTGTCTGATCAGACGGCAACAGGGCGAACCTCAGTCACCTCGGGGATGTAATGGCGGAGCAGGTTCTCGATTCCCATCTTCAGGGTCAGCGTCGAGGACGGGCAGCCTGCGCAGGCCCCTTGCATATGCAGGTAGACGACGCCGCGGTCAAAGCCGTGGAAGGTGATGTCACCGCCGTCCTGCGCCACGGCGGGGCGCACGCGGCTGTCCAGCAATTCCTTGATCTGGTTTACGATTTCCGAGTCCTCACCCGAATGTTCAGCATGGCCGGACGCGGTTTCCACCCCGGCTCCCATCACCGGCTGGCCGGATTGGTAGTGCTCCATCACGGCGCCCAGGATGGCGGGTTTGATGTGGTCCCACTGCACGCCGTCGTCTTTGGTGACGGTCACGAAGTCATTGCCGAAGAAAACTCCGGTCACACCGCTGACCGCAAAGATGCGCTGCGCCAGCGGCGAGTTCTGCGCGGCTTCGGCAGTCGGGAAATCCGCTGTACCGGCCTCGAGCACGGTCTGACCGGGCAGGAATTTCAGCGTGGCCGGGTTGGGCGTGGATTCGGTCTGGATGAACATGGCGCGCTCCGTATCAGTTGGCTCTGATATGCGCGTCAGTGGCCGGGAAGTCAAGATTTGGAACGGTTCTAAATAGCTGCGGCCTGTCGGATTGCCATGTCCAGCCGGTCATCGCCCCAATAAAGCTCCTCATCCACGACAAAACTGGGGGCGCCGAAGATCCCCAGCGATTTGGCGCGGGCAACCTGTTCAAACAGAGAACTCTTGATGTCAGCGTCCGCGGTCCGGTCGATCATGTCCTCGGGGAGGCCGGCGGCGGACAGGGCGCTGCGAAGAACAGGCTCTTCGGAAATGTTCAGGCCTTGGCCAAACTGCGCGGCAAAAACGGCGCGGGAGAATGCAGCGCGCGCTTCACGTTGAGGGATGGCGAGCGCAAGGCGTGCGGCCTTCAGGCTGTTTTGCGGAAACTCGGCAGGTCGGGTCAGGGGCAGGCCATGCTGCCGGCAAAGCCGTTCCATGTCGCGCCACATGTACCGCCCCTTGGCCGGATAGATGTTGAACGGTGAGGTTTTCCACCCCTGTTCGGCAAAAATGGGACCCAGAAGGAATGGCTGCCAGTCCACCTGCACGCCACAGGCTGTCGCGTCCCGTTCGACCCGCATGGCGCTGAGGTAGGAATAGGTCGAGGCGAAATCGAACCAGAAGTGCAGGGTGGCGGGCATCAGGTGATCTCTTCGAGCTTCTCCTTGCTCAGGTCGCCCGGAACGATGGTGATCGGAATCGGCAAGCTGCCGGAATTCCGCGTCAACTGAGTGACCAGTGGACCCGGGCCCTTCTTGTCGGTACCCGCACCCAGAACAAGGACGCCGATCTCGGGATCCGAGCGGACATGCTCAATGATCTGCGGAACGGGTTCACCCTCGCGGATCGCCAGTTCCGGCTCGATCCCCTGCTTGTCGCGCATCCATTTGGCAAATACCTCGAAATGCGCATGGATACGCTCGCGGGCTTCTTCCCGCATCACTTCGGCCACGCCGATCCAGTGGTTGAACTCGTCCGGAGGAATGACCGAGAGGATGGTCACCCCCCCGCCCGTATGCGCAGCACGCATTGCGGCGAAACGCATGGCGTTCAGGCACTCGCGGCTATCGTCAAGAACTACAAGGAACTTGCGCATGAATGTCCTCTTCGGTTTTCGGGATCATGCCCGAGCATTCGGTGTCTGGCAACTCGGGCCGCGACGGGCCTTCGCTTATTGGTTGCTGGCCGCCCAGTCCCAGTAGAGCGCGCGCGTGCGGCGCGTGATAGGGCCAATCTGATATTGCGTGTCGTCCAGTGCGGTCACGGGCGTGACCTTGTTCATGTTGCCGGACATGAACACTTCGTCCGCGTCGTGAAAATCGTCGAAGGTCAGAACAGTTTCGTGAACCGTCACACCGTCGCGCCGCAGATTGTCGATGTGCCGCGCACGGGTGATGCCTGCAAGGAAGGTGCCGTTCGGTGCCGGAGTAAACACCTCGCCATCCTTGGCCATGAAGATGTTGGCCGTTGCGGTTTCTGCCACGTTGCCCATGGCATCGGTCACCAATGCGTTTGAGAACCCCTTGGATCGTGCTTCCGCCAGCATTCGGGCGTTGTTTGGATAAAGGCACCCGGCCTTGGCGTTGACGACCGCGCTTTCCAGAACCGGGCGGCGGAAGCGGGTGGTCGTCAGCGTGACCGAGGCCGCCTCGGGCGCCATCGGGATTTCTTCGAGGCAGATGGCAAAGCCTGTGCTGTCACCCTGCGGCACGATCGCCGTCGCGTCTCCGTCGATCCCCCAATACATCGGGCGAATGTAGACGGCGGCCTCGGTCGGGTAAGCTTCAAGACCTTCGCGGATCAGTTCGACCATCTGTTCGGTGGTCACGGTCGGAGTGAGCATCAGTGCCTCGGCCGAGCGGTTCACCCGGTCGCAATGCGCCGCCAGATCGGGCGCCATTCCGTCAAAATAGCGCGCGCCGTCAAACACCGATGATCCAAGCCAGGCCCCGTGGTCCGCAGCCCGCATGATCGGGGCATCGCCATCGTGCCATGTGCCATCGAAATAAGTGCGGATATTCTTGCCGACTGCCATTGTGCCCTCCGTCAATTCCGCCGAACCGTAGGAGCGCGCGCGCCCAAGGTCCAGCAGATTATCCGGCCGACGATGGCAACACGTCGCGCTTGACCATCGCGCGCAGGGCGAAGTTGGAGCGCAGGTTGCGGATGCCCGGAATCTGCATCAGCCGGTTCTCCAGAAACGCGTCGAAGGCGGTCAGGTCACGCGCCACGACGCGCAGCAGGATGTCGCGCGAGCCTGTCATGAGGTAGCACTCCATCACCTCATCGCATCGCAGGATGGCGCGTTCGAAGGCGTCGATGGCGTTGCGGTCCTGTTTCTCAAGTTCGACAGACACGAAAATCGTGACGCCAAAGCCCAGCTTCTCGGGGTCGACCTGCGCCGAATATCCGGTGATCACCCCGTCGCGGCGCAGGCGGTCCAGGCGTCGCGCGCAGGGTGTGGGCGACAGGCCCACCTTTTCGGCCAGGTCAAGAACGGTCATGCGCCCGTCCTGCTGCAGCGCGCGCACGATCTTGCGGTCGATCTGATCCATGGAGAAAATCCCTAAAATGGTCGGCTCAGATTACCATTATCTCCAAGAGAGATAAGTTGACCAGCATGCATTGGCGAAAATCACTCGGTCCGATGTGGCAGACTCAGTCTGTCTTTCCGGAGGAGCAAAATGGAAATAACCACGATTGACGCGCCAGATCACGAGCGTGTGGTCGAATTCAAAGACGCCGCCAGCGGGCTTTCGGGCTTTGTGGCGATCCACTCCACGCAATTGGGGCCTGCAGCGGGCGGGGTGCGGATGCGCACCTATGGCCACCCGTCCGAGGCGCTGGACGATGCGCTGCGCCTGTCGCGGGGCATGACGTACAAGAACGCCGCGGCCGATCTGCCGCTGGGCGGGGGCAAGGCCGTGATCATCGGCGACCCGAGCGCGGACAAGACGCCTCGGTTACTGCAAGCCTTCGGGCACGTGGTCCAAAGCCTTGGTGGCCAATACTGGACGGCCGAGGACATGGGGATGACCCCGGCCGACATGGCCCATATCGGCACCGAAACCGAATATGTCGCCGGTCTGCCCGATGGCCCGTTCGCCAGCGGCGACCCGTCGCCCGTCACTGCCCGCGGGATTTTCAACGCTGTCCGCGTCACCGCGCGGCATCGGTTCGGGTCCGGGGATCTGAGCGGCAAGACCGTCTCGGTGCAGGGGCTGGGCCATGTGGGCGAACATCTGTGTGCGTTGTTGCATGACGCTGGGGCAAAACTGGTGATCACCGACATCGATGCGGGCCAGACCGCCCGGCTGGGGGACCGGTTCGCAGCGCAGGCCGTCGCGCCCGATGCGATCTATGCGGCCGAGGCGGATATTTTCGCGCCCTGCGCCATCGGCGGCATCCTGAACGAAACCAGCATTCCGCTTCTGAAGGTCAGCGCGGTGGCCGGAGGGGCCAACAACCAGTTGGCAACTGATGCCGACGCGCAGCGCCTGCATGACCGCGGCATCCTCTATGCTCCGGATTTCGTGGCCAATGGCGGCGGGATCGTGAACGTCGCAACCGAGATCCTGAAGATCAGGGATCGCGAAGCCTGGGTCGGTCAGCGGCTCGAGGCGCTGGAGCGGACGATGGACCGCATCCTGACCCGCGCCAAGGTCGATGGCGTCAGCCCCCATGCGGTGGCCGAATCCATCGTCGAGGAAAAACTGCACCCGCAGGCCGCCTGACCTGCAACGAAAAACGCCGCCCCGGATCAGGGGCGGCGCTGAAGTTTCTGTCTGGGTCTCAGGCGCGGCCGGCGCCCACCATCCCCACGATCTCGTAGGTGCGGCTGAGGATCGGAGCCGCGATTTCCCGCGCCCGTTCTGCGCCACGGTCCAGAATCCTGTCGATCTCGGCCTGATCGCCCATCAGCCGCGCCATCTCGGTCGAGATCGGCGACAGCTTTGCGACCGCCAGATTGGCCAGCATCGGCTTGAATTCACCGAACTGCTTGCCTCCGACCTCGGCCAGAACCTGCTCGACCGTCTGATCGCTGAGCGCGGCATAGATGTTGACCAGGTTGCGCGCCTCGGGGCGGTCTTCCAGCCCGTCCACTTCCGATGGCAGGGCATCGGGGTCGGTCTTGGCCTTGCGGATCTTCTTGGCGATGGTGTCGGCATCGTCGGTCATGTTGATCCGGCTCATGTCGGACGGATCCGACTTGGACATCTTCTTGGCCCCGTCGCGCAGGCTCATCACGCGGGTCGCCGCGCCCTCGATCACCGGCTCGGTGATCGGGAAGAAATCGACGCCATAGTCGTGGTTGAACTTGATGGCGATGTCGCGGGTCAGCTCGAGATGCTGTTTCTGGTCGTCGCCCACCGGGACATGGGTCGCGTGATAGACCAGAATGTCGGCGGCCATCAGCGAGGGATAGGCGAAAAGGCCCAGCGAGGCGTTCTGCTGGTTCTTGCCCGCCTTGTCCTTCCACTGGGTCATGCGCTGCATCCAGCCCATGCGCGCAACACAGTTGAAGATCCAGGCCAGTTGCGCGTGCTCGGGCACCTGCGACTGGTTGAACAGGATCGACTGCTCCGGGTCGATGCCGGCGGCGATGAAGCCCGCGCACAGCTCGCGCGTGGAATGAGCCAGTTCTTTGGGGTCCTGCCAGACGGTGACCGCGTGAAGATCGACCATGCAGTACACGGTCTCCATCTCCGGCCCCTGCATATCCACAAAACGCTTGAGCGCACCAAGGTAGTTGCCAAGATGCAGGTTTCCCGAGGGCTGAATGCCGGAAAACACGCGCGGCGTGAACTTGGTTTCGGTCATGGAAGGGAACTCCCGTCTGGAAAAATAAGCCTCCGTCGCTTACCCATGAGGCAAAGGGACGTCAACAGCCGCGAAAGGCCCGCCCAATGAGCAGCGAGCATTACACACCCCCCGTGAACCCCCTGCCACCCGTGGTGGTAGCGCTGGTCTTGTTCATCATGGGGATCGAACTGGCCTTCACCCTCGGCACGCGCGGCCTGGTCGGCGGACCGGGCGCGGTGGGCTGGCGGCTGGAGGCGATCCAGCGCTATTCCTTCTCGGCCGACATCTTCGACTGGATGGTAATGAACGGGCGTTGGCCGGTCGAGCATGTGATCCGGTTCTTCACCTACCCCTTCGTGTCAGGCAGCTTTACCCAGGCGCTTTTTGTCTGCGTCTTCGTTTTGGCGATGGGCAAGATGGTGGGCGAGGTCTTTGGCGGTTTTGCGATGCTGGTGATCTTCGTGCTGTCGGGTGTGGGCGGGGCGCTGGCCTATGCGGTGCTGCTGGACCCGCGCTATCCGCTGGTCGGGGGCTTCCCGCCGGTCTACGGCCTGATCGGTGCGTTCACCTGGCTGCTGTGGCGCAGGCTGTCGCTGGTCGGAGAGAACCAGGCGCGGGCGTTCCAGTTGATCGCGGTGCTGATGGGCATCCAACTTCTGTTTGGGCTGATCTTCGGCGGCACCTCGGATTGGGTGGCCGATCTGGGCGGGTTCGCGACCGGGTTCGGGCTGTCGTTTTTCGTGGCGCCGGGTGGATGGGCGCGGCTGGTGGGGCGTATCCGGCGGGACTGAGGCGGTCAGGACTTTCGCAGGGCGGACCGGAACTCGGACAGGCGGAACGCACCCAGCAGGTGGCCCAGAAGGAAGTAAGACACTGCGGCGACAACGATCAGGCCCAGCAAGGCCAGATAGCGCCAGCCCTGAACCTCGAACGTCCAACCGAACAGCTGTATCGCCGCGATCAGCACCACGCCCATTCCTATTGAGGCGGCCAGTATCCTGGGCGCGCGACGCTTGAACCGGTCGTCGAAACGGGCCTCGTCGCCCATGCGCCGGGCGCCCAGTGCCAACAGCGCCACCATGCCCCACCCGGCGGCCGAGGCCGCGATGGCCGGGGCAATCCAGCCGACGATCGGGTACAGCCCAAAGGCCAGCACGGCGTTGATGACCATCGCCACAACGGCATATCGGAAGGGCGAACGGGTATCCTCGCGGGCGAAGAAAAGCGGTTGCAGCAGCTTTTGCAGCATGAAGGCCGGCAGGCCGATGCCATAGACCGCCACGGCCAGCGCGGTGGCAGCCGTGTCTTCGGGGGTGAACTGTCCACGTTCGAACAGGACCGAGACCAGCGGCACCGGGATGAGAACGAAGGCCACGGTTGCCGGAATGGTCAGCAACAGGGTGAACTCTCCGGCGCGGGAAAAGGCGTTGCGCGCGCCATCGCCGTCCCCCGCGCGCAGGCGGCGCGACAGGTCGGGTAACAGCACGATGCCCACGGCGATGCCGACCACGCCCAGCGGCAGCTGATACAGCCGGTCGGCGGCAAAGAGCCAGCTGATGGCCTTTTCGGTCTTTGACGCGACCAGCTGCCCGACAACGAGATTGACCTGCGTCACACCCATGGCAAGTGCCGCCGGTACCGCGATACGAACCATGTTGCGCATTTCAGGGCTGAGCTTCGGTCGGCCGAACCGGATGCGAATTCCGGCGCGCTCGGTGGCGACCCAAACCAGCGCCAGTTGAGCGACCCCGGCAATGGGTATGACGGCGATGAGCCAACGGATGACCTCGCCTCCGGTTGCCGCGCCTACGATCAGTGCCGTGCAGGCGAAGATGTTCAGCAGGACCGGAGCCGCTGCAGCGGCGGCGAATCGACCGGTGGCATTGAGAACCCCGGAAAACAGCGCGGCCAGAGACATGAACAGGATGTAGGGAAAGACGACATACCCGTAACCGACCGCCAGATCGAAACGTTCGTCGCCATAAAACCCTTCGGCCGTCAGCCAGACCAGCCCCGGCATGAACACCATGGCCAGCCCGACCAGCGCCAGAACGGCCGCCGCCAGCAGGTTGAACGCATCCTGCGCAAACCCCTGCGCGTCTTCGCCGCCTTCCAGCCGTTTCGAGAACATCGGAACGAAGGCTGCGTTGAAAGCGCCCTCGGCGAAGAACCGGCGGAACATGTTGGGCAGGCGGAAGGCTGCGACGAAAGCATCCATGACCGGCCCCGGCCCGATATAGGCTGTCAGCAGGATTTCCCGCAGAAAGCCCAGAATACGGCTGGCAAGGGTCCAGAACCCGACCGTGAACAGGCCCGAGAACAGGCGGATCTGCTTCATGAGGCCGCCCGCTCGGCGCCTTCGGTGATCGCGGTGCGCAGCTTGGCTTCCAGCGTCCTCTGCTTGGCCTCCGAGTGGTATTTGAGCCCGAACATGTCCTTGACGTAGAACGTATCCACCACCTGCTCGCCATAGGTCGCGATCACGGCATTGGCGATATAGACATTGGCGGCGGCAAGGGTCCGGGCCAGATCGTAGAGCAGGCCGGGCCGGTCGCGGGTGTCGACTTCGATGATCGTGTAGATCTCGGACCCTTCATTGTCGAAGGTGATGTGCGTCGGGACGTTGAACGCCTTTTCCCGCTTCTTGATCTTGTCGCGGGACTTGAGTGCCTCGCGGGCCACCACCTCGCCCTTGAGGGTGCGCTGAATCATCTGGGTCAGGCGCGGCAGACGCGACAGTTCGAACGGGTGGCCGTCAGCGTCCTGAATCCAGAACGCGTCAGTCACGTAGCCGTCCTTGGTGGTATAGCTGCGGGCATCGACCACGTTTGCGCCCACAAGCGCCAGCGCACCGGCAATCCGGGAAAAGATACCGGGGTGGTCGGCCATGGCAAAGCAGGCCCGCGTCGCATCCCGGTCTTCGTCAGGGTGCAGCCGGATTTCCATCGCCGCCGGATCCGCGCTTTTTTCCAGCGCGCGCAGCATTTCGGCGAACTCGACATGGGTCGAGAGGTTGAGTCCCTGCCAATACGGATCGTAGTGCCGACCGGTTTCCGTTTTGAGGTCGGCCTTGGACCAGGCTGACAACGCGTCACGCAGCGCTTTCTTGGCCTCGGCGCCACGATTGGCACGGTTGAGGTCCTCCATGCCGGTTTCCAGCGCGCGCTTAGTTTCCGCGTGCAAGGCCCGTAGCAGGGTGGCCTTCCAGTTGTTCCAGGTGTTCGGCCCAACGCCGCGGATGTCGCAGACTGTCAGGACCGTCAGCAGATCCAGCCGTTTGACGGTCTGAACCGCCTTGGCGAAGTCGCGCACCGTGCGCGGGTCCGAGATGTCACGCTTCTGCGCCATGTCCGACATCAGCAGGTGATACCGCACCAGCCATTCGACGGTTTCGCATTCTTTCTTGTTCAACCCCAGCCGAGGCGCGACCGTCCGTGCGATCTTGGCCCCCAGGATCGAGTGATCCTCGGGGCGGCCCTTGGCGATGTCGTGCAACAGCAGAGCGACGTAAAGCACACGCCGGTTCACTCCGCCCTCGAGGATCGACGAGGCCAGCGGCAGCGCTTCGACAAGTTCGCCCCGTTCGATCTGCGCCAGGTTGATGATGCACTGGATCGTGTGCTCGTCCACCGTGTAGCTGTGGTACATATTGAACTGCATCATCGCCACGATGGGCTCGAACTCGGGGATGAAGGCCGACAGAACGCCCAACTCGTTCATGCGGCGCAGCGCGCGTTCGGGATTGCCGTGTTTCAGCATCAGATCCAGAAAGATGCGCCTCGCCTCTTTGTCGTTGCGCATTTCGTCATCGATCAGGTGCAGGTTGGCCGTGACCAGCCGCATCGCATCGGGATGGATCAGCATACCCGTGCGCAGACCTTCCTCGAACAGACGCAGTAGATTCAGCTTGTCGGACAAAAAGCTCTTGGGGTCGGCCACGTCCAGCCGGCCATGAACAACCCTATAGCCCGGCTTGACCCGTGGCTTGCGGCTGAAGATGCGTTCCAGCAACGGCGCGTTCTTCATATGTGACGCTTCAAGCTTGGTCAGGAAGATCCGTGTCAGTTCTCCCACCTTCGTGGCTTCTCGGAAGTACCGCTGCATGAAGATTTCGACGGCCCGGCGGCCCGCTCGGTCTTCGTAACCCATGCGGTCGGCCACCTCGACCTGCAGATCAAAGGTCAGCTGTTCGGTTGCGCGCCGTGTCACCAGATGAAGATGCGAACGTACGGCCCAAAGGAAGTCTTCGGCCTGCACGAACGTGTTGAATTCGTCCTGGGTGAACAACCCCAGCGGGACAAGTTCAGCCACGTCGTGAACGCCGTAGATGTATTTGGCGATCCAATACAGGGACTGCAGGTCACGAAGGCCGCCTTTGCCTTCTTTCACGTTCGGTTCGACCATGTAACGCTCGCCCTGCTTGTGGTGGCGTTCGTCGCGTTCATGCAGTTTGGCTTCGATGAATTCGTGTTCGGTTCCTTTGAATAGCTCGGATTTCAGCCGGCTTTCCAGCTCATCGGCCAGGTCCAGATCACCGGCCAGATAGCGCTGTTCCAGCATCGCTGTCCGGATCGTGAAATCCTCGTCTCCAAGACGCAGGCAATCACGGATCGTGCGCGAGGAATGCCCGACTTTCAGCCGTAGATCCCACAGGATGTACAGCATCGACTCGATCACGCTCTCGGCCCAGGCGGTGATCTTGTAGGGAGTCAGAAACAGCAGATCGACATCCGAAAACGGCGCCATCTCGCCGCGCCCATAGCCGCCCACGGCCAAAACCGCCATCTTCTCGCCCTGGGTCGGGTTGGCCAATGGATGCAGATGCTGTCCGGCCACAGTCATCGCGGCGCAGACCAGCCCATCGGTCAGATAGGTGTAGGATCGCGTCAAAGACCGGGCGTCGAAGGGCCGGGCGGCGAATGCCTCTTCGATGGCCTGACGCCCGGATTTCTGAGCGTCCCGCAGGATCCGGACGGCCTCGTTTCGGGCTGCGGCCGTTTCCGGAATGTCTTTCAGGGCCTTCGACAGCAGCGCGTTGACCTTTTCGCCATCGAAGATTTCGCTGGCGTCGCAGATCAATGCGCCAGCCGGCGCGGGGATCGTCACAAGCTGATCAGAAACCGGCGCCAGAGAAGCTTTGCGGGGCAGGGTCAATCACAACTACCTGTTTGTTCTGGATCGTGGCCACGGCCAGACCTCGTTCATTCGTACCGTTCGGGCGCAGACGGAAAATACCGCCAACACCCTGGAACCCGGCATTCTGGGTCAGGGCCGCGGCGGAGAGGGCATTGGACTTCCCTTGGCTGGCCAGAGCGCCGATGGCGGCGATGCCGTCATAGGCCAGGCCGCTGATCGGATGCGGTGCCTCGCCATAGGTCGCGTTGTAGCGTACGCGATAGGCCTGGGCCTTGGCAGGGTCGGGCAAGGCAAACCACCCGCCCTGCACGCCCGGCAGTTCCAGCGTCTGGGCCGGAATGTCCCAGCGTGTCAGGCCAATATATTGCACGGTTGCCGGTGAGACACCGGCCTCGGGCAGCAACTGGCTGAAAAGCGGCAGCGCGCCGGCGGTCGTGGCGGTCAAAAAGAGCGAATCCGCCCCCGTCGAGTCCACAGTTGCCTTGATTGCAGGGATGGCGTCGATCACGCCCTGCTGAGATCGATCAAAACCGACCACACCCGCATTCGCCACACGGCTGTTGCCAAGTGCGTTCGAGATTGCCGCCTGGCCCAATTGGCCTGCCGCATCGTTGCTGTGCACGATGACGGTGCTTTTCTTTCCCTGTTTGCCGGCGTAGCTGACAAGCCGGTTGGCCGTGTTGTCGAAGGTCGGGCCAAGGACAAACACGTTTCCGCCGGCAATGCTGGTATTGTTCGAGAAGGACAGAACGTTCACGTTCTTGCTCAGAACCGCAAGGCCTGCAGCATTGGCGGCCTGCGCGTAAACCGGCCCCAGAATGACCTTTGCGCCGTCGGCAACGGCCTGCTGCGCAACTGCGGCTGCCGTGTTCGGATTGCCGGCAGTGTCATAGACGCGAAGATCGATCTTGACGTTGTTCAGATCGGCCATGGCCAGCCGGGCAGCGTTCTCAAGGCTTTGCGCCAACGCGGCGTCGCCCGATTTGGGCACCAGCAGGGCAACGGGGATCGGCTCTGACGTGTCTATCGACGGTCCGCGCCCGGTGGCACCGGGTTCGCAGGCGGCCAAAAATGCCGCCGCGGTCAGGCCGATGGCGAATTTCGCCAGTTTGCGAACGGGCTTGCAAACGGTAAACATCTAAATGAAAACTCCCTGATCCGGCGGCAAAGAACGCTGCTGTTCTATCACGCCGCGATAATAAACGTCACGCTGCGAGGGTCCAGCTTTGAATTTCCAAAAGGTAAGATTGGCTGGGGGGCTGTATTTTGTTGCCACTCCGATCGGAACGGCGCGCGACATTACGCTCAGGGCGCTGGACGTTCTGGCCTCGGCTGATGTGATCGCGGCGGAAGATACACGCAGCCTGCGCAGATTGATGGAGATCCACGGTGTACCCCTAGAAGGGCGGCGCATCCTGGCCTATCACGACCACAGCGGCACGGCTGCGCGTGAAAAACTGATTGCCGAACTGTCCCAGGGCAAGTCCGTGGCCTACGCGTCCGAGGCGGGGATGCCGCTGATCGCCGACCCGGGTTATGATCTGGGCAAGAAGGCGGCCGAGGCCGGGTTCAGCGTGACCTGCGCCCCTGGAGCGTCAGCCGTCGTTACGGCGCTGACCCTGGCGGGCTTGCCGACGGACGCCTTCTTTTTCGCCGGATTCCTGCCGAATGCGTCCGGCGCCCGCCGAACACGGATCGAGGCGTTGCGGGATGTTCCCGGGACGCTGGTGTTCTACGAATCTCCCAAGCGTTTGGGGGCGTGCCTGTCGGATCTGGCGCAGGTTCTGGGTGGCGAGCGTCAGGCCGCGGTCTGTCGTGAACTGACCAAGAAGTTCGAAGAAGTCCGGCGGGCCAGCCTTGCTGAGCTGTCCGAACAGTATCGAGATGCCACCGTGAAGGGCGAGATCGTCTTGCTGGTGGACCGTGCCCATTCACAAGCCGTTAACGATTCAGATGTAGAAGAAGCGTTGCGACAGGCTCTGGAAACGCACTCGGTGCGGGATGCGGCGGATCTGGTGTCCAGAATGTATGATTTGCCAAGGCGGCCGATCTACCAGAAGGCCCTGAAGATAGGAAAGGGATGATATGGCGCTACGGTCGGTCCAGGGCTCGGTTTCCTATCACTCCGGGCAGGCGGCCGAGAACAGCGTCGCTGCCGATTACGAGAGCCGAGGGTTCAAGGTCTGTCACAGGCGTTGGCGCGGCGCGGGTGGCGAGATCGACCTGATCGTCCGGGATGCACAGGGCCTTGTGTTCGTCGAGGTCAAGAAAAGCCAAACCTTTGACAGCGCCGCCGCCCGGATCAGCAAGCGGCAGATCGACCGGATTTGCGCCTCGGCGGCGCAGTATTTGGCGCAGGAACCGGGCGGGCAGCTGACCAATGTCCGGTTCGACGCGGCTCTGGTGGATGCAACGGGCGCAGTACAAATCGTCGAAAACGCCTTTGGTCAGGGCTGATCGCCATTGAACACCCGTCCCCGCTGGGCCATGTATCTGGCGTGACTACGAGGGACACGCCATGAAAATCGCCTTTCAGATGGACCCGATCGGGGCCGTGGACATCAATGCAGACAGCTCGTTCCGGCTGGCCGAAGAAGCCCAGGCCCGTGGGCACCAACTGTTTTACTACGGACCCGATCAGCTGGCCTATCAAGAGGGGCGCATCACCGCCCGCGGTCACGACATGACGGTGCAGCGGGTTGCGGACCAGCCGGCGGTTCTGGGGCCTGAGCGCGAGGTTGATCTGGCGGATTTCGATGTCGTCTGGCTGCGGCAGGACCCGCCGTTCGACATGCACTATATCACGTCCACCCATCTGCTGGATCGGTTGCGTGGGCAGGCTCTTGTGGTGAATGATCCGTTCTGGGTGCGCAACTATCCGGAAAAACTGCTGGTTCTGGATTTTCCCGACCTGACTCCGCCCACCACGATCGCCCGCGATCTGCAGACGATCAAGGCGTTCAAGGAAAAGCACGGCGACATCATCCTCAAGCCGCTCTATGGCAATGGCGGGGCCGGCGTGTTCCGGCTGGATGCCGATGACCGCAACCTGACTTCATTGCACGAGTTGTTCACCGGTTTCTCGCGCGAGCCGCTGATCGTTCAGAAATTCCTGCCGGATGTGCGCAACGGCGACAAGCGGGTGATCCTGGTCGATGGCGAACCGGTCGGCGCGATCAACCGCGTTCCGGCCGAGGGTGAGACCCGGTCGAACATGCATGTGGGTGGCCGTCCCGAAAAGATCGGGCTGACCGACCGCGATCTTGAGATCTGCGCGGCCATCGGTCCGCTGCTGAAGGAAAAGGGCCAGATCTTTGTAGGTATCGACGTTATCGGCGACTATCTGACCGAAATCAACGTGACCTCGCCCACCGGAATCCAGGAATTGGAGCGGTTCAACGGAACCAATATCGCCGAAAAGATCTGGCAGGCGATCGAGGCCAAGGTCTAGGCCGCAACCCGGGCGCTGATCCTATAGCTCAGCGCCTCGGCCACGTGGGGGCGACGCACATCGGGCGCGCCCTCCAGATCGGCAATGGTGCGGGCCACGCGCAGAATGCGGTGGTAGGCCCGTGCCGACAGGCCGAACCGCTCGGCCGCCTTGACCAGCAGGTCCTTGCCCTCGGCGTCAGGTGCGGCGACCTCTTCCAGCAGATTGCCCTCGATATCGGCGTTCTGGCGAATCCCGGGCGTGTCCTGAAAGCGCCGGGCCTGAACAACGCGCGCCTGTTGCACCCGCGCGGCGACGGTGGCCGAGCTGTCTCCGGATGGCGGCAGGTCGAGGTCGGTAAAGCCCACGGGCGGCACCTCGATCCGTAGATCGAACCGGTCCATCAACGGCCCCGATATGCGGCCCAGATAGTCCTCGCCGCAGATCGGCGCGCGCGAGCAGGCGCGGGACGGATCGCTGAGATATCCGCACTTGCAGGGGTTCGCCGCCGCCACCAGCATGAACCGGCAGGGGTATTTCACATGGGCGTTGGCGCGGGCGACCATGACCTCGCCGGTCTCGATTGGCTGGCGCAGGGTTTCGAGAACCGTTCGCGGAAACTCGGGGAATTCGTCCATGAACAGCACGCCGTTGTGGGCCAGGGAAATCTCGCCAGGTTTCGCGCCCTTTCCGCCGCCCACGATCGCCGCCATCGACGCCGTGTGATGCGGTTCGCGGAACGGGCGGGTCCGGCTGATGCCGCCTTCGTCCAGCATGCCGCACAGCGATTGGATCATCGAGGTCTCGAGGGCCTCGGTGGGCGTCAACGGCGGCAATATGCCGGGCAGGCGGGCGGCGAGCATGGATTTGCCTGACCCCGGCGTGCCGATCATTATCATGTGGTGACGGCCGGCCGCTGCGATTTCCAATGCGCGTTTTGCCCGTTCCTGCCCTTTTACGTCGCGCAGATCGCGGGTCGAGGGCTCCAACCTGACCTCGCCGGGCTGGGCGACCGGCAGGGGCGACTGGCCGGTGAAATGGCGCACGACGTCGGCTAGGGACGTGGCCCCGATCACCTGGGTCGCGTCGACCCAGGCCGCCTCGGCACCTGACGCGCGCGGACACAGCAGCGTGCGGCCCTCGGCCGCGGCGGTCATCGCGGCGGGCAGGGCGCCGGCCACGGGCACCAATGAGCCGTCCAGTGAAAGCTCGCCCAGAGCCATGGTGCCTTCGGCGGCGTCGGCGGGCAGGATGTCGATCGCACAGAGCAGGGCCAGCGCGATCGGCAGGTCGAAATGGCTGCCTTCTTTGGGCAGGTCAGCGGGCGACAGGTTGATCGTGATGCGTTTGGAGGGCAGCGCAATGGCCATCGCGCTGAGCGCACTGCGCACGCGTTCGCGGGCCTCGGACACGGCCTTGTCCGGCAGGCCGACGATTGAAAAGGCGGGCAGCCCGGGGGAGACGGCGCATTGCACCTCGACCGGGCGGGCCTCGACCCCCTGAAAGGCAACGGTATGAGCGCGGGCGACCATGGCGATCCTGTTATTGATTAACAGGACCTTGCTGCCATGGCGTCGGTTTAGGAATGGTTAACGGTCACACCGCTTGCCGGATCATTTGCGTGAATTTCGGCCACGTTCTGGGGTCGGCCACGGTTTTGTTGCGGCAGAAGGTGTTGCAGAAGCCCCATCTTTTGCCATCCAGCTCCAGAAATGCGGTCACCGGCTTGCCGGAATAGGGGCAGCGGTCATTGACCGAAGGCCCCGCCTCAACCGCGCGGGCCGTCGAGGCCCCGCCGATCGGCCAGGGCTCGGCGTTGAGCGGCTGGTCATAGGGGAACGGGTCGTAGTCGACGGTCAGCCCCATCGCGCGCCATTGCCGAACCGCCGGGTCCGACAACAATTCCATGCAGTAGTCGTGGCTCTGCACGGACACGGGCAGACCGTAGCCGATGATCCGGGCTGCGACCGGCGTATAGAACACATCGGCCAGCGAATAGCGGCCGAACAACGGGCCGGACGTCGTGCCCGAGATCTTGCGCGCATGCGCCCACAGGGTCTCGATCCGGGTCAGATCGGCGCGAGTTTCTCCTGACGGCTCGAACCCTTTCCAGCGGTGTTTGAGTTGCATGGGGCAGGCCGACCGCAGCGCGTGGAACCCGGCGACCATCTCGGCACACAGCCAACGGGCGGTTGCGCGGGCGGCGGCGTTCCGCGGCCAAAGCCCCGCATCGGGGTGGCGTTCGGCGAGCGTCTCGGCCATGACGAGGCTTTCACCGACCACCGTGCCGTCGGGCAGGCGCAGCGCGGGGACCAGACGGGCCGGGGCCAGCGGCTGCATGTCCCGGGCCATCGTGCCCGAATACAGGCCGATCATGTGGGTCGTGTAGGGCAGGCCGAATTTTTCCAGCATCAGCCATCCGCGCATGGACCAGCTTGAAAACAGGCGGTCCCCGATGAAAAGGTCATAGGTCATGGCCCGAGGATGGCCGAACGCCCGATATCAGTAAAACGCTGAATTGTGCGCCCCGTGTTCACGGAAGATGATTGATCCGGCCGGCCGACCAGGTTTTGCCGTCAAAGGCCAGTTCGGTCACCGAGAGGTTGTCGATGCGATGGGCAAAGGTCCGTTGCGCGTCCATGTCAAGGGCGCGCTGTACCTGGGTCAGGATTACGCCGAAATGGGCCACGATCACCAGATCGGCGCCTGTATGCATACCGATCAACCCGTCGATCGCCGCGTCGACCCGCGCGCGGACCGCGTTCCAGCTTTCGCCGTTGGGCGGGCGCACGTCGCCGGGGCTGTCCCAATAGGCAAAGGCCAGTTCGGGGTCTTCGGCCTCGATCTCGGCGAATGCGCGCATCTCCCACGTGCCGAAATGGATCTCGCGCAGGTCGGGATGGTGCGGCAGCCGGCGACGCGTGCCCTGAATGGCCGTGGCCGTATCCGCGGCGCGCGACAGGTCCGACGAAATGACCAGCGCATCCTGCGGCAGGTGGTCATGCAGGCGCGCGAGGGCCGCGTGGTCGCTCAGGTCGGCGGGAATATCGGACCAGCCCACCATCGTTTTGGCATGGGTCGGGCCGTGGCGGACGAGGTGCAACCGGGTCACGGCAACTGGCCTTTCAAAACCTGCGGTAGTCCCGCGATGACCTGAACCACAAGGCCGGCTTGGGCGGCGAGGGCGATGTTCAACCGCCCCTGCGCCTCGCGGAACTTGCGGGCCAGCGCATTGTCGGGGACGATACCGTGCCCCACTTCGTTCGAGACGATAATGACCTGCGCGGGGCAGGTCCGTAGCGCGGCCAGAAGGGCGGCCTGTTCCTGTTCAAGATCGCTGTCGGCCAGCAGGTGATTGCTGAGCCACATCGTGGCGCAATCGATAAGACAGACCTGATCCCGGCTCAGCCCCGCCAGCGCCGGGCGCAGATCCATCGGGGCTTCGATCGTGGCCCAGCCGTCGCCTCTTTGGTCCACATGGCGCCTGATTTTTAGGCGCATCTCATCATCAAACACTTGTGATGTTGCCAGGTAGACGCGGGTTTTACCTGTTGAAACAACGAGTTGCTCGGCAAATGCAGATTTTCCCGATGCCGCGCCACCCAGGACAAAGGTTAAATCGGGATGCATTTTTTACTACCTTTACAGTGATCCACCCGGTGCGCCCTTGCGTATCGACCATACGTCGGCAAGGCAAGACCGGCGGCGCCTACGACAGATGGGAGAGCTGCATGGCACTGGATAACCCGAACGACTTCTCGATGTCCCGGCAGGCTATGAAAGCCGAATTGCTGGATGCGGAAACTGAATTGCGTCTGGCTTATGCCTGGCGAGACGAGCGCGACGAACAGGCCCTTCACCGGTTGATAACGGCCTATATGCGTCTGGCCATTTCAATGGCGGCCAAGTTCAAACGCTATGGCGCGCCGATGAATGACCTGATCCAAGAGGCCGGGCTTGGCCTGATGAAGGCCGCTGACAAATTCGACCCGGATCGCGGGGTCCGCTTTTCGACCTATGCGGTGTGGTGGATCAAGGCCAGCATTCAGGATTACGTGATGCGCAACTGGTCGATGGTACGGACCGGTTCGACATCGTCCCAGAAATCCCTGTTCTTCAACATGCGGCGCGTGCAGGCCCGGCTGGAGCGCGAAGCCGCGACCGATGGCGTCGAATTGGACCGCCATCAGCTGCACCAGATGATTGCGGCCGAGATCGGTGTACCGCTGCGCGATGTGGAAATGATGCACGGTCGGTTGGCCGGCTCAGACTTTTCGCTGAACGCCGTTCAATCGGCTGACGAGGATGGTCGCGAGTGGATCGACGCGTTGGAGGATGATCGCGAGCAGGCTGCAGAAACTGTCGAGAACAGCCACGATACCCGCCGGTTGCGGGAATGGTTGATCACGGCGATGCAAGCGCTCAACGACCGGGAACGGTTCATCGTGCGTGAGCGTAAGCTGCGTGAGCCGGCGCGCACATTGGAAAGCCTGGGTCAGGAACTGGGTTTGTCCAAGGAACGCGTGCGACAGCTCGAGGCAGCGGCGTTCGTGAAGATGCGTAAGAACCTTGAAGCTCAATCGCGCGAGGTGCAACACTTCTTCGCATGAGACATCTTGCGATTCTGACGGCGGCCGTGCTGTCGCTGACATTTTTGACCCGGCCAGTTCTGGCCGGGGACCTTATTCCCGAAGATATATTGGCACAGATGAGGGACGCCGATGTCGTGATCCTTGGCGAAGTTCACGACAACCCCCTTCATCACCTGGTCCAGACCGAAGCGATTGCGGACATCGATCCGTCTGCAATGGTCTGGGAAATGGTAACCGAGGAAGGGGCTCAGAGACTGGCGCAGACTGCCGCCTCGAACCCCGAGGAGCTGTCACGGATCCTGAGATGGGCCGAAACGGGATGGCCGCCGCTCAGCATGTATTACCCTGTTTTCCAAGCATCAGAGGCCCCGGTATACGGAGCGATGGTGCCGCGCGCGGCTGCGCGGGCTGCGATGGAACGCGGTGCCGCAACGACCCTGGGCGCGGATGCGGCGCGATATGGGTTGAACATTCCATTGGCGCCCGAGGATCAGGCAGCGCGCGAGGCCGAGCAATTGGCAGCGCATTGCAACGCACTTCCCGCCGAGGCCTTGCCGCAACTGGTGGCGATCCAGCGTCTGCGCGATGCTGTTCTGACCCGGGCCATTCTGCGTGCAATTGATGAAACTGGCGGTCCGGTGGCGGTGATTACCGGAAACGGGCACGCGCGCAAGGATCAGGGCATTCCGACCTTTCTGTCGCGCCTGCGTCCGGGCCTTAAGGTCTTTGTTCTCGGTCAGGCCGAAGACGGTGTCGTGACCGGTGATTTTGACGCGGTGATTGACAGCCCTGCGGCCGAACGCGAAGACCCCTGCAAGGCCTTCGAGTCTCAGAATTAAGCACTGGAACTCGGGACATGGGTTGCATAGTGTCGAGGCCGAGCACGACCGGGAAGGGCTGAACATGCTGGCATCCAAACGGATCCTCCTGATCCTTGGCGGTGGGATCGCGGCCTACAAATCGCTGGATCTGATCCGAAGGTTGAAGGAGCGCGGGGCGGCGGTGACCCCGGTCCTGACCCGCGCTGCCGAGGAATTCGTGACCCCCTTGTCCGTGTCTGCACTTGCCGGTGAAAAAGCTTATCGTGAACTGTTCGACCTGACGGACGAGGCCGAGATGGGACATATCCAGCTGTCACGTTCGGCTGATCTGATCGTCGTGGCCCCGGCGACTGCGGATTTGATGGGAAAGATGGCCGGGGGTCTGGCCAATGATCTGGCATCGACCCTGTTGATGGCCACGGATACCCCTGTTTTATGTGCGCCGGCGATGAACGTGCGGATGTGGAACCATCCGGCAACTCGCCGGAACCACAAGCAGTTGATCGCGGACGGCGTCCGGTTTGTCGGACCCAATGACGGTGACATGGCTTGTGGCGAGTTCGGTCCCGGCCGCATGTCGGAACCTCTCGAGATCGTGGCGGCGGTCGAGTCTGCCTTGTCGGATGGCCCGCTGAAGGGAAAGCGGATTCTCGTGACGTCGGGGCCGACGCATGAGCCGATTGATCCGGTTCGGTACATTGCGAACCGATCCTCGGGGGCGCAGGGGACGGCGATTGCCAACGCTTTGGCGGCCCTGGGGGCCGAAGTCGTTTTCGTAACCGGCCCCGCGGATGTGCCACCACCCCAAGGCGTCCAGGTTGTGCAGGTTGAGACTGCGCAACAAATGTCGGATGCGGTGGACGCGGCTCTGCCGGTGGATGTGGGCGTGTTTGCCGCAGCCGTGGCCGATTGGCGGATAGACGGGGCATCAGACCGCAAGTTGAAGAAAAGCCGCGATGGGATGCCTGCCCTACAATTTGCCGAGAACCCGGACATCCTCAAACGGATTTCGCATCTGGAGACCGGCCGACCCTCCTTGGTCGTGGGTTTCGCCGCTGAAACGGATGATGTGATCGCCCACGCAACCGCCAAGCGGGCGCGCAAAGGGTGCGATTGGATCCTGGCCAATGATGTCAGCCCGGTGACCGGCATCATGGGTGGGGCCGAAAATGCGGTCGTTCTGATATCGGATGCGGGTGCCGAGGAGTGGCCACGCATGGGCAAGGACGCAGTGGCCGCGCGGCTGGCGGAAAAGATCGCGGCCGCGCTGGCGCTGTGATGCGGTTGTTTGACAGAAGATGAAGGTTGGGATGCGCTGATGGTGGCAATCCGGGTGATCCGAGAAGACGGGGCCGATCCGGCCATTGCATTGCCGTCCTATGAGACGGCCGGGGCAGCCGGCGCGGATGTGCGGGCCAACCTGCCTAATCGAGGATCGATCACCCTTCAACCCGGTGAGCGCGCCTTGGTTCCGACCGGCCTGCGGGTAGAGATTCCGGATGGATACGAGATCCAGGTGCGTCCGCGCTCGGGACTTGCGTTGAAACACGGGATCACGCTGCCGAACGCACCGGGCACGATCGACAGCGACTATCGCGGTCCCTTGGGGGTGATCGTGCTGAATGC
Source organism: Ruegeria arenilitoris (assembly GCF_013032855.1). Lineage (GTDB taxonomy): Bacteria > Pseudomonadota > Alphaproteobacteria > Rhodobacterales > Rhodobacteraceae > Ruegeria > Ruegeria arenilitoris. Next base: position 299,878 of record NZ_WQDA01000005.1, read on the forward strand.
GGGTCAGGAAGCCTTTGAAATCGGACATGGCGACAGAATTGCGCAGCTTGTCGTGGCCCCGGTGATCCAGGCGCGGTTCGAGATGGCGGACAGCCTGCAGGAATCGCAGCGCGGTTCCGGTGGGTTCGGATCCACGGGGCGCGCCTGATGGTTCTGGTACTGGCACTGGCAGCGGGGCTGTGGGGGCTTGGCTACCTCGCTGGTGCCTCGCGTACCGCCCGTTGGGTGTCGGTTCTGGTTTTGCTGGCAGGTGTGGTTCTGTCTCATCTGGTTTTGCCCGACGGGAACCCACTGCGCGAGGCCACAGGCGGCTCGGCCGCGATGTGGCTGATCCTGGGTGGTTTCGTTTTGCTGGCCATGGGTTATGGCGCTGTGGTGAAAGCCCTGAGGCGCCGGGCCAATCCACCGTCGGATATTCGGCCCAAAAGCCCATCTGACCAGTTCAGCGAAGCCGAACTGGAGCGCTATGCCCGTCACATCGTCTTGCGCGAACTTGGTGGACCCGGGCAGAAACGGATGAAGACCGCTCGGGTATTGGTGATCGGGGCAGGTGGATTGGGCGCACCGGCGCTGCAGTACCTTGCAGCCGCCGGCGTGGGCACGATTGGCATCATTGATGATGACGTGGTCGAGAATGCCAATCTGCAGCGGCAGGTCATCCATCGGGATGCCGATATCGGAATGCCCAAAGTCTTTTCTGCGCAGCAAGCAATGGAGGCGCAGAACCCCAATGTCATCGTTCGCCCCTATCACCGCCGCCTGACGGACGACATCGCGGCCGACCTGTTCGCGGATTATGACCTGATCCTCGATGGCACCGACAATTTCGAAACCCGGTATCTGGCCAACCGCACAGCGGTGGCTTTGGGCAAGCCCCTGATCTCAGGCGCGCTGTCCCAATGGGAAGGCCAACTGAGCGTGTTCGACCCCGCCAACAACGCCCCTTGCTACCAATGCATTTTTCCCGAAGCGCCTGCGCCGGGTCTCGCGCCTTCCTGTGCCGAGGCCGGGGTGGTCGGGCCACTGCCGGGCGTGGTGGGGGCGATGATGGCGGTTGAGGCGGTCAAGGTGGTCACGGGTGCAGGTCAGGCCTTGCGTGGCGAGATGCTGATCTATGACGCGCTTTATGGCGAAAGCCGCAAGATCACCCTGTCCCGGCGGTACGATTGCCCGGTTTGCGGGCAACCCGTTTGATCGCGGCCACTGGACGATCTTGCCCTGCATTCCTAGCTTGACGCTTGAAGGAGACCCCAATGACCAATCCGATCCTGTCCGACTGGACGACCCCGTTCGAAATCGCGCCCTTTGCCGAAATCTCGGATGACGGCTTTGCCCCGGCACTGGAAGCTGCTCTGCAGGCCCATGCCGACGAGATTAATGCCATCGCGACGAATACCCGGCGCGCGAGTTTTGCCAACACGATCGAAGCGCTGGAAGCGGCGGGCGAGGCCTTGAACAAGGTTCTGTCGGTGTTCTTCACGGTCGCTGGCGCTGACAGCAACCCGGAGCGCGAAGCGTTGCAACGGGAGTTTTCGCCCAAGCTCGCAGCCCATTTCGCCGCGATTTCCTCGAACAAGGCGCTGTTCCAGCGTGTGGACGACCTTTGGGCGAAAAGAGATACGCTGAAGCTGACCGAGGAACAGGATCGGGTTTTGATGCTCACCCATCGCGGGTTCGTCCGCTCGGGTGCGGCGCTGCACGGGGCGAAAGATGCCCGGATGCAGGAGATCAAGGCGCGTCTGGCGTCATTGGGCACCGCGTTCACGCAAAACCTGCTGGCGGACGAGCGTGGCTGGTTCATGGAGCTGACCGACGATGACCTGGCGGGACTGCCGGGTTTCGTTGTCGATGCGGCACACGCGGCCGGTCGGGAAAAAGGGGCCAAGGGGCCGGTTGTCACGCTGTCGCGGTCTCTGATCGTGCCGTTCCTGCAGTTTTCGCCACGTCGCGACCTGCGGGAAAAGGCTTACCGTGCCTGGGCGTCACGCGGGGCAAACGGAGGCGAGACCGACAACCGCGCGATTGCCGCCGAAATCCTTCAGCTACGCGAGGAACGGGCCAAGCTGTTGGGCTATGACAGCTTTGCGGCCTTCAAGCTCGAGACCGAGATGGCCCGAACCCCCGAACGGGTGCGCGACTTGCTGATGCAGGTCTGGGCACCCGCCAAGGCCCGGGCCGAGGCCGACGCGGAGATCCTGACGCGGATGATGCAGGAGGACGGCGTCAACGGTCCGCTCGAACCTTGGGACTGGCGGTACTATGCCGCAAAACGGCGCAAGGCCGAGCATGATCTGGATGAGGCAGAACTCAAACCCTACCTGCAGCTGGAGCGCATGATCGAGGCTGCCTTTACCTGCGCCAACCGCTTGTTCGGGTTGGAGTTCGCGCCGTTGGACGTGCCGCTGTACCATCCGGATTGCCGAGCTTGGGAGGTGACCCGGCGTGGCAAACACGTTGCCGTGTTCATCGGAGACTATTTCGCGCGTGGATCGAAACGGTCGGGTGCGTGGTGCAGCGCGATGCGGGCGCAGGCCAGGTTTCCCAAGGTCCAGACGCCAATCGTCATCAATGTTTGCAATTTCGCCAAGGGCGATCCGGCGCTGCTGTCATATGACGACGCACGGACCCTGTTTCATGAATTCGGGCACGCGCTGCACCAAATGCTGTCGGATGTGACCTATGACAGTATCTCGGGGACCAGCGTTGCGCGGGATTTCGTGGAGCTGCCCAGCCAACTGTATGAGCATTGGCTGGAAGTACCGGAGGTTCTGGCCGAGTTCGCAACTCATGCCGAAACCGGAGCTCCGATGCCTCCGCAACTGCTGGACAAAGTTCTGGGTGCCGCCAATTTCGATCAGGGTTTTCAGACGGTCGAATACGTCGCCTCGGCACTGGTCGACCTGGCCTTCCACGACGGTCCGGCCCCGGCTGACCCCATGGCGAAGCAGGCTGAGGTTCTGGCCGAGATCGGGATGCCGCATGCCATCGGTATGCGCCACGCGACGCCGCATTTCGCTCATGTATTTGCGGGTGATGGCTACAGCTCGGGTTACTACAGTTACATGTGGTCCGAAGTGATGGATGCCGACGCATTTGCTGCCTTCGAAGAGGCGGGAGGCGCGTTTGATCCCGAGCGGGCGCAGGCTCTGGAGGACAACATTCTGTCCAAAGGAGGCTCGAAAGAAGCCGAGGATCTGTATCTGGCGTTCCGGGGCCGGCTGCCGGGTGTCGAAGCCCTGCTGAAAGGGCGGGGTCTGGTGGACGCGTAACTACTGAATTGCATCCCGCAAAACGGGGGCGGTAGCCCCCGATGGCCCTAATACCCGAGAGCGCGGTCGACCAGATGCAGCAGCGGCTGTCCGGCTTCGCTGCGTTGGATGTTCTCGCAAATCACCTGCGCAGCCGTTTCGGGCCGGGTTTCCGATGCGATATGCGGCGTGACGGTCACATTTGGATGCGCCCAGTACGGATGATCGGGGGGCAGCGGCTCGGTGCGGAACACATCCAGCGTGGCATGCCCCACTTGGCCGGTGCTCAGCGCTTGCAACAGCGCTTCGTCGTCAATCAGCGGGCCTCGGCCGGGGTTCAGAATTCGCGCACCTTTTGGCAGAAGTGCCAGAGTGTCCGCGTTCAGAGTGTTCTCCGTGGCTGCCGTTTCAGGCAGCAGCAGGACGAGTATCTCGGCCCGGCTCAGGGCCACGCGCAGCCCGTCCGGTCCGTGCAGGCACGTGACACCAGACACGTCCTTGGCCGATCGGCTCCACCCTGTCACGTTGAAGTTCAACGCCGCCAGCGCCTGTGCCGCAGCCTGCCCCAGGGCGCCAAGTCCCAGAACGCAGACCGATCGCTGTGTGGCAAGCGGAGGCGGATCCGGGGCCCAAACCCCATCCTGGACAGTGATGTGTCGATCCATGCCCAGATGGTAGCGCAGAACGTGTCCAACGACCCATTCGGTCATGCCCTGGGTGAGACCGTGATCGACCATCCGGGCCAACGGCACGGTCAGTGTGTCGTTCGAGGCTATCTTCTCGACACCGGCCCATAGGCTGAGCACGGCCTTCGCGCGCGTGTAGGGCGTGAAATCAAGCAGCCCTCCATTGGGTGCATAGACGATGTAATCCACCTGATCGGGCGGCAGGTCGGTGGCGACAGTGGCTTTGATCCCCGCATCGGCCAGCCCGGTGTTCAGCAAGGGCTCGTAAACCGGCCAAAGTGCCGGGCGGGCGGAAAACAGGACGTTCACGGACATGGTCGGCCTTTCGGATCAACGAGGACGGTGAATATGCGCGCTTTGCACGATGCCGAAGGCGGCCATCAGAACCAACATGGCCGAGCCCCCATAGCTGACCATCGGCAACGGAACACCGACCACCGGCGCCAGCCCCATGACCATCGACATGTTGACGGCGAAGAACAGGAAGAAGTTCAGCGAAATGCCCAGTGTCACCAACGATGAGTACCTGTCCTTGGTCGACAGCGCCGTGACGAGGCAGAAGATCAGGATCAGTCCGTAAAGCAGCAACAAGGTTGTGCCCCCGACAAAACCGAACTCTTCGGCCAGTGTCGTGAAGATGAAGTCGGTGTGCTTTTCGGGCAGGAAGTTCAGGCGTGACTGGGTGCCTTGCATGAAGCCTCGACCGTTCCAGCCGCCGGATCCCAGGGCAATCTTGGACTGGGTGATGTGATACCCCGCGCCCAACGGATCGGTCGAGGGGTCAAGGAATGTGTCGATGCGCCGGAACTGATAGTCCTTGAGCAACTGCCAATCGGTGCCACGGCTTTTGAACACCGTTGAAACCAAGCCGACACCCGCCGCGATGACCGCTGCGAAATAGGCCCAATGCACGCCCGCCAGAAACATCAGGCCTCCTCCGGCCGCCAACAGCAGGATTGCGGTTCCCAGATCGGGCTGGCGCAGCACCATGAAGGTCGGGATCAGGATCAGGACAACCGGGATCAAGACCCAAAGCGGGCGCGAGGTTTTGTAGGAGGGAAGCCAATCGTAGTAGGCCGCCAGCAACATGACCAAAGTCACCTTTGCCAGTTCGGAGGGCTGCAGGCGCATGAACCCCAGGTCGATCCAGCGTTGCGCGCCCATGCCGATGGTGCCGAACAGTTCGACGAACAGCAGAAGCCCCAAAGAAACAAGATAGGCGACGACGGACATGTTGCGCCAGAACCAGATCGGAACCAATGCGACGATGAACATGACCGTCAGGCCCAGGCCAAACCGTTCCATCTGTGGTTCCGCCCACGGCGACCACGAGCCGCCGGCCACCGAATACAGCATCAGAAAACCGGCACTTGCGACGCTGATCAGCAAAAGCGTCAGCGGCCAGTTCATGTACAGAACCTTGCGGATCCCCGTCGGCGTGGTCTTGACCGCATATTCAAGATAGCTCATGCGCGGTCCTTTTCGTCAGGGCGCGCTTTCGGGCGGCGATCACCTTCCAGACGTTTCTGCTGTTCCTTGATGCGGTCGCGGTCGGCCACGGGATATGCTTCCAGCGGCGGGGTGCCGTTGTACAGAGCCTGCAGCATCACGTCCCGGGCCACGGGGGCTGCAGCCTTCGAACCGCCGCCGCCATGTTCGACCACGACGGCCACCGCATATTTCGGATTGTCGTAAGGGGCAAAGCTGACATACAGCGCGTGGTCCCGCCGTTCCCAGGGCAGGTCTTCGTTGCGGATGACCCCGGCGGCCCGTTCGGCCTTGGTGATGTTGCGCACCTGGCTGGTGCCCGTCTTGCCGGCCATGCGGAATTCGTCTGCGATGATCCGGCTGCGATAAGCGGTGCCGCGACGGTCGTTCGAGACCTTGTACATCGCGTTGCGCACCTGTTCCAAGTTGGCCGGATTGACGTCCAGCGGCTCGCCCGCGCCCGTAGGCTGTTCGACCCCGTCGACACTGCGGATCAGACGCGGTGTCACCGATCGGCCGGTCGCGATGCGTGCAGTCATGACGGCCAGTTGCATCGGCGAGGCCAACATGAAGCCCTGCCCAATCGAGGCATTTGCCGTGTCGCCGACCAGCCAGTCCTGTCCGTGGGTGGTCTGTTTCCATTCCTGGTTCGGCGCAAGGCCAGCCGCCACGGCGGACATCGGCAGGTCGTGTTTGATGCCGAGGCCGAATTTGCGCGCCATGTCCGAAATCTTGTCGATCCCGACCCGCAGGGCGACGTCGTAATAGTAGACGTCGCAACTGCGCTTCAACGAGGTCTCCAGATCGACCATCCCGTGTCCGCCGCGCTTCCAGCAGTGGAATCGACGGCTGCCCACCTTCAGGTAGCCGGGACAATAGACGGTGTTGCCCGGACCGACGACGCCGGCCTCGAGCGCGGCCAGCGCGGTGATCATCTTGAAGGTCGAACCGGGCGGGTAGGTGCCCTGAACCGTCTTGTTGGCCAGCGGGCGGTGGTTGTCCTGGGTCAGAGCCTGGTAATCCGCGACCGATATCCCTCGCACGAACAGATTGGGGTCGAAGCTGGGGGTCGAGCTGATGGCCCGCAGATCGCCCGTCTCACAGTCGATCACGACCACGGCGGCGCTTTCTCCGGCCAGCCGGGCCTGTGCGTATTCCTGCAGGTCGGCGTCGATGGTCAATTGCAGGTCGGCGCCGGGCTGGCCCTCGCGGCGGTCAAGTTCCCGCATCACCCGGCCGGTCGCGTTGACCTCGACGCGCTTGGCGCCCGCCTTGCCGCGCAGCAGGTCTTCCTTCTTGGCCTCAAGCCCGACCTTGCCGATCTGAAAGCGCGGGATCATCAGAACCGGCTCGGGGTCTTCCATCTTGCTCAGGTCATAGTCGCTGACAGGTCCGACATACCCGACCACATGGGCGAAATCCTCGTAGCGGGGATATTGGCGGGTCAGTCCGACTTCGGGCGTGACGCCGGGAAGGGCGGGGGCATTGATCGCCACCTTCGAGATATCTTCCCAGGTGACCTGGTCGGCCAGCGTAACCGGCAGAAACGGCGCTGTACGTTTCATCTCGGCTTTGGCCCGTTCGATCTCGTCTTCGTTCAGCGGAATCAGTTGTGACAGTTTGGCAATGACCTTGTCGACGTCGCCCGCATCCTCGCGCACGATCACGATGCGGTAGGACGGCGCATTCTGCCCGATGATCTGACCATTGCGGTCATAAATGCGCCCTCGGGTTGGCGGAATGAGCCGGATGTTGATGCGGTTTTCTTCGGCCAACAGGCGATATTGGTCGGCCTGATCGACCTGCATGTAACGCATGCGGGCCGCCAGGCCGCCGACGAATGCGAATTGCATGCCACCCAGCACCAGCGCGCGCCGGGTCAGCCTTTTGTATGCGGCACCTTGTGTTTTGGGTGTGCGTTTCATGAGCGTGTTCCCACAGTGGCAACATCTACCGCAGATGGCCTGCGGACGCCAAATATGGTTTGGCTGAATGCAACGACAAGCGGGTAGGCGAGGACCGTGAAGACCACTTGGACAAATACCGGGCCAATGCTGGCCTGACTGACGGACAGCAGCGCCAGAACTGTCCGGTTGAAGGCAAAGATTGCCGCGATGACGACGCCCACCGTCGTCCACTCGCCCACGAATCCGACGTCGCGCATTCCGGGGCCTGCCGATCGCAGATAGGCAGAACCGATGGCGACGGATGCCGCCAGCAGTCCCGGCGGCCGTTGCAGCAACAGGTCGGCCATCAGCATGACCGCAGCTATGCTGAGTGTCGGTACATATTCCGGCCGCCTGAGGACCCATGCAAAGGTCAGGCAGATCAGGAAGTCAGGAAAGGGCAGACGACCCGGTTGCGTGTTCAGAGGCAACAGGTGAAAGAACATCACCGTCAGAGCGAGGAACAGGTACAGGCCCCGCATCAGCCATAGACGTGACGCGGCGCTATCCATCGGCGGCCTCCTCGGTCGGGAGAAGAGCCTCGGGGCGCTGAGGTCCGACGATGCCGCCCGGGTCTCGGATCGGGGCGGCCGAGTGGTAGCGCAGGACGCGTAGGAATTCCAAACGCTCGAAATCCGCGGACAGTCGGACGCGCAGACGCCCCCCTGGATCGGCGGCGATCTGGCCGATCAGAAGGCCCGCAGGAAATACGCCGCCGTCGCCTGAGGTCACCACACGGTCGCCGGGTCGCACCAGTTCACGGCTTTCAAGAAACTCGACGGCTGGGGCAGGGGTATTGTCACCGGTAATCAGCGCGGTCTGGCCCGAGGGCTGGATCGTGGCGGGAATCGCGCTCGAGGCGTCGGTCAACAGGATGACCCGCGCGGTATCCGGGCCAACACCAGAAATCCGGCCCACCAGCCCGATGCCGTCCATTGCGGCCCAGCCGTCGACGATCCCGTCACGCTCGCCGACGTTCAGCAAGACAGATTGCCGAAATGGCGAGCCGCTGTCGGCCATGACGACCCCGGTAATATAAGTCAGACGCGGATCCAGCCGAACGTTGTTAAGGTCCAGAAGCCGCGCGTTTTCCTGCTCCAGCTGCAGGGCCGCCTCTTTCCAGGCGCGCATGCGGCGCAGTTCACTGCGCAGTTCCTGGTTCTGCTCGCTCAGCCTTTGGTAGCTTTGGAAATCCCTTACAAGGTTTATGGCGGCCGTGACCGGAATCATCGCCCATTCCATCGAGGGCACAACGGCATCCACCACTTGGGCCCGGAACCTTTCGACCCGCGGGCTGTCGATGCGCCAAACCAGGAATATGCCGAGCAGGCACAGAACAACGATCCCCATGAACAAGCGGCGCAGGGGGGTGGTGTAGTCGTCGCGCTGTGCTCGGTCTTTTGCCACAGGACTCCTTCCCGTGCTGCTCGTGCCCGATCTTGAACCCTCAGATCAGAGGGTGCGCGCCTTAGCTTTCGTAGTCAATCGCGTGGCGCAGCTGTTTTTCGTATTCCAGTGCCTTGCCGGTGCCCAAAGCCACACAATTCAGGCTTTCGTCGGCAATCGACACGGCCAATCCGGTCTGTTCGCGCAGGGCCAGGTCCAGATCACCCAGCAGCGCGCCGCCACCGGTCAGCATCACGCCCCGGTCCACGATGTCCGCGGCCAGATCCGGCGGGGTGGTTTCCAGCGCAGTCATCACCGCCTCGCAGATCTGCTGGACGGGTTCCGACAGCGCCTCGGCCACCTGGGCCTGGCTGATCTCGATTTCTTTGGGGACACCGTTCAGAAGGTCGCGCCCGCGGATGTGCATCGACTGCCCGCGCCCGTCATCGGGCATCCGGGCGGTGCCGATGGTGGTCTTGATCCGCTCGGCGGTGGATTCGCCCACCAGCAGGTTCTGCTGACGACGCAGGTACGAGATGATCGCCTCGTCCATGCGGTCGCCCCCCACGCGGACCGAGCGAGCATAGACGATGTCTCCCAGCGACAGGACAGCCACTTCGGTGGTTCCGCCGCCGATATCCACGACCATGTTGCCGGTGGGATCGGTGATCGGCATCCCGGCTCCGATGGCGGCGGCAATCGGCTCGGCGATCAGACCCGCGCGCCGCGCGCCTGCTGACAGAACCGATTGACGGATTGCGCGCTTTTCAACCGGCGTTGCCCCATGGGGAACGCAGACGATGATCTTGGGCTTCGAGAAGGTCGAACGCTTGTGCACCTTGCGGATGAAGTGCTTGATCATCTCCTCCGCGGTGTCGAAATCGGCGATCACCCCTTCGCGCATGGGGCGGATGGCCTCGATCGAGCCGGGGGTGCGGCCCAGCATCAGCTTGGCGTCCTCGCCCACGGCCAGAACCTTCTTGACCCCATCCTTGACATGGTAGGCAACAACCGAGGGTTCCGACAGGATCACGCCACGCCCCTTGACGTAGACCAGCGTGTTGGCCGTCCCGAGGTCGATGGCCATATCCGCTGTGAACAGGCCGCCCAAACTGTCAAAGATCCCCATATTCCCCTGATCCTGTCTGTCAGATGTTTTCTACTGCCCGCGACTCGACGGTTCCGGGACGGATGACTTATAGGGTGCCATGACGCCCGGTTAAAGGCCTGATTCCGCGTAAATCAGCACCTTTCCGCCTCTTTGACAGGGACTTTAGAAGGCAACATGCTCTCATATCAACACATTTACCACGCGGGAAATCTGGCGGACGTGCAAAAGCACGCTTTGTTGGCATGGATGCTGGACTACATGACCCGCAAGGACAAGCCGATCAGCTATCTAGAGACCCATTCGGGGCGTGGTCTGTACCACCTCGATGCGGCCGAGGCCGTGCAGACCGGAGAGGCGGCGGCAGGGATCGGGCGCGCGCTGAGCAACGGGTGGTTTGCCGACGATCACCCGCTGGCACGCGCGTTGCACGCGGTCCAGGCGCAGTTTGGCGAAACGGCCTACCCGGGCTCGCCGATGATTGCGGCAAGCCTGCTGCGTCCGCAGGACAGTCTGCATTTCGCCGAGCTTCATCCGCAGGAATACGCAGCGTTGAAAAATGCGCTGACCGGGCGCGGTGCCAAGACCTACAGACAGGACGGGTTCGAGCTGGGTCAGTCGGTTCTGCCGCCCACGCCTCGGCGCGGGGTGATGCTGATTGACCCCAGCTACGAGGTAAAGGCGGACTATGGCCGCCTGCCGGGGTTGATCGCCAAGTTGCACCGCAAGTGGAACGTGGGTCTCATTGCCTTGTGGTATCCGATCCTGACAGACGATCGGCATGTTCCAATGGTGTCGGCACTGAAGGGCTTGGATCTTCCCAAGACGTTTGTGCACGAAGTTCGGTTTCCGCCTGCGCGTGAGGGTCACCGGATGATCGGTTCGGGCATGTTCGTGGTCAACGCACCCTTCGGGATCGAAGACGAAGCGGCGCGCCTGTCCGACCTGTTCGCAAAGATCTGACGGCGCTTCAGGCGGCGAAGGCCTCCCGCCCCGTTTGACAGCATCAAAGATGCCGCCAAACGTGTTGGGCCCGGCACCGCGCCTTGGCGCGGTGCCGGGCCCAAGTCCGTCAGGCTGCGCGGCGAAGCCGGGCTGCCGCGGGCGCGGGAGCCTTGCCTGCCAATTCAGATCAGGTCAGATCCTTGTAGCTGATCTCGCGCGCATCCGCGCCCGGGCCGGCCTTTTCGCGGCGCATGATCAGACGGTTCAGCGCGCTGATATAGGCCTTGGCCGACGCCACCACGGTATCCGTGTTCGCGGATTGACCCGTGGCGATCATGCCGTCTTCCTCCAGACGGACGGAAACAGTGGCCTGTGCGTCGGTACCCTCGGTCACGGCATGCACCTGGTAGAGCTGCAGATGCGCCTTGTTCGGGTAAATGGCCCGGATCGCCTTGAAGGTGGCGTCGACCGGCCCGTCGCCGTGCTCGGTGGCGATGACATCCTTGCCGTCCACCTCCAGTTCGACCGTCGCTTCGGCCTGACCGCCGGTGCCGCAGGTGACTTTCATCGAGACCAGCTGCAGGTGGTCGTTGGCCTCATCATCTGCACTCATCAGCGCGATCAGGTCGTCGTCGAACACCTCTTTCTTGCGGTCGGCCAGATCCTTGAACCGCACGAAGATGTCCTTGAGCTGGTTGTCCCCGACCTCGTAGCCGAGTGTCTCCAGCTTGTCGCGCAGCGCGGCCCGGCCGGAATGCTTGCCCAACGGAAGCGAGGTGCCTGAAAGGCCGATATCCTCGGGGCGCATGATCTCGAAATTCTCGCGGTTCTTCAGCATGCCATCCTGATGGATGCCGCTTTCATGCGCAAAGGCGTTCTTGCCGACGATCGCCTTGTTGAACTGCACCGGAAAGCCTGAAACCGTCGCCACCCGACGCGAGATGTGCATGATCTTGGTCGTGTCGATGCCCGTTTTCCATGGCATGATGTCGTTGCGGGTGCGCAGGGCCATCACGACCTCTTCCAGCGCGGTATTGCCCGCGCGTTCGCCCAGCCCATTGATCGTGCATTCGATCTGCCGGGCCCCGCCTGCAACGGCGGCCAGAGAGTTGGCAGTCGCCATTCCAAGGTCGTTGTGGCAATGGGTGGCGAAAACCACTTCGTCCGCGCCCGGAACGGTTTCGATCAGGCGTTTGATCAGGTCCGCGCTTTCAATCGGGGCAGTATAGCCCACCGTGTCGGGAATGTTGATCGTGGTCGCGCCGGCCTTGATCGCAATCTCGATCACGCGGCACAGATAGTCCCATTCGGTCCGGGTCGCATCCATCGGCGACCATTGCACGTCTTCGCAAAGATTGCGGGCGTGGCTGACGGTCTCGTGGATCTTTTCGGCCATCTCGTCCTGCGTCAGGTTCGGAATGGCGCGGTGCAGCGGCGAGGTGCCGATGAAGGTGTGGATCCGGTTCTTCTCGGCGTGTTTCACCGCCTCCCAGCAGCGGTCGATATCGGCGAAATTCGCACGGGCCAGGCCGCAGATGCGGGCGTTCTTCGCGCGCTGCGCGATTTCCGACACGGCCTTGAAATCCCCCTCGGAAGCGATTGGAAAGCCGGCCTCGATGATGTCGACGCCCATGTCGTCCAGCAGCTCGGCGATTTCCAGCTTTTCGTCATGGGTCATGGTGGCGCCGGGGCTTTGCTCGCCGTCGCGCAAAGTGGTGTCAAAGATCAAGACGCGGTCTTGGTCGGTCACGTTGGTCATGGGGGTCACTTTCTTGTCTGTCCTAAAGCCAATGGCGCGCAGGCGTCCTCCTCTGAGCGGGCGCGCCGGATGGCACGCTCAGAGGCGGATTAGGATCAGTAGGCCACGCAGGGCAGCGCCGGCGGACGCGGCGAAAGCAAAAGGGATATCTGCGCGGTTGATCATGGGTTCGAGGTTATACACCCCGAACCGGGAATGAAAAGAAGGAAAATGCGCGGTTGTCCGATTTCGCGAAAGGAACGGAAACGGGGATTGATTGCGTGGTCAACTCCGCTAGCTGGAGGACGATGAGAAATGCTTTGGTCATAGGCGCAAGTGGTGGGATCGGCCGGGCCGTCTGCAATGCGCTTCTGTCGCGGTCGGTCCATGTTGTTGGTCTGTCGCGGTCGGAAAACGGGCTGGATCTGATGCAGCCGGAACTGGTCGACGGGATGCTGGGCCGGATCAAGGGGCCGTTCGACCTTGTTCTGGTCGCGTCCGGCGCGCTCGAGATCGACGGGGCAGAACCGGAAAAGACCATTCGGGCGGTTTCGGCCAACGCCATGATGGATCAGTTCGCCCTGAACGCAGTGGGACCGGCGCTGGTTCTGAAACACGCGCATCGCCTGTTGCCGCGCAATGGCCGGGCGGTGTTTGCGGTGCTGTCGGCGCGCGTGGGCTCGATCGGGGACAACCGTCTGGGCGGCTGGGTCAGCTATCGCGCGGCCAAGGCGGCGGTGAACCAGATCGTGCACACGGCCGCAATTGAACTGGCCCGAACCCACAAGGATGCGATCTGCGTCGCCCTGCACCCCGGAACGGTCAAGACCCCGTTCACGCAGAAATACCTGGGCCGCCATCCCGCGGTCGAGCCGAGTGACGCCGCCCAAAACCTTCTGCGGGTTGTGGATGGTCTGACGGCTGATCAGACCGGCCAGTTCTTCGACTGGGCCGGCCAACCGGTTCCCTGGTAGCGGGCTATCCGTCCGATGGGGTGACTTCCGGGTCCTGTTCGGCCTCAGGCGCCTGCGGCTCGTTGCCCGATGGTTGTGCCGCGCCTGCTTCCGACAGAGCGCCGTTTTCCCACGTGCCGCTTTCCTCTTCGCCATTTGCATAGCGCATTGTTCCAGAGCCCTGGCGTTTGCCGTTCACGAAGTTGCCTTCATAGACATCGCCATTTGCATATGTCGCGACACCTGAGCCGGTGATTTTGCCGTCGGTCCACTGGCCGGAATACTTGAAGCCATTCGCCATCACGACCTCGCCCTCGCCATGGCGCTGACCGTTCTGGAAGTCACCTGTGTAGACCGTTCCATCCGCGTAGGTGGCGGTGCCCTTGCCTTGACGCACGCCGTCTACCCATTCGCCATCGTAGCGAGACCCGTCGGCACGGGTCAGAACGCCGGTGCCGTGCGTTCGGGCATTCTTGAACTGTCCTTTGTAGATCGTGCCGTTCGTGTAGGTCGCGGTGCCCTGACCTTCGATCACCCCCGCAACCCAGTCGCCGTCATAGGACGACCCGTCGGGATAGGTGATCCGGCCTTTGCCATCGGCAAGGTCCGCCTTGAAGTCACCGACATAGACCGAGCCGTCGGGATAGGTCAGTTCGCCCAACCCTTCGATCTGACCGTTTTTCCAATCTCCGGTGTAGACATAGCCGTCGGTGCCAGTGAACGTACCCTTGCCGTGTCGGCGGTCGTCGACGAAATCGCCTTCGTAGGTATCGCCGTTCGCGTAGGTCGCCTTTCCCTTGCCCTGCCGGCGCCCGTCCACCAGGGCGCCTTCGTAAACATCACCGTTGGCCTGTTTCAGTACGCCGGTTCCGGTGATCCGGTCCTCGGTCCATTCGCCGGAATAGATCATGCCGTCGGGCAAGGTCAGCGATCCGTTGCCCTGACGCTGGCCGGCAACGATATCGCCTTCGTATACCGCGCCGTCCGCATAGGTGATCTTGGCTTTGCCCTGGCGAACGCCGTCCACCCAGTCGCCATCATAGACATAGCCGCCGGGGTCGGTCATGACGCCCTTGCCGTCATGCTGGGCATTCTTGAAGCCACCTTCGTAACGCATTCCGTTCGCGTATTGCGCGATGCCGGTTCCGTTTATGGCGCCGTCGGTCCAGTCGCCCTCGTAGGTGCCGCCGTCGGCAAAGGTGATCTTGCCCTTGCCGTGCGGGCGACCTTTGACGAAATCGCCCTCGTAGACCGATCCATTGGCGTAACGTGCCACGCCCTTGCCCTGAATTTCTCCTTCGACCCACTCACCGGTGTATTCAAAGCCGTCGGGTAGGCGATAGGTGCCGGTTCCGTGACGCAGCCCGTTTTCAAAGGTGCCTTCGTAGACCCCGCCCACATCGTCATCTGCGGTGATGATCTGGCCCTGCTGCGCGGACGCGCTCTGTGCGGCGATGCCCATTGCGGCAACGGCAATCGTTGTACGAAAAGCGTTCATGGTAGTCCCTGCCTGCCCGATTGTCCCGTGGTGCATTGGTTCGTGCAAAACTATGACACTGATGAAGGTCGGGCAACGGGTTTTGCCGCATTGGCCTTTCACTTGCGGCCTGATCTGCTAAATGCCTTTTCAGGTGACGAGGGCAAGAGGGCAAAGATGGCCGACCATTTCCGCATCACGCTGGCGCAGCTGAACCCGACGGTGGGCGACATTGCAGGCAACGCCGCAAAAGCCCGTTCCGCATGGGAGCAGGGCCGCGCTGCGGGGGCCGATCTGGTGGCTCTGCCAGAGATGTTCGTCACCGGTTACAACACTCAGGACCTGGTTCTGAAGCCGTCGTTTCACATGGCTGCCATGGCGGCTGTGCAGCAGTTGGCGGAATCCTGCGCGGATGGACCGGCGATGGCCATTGGTGGGCCTTGGGTCGAAGGTGGAAATCTCTACAACGCCTATCTGATCCTCAGCCGGGGGCGGATCGTCAGCAAGGTGTTGAAACACCATTTGCCCAACGAAACTGTGTTCGACGAGGTTCGGTTGTTCGACGCCGGGCCGTTGGGTGGCCCCTATGCGGTGGGCAACACACGCATCGGCAGTCCGATCTGCGAGGATGGTTGGCACGAGGATGTTGCCGAGACGTTGCAGGAGACGGGCGCCGAGTTTCTTCTGATCCCCAACGGATCACCCTATTTCCGCGACAAGCACGATGTGCGCCTGAACCAGATGGTGGCCCGTGTGGTCGAAACCGGGCTGCCGGTGATCTACCTCAACATGGTGGGCGGGCAGGATGATCAGGTTTTCGATGGCGGGACATTTGGCCTGAATCCCGGCGGCGAACTGGCCTTTCGAATGCCAGTCTTCGACGAGGCGGTGATGCAGATCGATCTGCGGCGCGGTGATGAAGGATGGGCCATCGTCCCCGCCGAAATCGCCGAGCAGCCTGACGCGTGGGAGCAGGACTATCGCGCCATGGTGCAGGTGTTGCGCGACTATATGGGCAAGACCGGATTTTCCAAAGCACTGCTGGGACTGTCCGGAGGGGTCGATTCCGCGCTTGTTGCGGCCATCGCGGTTGACGCTCTCGGGGCCGAAAATGTGCGTTGCGTGATGCTGCCGTCGGAATACACCAGCGCCGAGTCGCTGGAGGATGCCGAAGCCGTCGCCAAGGCGCTGGGTGTGCGATACGACTATGTTCCGATCAGCCAGTCCCGCGCCGCCGTCACCGAGACCCTGGCGCCGCTGTTTGATGGTCTTCAGGCCGACATTACCGAGGAGAACATCCAGTCCCGTCTGCGCGGTCTGCTGTTGATGGCGATGTCCAACAAGTTTGGCGAGATGCTGCTGACCACCGGCAACAAATCCGAAGTGGCGGTCGGGTATGCCACGATCTATGGCGACATGAATGGCGGCTACAACCCGATCAAGGATCTGTACAAGACCCGGGTGTTCGAAACCTGCCGCTGGCGCAATGCCAATCACCGCGACTGGATGAAAGGACCGGCCGGCGAGGTCATTCGCCCCTCGGTCATCGACAAACCACCCAGTGCCGAGCTGCGCGAGGATCAGAAGGACAGCGACAGCCTTCCCGATTACCCGGTCCTGGACGGCATTCTCGACATCCTGGTTGATCAGGATGGCTCGATCGCGGATTGTGTTGCAGCCGGGTATGAGGAGGTTGATGCCCGCCGGGTCGAGCACCTGATCTATATCAGCGAATACAAACGCTTTCAGTCCGCGCCGGGCACGCGCCTGACACCTCGGGCCTTCTGGTTGGACCGGCGCTATCCGATCGTGAATCGTTGGCGCGATCCGAGCTGACGGAAACTGCGGCTGAGCGCCCCGTGCCCGGGTCCGGGTGTTTGTTTACAAATCGGCGGCAATGAGGGGGCTACATGCTAACTGTTCTGCAGGTGGGGCGGTATTGCTGACAGCGCTTGGTCGCATCCTTGTTTTTTGGACATTTTTTTGCCATAGTTTAGGACCGATCTTGCCACATATTTTGAAAGATCGGCACGCTGGGGCCGGGCATTGATCTGTCGGCCGAAGCGCAGTTGAAGACCAAGTTTTCTGGTGACGCATCCGTGGTGGGGTGCCGGTTATAAGGTTTAGGTGGTCCGATGGTTGATGGATATGACAAACCGCTGCATGCGCCGTTGAGGTACAAGACAATGGAGACGCCGGCGCGCGAATTGGATGAGGCGCGTCTGGAAGCGGCAATCGCTGGTGTGTTGGCCGAGGCTGACGCAGAGAGCGAGGAGCCGTCCGAGGAGTTTTCAGCCAAACACCCGGAATTGCCCGAGCTTCAACCCGAAGAGACCGAGACAGAGACCCAAAACTCGGGTGTCGCAGCTTTGTTGCGTCAGAAATGGGCCGAGTTCTCGGGCGCGGCCTGAACCGGGTGCCGGTCTAATTGCATTGTGGCGTTTGCATCGGCGCCACACAGCCGAACAAAGTGATGCTTTTTCCGTTATTCAGGATTGCCGGATGACGTTTGCCAAGGCTCGATGAAGCTCGTGTCTGACTAACAAGATCCGTTGATGCCCGGCCCCAAGCCCAACCCTGTTGAATCCGATCTTTGCCTGCCCAAATCCGTTGACGTCGTGATCGTCGGCGGAGGGATTATCGGTGTCTCAACTGCGCTGGAACTGGCGGAACGTGGCAATTCCGTCCTCTTGTGTGAAAAGGGCCAGATTGGCGCTGAACAGAGTTCCAGGAACTGGGGCTGGGTTCGCCTGGGGCTGCGCGACCCGCGCGAAATACCGTTGATGACCGAGTCGCTCAGGATCTGGCAATCGCTTGATGAGCGGATCGGACGCAAAACCGGCTATGTGCAATCCGGGATTCTGTTCGGTGCGCGGACCGACCGGTCCGCAGCTGATATGGAGCGCTGGTTGCGAAACCTCGAGGGCTACCAGACCGGAGCGCGCATGGTTTCCGAATCCGAGTTGGAACAGAACATGCCCGGCCTCCAGACCAAGTTGAAGGCCGCGCTTTTCACGCCGCAGGACGGACGGGCTGAGCCACAATGGGTTGCTCCGGCGTTGGCCGAGGCGGCGCGTGACCAAGGCGCGGTCATCATGACAAATTGCGCGGTACGCTGTCTCGACCTGAAAGCTGGTCGTGTTGCCGGGGTTTACACGGAACGGGGGCGGGTCGCTTGCGATCAAGTGGTTCTGGCCGGGGGGGCTTGGTCTCGGTTGTTTGCTGGTAACGAAGGAATCGCCCTGCCACAGCTGAAGGTGCTGAACACGGTTCTGCGGACCTCGCCTGTGGAGCCGGGTCCGGAAACAGCTCTGTGGTCGGATGATTTTGCCATTCGCAAACGCGCCGACGGCGGGTATACGATCGCCTCGGGCCATGAAAACACGGTGGATATCGTTCCTGACAGTTTTCGGTTGGCCGCGAAATTCCTGCCGGCATTCGCGCAGGAATGGAAATCGCTCAGATTCCGCCTGTCGCACCGCTGGACCATTGAGGCGCGTCAGCGCCGGTCATGGGCGCCCACCGACGTAACCCCGTTCGAACTCTGTCGGATACTGGACCCCGAGCCGTCGCAAAGGGCGCTCCGCAAGTCATGGGCCAAGGCCCGTCAGGCGCTTCCGGCACTGGTTGGTGCCGAAATCGTGCAGAGCTGGGCCGGGATGATCGATGTGACCCCGGATGCAATCCCGGTCATCTCGAACGTGCAGGAAATCCCGGGACTGGTGATCGCAACCGGATTTTCGGGACATGGATTTGGCATAGGGCCCGGTGCCGGCCGCCTGGTGGCCGATCTGGTGACGAACACAGCGCCTTGTGTTGACCCGGCCGCCTTTCGACTGTCGCGGTTTTCGGACGGAACGAAAGTACGGCCGGACCCGGGGTATTGATCAGCCCATCATCTGATAGCTGACAGGTACAAAGCGGAAGCCTTCGCCGCGCGGCTCGACATAGCCGGCGGCCGGGAAAGGCATGTGGTACCCGATCATCGGGACCTTGTCCGCGGCCAGCATACCCAACACGTTCCGACGCGATGCGGTTGCCGCTGCCTTGTCCATGTCAAACCGGACTTCCCATTCCGGATGCGCGAAGGACCAGACATAGTGATTGGCAAGATCGGCGGTCAGGATCAGCCGCTGACCGTTGCTTTCGAGATGATAGACCATGTGTCCGGGTGTATGCCCGAAGGCCGCCATGGCGGTCACGCCGGATGCAACCTCGCCACCATCTTCGATGAACGACATCTTTTCAGCCATCGGGGTGACCTTGGCTGCCACGAGGTCGCCGACGCGGTTGCCGGCCTCCTGTGCTGACCAGAAATCATACTCGGCCGCGGCGGTCACATAGCGTGCGTTCGGAAAGGTCGCGGCATCGTTGGTCGTCATGCCGCCAATGTGGTCGGGGTGCATGTGGGTCAGGACGACAACGTTGATCGCCTCGGGGCCAACTCCCGCATCGGCCAGAGCCTTCTGGATACCGCCTTGGCCCAATCCCGTGTCAAACAGGATCAGTTCGGATCCGGTATTGACGAGCGTTGGCGTGAAGAAGAACTGGGCAATGTCGGGCGAGATGAAATTGTCGGCCGATACCTTGGCAAACTCCTCGTCTGACGCGCCACCGCCGAAAATCTCTTGGGCGCCGTCTCGCGGCAGGCTGCCATCCAACAGGGTCGTGACCGTGAAATCGCCCAGTTGAAAGCTGCGGGCGACGGTCGAGTTGGCCTTGGTTTCGGCCCCGGCAGCCAGTGACTGTGTCGCGATAGATGCAAAAGGTAACGCAGCGGCCGTGCCCAAAGCGGCCCGGCGGGTCAGTTTCATGGTCATTTCAAAGTCTCCCTGTCAGTTTACGTGCGACGAATTAGAACGCTTTCGGATAATTGCCACTTTCCACTCTACCATATGGGCTGCGCGCTGGCCGATCGCATGTTAAATCTTGTTCATGTCCCGCTCAGGAAACAAAACCGTTCCGACGGATCAAAGCGTCCAGGAATTCTTGGCGACGATCCTGCCGGCCGCGCGCGCCGCGGAGGCGCAGAGGCTGAACACCCTGTTTGAAACCGTCACCGGGTTTCGGCCAGTCATGTGGGGGCCATCCATCGTTGGATACGGGCGGTATGACTACCGCTACAAGTCCGGGCGGGAAGGCACGTTTCTTGCCACCGGGTTTTCCCCACGCAAGGCCGCGTTTTCGATCTATATCATGCCGGGCTACTCCGATTTCGGCAGTATTCTGGCGCGCCTGGGCAAGCACAAGACCGGCAAGTCATGTCTGTACGTGAACAAGCTGTCGGACATTGACGAGGACGTGCTGGCCGAATTGATCCGAGCAGGGTTGGATGACCTGTCATCACGTTGGCCGATCAAGTCCGAGTAAACGGCAAGCATTCGCACCGCCTTCTGGACAAAAACGCGCTCATGTGACATGAGCCGCGCCAACAGGAGACATCCATGACAACCACCCGTTTCGCCCCTTCGCCCACCGGTTATATTCATGTGGGCAACCTGCGCACCGCGCTGATGAACTATCTGATCGCCCGCAAGGCCGGCGGCACGTTCATCCTGCGTATCGACGACACCGACCCCGAGCGGTCGAAGGAAGAATATGTCGACGCGATCAAGCAGGATCTCGAGTGGCTGGGCCTGCACTGGGACCGGGTCGAGCGGCAGTCGGACCGACTGGACCGCTATGCGGAAGCCGCCGGCAAGCTGCGCGAGATCGGCAGGTTCTACGAAGCCTTTGAGACCCCGACCGAGCTGGACCTCAAGCGCAAGAAGCAGCTGAACATGGGCAAGCCGCCGGTTTATGATCGGGCCGCCCTGAACCTGTCGGAGGCCGAGAAAGAGGCGCTGCGAGCCGAACGTGGCAACGGTGTATGGCGGTTCAAGCTGGATCATGAGCGCATCGAGTGGACGGACGGCATTCTGGGTGACGTGTCGATCGACGCGGCCTCGGTGTCGGATCCGGTGCTGATCCGCGGCGACGGGCAGGTCCTATATACGCTGGCCTCGGTCGTGGACGACACCGAGATGGGCGTGACCGACGTGGTGCGCGGCGCCGACCACGTGACCAACACAGCGACCCAGATTCAGATCATCAAGGCGCTGGGCGGAACCGTCCCGCGTTTTGCCCATCACTCGTTGCTGACCGGCCCGCAGGGTGAGGCGCTGTCCAAGCGTCTTGGCACGCTGGCGCTGCGCGATCTGCGCGAGCAGGGCGTACAGCCGATGGCGCTGCTGAGCCTGATGGCGCGGTTGGGCTCGTCCGACCCGGTCGAACTGCGCAGCGACATGGCCGAGTTGATCGAAGGTTTCGACGTGACCCGGTTCGGGTCGGCGCCGACCAAGTTCGACGTGCAGGATCTGTTCCCGCTGACGGCCCGGTATCTGCAGACGCTGCCGCTCGAGAAGGTTGCCGACGCGGTGGCCGCGGCCGGTGTACCCGATGAACTGGCCGAGCCGTTCTGGATGATGGCGCGCGAGAACATCACGACGCTGAAAGACCTGAAAGGCTGGTGGGAGCTGTGCCGCGACGGGGCCGAGCCGCTGATCGACGACGAAGACCGCGAATTCGTCGCGCAGGCGATGGAACTGCTGCCCGAGGGGCCGTTTGACGGCGAGACCTGGGGCAAGTGGACGGCGGCAGTGAAAGAGGCGACCGGCCGCAAGGGCAAGGGCCTGTTCATGCCGTTGCGCAAGGCGCTGACCGGGATGGAGCGTGGCCCCGAGATGGCGACCTTTCTGCCGTTGCTGCAGGTCGTGCTGGCGCGAAAATAAGACACCGCGGGGCGGTGTCGCCTTTGATCTGAACAAGAACCAGAGGCGGGTGCTGCAGGCGCCCGCCTTCTTCACGCGGTTTGAACGATCCGGGCCGAGACCCGGGACAGGTGCTCATCGACCAAGGCTGTTTCGTCGGGGTGAAGCTGTTGGTGGCGCGGATAACGCGGCGCGTTCCGGTCATTCAGGATCGGCGCGTCCCACCCGTCGGTCGTGGCGAAGAAACGCTCGACACCCGGCAAGCCGAATGCGCGCAAATACCCCTGCACCACAACGTCTATATAGCTGAGCAAAACCGGGTGGCTGTGCGTCGGGTCCTTGCGGTGCTGTTCCGGAACCGCATAGACCGCAATCTCGACCTCTTTCTTCAGAGGATGAGTTATGGCGTGGGTGGCGCGGATCCGATCATAGGCCCACTCCCGTTCATCCAGTGCCGCCCAGTCGTTTTGGGGGACATGTGCGATCATGCCGTCGATCTCGCAGGCGGGATCCGGCACCGCGGTCAAGAAGGCGACCGGGCGCAGATCGGTATGCCGCCACGCCCGGCGCCAGCCCTTGAGTCGCGCCGGGCGCGGGTCGGGAAAGTCATGCGTGGCAAGGTTTACGAGGCTGCCATAGCCAAAGAAATAGGGCTCTGCCATGTCGCGTGCTGTCCTTCTTAACGATTGATGTATGTCAAACCGTTTTTTTGCGGTCTGTGCAATAAGGCTGCATCTTGAAATTCGGGGGGAGGATCTGATGCGGATCACCAAACGAACAAATATCGCCGTGCGGCTGTTGATGTATTGCGCTGCACATCCGGATCGGCTCGTGACGAAATCCGAGATTGCGGATGTCTGCAACATCTCGGAAAACCATCTGGCGCAAGTCATCAACCAGCTGGGTCAGCTGGGGTATCTGAGCACGCAGCGCGGTCGCAACGGTGGAATGACTCTGGGGCGGCCGGCGGACCAGATCCGGATCGGATCCGTCTTTCGCCATGTCGAGGGCAGTTTGCCGATCGCCGAGTGTTTTGCGGATGCCGACAACACCTGTCCGTTGACCGATGCCTGCCGCCTGCGTCTGGCGCTGCAGGACGCGGCCGAGGTCTTCTTTGCGTCGCTGGATGAAATATCGTTGGATGCTTTGGTTTGTGACAACGATCCGCTGTTGAAAATTCTGCAACCCGTTACCTGCGCGCGTTGAATTCAATCGCTGGCCCGCAAGACGCGGGCCGGGCTGACGGATAGGGGGCGAAGGGCGAAGAACAGCCCCGCCAGCAGCGTGACGGCCAGCCCGGCAGCGACGATACCCAATGCCGAAGGCCATATCACCGCAAAGCTGGTATCGAAAATGAATGTCGCTACAGCCCAGCCTCCAAGGATGCCGGCCAGCAGCGCCACGCAGCCCGCAGCCGCACCCAAAAGCGCCGAGCGCAAGCCAAAGCTGAGAAGTATCCGTCGGCGATCTGCGCCGATCGTCTTGAGGATTGCGGCCTCGTAGCGACGTGCGGGCTCTCCCGCGGCCGCCGCGCCGATCAGGACCAGAAAACCGGTCAGCAAAGAGACACCTGCGCCGTAGGAGGTGGCCGAGGCCAAACCGGCAAGCAGGCCCGAGACACGGTCGATCGCGTCCCGAACCCGGATCGCGGTGATGTTGGGGAACTGGGTCGCCAGGTCTTGAAGGATAGCTGCCTCGGCCTCTTCCTCGGCGTAAACCGTTGCAATGAAACTATGAGGCGCGCCGGCCAGTGCGGACGGATTCATCGACATGATGAATCCCATGCCCGCGTTCGAGAAATCCACCTCGCGCAGCGATGTTATGGTCGCGGTGATATCACGCCCGAGAATGTTCACAGTCAGTTCGTCACCAAGCTTGAGACCCATTTCCTCGGCCTCTTCCGCGGCGAAGCTGATCTGAGGCGGGCCTGAATAGTCCTCTGGCCACCATTCCCCGGCGGTGATGCGGGCGTTTTGTGGCGCGTTGTCCGAATAGGTCACGCCGCGATCGCCTTCCAGAACCCAATGATCGCCCGCAACCTGATGTGCTGGCTGGCCGTTGATCTGCGAGATGATTCCGCGCAGCATTGGTGCGCTTTCTACACGTGTGACACCGGGGTCGTTTTCAAGCCGGCTGCTGAAGCCGGGCATCTGGTCTTTTTGAATGTCCACGAAAAAGTACGACGGCGCCACGTCCGGCAGGTTCCCGGATATCGCATTGCGCAGAGTGCCGTCGATCTGTCCGACCGCAGCCAGAACCGACAGGCCCAATCCCAGAGACAGGACCACCGATGCGGCACCTTCACGGGGGTCGGAAATTGCGGCAAGTGCCCAACGCAACGCCGGGCGGCCACGGGCGCGTGTGGCGGCCCTTTTTGCCACATAGCGGATGCCTTGGGCCGACAGCGCCAACAGCACCAATGCGCCGACAAATCCACCTCCGGTCCAGAGGGTCAGCCAGGGGGATCCGCTGAACCAAGCGGCGGTGGCGATCAGTGTCGCCAGGGCAAGGCCCGTCGCCAACAGGTAAGCGGCGCGGGGCAACCTGCGGGCACTGCTCAGCGCATCGCGGAACAGGGTCGCTGCCCGGACGTCCTCCGCCCGGGCAAGGGGCCACAGGGTGAAAAGCAAGGCGGTCAGCAGGCCATACAATGCCGCCTCGAACAGCGGTTGCGGATAGACAGAGAAAACGGCCGGTACGGGAAGCCGGCTTTCAATCAGGGGTGCGAGGAGAATCGGGGCCAGCCCGCCAAGGGCTACACCAGCGGCGATCCCGACAACCGAAAGGACGCCGATCTGGATCAGATAGGTCTGAAAGATCGTGGCGCGGTCAGCGCCGAGGGTGCGCAATGTGGCGATGGTTTCGGTCTTTCGGGCGAGATAGGCGCGTACGGCCGCGGACACGCCGATGCCGCCCACAGCCAGACCGGAGAGACCCACCAGCACCAGGAACGCGCCGAGGCGCGAAACGAATTCGGCAATTCCGGGTGCGCCGTTGCGCGCATCGGTCCAGCGCAGCCCCGAACCCTGCAGAACGCTCTCTGCCTGTTCCGAGACTTCTGTGAGGTCGGCTCCGACCGGCAGGTCCATACGGTATTTAGTCGAAAACAGCGTGCCGGGCTGCAATAGGCCCGAGTCTTTCAGATCGGCTGTGCGAACCAATGTGCGCGGGCCCAAGGTGAACCCATCTCCGGCCGCGTCGGGTTCGGATATCAGGGCGGCGGACAGCACAAAGTCCTGCGTGCCCAGTGCAAGACTGTCGCCGATGTCCAGCCCCAGACGCTCGATCAGAACCGGGTCCATCACTGCCCCGGGAAGAGTGGCATTTCCGTCCAACGCCTCGGACAGCGAGATTTCGGGGTCCAGTTGGACGGTGCCGATCAGAGGATAGGCGTCATCGATGGCCTTGACCTGAGTAAGTCCGCGTTGCGGTGCGTCGCTGCGGGTCACGGCCATCGAGCGGAAATCGACGACTTCGGACACGCGATCGGCGTTCTGCTCCATCCATGCGGTTTCTGCTTCGTTTGCGAAGCGGTAGGTCAGCTCGATCTGGGCATCGCCGCCCAGCAAGGCTGCCCCCTCCTGTGCAAGGCCAGTCATGATTGCTTGCTGCACCGATCCAACCGCAGCAATGGCGGCAACCCCCAGGGTCAGACAGGCCAGAAAAACCCGAAAGCCGCGTAAGCCGCCCCTGAGTTCACGTCGGGCCAGGCGCGTCGCCAGGCGCAAGCTCATTCCGCTGCCTCTTGGCTGGCCTCTTCGGTGATGCGGCCGTCGCGCAATCGGACGATCCGGTCGCAACTGCGGGCCAGCGAGTGGCTGTGTGTGACCAGAACCAGCGTTGCCCCGTGCCGGTCACGCAGGCCGAACAGCAAATCAACGATGGCCGCGCCATTCGCCTCATCCAGATTGCCGGTCGGTTCGTCCGCCAACAGGATCCGAGGCCGCGGGGCCGAAGCGCGGGCCAGCGCGACCCGCTGTTGTTCGCCGCCCGACAGTTGCGCCGGGTAGTGATCACGCCGATGCGAAAGCCCCACCGCCGCCAATTCGGCCTCGGCCCGATCGAAGGCATCGCGGTGACCGGCCAGTTCCAGCGGGGTGGCCACGTTTTCAAGCGCCGTCATCGTTGGGATCAGATGGAAATTCTGGAAAACGACGCCCATCGCATCACGACGAAAGCGGGCAAGCGCGTCCTCACTCATCAAGGTCAGGTCCTGCCCCAGTGCGGTGATGCGACCCGCGGTCGTCTGCTCCAGCCCACCCATCAGCATCAACAGCGAGGATTTGCCCGAACCGGATGGGCCGACGAGGCCCAGCGTCTCTCCCTCTTTGACGGTCAGATTGATGTCCCGCAAGATTTCAACGGGTCCGGCATTGCCATCCAGCGACAAAGCGGCATTTTGGAGTGTCAGAACGGGTTCAGTCATAAGTCTTTCCGAAAGGGGCAGTCATTTGGGATATGGAGCGGTCAGGAATTTGCGCAAGGCTCTGGCGGCGGGGCTGTTGTCGCTCTGCGGCATTGCTGCCACAGCCGAGCCGGTGGTCCTGGCCGCTCTCGGAGACTCGCTGACTCAAGGCTACGGCCTTGTTGAGAAGGATGGGTTCGTCCCTCAACTGAACCGGTGGCTGGATGCGCAAGGCGTCGAGGTGAAGATAATCAACGCCGGTGTTTCCGGGGACACAACGGCCGGCGGTGCGGCGCGTGTGGGCTGGACCCTGACACCAGAGGTGGACGGGATGATCGTGGCGCTGGGCGGAAACGACGTTCTTCGTGGGATCGATCCGGCGGTCTCGAAGTCGAATCTGGAAAAAATTCTGACCGAGGCGCAAACGGCCAAGGTTCCGGTTCTGCTGATCGGCATGCAGGCCCCGGGCAATTATGGCGCGGACTACAAACAGGCGTTTGACGCGATGTATCCGGATCTGGCCACCCAGTTCGGCACGCTCTATGCCCCCAGCTTTTTTTCCGGGTTGCAGGCGGATGGCGACCCCGGAGCCGTGCAGACCTACATGCAACCAGACGGGATCCACCCCAATGCGCGCGGCGTTGCGCTGATCGTGGATGATCTTGGACCTGCTGTCCTTGATCTGATCGCCGCCGCAAAACAGCGGCAGTAAACCGTGCCCGGGCGGTTCTTTCTGACGCGGCCGTTTTCCAAGATTTCCGAATTCCTGGGTCGAGAAGCTACTTGGCCGGATGAACAGCCGCGCCAGAACATACAACCCGGTCAGGAAGTGATCGTTCTGACTGCTGAAGGCGCCGGGCCCATGCGGTGGGGCATGATCCCCGTAGGGCGCGTCAATGCCCGGGGGCGACCGGTCATGGAAACGATCATTAATGCGCGGTCGGAAACGGTTTTTGACAAATCTGCTTTCGAAGGTGTCGGTCGCGCGGTTGTTCCGGTTGATGGCTGGTACGAGTGGACTGGCGAAAAGCGCCGCAAAACCGCGTGGCGGATTGAATCCGCCGACGGAACCCCCTTGTTGTTTGCCGCAGTTACGGACAGATGGATTGCGCCCGGTGGTCAGCATGTCGATCAGTTCGCCGCAGTGACCTGCGAGCCAAACGATGATCTGCGGCCGATCCACCACCGCATGGGTGTCCTGTTGCGGCCCGAAGACGTCCGGACCTGGCTGACCGGATCGGACAGGCAAGCTTCAAGCCTTTGCGTCCCGTGGCCAAACGGACGACTGAAGATTGAAAAAGCCGAAGGGGTGGATTGGTCGGGGCCTTGACCGCTGCCTTAGACGACGGTGACGACCGTTCCGATCGGGACGCGGTTGTACAGGTCGATCACGTGCTCATTCAGCATTCTGATGCACCCGTTCGACACGGCTCGTCCGATGGTCTGCGGCTGGGTCGTTCCATGGATGCGGAAATACGTGTCGACGCCGTTCTGAAACAGATACAAGGCACGGGCGCCCAGCGGGTTGTCTCCTCCACCGGGCTGGACATAGTCATTGTCCTTGAATTTGGCATAGGCAACGGGGTCCCGCTCGATCATCTCTTCGGTCGGGCGCCAGGTGGGCCATTCCTTTTTCACGTCGATCGTTGCAGTGCCGGTAAATTCCAGCCCGGCCTTGCCGACGCCACAGCCATAACGGATGGCTTTGCGGGGCTCGGTCACGAAATACAGGTAGAACGAACGTGGCGCGACCAACAATTGCCCGGGCAAAAACTGCTTCTTGATCCGAACGATTTGCGGGGTCGGGTCGTATTCGACCGGCTTCTTTTTCGCGTGGGCCATGCCAGGCACGGCGCTGATAGCGGCAGCGGAGATCAGAAAATTGCGGCGTGAGAACATGGCAATACTCGGCTAATCAACAAAGAAAACAGGGTAGCAGTCTGTTCAGAATAGCCGATCCGGTCAATTCCCGCGCGAGTTTCACCGGAAAGTGATGTGGTTTTCCTGCCCCACTTGGGCTGGAAAGCGCGATCGGAAACCGCGCAAAAAAATGGGGGCGACGGCCATCCGTCGCCCCCAGAGACCTGATTTAGGCCAGTTCGATGTTGTCGGCGCTTTCGCGACCGTCGCGACCAGCGCGCAGTTCATAGGTGACTTTCTGGTTGTCGGCCAGGCCGGTCAGGCCCGAACGCTCGACGGACGAAATGTGCACGAACACGTCTTTGCCGCCCTCTTCGGGTGCGATGAAGCCGAAACCTTTGGTGGTGTTGAACCATTTTACGGTGCCTGCGGGCATATCCGTATCTCCTGTATTAGTGCTGCCCACGGAATTGCGGCAGCCCGGCGTCGTTGTCTGGATCGATAGACTGAACGCCGAAAACGGAGACAGTAGGTCGAAGTAGAATAACGTAAGCTCTTTGCATATGGCACTGAGAGGGCCATATGGCAAGGGTCAGTTGGGCAGAATGTGTTGTGCTTTCAGGGGCCAGCGGGCGTTTTGAACATAAATCCGCCGAACTGAATTCGAATCCGCTACGGACTTTTCGGTGTCAGATTATCGCGTCCCATCCGGGCAGAACGGACACGAATCCATTAGCGGATCGGCCAAAAAAATTGGATCGGTCACCTGTCTGATAGTCGACTCCAGTCAATGGCATTCGGACGCCCGAGAGCCCGTATCGGCACAAGCAATCAGCCAGATGCCGGGATGTCGTTTTCTAGATTCGTGCCGAGATGATGTTGAACATCGCGAATGCAGCGATCCACAGGAACACGGTAAAAATCAAGGTCGCAAGTGCCAGGAGAAGCATGCGAAAAAGGTTGCGATTTGGAGTGGTTTTGAGTGCACCCGGTGCAGGTGAATCGTGCCCCCAATCTAACTTAGAGAAATAGCTGTTAGCCCCGTAAACCGTCAGAAGCAGACGAAGACGGGTGGGCGGTGCGCCGCTTACCCTCAATAGATACTCGGTATACTCTTTCTTGAAGTTGAAGAATGGAAACACAGACGCCAAGATCAGCGAAGACAACCACACCGAAGTGCTTGCGATCATAGAGAAACCAAGCAACGGTAGCGCTTCCGCCATACCGTTTTCCAACTGTCCATCATCCCGTTGATAGTATGGGCTGATCTCTGCCCACACTATCCATCCGGAGATGTGTCAGGAGTGTTATCGCGCAAACTTCTTATGCTTCAACCGCTTGGGCTCCAACGCGTCCGGTCCCAGGCGGCGCTTCTTGTCTTCTTCGTAGTCTTCGAAGTTGCCCTCGAACCATTCGACATGCGCATCACCTTCAAAGGCCAGGATGTGCGTACAGATCCGGTCGAGGAAGAAACGGTCGTGCGAGATGACCACGGCGCAGCCGGCGAAATCGACCAGCGCGTCTTCCAGCGCGCGCAGGGTTTCTACGTCCAGGTCGTTGGTCGGTTCGTCCAGCAGCAGGACGTTTCCGCCCTCTTTCAGCAGGCGGGCCATGTGGACGCGGTTGCGCTCACCTCCTGACAGCAGCGAGACCTTTTTCTGCTGGTCGCCGCCCTTGAAGTTGAAGGACGAGCAATAGGCGCGGGAATTTACCTGCGCGTCACCCAGTTGGATGATCTCGGCGCCGCCGGTGATCGCCTCCCACACGGTGTCGTTGTCGTTGAGGTCGTCGCGCGACTGATCGACATAGGACAGTTGCACCGTGTCGCCGTATTCGATGGTGCCGGCATCGGGCTTTTCTTGGCCGGTGAGCATTTTGAACAGGGTCGATTTACCGGCGCCGTTGGGGCCGATCACACCGACGATGCCGCCCGGCGGCAGGCTGAAGGACAGGTTCTCGATCAGTTGCTTGTCGCCCATATGCTTGGCCAGCCCGTTGACCTCGATCACCTTGCTGCCCAGGCGCGGGCCGTTGGGGATGACGATCTGGGCGCGGGTCAGCTTCTCGCGCTCAGACTGTTCCGCCAGCTCGTTGTAGGCGTTGATACGGGCCTTGGATTTGGCCTGACGGGCCTTTTGACCCTGACGCATCCATTCCAATTCGCGTTGCAGGGTCTTCTGCTTGGATTTGTCCTCGCGGGCTTCCTGCTCAAGCCGCTTGGCCTTCTGCTCCAGCCACGAGGAATAGTTGCCCTCGTACGGGATGCCACGTCCGCGGTCCAACTCGAGGATCCAGCCGGTGATGTCATCCAGGAAGTAGCGGTCGTGGGTGACGATCAGGATGGTGCCCTTGTAGTCGATCAGGTGCTGTTGCAGCCAGGCGATGGTCTCGGCGTCCAGGTGGTTGGTCGGTTCGTCCAAGAGCAGCATGTCAGGCGCTTCCAGCAGCAGCTTGCAGAGCGCCACGCGGCGTTTCTCACCGCCCGAGAGGTTGGCGATGTTAGCATCGTCCGGCGGGCAGCGCAGCGCTTCCATCGACACGTCGATCTGGCTGTCGAGGTCCCACAGGTTTTCCGCGTCGATCGCGTCCTGCAGGGCGGTCATCTCTTCCATCAACTCGTCCGAGTAGTTCTCGGCGATCTCCATCGCGATTTCGTTGAAGCGGTCGACCTTGGCCTTTTTCTCGGCCACGCCCAGCATGACGTTTTCACGGACGGTCAGGGATTCGTCCAACTGAGGTTCCTGTGGCAGATAGCCGACCTTTGCGCCCTCGGCGGCCCACGCCTCGCCGGTGAAATCGGTATCGAGGCCGGCCATGATCTTCATCAGGGTCGACTTACCGGCGCCGTTCACGCCGACGACACCGATCTTTACGCCGGGCAGAAAGCTCAGGTGAATGTTTTCAAAGCACTTCTTGCCACCGGGATAGGTCTTTGAGACACCCTGCATGTGGTAGACATATTGATAGGCGGCCATGTCGCGTCCTCTGGGTCGGGGAATTCAGGTTGACCCGCTTGATAGCCAAGCGGGACGGGCGGGGCAAGCTGGTGCTTTGGCGAATTTCTGGCTGGCCTTATGCGCCGGCCTGACCGGACTGGGAAGGATGCTGGGAATGCCGGAACTTGCGCAATTGGTATCAGGTTGGGCCAAGGCCGGGCGGATCGAATGGATCGGCGTCAGACCGGGGCGACGATTGGATATGATCGCACTGGGTCAGGCCATGATCCGGGAAGATGGGGTTGAGGGCGATCGCAGTCGCTCGGGGAAGCGTGCGGTGACCCTGGTTCAGCACGAGCATCTTGCCGCGATCGGCAGCTATTTGGGGCAAGGTCCGGTCGCACCGGACGTGCTGCGGCGCAATCTGGTGGTTTCCGGCATCAATCTGGGCGCTCTCAAAGGGCGCGAGGTTCAGGTCGGCACCGCCATCTTGCGGATCACGGTTATCTGCGCGCCTTGCAGCAGGATGGAAGAGGCGTTGGGCAACGGGGGGTACTCTGCCGTGCGTGGGCATGGCGGCTGGTGTGCCGAAGTGGTGCGATCGGGGGCGGTCGGTTTGGGCGATGCTGTGCAACCTGTTGATTGACAAGGCCGGCGAGTTCTGGACTACAGCAGGGGATGTTGCGAAGCGCGATACCATATGCGCGGCCCGGTCAGGTCGTGGGGCTGTTCGGGGGATCGTTCGATCCACCGCATCAGGGGCATGTGCACGTTACACTGGAGGCGATGAAGGCTTTTGGATTGGATCGGGTCTGGTGGTTGGTGTCGCCGGGGAACCCGCTGAAGGCTCGCGGCCCGGCTCCGATCGATCAGCGAGTTGAGGCCGCACGGTCCATCATGCAGCATCCCAAGGTTGAGGTGACTGACATTGAGGATCTGACCGGCACCCGCGCCACGGCTGACACACTTGCTGCCTTGCGGCGGCTCTATCCGCAGGTTCGGTTCGTTTGGCTGATGGGGGCTGACAACCTGGCCCAGTTTCACAAATGGAAGGACTGGCGGTTGATCATGGACACCGTTCCTGTGGGCGTGGTGGCGCGCCCCGGAGATCGGATTTCGGCCCGCATGTCACCGGCGGCGCGTGTCTATGGCAAATACCGGATTGACGGAACGGCGCGGCATCTTTTGGGTCGGGCCGATGCACCGGCCTGGTGTTTCGTGAACGTGCCGATGGTCGATGTCAGCTCGACTCAGATACGCTCCAAAGGCGGCTGGACCTGACAGGTGTTGCCTGAACAGCCCCGATGGGCACATAATTCAGGTGCATGGTTGTTTGCCTGTGATCTCTGGGATTTTATTTGACCCATGACTGATCGTATTTCGAGACGTTTCTTTCTGGCCGGCGCCGGTTCGCTTCTGATCCCCACCGCGGGCCTTGCCGGGGCGCCAACGGTCTCATTGCGGCCTGTTGCCCGTGGCGCCGAGTTGAGCGGTGCCGAACGCATCATTCAGGCGGCGCGATTGAACGGCGAAGTGGTCTTCGCTGTGGCCGACGTAAAAACCGGCGCGCAACTGGAGGAATTCGGCGGGGCCCGCGGCTTGCCGCCGGCCAGCGTCGCCAAAGCCCTGACCGCGCTTTACGCGCTGGACGTTCTGGGGCCGGACCATCGGTTCGAAACAAAGCTGATCGCAGATGGTCCGATTGAAAACGGGATCCTCAAGGGTGATCTGATACTGGTCGGAGGCGCCGATCCGGTATTGGATACCGATGCTCTGGCCATGATGGCCGCCAACCTGCGCAAGGCCGGACTGACCGAGGTTCGGGGGGCGTTCAAAGTGTACAGCGGCGCATTGCCCTTTGTATTCAGCATAGACCCCGGTCAGCCTGATCATGTGGGCTATAGCCCTGCGATCAGTGGAATTTCCCTGAACTTCAACCGCGTGCATTTCGAGTGGAAACGCCAAGGGTCCAGCTATGACGTGACCATGGACGCACGCAGTGCCAGTTATACGCCGTCGGTGGACATGGCCGCGATGCGGATCGAAAATCGCAACCTTCCGGTCTACAGCTATCAACCCAGCGCGCGGCAGGACCGCTGGACAGTTGCCAAGGGCGCGCTGGGCAGCGGCGGCGCCAGGTGGTTGCCCGTGCGCAAACCGGGTTTGTATGCCGGGGATGTGTTCCGCACTCTGGCCCGGGTGAACGGCATCGTCCTGGGGCGGGTTCAAGTCACACGCGAGGCCCCCAGCGGCACCGTTCTGGTCACGCATCAGAGCGATGAACTGACCAGCATAGTGAAAGGGATGCTGAAATATTCGACCAACCTCACGGCCGAGATGGTGGGGCTGGCTGCGACCGTCGCGCGGGGTAGGCGGCCGCAAACACTGGCAGAGTCCGCGGATGAGATGAATCGCTGGTCGGCTCAGACCTATGGCGCGTCCGGTATTGCTATGGTGGATCATTCCGGATTGGGCGATGCTTCGCGAATGGTGCCGTCTGGCCTGGTCAAAGTTCTGGTGGCCGCTCAGCAACATGAAACGCTGCGACATCTGTTGAAGCCGTTTACCCTGACCGACGCCAAAGGCCAGCGGATCCAAGGGCACCCGATCAAGGTCGACGCCAAGACCGGAACCCTGAACTTTGTATCTGGCTTGGGCGGGTATCTGACCACCGCCGAAGGATCCGAGTTGGCCTTTGCGATATTCACTGCCGATCTTCCGCATCGGGCGACCATCGCGCGTGAAAGCCGCGAACGCCCTGAAGGCGCGCGCAGCTGGAATCGCAGGTCTCGCAAACTGCAGCAGGCCCTCATCGAACGCTGGGGCGCGCTTTATGGCAGCTGAAACCGATCAGACGGTGTGACGCGCCCGTGCGCCGCGCTCGATCGCTGCGGCGTGCAGCCGATCGATCTCCAACTCATACCGGATCTCTTCCAGCAGCCGCAGTTCGGTTTCGGCCAGCGAGCCGTCGGCGGCGGCGACATCGCAGGCCAGAGCATAGGCCGTTTCGTTCAACCGCTCAGGCAGGTTGTCCCGGATCAGACCAAACAGTGCGTCCAGACCATCTTCCTGCTCGAACAGATCAAACACGATCTGCGAAACCCGGCGCATACGGTCGATATCGTAGTCGGCAAACACAGGCAGCATATTCACGGCTGTCTCGATCTTGACCAGTTCGACGGTGCGGATGTTCTCGTCCGAGGCTGAGACGGCCACCATGATCGCCACAAGGCAATCCTGCGGCGACATCGGGTGGGAAACGGGTTGGGTCATGGGAACGTCCTGCGATTGGTATCGTGCCGCACGTTATTGAGGTGTGGCAAAGGGTTCAATATCTTGTTTTCCAATACATACCGATGTCTGCTTGTGCCCTGATCAGATTTTGCCGTGTTCCTGGTCACGAGCAACCGTCTGAAATCGTAGCAGGGGCGGCGTTTCTCGCCTGTGGTCATTGACTCACGCTGCATCTGCACAATAGGAGATGCCGGTCGGTCGCATTGAGCGACCCTCGCTGATTTCCCGATGGAGAACGAACGAAATGTCTGAACTGCGTGAAACCGCCATGACGTCAAAGGCCTGGCCTTTCGAAGAGGCGCGCCGGTTGCTCAAACGCTATCAGAAGTCTCCACCGGAGAAGGGCTTCGTTCTGTTCGAAACGGGATATGGCCCGTCGGGCCTGCCGCATATCGGCACTTTCGGTGAGGTGGCACGGACCACGATGATCAAGCGCGCCTTCGAGGCCCTGTCGGACATTCCCACCAAGCTGATCTGCTTTTCGGATGATCTGGACGGAATGCGCAAGGTCCCCAGCAACGTGCCGAACCCCGAGGCCCTTGAAGCCTATCTGCAGCAGCCGCTGACTTCGGTCCCTGATCCGTTCGGCGAGTATCCCAGCTTTGGTGAACACAACAACGCCATGCTGCGTCGGTTCCTTGATACGTTCGGGTTCGAATACGAGTTCTATTCGGCGCGCGACTTTTATCGTTCGGGTCAGTTCGACGAAATCCTGAAGCGTGCAGTCGAACGTTATGACGACATCATGGCCATCATGCTGAAAAGCCTGCGCGAGGAGCGTCAGCAGACCTATTCGATCTTCCTGCCGATCCATCCGGAAACGGGCCGGGTTCTTTATGTGCCGATGAGAAAGGTGTGCGCCGAGACCTACACCGTCACCTTCGATGATGAAGATGGCAAGGAGTGGACGCTGCCCGTGACCGGCGGCAATGTGAAGTTGCAGTGGAAGCCGGATTTCGGGGCGCGCTGGGCGGCGTTGGGCGTCGACTTCGAGATGTATGGCAAGGAACATGCGACCAACGAAAAGATCTATGACGCGATCTGCCGGGCGCTGGGCGGCCGTGCGCCCGAGCATTTCTCGTATGAGCTGTTCCTCGATGAAAACGGGCAGAAAATCTCGAAGTCGTCCGGAAACGGTGTTTCAATCGACGAGTGGCTGACCTATGCGCCGACCGAGAGTCTGGCCTATTTCATGTATCAAAAGCCGAAGACGGCAAAGCGGATGCATTTTGACGTCATCCCCAAGGCGTATGATGAATACCATCAGCAGTTGCGTGCCTACCCCGGGCAGGACCTGAAGGCTCAGTTGAACAACCCGGTCTGGCACATTCACGGCGGTGACGTGCCGGAATCGACGTTGATCGTTCCCTTTGCAATGCTGTTGAACCTCGCGTCGGTTTCAGGTGCCGAGGACAAAGAGACGCTATGGGGCTTCATCCGCCGCTATGCGCCCGAAGCCACGGCCGAAAGCCACCCGGACCTCGACAAGGCTGCCGGTTTTGCAGTGCGCTACTTCAACGACTTCGTGAAGCCGACCCGCAAGCATCGGGCGCCGACGGAGCAAGAGCGCGAGGCGCTTGAAGCCCTGAAGTCGGCGCTTGAAGCCTATGACGGTCCGGTCGAGGACGAAGCTCTGCAATCTGTGGTCTATTCCATCGGCCGTGAGCGCTTTGACCCGATGCGCGGCTGGTTCACAGCCCTTTATGAGGTGTTGTTGGGCGCCAGCCAAGGCCCTCGGTTCGGCGGGTTCATCGCCCTTTATGGCGTCCCCGAAACGATTGCACTGATCGACAAGGCCGTGGCCGGAGACCTGGTCTGATTTGACCACATACTGCATGGGGCTACCTTTCCGGCAGGAGGTGGTCCCATGCGTCGACTTTTGCTTGCAGTTTCCCTGAGCGCCGGTCTGGCAACAGCCGCAGTTGCCCAAAGTGGCGACATCGAAGCCAATATTGCTGCGCAGATTGAAGCCTTCAAGGCCGATGACTTCGCCACGGCCTTCACCTTCGCCAGCCCCAACATCCAGACAATGTTCCGCACGCCCGAGAATTTTGGCGCGATGGTGCGCAACGGCTATCCAATGGTCTGGCGCCCAGCTGAGATCCGATTTCTGGAATTGCGGCAGATTTCCGGGTTCTGGTGGCAGAAAGTGATGGTGGTGGATGCGAACGGCCGGGTCCACATCCTGGACTATCAGATGGTCCAGCTGGAAAACGGCTGGAAGATCAACGGGGTGCAGCTGCTTGGCAACTCCGACCCATCCGCCTGACGCAACACCCACCGTCACGATGATATGAGCGACGGTTAATCCCTTTTCGATACTCAGACCAGCGTGTCCGGGCGGCTTCCGGATCCGGAATTTGGCATGCGCCATAGCCTGAAGAGTGGGCGCGTTTGGGAAAGGGTATTCAATGAACAAGGCAATCACCGACGGCATCGTTTTCACGCTGCCGCAATTCGCGAATGGTCTGGATGTTTGGTCCAGCGGCGACGGCACTCCGGGCTCACCGACCTATGACGGATCGGGAACGGGAGTGTTCGTGCCTGCAGATGCGGAGTTTGGCGGTTGTCTTGAGATACTGAAGGTCAATGCCACGCAGCAACTGCGGTACATGGGGCAGACGCCGATTCTGCCGGGCTGCTATTTGCAGATCAAGGCGCGGGTCAAAGCGATCAGCGGGCCATTGCCGCAGGTCCGGATCGCTGGATGGGCCGGAGGGGCCGGCGACGTGCACCTTTCCGGACTGACCGAACAGGGCCCGGCCATTCAGCTGTCGGCCTATGGCGTGGTGCACGAGGTCACCGCCATCGTCGGGATTGGACAGCGGCCGGGCGTGGACATGTCTTGGGGCATTTCGGCGCTATACGGGCATTTCGGCCTCGATATCGAGGGGGCAAACGGCGCGCTCGTTCGGATCGATGATATCGAAATTACCGATGTCACCGGGATCTTCTTGCGCGACATGATCAGCCTTGTGGACGTGCGGGACTATGGCGCGTTAGGAGATGGTGTGGCCGACGACTCGGCCGCGTTCGAGGCGGCAGACCAAGCCGCGGGAGGTCGCCGCATCTATGTGCCGCAGGGAACCTACCACCTGGCACAGGATGTTGGGCTGGACGCGGAGGTCGACTTTGAGGGCACGGTCACGATGCCTGATGACAAGATGCTTCTTATGACCAAGAATTTCGATCTGCCGACTTACATCTCCGCCTTCGGCGATGAAGCCCTGGCCTTCAAAAAGGCGTTTCAGGCGCTGTTGAACAACTCGGATCATGAATCGCTGGACCTGGGCGGCCGCAAGATCTCGGTGTCCGAGCCGATCGACATGCAGGCCGCCGTGCCCAATCGCGGCAGCTACTCCACTCGCCGCGTGATCCGCAACGGGCAGTTCGACGTCAAGAGCAGCGCCTCATGGGACACCGAGACCTTTACCTCTGTCGCAACATACGACCCGGCGGATCCCTACAAGTTGTCCGGTGTGGCCAACGTGGCCAATATCCCGGTCGGGTCGTTGGTTCAGGGCAGCGGCGTTGGACGTGAGATCTATGTTCGGTCCAAGGATGAAGGTGCCGGTGAGATCACCTTGAACGCACCCATCTACGATGCGGCTGGCACGCAGACATTCACGTTCGTTGCTTTCAAGTACCTGTTGGATTTCTCGGGCTTCAGTGCGCTCCAGAAATTCGCCATGGAAGACATCGAGATTCAATGCAACGGGCGCTGCAGCGCGATCCGCCTGTCGCCGGGCGGGAACACGTTCGTTTTGAAGAACTGCTTTGTCAGCCGTCCGTTGGATCGCGGCATCACTTCAATCGGGGTGGGGTGCCAGGGCATGTTGATCGACGGTTGCCAGTTCCTGTCCAGTGAAGAGTCTCTGGACGTGCCCGACCGCAGTTCGATTGCCATCAACGCCAATGCCAACGACGTCAAGCTGCGCCACAACCGCGCCGTTCGTTTCCACCACTTCGCGGTTCTGGGCGGAGACAACAACCTGGTTCTGGGCAACCACTTCTTTCAGGGCGACAGCGTGCCGAACGGTGTGCGCAATGCGGGTTTGGTGATGATCGGGGCCTACAACAGTTCTTCGATCGCCGACAATTATATCGACAACTGTTTCATCGAGTGGAGCAATGAGCGCGATGCCGAACCCGACTACACCTCGGGCTATTCCTTCAGCGCCATGAGCATCACCGACAACATCTTCTATTTAAGTGACGTTGCCCCGTGGTTCGCCTATATCGTCGTGCGCCCGCATGGCGTCGGGCATTTTTTGAACGGAATGACGGTCACGGGCAACAAGTTCCGAACGGCGAACGGGTCAATCGACCGCGTGGACAAGGTTGATACAACTTTTGCCGATCTGAATCCTGATCGGCATGTGAATGTCACGTTCGCAGACAACACGTATCACAACGTGACACTCAAGACCGCGAACCCGCTGCGGGTCCGACACGAACAGAATACGGCGGCCTCTGCCTGGACGGTGGACTCGAATGGTGCATTCCCCTTTGGTGGGCAGGCCCGCAGCTGTGACAGCGTCGTCGTGCTGGACGGGCTGAGAACCGCCTTTGGAACTCTGCGCTATACGGCCCCCTATGTTCAGTTGCAGCAAGGGACGAAACAGGACCAGATCAAGTTGCGTTGGTCCGAGGCCTTGAGTGGTGAAGTTTCGGTGATCATGCGGATCGAGGTCTGATCCGTGTCGGCCGGTCGCTTTTGGGGCGGCCGGCGCGCAGCATTCAGAACTTGCGCCACAGCGCGAATCTCAGGCCTGGCCTGTCCCGGGCGGCGTTGCGCTCGACCCCGATTATCCAGGTGTTGGGGCCGCTTTCGGATCGAAACATCGCCGAGGGTCGCGCGCTCCAATAGAGCGGGCGGCCAGGTACATAGGACGTTTCGATCTGGAGCAGGGGATTGACCCGACGGTGCGACGACAAACCCACTGTCAGGTCCAGTTTTCGGATCAGAGCGTCATGGCTTCGGTACTCCAGCGCGGCATCAGCCGCCAGCCAGCCACTGCCATATCGGGCCTGAAATCCTTTGCCCCAAGACAGGGTTGCCTTGTACATCGCCCATGCGCGGGTTTCACGGTGATGCGCGCCGACACCCAACTCGGCCGCCAGACGCCCACCGTTGGAAAATTCGGCAACCGGTAGGCGCGCAAACACCACGGCGTGACCGTAGAGTTCTTGATGCTCTTCCGCGTCCAAACCCAGCGTCAGATTTGGGCGCATTCCCCATTCCCCATAGAGCGAGGACTTGAAGCGGATGCCCTTCCCGGGCTCGGAAAACGCCGTCAGGGCCAACGATGTGAACGAGGCGCCTTCTTCACGAAGCCATGCCCCGGCCAAGGCCGGAGTCGAAAACACAAGACTTGCACACAGGAAGGCGATCAGGCGGTCCATTTGCGCAGGATCATCAACCTTGGTTAACGGAAGGTTAGCGCTCGGTTCATTTTTCGGAAACTTTTTCGCGCCAGTTCAACGAAAGGCAAGACGTTTGAAAAACCTGTGCTAGGCTTGGGTAAGACAAGGGAGATGACCGATGCCGAAGATATCAAAAGACGCCAGTGTTCAGACCGTTATCACCACTTTCGAATTGACCCCCGGAACCTGTCAGGACCTGCTGGAAGCGTTGACCGACGCCTATGCGAACTTCATTTCCAAGCAGCCCGGTTTTGTCGCGGCCGGACTGCATGTCAACGATGCCCAGACCCGAATCGCGAACTATTCGCAGTGGGAGCGGCGGGAAGACTTTCTGGCCATGCTGCGAACGCCTGAAATGCGCGAGCGCAACCGCAAGATCAACGAATTGTGCAAAAGCTTCGAGCCGGTGATGTACGACGTTGCCGAAACATTTGACTGATCCTGACCTGAATCAAGGTCAGAAGACTTTGGCTACTGCTATCTGAACGCGAAACTCAAGGAGACGCCAGCCATGTATCACAATATTCTTGTCCCGATTTCCTTCGATGCCGAGCGTGACACGTCGGGGCCGCTGAAACTGGCCAAACTATTGGCGACGCCAGATGCGAAAGTGACCCTGTTGCATGTTGTCGAGCATATCCCGGACTACGCAATCTCTTACATGCCGGCCGAATACCTGACCGAAGCGCGGCGCGCGATCCAGGATGAGCTGAACATTCTGGCCGCCAAGCTACCGAACGCCAAGGGCGTTGTGGTCGAGGGCCATTCGGGGCGCACGATTCTGGATTGGGCGGAAACCAACAAACCTGACCTGATCATTATGGCGTCGCACCGACCGGGGATGCAGGATCTGTTGCTCGGCTCGACCGCGACACATGTGGTGCGCCACGCCAGTTGCGCAGTTCACGTCGTTCGCTGATTTGATGGCGGGCAAAGGTCTTCGCGTGTCATCTTCCACGCTTTGCCGAACCCGCCATTGAGAAGCCCATCGACAATCTCGAAACGCACAAAACGGAAATCTGCGAAGTCGATATATAGTCCGGCCTTCGGACGCTGTGACAAGTAGCTTGCCCGAAGCGCGGTATGCTCCTCGGTCGCCCGTGGGATCGGGCGCGCCGTGCAGTGCAGGGTCAGCCGGGGATGGGTCAGTGGATCACCTTTGTCAGCGGGCTCGCCGATTAGCAACGCGCAGGCCGGATTTGCCTCCAACGCGCGTGAGTGCTCCGCCAGATCCGAGATCAGGGTGAGCGGCCATCCAGCACTGTCGGTGGCCAGTGCGATGCGGCTGATCGACGGCAGTCCGTTGTCCGGATGTACCACGGCAAGCGCAGCAAAACGGGCCTGCGTGATAAGATCAAGGGCCAGTTCCCGCGCAGTCTCGTCGACCGGTTGAAATGGGTTTCGAGTGTTCACGTGGCGCCCTCGCTGGATTGCGTCATTCCGATGCCTCGGCTTTGCCACATAGTTGGTGTATCGCCAAGTTTATGAAGCTGAAGACAACCGTATACAACGAACCCGCACCAGATCCGCGCTTGGCACGTCGGCAGCGTAAGGCTGATGCCCTGCGCCGACATGCGCTGTCCCCGCTGCGCATTCTGCTGATGGTGCTGGCCCTGCCGCTGACGACGGGGATGATCGCGCTGGGTGTATATCTCCGGACCTCGGATCTGGAGCGGACCGAAGCCGTGATGCACCTTGTGGCGCTGGCTGGTTGCGACGCGGCACGCTCCGTTGGTCTTGGACCGATGCGCGAGGGACAGCTTGGATACCACAAACGCAACGACCCTGACGGCGACGGGATCGCATGCGAGTCCAGTGTCCGCGCCGCAACGCGGTCGGCTGTGCCGGTCCAGGCTCCTGCGTCCACGCAAAGCGCGGCGCCCAAACCGCGGGCTGTCGGAAACGCCAAATTTGTCCGCCCCTGACGGTCCTTGAAGACACCTATCTTCATGGTTGAACCTTTTCTCGCACATGATCGCGTTGCCTGTGTCCCTGCGTGATTTGGGCAGGACGTGGTAGGATCATAACGTCCGCTGGCAGTTTGCCGCGGTTCGGGGTCTGGACCCCATGCGAGGGAGGACAACCATGTTTGCACGCGTTACCCAGTTCAAGATGAAGCCCGGCACCCGCGAGGCCGCCACGGCCCGAATGAACGATCTTAAGGATCAGATCATGGGCATGCCCGGTATGCACTGCTTTACGAATGTGATGAACGAGGACGGCAGCGGCTATGTGATCTCGGTCGTCGAAAGCGAGGCGACATCAAACGCAAACGCCCCCAAGGTTGCCGAGTTGTGGGGCCAGTTTGCCGAGTATCTTGAGGGGCCTCCGACGCCGATGGGGTATGATGTCATCGCCCATTGGGACAAGGGGTGACATCGGCCGCCACTCGGGGATGGCCTGATGCCTTACAAGATCACGCCGCGTATTGCAGCCGAGCTTATCGCGCACGAAGCGATCGTGCGCGAGGCCTATCTGGATTCCGTTGATGTCTGGACCTGGAGCGTGGGGATCACGTCGGCCTCGGGCCACACGGTCTGGCCGCGCTATCTGGACAACCCCCAGACCTTGCGGCGCTGTTTTGAAGTGTATGAGTGGGCAATCCGCACCAACTATCTGCCTGCTGTGGAAACGGCCTTTGCCGGCCACGCCCTGACCGAGGCGCAGTTGGGCGCGGCCTTGTCCTTTCACTACAACACCGGGGCCATAGACCGGGCCGTTTGGGTGCGCAGATGGAAGGCCGGGGATGTGGCCGGTGCTCGACGCGCGATCATGTATTGGCGGCGGCCGCCTGAAATACGCCCGCGGCGGCGCAAGGAGCGCGCTCTGTTCTTCGATGGCGTCTGGTCGGGCACGGGCACCGGAACCGAGTACCAGGTGCGAAAACCGTCCTATCGGCCAGACTGGTCCAGCGCGGCAACGGTGCAGATCGGCGACGTTCTGCAAGACCTGTTCGGTTAGGCCCGACAGGTCATGCTTGCTTG
This sequence comes from Ruegeria arenilitoris, assembly GCF_013032855.1. Lineage (GTDB taxonomy): Bacteria > Pseudomonadota > Alphaproteobacteria > Rhodobacterales > Rhodobacteraceae > Ruegeria > Ruegeria arenilitoris. The sequence continues at coordinate 342,508 of NZ_WQDA01000005.1, forward strand.
CGAAATCCTTGCCGGCCCGTCAGGATCGGCGTCATGACCCGGGACGAATTCAACGCTTTCTGCGCCTCTCTGAAGGCCACGAGCCACGTCGTGCAGTGGGGCAATGCGGATGTGTGGAAGGTGGGCGACAAGGTGTTCGCGATCTGCGGCTGGAACGACGGCACGGACGCCTTTACCTTCAAGGCCACCGACCTGGCCTATGAGGTGCTGCAGGATCAGCCCGGCATCCGGCCCGCGCCCTATCTGGCCTCGCGCGGCATGAAATGGCTGCAGGTTTATGACGAACGCGGGATGAGCGACGCGTCCCTGCGCGACCACATCGTGACGTCCTACGAGTTGGTCGTGGCCAAGCTGACGAAAAAGATGCGGGCCGAGCTGGGGCTTTAGCCCTTCATCGCCTGCAGCAGTTCGATCAGCCGCTTGCGGTCATCGTCATCGGCATAGTCGCCCGCGGCCAACCGTTCGGCGATGCGCAGGCGTAGACGCTCGTGCTGGGTGCGCACCTCTTCGCCTGCGGTTTCGGCCAGCGTCTTCATGATCACCGCCACCGCCTGCTGGCGCTTGGTGGTGGGGTTGGCGATGTAGTCGACCAGGCTCTGTTGCCCGGAATCGAGGATGTTTTCGGCCAGCGCCCGCAATTGCTCGCCATTCGGCAGCAGCGGGGCAGGGGTGCTTTCTGGCGGCAGGATCTCGGGTGCGCTGCTTGGGGTTTCAGCGAGGGCATTGGCGCCGTCGACGAAGGCCTCGGTGATCATCCGGGTGATCTTGATCGCGCGCGGGTCCTTGAACAGGGTCGAGGCGATGGCCACGCCGTAATCGGTATAGACCCACGGATTGACCCGCCGCCCGCCGCGGCCCTTGGGCTTTGAAATCACATTCCGTGATGTCAAATCGGCCACCTCGGCGTCGGTCAGCTGAAAGCGGTAACCTTCGAACAGGTCCTTGTTGCGCGAGACGGCCTGATTGAAGGCGCTGACGGTTTTTCCGTAGAACCGCGCCAGATCCTCGGCCAGCACCACGCGTGTGCCGCGCACCCGGTGAATGGCGCTTTGGACCTCATGCGTGCTGGGCAGGGTGTTCGGGTTCGTCATGGCAGCCGTTTGGAATCACAATTTGTGATTTCAAACGTGGAGGAGGGAGCGCTGGGCTGCAAGGTTGAAGTGTTTGTCGCCCACACCTTTAAAACCGTTGGCGACTTCGGAGTAGGCCAGTAACAATTGCAAAGTTCCGGCCGACGCTGCTCACACGCTGCAGCGTGTGAGCAGCGCTTACTTTAGCCGTTTGGTGTTTTGCAAGATCCTTTGGCGGTTAGTTGTTATCCGGATCTTTGCATTCAATGTAGCAACCAAACTTGAAATCTTTATACTCAATTCCAATATCGAGACTTCTGTTTTCGGAACACGCTTGCTTTGCACGATAGATTTCCAGCCCTCCGCAAATCAGCATATATGCGCCACCAGTCAGGCCTAAAATTATTAAAGGGTTAGGGTCATCTTGAACGGTAATAAAGCCGACATCTGACGTTTCCAGTCCAACAACACTATAAACCGAAGTGGTAATTTTCGGTTCTGGCATGGAAACATAGTTTGCAATTCGTCTAATTTCAGCAGGACCAGCGACTGTTTCTATCTGCCCGCCTTCGGCAGAGAAATTGTCTGTTGCTTCGAAAGAGGTAACAGAAACAGATACAGGTGTCACAGAACCACTCATGTCTGCAATAGTGCCATTCATAGTTATAGTTCCAGTGCTCTCGTCAACCGTTTCGTTGCGTAGTGATAGGCTGCTCGACAGAGCACCAACTTCAGAATTGTTGATGAAGGAAGATGTGAGTATCCAACTTTCTTCCGCATTTGAAGCTTGAGCAAAAAAAGCGAAAAAGGATGCAAGATGCAAATACAAGTTTCTCATTATAACCTCCTAAAATAGAGGCTTTATTTTAACACCAGAAACTTCTTTTTCCTAACGCTTCCTTCTCTTCACATTTCCACCCCGCTGCCCCGGCCGTCCGGCCGTTGACCGCCCCTGCGACCGGACCGCGTCTTCCGAGGCTTTCTCGACCGCCCATTGGCGTGCCATGGGGTCGTCGGCGACGGCCAGGTCGACCGCTTCCAGGCGCTTGATCTCATCCCGGATGCGGGCAGCCTCTTCGAATTCCAGGTTCTCGGCCGCCTTGCGCATCTGATCGCGCAGACCGTCCAGATGGGCCTCGAGGTTGGCGCCGTGCATCGGTTTTTCGATGGTGGCAGTGACGCGGTTCATGTCCACGTCGCCGGCATAGAGGCCGGCCAGAACGTCCTCGACATTCTTCTTCACCGTCTCGGGGGTGATGCCGTGTTCCTCGTTATAGGCGATCTGCTTGGCGCGGCGGCGGTTGGTTTCCTCCAGCGCGCGCTCCATGCTGCCGGTGATGCGGTCGGCATACATGATCACGCGGCCCTCGGCGTTGCGGGCGGCGCGGCCGATGGTCTGGATCAGCGAGGTTTCCGAGCGCAGGAAGCCCTCTTTGTCCGCGTCCAGAATGGCGACCAGCCCGCATTCGGGAATGTCGAGTCCCTCGCGCAGAAGGTTGATGCCCACCAGCACGTCGAAGGCCCCCAGCCGCAGGTCGCGCAGGATTTCGATCCGCTCGATCGTGTCGATGTCGGAATGCATGTAACGGACCTTGATGCCCTGTTCGTGCATGTATTCGGTCAGGTCTTCGGCCATGCGTTTGGTCAGCGTGGTGACCAGCGTGCGGAACCCCTTGGCCGAAACCTTGCGCACCTCGTCCAGCAGGTCGTCGACCTGCATCTCGACGGGGCGGATTTCAACCTCGGGGTCCAAGAGGCCCGTGGGACGGATCACCTGTTCGGTGAAGACGCCGCCGGTCTGCTCCAGTTCCCACTTGGCCGGGGTGGCGCTGACGAAGACCGACTGCGGGCGCATGGCGTCCCATTCCTCGAACTTGAGGGGACGGTTGTCCATGCAGGAGGGCAGGCGGAACCCGTGTTCGGCCAGAGTGAATTTCCGCCGGTAGTCGCCCCGGTACATGCCGCCGATCTGCGGTACGCTGACGTGGGATTCATCGGCGAAAACGATGGCGTTGTCGGGGATGAATTCGAACAGGGTCGGGGGCGGCTCGCCCGGTGCGCGGCCGGTCAGATAGCGCGAGTAGTTCTCGATCCCGTTGCAGACGCCGGTGGCTTCGAGCATTTCCAGGTCGAAATTGGTGCGTTGTTCCAGCCGCTGCGCTTCCAGCAGCTTGCCCTCGCCCACCAGCTGGTCCAGCCGTTGGCGCAGTTCCTTTTTGATGCCGAGGATTGCCTGCTGCATCGTCGGTTTCGGCGTGACGTAGTGCGAGTTCGCATAGACGCGGATCTGCTCCATCGTGTCAGTGCGCTCGCCGGTCAGGGGGTCAAACTCGGTGATCGCCTCCAGTTCCTCGCCGAAGAACGAGAGTTTCCACGCGCGGTCTTCCAGGTGGGCAGGCCAGATTTCCAGGGAATCGCCCCGCACCCGGAAGCTGCCGCGCTGGAAGGCCTGATCGTTGCGGCGGTATTGCTGGGCCACCAGATCGGCCATCACCTGTCGCTGGTCGTATTCTTCCCCGACCTTCAGATCCTGCGTCATCGCCCCGTAGGTCTCGACCGAGCCGATGCCGTAGATGCAGGACACCGAGGCCACGATGATCACGTCGTCACGTTCCAGCAGCGCCCGGGTGGCCGAGTGGCGCATCCGGTCGATCTGTTCGTTGATCTGCGATTCCTTCTCGATATAGGTGTCGCTGCGCGGCACATAGGCCTCGGGCTGGTAATAGTCGTAGTACGAGACGAAATACTCGACCGCGTTGTCCGGGAAGAAGCCTTTGAACTCGCCGTAAAGCTGGGCCGCCAGCGTCTTGTTGGGGGCCAGGATGATGGCGGGGCGCTGGGTTTCCTCGATCACCTTGGCCATGGTGAAGGTCTTGCCGGTGCCGGTGGCGCCCAGCAACACCTGATCGCGCTCGCCGTCCAGGACACCGGCGGCGAGTTCCTTGATGGCCGTTGGCTGATCCCCGGCCGGTGCAAACTCCGTATGCATGACGAACCGCTTGCCGCCCTCGAGCTTCAGGCGGGCGCGGACATCGTCCACGGTCAGCTGGGTTTTGTCAGAATGTGCATAGGGCATCGGCAGGCTCCGTTTGGGCTTCTTACATTTGTTCTTATTTTGTCCGCATGCAACCCCTGCAGCGCCGGTCATTTGCGTGGCCCTTCGGCATTTGCAATCTTGTCCCCGCCCGCACTCTGACGCATAAACGGTCGCGACCAACCGAGTATGGAGAGGCGACATGCGCGCACGGATTTACCAGCCTGCAAGAAATGCGATGACGTCGGGTATGGCCAAGACCCGCAAATGGGTTTTGGAATTCGCGCCTGCGTCGGCGCGCGAGGTTGATCCGCTGATGGGCTGGACATCGTCTTCGGACACGCAATCCCAGGTTCGCCTGAAGTTCGACACCAAGGAAGAAGCGTTGGACTATGCCAAGGATCATGGCATCGAAGTTCTGGTCAGCGAACCGCACAAGCGCAAACCCAACCTGCGCCAGCGCGGGTATGGCGAGAATTTTGCAACAGACCGCCGCGGTCCCTGGACCCACTGAATGATTGACATCCGCGAGGCGGATCCTACTTCGGCTGCCCTGCGGCCGGTGGTCGAGGCGCATTTCGCGCACAGCGAAACCGCGGGACCCGCCGAAAGCAATCACACAATGGATGCCGAGGCGCTTTCTGGGCCGGATATTCGGTTCTGGGCCCTGTTTGACGACGACGAGCCTGTGGGGTGCGGCGCATTGAAGGCTTTGCCGGACGGGACGGCCGAGGTGAAGTCCGTCCATATCCTGGCCAAAGCACGTGGGCGCGGGTTGGCCCGGACGATGATGAACCACCTGGCCGAATGCGCACGCGCCGACGGACTCTCTGCTCTGGTTCTGGAAACCGGCGCGGCCCATCTGGCCGAGTACGACTCCGCACGCAAACTCTATGAAGCGTTGGGATACAGCTATTGCGGTCCGATCTTTGGGTATCGGGACGATCCCAACAGCGCGTTCATGCGCTTGGCTCTTGAACCCCGGCCCTAAACCGATCAAGAAGGGCCCAGCGGTCCCGTAGCTCAACTGGATAGAGCAGCTGACTTCTAATCAGCAGGTTGAGGGTTCGAGTCCTTCCGGGATCGCCAGTTCCTGATCATATGACGTTCGACATCCAAAGTCCGTTTTTGCGACAAAAAACGGTTTTTTGAATTGAACTCGAATCTGCTTTGTTTTTAGCGCAGTTCTTTCAACAACTTGTGCGCCGTGTAGCGGTTCGTTCATTCCGGCCGGGTTCGATGGCGCAACCCAATCAGGATGCATTGACACGCAGCATGTTAGATGTTCCCTAATCGTTCCACAGGTTCCGGAACCTTTCACACCCATCAGCCCCGCCCGCCCCGGCGGTGTGGACACCAGCGCGGCAAGCCCTGTCACGCCTCGAAAGGATTTTGCGATGCCCCGTGCCACCACCACGATTCCATTTCATGCGCTGCGTTTCGAAGACGACCTGCCGACGCTGCACGAGGTCGAGCGGCGCCTGAAGACATTCCTGCGCGGCCTCCGCAGGCAACGCCAGGCAGCGCAGACCGGTGACGATGAAGACGGCCGTGACAAGATGGATCAGTTCTTCGACTATCTGAATGAGGCCGAGCGGCGGAAGATCCGGCGTCGCGCGCACCGCTACGTGCAGCGGCTGGACGCCCTGTCCGGCCTGTCTCATCTCAGCGAGGAGAACCGTGCGAAGCTGACGCCCTTGCGTGGCGGGCTGCCGGTCACCCGCATCACCACCGAACACGAGGCGGATGAGATCGCCGCCGCGCTCCACGCCGAGATGCCCGGGATGGCGCCCGCCAGCGAAGCCGTCTGGCACGGGCTGCGGGCCTCGGCGCGCGAGGGCCTGCCCGGTGTCCGTTTCACGCCGCTCGTCCTTATCGGCCCGCCCGGCATCGGCAAGAGCTTCTGGGCCCGGCGGCTGGCCCATCATCTGGAGGTGCCCGCGACCAAGATTGACGCAACGGGCGAGCCGGCGTCCTTCGCGCTCACCGGATCCCAGCGCGGCTGGGGCAGCGCCCACGCGGGCAAGCTGGTCAACACGGTCTTGAACAGCCGGCATGCCGGACCTCTGGTGATCATCGACGAGATAGAGAAAGCCGACGAGGTCCACTCCAACAAAGGCACGCGGCACACGCTGACGGATGCGCTCCTGCCGCAGCTGGAGCGGATGACGGCAGCAACCTGGGAATGCCCGTTCTTCCAGGTCAAGTTGGACATGTCCTGGGTCAACTGGGTGATGACGGCGAACAGCAGGCAGGGCCTGCCGGAACCGTTTCAAAGCCGCTGCGTGGTGCTGGACCTGCCGGATCTGACCACGGGGCAGCTAAGGGACTTCGCCATGACCGAAGCCGCGCGGCGGAACCTTCCCGCGCCTGCTGTCGACGCCCTTGCCGCCATCTTCGAGACCGGTGCCGTCAGGCAGAGCCGCCCAAGCCTGCGCTCCGTCGCCCGGATGCTCGACCGCGCCGAGACGCTGGCGATGCGCCCCTTGCTGCATTGAAGACACCGCCCTGACCCATGTGACCATTCCGTACCAGACCGGCCCCCCGTGGTTCTTGGCGACCTGCATTTCGCCCGCTATCAGCGCCATGGGCTCGATCCGATCAAGGCCTGGGGGCTTGAGGACATCCTGTGGGAGGCCGATGTGCTCACCTTGGGAAAACGGCTGCTGCGAAAGCTTCAACGCACGGTTCCGCGATGAACTGCACAACGGCGAGCTATTCTACGGCCTAAGGAAGCCAGAATTCTGATCGAGTAATGGCGTGTCCACTACAACGCCGTCAGGCCACACAGCTCACTGGGCTACAGTCCGCTCGCGCCAGAATGCATCGTGCCGGTGGACCAGAGGCCGATAATGTACCAACAATCAAACCCCACCACCCGACGGGGGCACGCCAAGTGCCTCAATTAGACAAGCCACAAAACAAGGCAACATGCGATTGATCCGAGGGACAGGCTCCCAACAACCAACTGCAAGTGGAAGCGAGATGCCGGTTGGGCGCTGTGTGCTTCCAATCGGGAATACACGCGGCGGGCGTTCATCCAGGCTCCCCAATAGATCAGCAGCGAGATCAACACAAAAAGAGTGGCTGCGGCTTTCGCCAGCCACTCGGGCTCGACGGCGGAAAATACGGCCTTGAGCCCAAGGGCGATGGCTACGCATGCCATTCCGGTTCTCATCCAGCCTGCAAATGTGCGCTCATTTGCCAAAATCGTGCGGTCTTCGGCCCAGTCGGTCCGCTCCTCGGCCAAGTTTTGGCTTTTCGTGTTTTTTCCAGACATTGCCGCCCTTTGGATTGGTCACCAGATTGAAATGTGCAGGCTTGCCGGTTTTTCGGCAAGCCTGCGCAAGACCTTAAACGCGCACGGTTGGGTCGCAAAACGACACACGCGCCCGGGCACCCCGTCAGCTTGATTTGGAGATCGCCCGCAGCATCCACGCTGCCTGCTCATGAAAAGCCGAACGTTCGGTCGCCAGATCTTCGGTCACGACGTCTTTGCGGCTTCCTGCAAGCTCGGTCAGGGCGTGCAGGCGGTGCGCCACTCGTTCGTGATCAGCAGCCAGATCTTCGATCATGTCGGCGGCGGACAGGTCCCCTTCGCGATCTTTGATGGCCGAGAAATCGAGGATGTCGGACATACGCGAGGGTGCCAGATGACCCAGCGCGCGGATGCGTTCCGCGATCTCATCAGCGGCGGCGAACATGTTTTCGTACTGTTCTTCGGTCAGCTTGTGAATCGAGTAGAACAGCGGGCCTTCCACGTTCCAGTGATACGCATGTGTCTTGAAGGTCAGCCGGTAGGTATCGGCCAGAACATCAGCCAAACCCTTGGCCAAGGGCGCGGTGTCGCGCACGCCAGTGGAAACGGGGTTTTCGTTCGGGACAACGTTCAATGCGTCGGTCATGACAACTCCTTTTTTCTACTGGGGAAGAAACGCCCAAAGGCGGATTTGGTTCCACTTTTGGCGGAAAAATCAGGTGACGGTGGGCATCCCGCCATCAGCCGAATAGTCGACCGACGCCCGCAGCAAGGTCGGAACGGCGACGTCAGCCGCCGCCTGCAGCGCAGGAGCAAGTTTGCTGTGACTTTCGATATCGTGGTAGATCCAGCCAAAGGATCGGGCCAGTGACTCCCAATCGGGGTTGCCGAAGGAAAACTCGCGCGCACCTGGCTGTTTTTCGTCGATCAGACCATAGCCGTTGTCTTCCCAGATCAGAACGGTAACAGGCACGCACAACCGGGCCGCCGTCTCCATCTCCTGGACGTTCATCAGGAAATCCCCATCACCGCAAACGGCGATCACCCGACCCTCGTCCAACAGACGGGCCGCCTCGATCGCTCCGGGCAGCGCAAGGCCCATACCGGCCAGGCCGTTCGGAATGATGATTTGCCCCGCCCGGCGCGCTTGAACCTTGCTGGCGACCCAAAGTTTGTGCAGGCCAACCCCAGACAACAGAACGTCGCTTTCGCAAAGCGTTTCGGAAATCGCCTGACAAATGTCCGACGGCGCGACACAAGCGGCATCGGGAGGTGTTGGTCCACCTTCCAGCGAGGCGTCAATCCTCCGCTGGAGATCTTTGAACCAGCTTTGCGTGGGACGTTCGGCCGTGGCCTTCGCCAGAACGTCGATGCAGTGCGGAAGGTCGCCTGTCAGAGCGGCCTTTACCGGCCAGTCCACATCAACAGTCGAGGCCACGTCCGAGACCTCAAGAACCGGCTTCTTACCGCCCATCGAGATGTTCGAGGGTGGATATTCGACCGGGTCAAACCCGATTGCAATGATCAGGTCGCACAGGTCGAAGGCTTCTGATGCCAATTCTTTGCCCGGCTGACCGATCGAATGCAGCGAGAGCGGGTGCCCCGGAGGCAGAACGCCTTTGGCCATGAATGTCGTGACGACCGGGGCAGACAGGCTTTCCGCAAGTGCCCGAACGTCGCTTGCGGTGCCGGATCGGATCACCCCGTGTCCTGCAAGGATCAAGGGCTTTTTCGCCTCAGCCAGCAGGCGCGCGGAACGGATGACCGCATCGGCTGCCGGTCGTACCTCCGCTGGCGGCGGGGCCACGAAAGGTTCGGCCAGAATCGGGACCTCGGCCAGATCTTCGGGCAGTGAAAGATGGACGGCTCCGGGTTTGTCGAGCTTGCTCAACCGCACGGCCTCGGCCACGACTTGGGGAATTTCATCCGCAACCATCAGCGTTCGGCTCAACTTGGTGACTGGCGCGAAGAGTGCTTCGAGATCGATGATCTGATGGCTTTCGCGGCCCAGCCTGGACCGCGCACCCTGTCCCGTGAGGGCGATCAGCGGCACATGGTCAAGCGTGGCGTCAGCCACACCGGTGACAAGGTTGGTCGCACCAGGTCCAAGTGTCGAGAGGCATACCGCCGGGTTCCCCGTCAATCGACCGTGAACCGATGCCATGAACGCCGCCGATTGCTCGTGCCGGCACAGGACGAAGTCGATGCTCGACTGGTCGATTGCGGCGATCAGATCGGTTGTTTCCTCACCCGGAACACCGAAGGCACAGGTCACGCCGTTGGCCTCGAGGCAGGCAATCAGCAATTCGGCGGCGGTTTGGGCATGGACGGCATCTTTCATAGGGCTTTGAACCTCGGGGTACTGTTTCAGGGAGTGCGGATGAGCCGGGGTTTACCCACGGATCAGTCGCAAGATCAGCGAACCGATGAACAGGACCAGAAAGATCACGAAAAGGATTTGCGCGATACCGGCCGAGGCCGACGCGATGCCGCCAAACCCGAAGATGCCAGCAACGATAGCAAGTGCGAAAAAGATCAGCGCCCAGGACAACATGGAATTTCCTTTCATTTCTGTGGCTACTGACGGGTCAACGCTTGGAACCCCAGATTGGTTCCGGATCATTTTGGTGGAACCATCGGCGACCGCTCGCGTTGGGTCGGTGAAAGGAGATCTGACATGACACAGAAAACGGCGAAGAAGGCCCCTCAGGACACTCCGCATGTCGAGATGGCGGCGCGGATCGACGAAGTGGCCAAGGAGGCCAAATCAGCGTTGGAAGATGGCGTAACCGCAACGCGTGACACGTTGAAGACGGCGCGCGACGAGGCGCAAAAGCAGCTGACACAGACATCCGAGAAAAGTGCAGCATTCGTGCGCGAGAACCCGGGCTTGGCAATGGTCGGAGCGTTGGGCGTGGGTGTCCTGCTGGGCCTCGCGTTGCGCAAGGCGGACCGCGGTTAGAACACGCGGTACACCGCGACCGATATGGGCATCGAATACGTATTGCCGGCCATGCTCGGCTTGGGTTTGGCCGGTCTACTGATCTGGTTCTTCATCAGGAATCGCTGACAGCGCTATTCGTCACTGCCACGCCAACCAACCCGCCATCCCAAAGACCCAAAGCGCCTCAGCCGCGCTTTGGGTCTTCTTCTATTTCGGGTTTTATCTGGGCGTAGGCCAGCATCGTGAAGACAGCGGTTCCTCCGATGATGTTGCCGGCCAGTACGGGCAGGAAAAAGCTGAAAACGGCTGCGCCTACTGGCAACTGTCCCTGAAGCATCAGAACCGCCATTTCCACCGATCCGGCAACGACGTGGGTAAAGTCACCGGCCGCAATCATCCAAGTGAAGATTACGATGACCAGCACTTCGTTGTTCTGTGCCGAAGGCAGCATCCAAACGATCGCCGCAATCAGGATCCCCGCCGGTATTCCGCGCAGAAAGCCAACCCAGGCGCCCATGCCGGTGGCGTGGTGGCTCAGGTCGTTGATGACCGAGACGAGTTCGAGTGACAACACCGGCGTATGGATCAGGAAGGCAGATATCGCAAACGCCCCCAGCACATTGGCACCCAGTACAATTGCCCACAGCCTGGCGGTTTTGGTGAAGCAGGCAACGGACGGATTTATCATGGCTGGAACGACAGTCGTAATCGTGTTTTCGGTGAACAGCTGCATCCGCCCCAAAATGACTAGGACAAAGCCGAGGGAATAGCCCAGGTTCTCGATCAGAAAGCGCCCGCTGGTTTCGGGCAGATGTGCCCGCAAGATCGCTTCGCCTAGCACCGAAAAGCTGATCAGCACTCCTGCGGCAATCCCGGACCAGAACAACGCTTTGGTCGGGCGATCCAGTTCCTCCTCGCCGTTTTGGCGGATGGTCTCGAATATCAGGCGCGGAGACAGGCCGGACGCTTCTTCGACCGCTTCGCGCTCACTTTCTTTCTCGACAAGATCTTTTCGCGGCGCTTTGATTTTATCGGACATTTTGACCCCATGTATCGACCTTCAAACCCAACGTTCTGCCGGTCGTTTTGGTTCCGTCAGGTACAAAGTTCCTCAAACCTTCTGAAAGAACTGGGATCACGCCCAGATCTTTGTCGGGAACTTTCGGCTACCTATCGCGTTGTTTCCTCGTAGGAACAACGACACGTAATTCGAAAGGAACTTCGGTATGGTGGAAGTATATGGCATTGGCGGTCTGATCGTCCTGGTTTTGTCGATCTGGGCCATAATCTCGATCATCGGTTCGTCTGCGACGACCGGTGCGAAAATCCTGTGGGTCCTTTTCGTTCTGTTGCTTCCGGTCATCGGATTCATCTGCTGGCTGATCTTTGGCCCGAAGGCCGCGCGCAGCGCGATCTGATCAGTTCGAAAATTGTTAGTACAAAATCAAAGCGCGGCATCGGCCGCGCTTTTTTCGTTCAAGGATATTGGGGGCACAATGCGCCCTGCGCCGACTCACCCAGGATCTGAACCGACCTTCAAGCCGTTCCCACTGAAATCGATGGATGCGATCTTGCGTGCAAGACCTGCGGCCGTGAAAGGCCGTATCAGAGCCGCGCATTCAAATTGCGCTTGCACCTCGGGGGACGGGTCCAGCAGCAACAGTGCACTGCCGCGTTCAACCAACAGCCGCGCGACGGCGTCAAATGACGTCTCACTTCTGCGATAGCTCAGAACGCTCAGGGCCGGGGCGAATTCGGGGTCCTGCCAGAAATGCCCGCCCGCGTGCAGCTCGCGGATATGGACAATGCGATCGGGCGAAACTCCGGGGATGGCGTCACTGATGTCCGCTGCTTCGATAAAGTTTTCCGTAACAATTAAAACATCTGCTACGCTGCGGGAAGAGGCTTCCATAAATACCATCCTGAAATCTGTTCGATGCCACCGTAGGGCAATCCCGCAGCGCCGCAATAAACTATGACACAGCAACGAAAAATTTCTCTGATCGCATGTGCGGACTGTCCGCTGAGGCAGATGGATGTCTTCCTGCCGTTCTCGGGAGACGACCTGCGGTTCATGCAGGGGTTCAAAACCGGCGAGATGCAGGCCGAACCCGGAACACAGCTGTTCATCGAGGGTGCGAAATCCGCGCATCTGTTCACGGTTCTGAGCGGGATGGGCGTTCGTTACAAAACGCTGGAAAACGGTCGCAGGCAGGTCATCGGCTTTGTGGTTCCCGGCGATCTGGTCGGGTTGCAGGCTGGGGTCATGGGCGAGATGCGACACTCGGTCGAAGCGACAACCGCGATGCGGCTGTGCGTGTTCAATCGCTCGCGGCTGTTCGAGTTGTATCAGAACCAGCCTGATCGGGCCTTTGACCTGACATTCCTGGCAGCCGTCGAAGAGCATTTCCTGGGGGACGCCCTGACAACCGTCGGCCAGCGCGGCGCGATCGAGAAGATCGCGTGGAGCCTGCACCGCTTCTACACAAGGTCGCAGGCCGTCGGATTGGCCAAAGGCTTGCGGTGTCCGCTGCCCTACCGGCAGCAGGATCTTGCGGATGCGTTGGGCTTGTCGCTGGTTCACACGAACAAGACCCTGCGCCGGCTGAAGGATCTCGGTCTGGCCGAGTGGTCCAACAATGTGCTGCAGATCAACGATCTTGAGGGTCTGGCCGAGCTTGGCTTGGTCGAAATCAACGAAGCCGTTCCGCGCCCGCTGATCTAATCGCGGCGGATGGACGGGAATTAAAGAACCGCCGACCGAAAAATCGGCCGGCGGCTTGATCACATGCTTTGCGACTGAGGAGCCGTTTTACGACCCTTCGTAGGCCGGCATGTCCTTCAGCATCTCCTTGTCCGCGTGAACAAAGGCATAGGTGGTGTCACCATCGACTTCACGCATCAGCGACACGCGCGAGAAATCGATCAGAACATCCTTTTCCCCCAAGCCGAGGAACCCGCCGACGCCGATCACGGCCCCATCGACCGTTCCGTCCATGTCGACGACGACCTCTTCGATCTCGCCGATCCACTCTTGCGAGACGTCATAGACGCGCATGCCGGTCAGATCTTCGGCCGGGATGGTGCCTTGGGCAACGGGGACATAACCCTCGATGTCGATGGTGGTGGGGTCGACTGCATCGGCCACCTGCCCAGCTTTTTCGCTGATGTACTCACCGGTTGCTTCGGCTGCCTGGTCGACGTCTTCCGCCGTGTTCTGCGCAGCGTTCTTGATATCCTGCGCGGTATTCGACAGCGCATCACCGGCTGCCTCGGCTGCCTCTTCCAGGTTCTTGCCGACTTCTTCGACATTCGAGCTTTCTGCATAGGCCGATGCCGACATCACCAGAACGATCGAAGTTGTGGTCAGAAAACGTTTCATAGCTCACTCCTTTGGTCTGTTCTGACCGCATTTCCCGCGGTCTTGTTGAACAAACGAATGACGCCGCGACTTGTTCCCAAAAGAATGCAAAAATATTTGTTTTAAAAAGAAAAAACCGCGCATCTGCGCGGTTTGATAAGCCGTGTCCAGATACTCAGACCGGGTGCAGCGGATCGGAAGATCTGGACAGAACCATGTAGTGTTCGTCGTCGGGAATATTGCGTAACTCGGCGAATGGAAAATTCAGGATATCTGGTCGCCCGTCGATCAGAAGAAACCGCAGTGCCTTGGTGTCAGGGTCGAACTCAATATCCTTGAATCTGCCCAACTCACCAGTCGAGTCAAACACGGGGTTGCCCTGCAACTTCGTAAACCATCGGAAGTTGCTACCGGGTGGCGTGGGTTGGGGGCGTTGGCGGAGGGCGTCATTCAGGACCGCCCCCATCACAACCGGTGCAATCGCGTTGCCGAACGGCCCTATGACCAGGGGCGGCAGGCCTTCGATGGCCACTGCAAGGGGATCTTCGTCGTCTTTGCGCTGATGAAGGTGATCCAATTGTTGTTGGGAGAACGCGCACTCTATCTCGCTTGCGCCAAGATCGAGCGTATCGGCCGTGAACGCCACCGGGTCATTCCCCCCGGTCATGCTCAGATTGACCAAGACGTACTCCAACTCGGTCTGCCCAGCGCGGATGGCGATATCGGAAACGCGACCAATTGCGTGGTCGGTTCCAGCTGAGACAACGGGCGTGTTGATGAGGTCAGACAGCTTCATGCGCTCGTGATTACCTTTGGGGTCGGTCTTGGGAGTGTGTGGGGCGCCGTTGGTTTGACGCCACCCCACGCGATATGTGCATCCAACTTTGCGCTACATGTCCTTCATCAGGCGATCCACGATTTCCCGAACGTCCTCTTTCGAGTCTCCGTATTTCTTCTGGATGATGCCTTCCAGTTGCTCGCGATCGCCGCGCGCTTGTTCGATTTCGTCATCAGTCAGCTCGCCGAAACGCTCGATCAGCTTGCCTTTGAATTCAGTCCAGCGTCCAAGAATTTGGTCCCAGTTCATCGTAACTTCCTTTCGATTGCTTCGTCGCTGTCAGTGAAACGCGCCAAACGCGAGCTGGTTCCGGGCGGCGGCGTTTTTTCTGCAACTGACAACGTGCAAGGGCGATCTGACGGTATCCGAACTGGGTCCACCGTGGCGTTCGAACTGGTCTTGGGAACAATCTCGCCGGCCATGCGTTGGGTGACCGAGACCTCAACACAGGAGATCGAACCATGCCACGTCGAACTGAGACCACGGAGAAGGCAAAAGCCCATGCCCAAGATTTGGCCGACAAGGTTAAGGACACCGTGACCGCAGAGGCCTCGGCCCGGGCCGAAGCCTTGAAAGACAGCGCAGCGCAGGAGGCTGAGAGTGCCGCTCATGCAGCCGACGCAGCTGCCGATGCATTGCCCGACCAATCTGTGCAGCATCAGGTCCTGTCGAGGATTGCGGACAACATGGAGACCGTGGCTGGGCAGGTGCGCTCTGCCGATTTGGCCAGTGTGAGCCGAAAGGTCTCTGATTTCGCCCAGCAAAACCCGCTGTTGTTCGTCGGATCGGTTGCCCTGGCCGGGTTTGCCGCAGCCCGTTTTCTGAGCGCGCGCAATACGGGCGCGGCTCAATCCGCATCTTTTGGTGCAGATCCTTGGGAAATTGATCCGTCGCCGCTGCATGGGACTTCGGTCGATACGTCGGGCCACACCAGCGCGCTGGCTCGGATGAATGGTGGCCGCGATGCATAACCCCAACGATCTGCGATCGGCACCGGGGCTGTTGGCAAACGCGCTCAAACATCTGTCGGGTTTGCTTCAGGCTGAGGCGAAGCTAGCCAAGGAGGAGTTGTCCCGAAACTTGACGCGAGCGGGCGTAGGGCTGGCCTGCATTGGCATTGCTCTGATCCTGTTGATGATCGCGCTGAACCTCATGGCCACAGCCCTAGTCGCGTATATCGCCGCCAATGGATTGTCGGCGGGTATGGCCTCGTTGCTCGTTGGCGCGGGCTTGGCACTGGCTGCTGCGTGCCTGGCGCTTTTTGGCCAGTCCCGCATGTCCGCCACCGCGCTGGTCCCCGAGAAAGCCATGAAAAACCTGCAGCGCGACATCGAAGCGATGAAGGAGTCGACCCATGTCTGACCTGACACCCCTTGAGACGCAGATCGCATATGAACGCAGCGCCCTTGCGCGCTCGCTGAACGCTCTGTCGGATACGCTGGCGCCGCAGCGCCTGGCAGACGAGGCGAAATCGTCGCTTGAAGCCTATGGTGGGCAGATCGGTGCGCAGCTCTGGTCCGCGGCTCGAAAAAACCCGGCCGCCTTCGCTCTGTTCGGTGCAGGGGCAGCCCTTTTGGTTGCGGGCCCCGGGTCCGGCGCAAAAAGCACCCAATCCCCGCCCCAGGCCGTACCTCCGCAGCAGGCCTTCAACGGGTTTGATCAGCGTGTCGCCGACGCCGACAGCCGCATGAAACAGGAGATGACCGGAATGACTGAACACAGCCAATCTGCCAGCGTGCTGTCCGCCGCCTTGGACCGTGGTCTGGACAAGCTGTCCCCCCAATCCCGTGCCCGGGTGATCGAGGCGCGCAAGGCCGCAATCAGTGCGCAGCAAGCGGTCGAGAAGCGTGCGCGGAAGGCGGCGAAGGCCTCGCAAACCTTCGTTCATGATCAGCCGCTGGCGGCCGGAGCATTAGCGCTGGGCGTAGGTATTCTGGCTGGCGCTCTGCTGCCCAACACCCGCAAAGAGGACGAGTTGCTGGGCCATCGGCGCGATCAGCTGATGCGACAGGCCCAACGGGTTTTGAACGAAGAACTGGACAAACTGCATGCCGCGGCCAACGCACGGCTGGATGAGGCCGCTGATCGGGCCTCTGACGCTTTGCGCAGTCAGTGAAGCGCACCCATGCAAACTGCTCTCAGCTCTCCATCGGCCCTGCGTGCGATGCTGGCGATCCTGACCGGGATTGCCATCATCACCGCTTTGTACCTGGCCCGGTCGATCGTTGCGCCGATCACCTTCGCTTTGGTTTTGGGGGTCGTGGTTGCCCCGCTTGCGGACAAGCTTGAGAAGGTCGGTTGCCCGCGTGTGATATCCGCCTCGGCACTGCTGTTCGTGACCAGCACCGTCATCGTCGCGGCATTCCTTCTGCTTGAACCATTGCTGTCCACGCTGGTCGAACAGTTGCCTGCCATCAAACGCGAGTTGCGCTCTTGGGTCGCCGCGATGTCCGAGTTCATTCGGGGTATCGAAACGCTTGGACGCGAGATCGAGGAAACCGTCGGCGCCGATGGGGCAGCGGAAACGGAGTCCGCCCTTCCGTCAGTGATGGATGCCTTGTGGCTGGCGCCCAATTTCGGATCAAAGATCCTGATTTTCATCGGCACGCTCTTCTTTTTCGTTTTGACCCGACCCGAGCTCTATGCCGCAGCCGGCCCGTTGACGGAGCGGCTGTATCTGGCCGACCGCGCGGTCTATCGCTATTTCGCTGCCGTGACGTTGGTCAATATCGGCCTCGGGACTGTTACGGCCGTGGCCTTGGGGCTGATCGGCATCAATGACGCCGTGGTCTGGGGGGTGGCCGCCGGCCTTCTGAATTTTGTGCTGTATCTCGGCCCGCTGATGATACTGACCGGCCTTCTGATCGCCGGCTTAACCCAGTTCGGCGGAGCCGCGGCCCTGTTGCCCCCCCTGATTTTCCTGGCGATCAATCTGTCCGAGGCACAATTCGTAACACCCGCCTTCGTCGGCCAACGTCTGCAGGTGAACCCGCTGGTCGTATTCATCGCCATCATCTTTGGGCTTTGGCTGTGGGGACCGGTCGGCGCCATCGTCGCGCTGCCGATCCTGCTGTGGTTCGGTGTTTTGATGCACCCCAAGGTCATGAGCCCGGTCTAGACCACCTAGACGATGTTTTCAGTTACCCCTGGCAGCGGTTGCCGCATATCGCGCGCAACGTCTGCGTCATGCGGGACCAGGAAACCGCTGCGCGCTTCGGGGCGCCGCACGCCGTTGGCCTGAACCTCTCGCCCCCACCAGTCGAACGTGGCATCGGGCTCGATCTGTCTGCGCAGATCGTCCGAGAACCACCAATGGTCCACCAAGGCCTGCCGCAGAACCGCGACCCGCTGCCGGGCGGTGATCCGAAGGGCGACCTCTGTGTCCCACCGCAAAGACCGTCCGTTCAGGTTGGCGGACCCGACCAGGGCATGGCTGTCATCCACCACCAGAACTTTGTTGTGAACGTGAATGATCGGAGACCCGCTCAGAACTTCAGCGCTGGCATCAGCCCCACTGGCCGAAATCGGTTGGACCGGGGTCGACACCGAAACCCGGTTTTGGAACCCCTGCTGGATGATCTGCAGGCATTTGGCCTGCAGGTCCAAACCGTATTGCGCGTCCAGTCCGTCATGCCCGCCAAAGGCCACTTCCTCGGGCAAGGCTGGCAGAACAAGCACCAGTTTCAGATCCTGCTTGGAATGGCCCACCTCAGCCAAGGCGTCGGCCAGCCGGGTTGATCTGAAATACTGGGTCTCGATGTGCAGAAGTTGCCGCGCCGCTTGAAAGGCAGCGATGTGCTCATCCTCGATTTCATGCGCGATGGTCTTTGGCGACAACCGCCAGAACGCAAACCGGCGCGGGCTGGACAGGGTACGGCGCAGATGGGTCGGTCGGGGGTCAGGTTGTCCGGTTGCGATTTCCTGTTCGAACCGGTCGATATGGCGCGCGGCTTCGGCGGCCTCGGGTCCGCGGACCAGCAATTGAACGTCTGACCAGGTGTTCTTGGCCAGACGATCGTGATCCGGCGTGTCAAAGCGCCTTTCGTTCAAGTCCAATCCGCCGAGGTAGCAGACCTCATTGTCGATCACGGCGACTTTCTGATGGTGCGACACGGTGTGAAGCCGGGGCAACATGTCCGACCCCAGCCGTACCGCCTGCCGTTCGCGTCGTTCGCGGGACAGTTCCTGCATCCGCTGCGCCTTTTTTCGCAAAACCGCGGGCAACAGCGTGGCCCAAGGCAATGCGCCGGCCTGCGCGGGATGCATGGACACGCGAACGCTCAAGCGCGCGGCCAGATCTGGGCCAAGGATTTCCGCAAGCGCAATTGCCTGCCGTTTGGTGCGCCAGCTCAGTTCGTGCAACTCGGTCGCAAAGATCGGATCGAAATCGCTGATGACCAGATGAAACGAGACACCCTTGCGGATGACATGCTCGATCAGGTCAAACCAGGTATCGCCAATCCGGCGCGCCTCATCGCTGCGCAGCCGTGTCATGAAATCGAATATCCGAAAACTTGCCTTGATCTGGTGCCGGGCCTCCAGAACCGCTTTTTCCAAGGCGGGCCAGGCTTGCTCGGCCGTGATCAGGACCTCAAAGTCATTCTGCTGCGGCACGGGCATCACCGCCTCTCTCATCCGCAATGGTCTGTGGTTCGCTATCCCCTTCTACTTCGGCGATTTCGAACGTCACCTCATATACATAATGCGATGATGTCTCGGTTATGGTTTCGTAACCGTCCAATTGGCGAAGGAAGGCCTGCATCAGCCGTTGACCGATCCCGCCACTGTGGAACAAATCCGCACCGTCGTCTGTCTGCCCGCGCGTGTTGGAGATTTTCAGATGCAAGATGCTCTCCTCGGGTCGGGTTAATTCCACCGAGATTGTCGGCGGTCCGTCCTGCGGTACGCCTACGTATTTGACCGCGTTCGTCAGCGCCTCGGCCACCAGCATCGACATCGTGACGGCCTGATCCTGCCCCAGTTCGACCGGCGCGATCCGGCAGTCGACCTCGACCACCTGACCCAGAATTGGCGGTCGATGCGCCAGTTCGGCCACCAAATGCCCGATGAGAGCCTCGGTGTTGATCGTCGTCATCTGCGAGTTCTGGTTCAAGGTTTGGTGCACCATGGCCAGGCCGCGAACCCGACGCTGCAACTGTTCCAGCAAGCGCCGGGCCTCGGGGGTTTCAGCCTTGCGCAAATGCATGTTCATGATCGAAGCGATCAGTTGCAGGTTGTTTTTGACACGATGGTGAACCTCGCGCAACAACAGCGTTTTTTCGACAAGATCCCGTTCGTGCTGTGCCTCAGCCTCGCGGATCAACAAGACCATGCGGTTGAATGCAGTCTGGATTTGCTGAAACTCCTGCGGCGCGCCCGCAAGGCTTTCAATCGGGTCGCGCTCGCCCAAGGCAAAGCGACGAACGGCGGAACGCAAGCTGTCGAGATGCCGGATCACCAATCGATGCAGGCCCCACAGGGCAACTCCCAGTCCGGTAACCCACATCAGGATGGGAAACGCAATGGTCAGGGCCGTACTGCCTGCACCAACAGAGGCCAGAGCCGCCTCGCGCGGCCAACTGCCGATTACGGCAACTTCGCCCGGAATGATGGTGGCAACTGCAAAAACCCGATCCTCGCCTCCGACCGTCTTGGCGGAAAAGGTCTTGCCGGAACTGGACAGAACCAACAGATTTTCCTGCACGGGCGGCAGGAATTGCTGGACCGCGTCCAGGCCGACATTTGACGACAGCACTTCTCCGGTCGCGTCGAAAAGGGCGATGACGACGTCGCTGTCAATGTTGCCAACATCCAAGGGCGTCCGCGCCAACGCATGCGGTATCGAGATGGAAACGAACCCCACAAGTTCGGTCCTGTTAAGGACCGGCTGGGTCACGATGATCACCGATTGCCCGGTCGCCGCGCCGGCACGATTGACAGAAAACGTAAGCTGCGGATTTTCCGAGATCTGCCCGAAACCGGGCGCGTCCGACAAATCGATGGCTCGCTCGACGGTCGAGCAGGCCATGACCCCGTTTGGCTGAATAAACCCGGCAAATACGAACTCGGGCTGGCGTTCGACGAACCGGCGCATGAGGTCCGAACAAGCAGCATTGTCCAAGCCTCCCTCGGCAAGCGCGGCTGTGAGTCCCGAACTTGCACCAACAGCTTTCTGCAGAAGCTCCCGTTCCCGGCTGGCAGCCTCAATCGTGCGCGCCAGCACTGAGGCCCGCGATCTTTCGTCGGCCTCGGTAATAACAGCGCGTGTCTGCAATACCGCAATCAGCCCTAGCGGCAGAAGCGCCAAGGTGACCAGCGCGGCAAGATAAACGGTCAGGCTGCGCGGCTTCGCATCCATTGATCGTCAGGCCGCCGGTTGCGTCTGAACGATTGCCGCCGTTACCGCATCGGTCAATTCGATGGGTTCGTCATCTTCCAAATCCATCAGTTCGGCCAGTTGCGCGCGGGCCCGGTTCACCCGGCTTTTGATCGTTCCAAGGGCGACGCCGCACATCTCGGCTGCTTCCTCATAGGAAAACCCTTGTGCACCGACCAGCACCAACGCTTCGCGCTGCTCATCCGTCAACTGCTCAAAAGCAACCGCAAAATCCTTCAAGGCCAAACGTCCGTCATGGTCGGGCTTCTGCGACAGGCTCTCCGCCATGACACCATCGATATCCTCGACCTCGCGCTTGCGTTTGCGGTGCAGAGAAAAATAGGTGTTCCGGACGATGGTGAACAGCCAAGCCCGCATGTTGGTGCCTTCTTGGAACGAGTCGATATTGCTCCATGCCTTAATCAATGCGTCCTGCACGATGTCATCGGCCGTGGCGCCGTTTCGGCACAAGCTGATCGCAAAGGCACGCATCGCGCCAATATGTTCGACGAGCTCTTCTCGCGGATCAACCATCCGAGCCTCCCGTGTCACCGCTTTTGGAGACACTGGTCTGATTGCGCAGTTTTTCAAGAAGATCGACGAACCGGTCCGGAACCGGTTCGTTGGCAACCTCATCGAAAGCCCGCTTGAGGTTCTCGTCGATCCTTTGCTCTATTTCTTGCCGATGGCTTCGGCTTGGCTGTGGTTTTGTCATGGCATCATCAAAAATTTTTACTTTTGCTGGAACCATAACGCCCCAGTATGCGTTTGGTTCCCGAGTTTAGAGAAAAAAATGAGGAAAACACAGATGACTGAGCTGACCGGAGTTTCCGTCGCAGATCAAATTGGCCCGCTCTTGCCGTTTCTGCGCCGTTATGCCCGTGCCCTCACCGGCTCACAGGACAGTGGCGACGCCTACGCCGCAGCATCGCTTGAGGCGATCCTTGCAGATCCCGCCCAGTTCGATGCCGATCTCACGCCGCGTGTCGCGCTGTTTCGTGTTTTTCACGGTATCTGGTCAACGTCGGGAATGACCGTTGACGCCGATGGCGGCAGTTCCGACATTCAATCGCGCGCCCACGCCCAGTTGGCACGACTGACGCCGAACACGCGCGAGGCCTTGCTGCTGCGCACGGTCGAAGAGTTCTCGGTCAGCGATATCGCCGCGATCATGCAGATAGAACCCGCCGAGGCTCAGAAGCTGATCGAAATCGCCTACGAGGAAATGGCCCGGCACACTTCTGGCCGCATTTTGATCATCGAAGACGAAGCAATCATCGCGATGGATCTTGAAACGATGGTGACCGACCTGGGCCACCGAGTCACTGGGGTCGCACGCACCGAGACGGCCGCCATTGACCTGGCCGAGCGCGAGCCGTTCGACTTGATCTTGTCGGACATCCAACTGGCGGACAAATCCAGCGGAATCGATGCGGTGAACCGCATCATTGCCCAGCACGGCGATTGCCCCGTCATTTTCATTACCGCTTTCCCCGAGCGCCTTCTGACGGGCAAAGGCCCCGAACCCGCCTTTTTGATTTCCAAACCATACACCGAAGAACAGGTCAAATCGGCCGTCAGCCAGGCCATGTTCTTTGCCTCTAGCGCCGTGATCGAGGTCTGACGCGGCAGGGCCGCGCTGCAAGACACCCAAACTCAGGCGATGAAATTCGAGGAACACCATGGAAAACGAGATTGCACAGACCGCAGAGACCGTGACGAACACCGTTTGGGCCGAACTGTCGCAAGTTCTGAATACCGAGCTGTATGACGGGAAATCGCTGAGCGACCTGCTGACGCTCGAGGCCCTTCTTGGCCTCGTCGCGAACACGATCGCCGCGCTGATCCTATTGGTTCTTGGGCTTGTGATTTCAAGATATGTCAGCCGAAAGATCCGGGGCGTCGGTGAAAAATCGGAACGTCTTGACGACACGCTTTTCAACTTTCTTGGCAATCTGGCGCGCTATACGATCCTGGCGTTTACGGGGCTGTTCATTCTGAACACGTTCGGGGTGCAGACGACGTCGATCATCGCGCTGATCGGTGCCGCGGGTTTGGCCATTGGTCTTGCCCTGCAAGGCACATTGTCCAACGTCGCAGCCGGCGTGATGATCATCCTGTTCCGGCCGCTCAAGATCGGCGATTTCGTCGACGTGAACGGCGTGCTCGGAACCGTAAAAGATATCACCCTTAATTACACCGAAATTGCGGATATGGGGAACGTCAAGGTTATAGTTCCCAACGCCGAGGTGTGGGGAAACACCATCAAGAACTATTCCGTCTATGAAACCCGTCGTGCCGAGTGGACGTTCGGTGTTGGATACGGCGTCAACTTGGCGGAGGCCGAGCGCGTCATTCGCGAGACGATCATGTCGGACGCCCGTTCGTTGGCTGACCCCGAACCGTTCATCCAAGTTAACAATCTTGGCAGTAGCAGCGTCGATTTTCTTGTCCGCGTTTGGTGCAAGTCTTCGGACTACTTCCAGTACCAGGCAGACATGAAGCGCAAAGTGAAAGAGGCACTGGACGAAGCCGATATCAATATTCCGTTTCCGACCCGCACGCTGCTGATCGAAGACGTCGAGAGACGGCAAGAGAAGGCGATCGCGGCAGAGTAACCTTGACTGTTGATCTTAGGGGGGTCTGAAGCCGGAACTCCAAAAAAGCGAACGTCATCGGGGTGCCGAAAGACAGTATTTATGCGTCGCAGGACGGGCTTTGCATGTCGAGCGTCACCTAGTGGGTGGCAAATACCCTAGAATCGGTAGGTTGCGCCAATGACCGGACCGGATTGGTGGAAGCTGAAGTCATTGCCATTGATGTCGTGATCAAAGGAAATGTATCGGTACCCGCCGCGTAGCAGCCAGCGGTCGTTGATCGCATAGTCCGCAGTCAGCAGGACCTGCCAGGTTTCGCTGTCGCTGCGGAAACCGCCGTAATCCAGGAACCCGGTTCCCGACCATTTGTCCGAAAACGCGACCCGGGCACGGACGCCGATCACCGGATCAGTCCAGCTGCTGTCGACCGAGGTCTGATTGCCGGGCGCTGTTCCGGGCAACAGGTTGAACTTTGTTTCCGTGCTGAACCATCTGAACCCGCCAGCCAGATCGACGCTGGCTGTTGGCGTTTCGAGGACGCGGTAGCCGACATAGCCGCTCAGGAACTGGGTTTTGAACGATGTGTCCAGACCCGAACTTGCCGGTCCGGGAGTCTCGTTCGAGAAGGACAGGTTCGTATAGTTGTAGTCCGCAAGGAACGACCAACGGCCGTTCGACGCGGTAAACGTGCCCATGAACGCCAGGTCGAGGTTTTCCAGCGCGTCAGAGAAGCTGAGTGTGCCATCCAAGGTTCCCGCCGGTGTGTCCAACGACACTTCGGTTTCAGGGGTGAACAGGTAGATCGTGGCCGAATAGGACCAGTCGGACTGCTGAGAGAGTGCCGAGGTCGCTGCTGAAATCGCCAGCGACAGGCCAAGCATCAGGGGTTTCGCTATCCGTACCGTCTTCATGATGTCCCTCCGGTGAGCCCGTTTTGGCTTTGACCCACAATAAAGGAGGCTGCCGGCAAACCAAAATAGTATTTTGATTTGTGCATGGGTTGGCGCGACGAGCCGGAAATCGCAGGTCATACCCGCGCAAATACTGAAAATGGAGAAGAGGTTGGGATGGTGGGTGATGAGAGACTCGAACTCCCGACATCTTCGGTGTAAACGAAGCGCTCTACCAACTGAGCTAATCACCCGTGAGGGGGGATTTAGCCAAGCTGGTGGGCCGGCGCAAGAGGGTCTTTCAGAATTTCTGCGCCGGTGGCTGTGTGTCTCAGGGATTCATGTCCTTCAATGCGGTCAGCAGCTGCGCAACTTCGTGCTCGGTGTTGTAGTGGCACAGCGAAATCCGGATGCAATCGGACAAGCCCAACGGGTTCAGCACGTTCCCGCTGTAATGGTCGGCCTTGCGGGTGTGGGTTCGGATGCCCTGCGCGTTCAGGCGCGAGACCACGTCGGTCGAGGGCATGTCGCGGACCACGACCGACACCAGTCCTTCGCGGGCGGGGTTGTCTTCTCCGGCCAGAATCGCGACGTGATCCATATCGCGCAGGCCGGGCAGGTTGCTGACGCCGTTGATCATCGCGTTGGTCAGATGGGTCTCATAGGCATGAATCGCCTGGCCGGCGGCCTCGATTCTGGTGCGTTGGTCAGGGGCATCCGACACCTGGCCGCCCAGCCAGTCGAAATAGGCAACCACGTCGGACATCGTGGCGTAGGCGCCGGTATCGCGCGTGCCGAATTCCCAACCATCAGCGGGCGCGTCAATCAGTTGGTCATGGGGCAGGGCGGTCAGCCGGTCGGAGATCCAGGCAATGCCGTAGCCATGCCGGGAAAACACTTTGTAGGGTGAAATCGCATATCCATCGACTTTATAGCTGTCGATATCCAACTGTCCGTGTGCTGCGTGCTGGATGCCATCGACGATGATGAAACAATCCGGCGACACCGCCCGGATCGCGCGCGAGATTTCAGCCACGTCCATTCCCATTCCCGTCACCGGCGAAGCGTGCAGGATCGTGGCGACCGCGACGTCCGGTGTCATGTGGGCCGAATAATCTGCGGCCGTAACCAAACCTGTCGCGTCGTTATGCGGCACGTTCACATAGTCCAATCCGGCAAGGCCCGCCCAGCGGCGCGCGGCGCTGCGGCTGGCGGGATGTTCGATCGAGCTGCCGATCACCTTTGCCCCTTTTGGCGCATTCACGCAGGCCGTGCGGATCATGCGGAACAGCAGCTCTGTTCCGCTTTCACCCACGAAGAACTGCCCCGAAGGCGCATTCATAAACACGGCAAGATCTGCCTTGGCACGGCTGATGATGTCGACCAACGCGTGACTGGCGGGGTTGTCCCGCCCCTGATTGTCCGGGATGGCCGCAAAACGGGCCGAGGTTTCGACCACCGAGTTCAAGGTCAGTGCGCCGCCGGCATTTTCGAAAAAGATGCGGGGACCCTGAAAGGGGCAGCTGTCCACATGGGCAAACCGCGCGCGAACGGTGTCGATCAATCCCGGGGTTTGGTGCAGCATGGTGTACGTCCTGTTTGGTTCATGCCCAGACTCGTCTTGCGAGTTCGCGACATCAATTTCGTTTGCGACAGATTGCGGGTTTGGGATGCCGCCTTTTTCTCCGGGCTTACTCTTTCGACGCCGGAAAGACCAATTGATTCCGGACTCTGCATGGCACGCCGGCGGGAATACACCTTGCCTGCGGCCCGCTGCCTCCGATATGCCAAAAGCAGTGCGACCGTCCGAACAGGAGAGCCGGGGATGCAGTTCGACACATGCCGCCGTCTTGTTGCGGTTGCCGCCGTTTGCGGCGCGTTGGTTGCCCCGGTTCGGGTTGCGGCGGCTGAGGTCCTGGTGTTCGCGGCGGCCAGTCTCAAGACCGCGCTGGACCAGATCGCTCCGGAATTCGAGGCCGCGACAGGTCAACAGGTTACGGTTTCCTTCGCAGCCTCTTCCGTTTTGGCCCGGCAGATTCAGCTGGGCGCGCCGGCCGATCTGTATATTTCGGCCAATACCGCCTGGATGGATGTTCTTGAGCGGAACGGAGACATCGACCCGGCGTCGCGCGTCGATCTTGTGGGCAACGGGCTGGTGCTGATTGCGCGCGCAGGGCAGCCCAGCGAACAGACGCTTACGCCGGACTTCGATCTGAGCGGTCAGTTGAAAGGCGGCTATCTGGCGATGGCCCTCGTTGATGCGGTTCCCGCCGGAATCTACGGCAAGGCCGCGCTGACTGCCCTGGACCTGTGGAACGATGTTCAGGATCAGGTGGCTCAGGCCGACAACGTGCGCGCGGCGTTGGCGCTTGTCGCAAGCGGCGCGGCACCAATGGGTGTTGTCTACCGATCCGATGCGCAGGCCGAGGCCCGGGTGGATGTGGTCGGAATTTTCCCTGAAGGCACGCACCCGGTGATCGTCTATCCCGCGGCCCTGACCGCGACTGCACGGCCTGAGGCGCATGTCTTCCTCGACTACCTGCAGAGCGAACCGGCGACCGGCATATTCAAGGCGCAGGGTTTCACCCTGCCGCACGGATAGCGCCATGGGTTGGCTGGGCCCCGCCGAGATCGAAGCGTTGCGGCTGTCTCTGCGCGTCTCTTTCTGGGCGACGATCGTTTCGCTGCCACTCGGGATATTCGTCGCCTACGCACTGGCCCGCTGGAGGTTTCCCGGCCGACAAGTGCTGAACGGTCTGGTGCATCTGCCGCTTATCCTGCCACCGGTCGTGACCGGTTATCTGTTGTTGCTGACCTTCAACGTACAAGCCCCGGTTGGTCGGGTGCTGGCTGATCTGGGCGTCGTTGTGGCTTTCCGCTGGACCGGAGCCGCACTGGCCGCCGGGATCATGGCATTTCCGCTGATGGTTCGGGCAATCCGCCTGTCGATCGAGGCGGTTGATCCAAAACTGGAACAGGCCGGAGCGACGCTTGGGGCATCGCAACCTTTTGTCTTTGTCACCGTGACTTTGCCTATGATTTTGCCGGGGATCATCGCAGGGGCAATCCTTGCCTTCGCAAAGGCGATGGGCGAGTTCGGAGCCACGATCACCTTCGTGTCGAACATTCCCGGCCAGACCCAGACTCTGCCGTCGGCCGTTTATGCCTTCCTTCAGGTGCCGGGCGGTGAGAGTGCCGCGATGCGGCTGGTCATCATCTCGATCGTCATCGCCATGGGGGCGTTGCTTCTGTCGGAATATGTGGGGCGTCGCGCAGCGGCCCGGGTGGCCGGAACATGAGCCTGTCCGTGCAGATAAGCCACCGCCTGCCGGGCATTGACCTGGACATCCTGTTCCAGGCGCCGCGGGGTGTGACGGTTCTGTTCGGACGATCGGGGTCGGGCAAAACCACCATTGTGGATGCTGTGGCCGGTTTGCTGCGCCCCCAGGCTGGGCGGGTCGCGGTGGATGATTGGGTGCTGTTCGATACCGAGCAAGGCCATTGGTTGCCGCCGCATCGCCGCCGGCTGGGGTATATCTTTCAGGAAGGCCGCTTGTTCCCGCACCTGACCGTGCGCCAAAACCTGTCGTACGGCCGGTGGTTCGCTCCCCGGGGCGCGCGCCGTGAAAACCCCGATCACGTGATAGAGATGCTGGGCATCGGCCACCTGCTGGACCGTCGCCCCGCCCACCTGTCGGGCGGTGAAAAGCAGCGTGTCGCCATTGGCCGTGCTCTGCTGGCAAGTCCGCGGTTGATCCTGGCCGATGAACCTCTCGCTGCGTTGGATGAAGCGCGAAAGGCCGAGATCCTGCCCTATTTCGAGCGATTGAGGGACGAGGTCTCGGTGCCGATTCTCTATGTCACGCATTCTGCGGCCGAAGTGGCCCGCCTTGCCACCTCGGTCGTGGCGCTGCAGGACGGCAAGGTGCTGCGGCAGGGACCGGCCTCCGAAGTGCTGGCGGATCCCTCGGTTGCGCCGACAGGTGTGCGGGCTGTGGGTGCGGTGCTTGAGGTCAGTGTGGCCGCGCATCACGAAGACGGCCTGACGGAACTGACGGCAAACGGTGTCCGACTGTTCCTGCCGCGCATCCCGCATTCGGTTGGCGACACGCTTCGGATCCGCATCCCCGCCCAGGAAGTCATACTGTCGGACCGAAAGCCCGAGGGTCTGTCGGCGCTGAACGTCCTGCAGGGCACCGTCGAGTCCGTGCGCGCGGGCGAAGGGCCAGGGGCGATCGTTTCGGTCCGAACACCGGCGGGCACGCTGCTGGCCCGTGTGACGCGCCGGTCGGTCGATGCCCTGGCGTTGCAGCCCGGCAAACCGTGCCACGCGGTCGTCAAGACCGTAGCGCTGGCACCGCAGGATGTCGGTGGACGGGTCGCCAAATCTTAGGCGGCAGGGTCAATCACCCTGTTCTTTCAGAAGCTGCGAGAACTCTTTTTTCCGGTACAGCTTCATATGGACCTTGCCGGCCTCATCCCGGGTCCATTCGACGATGCGGTTTCGGGTCATGTCGCTGTCCATGCGGTTCGTGCGCACCCTCGGGTGCGGAATCTCGCGTTTCAGAATCTCGACCATCTGGTTGGTCTGTCCGAAAGGTGCGACCAAATCGACGATTCAGAAAGATGAACCGCTGGTGAAATCAGTATCCATCAAAGGCTTTTCCTGCACCGCATATCGGTATTCCGCTTCAGGGCTGAGCCCGGCAAAGGTCACGAAACCGCGCGGGAATCCGTTTTGGCGAAAGATGTGATACTGCCCCAGCCGCAAAGGCGTTTCGAATGCTTACAGAACCTGGGCGAGGCTGCGTTGCTGGTGGGTTTTGGTCAGCCCGGCAAGGTAGAAGAGCGCGCCGAAATCGGCGTATTTCTCGGGAGAGATATCAAACCAGTCCTTTGGAAATTTTCTGCTCAAACCTGACCTCAACCCCTTGGGACATCGGCAGTATATCGGGCAAAATCTTGAAATGGTACTTGTTTTCTGTCGCCGCCGAAGCTGAGAGGGCGTGTGGGCGCGGCCTGTTTCCAAAGGTGACCGGGTTTGGCTTTACTCAATGGACATGCGGCCTATGATTGGCACAACCCGGTTTTTTGGCGGATAGTTTTGATGAAGCATTTGATTTCAGCCCTGGTTCTGTCTGCAACACTGTTGGCTCCAATTGCCGCACAAGCTGTCGGGTTCGGCATCGGCGTCCGCCCGACCTACCGCACCGAGATAAGATCCGTAGGAGACGGTGTGTACGAGGTCAAGGCAATCGGGTCGTCAGCCCCTGTCAACTACTGGTGCGGGATCGGCGATTTCGCCATTCGGCAGTTGGGTGTCCCCGGTTCGCAACGGATCTACATCTGGAGGGCTTACGAGCCGGGTGTCCGAACCGTGCAATTCTCGTTGAAGCCGCCGCCGGGCGTGGATACCACCCCCGGCTATTCAATCACCGTCAAGCGGGTGGGCGAGAACATGTCAGCGTCCTCAGCGCAGAACTACTGCTACGACAACTTCATGGATTTCGGGTTCTGACGTCTCAGACCCACTTGGCCAGCGGCGGCAGGCTCATCAGCACTGCGTCTGGGTCATGCCCGGTTTCCAGCCCGAATTTCGTGCCCCGGTCATAGACCAGATTGTATTCGGCATAGAGCCCGCGGTGCACCAGCTGGGTGTCTTTGTCCGCTTCGGTAAAGGGCTGCACGCGCCGCTTTTCGACCAGCGGCAGAAAGGCCGGCAGGAAAGCGCGGCCAATGTCCTGGGTCAGCGCGAAATCGGCCTGCCAGTCTCCGGTGCAGTAATCATCCATGAAGATCCCGCCGACGCCCCGGGCGCGCTTGCGGTGCGGGATGTAGAAATACTCGTCGGCCCACTCCTTGAGGCGCGGATAGTGCCCTGGTCCGTGCGGGTCCAGATGCGCCTTCTGCGTGGCGTGGAAATGCGCCGTGTCCTCGGGGTACTCGATGCAGGGGTTCAGGTCGGATCCGCCGCCGAACCACCAGGCATGCGGCGTCCAGAACATGCGGGTGTTCATGTGAACGGCCGGGACATGCGGGTTTTGCATATGCGCCACAAGGCTGATGCCCGAGGCCCAGAACCGCGGGTCGTCGGCCATACCGGGGATGCCCTTGCGCGCGGCCATCGCCTGTTGTGCCCGCTCGCCGAGCGTGCCGTAGACGGTCGAGACATTGACGCCGACCTTCTCGAACACGCGGCCACCGCGCATGACCGACATCAGCCCACCGCCCGCGTCCGAGCCATCCTCAGACTGGCGTCGAGTTTCCTTGACTTCGAACCGCCCGGCGGGGGCATCGGAAAACGGCCCCGCGTGGTGGCTGTCTTCCAAAGCCTCGAAGGCCGCGGCGATTTCGTCGCGCAACTGGCGAAACCAGGCCGAGGCGGTGGATTTTTCCGTTTCAAACATCGTCAGGCTCAATGCGCGGGGGCGGCAACCGGGTCCAAAAGGGTCCGTCCACCGTCAATTGTCAGGACTTGCCCGGTAATGAACGCAGCCGCGTCCGAGGCAAGGTATTGCGCCGTTTCGGCCAGCTCGGCCGGGGCGGCAATGCGGGCCAGTGGGGTATGATCCTCAATGTCCCGCCGATAGTCCCGATTGTCTTTCAGGGTGGCCTGCAGTGATGCGCTCATGACCGACCCCAACGCAATCGAGTTCACGCGAATCCGATGAGGCGCAAGCGCCACTGCTAGGGACCGGGTCAACTGGTCCTGCGCGGCGCTGGAAACCGAATAGGCCAAAAGGCCTGGATGCGCGCGCTGACCGGCGATCGAGGACAGGTTGATGATCGAACCATTCGGTCCCTCTTCCTGATTCTCGGATTGTTTGATCATCCGCTTGGCCACAAGCTGGCTCAGCCGCAGGGCGGGCATCAGGTTCTGGTTCAGAAGGGTGCGAACCGAGTCGTCTTCCAGGTCCAGCGGATCCGTCGGGATGACCTGTCTGGCCCCGTTGACCAGAATATCGACCTGATCGAATGCATCCAGAGTGGCCGAAAGGAGGTTGGCGATCGTCAGCTTTTCGCGCAGATCACCGGCGAAGTAGCGGACGTTGCTGTCGTCGGCCTGTTCGCCCAGTTCTTCTGCCAGACGTTTCTCGTCCATGTCGGCGAACATCACGTTGGCGCCCGCATCGGCAAAGTGACGGCCGATGGCAAGGCCGATGCCGTTGGCGCCTCCGGTAACGATGGCGGTCTTGCCGGCTATGGAAAAGGACATGTGTTTCCTCCTGAGTCGCGGCGCAGGTTAATCGGCTTCACCGCCGAGGGCGAGAGGCGTGGAATACCTTGAACCGGTTGTCGCCTGCAATTTCCTCGACCCGCGCAAACGCGTCAGTCAAAGTCGTTTCATAGGGGAGATGGCGGTTGGCGACCATCCACAAGTGGCCCGAGCGGGACAGGTTGCGCGCGGCGGCGGTGATGAACCCACGCCCCAGGTCGGGATCGGCGCTGCGCGACGTGTGAAACGGCGGGTTCATGACAACGGTGTCCACGGGTTCTGGCGCAGACCACGTCACCGCATCTGCCCAGTGGAACTGTGCCCTTGGGTCGGGCACGTTGGTCCGGGCGCATGTCAGGGCAGTATGGTCGGCTTCGACGAGATGCAGCGTGCGCACAGTGTCATCCTGCAGCAGCCCGGAGGACAAATAGCCCCACCCGGCACCCAGATCGGCGACCCGAGGTCCAAGCTTTGGTGGAAGGGTCTGGCGCAACAGTGCCGAAGCAGGATCGACCCCGTCGGCCGAAAACACCCCGGGCGCGGTTTGGAAGCCATCCGCCATCTGTCCTGTGGGCGCGGCCCAGTCTGCAAATGCGTCGGGATCGGCCTTGAACCAGAAGATCTTGCCATGCGCCTTGGCGATGGGGCCCTCGATCTCGACCCGCTTGCGAACGTCCTTCAGCAAGCTGTCCACGCCATCTGTCTTGGCACCATCAACGGCAACCGTTCCCGAGGCCCGGCTGCACGCATGATGGATCATGGCGCGTGCCTGCGCTTTGGCGCGGGGCAGAAACAGAACCACGTCTTCGCAGGCGCTGTCGGTTTCGGGCACAGCTGCAAAGCCGCGGTCCCGGAAATGGTCGTGGAATGGTTTGAAAGGTTGAACAATCTCGACACCGTTCGGCAGCGCCGACAGGTCATGATCCGGCGTCGGTCCAATGACCGATATCGGTTCCGACAGGGTCAGGCCCGAGTCGAGGGCGAGAGACAATCGTGAGGACATCAGAGCGGGTTGAAGGGGGCAGAGGCGCGCGTCGCGACCCTACTCCTCTCTCTCCATGGTGCATTGAAGCGGGTGTTGGTGCCGACGAGCGAAATCCATCACCTGCCCAACCTTGGTCTCGGCAATCTCGTGGCTGAATACGCCGACCACGGCTACACCTTTCTTGTGCACGGTCAACATGATCTCGAAGGCCTGCGCATGGGACATCCCGAAGAACCGCTCGAGCACATGCACCACGAATTCCATGGGCGTGTAGTCGTCGTTCAACAGCAGCACCTTGTACAAGGGCGGTCGTTTGGTCTTGGGCTTGGTCTGAACAAGGATTGACGTGTCGCCATCGTCTTCCGATTTGCCAGCCATCATCCAACGGGCTTCAATCATGTCGCGAGATTTTCCGATTCACACTTCGGGTCGTTTCAGGGCTTATATAACGTCGACCCACCCAGAGGAAAGAGCAACCGGGCGGATTCGAAATGGATGAAAACCTGACCATTGTCGCTTTCGACGCTGACGACACCTTGTGGCACAACGAGCGTTTCTTTCAGCTGACCCAAGCGCATTTTGCTGCGCTGCTGGCGGATCATGCGGACCGTGACCATCTGATGGAGCGGTTGTTGGCGGCCGAGAAGCGCAACATCCGCCACTATGGGTACGGCATCAAGGGTTTTGTCCTGTCGATGATCGAAACAGCAATCGAGGTAACGGAAGACAGGGTACCGGCCAGGGTCATCCGCGAATTGATCGAAGCCGGGCAGGAGATGCTGTCCCACCCGATCGAGCTGTTGCCTCACGCGCGGGAAACGGTCGAGACAATCGCAGGCACCCATCGTATTGTTCTGATCACCAAGGGTGATCTCATTGATCAAGAGCGCAAACTGGCCCAATCGGGATTGGGTGAACTGTTCGACGCGGTCGAAATCGTGTCGGAAAAGACGCCCGACACCTACCGCGAAGTCTTTCGGCGGATGGGGCAGTCACCTGCCGGTGCCATGATGGTCGGCAATTCGATGCGGTCGGATGTGGTCGCGCCGATCCAGGCGGGGTGCTGGGGCGTGCACGTACCGCACGGTCTGGTGTGGGAGATCGAGCAGGCCGAAATCCCGACAAGCCATCCCCGTTTTCGGGAGATACGCGATTTGGGAGATCTTCCTGATTTGGTCCGGCAGATCTCCTGACCTGTGACAGATTGGCCCCAGTTTCAAATTTTCACGACGAAGCCGCGCCAACTTTCTGACATCTTCGCCGTTTTGGTGTCGGCCATCCGTTGGGCCGCAACATCTAGACGCCACCGAGCAGAGCCGCTGCCGCGGATTTTTCAGCTTTCGGTTTATTTCAGCAGTGCTGTGTGTTAGCCTCGACCAAATAATCAAAAAGGCTGACCGGGAAAACTCGGCGGCGCGAGGCAGACAGAGGCAAAGATCGTGCAGATTCGGCGGATAGTTCCGGCGCGGGCGGGCTTGCTCGTAGTCACAGTGATATGGATTGCGCTTGTCCTGGCGACTCAGGCGCTTGCGGCTCCTTATGCGGCAATGGTCATCGACGCCAGAACCGGAGAGGTTCTGCATTCCCGCAACGCCGATACCAGGCTGCACCCTGCTTCTCTCACCAAGATGATGACCCTCTATATCGCCTTCGAAGCGGTGCGGAACGGTGAGATCACACTGGACACCCAAGTGCGGATCACCAAGGCCGCGGCGGCCGAGCCACCCTCCAAGCTGGGCCTGCGGGCGGGCCAGACCATCGCATTCCGTTATCTCATCCGCGCGGCCGCTGTGAAATCGGCCAATGACGCCGCGACCGCGATCGGCATCGCTCTCAGCGGATCCGAGGCCGCCTTTGCGCGCCGTATGACCCGCACGGCCAAGGCCATGGGCATGAGCCGCACAACCTTCAAGAACGCACACGGGCTGACCGAAGCGGGCCATCTTTCAACGGCGCGTGACATGACCACGCTGGGTCGTCACCTGCTTTATGACTATCCTGAGTATTACAACCTGTTTTCACGCCAATCGACACATGCGGGGATCAAGACTGTTCCGAACACCAACCGGCGGCTGCTGGCAGCCTACCGGGGCGCGGACGGCATCAAAACCGGGTACACGCGCGCTGCGGGCTTCAACCTTGTTGCTTCGGCCAAGCGTGGGGACAAACGGATCATCGCAACCGTGTTCGGCGGCAAATCCAGCACCTCGCGCAACGCCAAGGTGGCCGAGCTGCTGGATATGGGATTCCGGCGCGCCCCGTCGCGCGCTCCGATCCGCAAACCTGCCCGTCCGGCATATGCCGGGAATACTGGGCTGGGTGGCGCCACCCAATTGGCCAGTGCGGTCCGCGCACCACAGCGCAGCCTTCGACCTGTGATGCGACCTGGGGCAGGGGTTGCCATTCAGGTTGCCGGCGCCGTGGCTGAAACCGCCGCCAAGAACGGTACACGTATTCAAGACGGCATCGCCGCAGCGATCGCCGCAGCGGATATCGCGCCGACGGCGCCTCCGGTCGAGAATGCCGACACGCGTCCGGCCCTGCGCCCCGAGAACCTTGTGCTTGCATCGACCGAGCCCGCAGAAGTCGTGGCCGAGCCCGAGCAGGAAGTCGTTACCCGTCTGTCCACGTCGGGCGGGCATCTTTGGGGCGTCAATGTCGGGCGCTACACCACCCGCTACGAGGCCGAGAAGGTTTTGCTGAAAACGGCTCTGTCGGAAATGACGACGCTGGAGGGTACTTTGCGCAAAGTGAACCAGAGTTCACGCGGGTTCGACGCGACCTTCCAGGGCATGACCCGCGAGCAGGCGGATCTGGCCTGCCGCCGCCTGAAGGCGCGCAATGTCACCTGTTTCATGATCGGGCCATCATAAGGTCCGACACTCTCTCCTGGATCGTTGCTGGCCGCGAATGGATTTCGCGGCCTTTTTTGTGCCTTGAGTGGGGTGGTCATTCGGTCCGGCCGGAGGCCAATGGCGCTGTGCGCGTCAAGTACATGGGGGAGGCGCAATACGCTGTGTTCGGCGCACCAACGCTTGTGCGTTCCGAGCCGCCAATCGGGCACAGAGTGAGTCGACTCATGGGGCGCGAGTCGAGTGTTCTTGTGGTGATGTCCGGGCGCTTTCGCTATATATAGTGGTCTGGTGAGGTCGGGCTTAGAAACCAGCGGGTCGGGCTTGATCTACGGGGGTGAAATTCCCAACGGTGGAGCTAGGTGGCTGTTGTCTAAGTATCTGACAAGCATTGATAAAAATAAAATCAGCAAAAAAGTTCGGCAGTTTGTCATTTTCTGCTTGCGGTGATTTGTAGTTATCCTTAGAACGCCCTTCACCGGCGCTGCTGAGGCGGTGTTGGTTGGTCGGATGGACGGCCTGACGGACTGGAAAGACGGTTGAGACGC
>NZ_WQDA01000006.1 GCF_013032855.1 Ruegeria arenilitoris
TAGCTCGTCAGGCTCATAACCTGAAGGTCGCAGGTTCAAATCCTGCTCCCGCAACCAAATCCACAAAATCAAAATACCGAACGAGCCGCCCAAGGGCGGCTTTGCTCGTTCTCCACCGCCCGTTTCGCGCCAACCCAACAATCGCCGACATACAAAAGGCATACAAAAGGAAAGAAACACGCAAAATGCGCGATCGGATCTCCCAAGACGTAGGCTACGACCGACAAACGAACTGCCGATCCACGTCAGGGATCAGTCAGACTGCGTACACCCTTACACGCGCGCTTTTTCAAATGCGGCCCAAGCGACTTCAAATTTCTCGAAGTTGAAGCCGGGTTCAGAAGCCGCATTCAGAATTATTCGTTCGGTTTCAAAGAGTTTCAGAATGGCGTGTTCGATCCGATCAATCAGATCAGCAGGTACGACAACAGCACCATGCCGGTCCGCATGGATAAGATCCGATGGATTGACCGTCAGGCCGAAGATCGAAACAGGCGTGTCGATTTCTCGGACGTGAACGAAACCATGGCTGGGCCCGATAGAGCCGGCGATGACCGGGAATCCTTGCTGCATGTCACCAAGGTCCCGCATGACCCCGTTGGTGAGTGCGCCGGCCATTCCGAACCCTTTGTGCAAAGACGTATTGATTTCGCCCCAATAGGCGCCGATGCAAGAGGGGAAATCGACATCCTCAACCACTGCAACAGAGGGAGCCGGGGCCTCGGCCATGTATCTGTAATAGTCCATTCGCCGCTGCCTGATGACTTCTGGCGCTTCGGAGGGCGGCTGCACCGCAGCGATCTTGGCTGTACGGGCAAATCCGACGATTGCGCCCTCGGACGGGGCCGAGCAGAACATCGTACCACGCGTGAATTGGTCAAACCCGCGCTTGCCATGTGCCATCTCGATGGCGTTGCAGACTGTGGGTGTGTCGACCTTGCGTAGCAAGGCAAGTAGGGACGGTGTCATGGAACCTCCAACCAACGGCGCAACGCCGCTGTGGTTTCCTGGGGTCGCTCGAGGGTGGGCAGGTGCCCCGCACCGATTACGACCTCCAGCGTGCTGTTTCCGAGAAGCTTGTGCATCAGTTCGTGCCGCTCCAACGGACATAGTCTGTCATCCTCGCCGCATAGAACGAGGCTTGGACCTTGAAATGCGGACAAGGTGTCCGTTTGATCCGGGCGGCCCATGAGTGCGATGGACTGGCGAAGAAAGACCTCGGGGCCCAGATCGGCTGCCATGGCCATGCAAAGGTCAAGAATTGCGCCCTGCCGAGGGCCATCGGCCAGATAGTTCGGCTTCAACTCGTCACGCATTACCTGCCGCAATCCACCTTGGCGCACGGCCTCCATCTGCGGACCGCGCCGGGTTTTGACCTCGTCTGCTTCGGCCAGAGGGTTCGTGTCCAGAAGGGCCAGCCGGTCCACACGTTCTGGCGCCTGGCGCAGAACTTCCATGGCAACGATCCCGCCCATGGAAAGTCCCGCAAGGGCAAATACCGGCGGTGCATGGCTCAGTACATCGGCGGCCATTGCCTCGACGCTGTCTTGGACGCTCAGCGGGTGGGTCATCAACGGCACCCGTCCGGACAGGGCCTCGATTTGCGGCCCGAACAGTCGGGCATCGCACATCATTCCGGGAAGAAGAACCAGGGGCGTCATGCCGATGCCAATCTTGCACCTTCGGCCAGGGAGGCCAGCTTGGCATAGGCGATGTCGGGGTCGACCGCGCCGAAGCCGGCAAAAGTGCCAAACCCACAGTCACTCCCGGCGATGACCCGTTCCGCCCCAACGATGTTGGTGAACCGCTCGATGCGTTGCCGCACCAGCTCGGGGTGTTCGATGAAATTCGTTGTCGTGTCTACGACGCCGGGCACAAGGATCTTGTCGTCCGGGATTTCGCTCTTGCGATCTCGGAAAACGGTCCACTCATGGGCGTGGCGCGGGTTCGATGTTTCGAACAGAACATAGCGGGATTTGGTTGCCATCAGGGTTGTGAACACCTGATCCATCGCAATGTCGCAGCAATGCGGGCCTTCGTAGTTGCCCCAGCAGATATGCACCCGGACCCGATCTTGCGGGACATTCTGCAGCGCGTGGTTCAGGGCTTCGACAT
Source organism: Ruegeria arenilitoris (assembly GCF_013032855.1). Classification (GTDB taxonomy): domain Bacteria; phylum Pseudomonadota; class Alphaproteobacteria; order Rhodobacterales; family Rhodobacteraceae; genus Ruegeria; species Ruegeria arenilitoris. Next base: position 2,116 of record NZ_WQDA01000006.1, read on the forward strand.
GCATCTCGGCGATCGCGATGAATTCGGCATCGGACAGATCAGCGAACAGCATGTGCCGGGACAGGGCCAGATCGGGGCAGTCCAGCTGAAGATCCAGTCCCTCTGCGACGATCGTTTCATATTCCTGCTTCATCGCATCGGCGAGTGCGGCCAGATAGGCCTCGCGGCTGGGGTAGTGGGCGTTCTGCAGAAACAAAGAAATCACCCCGGGCGAGGCGGCGTTCATGAAGCCATGTTCGACTCCGTACTCAGCCATTGCCTGCTTGAGGTTGCGGATATCCTTGTTCAGTTCGTCCTGGCCTTTCGAGCGAACGTCGCCCGTGCATTGCGGCCGGGCGTATTGGGGTGTGCCCCCTTCGTTGGCAAGACGTTGCAAAAAGCTGGGAAACATCTTCAGGTCCGCGGGGGCATTCCGTGGACTGTCCCCCGAGAAACCTGTGTAGCGGTCCTTTACGTATGTCGCATACGAGATTTTTGAGGTCTCTCCGTCGCTGACGATGTCCACACCGGCCTCGACCTGACGCCGAACCGTTTCAGACACGGCCTTGGTCATGCAACTGTCGAACGCAGCGGCGTCATAGGGCTCATTCCGCTCGCGCGCAAAGATGAAGTCGACAACTTCCTGGGATCGGGGCAGAGACCCCACATGGGTGGTGAGTATCTTTGTCATGCGGGGTCCTTTCTTGATCAGTCGCCGGTCCAGGTTGCGCCAGCAGGATCGTCGGTCGCGGTGATGCGATACAACCCGGCCGTTCCGGTCATGGATGGAGTGATGGTATAGGCTTCGCCGGGCAGCACCAGTACAGTATCCCCGCCCGAAATCGTGGTTTCGACATCCTCGACAGTGACCCGCCAATGGCCGCTTGCCGGCATCAGCACGACGGGCTTGGCCGATTTGGTGGGGTCTTGAACACCAGAGCCACGGGTCAGGAAGTCGACCTCAAAGCCGGGCTTGTCCTTGATCAGACCGTTTTCACCGATCACCTTGGCGGGTTTGTCGGCCGCCAGCGCCATCAGGTCCCAGTAGCGTGCCACGTATTTTCCAATCACGGCTTCGACCGGCACTTCGGGATAGGATTTCAGCTGCTCCTCGGTCAGCAAGGGCATAGGCCGGACGTTGTGCGGAAGGTCCTGACCCTTCTTGCTGTCGTAGAGTACGCCGTTGTCACCCAGCATCAATCCATGCGCACGGGCGTCTTCAATGACCTGAGGTGCCCAGGTTACGCCGCCGCCGGCATCGTCACCGCCCAGAATGGACATGATCATCCCGTAGTCGTCGCCCACGTTCTCGAACCCGCGGAAAATGCCGGTAGGAATGTTGAAGATGTCACCTTCCTCGGCAATGAACTCGCCCGCCGTGCCGTAGCGACCCCAGAAAAACCGCCAGCGGCCCTTGGCGACAAAAAAGACCTCGGCCGTCGTATGGCTGTGCAGCGAGTTGCGGCATTTGGGCGGCTGGCCGGCGGCCCCGATATTGAAGCCGATCTTGTCGGTAATATGAACGTGCTGATCCGGCGACTCCGAAACACCGCCGCCGATGATGGTAAAGTTCTCTTTCTGATCGCTGCCCGGCGTGTGGGCATCAATGAAGGCCGTCTTGCACGGCTTGAGCTCTCCATAACGGACGATGCGTGATGCGATGGTTGATTGTGTCATGGTACTGGTTCCGGATTATGCGTTTGAGGGAATGGTCGGCAGATGCTCGATCACGTTCCCGGAGGCCGCAAATTCAGGCGGCGCGCTCGAAGGCTTTGCCGGAATAGGTGAAAGCGCCGGCTTGCACCGGTCTCGCGCAGGCCACAGGCCAGAACACGATATTCGACCGGAGCGAGCATTCAGACCTCTGTGCCCTGCAGAAGGATCTGCTTCCAGACCGAGGTTTCATCAAACAGGGTGTATTCGCGGCGCAGCTTGGGCTGGCCACTGATCAGTTCACCGAATTCGGCATGGCTGATGCCCAGAACATAGACCTGCGCTCCGGTGGGGGCTCCAAACACCCCCCAGCCGTCATTCTTGCCCCACAGGCTCCAGCGCAGTGCGGCACGGGGTGGCATGTTGGGATCGTCGCGGCCGATCTGGTGCTCGATGCGGAACTCGGCGTTGGGGAAGCTGGCCCGCAATCCCATCCAGAACCGGTCGACCGGGTCCCAACCGTGTCCGGTGACCCCGCCGACATATTCCGACTGCACCGCACGGTCGTATTCAGCCCCGATCGCTCCCATGTCGGCGTTCATGATCCGGGTCAGAATATCGGCATAGCGCTGGCCCCATTCATTGTCGTTGCCTCGACCCTTGTAAGGGCCGGGCTGGTCGATCTCGGGCGTCAGAGGTTTCACGCAGTTTTCCGGCCCGCCCTCGCGAGCGATCAGATCGGCTGCGTATTCCTTGGGGTCCCAGCCCATCTGGCGCACGATAGCCCCCTGATCGCGGATCAGCCATTCATCGTTGATCTGATTGTCGATCGCATGGCAATCGGCCAGAATCCGGTACCGCAGCTTGGTTCCGGTTGGTTTGCCATAGACACCTTCGGCAAGGTGCGTGGCGGTCGAGATAATGCGGTGGGAGCTCAGCATGCCCTCTTCGGGCGTGCCCGACCAGATCACGTCTTCGCCCAGAAGCTGCCGGTCGGGAAACTCGGCCAGGGTCGCCATCGTCGCGCCAATGACGTTTTGATTGCCCAGCACGACTGAACCCGGTGAACGGACAACGATGTCGTCGCTGTAATATTCATGCAGCGTGGCGATCCCGCGATCTTCCCAGATTTCCTTGGTGATGCCGATGATATAGTCGGGAAAATCCCGGAATTTGGGGTCAAATCCCTTCATGTGTTCGTCCTTTTCGGGTTCCATCCCTTGGGCAACCGGGCCGAGGTTCGTACGATCAGCGGTCCGTCAATTGCCACCTTGCGGGGTTCAGAAGTCTTGGGCTCTTCGATGTGATCCAGCAGCGCGGCAACGGTTTCCGCGACCATCAGGTTCGCCCGCTGCCGGATCGTCGTCAGATTGTATGCGGGCCATCCGGCGGGGGGCACATCGTCATACCCCACGACCGAGACGTCTTCGGGGATGCGCAGGCCCAGCTCAAAGCGCAGAACATCCATGACCGCCAAAGCCATATGATCGTTGGCGACGAATACAGCGTCAGGTCGGCGTTCGGGTGCCACGTCGAACATGGTTCGGGCCGCCGCACGGGCATTTTCGGTGTGAAACTCGCCGATCCCATGTGCAAAAAGATCGCCCCCGGCGTCGCGCAGTGCGGCAAGGAAACCAGCCTCGCGGTCGCGTTGGGTCGAGGCACCCTGCCAACCCGCGATATAGGCGATGCGTTGGTGCCCGCCCGCCAGCAGGAACTCGGCCACCTTGCGGCCGCCGGCATAGTTGTCCGAGGTGACGGTGGTGATACCCTCAAGATCCTGGCTTCGGTTGAACAGCACCACCGGAACGCCCGCTTGCTGGCAACGGGTAGCGATATCCGACGACATCGGCACCGAGGCCAGAATGACCCCGTCCACCTGATAATCCAGGATTTCCTCCATCACGTCGTCGATGTTCCCCGCCGAGCGCGAGGCCATGAAGATGAGCACGTGATAGCCATGCTCCTGCAGGCGGTTGGACAGTTTCTCCAACGCTTCGGGATAGAAGTAGTTGTCCAGATAGCCGACCACCAGGCCGATGATCCGGCTTTTGCCCGACACCATCGCCCGCGCCAGCACGTTGGGACGATAGCCCAATTCGGCCGCCGCCTTGCGTACCTTTTCCTCGGTCTTCTTGCTGACCGAGGCGCCGGGGGTGAACACCCGACTGACCGCCGACTGGCTGACGCCGGCCAGTTGCGCGACCTGAAGCGATGTGACCTTGTCCGCCATCAGTCCGCCGTCCATCCGCCGTCGATCAGCATCGACGTGCCGGTGACCAGCCCCGAGGCGTCGGACGCAAGATAGAGGACCGCGCCCATGATATCCTCGACCTCGCCCACACGGTTCAGCTTGATCTTGTCCATGATCCAGGCCGCGCGTTCAGGGTTGTCGAAGGTCGCTTGCGTCAGCGGGGTTCGGATGAAAGTCGGGCAGACCGTGTTGATGCGCACGCCCTGCTTGCCCCATTCGATCGCCATCGCCTTGACCATGCCTTCCAGCCCGTGCTTGGTCGCACAGTACAGCGCCCGGTCGATGCCGCCGACATGGCCCATCTGGCTGGAGATATGGATGATCGAACCGGGCCGCCCGGCCGCCATTAGCGCCTTGGCCGCGTAGGCCGACAAGAAATAGGCCGAGCGCAGGTTGACACTCGTGACCGCGTCGAAATCCTCGGGCGCGGTTTCGACCGCCGGCCCGTGCCGCGCGGTCCCGGCCGAGTTCACCACCACGTCAAAGACCCGGCCGTTAAACAGCGCATGCAACGCGGTCAGGTCGCCCTGATCCAGCACCCGCCCCTCGGCCGACCAGCCCTGCGCCTGCAGGGCGGACACCGCTTCGTTCAACCGCTCGGCCCCGCGCGCGGCGCAGACCACATGCGCCCCGGCCTCGGCCAGGGCGACAGCACAGCCCAATCCGATACCCGAAGACGCGCCGGTGACCAACGCGGTCTTGCCGCTCAGCGAGAACGAAGGGGTGCGGGGCAGTTGGGTCATCAGCTCATTCCATCCGGGATTTCAATGCGGCCCAGGTTCCGGGCCTTGTTGAATTCCCGCAGGCGGGCAAAGACGTCAACGCCAAGCTGCGCATAGGCGTCCAAAAGATCGACCAGAACCCAGTTTTCGCGGATCCGTCCGTTCTCCAGCCGCCAGAAATCGAGGCTGCGCATGGTGATCCGCTTGCCCGAAGGCGCGATGCCCATCCACCCGTCATGGGTGACGGTCTGGATCATGTTGGGCCAGCCGGTCACTGCCGCGTATTCGCCATCGCCGAAGAAATGATAGGTGATGTCATCGACATATTGCCCGCGATCCGGCATCCCGTTCAGGAACGGGATCTGGTGCCAGTTGCGGAACCCGGCATAGCCGCGCCCGGTGCCGATGCCCGAAGGCCCGTACCAGTTCATGCGCGGATGCCAGAACCGCTCCATCTCCATCACTTCGGGGCCGCCCTGCGAGGGGTGCTTTTTCAGATGTTCCAGCATGTCGATTATGTGCTGGCAGGTGGCGCGGCCCTTGTCGGCGTCATAGGGCCCCGGCACCAGACCGTCCTGCGTGGCCGGGCCCGGCACATGCCATTCGTGGCCCAGGCTGGGCGCCATCGGCCAGGCACGGGCCTGCATCATCACCTCGGGGATGTCCCACAGGGCCTGCATTTCGACGATCCGGCCGTTTTCGAACCGGTAGAACTCGTGAAACCGCATGGTCACCTGATGACCGGTCGGCGGGATGTCCAGCCAAGGACCGGTGAAAGTGCCGGTGTAGTAGCCGCCGCAGCCGACCCAATCGGCGCCGAACTCGTCCGGCCCAGCCATCACGATATAGTCGCGCCGCTCGAGGTCCGGCCAGGCATCCAGCAGGCCCTTGTAGGCCAGATCGTAGAACGCCTCGCTGCCGGTGCTGTTACCGAAGGGATGGCACAGGCGGAACAGGGCGTCAGGCGCGGTCACCTGCGCGAGTGCTTCCCGCACGCCGGATTCGTCGAAATCATACATCGCCGCCCGAAGCGGCGCGATCAGCGCTTTGTGATGCGTATGCCTGTCACTCATTCGGCGGCATCCCGGTATGGGGCCGGTGCGCCATAGGGCACGTTGATGCCGCCATAGCGGCGCACCCGCACGTTGCATTGTTCGGCATGGCCCACGAACCCTTCCAGCAGACACAGGCGCGAGCCGTACTCGCCGATCAGGGTTGCCGCCTCGTCGGTCAGGATCTTCTGATAGCTGTGGGTCTTCAGGAATTTGCCCACCCACAAACCGCCGGTGTAACGCCCAGCCTTCTTGGTGGGCAGCGTGTGGTTGGTCCCGATCACCTTGTCGCCGTTCGATACGTTGGTGCGCGGCCCCAGGAACAGCGCACCATAGCAGGTCATGTTATCCAGGAACCAGTCATCGCGGTCGGTCATGACCTGAACATGCTCCGAGGCGATCTCGTCGGCGACCTGCAGCATCTCGTCATAGCTGTCGCACAGGATCACCTCGCCATAATCCTGCCAGCTGACCCGCGCGGTGTCAGCCGTCGGCAGGATGCCCAGCAGGCGGTCGATCTCGGACAGGGTCTCTTCGGCCAGCTTGCGCGAATTGGTGACCAGAACCGCGGGCGAGTTGTAGCCGTGTTCGGCCTGCCCCAGCAGGTCGGTGGCGCAGATCTCGGCGTCGACGGTTTCGTCGGCGATCACCATGGTCTCGGTCGGGCCGGCGAACAGGTCGATGCCGACGCGGCCGAACAGCTGGCGCTTGGCCTCGGCCACGAAGGCGTTGCCGGGGCCGACCAGCATGTGCACCGGGTCGATCGTTTCGGTCCCCAGCGCCATCGCGCCGATCGCCTGAATGCCACCCATGACATAGATCTCGTGCGCGCCACCAAGATGCATGGCGGCGATCACCGCCGGATTCGGCTTGCCTTGGAACGGAGGGGTGCAGGCGATGATGCGCGGCACACCCGCAACGCTGGCCGTGGCCACGGACATGTGGGCCGAGGCCACCATCGGGAACTTGCCGCCGGGCACATAGCAGCCCACCGACTGCACGGGGATGTTCTTGTGGCCCAGGATCACGCCCGGCAGGGTCTCGACCTCGATATCGGTCATCGAGGCGCGTTGCGCGCGGGCAAAGTTCATCACCTGCTCCTGCGCGAACTTGATGTCGGCCAGCTCGCGGTCTGACAGCTGAGCGATCAGGTCGTCGATCTCCTGTTGCGACAGGCGGAACGAGGCGGGCGAATAGTCGTCAAACTTCTCGCTCAGCTCGCGCACCGCGGCGTCGCCACGGGTTTCGATATCCTTCAGGGTCGCCTCGACCACGGCGCGGGTCTTGGCGTCATCCTCGGCCCGGTCTGCGTCGGACTTGCCGCGTTTGAGATACTCGATTGCCATTGTCTTGATCCTCAGTTGTCGGGGCGGGGCGGAGTTTTCTCTCCCCGGTCATATGCTTCCCAGCCGTGGCCCTGGAACAGGTCGACGCCCAGCTGCGCGGCGACATGGGCGAAATCGACGTTCACCCAGTTGTCGACGATCTTGCCGTCGACCACTTTCCAGAAATCCATGTAGCGGATCTCGACCCGCTTGCCGGTGGGCGGGATGCCCAGGAATTCGCCCGAATGGGTCGCCTCCTGCCGGCCAAAGGCCGCGGCCCATTCGCCCATGTAAAGCCGCGCCTCGTCGATGCAGACCTTGTCGGAAAACGCGGCCTGGAAGGGGCGCTGCCAGTTGTCCTGAAACTCTTGCAGGCCGTTTTTCGTGCCGCAGCCCTGATTGCCCATCCAGCGGAATCCTTCGGCGAAGAACTCGCCGATGTCGTTGATGCGGTGGTCATTCAGGCCGTCGACCATGGATTCGATCACGCGGCGCGTGTCTTCGGTCTTGGTCAGGTCAGTGTCGCGGGTCAGAACCGCTTGTTCGGGTCGGGAACCTTTCATCGTCTTGTCCTTGTCAGGTTGTCAGGGATTGGGGATCGGGGGGACATGCCCCCAAACCCGGGAAAATCCCTGGGCAACCTGTTCAGCGCCGGATGGCGCGTCAGGGCGTTATGGCGGAACCGGCGGCTCATCAGCCTTTGACCGCGCCGGCGGTCAGACCGCTGACGATCTGGCGCTGGAAGATCATGACCAGGAAGAACAGCGGCGCGGTGATCGACACGGCGGCGGCCACGGCGACGACCTGGTCGGTGGTGGTGGTTTCGCGGTTGAACATGCCGGCGATGGCCGGGACCATGGTCTGGTTCTGCGCGTCCAGCAGCAGCGAGGTCACCAGAAAGTCGTTGTAGGCCAGCAAGAAGCTGAACAGCCCGGTGGTGATGACGCCCGGCCACATCACAGGCATGATCACCCGACGGAAGGCCTGGAAATGGTTGCAGCCATCCACGCGCGCGGCTTCGTCCAGCTCGGCCGGGATGTTCTGGAAGAACGACCGCAGCATCCAGATGGTAAAGGGCTGGTTGATCGCCACCAGAACCGCGATTACGGCAAAGGGCTTGCCGTACAGCGTGGGCGCGTTTTCCCCCAGGATCGGGCGCAGCCATTCGGCCGAGTTGATGAAGACCGGCAGATAGCCCGCCACCAGAACCGAGTGCGGCAGCGCGCGAAACACCAACGCGACGATCAGGATCCAGAACGCCAGCGTCGAGCCAGACCGCGCCAACCCATAGCCCGCCAGCGTGCCCACGGTCAGCGACACGGTCACGACGCCTGCGGTAACGATCAGTGAGTTCTTGAAGTTGTTGGAAAAGCCGCGGTCGATCCAGACGGTCTTGTAGTGCTCGGTCGTCAGACCAACCACGTCCCGCCCCAGCGGGCCGAACAGTGGGTTCAGCACGTTCAAAACGGCCGGCAGGATCAGGAAAAACACCAACAAAAAACCCAGCACCAAAGCCAAACCACCGATGATCCAGCCGAACCAGGCCTGACCCGGCTTGGTGTAGGTTCTGACCATCGAGGGCAGTGTCTTGGTCGTCGCAATCACCGCGACCCAGATGGTGACGATGCCGAGGATGATGTCGAGGATGGAAAGGCCTTCCCCGGTCGCAAGAGTCGCTGGACCGAAGATCACGTTCAGCGCGTTGCTGTCGAATGCGTCCACGGGTGATTTGAAGCTCATCACCGCGATCCAGAAGATCGGGAAGGCCGCCACGAGGCACCAGAACGCCAGAAACAGGTTCGACGACAGGCGCAGGCCGAGCGGTTGGCGAAGGGCGCGCGAGGACATATCAGTGACCTCCTTTGTGGTCGCGCCATGTCCGGCGCAGCGGTGCGATGAGAAGGATGACGATGCCGACCATGGTCAGCATGGCGCTGGCCGAAGCCCGACTGATCGAACGGTTGCCCGCCTGATCCGGCACGAGGAAGTCGTAGGTCAGCCATTGCAGCGAGATGACGTAGCCCTGGCTTGAGAAGCCGACGATTTCTTCGAACACCCGGTAGGAGTCCATCAGATGGATCATCGACACGAAGATAATCAGCGGCATCAGGTGCGGGATGACGATGTATTTCAGGCGCTGCCAGCGGCTTGCGCCGTCGATCACCGCGCTTTCAAGGCTGTCCTGGTTCACGGTCTGAAGACCGGCGTAAAACACGATCGCGGCAAAGGGTGCGACGTGCCAGACGCGGTACAGCATCATCAGCAACTCGATCGTCCAGGCCTGCGCGAACAGCGCGATGTCGCGGTTCAGCCACCATTCCAGCAGGGCCGTGAGGATACCGTCGCCGCGAAACAGCCAGTTGATCGAAAGGGCCCCGATGACCGGCGTGATGATGAAGGGCAGGAGCGACACAAAGATCACCGGACCACGTATTGCCGATGCAGCATTGTTGATCACGATGGCGATCAGCAGCCCGGTACCGATCACCAAGGGCAAAGTGATCAAGGTAAAGGTCAACGTAAAGCGCAGCGCCTTCCAGAAATTGATCGTGGACAGCACGCTCCAGCTGCCTTCGCTGATCGCGCGCCAGGCGCGTTCGGGCTCCAGCACGTTGCGATAGCTTTCCAGCCCGACAAACTGGGTCTGCGTGATGATCTCGCCCTCTTCGTCCAGCCTCGGAATGGACTTTTCCTCGGTCACGCAGGTCTGGGTCAGGAAGCCCGGCGTGCAGGTCTCGACCTCGACCGTCTCATAGATGGGCTGGGTGACGTAGAAACTCTGCTTGAACACGCTGACCAGCGGGAAAGCGATAAAGAGAAGCATCATAAAGACAGAGGGGCCGACAAAGGCGGCAAATGTCCGGAAATTCATGGCTCTGCCTTTCTTATGGTTCTCGTTGGATTGGGTGCGGGAGGGTCGAGGCCCTCCCGCGGCAGGATCAGTTGTTGACCAGTCCGGCCTCTTTCGCGGCGGTCAGATAGTCCGCCTCGATGTCTGCCAGCGTGGTCTGTGCGTCCTTGGCGCCGGTCAGATAATCGGCCAGGCCATTTCCAAGCGCTGTGTGCATGATCCCCATCGGGCCAGATGCGGGATAGGCTTTGGCGCCGGCTTCTGCCGAAGCGGCTGCACCTGCGGCCAGATCACCGGGCTTGTAGGCCGGGTTCAGCCAGACGGCGGCGTTGTTGTTGGCCTCGACCATTTCTGCATCCATGCCTTCCAGCGCCACGCGGAACGCGGCATCGGCTTCCTCGTCGCTCATGTTCGAGGCAAGAACGATACCGTCCCACCAGATCGTGGTTGCCGGAGCCCCCGAGCCCATCGGAGCGGCCGCCATGACGACCTTGCCGACGACCTGGCTTTCGGCCTCATCGTTCATTGCGGCCGCGCGGCTGGCCCACAGGTTGGCCATGGCGATCTTGCCTTGTTGGAACTGCTGCTGAACGTATGTGGAATCCGACACCAGATACTCGGGGTCCATGTATTCGGTCATGGCCTTGAGCGTCTCCAGAGCCTTCACGCCCTGATCGTTGTTGATCGCAGGCATGTTGCCGTCAGCAAAGAACTCACCGCCTTCGCCCAGATACATGTTCACGAATTCCTGACCCAGGTTCCAGCCGGTCTTGAAGGTGCCGCCGATGGGGTAATCCATGACGCCGGCCTCTTTGATCTTGGCTGCAGCGGCCAGAACATCATCATAGGTCTTGGGCTCTTCGATCCCCAGATCGGCCAGAACGTCGCTGCGGTACATCAGGTGCTGGGCGTTCACCATCATGGCGATGGCCATGGTTTGCCCGTCCACCTTGATCAGCTGGTTCGGCAGCAGGTCCTGGCCATATTTCGCGACCAGATCATCCAGCGGACGAATGGTGCCCGCGTTCAGCAACGGCACCAGCGTCGCGTTCGACACGCCGCCGATCTGATAAAGAGCCGGATCCGCCGCGAAGGCTTCCGGCTGCTTCTCGCGGAACTCCTGGTCCAGCGATGCGCCGAAATTGCCGCACTCGGCCATCGCGTCGGTGACGGCCTTCCAGGCTTCGAACCCGGCGGACAGTGATTTGAGCGGAACGGTGTTCTCGAACGAACACGCCGCCCATGCAGTGCTGGTCACCATGGTCATGGCGCCTGCCATCAGAATTGTCTTGAGTTTCATGCGTTTCTCCCTGTCAGGATCGGTCCGTCGTCGACGTCCGGACCGTTGGTTGGCCCTTTCGGGCTTTGGTTGGGGTCAGCCCCCGATCCGCGCACCGCTCTTTGCTTCGAACAGGTGACAGATTTCTTTCGGCACCGAGAACGAGACCATCTCGCCTATTTCGGCGCGGAATGCTTTGTCGGCTTTGACCGAGACCAGTGCACCGCCGACCCGGACCGAAATCATGGTGGCGTCACCCAGCAGCTCGAGCGTGTAGATCGGTGCAGTGATCTGGCCCTGACCTTCGGCCAGTGTCGCATCCTCGGCGCGGAACCCCAAGGTCAGCGGGCCATCAGCAACGTCCACCCCCGGGATTTCGACACCCGTGGTCCGGAAAACGCCGCCCTCGACCTGACCATCCATCAGGTTCATGGCGGGCGAGCCGATGAAACTGGCGACGAAAGTGTTGGCCGGGCGGTCGTAAATCTCGGTCGGGCTGCCGACCTGTTGCACGATGCCCTTTTTCATCACCACGACACGGTCGGCCAAGGTCATCGCTTCGATCTGGTCATGGGTGACATAGATCGTGGTGACGGCCAGTTCGTGGCTGAGATTCTTGATCTGCGCGCGGGTGGATACACGCAGCTTGGCGTCGAGGTTGGACAGCGGCTCGTCCATCAGGAACACGTTCGGTTCGCGCACGATCGCGCGGGCCAGAGCGACACGCTGACGCTGACCGCCCGACAGTTCAGCCGGCTTGCGATGGAGAAAATCGTCCAGCTCGACCATGGCGCTGGCGCGGCGCACCTTCTCGTCATGGGTCGCGGGGTCGATCCCGCGGACCTTCAGCGGGAAGCGGATATTTTCATAGACATTCATGTTGGGGTAGAGGGCGTAGCTCTGGAACACCATCGCCACGTCGCGGTCCTTGGGCTCAAGATCGTTGACCACCTTGCCGTCGATCAGGATGTCGCCCTCGGTCACGTCCTCAAGACCCGCGATCATGCGCATTGTCGTGGTCTTGCCGCAGCCGGACGGGCCAAGCAGAACCAGAAACTCGCGATCGGCAATCGTCAGATCGAAGTTGTGAACCCCAACAAACGATCCCCATCGCTTGCCGACATTGCGCAGTTGAATTTCCGCCATGAAGCCCCCCGGGAAGGAATCGTTTTGCATACGTTTGCAAAAGGGTATTCTTGGTTTACCAATTCTGGCAAGACATTTTTGCATACGTATGCAAATATGCCGGAAATCAGTGATTCACCCCCAGGTAATAACAGGCGCAAGATGCTGCAAAACAATGAAAAACAGATGAGCTTTCAAAAAGAGAAAGATCTGGTGAAGGCGTTCTATGAGGACCTGCAGTTGGCCACCAACGACAAGCTGTCAGATGTCATGGGGCGATTCTGTGCGCCGAATCTGCTGTGGCGCGGCTTTCACCCGTTCGGTCAGATTTCGGGGGTCCACGACGTAGCGGAAAACTTCTGGGCCCCGCTGCGAACCAGCCTCAAACGCATGCAGCGGCGTCAGGACATATTCTTTGCGGGGTGCAACTCGCTGACCGACGAGCGCGAGGTCTGGGTGGTTTCCATGGGCCATCTGATGGGTCTGTTCGACCACTCCTGGTTGGGCATTCGACCGACAGGCAAAATGGCATTCCTGCGCTATTGCGAGTTCAACAAAGTGCAAGACGGCAAGATCGTCGAGACCGCGATGTATTTCGATATCCCGCATCTGATGGTGCAGGCTGGTCAGAACCCGTTTCCGCCCCAAACCGCAGCCCATCTTGTACAGCCCGGGCCCCAGACACACGACGGTATCCTTGGCACGGATCAACCCGCCGAAGAAGGGGAGCAGACTCTGGCGCTGATCAACGCCATGATTTCCGACCTGGGCCAGTGGAAAAGTGGCCTGACCCTGAGCGAAGAGCTAAGCCGCACCTGGCATGACGACATGATCTGGTGGGGGCCCGAGGGAATTGGCGCCACCTACACGATTGAACGGTATGGCAAGCAACACGCCGGTCCCTTCCGCGCGGCATTCGCCGAGCGGTCAAAGACCAAACATGTCTGCCGGCTGGCCGAAGGTCACTACGGCGGGTTTTTCGGCTGGCCGAACTTCACGGCTGTTCCGACCGGAGGGTTCATGGGCATGCCCGCGACCCAAACGCCCGGTGAGTTTCGGGTTATCGACATCTACCGCCGCGCAGGCGAGAAACTGGCCGAGAACTGGATTTTCATCGACCTTTTGCATTTCTGGAAACAGCAGGGCGTGGACATACTGGAAAGAACCACGGGCATCGGATCGGCGCAGGTGTAGCCTAGGGGGGGCGAACTGGATGCAATGGGAGGGGATTTGGTGGAGCCTAGGGGAAACGCCGCCGAACGCCTAATATACTGATAGTAAACACTATTGTAGTGTGCTGGTTTGCAGTATGTCTCACCCTAGTGTCACACCGAAGTGTGCGCAACTGTTTGTTGGTCAGTGCATCTAAGTGTTTAGTATTGGTGTGGGCCGCGAAGTGGCCAAGATATTGCTTACTTCTACAGTAGTATGCACGGTAAGGTGTATCGCCTCCTACTGCTGCAAAGTCCCAAGGATGTTGCAAGTTGTCCTGCGTCGCCGATCGGCTCACACTATGCGCTTCACCTCGACCCTGAGCAGCGTTAGTCTCCGATCCGAGCAATGCAGAAAGGAACCGCCCCATGTCCTTCTTCTCAAAACTCTTCGGTGGCGGCAAAAAGTCCGAGCCGGAGCCGGTCGTGTACAAAGGGTTTGACATCTTCCCCGACCTAATGGCCGAAGGCGGCAAGTACCGACTGTCGGCCCGTATCGAAAAAACAATCGGCGGAGATCGCAAGACCTATTTGGTGATCCGGGCGGATGTCTTTGAAAGCCGAGATCAGGCAGAAAGCTTCAGCATCGTCAAGGCGAAGCAAGTGATTGACGAACAGGGTGAACGTATTTTCAGTTAAGAAAGCCGGTCTGGTCTGATCTGGGTGCTCATCTTCGTTGTAGGATCGCCGCTGTTGGCGATACTTCTGTTTAATACTTTGGGTGATGCACCTTCTGTGTAGTCTTCCTATCAGTCTACTATCTCATCCAACCTAAGTGATCGTGTGTGTTGTCCCGAAGCTAGCCTGTTGTCATTCACTCGTGCGGAAGGCAGCGACCGGCCTGCATTTGCTGAACATCGTCGGGCCAAGTGGAGCGTATGGGTGGCACTCCGCTATTCAATGCAGAGTTCGTTGCTCGAAAAGCTTAGTTCTATTGTCGCTAAATCGCAAAAACACTGTTGCCAGCGAATTGCGGCCTTTCAAAGTGGGTAGCGGACCGCTATCAGCGCAAAAACTGCAACTATAAGTAGAAGGCGATCGGGATTGGTTATGTTAAGAGCATTCGGGCGGGCGTTCGTATTAGGTTTAGCTGGGTTTATTTTTACGTGGATTGTTGTGCAGGTTCTGCGCTGGAGTGGAAACTACAGCGTTGTCGTTTTCGGCGCTATTCTAACGGTTCCTGTATACTACTTCTTCGTTAGAAGACTGATTGGCAGGCTGGGTGAAACTGAGCGTCTTGTAAGCGGCAAGGTTGTAAGCTGGAAAAGTAGTACGCTCCCTGCACTTGGGCTCCACTTCTGCTTTGTTATTGTCGCGGTACTTCTACCCGAGGTGCTAAGTGTTTAACACTTGGCGTCTCGCAGAAGTTTAGGGTTCAGCCAGTGTTGCCCTGTTGGGAGGCTTAGAATTGCGTTAGAGGCGGTTGGTTTCTAGTACGGTCAATAAGGTCAGGGTGTATTTACAGACACAATGTCTTTGTCAGTTAGGGGAAACGCTGCCGAACGCCTAATGGTCTGAAAGATAACACTATTGCGGTGTGGTGATGTACTGTGTGTCTCACACTAGTGTCACACTTCTGTTTAAGCAACCACTACAGCATGGTTATGTCGTCTGGTTTGGCAGGAAGCCCAGTGCTGCAGCCTTTTCCAATGCAGTTATCTCTGATGTTGGCAGCCACCAGTGTTTATCAATAGGTGACCATCTGGCTCCTAAGCTTTTTGCCTCGTCCTTTCTGGCATAAGGAACTACCAAGGCCACCCGTTCAGTATGGTCTACCTGTTGATTGCTCGCGGATGGCTGTTTTTTGTGCCGTTTCTTGTTAAGTTCATCTAGTGCCGCCAATGCTCTGGGGTCATCTAGAGGCCTTAGCGTCACGGTGCCTGCCCAGCTTGGAGTGGACCACTTCCGCCATGTCTTGTATGTGCCTGCGGCCGAAACTGTAGCCAGTTCATCCTTCAATACCCCATCTAATGAATACACATCCATTAGCACCGATGGGTTACCAAAGTATGGGGGAGGGGCAGTATAGTCTCCTACTGCGACTATGCGTGCACAGGTTTGACCCCAAGTAGTGCGTCTGATCCACAGGCCCGGTCCCGAGTGTTCCTTTATCATCTCGAATATGTTCTGTTGGGTGCTTTCCCGCCAATCATCTGTGCTCAATTTTCGATGCCTCAATTGTTCTATTCGCTACTGTTCATAATGTAGTTTGGAATGAACTGGAGTAGGTGGTTGGTCCAATGTTGAAGCTGGGTATCGTGCTAACACAGGTAATAGCAAGGTCTCGCAAGACTGATGGTACTTTTTTTTGATGATCAAACTATGTGCGACCTAGTATTCGAGGCAGCCTATCAGAGTTGGTTGTGGGACAGCGTTTGCTGTTGTTTCTCTAATTACAGAACTTTGCCGGGATAGATGATGAGAATTATTATAAAACAAATAGATATGAGGTACTACATACTTTATATACATAGTCTATAACTGATGATGTTGATGCGGGCCAACTTATCCATACGGTTTGTGTATTGGTCTACTGTGTATTATTTTGTTTGATTTAGTTGTTATACAAAGTGGTCGAATACTATCGGCTGTATATCCTTTTGTACGTCCAATGTATATACATGAGTTGTGTAATTTATATAACGTTAAACACATTTACTACTATGCAACGCAGCAACTACATACTGTGATTATGGATACTACAATTCTCTAAAATTGCTGGGTACGTATATACTATAGATGTACAGACTTTCATGTCCGTTGCTACATCGGATTGTGATCTATTGAATAACCTTGCAGAGGCAGACAGATCACACATTCGGTAAGTGAAATCTGAAATACAACCTTGTCGCGGCAGACAGATCACGCTTTTGCAATCTATCATTTCGGTTATTCGCTCAACTGAGGGAGGGCTTTAGCTGTACCGAAAATGGACAACATTTTCTCCTACCTACTAAACAGCTTTTCGCGTGCCCCTACACTTGGGAAACTCCACGCAACCCCAGAAGGCGTTACCCGTTCTACGATTAGTTCGTTCGACCATATTGGCGCCGCATCGCGGGCAAGATCTTCCTATTCGTGCAACCGGTTTGTCTGTCGAGCTTTTGACCTTGGCGGCAGTCTTTCTCTGCAGATTTTCCAGGTGTTCCTTCTGCGTCTCCCTGCCGTTTTCTAAGGCTGTGTTGCGTAGTTTCGTGACGTACGCGGTCACTTGTGCTTCCGAAAGTACAACCTGCTTCTCAATTGCAATTAGCCTGCCGAGGTCTTGCAGTCCCCAAGCGACGTTTTCTGGCATCGCCGTTTTGGGTTGGGCCGAGCCTGTGAACACCACAAAGTTGTACAATAGACTTTGCTCAATACCCAGGATGACTTGGACAGCTTTCACGTGGGCATAGTTCTGCCGAAGTGGATTTTGAAAACTGCGGCGCTTGCCACCTTTTAGCACTTGGGTCCAATTTCGTTGGTCGGAACTGCCAAAAATCCAACCGGACATATTCTTTGTCTCAATAACAAAGATGCCATAGCGAGAAATCAGGAGATGGTCTATCTGAGTGGTGCCACCGGCTACGGGAAGCGTTAAATCGGACAAGACCTGATAGTCTTTTTCGTTCAATACTGATGTGAGTGCTGAATGCACCCGACGTTCACCTCTGGCGCCTTTTCTTTCAGGTGTATTGTAACTTGCTTCAAGTGCCCAAAAAGCGGATTTCAACAGGAATTTTAGCATAGCAATTCAAACTATTCCTTTGTCGAAGTTGACCTAAAGTTGTACTGCTGCGCACCAGGCTCGGAATTTGAATGGACATTTTGTTACTTTGGTTTTTTGAAGGTCGACCGCTTGTTAGCAGGCGCCAGAAGGTTGTTAGATTATGACAAATTTGGTGCTCCTAAGTGCAAAAGAAGATAGATTGTTTTGGGCAATTCGCACCAATTAAGAGCCTTTATACATCTTGAAGAAAAGCTATTGTCGCGCACCAAGTATGCGATACACGGACGCCCGACCTATACCCAACCTACGAGAGATTTCTGTAGCGCCGATCCCTTCACTCGCAAGAGCAATCACATCGCCCGACTTTGCCTTTGCCGTGGGTTTGCGACCCTTGTACTTACCTGCAGCCTTTGCTTTAGCAATTCCTTCCCGCTGACGTTCCAGCATAATCTCTCGCTCAAACTCGGCAACGCTTCCCAATAGGTTTAACATCAGCTTGCCTTGAGCAGTTGAGGTGTCGAGGTTCAATCCCATGACTGTTAGATGCGCCCCAACGCCCTCAAGTTGACCGCGGATTTCCATTAGGTGGGCCATAGAGCGTGCAAGGCGGTCCAGTTTGGTGACTACTAGGTGATCGCCCTCTCGGATGAAATTCAGCGCCTCTGTGAGCTTCTCACGCGCTCTCACATCCACTGAGGATACCTGTTCGGTGAATACCTTCTCGCACCCGGCTAGTTCCAGTTCCCGTAGTTGAGCATCAAGTCCAGCCGTTTGATCCAAAGTGGAAGTCCTAGCATAGCCAACAAGCATGATCTTTTCCGTCTCTCAAAGTCTTAGATATTGAGATACATACGGTCTCAAAAGTCGAAGTCAATATCTGTGAGACACACTTTTCTTGTGGGCCAGTTGTGTCGCTGGGGCAGGGCCTAGTGAGAAAACCAATACCGAAAACATTCAATTATAGGTTGTGAATGTTGACCTTCTACTAGACAGTGCCGCTATGAACACTTGGATATTTCAAACCAACCCCGATCACTATGACGTAGACAGCCTCTTGGCTTCACCGATCAGAATAATTCTATTCACAGCAAGGCAAGGTGCGTCGCGAATGATGCCAGGAGACACCGTTTACCTGTGGCGCTCAAAGGGGAAGAGCGGGGCAGTGTCCGGCATTATCGCAAAAGGGCGCCTGCTTGACACGCCATCTATGCGAGTTGACGACAGCGAAGGGAGCCAATTTTGGATAAATCCAGCTGAAGCCAAAGAACCCGGCATGAGGATAAAGCTGCAGATCGAAGAGGTTGCCAACAAAAAGGAAATCATACAGCGCGAATGGCTGACGCAGGACCCAGTCTTAAGTGATCTAACTATTCTCAAGATGGCGAATAGCTCGAACTACTCTGTCCAAGGTGAGCATTTAGAAAGGATCAATTCTCTTTGGGCGCACACCGGCGTGGCCTGGACCAGAGCGGAAAGCTTAGCCGCACTTCACACGTACCAAAAAACGTATGGAGGCAAGCTTTCACGACTGCCCGGTTCTCCAATTGCGGAAACCTCCGCCCTGATCGGAAGGGCAATCGGAGGGGTCTACAACAAAGTGCTTAACTTCCGCCATTTAGACCCCAGAGACCAGCGGGCAGGGCTTTCCGGAGCCGGAGAGGTAGATAGCCAAGTCTGGAATGAGTTCTATGACGTTTCTAGTGGAGAGATCGACACGGATGCCCTTGAGCTTGAGTATCAAAGACTTTGGGAAAAGCCTGCTTTGCAGGAGCATACCAGTTTCAATACAGTTTCTGAAACAGAGGTAGCTAACACCAAAGGAAGCTACCGTCCTGGCCCAGCGCCTAGACCCGGTGAATACACCACTATAGTTGAGAAAGCGGATGCGTACCTGGTTTATGTCCTGGAGCTTAGTAACAAGAAAGCGGTCAAGGTTGGGATGTCTAGCGACCCCAATTCTCGCCTAAGCGACTACAACCACAAGATCATTCCTGAGATCACTGGGCTAACCTGGAAACTCGCTTTTACACACCAATTCAAGAGTGTCGAAGATGCCGTCGCCGTTGAGCAGAAAGTCATAAAAAAATTCTCGCAAATGCAGCTTCCGAGTAACGGAGAGGTGTTGAAGGGCGTGTCTGCGATGGATGTCCAGTTAGAAGTAATAAAGGCGGCACGTGCACAAGAAGCCGTACCTTCTTAAAGACATTGCTCGCATATCGACTTGCACTCAACTTTGGCGGCAGTAAGTTTCCCAAAACGAACGGAGGGAACATGAAAAAAGTAGAGATTTATAAGCGGGTAAAAGGTCCAATGGACAACTATGAGGACTGGTATTACCTGCAGGCTGATGAAGAAAGCTTCTTTAGCGTGCTCCATGAGTGGAGCCATGTAAGCCCCAATCTCAAGACCAATACCGGGTCGAAGCAGTACACCATTGAAGACTTCCTTGCTAGCTCGGATGTGCACACCGGGGCACAAGCTGCGGTCCGAGAAAAGATGCGTAGCCGTTAAAGCTCCAAAGCAACAAAGTGTACTAAGTGTGGCGCGCCTTGTTCAGGCAGGACGCGCGCCACCCTATGGGGGAATTGAGTTTGGCCATACCATTAGATGCCCCCTTGAAAAAATGTGTCGCAAAATCTCGTTGGCTCCATACCGGAATACCAATTCATTAACGCTATCGCCCTTATTCCTATTGGTAGCCAGCGATGTGGCGGAGCGACAAGTCCTTGTGCGTCACCTTGCACACCGCCTCGTAAAGCACTGGTAGGGGCACAATGCCGTCGCCATAGCGTCCTGCCATGCCGGTTAACGCATGACCCAAGAGGATGTCATTGATGTCAGGGTTCACCCCGGCATGACGACATGCGTCTTTGAAGGTGTGGCGGAAGGAATGGAACGAAGTCTTGCGCGTCTTTGCGCCAATGCTTTTGATATAGCGGCTAAAGTCCTTGCTGGCCTGCTCTGAGTGGTAGCCCATGGCCCCGACTTTTAGCTCCGGGAATACCCGCGTTCGGCCCACGTCCCGTTGTGATTGAACGAAGCGTAAGAAGCCAAGGCGGACTAACTCGGGATGTATGGGAACGATCCTGCTTTTGCCGAACTTCACACGTTGGTCTTCGTCGCCCTCGTGGACCCGGATTAGGGGTATGCCATCTTCTTGGTCGATGTCTTTAACGCTCAACTGGCACAACTCGTTCAGTCGTGCGCCAGTCCATAGGCCGAGTAGCGGAAGCCAGTACCAACTGGTGTCGCAAAGGTCTGTATCTCCCGGCACTGTGCGAAACCGCCTAGATTTGCATCCGGTGTAGAGAGGGCTGTTGAAGATGGTTTGCAGTTGCTCTTTGCTGAATGGGTCGTGTTGGTTTCTGGCATTGTTGTTGTCAAGTATCTTCATTGGCCCAAAGATGTCTGCAACCTCTTCGTCCAACTGCTTGTTCGCCCAATTCCAAGTTGTCTGTAGTCTTACCAAGGCTTTGTTAATCGTGCCAACAGATAGGGTTGGTAGATTGAGACCCTTGGCGGTTTGTATGGCCTCTCTGGCAGGTAAGCCAATCGTTTGCGGTAGTTTGTTCCTATTGGCAGGAAGCTCAATGAGGGCATTCTTAAAGTCGCGCGCGTCAGATTTGTTATAGTCTAGAACCGGGCGGTCGCCCTGCAATTCGATGAACAAGCCTGTCCAAGACTTGTAGTCGTTCACCAGCTTGGCTGACCATTGATCGGTTCGCTCGGCCTCCGCTTTTCTCTCAGAAAATAGGGTGGACAGTAGCGGGCTTGAAAGCGTCTCTGGGGGCTTCTTAGCAGCTTTGGTGGGGACGGTGTCGGAGCTTCGTGGGGCGCTTTCTGGGGCGCTATCAGGCGTGCTGGGTGGCGCGCTGAAATTGTATGCCTCGAAGGTCTTGTTGTGCTCCAGCATTGCTTCATGAAAGCCGATCCAAGCCCTCCGAATTTCATCAAGAATTGCCCACTGGGTTTTGGCAGGTTGCTTCTGGGGGACGCCAGATGCATCGCAAAAGGATTGGTACTGCTGGGTTGCGTAGCCCTTCTGCATCATGCCCCAGAAGTCTTCGTTGTCCGCCTCATGAAGACGGATGGTGTCAGCTATGCGTTCTTTCTCTAGTTCGGTATAGGGACCGAGTTCATCTCTACGTGCCTTTGCCTTCTTTAGTACTTCCGTGAAGTGCTCATGCACCTTTGTGCGCAGTTCGCCGTGGTTCATGCCCGATGCTTCTATGTGCTTTGTTATTGTGTCGCCGCACACTGCAAGACGCCGTGCCAGAGTACCAGCCTCTTTAGGGCATCTTGTGCGCAACGACACCCGAAGGGTCCTACGTATAGTGTTTGGTCTAGTGCAGTGTTTTCGTGTCGTGTCGGGTATTGGCCAACGGAAGTAATATATGCCGTGTCTGGACAGAGAGAGATATGCATGCAGCTTCATTTTGTGTCACACCTGTGTGTCACACTGCTCTAATGCATACTATCTAGTTGTATTGTTAGGTTTTGGTGGAGCCTAGGGGAGTCGAACCCCTGACCTCTTGCATGCCATGCAAGCGCTCTCCCAACTGAGCTAAGGCCCCTTTCCGGTACCGCCTGTGCGGTGGACGGACGTTTATGAAACGACGTGCGCGAGTGCAAGACCAAAAAATCGGATTCGGCGAAAAAAGATGCGCGGCGCACGGGGCGCATCGGGGCGCGGGGCAGCCTGCGCCGCCCCGGCCGGATCACGAGTCTTCGTCTTCCGACGCGACGTCGGTGATGTCGTCCAACGAGACGTTGTCTTCGTCGTCGTCCTCAAGCAGATCATCGTCCAGATCGACATCGACTGCGTCATCATCGTCCAGCAGTTCGTCATCGGACGAGGCTTCGCGCGCCTTGACCGACGCTGCATCTTCGGCGTCGGCTGCGATCATCCGGCTTTTGCCGGTTTCCAATTCCACGATCTCGCCGGTGTAGGGGCTGATGATCGGGTCCTTGTTCAGGTCGTAAAACCGTTTGCCAGTGGTCGGACAAACGCGCTTTACGCCCCATTCTTCCTTGGGCATGTCAATTCCCCTTGATATCAGGTGAGTCGTATCAACGATTCAGGTCACCTGCCACATGCGGCGGGTACTGTCAAAGCCTTTGCGCCAAGGAGATCGCACCATGGGGCGACATTCATTGCCCGGACAGCCTCCCGTTGCGCTGACCTTGCGCAAATCGGCGCGGGCACGCCGCATAAGCTTGCGGATTTCCCAGTTGGATGGCCGGGTTACGTTGACTTATCCGCAGGCTGTGTCCGAATCCGAGGCGATCGGCTTTGCGCGCTCAAAGGAGGACTGGATCCGCCAGCATCTGGGCGCGCGGCCCGTTCCGGCGTCGGTCGGCTTCGGGGAAACCCTGCCGGTCGAAGGTGTGCCAAGGCGAATCGTGCCGGCGGAGGGGCGCCGGGTCAGTTTGCACGCCGATCAGGTTGCGGTGCCCGAAGGGGCCGAAGCGCGGCGCCTCGCCCGCTTTTTGAAAGAGCTGGCGCGTGATCGCTTGACCGAAGCCTGCGACGACTATGCGGCCATGCTGGGGCGGGGCTACTCCAGTCTGACGATGCGCGATACACGGTCGCGGTGGGGGTCGTGCAGTGCAGCGGGAGGGTTGATGTTTTCGTGGCGGCTGATTCTGGCGCCCCCCGAAATCCTGCACTATGTCGCGGCTCATGAGGTCGCGCATCTGGCCGAGATGAACCATTCGGCGGCGTTCTGGGCGCAGGTCGAGCGGCTTTTTGGGCCGTACAAAGCGGCCCGGCACTGGCTGCGCGACAATGGGGCCGAACTGCACCGTTACAGGTTCGATGCGCCCGCCGGTTGACGTCACGGGGATTTGTGATCACATGAGGGCATGTTGACCACCCGCAGCTCCGACTCCCAGATCGCGACCCATGATCAGGTATACCGCGCCTTGCGGTCTCGAATCATGCATGGAGAAATCCCGCCCGGTCAGGCGCTGACGTTGCGCGGCATCGGCAAGGAGTTCGGTGTGTCCATGACGCCGGCGCGCGAAGCCGTTCGCCGTCTGGCCGCCGAAGGGGCGCTGTTTCTGTCCAACTCGGGTCGGGTCTCTACGCCCGAACTCAGCAACGACCGGATCGAAGAATTGGCCGCGCTGCGGGCCCTGCTGGAGGTCGAGCTGGCCAGCCGTGCGCTGCCTCGGGCGCATATGGCTCTGATCGACCGGTTGCAGAGCATCAACATGACCGTGGCCGAAATGGTGACCAAGCGCGATGCGGTCGGCTACATCCGAACGAACCTCGAGTTTCACCGCACGCTTTATCTGCGGGCGCAGGCTCCGGCCATGCTTGCGATGGCCGAAACAGTCTGGCTGCAGCTTGGTCCGACCATGCGGGCTCTTTATGGCCGCCTGCGACGGACCGAGCCGCCGCATTACCACAAGCTGATCATCGCCGCTCTGAAGGCGGGGGACGAACCGGGTTTGCGGTTGGCGGTGCGATCGGATGTGACCCAGGGTCTGCGCCTGCTGGTCAGCTGAGCGGGCCTTTGCTCAAAGTGCGAAATCCAAACGGGCGGCGGTTGCGAAGCTAGCCTCAAGCCATTTGCTGCGCTACGCTGCTGCCAACAACAAACAAGAGCAGATTTCAGCCATGATCAATCGAAGGACATTCTCACTGGGCCTCGGTGCAGGTTTCCTAAGCGCCTGCGCGGGCGGGTCCGCGCCAACCGGAACAACCGCGTCGCGAATGCGGGCAGTGCCCAATGCCGGATGGGATTCCTGGGTTGCAAGTTTCAAGGCGCGCGCGGCTGGGCAGGGTATTTCGCAAGCGACGATCGACCGGGCGTTTCAGGGTGCCGGGTACCTACCAGATGTGATCGAACGCGACCGCAACCAGGTCGAGTTCAAGCGCTCGCTCGAAGCCTATCTGGCCATCGCCGCGTCAGACGAGCGGATCAGTACCGGCAAGCAGATGCTGCAACGCCACAACTCCACCCTCACGCAGATCGAGTCGCGCTATGGGGTGGACAAAGAGGTCGTGGTGGCGGTCTGGGGGCTGGAAAGCCGCTATGGGCAGCGGCGGGGCGATGTGCCCGTGATTTCGGCCCTTTCCACGCTGGCCTATGACGGGCGTCGCGGGGCGTTCTTTGAAAGCCAGTTGATTGCGGCGTTGAAGATCCTTCAGAACGGTGACACGTCGCCGGCGAACATGACCGGCAGCTGGGCCGGTGCCATGGGGCATACGCAATTCATCCCGACCTCGTATCTGGCCTACGCCGTGGATTTCACCGGAGACGGCCGACGTGACATCTGGTCCGACGATCCGACGGACTCGTTGGCTTCGACAGCCGCCTACCTGTCCCGGGCGGGTTGGGTGCGAGGCCAGCCTTGGGGAGGTGAGGTCGGATCTGCAGCGGCAAATTCGGGCACACCGGTAGCAATTCTGCAGCCGCAGAAACCCGGGCCGCGCATAGCGGTGTTTCGCAATTTCCAGGTGATCAAACGCTACAACAACTCGGACAGCTACGCGATCGGGGTCGGGCACCTGTCGGATCGGATCGCCGGTGGCGCACCCTTTCAGGCGTCATTCGGGCCCGACGAAACCGGCCTGACGCTGGAAGATCGCAAAGAGTTGCAGCAGCGTCTGACTGCTGCCGGGTATGACACCCAAGGCGCTGACGGGGTGATCGGCAAGAACACCACCGCGGCCATCACCGCGTATCAGCAAGCCAAGGGCCTGCCCGTTACGGGCGTGCCCTCGGTCAGTTTGTTGCGCTCATTGGGTGGCTGACGGATCAGGCCGCTAGGCCTTTGGATCCGAGGTCCAGGAACTTCTGACGCCGGTCCTTGATCAGCGCGGCGGCATCCTTGCCGTTCAGTTCCTTCAGCATCTTGGCGATCGCCTTGCCCACGGATTCGATCGTGGCCGGGCGGTCGCGATGTGCGCCACCTTTGGGTTCGGGGATGATCAGGTCGCAGACGCCCAGCTTTTGAAGGTCCTGCGCGGTCAGGCGCAGCGCCTCGGCGGCCTCGCGCATTTTTTCGGCATCTTTCCACAGGATCGATGCGCAACCCTCGGGCGAAATCACCGAATAGATCGAGTGCTCCAGCATCGCCACCCGGTTGGCCGTGGCAAAGGCCACCGCGCCGCCCGAGCCGCCTTCGCCGATGATGACAGACACCAGCGGCACACCGATTTTCAGACACATCTCGGTTGAACGGGCGATCGCTTCGGATTGCCCGCGTTCTTCGGCGCCCTTGCCTGGATACGCGCCGGCGGTATCCACCAAGGTGATCACCGGCAGACCAAACCGACCAGCCATTTCCATAAGGCGTACGGCTTTGCGATAGCCTTCGGGGCGGGCCATACCGAAGTTGCGCTCGATCCGCGATTTGGTGTCCGAGCCTTTTTCATGGCCGATCACCATCACCGGCTGGTCGTTGAACCGTGCCAGGCCGCCGATGACCGCCAGATCGTCTGCAAAATTGCGGTCGCCAGCCAGCGGGGTGAATTCGGTGAACAGGGCCTCGACATAATCCTTGCAGTGCGGACGTTGGGGGTGGCGGGCTACCTGGCATTTCCGCCAGGGCGTCAGGTCCTTGTACAACTCGTCCAGCAGCTTGGCCGCCTTGGCGTCCAGCGCTGCGGCTTCGTCCGCTACGTCCATCTCTTCGTTGGCGCGGGCCAGGGCGCGCAGCTCTTCGGCTTTGCCTTCAATCTCGGCCAGCGGTTTTTCGAAATCCAGATACTGGGTCATGACGCCTCTCAACGCGAAAGTTCTCCGCTATATGACCCGAGGTCGCCCCGGATGCAACTCGGCACCGTATGTCAGGGTATGTTTCCCTGCGCGTGGCGAAAAGGTACGCGGGCCGGCGACTTCAGCCCGGCCACAGCACCGGGTACAACGAAATCACCAGAAGAACCGCCATCGACCAGTTGAAAACGGTCAGGCGTCGCCGGTTGGTCAGCACGCGCGCCATCTGCTGGCCCAGAACCGTCCAGGTGCTCACAGATGGCAGGTTCACGCAGCCGAATACAATGGCAACCAGCGCAATGGCTTGCAGGGTCTGGCCCGGGGCATAGGCGGTCGTCGCCGTCAACGCCATGGCCCAGGCTTTGGGGTTCACCCATTGAAACGCCGCCGCCTGCAGAAACGTCATGGGTCGTCCGGCGTGTCCCGGGCCCTTGGCAGGAGCCGCATTGGCAATTCGCCACGCGAGGAATAGCAGATAGGCCACCGACGCGATTTTGAGGATCACGTGGCTGAAGGGATAGGCTTCGAACACCTGCACCAACCCTGCGCCGACCAACAAAACCATCAGCATGAAACCCAGGCCGATACCCAGCATATGGGGAATTGTTCGCCGGAACCCGAAATTTGCCCCTGAGGCCATGAGCATCAGATTGTTCGGCCCCGGCGTGATGGACGAGACAAAGGCAAAGGCGACCAGCGCAAGTAGAATGTCGTAAGTCATGGCGCAAAGATCGCCCAGGTTTGGTCAAATGAAATTGCGATTTCGCGCTCGATTACATAAAGCTTGCAACAAATGGTGAATATTGACCTCAAGAATCAGCAAATATTGCAAGAGCTGGCCCGGAATGGCCGGATCAGCAACCTTGAACTGGCGGACCGTGTCGGGCTTTCGCCGTCAGCCTGTCTGCGCCGGGTTCAAGAGCTTGAGCGGTCGGGCATTATCAGCGGGTATCGCGCCGTTTTGAACCCTGCGGCGATGGGTGTCGGTTTTGTCGCCTATATCGGCGTCGGACTGGGTGAGCATACAAAGACCGCCCAGGAAGGTTTTGAAAAAGCGGTGCAATTGGCGCCCGAAGTGGTCGAATGCCACAACATCACCGGTACGATCGAATACTTGTTGCGGGTGGAATGCGCCGACCTGTCGGCCTACAAGACCTTCCATACCGACGTATTGGGCACGTTGCCCCATGTCACCTCGATCACGTCCTACGTGGTCATGGGATCCCCGAAAGACCTGAGGGCCTGAGCTTGAACCCACTGCCGCAAGGACCTTGCAGGCATATGTATCCCGGAATATCGTCAGCCTGAAAGCGCCAGAAACTCGGCATCAGATCGAACAGGGCGCGATGTCAGGGAGACACGATCATGAGTTTTGTTCGGACAGGCGTACTGGCGGCCGTGATGGCGATTGTCGCCGGTGCCGCATTTGCCGCGCCTTTGAAATTGCAGCCCGCCAACCCGCAGCCCAATCCCAAGGCGGGGTTGAACGTGAAATATGTGGGGCAGGGTACTCAGAGAAAGATCCGCGATCTGAGCCAGGCCAAAAGCGTGTTGTCCAAGGCCAAGCCGGGCAAGCCACTGCGTGGGTTGGACTATGCCGACACCAACAAGGGCGAGCCGGTTTTGACATTCACGGACCCCTACAATGTTGCCGCTGAAATCACCGGGTACATGCGCTTTGATTCTCCGGGCATTTACGAGCTTGAAACCTGGTCCAATGACGGGATCGAGGCCTATGTCGGTGGCCAGCAGATCGGCCGTGTCACCGGGATCCAGGGGTGCGAAGCCAATCAGCGCACCGAGGTCGAGGTTCCAAAGGCGGGCTGGTACCCTCTGAAGATCATCTATTTCCAGAAGCTAGGAACGTCCTGCCTGATGATGAAATCCGGCAAGCAGGGTGAAAAGTTTACCTGGACACCAAACAACGTGTTCGGCCGCTGAGGCCAACCGAAGTCAGGAAAAGGCGCTCGAAACGAGCGCCTTTTTTTGAAGCCCCCATCAGCCGTTTGCAGCGATCAGTTCGGCCTGCGCCACGATTACCTCGGCCTGTTTGATCGAGGCGATGTCGACCAACCGCCCCTTGTAGACCGTGGCGCCTTCGCCATTGGCCTTGGCTTGCTCCATCGCGGCTATGATCTCGCGCGCTTCGGCCACCGCCTCGTCCGACGGGGTGAAGACCTGATTGGCCAGCGCGATCTGCTTGGGGTGGATCGCCCATTTGCCGACCATGCCCAGCGTCGCCGAACGGCGCGCCTGCGCGATATAGCCTTCGTCGTCCGAGAAGTCGCCGAACGGCCCGTCGACCGGCAGCACCCCATGGGTGCGGCAGGCGGCCACGATGGCAGCCTGTGCCCAGTGCCACGGGTCCGTCCAGTATTTCTGGCCCTCGCGCAGCATGTAGTAGTTTTCCTGCGTGCCGCCGATTCCCGTGGTCTGCATCCCCATCGAGGCGGCGAAATCGGCCGCGCCCAGACTCATCGCCTGCAGGCGCGGGGAGGAGGCCGCGATTTCCTCGACATGGGCGATGCCGGCGGCGGATTCGATGATGACTTCAAAGCTGATGGGTTTGGTGCGGCCCTTGGCGCGTTCGATCGCAGTGACCAAGGCGTCAACCGCATAGACATCCTCGGCGCAGCCTACCTTGGGGATCATGATCTGATCCAGCCGGTCGCTGGCTTGTTCCAGTAGGTCAACGACATCGCGGTACCAATAGGGCGTATCCAGCCCGTTGATGCGCACCGACATGTACTTGTTGCCCCAATCCACGGTGTTCAGCGCCTCGATCACGTTGGCGCGGGCGGTGTCCTTGTCGGACGGGGCCACCGAATCCTCGAGGTCGAGGTTGATCACGTCCGCGGCCGAGGCGGCCATCTTGGGGAACAGCTTGGTGTTGGATCCGGGGCCGAACAGCTGACAGCGGTTTGGTCGCGCCGGGGCGGCGGGTTGGATATGAAAGCTCATCGGCACCTCGCTGAGTAATGAAATTGCGATTTCAGTTGGCAATTGGGTATTAAATTGCGCGACCCTGCGCAAGCCTGATTGTGCAGTTGCGGCAATGCTATTGCAGAAAGCTGTGCGCAGCCCCCGGAACGCGGCGGTCAAAGTTTCATCGTTTTGAAAATTTCGAAGCTTTTTGCGCCGTTCGGGGGAATCTTGCAAAATTCTCCGGTCGAGGTGCGGGAGGTCGGAGGAAAACGAGAAACGCTCGTTGACGGCCTTCAATAGGTTGGGGCGGAAGAAAAGGAGAGCGCGCGATGATCGAGACACCGTATCTGTTGTTTTTGGGCGATGCCCCCGACCAACTGGCCGCCAAGGTCGCGATCGGCATTCGGGACTGGCGCCCGGAAAACGCCGTGGGTCAGCTGCGGATGGAGGGCTGCAAGGCCGATCTGGGTCTGACCGACATGACCCTGGCCGAAGGCAAGGCCGCCGGCGCCAAGACACTGGTCATCGGTGTCGCGAACCGCGGTGGCGTCATCAGCCAGGCCTGGAAAGAGGTCCTGATCGCCGCGCTGGAAATGGGCTATGACCTGGCCTCGGGCCTGCACAACCTGCTGCGCGACGAAGGCGATCTGGTGGCCGCGGCCCAGACCCATGGCTGCACGCTGCATGACGTTCGCGTGCCCACGGTGGGCTACCCGATCGCCAACGGGCGCAAGCGCAGCGGCAAGCGCTGTCTGGCGGTGGGCACCGATTGTTCGGCGGGCAAGATGTACACGGCCATGTCGATGGATGCCGAGATGCGCAAGCGCGGGATGAAATCGACCTTCCGCGCCACCGGCCAGACCGGCATTCTGATCACCGGGCAGGGCGTTCCGCTGGACGCCGTGGTGGCCGACTTCATGGCCGGTTCCGTCGAGTACCTGACGCCCGAGAACGATCCTGATCACTGGGATCACATCGAGGGGCAGGGGTCGCTGTTCCATGTCTCGTATTCCGGCGTGACCATGGCTTTGATCCATGGCGGTCAGCCGGATGCTCTGGTTCTGTGCCACGAGCCGACCCGCACCCATATGCGCGGTCTGCCGGAATATTCCCTGCCGTCGCTGGAGCAGCTGCGCGACACGGCCCTGCCTTTGGCGCGCGTCGCCAACCCCGCCTGCCAGGTTGCGGGTGTTTCGATCAACACACAGCACCTGAGCGAGGAGGACGCGAAAGCCTACATCGCCAAGGTCGAGGCCGAGATGGGCCTACCGGCGACCGATCCGTACCGGTTCGGCGCGGGCAAGCTGGTGGACGCGCTGGCCGCGATGTGATCCAACCGGGGCGCCGATGGCGGGGATACCTGCCTCCGGCGCTGGAAACTGCAAAGACAGAGGAGTGGGCGCGTGCAGATCGACGTCTCTCGTGATGTGTTCCGGCTGGCGCAGGTGTTCACCATCTCGCGCGGGTCGCGGACCGAGGCCAAGGTACTGACGGTGCGCCTGACGGATGGGGCGCATCAGGGTTGGGGTGAATGTGTGCCCTATGCCCGGTATGACGAATCGCTGGAATCGGTCGAAGCCGAGATCCGCGGCCTGCCCGACGCGTTCACGCGCCAGTCGCTGATGGACCTGCTGCCCGCCGGTGCCGCGCGCAATGCGGTGGATTGCGCCCTGTGGGACCTTGAGGTCAAGCGGGCGGGCAAGCGCGCCTGGGAACTGGCCGGCCTGCCCGCGCCCAAGCCCGAGATCACCGCCTATACCTTGTCGCTGGACACGCCCGACGCCATGCGGGCGCAGGCGGCGAAGAACGCGCATCGTCCGCTGTTGAAGATCAAGCTGGGCACGCCCGACGACATGCCTCGGCTCGAGGCCGTGCGGGCTGGAGCGCCCGACGCCAGAATCATCGTGGATGCCAACGAGGGCTGGACGGCCGAGGTCTATGCTGATCTGGCGCCGCATCTGGTGCGGCTGGGCGTCGCGCTGGTCGAACAGCCGCTGCCCGCCGGGGATGACGAGGCGCTGATCGGGCTGGAGCGCCCGGTGCCGGTCTGCGCCGACGAGAGCTGCCACGATCGTGCCAGCCTGCCCGGGTTGAAGGGCAAATATGACGTGATCAACATCAAGCTGGACAAGACCGGCGGCCTGACCGAGGCGCTGGAACTGCGCCGCGGGGCGCAGGCCGAGGGCTATGGCATCATGGTGGGTTGCATGGTCGGCAGCTCTTTGGCGATGGCGCCTGCGACACTGGTGGCGCAGGGCGCGCTGGTGACGGACCTTGACGGCCCGCTTCTGTTGGCCGAAGACCGCGACACCCCGCTGGTTTTCGACGCGGCCGGAGTACACCCGCCGCAGGCGGCGCTCTGGGGGTGACGCGCTGAGGCGAGGAATGGGCGCAGCCCAAGGACGAGAAGGATATGACATGACCCGCACCGTTTACGTGAACGGCGAATACCTGCCCGAGACCGAAGCCAAGGTCTCGATCTTCGACCGAGGCTTTCTGATGGCGGATGCCGTCTATGAGGTAACCAGCGTGCTGGACGGCAAGCTGATCGATTTCGAGGGTCACGCGGTGCGCCTGAAGCGGTCTCTGGACGAATTGCAGATGGCCGAACCCTGCAGCAAGGACGAGCTGCTCGAAATCCACCGCAAGCTGGTCGAGTTGAACGGCATCACCGAGGGGCTGGTCTATCTGCAGGTCACCCGCGGCAGCGACGGCGACCGCGATTTCGTCTTCCCCTCGGCTGACACCAAGCCGACGCTTGTGCTGTTCACCCAGAACAAGCCCGGGCTGGCTGACAACCCGGCGGCGAAGAAAGGGGCCAAGATCATCTCGATCGAGGATATCCGCTGGGGCCGGCGCGACATCAAGACGGTGCAACTGCTGTACCCGTCCATGGGCAAGATGATGGCCAAGGCCGCAGGGTGCGATGATGCCTGGATGATCGAAGACGGGTATGTCACCGAAGGCACCAGCAACAACGCCTATATCGTCAAGAACGGCAAAATCATCACCCGCCCGCTGTCAAACGACATTCTGCACGGGATCACCCGCAAGGCGGTGCTGCGCATGGCAGCCGAGGCGCAGATGGAAGTCGAGGAGCGCCTGTTCACGATCGACGAAGCAAAAGAGGCCGACGAGGCCTTCACCACCTCGGCCAGCGCTTTCGTGATGCCGGTGGTCGAGATCGACGGCGTAGCGCTGGGCGACGGCACGCCGGGCCCGATCGCCAAGCGGCTGCGCGAGATCTATCTGGACGAAAGCCTGAAGGCAGCGATTTGAATGCAAAGGCCCGCCGATCTGGCGGGCCTTTGCGTTATGGTGTCAGTCTTTTTTGCCCACGTTCTCTTCGAACGCGACCTTGAAGGCGGCCTGTTTTTCGGGGCTGGCCGCGGTCTGGTATTTGGATTTCCACTCATCCATGGTCATGCCATAGAAAATTTCGCGGGCTTCGCCCTTGCCCATTTCGATGCCTTTTTCATTGGCCGCCTCTTGATACCACCGTGCCAGGCAGTTTCGGCAGAACCCGGCCAAGTTCATCATGTCAATGTTCTGAACGTCGGTGCGGTCCTGCATCAGGTGTTTCTGCAGACGGCGGAAAGCGGCGGCCTGAAGTTCGATCTCGGTCTGGGGGTCCATGGTCGGGCTCCGGTTTGAAGGGATTCGATCCAGACCTAGCAAGCCCGAGGCCATTGCACAACGCGCGCCGGTTCAGACCAGCTTGAGGGCAATCCAGGGCATCAGGCAGAAGATCAGGGTCAGTATCTTGTAGTTCGCAAGATACTTGAAATAGGCCTTTCTGACCTCGGCCTTTTCCATCTGGAACATGCGGCCGTGAATGGCAGCGATGCGGTCCTGCAGGGCCACCACCATCAGGGTCGACAGCAGCAGGACCGCAAAGTTCAAAACGGTCATCCAGCCGAAAAAGGCTGTCAGGGTTTCAGGTGTCATGACGGCCTCCTTTCACCCCGAAAAATGGGGGCCGCCCGCGCGCCGCGCAAGAGGACAGGCGTCGTTTGGTCGCGGATTTTCCAGCGTTACAGCCCGCTTGCGGCCAGCGCGTCCTGCAGGATCGGCGCCAGCCGCTCGGCCCAGGCGCGTTGCCCGGAATGATCGGCGATCAGGTCGTTGCGCAGCTCGATCAGTGCGTTGGGACGGCCAAAAGCGGTGGCGTGCCGGTCGATCGCATCCCCGGGCAGTACGCCGGTATAAGGTTCGTTGACGCCGACGCACAGATCCTCCTCGGCCCGCAGCCGGTCGATCAGCGGGGCCGAGAACCGCTCGTCTGCGGTGTGCAAGATACCGACATGCCAGGGGCGCGGCGGGCGGCCCCGCAACTGGCGCGTGAAGGAATGCATCGAAACGATAACAGCGTGGGGCAGCGCGGCCGTCTTGGCCAGCGCCTCGTGATAGGGGCGATAGCACAGGTTCAGGCGCCGTTCGCGTTCGGCGGCGTCGGCGTGACGGTTGGCTGGAATGATCGACCCGTCATACAGTTTCATCAACAGCGTCGGGTCGTCCTCGCCCCGGTTCGGGTCGATCACCAGCCGCGAGAAATTGGCCGCGATCACCGGCGCGTTCAGGATCTCGCCCAGATGTTTTGACACCTCGTAGGCGCCTACGTCATAGGCGATGTGGCGCTCCATGTCCTCACGCGGAAGGCCTAGGTCGCCGCCGTTGATCTGCGGCGGTACGGTGTTGGTGGCGTGGTCGCACGTGATCAGCCAGCGGGACGGGCGATCCGCCCCGTGCACATAAAACGGAGTGTATGTCATGAGCCTGTCATCTAGTTTGCCGCAGGTGTAGGACAGTTGCCTCGGAAAGGGAATTGCGCAATAAGCAAACCGACCATTGTTTGCGGTAACATTCGACCATCAAGGAGAGCAAGATCGATGCGACGCCTGAGAAATGTGAAAATCGTGGCGACGCTGGGCCCGGCGTCCAACGACTATGATATGATCCGTGCTCTGCACGAGGCCGGCGCCGATGTTTTCCGCCTGAACATGAGCCATGGCAGCCACGACGAAATCCGTGAGCGCCACCGGATCATCCGTCAGATCGAAAAGGATCTCGACAGTCCGATCGCCATTCTGGCTGACCTTCAAGGCCCGAAGCTGCGGGTCGGTGTGTTTGCGAATGATGCAGAAGAGTTGGTCGAAGGTGCCGCGTTCCGTCTGGATCTGGACGAAACTCCGGGCGATGTCAGCCGGGTCTGCCTGCCGCATCCCGAGATTTTTCAGGCGTTGGAAGCGGGGGCGCATCTGCTGGTCAACGACGGCAAGATCCGGCTTGTGGTTGAGAAATGCGGCCCCGATTTCGCGGATTGCAAAGTTGAAATCGGCGGGACCATCTCGAACCGCAAGGGTGTGAACGTGCCCGACGTAGTACTGCCGCTGGCGGCCCTGTCGGAGAAGGACCGGGACGATCTGGAGTTCGTTTGCCAGCTGGGTGTCGACTGGCTTGCGCTAAGCTTCGTGCAGCGGGCCAAGGACGTGTACGAAGCGCGCGCCCTGGCCGACGGCCGCGCCGCCATCCTGTCCAAGATCGAAAAACCCGCCGCGGTCGAGGCGTTCGACGAAATTCTCGACGCATCGGACGGCATCATGGTCGCCCGTGGCGATCTGGGGGTCGAACTCCCGGTCTCGGCCGTGCCTCCGATTCAAAAGCGACTGGTCCGCAAGTGCCGCGCCGCCGCCAAGCCGGTGATCGTTGCCACCCAGATGCTGGAAAGCATGATCGAAAGCCCGATGCCCACCCGCGCCGAGGTGTCGGACGTCGCCACCGCCATCTATGAGGGAACCGACGCCATCATGCTGAGCGCCGAGTCGGCCGCGGGCTCGTATCCGATCGAGGCCGTTCAGACCATGAACAAGGTCGCGATCGAGGTCGAAGCCGACCCAACCTACAAACAGATCATCGACGCCTCGCGCCAGACCAAGGGAACGACCGTTGCCGACGGTATCGTGGCCGCGGCCCGTGAAATTGCCGAAAAGACCGACATCAAGGCGATCTGCTGCTTTACCCAAAGCGGTACCACCGCACTGCTCACCGCCCGCGAGCGTCCCGGTGTCCCGATCATCGCCATGACGTCGCTGCGGGGCACCGCGCGGCGTCTGTGCCTCAGCTGGGGCTGTCACTGCGTGATGACGCCCGAGCTCGAGCGGTTCAAAAGCGCCGTGGTCAATGCGGCGCGCGCGGCGCGTGCCAGCGGGTTTGCCGGCGCCTCGGATCAGATCGTGGTGACCGCCGGTGTTCCGTTCAACGTGCCAGGCTCGACCAACATCCTGCGCGTCGCCCCCTGCGACGAGCGTCTGATCTACTCGACGGATCCCGAATAGGATCAGCCACCCGGTCCGCCGGGTCTTGCTTTGGCGCCGACAGGTTCTTTTACGGTCTCCATCACCGTGAAAGAGCTTGTCTGGTGTATCCCCGGAAGCTTGTTGATCTTGTCGCCCAAAACCGTTCGGAAATGCGCGATGTCCCGTGTCCGCACGGTCAGCATGTAGTCGAATGATCCGGCGACCATCAGGCAGGTTTCGATTTCAGGTACCCGTCGCACGGCCTCGTTGAAACGATCCAGCGAATGTTCGGCTGTGGCCGTCAGCGAAACCTGCACCACCGTCAAGTGCCCCAGCCCCAGCCTCTCCTTGTCGATCACCGCACTGTAGCCGGTGATGTACCCGCTCTTTTCCAGCCGTTTCACCCGCTCGGAACACGGCGTGTTGGTCAGGTTTACTCGGGCCGCCAGTTCGACTATTGGCAGGCGTCCATTGGCCTCAAGCTCGGCCAATATCCGTTGATCGATCTTATCCAAATCCCTGTCCATCAGGCAATTTCCCTGCGTTTTTGAGGTCTGGCGGCATATTTTCCTGAAAATAGACCGAAAAAATCTCCTTTTCCTAGTGATTTTTCCTGATACTTGACCGAAGGGCAGTCTTGTAAAACGAGTTCCAGGTTCCGGCTGCCCTGCCGGGGGCACGGGCCCCGGCCAAATCAACAAAAACGGAGGAACGAGATGACAACGAAAATTGTCATAGGACTGGACGGGACAGAGACCGGGGATCGCGCGGTCGGCTTTGCCAAGGATCTGGCAAGTCGGATTGGATCGTGTGAACTGCTGGTTGCCTATGTCATCGAATGGTCGCCCTATACTTTCCAGACTCCCGAGGAGAACGCCCTGCGGCACAAGCGGCGCGAGGAGGAGATCGCGCTTGCCACCAGCCGCGTGGTGGAACCCGCCGTCGAGGCCCTGAAGGCCGCAGGCTTCAGCGCCCGCGGTATTGTCCGCCATGGCGATGTGGCCGAAACGCTGAACGCGATCACGGTCGAAAACGGCGGATCGCAGATCGTCGTGGGACGATCCTCGGCTGACGGCATCAAAAAGCGAATCTTCGGCAGTTCGACCCAGAATCTGGTCATGCACGCCGACGTTCCGGTCACAGTCGTGAACTGACGGGAGGAGCAGACATGAAATCGATCAAAACCCTGGGCCTGTCCGGTGCGGCCGCGGCCCTGCTGGCCAACCCCGCATTTGCGCAGGAGGCCCCCGGTCTGGATGAAAAGATCAACCAGACCTTCGCGAATCTGACGGGCCCCTTCGTCAGCTTCATCTTCGCACCTTTTCCGGGGACGAGCTTTCCCTGGATCGTGATGTGGCTGGTCGTGGCCGCGACGGTGTTCACGCTGTATTTCGCCTTTGTGCAGATGCGGTTCTTCAGCCATGCGATCAGCCTGGTCAAAGGTGACTATTCCGACCCCAACGATGCGGGCGAGGTCAGCCACTTCCAGGCGCTGGCAACGGCGCTGTCCGGTACGGTCGGCCTGGGCAACATCGCGGGCGTCGCGGTGGCCGTCGGCATTGGCGGACCCGGTGCGACCTTCTGGATGATCCTCGCCGGCCTTCTGGGCATGGCGTCGAAATTCACCGAATGTACGCTGGGTGTGAAGTACCGCAACGAGTACGAAGACGGCACCGTTTCGGGCGGCCCGATGTACTATATGTCCAAGGGCTTTGCCGAACTGGGTCTGCCCGGCGGCAAGATCCTGGCGGTCCTGTTCTCGATCTTCTGTATCCTTGGCGCGCTGGGCGGGGGCAACATGTTCCAGGCCAACCAGGCGCACCAGCAGATCGCGGGTATCGTCGGTGACTATCCCGGTTGGATCACCGGCCTGGTCTTCGCGGCCGTGGTGTTCATGGTCATCGTGGGCGGCCTGAAGTCGATCGCCCGCGTGACCGAGAAGGTCGTGCCGTTCATGGGCGTCCTGTATGTCGCCACTGCGCTGGTCATCATCATCATGAACGCCGACATGATCGGCTGGGCCTTCGGTCAGATCTTCGCTGGTGCCTTCACCGGTCTGGGTGTTGCCGGCGGCATGGTCGGTGCTCTGATCCAGGGCTTCAAGCGCGCCGCATTCTCGAACGAGGCAGGCGTTGGCTCGGCGGCCATTGCACACTCGGCTGTCCGCACCAAGGAACCGATCACCGAAGGCTTTGTTTCGCTGCTTGAGCCGTTCATCGACACCGTGGTGATCTGCACCATGACCGCGCTGGTGATCATCATCACCCAGCAGCTGGTGATCGACCCGGCAACCGGCCTGTACGTGCTGAACGAAGCCGGCACGGCGATCGCAACCGTGGATGGCAACTCGGGCGTCAGCCTGACTTCGGCCGCCTTCGGCAGCGCCTTCAGCTGGTTCCCCTACATCCTGGCCATCGCGGTGATCCTGTTCGCCTTCTCGACCATGATCAGCTGGTCCTACTATGGCCTCAAGGCCTGGACCTACCTGTTCGGCGAGGGTCACACCAAGGAGCTGGTGTTCAAGATCATCTTCTGCGTCTTCGTGGTGATCGGGGCTGCGGCCAACCTGGGTCCGGTCATCGACTTCTCGGACGCGGCGATCTTTGCCATGGCCGTGGTCAACGTCTTTGCGCTCTACTTCCTGATGAAAGTGGTGCGTCAGGAACTGGCCTCGTACAGCGCGCGACTGAAAAGCGGCGAAATCCGAAAGTTCGCCGACTGATGACACCAACCGGGGCGGCACCGCTGCCCCGGTTCCCGACCCCGGTGCAAAAAGCATCCGAACGGGTCAAAAACCCCTTGCCAGCATGACCGAACTTGCGTAAACGGCGCATCTGATCGCGCGACCGGCCGATGTGGCATGCCGAGTCGCGTTTCGTACCGAACCCTGAAAGGAGACGGAAATGCCCAAGATGAAGACAAAATCGAGCGCCAAGAAGCGCTTCAAGGTGACCGCGACCGGTAAGGTCATGTCAGCTCAGGCCGGCAAGCGGCACGGCATGATCAAGCGGACCAAAAAGTTCATCCGCGACGCCCGTGGCACCACCACCCTGTCCGCCCCCGACGCCAAGATCGTCAAGGGCTACATGCCCTACGACCGCTAAGAGGAGATACCGATATGTCCCGCGTTAAAGGTGGAACCGTAACTCACGCCCGTCACAAGAAGGTCATCAAGGCCGCCAAAGGTTACTATGGCCGCCGCAAGAACACCTTCAAGGTTGCCCGTCAGGCCGTCGACAAGGCCAACCAGTACGCAACCCGCGACCGCAAGAACCGCAAGCGCAACTTCCGCGCCCTGTGGATCCAGCGCATCAACGCCGCTGTTCGTTCGCATGACGAAGCTCTGACCTATTCCCGCTTCATCAACGGCCTGAACCTGGCCGGTATCGAAGTGGACCGCAAAGTCCTGGCTGACCTGGCCGTGCACGAACCGGAAGCGTTCGGCGCGATCGTCGCCAAGGCACAGGCCGCTCTGGCTGCCTGATCCTCTTTCGAGAGACAGTGAAAGAAAGGCCGTCCCGTTCGGGGCGGCTTTTGTGTTACGAAAGGCGCGTTCCCAACAGTTCTTTGGCCTTATTGGCAATAGCCTGTGCGAATCCGCTTTCAACTTCAGGGGCCAGCCTTAGATGGATATCAGTCCCTCCTGCGCAAAACGATGGTTTTGACAGCCCTGGACGTTCCTTCAGACCAGTTGTCTTACGTAAGTCGACGTATGGGAAGTTTCTTGCCTGAGCTGCCTCGCTCAGAGCCGTGGTAAGCTGAGTGTTGAGCTGACGGTGAACGTCGGTTGTGATCTTACGCAGACGCAGGGCCCGCACCACCTGCCGTTTCATAAGCCCGAGTTCCTGATGAAGATTTCTGGCGACCATTCGGTGCAAGGCCGCCGTTTCGTGCAGTGTCGAAGTGTTCAGTCCCTTTATTAAAAACGGCCGACCATCCGCGACATCTTTGCAGGCGTCAAGATAGGAACCCAATTTAGCAATCCGCGTCTCAAGAGCGCTTTCCAAATTGATAGAATCGCGCAGGGCAACGAAGTAGCAGCTTAGTTCAGCGTCAACTTGCCCGAAGCCAAAAACTAAAAAGTCAGGGTTCAGGCGCTTTATTGCTTTGCTTGCTTGCACAAAAGGCGAGTTTTGATGATCCTTTTGTCGAAATCCAGCAGCGGTAGCGCCTTTTATGCTCAATAGGTGGGTCGCCTTGAAACCGGGTACTTCGGC
This sequence comes from Ruegeria arenilitoris, assembly GCF_013032855.1. Lineage (GTDB taxonomy): Bacteria > Pseudomonadota > Alphaproteobacteria > Rhodobacterales > Rhodobacteraceae > Ruegeria > Ruegeria arenilitoris. The sequence continues at coordinate 41,443 of NZ_WQDA01000006.1, forward strand.
GGGACAAAGGCGGCCATACTTAAAACGAGAGTTTTCAGGCTTTGAGCCGATGAGACGAGTGTGTGAATCCCCGATGCACAATAGGGCAGACATGGCAGGCCTTGGGACAAATTACATGTTTGTTGCAGTTTCATGCGGCGATGTAGTTAAGTTGCTTAGTACCCAATAGCAGAAAAGATCGACGACGAAACCTACTGGTTAATCCGTTGATTGCTGGAAGTGCTATTTGGGGCCCTTCTTCATCAATTGCGCCGCAAACGCCACGCCATTTCCCGGTCCGGCATAAGTCACCATGATCACATCATCCAGAAAGACCCCGTTGAATAATCCCGACGACACGGCTTCCCATGAAATCCTCGCTTTGGTCAGAACAAAGCGGGTGGTGTCGTCGCTGGGGTGCATGCCTCTCTGGCCTCCTGATCCCCATTCGCTAAACACCGAAAGAAATGTCGCCCCACAAGGGGCGGCTTTTTTTGATGCCTGAGTGCCTGCTTTTTTGCGCAGGCAGACAATTAGACCAAAAACCGCTAGGCTTGCACGTGCTGAATTGACCAACATTGGTTTTGCGAGTGCCATGCTTGAATTTGATGCAGCAACAACGCGTCTACTCGATAGCGTGTATCAAGGTGCCGATGTCACCCGGCGGCGGCGAGGGTCTTTTGACGCGTTGCGACCAGCCCCGGGTGATACCATTGCGGACGTTGGATGCGGCAACGGTCTTTTGACATCAGAGCTCGCGCGGGCGGTTGGTCCGACCGGGCGTGTTTTGGGGATCGATCCAAGTGAGGCGATGCGGAGTTCCGCCAAAAACCGCTGCCATGAATATGACTGGGTCCAGATCATGGAGGGTGAGGCAGGCCAACTTCCGGTCGAGGATGCGTCACTCGACAAGGCGGTATCGGTTCAGGTTTACGAGTATTTAGACGACATTGCCGCCGCGGTGGCGGAGGCCCATCGCTGTCTCAGGACGGCTGGTCTGCTTGTCGTGGGCGACATCCATTTCGACAGTCTGGTTTGGTACAGTGATGATCCGGCAAGAATGGATCAGATGATAAAAGCCTGGGACGAGCACTTTGTCGGGAGAGACGTGCCCGCACGACTGCCACCGATATTGAGAGACGCGGGTTTCACTGTGGAAAGCATCACGCCGATCACGATTTGCGATAACGAACTCCGGCCAGATGGGCTGGCCAATATGATGATCACCCTGATGAAAAGGTTTGCCGAGTCCAACAAGCTCGTTCCGGATCAGGAAGCCAAGGAATGGGCGGATGAGCAGAGATCCTTGGCCGCGAGGGGCCGGTTTTTCTTTTCGCTAACTCATTTTGTCATCAGCGGGCGCAAATCCTAGACTTTGGTCTGGATGCGCTGATTGACTCAATCAAAGGCTATTGCCTGAGCAAATGGAGCTAAAAAAAGAAACCGGCGCGAAGAACGCCGGCTTCACTTGGTCTTTTATCCCGCGCTGGGTTTACCCGAACACACGCCCCAGTGCGCCATCAACCGCATCGGTGATTTGGTCGATGTCGTCCGCCGTGGCGATCAAAGCCGGAGAGAAGCATAGCGTGTTGTTGCGGCCGGGGACCGAGCGGTTGGTGACACCGATGATTACCCCTTGCGCCATGCAATCGGCCACGACCGCTTGGGCCAGCTTTTCATCCACCGGTTCTTTGGACGCCCGATCCGCGACCAGTTCGGCACCCAGGAACAGGCCCTTGCCGCGCACGTCGCCGATGACCTTGTGCTTGTCCATCAGTGCCTGCAGGTTGCCCATCATGCGATCCCCCATCGCTGCGCAATTGCCCAGCAGGTTCTCGTCTTCGATGATGCGCATGTTCTCGATCGCCGCCGCCGGCCCGGCGGTGCAGCCGCCAAAGGTCGAGATGTCGCGGAAATAGTTCATCGGGTCCGCGGCATCGTCTTTGAACATGTCAAAGACTTCCTCGGTGGTCACCATGCAGGCAATCGCGGCATACCCCGAGGCCACGCCTTTGGCCATGGTCACGAAATCGGGTTTCACGCCGTATTGCTGGTACCCGAACCAGGTACCCGTGCGGCCAACGCCGCAGACGACCTCGTCGATATGTAGCAGGATGTTGTACTTTTTGCAGATCTCCTGCACGCGCTGCCAGTAGCCTTCAGGCGCTTCGATCACGCCGCCGCCGGCGGTCACCGGCTCAAGGCACAGCGCGCCTACGGTGTCGGGACCTTCGCGCAGGATTACCGCTTCGATCTGATCGGCGGCCCATTCGCCAAAGTTCTCGTCGGGCGCGCCGTCCAGTTCGTGCTTGCGGTATTCCATGCAGTGCGGAACGCGCACGAAATCCGGCGCAAAGGGGCCGTATTGCGCGTTGCGCTCATCCTGACCGCCCGCCGACATCGCCGCCAGGGTCGAGCCGTGATAATCGCGGTCGCGATACAGGATCTTGGTCTTCTTGCCGCCGTATTTCTTGTGGGCGATCTGGCGGACCATCTTGAAAGCTTTCTCGTTCGCCTCGCTCCCCGAGTTGGTGTAGTAGACCCGGCTCATGCCCGGCATCTTCTCGATCAGCTTTTCGGCAAACAGCGCCCCGGGGATCGAGCCCGCCGAGTTCGCAAAATAGCACAGCTTCATCAGCTGGTCGTAGACGGCCTTGCAGATGGATTCGCGGCCATAGCCCACGTTCACCGTCCATACGCCGCCCGAGACGGCATCCAGGTGTTCCTTGCCCTTTTGATCCCAGACGCGCATGCCCTTGCCTTCGACGATGATGCGCGGATCGTTCGTCTCAAACGGCTTGTGCTGGATCAGATGGTGCCAGATATGGGCGCGGTCGGCCTCGACCACGCGGGAAAGATCGTTTTCGTTGAACGTGCCGTCCATGACATGTCCTTTCAGTAAGACGCGACGCGCGGGAATCACGATGCCCGGCAGGCGCGGATGAACCAGATACCGCAGATCAGCCCGAAAGCCCGGTACGCAGTAGGGCCAGATTACCCGATCGCGTAGCTCCAGTATATTCGCCTCGCGTATTTTTACGGGTTTGTTTTGCGGCAACCTTTGTGCTCAATACGAAAAATCCGACGAATTGGGGAGGAGAGGCGGATGGCGACCCACAGCATTTATCAGCGCGATCTGGACAAAGGCCTGGCCAATTTCACGGCCCTGTCCCCGCTTAGTTATATCGAGCGGACGGCGGCCGTTTACCCTGACTATCCGGCCGTGGTCTATGGCGACCGGCGCCATAGCTGGGCGCAGACCTATGCGCGCTGCCGCCGGTTGGCCAGCGCTTTGGCTGCGTGTGGAGTGGGCACGGGCGATACGGTGTCGATCGTCGCCGCCAACATCCCCGAAATGTACGAGGCGCATTTCGGCGTGCCCATGGCAGGCGCGGTGTTGAACACCATCAACACAAGGCTGGACGCGCCAATCATCGCCTTCATCCTGAACCACGCCGAATCCAAGGTGCTGCTGGTCGATCCCGAATTCTCGGGCGTGGTGAAGCAGGCGCTGGAGCAGGTGGATCACGACATTCTGGTGATCGACATCGAGGACCCGAGTTTCGATGGTGGCGAGAAGCTGGGCGCGCAGACCTATGACGACCTGCTGGCCGAGGGCGACCCGGAATTCGACTGGTCTCTGCCCGCCGATGAATGGGACGCGATCACGCTGAACTATACCTCGGGCACCACGGGCAATCCCAAGGGGGTGGTCTATCACCACCGCGGTGCGGCGCTGAACGCCACGTCGAACATCCTGACATGGGGCATGCCGCAGCATTCGGTCTATCTGTGGACGCTGCCGATGTTCCACTGCAACGGCTGGTGTTTCCCCTGGACCATGGCCGCGAACGCGGGTACGTCGGTCTGCCTGCGCGCGGTGCGGGACGAGCCGATCTACAAGGCGTTCCGGGATGAGAAGGTCACCCATTTCTGCGGTGCGCCCATCGTGCTGAACATGCTGGCCAACGCGCCCGATCATCTCAAGGATTTCGACCATGAAATCAAGGTGATGACCGCAGGCGCCCCGCCGCCTGCCGCGGTGATCGCTGCGATGGAGGGGATGGGGATCGAGGTCACTCATGTCTATGGCCTGACCGAAACCTACGGTCCGTCGGTCGTGTGCGCGTGGAAAGACGAATGGAACGACAAGCCCGCCGAGGAACGCGCCGCGCTCAAGGTCCGGCAGGGGGTGAAATACGTTGCCCTGTCGGGGCTGATGGTGGCTGATCCCGAAACGCTCGAACCGGTTCCGGCCGATGGCGAGACCATGGGCGAGATCTTTATGCAGGGCAACATCGTGATGAAAGGGTATCTCAAGAACCCCGAGGCCACGCAGAAAGCCTTTCGCGGCGGCTGGTTTGCCTCGGGCGATCTGGGGGTGAGGCATCCCGACGGTTATATCGCGCTGAAGGACCGGTCAAAGGACATCATCATCTCGGGGGGCGAGAACATCTCTTCGGTCGAGGTCGAGGATATCCTCTACAAGCACCCCGCAGTGATGGAGGCCGCCGTGGTCGCCAGGCCGGACGAGAAATGGGGCGAGACGCCCTGCGCCTTTGTCGAGCTGAAGTCGGGCGCAGATGCGACCGAGGCCGATCTGATCGCGTTCTGCCGCGATCACATGGCCCATTTCAAGGCACCAAGAACGGTCGTTTTCGGGCCATTGCCCAAGACTTCGACGGGCAAAATCCAGAAATTCAAGCTCAGAGATCAGGCCCGGGCGCTGGGCTAGGCGCCCAGCCGGTCAAAGATCGACAGGTCCAATTCCAGCATCTCGCCCATCCAGATCGCCCGGTCGCGGTGGTCGGGCAGGTGCGGGCCGGTTTCGGGGTGGGTGAACACGGTCAGCCCCTGCCGGTTCAGCATCAGCCACGGAATCACCTTGTCGAAGGCATCGGCGGCAAAACTCAACTGGCAACTCCAGCGCGGGTGGGGGCCGACATTGCGGCTGTGCATGTGGCCCATCTGGACGGGGAACAGGCGTGCAGCCTCTTCGCAGACACGGCGGGCGGTCTCCTGCGTTTCAGCGTTGAAATAGACATGGGCGTGATAGCCGGTGATCTGTGGCATCGGGGGCCTCGTGCGGTGATTTCCGGCACAAGGCTAGGCCCGATCGGCGCCGGTGCACAGACGCATCGGCACACAGACCCTGTGCGCGGCTCAGCCCGGCGCGTGGGCGTCCGGGTGGGCCGCTGCAAAGGCGGGGTGGTCGGCACAGGCCGCCTCGACCGCCAGAATGCGTGGCATGTCGGACAGATCGACCTGCCAGCGTCGGGCGTTGTACATCTGCGGGATCAGGCAGAGATCGGCCAGCCCGGGCGCCGATCCCGTGCAATAGGGGGCTTGTTCGAACCCTTCCAGCATCGCCTCGAAGGCCAGCAGACCGGGGCGGATGAAATGGCGCATCCAGTCACCGGGCATGTCGCCCTTTCCGCCGCTCAACTGCGCAGCGTGGCGGGCGACTTTCAGGTTGCAGACCGGGTGCAGGTCCACGGCGATGGCATGGGCCAGCACCTGCGCCCTGGCCCGCGCAACCGGCTCGTCCGGCAGCAGGTTCAGACCCCGCGTCCGGTCGAGATAGTCCAGAATGGCCAGCGACTGGGTCAATTGCACGCCGTCGATCTCGAGCACGGGCACAAAGCCCTGCGGGTTGCGCGCCAGATGCGCGGGCGCGGTCTGCTCGCCCTTGACCAGATCGACGGTCTGCGCCCGATAGTCTATCCCGGCCAGGTTCAGCGCGATGCGCACCCGGTAGCTGGCCGAGGACCGCCAGTAGTCATACAGGACGACGTCGCTCATCGGGCTTTGGCCGCGTCGATCGCCTGTTTCAGGATGGCCCGGTCGCCGATATGGTTGGCCAGCACCAGCACCAGCCGCGCATTCAGCGCATCGCTTTCGGCCTTGTCCAGACCGTCGTGCGCGGCCAGCAGATCAGCATAGAAATCATCCGCGCCGTCGATATTCGGGGTGAGGATCAGTCCATCCATTGTGCCTACTCCTTGCCGATGGCCCGGCGGATCGCATGCCGGAACGCGTTGTCTTCATAGCTGTCGCGCCGTGCCGCCACATGCTGGTCGGGCCGGATCAGATAGACCGCAGCTTCCGCGTCGCCCAGATACCGCCGCTTCAGCGCCAGCGTCCGGTCGTCCTTGACCGACAGCGCCAGCCGCTCGACCGTCACGCCCTCTTCCTCGATCGTTTCCGGGGCGTCGGCGTCGATGGTCAGCAGGGTGAACTTGCCCGCCAGCTTGGGCAACAGGAATTCATCCCCCAGCGGCGCATCGGGGCAGGGCGAGCCGGGGCGCGTTTCGGCCGGACCACCCAGCGCATCTGCCGAATTCAGCGGCGAGCCGCCATAGGTGCAGGGCACGCTCAGCCGACCCGAGTTCACCAGCGGGCGGGTGAACTCGTAGTGCTCACTCAGGTCCAGAACTGCGTCACGCAGGATGCGTGACATTTCCGATTTCGGCGTGATGAAATCGGTCGAGCGGGTCGAGTTCAGGATGTTCTCGTCCGCACCATGGATGCGCTCGACGTCATAGCTGTCCAGCAGGCTGTCGGGCGCGGTACCGTCCAGGACCATCTTCAGCTTCCAACACAGGTTGTCGGTGTCCTGCAGGCCCGAATTGGCCCCGCGCGCGCCGAAGGGGCTGACCTGATGGGCGCTGTCGCCGGCAAACAGGACGCGGCCGTGGCGGAATTTCTCCATCCGGCGGCACTGGAAGGTATAGATGCTGACCCATTCCAGCTCGAACTGGACATCCTCGCCCAGCATCGCCTTGAGGCGCGGGATCACGTTTTCGGGGCGCTTTTCCCGTTCCTTGTCGATTTCCCAGCCCAGTTGCAGGTCGATGCGCCAGACATTGTCGGGCTGTTTGTGCAGCAGCGCCGACTGGCCGCGGTTGAAGGGCGGGTCGAACCAGAACCAGCGCTCGGACGGGAAATCGGCCTCCATGATCACGTCGGCGATCAGGAAGTTGTCCTCGAACACCCGGCCCACGAAATCCAGCCCCAGCATCCGGCGGGTGGGCGAATTGGCCCCGTCGCAGGCGATCAGCCAGTCGGCTTCGACGGTGTACGACCCCTCGGGCGTTTCCACCTCGAGTTTGACGTGGTCGTCATGGGTACCGATCGCCTCGACTTTGTTGCGGCCACGGATCTCGATCGGCGCGCCCTGGGCCTGCAACGCGCGGACCCGTTCGACCATGAACTGCTCAAAGTAGTATTGCTGAAGGTTGATGAAGGCCGGATGGGCATAGCCCTCATCGGGCTGAAGGTTGAATTCATAGACCTTGCGGTCGTCAAAAAACACCTTGCCGGTGTTCCACAGCACGCCCTTGTCCACCATAGGCCGGGCACACCCCAGCCGGTCGGCGATTTCCAGCGTGCGCTGGGCGAAACAGATGGCGCGGCTGCCGAAACTGACCTTGTCGTTGTCGTCCAGCACCACCACTTCGACGCCTTGCTGGGCCAGGTCGATGGCGGCGGCCAGCCCGACCGGGCCCGCACCGATCACGATCACCTGATGCCGCACCGGGGCGGGGGCATCCTGATCGGGGCTGCGGGCATAGGCATAGAGCGGCTGTTCAAAAATCTTGTTCATGGGCTCTCTCCCCAAGTTCTGTGCGCCGGGCGCACATTCCCTGCCCACCGGCGCGGGGCGCCGATGGCTCTCCTCCATGGTTGCATCGTTTTCAGGCCGGCAACACGATCTGGATCAAGTTGCCGGGCTATTTCTCAGCCCTGCAGGGCCTCCCACATCTCCAGGTCGCGCTGGGCGGTCCAGATGCGCGGGGTGTCGATGCCGCGCGCCTCGTCATAGGCGCGGGCCACGTTGAAGGGCAGGCAGTGTTCATAGATGGCGTAGTCCGAGAATTTCGGATCGCACTCCGCACGCACCGCGTCCCAGGCCTCTTTCAGGCTGCCGCCGCGTGCCGCCACCTTGGCCGCCGGGCGATAGGTGCTTTCGACGAAATCGCGGGTGTTCTCGATGGCGGCGTTCACCATTTCCTTGCCGACAAGTGCATCGCCGCGCCCCGGCGCGATGGCGTCGACGTCGAACCACTGGATCTGATCCAGCGTATCGCCCCAGTCGCTGAAATGCCCGTCGCCGCAATAGCAGGCCGAGTGATATTCGACGATGTCGCCGGTGAACATCACGTTCTGGTCGGGCACGTGGATGACGATGTCACCGGCCGTATGCGCCCGGCCCAGATGCATCAGATCGACCCGGCGGTTGCCCAGATAGATCGTCATCGTGTCGTTGAAGGTGGTGGTGGGCCAGGTCAGGCCGGGGATGCTCTCATGCCCTTCGAACAGGCGCGGGAAGCGCTGGAACTCGCTGTCCCAGTCCTCTTTCCCGCGTTCGACGACCATGGCGCGGGCCATGTCCGACATGACGATCTGCTGCGCGCCGAAGGCGCTGGCGCCCAGCACGCGGACCGCGTGGTAATGGGTCAGCGCCACATGGGTGATCGGCTTGTCGGTAACGGACCGGATGCAGTCGATCACCTTCTGCGCCAGGCGCGGCGTGGCCTGGGCCTCGACCACCATCACGCTGTCATCGCCGATGATCACGCCCGAGTTCGGGTCGCCTTCGGCAGTGAAGGCATAAAGCCCTTCGCCCACCTCGGTGAACGAGATCTTCTTTTCGGTCATGTCCCCCTGGGACGCGAATGCCTTGGCCATTTGGCGCTCCTTATCGTGCGTATGGGTCTTCGAGGGCAGGCAGCACCGTGCCGGTGCAGTCGCCGAACCCGATCGTGTAGCCGTCGCCCCGGGCCGCGCCTTTGAGGGTCAGCGTGTCGCCGTCCTCGATGAAGCTGCGGGTTTCGCCGGTGTCCAGCGTGATCGGCTCCTTGCCGCCCCAGCTGAGTTCCAGCAGCGAGCCGCGGCTGTCTTTCGTCGGCCCCGAGATCGTGCCCGAGCCCAGCAGGTCGCCCACGTTCATCGGGCAGCCCGAGGTGGTGTGATGCGCCAGTTGCTGCGCCGAGGAATAATACATTTCCTTGTAGTTGGTGCGGGCGATGGTGGACGCCGGTTTGCCCTCGGGCGCCATCGTCACCTCGAGCTCGATGTCATAGAGCATCGGGCGGCAGTCCTTGAGGTGGTCCAGCAACTCGACTTCACGCGGGGGCGCGTCGCAGCGGAACGGGTCCAGCGCGGCCTTGGTCACGATCCAGGGCGAAATCGAGGTGGCGGTGGCCTTGGCTTGGAACGGGCCCAGCGGCTGGTATTCCCACGCTTGGATGTCGCGCGCCGACCAGTCGTTCAACAGGACATAGCCAAAGATGTGGTCGTCGGCCTCCTGCACGGTGATCGGGCCGTCGGACGGGGTGCCAACGATGGCGCCCATCTCCAGCTCGATGTCGAAACGGCGGCTGGGCAGGAAGGCTGGGCGGTCGTGGTCGGGCGATTTCAACTGGCCCCACGGGCGGCGGATATCGGTGCCCGAAACCACCACCGACGAGGCCCGTCCGTTGTAGCCGATGGGGATGTGCAGCCAGTTGGGCGGCAGCGCGTTTTCCGGGCCGCGGAACATGGTGCCCACATTGGTGGCGTGGTGCTTGCCCGCATAGAAATCTGTGTATTCGCTGACGGCAAAGGGCATGTGCAGTTGGGCCTCGGCCTGCGGAACCAGCAGCGGTTCGACCTTGTTCTGCTCTTTCGACCCTTTCGCCAGCAGGGCAGTCAGTCGCTCGCGCAGCGCGGCCCAGACCGCCGGTCCCTGTTCCATCAGCGGGTTCCAGAAGGGCAGGTCGAACAGCGGCTCGTCGCCCAGCGTGATCAGCCCTTCGGCCTCGGCGGTGGACACGTCAAGGATCATGTCCCCGATGGCCACGCTGCAGCGCGGTTCGGACCCTGCGGTCGAAAAGACGCCATAGGGCAGGTTGTTCAGCGGAAACGGGTGGTTCGCGTCATTGGCCGAGGCCACCCAGGATTTCATCAAAGGCATTGCGTTTCCTTGTGCGGTGCGGTGGCCGTGGGGCCACCGGTGTCATTTCTTGCCGGGCGTGCCGTCGAATTTCTTTTCCAGATCCGTCCAGCAATCGATGTAGTCATCCTGCAGCGGCGCCTCGTTCGCGGCAAAGGCGGTCAGGTGCTGCGGAAAGCGGGTCTCGAACATGAAGGACATGGTGTTGTCCAGCTTGTCCGGCCCCAGATTGGCGTTGGACGCCTTTTCAAAGGCTTCTTTGTCGGGGCCATGCGGGATCATCATGTTGTGCAGGCTCATGCCGCCCGGCACGAAGCCCTGCGGCTTGGCGTCATACTGGCCGTAGATATTGCCCATCAGCTCGGACATGATGTTCTTGTGGTACCACGGCGGGCGGAACGTGTCCTCCATCACCATCCAGCGTTCGCGGAACAGCACGAAATCGATATTGGCCGTGCCCGGCACGCCCGAAGGCGCGGTCAGCACGGTGAAGATCGACGGATCCGGGTGGTCGAACAGGATCGCCCCGACTGGGCAGTAGGTGCGCAGGTCGTATTTGTAGGGCGCGTAGTTGCCGTGCCAGGCCACCACGTCCAGCGAGCTGTGGCCGATCTTGGTGGTGTGGAACTGGCCGCACCACTTGATCGTCACGGTCGAGGGCACCTCGCGATCTTCGAAGGCCGCCACGGGCGCCTTGAAGTCGCGCGGGTTGGCCATGCAGTTCGCGCCGATCGGGCCGCGGCCCGGCAGCTCGAATTTCTGGCCGTAATTCTCGCAGACGAAACCGCGGCAGGGGCCTTCCAGCACCTCGACGCGGTAGACCAGCCCGCGCGGGATGATGGCGATTTCCTTGGGTTCCAGGTCGATGATGCCCAGCTCGGTCGCAAAGCGCAGGCGGCCTTCCTGTGGCACCACCAGCAGCTCGGAATCGGCCGAGAAGAAATAGTCGTCCACCATCGATTCGGTGACCAGATAGATGTGGCTGGCCATGCCGACCTGGGTGTTCACGTCGCCGGCGGTGGTCATGGTGCGCATGCCGGTCAGCCAGGTCAGCGGCTGGTCGGAATGGGGCACCGCGTCCCAGCGGTACTGGCCCAGGCTGATCACGTCCGGATCGACATTCGGGGCGCTTTTCCAATAGGGCAGGTCGATCTTTTCATAGCGGTGCGAATGCTTGACCGACGGCCGGATGCGATAGCACCAGGTGCGCTCGGGCGGGTTGGCGGTGAAGGCGGTGCCGCTGAGCTGTTCGCCATAAAGGCCATAGTTGCATTTCTGCGGGCTGTTCATGCCCTGCGGCAGCGCGCCGGGCAGCGCCTCGGTTTCAAAGTCATTGCCAAAGCCGGGCATATAGCCCGCGTGGGTGCCAACGGGCGTGCTGGCCTGGGTCAGAGCGTGCGGGTCAGTCGGACGATTCATCGGGGTTCCTCCGTTTGCTGCTTGTCGGATAATAGTTGATTTTGTAACTAACAACCATGACACAGCCAGATTCCGCCGAAAAAGATGACTTCGACCTGCGAAATTTCCTGCCCTTCCTGCTCAACCAGGCGGCCGAGGAAAGCTCGTTGGATTTCCAGAAGGTCTACAAGAACCGTTATGGGATGCTGCGCACCGAATGGCGCGTTCTGTTCCACCTGGGCAACTACGGAGAGATGACCGCCAAGCAGATCGGGGAACGTGCCAAGATGCACAAGACCAAGATCAGCCGCGCGGTGCACAAGCTGGAACAGCGCCGATACCTGCGGCGCACCCGCGACGAAAACGACCGACGGATGGAGCGGCTAACCCTGACCCCCGCCGGTCTGGCGGTGTACCGGGAACTGCGCAACATCGCCCGCGACTATGACGCCCGGCTGGCGGGCATGTTCACCACGGGCGAGGCGGCGCTGTTGCGGATGATGCTGCGGCGGCTGGCCGGGATGGACTGACCTCTGGTAATCTGGCCCCGCAGCCCCCAAGTGGGGTGCAGACCAGACGGAGCCCCAAGATGCCATCCACCGACCCCAAATCCCGCGCCGATGACCTGATTGGATGGTTGCTGGACCGGGGGCTGGAAGGGGCCGAACAGTCGGAAATACTCGAAGGCTATTGCCTGCGGCTTGTGGATGCGGGCGTTCCCCTGATGCGGTTTCACGCCGCCCAGAGCGCCTATCACCCCACTTACGGCGGCACCGGCTTCAACTGGTACCGGGACGAAGGGGGCAGCGTCGAGAATTACGAGCACCGCGAGGAATTGCCCGATCAGTGGGTTTCGAGCCCGCTCTACGCGATGCTGCAGTCCGGCGCGAAGGAACTGCGTGAAAGGCTGAAAGACCAGAACGAACCCAGCCGATTTCCGTTTTTGAACGAACTGCACCAGAAAGGTGCCACCGACTACTTTGCATCCGGTCTGGTTCTGCAGAAAGTCGAGCCCGAAAACCGGATCGCCCTGGACCAGATGCCCGAGGGGGTGCTGATGTCGTGGACGACGGACCATGCCGAGGGGTTCGACGACATTCACCTGGATCTGATCCGATATGCTCTGCCGCATCTGGGGCTGGCCTTGAAATCGGCCTCGAACCGGAAAATGGCGCAGGATCTGCTGCGCGTTTATCTTGGACGGGATGCGGGTCGGCGCGTGTTGTCGGGGGAAATCCGGCGCGGATCGTTGCAGCAGATCGACGCCGTGATCTGGAACTTCGACCTCGAGGGCTTTACCGGCCTGGCCGAACGCCTTCCCGGGTCGGACATCATTGCCATGCTGAACGACTATCTGGCCGTGGCGGTCGAGGTCGTTCAGGGTTGTGGCGGCAATATCCTGAAATTCATGGGCGACGGTCTGATGGCCATGTTCGACGTGGGCGAGATCGACGAGGACGCCCGCGCCGCGCTGGCCGCTGTTGGTGTTCTGCAGACGCGTATGGCCGAGCTCAACGCGGAACGGGCCGCCGCCGGCCTGCCGGTCGCCAATTTCACCCTTGCTCTGCATTCGGGCGAGATCCTTTATGGCAATATCGGTGCTGAAAGCCGGCTGGATTTCACCGTGATCGGACCGGCGGTGAACCAGGCCGCGCGTATTGCAGGCATGCACCGGTCGCTGGACCGGCGTATCTTGATCTCGGATGACGTGGCCCGCGCCGCTCAGCCCTGCGAACAGGACCTGATCTCGGTCGGGCGCTATATGCTGCGCGGCGTGCCCGAACCCAAAGAGCTGTTCACGATCTACGCGCCGACGGCCTAGAAGTCGATCTCGACCCCGGGCAGGTTCAGTTCGCGCATCATGTCGCGCAACTCCTGACGGGCAGCGATGTTCGAAATGTTGAGCTGTTTCACCCCGATATCCTTGAGATCCAGCAGGGTCAGCCCGCGCGGGAAAAGCTCGCGAAAGATCACACGCTCAGAAAAGCCCGAGGCAACGCGAAAGCCGATGCGCTGCGACAGCATCTCGATGGCGCGCTGCATCTTTTCCTTGTTGACCATGCGCTGGGTGCCCACTCGGTTGCGCACCACGACCCAGTCGATCGGTTTCAGCCCGGCCTGCGCCCGCAATTGCCGCGCGTTCCAGACCATCTCGGAATAGACCGAGGGGCCGAGAATCTTTTCGCCCTTCGAGTCGATCCGGGCCAGCAGGTCGAAATCGATGAAACTGTCGTTCAGCGGCGTGATCAGCGTGTCGGCCAGCGAATGAGCCACCTGGCTTAGCCTTGTGTGCGAGCCGGGGCAGTCGATCAGGATGAAATCGCTGTCGCTCTCCAACTCGGCCACGGCGGCGGACAGACGGTGGTCATAGATGTTCTCGCCGGGTTTGAGCTTGCTTGCGTCGATCTCGGGCAGGTCATGGTGACGCGGGCTGGGCAGTTCCAGCTTTTCTGTGGAAAGGAAATTGCGGCGGTTCTCGAAATAGCGGCCCAGGCTGCGCTGCCGCAGGTCCAGATCCAGGGTGCTGACCTTGTTGCCCAAACGCGCAAGCGCGGTTGCAACATGCATGGAAACCGTCGACTTGCCTGCGCCGCCCTTTTCGTTCCCCACAACGATGATATGTGCCATACCTGTATTCCCAAGTCGCGCCGTGTTTGCCTACACGTTGTTTGAACCCACTATATGTTGTGTGATCCGCGAAGAAAAGCGGTCCTGTGGGGTCTGCGGGACAATATCAGTGTCTATATTGGTTTTTTTCGCGATACCCGCAGCTTGACGCTTGGTTGTTGCCAAACGGGGCGTCCGCCGCCACAGTCTGCAAACTGACTTGGACGCAAGGACCTAGCTTGGAGCACGTATTCCTGAATGTATTGAACATCGTTCTGCCGGTGCTGATCTGTGCCGGTGTGGGGTACGGGCTGGCGGTCGCGCGCGCACCGTTCGACAACAAGGTGATTGGCGGGATTGTCTCGAAGGTGGGATATCCGACACTGATCATCTCTCATCTGTCCGCCACCAAGATCCAGATTGCCACGTTTCTGGACATGATGGCGGCTGCTGCCCTCGCCATTGCGGCATTCGGCGTGCTCGGATTTTTGGCGTTGCGGCTGTTGCGTTGGCCGGTGCGGGCGTTTCTGACACCGCTGATGCATGGCAATGTGGGCAATATCGGATTGCCGGTCACTTTGCTGGCACTGGGCGATGCGGGCATGGCCTATACGATGGCTTTTGTCGTCGTGGTGTTGGTGAGCATTTTCACGGTAGGCATGTGGATCCCGGCCGGAGAGTTCTCGGCCCGCAAGCTTGCAACATCTCCGATCATCTATGCGGTTGCCATCGCGTTGACGCTGATGGCTACGGGTTCTGCCCTGCCGCAACCGATCGCCAAATCCTTTGACATCCTGGGCGGGCTGTCGATCCCGCTGATGTTGCTGACACTTGGTCACACGCTGGCCACGCTTCGGACGGGCAGCCTTGGCCGGGCAGTCGTTCTGACAGGTCTGCATCTCGTTCTGGCAGCCGGGATCGCCACCACGCTTGTCTGGCTGTTCGGCTTTACCGGGGTCGAACGCGGAGCGTTGATCCTGTGCTGCCTGATGCCGTCCTCGGTTGCGACATACCTGTTCATCGACCAGCATGTTCCGGAATATGGCCCGGAAGTGGCCGGGTACATCATGGTCTCAACCCTGACGACGATCCTGGTGCTGCCGCTCGCCTTGGCCTACTGGATCTGACTTTGCCCAACCAGGAACCGACATCATGATATTGCACTGCGTGTTCTTCACTTTCCGATCAGATGCACCGCAGGACGCGCGCCGCGCCGTTCTGACCGGCTTGGCCGAGCTATGCGCTGATCTGGACGGGGCCTTGGCCTTTGAAAGCGGCCCCAATCTCGATTTCGAAGGAAAGTCGCAGGATTATCGCGATGGGTTCGTGATCCGCTTTGCGGATCGACCCACCGTGAAGGCTTACGCCGAACACCCGACACACCGCCGGTTGGGCGGTCAGCTGTGTGATCTGTGTCAGAATGGTGCCGACGGGATCATCGTCTTTGACCTAGACGTGCCGGACGCGCAATAGAAGCGGCCAACGAAAAAGGCCGCCCCCTCGGGGACGGCCTTGGAATTTCCGCAAAGGCGCTGGTTCAGAAACCCAGGCCTTCGTACTTCTTCTTGAACTTCGACACGCGACCGCCGGCGTCCATCAGGCGCGACGAGCCACCGGTCCACGCAGGATGCGAGGAGGGGTCGATTTCCAGGGCCAGCTGATCGCCTTCGGCGCCCCAGGTCGATTTCATCTGGATCACGGTGCCGTCGGTCAGTTTGACGTCGATCATGTGGTAGTCGGGATGGATGTCTTTTTTCATCTTTCCGCTCCTTACGCCTCGGCGCCAGCCTTGGGCTTGTAGTTGGTGACTTCTGCGATACGGGCGGATTTACCGCGACGGGTACGCAGATAGTACAGTTTGGCGCGACGGACGCGGCCACGACGGACAACGGTGATGCTCTCGATGTTGGTCGAATACAGCGGGAACACACGCTCCACGCCTTCGCCAAACGAAATCTTGCGAACGGTGAACGATCCGGCGATGCCGTCGCCGTTTTTACGCGCGATGCAGACACCTTCGTAGTTCTGCACACGGGTGCGCGAGCCTTCGGTCACCTTGTAGCCGACACGGATGGTGTCACCGGCTTTGAAGTCGGGGATGTCTTTCCCGAGGGCGGCAATCTGTTCCGCCTCAAGCTGTGCGATCAGGTCCATCGCAGTTACTCCTATCTGCTCGTGGTTGGTCCACGAAGTTGGGCACGATCTGAGAGCTCTTGGTCTTCTCCGGGTCCCGCGATCTGCAGCCCGCCAGAGGTCAGGTCGAATGTTCCTTTTGGTCCGGGTTATTCCACAGCTTCCCTGATCCGAAGAAGGGCAGGTGCGTTCCTGCGATCAACCCAAAACACCGGAGTCGCCCCAAAGGCGGCACCGGATTGCGCCCGTTTAGGGAAGTCGGACGAGCATATCAAGCCCAAATCGCCGGTTTTCAGGCCAAATCGCGGTGGATTTGGTGGGAATCCGCCGTCACACGTACCGCGGCGTTGCCTTGTGCCGGGGATCGGGCATTCTGGGTCATAATTTGAGGGCAGGTTTAGAGGCAGAGCAACACGATGAGCAAAGCGATTTTCTGCGTGGTTCTTGCGCTGGCACTGATGTCTTGCGGGCGTCGTGCGCCGGCGCCCCAAATCTTAGACCAACCGGTGGTCGCGGGACTTTCCGGACCTTCGGTTCTGTACCCAGCCTTTGCGGATGCCGACCCGCATGACTGGGAGCGGCGGCGGCCCGAGCACTATCCCGTGCATGGGCTCGACGTCTCGCGTTGGCAGGGACCGATCGACTGGCGTCAGGCCAAGGCCTCGGGGGTAAGTTTCGTGTTCATAAAGGCGACCGAAGGGGGCGACGTGGCCGATCCGATGTTCCAGGATCACAGTCAGGGCGCCCGGGCCGCGGGGGTTCCGTGGGGTGCATATCACTATTACTACTTCTGCCGCCCCGCGGCCGAACAGGCCCGTTGGTTCATTCGCAACGTTCCCCGAGGGGCCGACCTGCCGCATGTGCTGGACATGGAATGGACCCCCCATTCCAAGACCTGCACCCTGCGCCCCGATGGCAAAACGGTGCGGGCCGAGGCGGAAAGGTTCCTCGACATATTGGAGCGACATTACGGCCGTCGGCCGATCGTCTACACCACGGTCGATTTCTACGAGGACACAGGTATCGGACGTCTGCCAAAGACCGAGTTCTGGCTGCGCTCGGTCGCAGGGCATCCGCGCAATGTCTATCCCAAGGCAGTCTGGCGGTTCTGGCAGTACACGGGCACCGGGTTGGTTCCCGGCGTGCAGGGGCGGGTGGACATCAACGCCTTCAACGGCTCGCCTGATATCTGGGCGCGATGGAAGGCGGGCGCACCCTAGTCGTCGGTTTCCCCGCGCGCCTTCAGGTAGGCATCCCACAGGTCCGGGCGGCGCGTGCGGGTAATCTCTTCCGCCATCTGGTGACGCCATTCGGCGATGCGCCCATGATGTCCGGACATCAGGATCGGAGGGATCTCGCGCCCGTTCCACTCGGCCGGCCGAGTGTATTGCGGGTGTTCCAGCAAGCCGGACGAAAAGCTCTCTTCCTCGGTCGAGGCCTGATTTCCCAGAACCCCGGGCAGCAGTCGCACAGTGGCGTCGATCAGCGCCTGCGCGGCAATCTCGCCTCCGGTCATGACGAAATCGCCCAGCGAGACTTCCTGGATGCCGTAGTGCTCCAAAACCCGTTCATCAACGCCTTCAAAGCGGCCACACAACAGGGTCATGCCATCGCAACGGGCCAAGTTCTGCATCATGCGCTGATCCATCCGGCGCCCGCGCGGGCTGAGGTAAATCAGCGGCCAGTTGCCCTGTACCCCATCCATAGTGTGATCAATGGCGGCCCCCAGTACATCCGGCCGCAACACCATGCCGGCACCGCCGCCTGCGGGCGTGTCGTCGACATTGCGATGCTTGCCGACACCGAACTGCCGCAGATCGACCGTTTCCAGTTGCCACAGCCCCTCCTGCAGCGCCTTGCCGATCAGGCTTTCGCCCAAGACGCCGGGAAAGGCAGATGGGAACAGCGTGATCACCTTGGCCTTCCACACGCCATGCAGGTCCGGCGTGGGCGTCAGCAGCTCACGCGGTTTCAGCGTGGGGCGAATAGCCTTGCGGCCATATGACTTTGCAGGTTTGTCCGTCATGTGTTCGTGGTCAGACTGATTTGAGCGCGTTCGACGATGCGGGCTTTCTGTCGGACCAGCGCCGCCTCGTCCAGCCCCGATCGGTTCAACTCGAGCATTTCGGACAGCGCTTCTTGCGGCAATGCCGGGTTTGACCGAGTGGGCTTGACCAGCAGGGTGGCCTTCTCGGGCGGCAGGTCCAGGAATTCGGCAAAAGGTGTGCCGGGGCCAAAGCTATGCTCACGCAGGTCTTCCAGCCATTCGGTCCGCACTCGAACCGAGGGTAGCCGATCACGAACGGCGTCCGCAGTCTGCTGCAGCGAAGGGAGCTCTTCGAGCCTTTCGCGGAACGTGTCGAAATCCTGCACCAGCCGCGTGCGCTGAAGATCATGGGCCCAGAGACTGCGGATCCAACTGCCGCGCTGGCGCAGCGAGAGATATACGGTGATGTCCAGTTCCGACCCGACCAGCCGGTTGCGCAGCGTATCGACCAGGCAGGCGGCCAGATCAGGGGCTTCGGCGTATCCCATAACCAGATTGCGGCTGGGGCGAAGCCCCGAGAAGTTCTCCTCGCTCAGGATCAGCCCGCGCCTTTCCCCGAAATCCAGCGTCGCCAGAAGTTCGCGCCAGCGATTGCCGAATTCGGACAGCGTACCGAATGTCCCATACAGCGAATGGCGCGTGGCGGCTTCCGATAACCCGGATTTGCGGGTAACATAGGGCAGAACCAATGCGTGGCGCGGCCAGATCAGCGCTCGGTTCTCGAACAGAAAGGATTGCGCGGCGGTCGTGCCGGTTTTGTGAAGGCCCAGATGCAGCAGGATGCGCCGCGTCACAGCAGGCCCTCGGGAGGGTCGGCGACGATACGCCCGGCCTCAAGGTCAATCGTGGGTACGGCCGCTTTGGTGAATGGCAGAAATACAGTGGATTTCAGCCCGGGCCCGTGCAGTTCGAGCAGGTCGTCGGCGCCGTGGTTCTGCACCGATTTGACCCGCCCCAGCAGGGTTCCCCCGGTGTCATAGACCTCAAGCCCCAAAAGGTCGGCGTGATAGAATTCGTCATCCGGCAGCGATGGCAACTGCTCGCGCCGGGCATAAAGGCGCAGCCCCTTCAGGGCGTCCGCCTGTTCCTTGGTTTCGACCCCGCCCAGACGCGCGGCAAATCCGTTCTTGATCGCGCGTGTGATGATCAGCGGATAGCGCTGGGCGCCACTCTCGTCGGTCAGGGGGGAGTAGGTCTCGATATCCTCTGGTACCGCGCAATAGCTTTTCAGGCGGACCTCGCCGCGTACGCCGAAGGACCCGGCGATGCTGCCGACACAGATCAGATCAGTCATTGGGCATTTCCGTTGTCACGCATATTCCACTTTCCCAGACACCGATTTCGCCACAGGCTTCGCGTTGATTGCTGCGTTCAAAGAACACGCCCACAATAAAGGCGATCAGCAGCAGGATGGGAAGGCGTATCAATCCAAACATGCCACCCTACCGCGTTTCCAACGGCAGGCTGCCGCAGCGGCACTCCCAGCCATGGGTTTCCAGTTCTGGCGTGTCCGAGCTTTCCTCGGGCCAGCCCACGCAGAAATAGCCGATCAGCCGCCAGCCCTCGGGCACCGACAGGTCGCGGGCCAGCCGGTCGGGATCGAGGATCGAGACCCAGCCCAGCCCCAGGCCATGCGCGCGCAGCGCCAGCCAGAACAAAGTGACGGCCGAGACCACCGAATAACGGCGCATCTCGGGCATGGTGCCTGCGCCCAGCCCCTGGCCCTTGTCGGTGGCGTCATCGCAGAACACCGCCAGCTGAACCGGCGCCTCTTGCATGCCCGACAGTTTCAGCTGGCTGTACAACTGCGCTCGGTCACCGGAGTAACCCGCCAGCGCCGCGTCATTGGCCGCCTTGAAGTTCTCCAGCGCCGCGGTCCGGGCCTCAGGGCTTTCGACGCGGATCACGCGCCACGGTTCGCTCAGCCCCACCGAAGGGGCCAGCTGAAACGCGTCGAGGCAGTGCGTCAGCACTGCCTCGTCCACCGCGTCGGTGCGGAACCGGCGTACATCGCGCCGGAGCCGCATCAACAGATCGAACTGCGTACGGAAATCTTCGGTGAAAGCCTGATCCTGCACGCGCCCGCCTGTTTACTCTTCTGCAGCAGCAGCTTCTTCTTCGGCCGGAGCGGCAGCAGCCTCTGCGGCTTCAGCAGCCTTGGCGGCTTTCTCTTCGGCGCGCTCCTGGGCTTTCTTGCCCGGGGTGCCCTTCTGAGGGTTGTTGCGCTCGGCTTTCTCTTTGGCGCCGGCGGCTTCCAGCATGCGGGCAATCCGGTCGGTCGGCTGCGCGCCCTGGTCCAGCCAGTACTGGATGCGCTCCATGTTCATCTTCACGCGCTCTTCGCTGTCTTTCGGCAGCAGCGGGTTGTAGGTGCCCAGCTTCTCGATGAAGCGGCCGTCACGCGGCATGCGGCTGTCCGCTGCAACGATGCGGTAGAAGGGGCGCTTTTTCGAGCCGCCACGGGCCAGACGAATTTTCATTGCCATTGTGGTATCTCCTTTGGATGGCGTTGGCCGGATTGCTCCGGCTATTTCTGGTGTTTGTCGAACCTCGGGTTCACTTCTGGTGTTTCTTGTGGTGTCGGATGACTTCCTGAATGATGAAATTCAGGAAAGCCTTGGCAAAATCGGGGTCCAGATCCGCCTCTTTCGCCAGGTCTTCAAGCCGTGCGATCTGCGCGGCCTCGCGCGAGGGATCGGACGGGGGAAGTTCGTGTTCGGCCTTGAGCTTGCCAACGGCCTGCGTGTGCTTGAACCGCTCGGCCAGCGTATAGACCAGAATCGCGTCCAGCCGGTCGATGCTTTCGCGGTGGTCTTTCAGCAAGGCCGCGGCCCGCGTCACGGGATTGTTCATTGGCCGGTCCTTTCGGTGGTCAGATCGGTCGTTGACGTGTCGAGTTTCGGGTGCCGCCAGATCTGCGCGGACTTGCCCAGCACTTCGCCCTCGCGCTCGTAGGTCGCGCCGAGACGCTGTGCCAGAGCGCGCGAGCGGTCATTGGCGTGGGCGATATAGCTGATGACGCCGTTCAGCCCCTGATGGCGCGCCGCATGGTCGCGGGCGGCCTGCGCGGCCTCGAAGCCCAGGCCCTTGCCCTCGACCTGCTCCATGAGGGTCCAGCCCAGCTCGGGTTCGTCCCAGCCCGGCACATAGATCATGCCGGTCCAGCCCACGAAAGTACCGCTGGCCTTTTCGGTCAGGTGCCACAGGCCATAGCCGCGCAGCGCCCAATGGCCCAGACGGTTGGCCAGTCCGTTCCAGCAGCCCGCCGCATCCCTGGGGCCGCCCACCATGTGGCTGCGCTCGGTCGCGTAGAAGGCCGTCATGGCCGGCAGGTCGTCCGGATGCGGTGCCCGAAGGATCAGGCGCTCAGCCTCAAGGGTCGGGATGGTGAAGGTCGTCATGCGTAGGCCTCCATCCCGCCATCGCCGTCGCCGGGCAGATGACGATAGACCAGAACCGACTCGTCGAACCCGGCCTCGGCCTGCAGGTCGCGCTGGGCGCCCAGGCGCTCGGCCACGCGGGCCGAGGCTGCGTTGTCGGGGTCCACATAGCTGACCAGTGACGGCAGAGCCTGCGACCCCAGCGCAAAGTCGCGGGCGGCTTCGGCCGCCTCGGTTGCAATGCCACGCCTTTCGGCGGCTTCGGTCAGCAGATAGCCCAGCTCGTGTTCGCGGTCGCCGAATTCCATGCCAATCGACACGAAACCCAGAACCTGACCGCCCGTGCGGTCCTCGATGGCCCACATTCCCGCGCCGCGCAGCAGCCAGCCCGCGACGTATTGCGAGAAATCCAGCCAGGCCGCCTGCCGGTTAAACGGGCCGTCCATGTGTTTGGCACGGTCCGACATCAGGATGTCGGCATAGGTGTCGAAATCCCCGATCCGCGGCGCGCGCAGCACCAGCCGCGCGGTCTCCAGCCGCGGCAAGTCCGCAGCCAGCCGCGCCGACAGCGCGGCAGCGGGGCCGGTGGCCGGAGCCTCCCAGGGATATGCGACGGGCGCGGTCACTTACTTCTTCTTTCCGAATCCGCTCAGGCCGGGGGGCAGGGCCATGCCGCCGCCCATGCCGGTCATGCCGCCGGGCATCTTGCCGCCCATCGCCTTGGCCGCGGCTTCCAGCGCCTTGGGGTCCATGCCCGCGGCCATTTCTTCGGGCGAGGGGCCGCCTTTGCCGAACATGCCTTTCATGGCCTGTTTCAGCATCTTGCCTTTGCCCATCTTGCCCATCTTCTTCATCATGTCCGACATCTGCCGGTGCATCTTGAGCAGCTTGTTGATGTCGCTGACTTCCATGCCCGACCCGGCCGCGATGCGTTTCTTGCGGCTGGCCTGCAGCAACGCGGGGTTGGCGCGTTCTTTCTTGGTCATCGACTGGATCATGGCGATCTGCTGGCGCAGGATCCGGTCGTCCAGCCCGGCCTGATCCATCTGCTTGGCCATCTTGCCCATGCCCGGCATCATGCCCATCATGCCCTGCATGCCGCCCATCTGGATCATCTGTTCCAGCTGCATCTTCAGGTCGTTCATGTTGAACTGACCCTTCATCATGCGCTTCATCATGCGCTCGGTCTGCTCGAGCTCCATGGTCTCCTGGGCCTTTTCGACCAGGGCCACAATGTCGCCCATGCCCAGAATCCGGCCCGCGATGCGGTCGGGCTCGAAGGTTTCCAGCGCATCCATCTTTTCGCCCAGACCGACGAAACGGATCGGCTTGCCGGTCACTGCGCGCATCGACAGCGCCGCGCCGCCGCGGCCGTCACCGTCCATCCGGGTCAAGACTACGCCCGAGATGCCGACCTTGGCGTCGAACTCCTCGGCCACCTCGACGGCGACCTGGCCGGTCAGGCCGTCAACCACCAGTAGGGTTTCGCGCGGGTCGACCACGTTGCGGACCTGCTCGACCTCGTCCATCAGCACTTCGTCGATATGCAGACGGCCGGCGGTATCCAGCATGTAGACGTCATAGCCGCCCAGCGTGGCCTGCTGTTTGGCGCGCTTGGCGATGTCCACCGGTTTCTGCCCCGGTACGATCGGCAGAGTGTCGACTCCGATCTGGGTGCCCAGCACCGCCAGCTGGTCCATTGCCGCCGGGCGGTAGATGTCCAGCGAGGCCATCAGGACCTTCTTGCCCTCTTTTTCTTTCAGGCGTTTCGCCAACTTGCCGGTGGTTGTGGTCTTGCCTGAGCCCTGCAGGCCGACCATCAGGATCGGCGCGGGCGGATTGTCGATCTTGAGCTTGCCGGGGTCTTCCTCGCCGCGCAGGGTATCGACCAGCGCGTCATGCACGATCTTGACGACCTGCTGGCCCGGCGTGATCGACTTGGTCACCGCCTGGCCGGTCGCCTGTTCCTGCACCTTCTTGACGAACGCACGCGCCACCGGCAGCGATACGTCAGCCTCTAGCAACGCCACGCGAACCTCGCGCAGGGCGGTTTTGACGTCTTCCTCGGACAGGGCGCCCTGTTTGGTCAGCCGGTCGAAGACGCCAGAGAGGCGTTCGGATAGATTTTCAAACATGCCTTCGGCCTCCTTCGCCGGTTCTCGGTTGGCGCCCCATAGATAGGGGCAGACGGGTCAATGCACAAACGCCCCCACGGGCGAAACTCGCTGGTGGGGGGCGATCCCTGAACGACTCAAGGGACCGGAAGAACAGGCGCTTCCGGATGTTGCGTTGGCGTTTAGGCCCATTGGCCACCCGAGTCAACCATCCGCGCTTGCCGGGTTGCATCGTCTTGCCCCGTCGGCCATGACTGCCGCGATATTCGGGAGAAGACCATGGACGCCTCATCCGCCTTTCAGGACACATTGCCGCTTAGTTCCGATGCACTGCTGGCGCAGCTGGACGATTGGGGGCTGCCCTATCGCCTGCACAGCCACGTCCCGCTGCGGACGGTCGAAGAGTCGAAGGCGGTTGAGGATCAGTTCATGGTGCCGGGCGAAAACGCGTTGCGGCTCAAGAACCTGTATCTGCGCGACAAGAAAAAGCGGAACTACCTGGTGACGCTGGAACAGAACCGCGAGATCGACCTCAAGGCGCTGGGCGCCGAACTGGGGGTGGGCAACCTGTCCTTCGGGTCGGCGGATCGGCTGATGCAGAACCTCGGCATCCGTCCCGGCGCGGTCAGCCCGCTGGCGATGATCAACGGCGTTGGCAACGGTGTACGGTTCTTCATGGACGACGCGGCGCAGCGCGCGGACGTGATCTATATGCATCCATTGGTCAACGACCGGACGGTGGCGATGGCGCGCGACGACCTGATGGCCTTCTTCGACCGGATCGGGTGCGAGGTCACCTGGCTGCCGTGATCATTCGCTCAGCGCCTCTTTCAACGCGGCGGCGACATGGGCGGCCGAGGGATTGACGAACAGGTGCCCGTCGGCCTCGAAAACCGGGTCATCAAGATGCTGGGGAAAGGCCAGCGGCAATTCCGTGCAGGCCAGCAGGATCGCGGTTCCGGGGGCGGCGTGCCGATTGCAGAATGCCAGCAGACGGCCGCGGGCATTGGCCGAGGCACCGCCGTAGAACTCGGTGTCGATCATGGCCTGCATTTCCGCGATCTGGTCCTCGGGAAGTCGGTCATTGGCTGTGATGTCTTCAGCCGCCAGCCGTTCCGCATAGTGGCGCGCTTGCATCGTGACCGAGGTTCCCAGCACCAGCGCGCTTTTGGCACCAGTCGTTTTGGTGGCCACGGCAGTTGCATCAAAGATACTCAGGATCGGCATGGTCACGCCCTGCCGGATCGCATGCAAACGGGCGTGAGGTGTGTTCGAGGCAATGATGCCGAAATCACATCCCGCCTGCTCAAGCGTCAGCAGTGCATCGCGGAAAACGGCATCGAACGCGGACCAGCTTGCTTCGTCGCCGGCGGTTCCGCGCAGCGCGCGGGTTTTGGCCTGGGTGACGGACTCGATGGTCATCGGAGGAACAGGCAGCGGTGATCCGTGCCCACGGTCTGCAAAATGGCGCCCGGCGCCCTCGGCGATGGCGCGGTAGTAGTCTATTGTCGACGCCCAGCCGACCCCGCCCAGAATTCCGATCTTCTTCATGACAACCGTCCAATCTGCCGATCCCGCTCGGGGACAGATTGGACGGTTTGACCGGGGATGGCCAGTGGCCGGATCAGGCGGCCAGTTCGGCGACGGCTTTCTGGGCGTTGCTCAGAGTTGCTTCCGGGTCCAGCGCCATGCGGTCAGCGGCCACCACATCCACGTCATGGATGCCGATGAAGCCCAGAACATGGCGGGCGTATCCGGTTGCAAAGTCGATCTCGGACCCCACCGCGGTACCGCCCGAAGCGATGGCGAGGATGGCGCGCTTGCCCTCCAGCAGGCCCTTGGGGCCATTCTCGGTATAAGAGAACGTCAGGCCTGCACGAGCGACCAGGTCGATCCAGGCCTTGAAGGCGGCCGGGACCGAGAAATTGTAGATCGGCAACCCAATCACCACCGTGTCGGCCTGCTGCAGTTCCTTGACCAACTCGTCCGACAGGGCCAGCAGGTCGCGCTGGGTGGCGTCGCGTTGATCGGCGGGGGTGAAGTTGGCGGTGATCCAGTCCTCGGTCAGCAGGGGCAGGGGTGTGGCCAGGTCGCGGCGGATGATGCGGCTGGCGCCCAGGTGTTGGACGATGCGGGCCGACAGGTCGCGGGTGGCCGAGCCGGTGCGGCGGGCCGAGGCGTCGATATGCAGGATGGTCTTTGTCATGGCGTGGATCCTTCTCAGGGTTCGGATTTTGCGTCTGAGCCCAATATGAGTATTGCGTGAGCGAACGAAACTAGGATAAATCAACAGGCATTGTTGGAAATTGCACAGAATTGGTTTTGTCATGGACAATTGGGACGAGGTCCGCACCGCCTATCAGGTTGCGCGAATGGGTACGGTCAGCGGCGCGGCCGAGGTTCTGGGGGTGCACCACGCCACGGTGATCCGCCATATCGACGCGATCGAGGCCCGGCTGAAGGTCAAGCTGTTCCAGCGCCACGCGCGCGGCTACACCCCGACCGAGGCGGGCGAGGATCTGCTGCGCGTGGCCCAGGCCACCGAGGATCAGTTCAACCAGCTGGTCGGGCGGCTGAAGGGGCGTGGAGACGATGTCTCGGGCGAGTTGGTGGTGACCTCGCTGGCCTCGCTGGCGCCGCTGGTGGTACCCACCCTGACCGCGTTCCAGCAGGACCATCCCGACCTGATCGTGCGCTATCTGACCGGCGACCGCCTGTTCCGCCTGGAATATGGCGAGGCGCATGTGGCGATCCGCGCCGGTGCGGCCCCCGACCAGCCGGACAACGTGGTGCAGCCCTTCATGACGCAAGAGGTGGGGCTTTATGCCAGTCAGGACTACATCGCGCGGCGCGGCCTGCCCGCGGGCGTCGAGGATTTCCCCAACCACGCCTTCGTCGGGGCGGATGATGAAAACAGCCGCGCGCCCTTTTCACGCTGGCTGCGCGCCAATGTTCCGGCCGAGGCGATCACCTTCCGTTGTTCCAACAACTTCACCGTGGCCGAGGCGGTACTGGCCGGGGCGGGGATCGGCTTCATGGCCCGGTGGGAGGCCGCCCGCCATCCGCAGCTGCAGGAAGTGATGGAGCCGCTGCCGGAATGGGCCGGCAATCTGTGGCTGGTAACCCATGTGGATCTGCACCGCACCAACAAGGTGCAGACCTTTCTCAAATTCCTCAAGGAGCAGGCCAAGGACTGGCTGCCATGAACCCGCAGGCGCGTGGCCACTTGGCCATGCTGGTGTTCTCGGCGCTGGTGGCGGGCAGTTTCTCGCTGGGTTCGATGATTGCCAACGAGATCGCGCCGGCGGCGTTGAACGCCGCGCGGTTTGCGATTGCCGGCGTGGTGATCGGCATCGCGGCGCTGATGACGACCGGTTTGCCGCGCAGCGCGGCGCGCGCGCCGTGGCGCTATCTGGCGCTGGGCGGGCTGTTCTCGGCCTATTTCGTGCTGATGTTCTACGGGCTGAAAACCGCGCCGCCAGTCAGCGCGGCGGCGGTGTTCACCTTGACGCCGATCCTGTCGGCGGTGGCGGGGTGGGTGTTGCTGCGCCAGATCACCACCCCGCACATGGCCCTCGCGCTGAGCGTGGGCGCGGTTGGCGCGCTGTGGGTGGTGTTCCGCGCCGATTGGCTGGCCTTTCGCGCCTTTGAGATCGGGCGGGGCGAGATCATCTATTTCTGGGGCTGTGTGGCCCATGCGATCTATACGCCCATGGTGCGAAAGCTGAACCGGGGCGAGCCGCCGGTCGTGTTCACCTTCGGCACGCTGGTGGCCGGGTGCGCTGTGCTGACGGTGTTCGGCTGGTCCGACATCCGCGCGACCGACTGGGCCAACCTGCCGGCGATCGTCTGGATCGGCCTGTTCTACGTCGCCATCTGCGCTAGCGCGGCGACCTTCGTTCTGTTGCAGTACGCCACGCTGCTGCTGCCATCGGCCAAGGTCATGGCCTATACCTACCTGACGCCCAGCTGGGTGATCATCTGGCAGATCGCGCTGGGCCAGCCGGCGCCGGGCCCGTTGGTCCTGGTGGGAATAGGGCTGACGATCCTTGCCCTCGTGCTGCTGCTGAAAGGGGATGACCTAGGGATGGCTCGGCAACAAACCGCGCCGGACTGACCTTTGCCAAAGCGCCCGTTCGTGGCAGGGTGAGGCAAACTCCGAAAGGACCGGAACATGCACAGATTGATTGCCTCGGCCACGCTAATGTTGGTTTTTGGATGTACGCAGGACACCGCCGACAATTCAACCCTTCAAGCCAGCTGCGAGGCATTGGTGGCTGCTGAGGCAAACCGGAGCCCCGCGGATGTCCAGGCTCTGTCTACAACTGCCGAACCGGCGGGAACCGTCACGCAGGTCGCAGTGGCCGGCGCTCAGGCACCCTGGCTGTGCCGCGCGGATCCCAGCGGCGTGGTCACAGGGGTCGAGTACAGCCAGCAAGGCTGATCCTCTTGGGTTGAGCCACATCAAGGGCCGGTTGTGTCAAACCCGCTAAGCTGTCGGCGTGAAAGGAGGGACTGATGTTCAAACACATAATGTTTCCCGTCGATCTGCATCTGCCACCCGAAGTGCGCAAGGCGGCCGAGGTTGCGGCACAAGTCGCCCGGTGGCAGGGGGCGCGGATAACCATCGTCAGCGTGACAAGCAATCAGCCCGGCGACCCCACGCAAACCGAATCCGCGATCAAGGACCATCTGTCCGATCTGGCGGACGAGTTGTCCCAAGCCAGTGGAGCGCAAGTTGATTTCCGCAACATTCATTCGGTGGATGTGGCGGTCGAAGTGGATGGTGACCTGGCCCGCACCGCTGAAGAGATCGGTGCCGACCTGATCGTGGTGGGCACCCATGCGCCGCGGATTACCGACTTTATACTGTCCAGTCATGCCGGATATCTGGCCAAACATGCCAGCATGTCGGTCTTCGTAGTGCGCTAGACCTCGTCCCCCGCGGAAAGCTGGTTTTCCAGGAACCGCTCGAACGCGTCCAGATTCACGGGTTCGAACTGCCCGAACCCTTGCATCCAGACCGAGGCCGCGCGCAACGCGTCGGGTTCCAGCTTGCACCATTTCACCCGGCCGCGCTTTTCCTGGCTGATCAGCCCGGCCCGGGTCAGGATCGTCAAGTGTTTTGAGATCGCCGCCAGTGACATCTCGAACGGCTCGGCCACGTCGGTGACGGCCATGTCATCCTCGAGCAGCATCGCCAGAATGGCGCGCCGCGTGGGGTCGGCCAGGGCCGCAAAGACGGTATCGAGGTCATCGGACATGATCCCGCTGAACCACAGCCGGAAAGTTTGGTCAACCATTTGGTTGAATATGCGGAATCCGGTGCTTCTAGCGGAATGGATTGCCAGCGACCCGATCGGCAGACAACGTGCTCCCTTAATATACATTAGAAAACAAAGGTTTAAGCTGCGCCAATTGGAGCCATCAACAGCGTTGACTCTGCGCGCGAGGCCGCATAGCAACTGCGCCAAGACTGTGCGAGGGAAACGCCCGTGACCGATGACGACCCAAAGCAGCGCCTGACGCAGCTTGAGGCCAAGATCGACGCGGCAAAAAAGGCCAAAGCGCCGAAACCTCGTGCGGACGCTGACATATCCGGGGGCGAGCTGGCCTGGCGGATGGTCATCGAGATGGTTTCCGGTCTGGGGATCGGATTTGGCATCGGGTACGGGCTGGACAGCCTGTTCGGGACGATCCCGATCTTCCTGGTGCTGTTCACATTGCTGGGCCTTGTCGCGGGCGTGAAGGTCATGCTCCGCAGCGCGCAAGAAGCTCAAGAGAAACAAGCGGCCTCGACACAGGCCGAGAAGGACGAGAGGGACTGAACGTGGCGACCGAGACCACCGCAGCAGAAGGCAGCAGCCTGGTTTTCCATCCGATGGACCAGTTCATCGTCAAGCCGCTTTTCGGCGGTGAGGTGGCTTGGTACACGCCCACCAACGTGACCCTGTGGCTGTTCTTCGCGGTTCTGGCCATCATCGGCCTGCTGGTGCTCAGCACCTCGAAGCGCGCCATCGTTCCGACCCGTATGCAGTCGATCGCCGAGCTGGCATACGGATTCATCTACAAGATGCTGGAAGACATCTGTGGCAAGGAAGGCGTCAAATACTTCCCGTATGTCATGACCCTGTTCATGTTCATCGTCACAGCGAACTTCCTCGGCCTGATCCCGACCTCGTTCACTACGACATCGCATTTCGCGGTCACCATTCCGCTGGCGCTGGCCGTGTTCCTGACCGTGACCGTTCTGGGCTTTGTCAAGAACGGCGCCGGGTTCCTCAGCCTGTTCTGGGTGTCCAGCGCGCCGCTGGCGCTGCGCCCGATCCTGGCGATCATCGAGCTGATCTCGTACTTCGTGCGCCCGGTCAGCCACTCCATTCGTCTTGCAGGTAACGTCATGGCCGGCCACGCCGTGATCAAGGTTTTCGCCGGCTTCGCCGCGGTCGCCGTGATCTCGCCCGTGTCCGTTCTGGCGATCACCGCAATGTACGGCCTCGAGGTCCTGGTGGCCTTCATTCAGGCCTACGTATTCACCATTCTGACCTGTGTTTATCTGAAGGACGCTCTGCATCCGCATCACTGATCAGGGACGACCCTGAGCACAGGAACGATAACCCAAAATCGAAACTTCCAATTCGTAAGGAGAAACATCATGGAAGGCGATCTCGCACACATCGGCGCAGGCCTGGCAGCAATCGGTTCCGGCGCGGCCGCAATCGGGGTGGGCAACGTGGCCGGCAACTTCCTGGCCGGCGCTCTGCGCAACCCTTCGGCGGCTGCTTCGCAGACCGCAACCCTGTTCATCGGTATCGCATTCGCAGAAGCCCTGGGGATCTTCGCATTCCTGGTCTCGCTGCTGCTGATGTTCGCCGTATAATCTGCGGAACCTGATCCTTACGCGCAGGTGGGCCCAAGCCATAGCGGCCCACCTGTTGTAAAGACAACGTTCCGACGGAGGACATCATGGCGACAGAACCCATAGCTGCAGAAGCAGTCGGCAAATGCGTCGATTCCCATGGCTCGGCCATCGGGATGCCGCAGCTCTGCTTCGATTGGTTCCCCAACCAGATCTTCTGGCTGGTCATTACGCTGGTCGTCATCTTTCTGGTCCTGTCCCGCGTGGCCCTGCCGCGCATCGCGGCGATCCTGGCCGAGCGTCAGGGGACCATTACAAATGACCTGGCTGCGGCCGAAGACCTGAAGGCCAAGGCGGTCGAGGCCGAAGAGGCCTACAACAAGGCGCTGGCCGATGCCCGTGCCGAGGCTCAGCGGATCGCAGCCGAAGCGCGCGCCGAAATCCAGGCGGATCTGGATGACGCGATTGCCAAGGCAGATGCGGAAATCGCGGCCAAGGCGGCAGAATCGGAGAAGGCAATTGCCGAAATCCGTGCCGGAGCGCTGGAAAGCATTCAACAGGTTGCCAACGATACGGCGGCCGAACTGGTGACTGCGCTGGGCGGCGAGGCGGATGTCAAAACCATCAGCAGTGCCGTTAGCGCCCAGATGAAAGGATAAGTGAAATGCGGAATACACTTGCTCTTATCCTGACCGCAAGCTTCGCCAGCCCGGCGCTGGCCGCAAGCGGGCCGTTCTTCTCGCTGGCGAACACCGACTTCGTTGTGACGCTGGGCTTCATCGTCTTTATCGCGGTCCTGTTCTATTTCAAGGTTCCGTCGATGATCGGCGGGGCGTTGGACAACCGCGCCGAAGGCATCAAGGCTGAGCTGGACGAAGCCCGTGCCCTGCATGAAGAAGCGCGCAGCCTGCTGGCCTCATACGAGCGCAAGCAGCGCGAAGTGCAGACTCAGGCCGAAGCCATCGTGGCCGCGGCGAAGGAAGATTCGGTTCTGGCTGCCGAACAGGCAAAGGCGGATCTGGAGAAATCCATCGCGCGTCGTCTGGCTGCCGCACAGGATCAAATCGCATCGGCCGAGGCATCGGCGGTGAAGGAAGTGCGCGACCAGGCTGTTACTGCGGCCGTTGCGGCGGCCAAGTCCGTGCTTGCCAAGCAGATGACTGCGGCGCAAGCCAACAAGCTGATTGACGACGCCATTGCTGACGTAGGCTTAAAACTGCACTGATTTTGTCGCTGCCACGTCTTGAAAATGTCAATCCAGACGGCCCGCCAAATCGCGCGGGCCGTTTTCTAATTTGTGGGTAATAGTGGGAGTTGTTTACAAGTAGGGTCGCCGATAGAGTTGGCGCAACTTTCAATTTTTCCGATGGTACCCTTCAATGAAGCTTCTTGAAATTGCGCCGGATAAACTGGCCCCAATCTGTTTGTTTGCGTTCAATAGGCCGGACCACACCCGACAAACGCTTGCGGCACTTCGAGATTCTCCGCTGGCTGAAAGCAGTGATTTGACCGTGTTTGTTGATGGTCCGAGGGTTCCGGAAGAGGCGCGTTTGACGGGCGAAGTTGTGGATATTGTGGCCGAAGCGAAAGGTTTTCGCTCGGTCAAGTTGATCAAGCAGAGCACAAACCAAGGCCTCGCCAAATCAGTTATTGATGGCGTTACTATGATGCTAGATGAACATGAACAGGTGATTGTCCTAGAAGATGATATAGTTGTCTCGCCGCCTTTCCTCGAATTTATGAACCGATCCCTTGCTACGTTAAAATGCAGTGATCAGGTCGCCAGTATCAGTGGGTACTCTGAACCAATATCAAACATGCCTGAGGCCTATTTCTTGAGAAAGGGGAGTAGTTGGGGTTGGGCAACTTGGCGACGAGTATGGAACTGCGTGCAATGGGACGGGCAGGCGTTGTTGAGCGAGCTCGAGGCGTCGGGCCGTCTCAAAGACCTTGAGTTTGAAGCGAATTCAGGATTTCACAAGATGCTTGAAGATCAGGTTGCCAGCAAGAACAACTCTTGGGCAATTAGATTTTATGTTTGGTGCTTCCTGAACCAAAAATTGCACTTGCTTCCTGGAAGAAGTCTTGTGCAAAACATCGGTCATGATGGTAGCGGTACCCATTGTGGGAACTCTGAGTTCTGGAAAACGGAATTTGTGCGGGCGATGGCTATTGACGATCTAGATCTCAAACTGGAAGAGATGCCCGAGGTCTACCAAGCGCATGTCAGACGGTTTCAGGACGAATTTGGGGTTTTGGGTCAGAGAAAGCCTAAGCTCGGCCTCTTGCGCCGAGTTTTTTCAAGATAGGATTGTACAACAGTGATACCTGTAGCCATTCCAGACCTGAGCGGACTGGAAAAGGAATATGTCCAAGAGGCCTTGGATAGCACGTGGATCTCGTCCAGCGGCGCTTTTCTGGATCGCTTCGAAAGTGAGTTTGCGTCTCTTTGCCAAGTCAAACATAGTTTGGCGGTCTGCAATGGAACCGTTGCGTTGCACCTTGCGCTGTTGGCGTTGGATGTGCGCCCGGGAGACGAAGTACTGGTTCCGTCTTTGACCTACATAGCGACTGCCAACGCAGTCAGGTATATGGGGGCGGTGCCGGTATTTGTGGACGTCGATCCGGATACATGGTGTCTTGATCCGTCCCGCCTGGAAGACGCTATCACGGCAAGAACCAAAGGGATTATAGCTGTCCATCTCTATGGACATCCAGCCGATATGGATCAGATCAATCACATAGCCGGAGTTCATGGGCTATGGGTTGTGGAAGACGCCGCCGAGGCGCACATGGCCGAATACAAAGGGCGCCGTGTTGGTTCGATGTCGTCGATTGCCACCTTTTCCTTCTTTGGCAATAAGGTTTTCACTTGCGGCGAAGGTGGCGCAATTACTCTCAACGATGACAATCTTGTCCTGCGCGCGCGCACCTTGCGAGGTCAGGGTGTTGACCCGGACCGCCGGTATTACTTCCCGATTGTGGGTTACAATTTCCGACTGACAAATGTCGCGGCTGCAATGCTGTGCGCACAGATCGAGCGATATCAGGATATTTTGAAACGCCGTCAGGAAATTTTTGACTTGTACGAAGAGACTCTCTCCGGGTGTCGCGGCGTCGGTTTTCAGCCGGTTGCGGACTGGGCAAAGCGGACGCCGTGGCTTTTCAGCATTACGATCGATCCGTTGGAATTTGGCTGCTCAAGAGATGAACTTGCTGAGATGCTGCTTGAAAACGGCGTGGACACGCGACCGTTTTTCTATCCGCTTCACAAACTTCCACCTTACCGTGAGGGGCATGCTGGTAAAGAACCGCTAGTCGTGACCGAACGTTTGGCCGAGACAGGTTTGAACCTCCCAACCTATACAACAATGAGTGACGATCACGTCGAAACTGTTTGCCGTCACATACTGAACATTGCCAAATGAGAACTGAGTCGCGCGTGTTCAGAAATCTGGCATCAGATGACGTAGAGGCATTGCTTTCGTTCTTTCGCTCGCTGACCGAACAGGATCGTTGTTTTTTTCACCCACATCTCTTCGATGCAAAAACAGCCCAAGGCATCTGCCGCAATCCGGGAAAGGATATTTTTGCGGCTGGCTTCCAGTATTCCGACATAAAGGCCTACGGGATGTTGCGAGGATGGAATGACGGGTTTGAGGTGCCCCGGTTAGGAATTGCTACAGGTCCTTCAGCACGTGGCCACGGATGGTCAGACGGATTGATGGACTACCTACATCAGGCGGCGCGTGACGCGGGTGCTTCACGGGTGGAACTCAAAGTGGATGTTCGCAACAAAGCCGCCATAGCATTGTACCGGCGTCATGGATACCAGTTCCCCAAGAAG
Source organism: Ruegeria arenilitoris (assembly GCF_013032855.1). Classification (GTDB taxonomy): domain Bacteria; phylum Pseudomonadota; class Alphaproteobacteria; order Rhodobacterales; family Rhodobacteraceae; genus Ruegeria; species Ruegeria arenilitoris. The sequence continues at coordinate 75,744 of NZ_WQDA01000006.1, forward strand.
TTTCCGAATTCACCTGACACCATTGCCTGGAGGTCTCTGTAGTGCGCGTGTGCATAGATGCGAGAGCCGGCGGCGGTTGGGCCGGTGGCGTGGAGATGCTGATCATAGGGCTTGCTCAGGGATTTTCACAGTTAACTGATGGAGATGAACAGTACTTTTTCTTCACGAATCCCAACTCGGCTGATTGGCTAGAACCTTATCTGGGAAGGAATTGCCATTTGCTTCCGTCCCACCCGATGAAACCGAGTAAACAAAGGAATGTGTTTCAACGTAGCGCAGGGCGGGTTCGGTACTTCCTGCAGAAAACTCACGACAAGCGAGTGGCTAAAACCCTTGCTAGTCAGATGCAGGCGCCAGACGGAGTTTCGGGCAGCAACGGGCGTATTGAAGCGGCGAACATCGACATCGTGCACTTCACATTGCAGGAAGCCTTCGCCACTGAAATTCCGTTCATTTATCATCCGCATGATCTGCAGCACCGACACTTTCCAGAGTTCTTTAAGTCGGAAGAGATCGCTTGGCGGGACACTGTGTACAGATATTTCTGCGAGAAAGCACAACTGGTTTCGACCGTTTCATCATGGGTGAAGAAGGATGTAGTTGAAGCTTATGGGCTTCCTGGGGAAAAGGTCGCGGTTGTTCCTTTCGCGCCACCAAATCTTGGCTACCACGAGCCTTCTTCGTCGGATCTCGCGCGGGCGGTGGAGAAGTTTGATCTGCCATCGAGTTTTGCATTTTATCCTGCTCAAACTTGGCGCCACAAAAACCACATCCGTTTGATTGAGGCCGCTGCACGTGCCAAACATAGTGGAGCGCCTGACATGAATCTCGTTTTCAGCGGTCAGAAAAACAACTACTATCCAGCTATAGCTGCCAAGGTCGATGAACTTGGCATGGAAAAGAACGTCCGATTTGTCGGTTTTGTCACTCCTATCGAATTGCAAAGTCTTTATCGGCTCGCCAGATGCGTCGCGGTGCCGTCATTGCACGAAGCTGCTAGTTTCCCGATTTGGGAAGCATTTTCTGCAGGCGCGCCTGTGGTATGTTCGTCCGTTACGTCTTTGCCGGAACAGGTAGGCTCTGCCGCTGTTCTGTTTGACCCTCTCAACACAGAGCAGATGAGTGATGCTTTACTTACAGTTTGGTCTGATAGTGAACTTAGAAACGAACTGATCGCCAAAGGACGTGAGCGAGTCCGCCAATTGACTTGGTCAAGAACATGTCGTCAGTTCCGAGCGCACTATCGTGCAATTTTGAGAAGACGTTTGACCGCTGAAGATAAAGAGATTCTATCGGCACCTGCGGCGCTTTGATCGCTACTGTTCCACAACGTGCCCGAGACGCAGTCGCGCAATTGACTCATGTTTTTCGTATGTGATGCGTTCTGAGAAGGATTTCTCCACAAAGTCTAGGTGCTGCTGGATTGCGTGTCGGGACTCTATGGGGGCACGCGCCTGCAATGCCATGTTGATCGCACGGTGCTGATCCAGAATGGCTTCGCGGGTCGCGCGTTGTTGGAACATGATCTGACGGTTGTAGAACACGCCCTGCCGCAGCAGGTCGAACATCGACCGCATCATGTGCAGCATCACCACGTTGTGGCTGGCCTCGATGATCGCCATGTGGAACTGCGCGTCCAGATGGGCCTCGTCATCGGCCGCGTTGCGGGCATGGGCGGCCTCCATCTTGTCGAAGATCGCCTGGATCACCTTCAGGTCGCTGTCCGAGCCCAGCCGCGCGGCGCGTTCGGCCGCCAGACCTTCCATGTCGCGCCGGAACGACAGGTAATCGAACACGGCCTCGTCATGGCTGCTGAACAGACGGATCAGCGCTGGCGAAAAGGCCGAGCCCAGAACCTCGGCCACATAGATGCCTGACCCGGCCTTGGCGGTCAACAGGCCCTGCTCCTGCAGTTGCGAGATCGCCTCGCGCAGCGACGGGCGCGACACGCCCAGCCGATCGGCCAACTCGCGCTCGGACGGTAGGCGCTCACCGGGGCGCAGGATCCCGCGCAGGATCAGCAACTCGATCTGTTTGACGACGGCCAGGGACAGTTTCTCGGTCTGGACTTTCTGAAAGGGCATCGGATCATCGCTGAAAATTGGTCAAATCATATGACCACACATGCCCGGCCCGCGCAAGAACGGGCCGCGATCACATTGGCTGAAACACTAGGTCAGCATTATTGACTTTAAGCGCGGAGGTCATAGCGTCAGTCCGACCCAGCGGAGGAGGCTCGGCCCATGCACCAGTTATTTGCAACGCGCGCCGCGCGAATGAAGGCATCCGAAATCCGAGAGCTGCTGAAACTGCTGGATCAACCCGGCATCATTTCCTTTGCCGGCGGTATCCCCGACCCGGCGCTTTTTCCGGCCGAGGCGTTTTCTCAGGCATTCCAACAGGCGCTTGGCGCCGACAGCCGGGCGCAGGCGCTGCAGTATTCCGTGTCCGAAGGGTACATGCCGCTGCGGGAATGGATCGCAGGCCACATGCGCCAGATCGGCATCGACTGCGGCCCCGACGACGTTCTGATCACCTCGGGCTCGCAGCAGGCGCTGGACTATCTGGGCAAGCTGTTTCTGTCACCGGGCGACACGGCGCTGGTCGGATGGCCGACCTATCTGGGGGCTTTGGCGGCCTTCAACGCCTATGAACCACGCTTTGACCAGTTGCGCGCAGGCGGCAATGCGGGCGCGGCGCAATACCGGGCCGCCGCGGGGCCGGGGGCGGTCAAATACGCCTATCTGTCCCCCGACTTTGCCAACCCGACCGGCGAGACCGTCGATCGGCAAGGGCGCGAGGCCCTTCTGGATCTGGCCGAAGAGTTGGACTGCGCCCTGATCGAGGATGGCGCCTATCAGGCCCTGCGCTATGACGGGCAGGCGATACCGCCGATCCTCGCGCTGGAACTGGCGCGGAAGGGCGATCTGCAAGCCTGCCGGACGATCTATTGCGGCAGTTTTTCCAAGACCCTGTCGCCCGGGCTGCGGGTGGGGTGGGTCGTGGCGGCGCGGCCCGTCATCGCGCAGCTTGTGCTGATGAAACAGGCCGCCGACCTGCATTCGGCCACCATCAACCAGATGGCCGTGCACCAAGTGGCCCAAACCTGTTTCGACAGCCACATCCCGAAGGTGCGCGCAGCCTACCGTGCGCGCCGCGACGCGATGCTGGCGGCGTTGGACCGGCACATGCCCGAAGGTGTGCACTGGACCCGGCCCGAGGGGGGCATGTTCATCTGGCTGACCCTGCCGTCCGGCTCGGATGGCGCGCAACTGCTGGCCCGCGCGCTTGAGACGGTCAAGGTCGCCTTTGTGCCCGGTCAGGCCTTTCACCCCGATGGCAGCGGCGCCAACACGATCCGGCTGAGTTTCTCCAACTCGGACGAGGCTACGATTGCCGAGGGTATTGCCCGGTTGGGCGCGGTCCTGGGCGGCTGAGCGCGGGAAAGCTTTCGTTAACCATTGTGCCGCAAAGCTGCGGCATGATCCGGTTCCTCGCCTTGCTGTTGCTGGCCGGCTGCTCGGCCGGCACGCCCCATTTCCGCGACCTGCCCGCAACCCGCGTGGCCGTGAATGGCAGCGTCTTCGACGTGCGCCTGCGCGGTGACCTGGCCGAGGCGGTCCGCGTCAACAGCCAATATGCCCCGCGGCTGGGGCCGATCCGGGATCGGGCCGCATTGGCCATGGCGCAGGTCTCGGGCTGTCCGGTCGCCGACGTGTTGGGCGATGCGGCGGTGACCGTGGGCATCCTCGCCTGCGACCGCAGGGCGTCGGACCGGCTGTTGCTGGCTGCGGTCACGCCGACCAACTATGAATGCATTGACTTCGGAACCTATGACAGCGGGTCGGACACCGGGTATCAGGTGTTCGAGTGTTCGCCTTATTGACTCCGCGCAATTCCGCCCAAATCAGCAAGATATTGTGGATAACTCGGCCCAATATCCCATATCCTGCGCAACTTCGTTGACTCGCGGGCATTCCCTTGTCCAGACTTTCAGGGAACGGGAATCATGGAAATCGGCCTTTGCGCTTTACCAAACTCAAACTCACCGGCTTCAAAAGCTTCGTCGATCCGACCGATCTGATCATCGCGGACGGGTTGACCGGTGTGGTGGGGCCCAACGGCTGCGGCAAGTCCAACCTGCTCGAGGCGCTGCGTTGGGTGATGGGTGAAAACCGCCCCAAATCGATGCGCGGCGGTGCGATGGAGGACGTGATCTTTGCCGGTGCCGCCACCCGTCCGGCGCGCAACTTCGCCGAGGTCGTCCTGACCATGGACAACTCGGAACGTCTGGCCCCGGCCGGGTTCAATGACAGCGATCAGATCGAGATCGTGCGCCGCATCACCCGCGACGTGGGCAGCGCCTACAAGGCCAACGGCAAGGACGTGCGCGCCCGCGACGTGCAGATGCTGTTCGCCGATGCCTCGACCGGCGCGCATTCACCCGCGCTGGTGGGGCAGAACCGGATCGCCGAGCTGATCAACGCCAAACCGCGCGCCCGCCGCCGCATTCTGGAAGAGGCCGCCGGCATCTCGGGTCTGTACCAGCGGCGGCATGAGGCCGAACTGAAGCTCAAGGGCACCGAGGCCAACCTGACCCGTGTGGATGACGTGCTGGAACAGTTGGGCACCCAGTTGGCGCAGCTGGCGCGGCAAGCCCGTCAGGCCGCGCGGTATCGTGAGATCGGCGAGCAATTGCGCCAGGCCGAAGGCATGTTGCTGTATCGCCGCTGGAAAGAGGCCGACATGGCCCGCCGGCAGGCCGAAGAGCGTCTGCGCGACCGCACCACCGAAGCCGCGCGCGCCGAGGCCGAGGCCCGCGCCGCCAGCGCGAAACGCGCCGAGATCGAAGAGACCCTGCCGCCGCTGCGCGAGGAGGAGGCCATTGCCGCCGCCGTGCTGCAGCGCCAGCAGGTGCAGCGCGATCAGCTGTCCGATCAGGAAACCCGCGCGCGCCAGACCATCGAAACCCTGACCGCCCGCATCCAGCAGCTGGGCCGCGACATCGAGCGGGAAACCGGTTTGAACCGCGACGCTGGTGAGATGATCGAGCGGCTGGAATGGGAAGCCCGCGAACTGGCCAAGGCCGCCGAGGGCCATGACGACAAGCTGGCCGAAGCTGCCGAAATCGCCCGCGAAGCCGCCGCGGTTCTGCAGGAGCGCGAGGATCTGCTGGCGCAGGAGACCGAGGACACCGCCCGTCTGGTCGCGCGTCATCAATCGGCGCAGCGCCTGGTCGAGGACAGCCGCAAGACGCTCGCAAGGTCCGAGGCCGAGGAGGAAAAGGCCCGTGCGGCCGTCGCAGAGGCCCGCGCCGCGCTGACCCGCGCCGACGAAGCGTTCGAGGCCGCGCAAGCCGCCGAGGACGAAGCGCGCGAGGCCGCCGAAGCCGCCGAAGAAGCGCTGGCCGCCGCCGACGAGCTGCGCGGTGAAACGCAGGCGCGCGAGGCCGAGGCCCGCGCCCAACGCTCCGAGGCTGAGGGCGAGTTGGGCGCGATCCGGGCCGAGACCACCGCGCTGGCCAAGCTGGTCGAGCGCGACACCGCCGAGGGCGGGCAGGTGCTGGACCTGTTGCGGGTCGAGCCGGGCTTTGAAAAGGCGCTGGGGGCCGCGCTGGCGGATGACCTCCGGGCCCCGCTGGTCGAAGGCGATGGCCCGTCGGGCTGGGTGCAGGTGCCGGGCTATGATGCCGATCAGCCGTTGCCGGACGGGGCCGAGCCGCTGGCGCTGCACGTCTCGGGGCCGGACCGCCTCAGCCGTCGCATCGCGCAGATCGGCCTGATCGACGCAGATCAGGGCGCGCGGCTGCAACCCTTGCTGAAACCCGGCCAGCGGCTGGTGTCGCGCTCCGGCGATCTGTGGCGCTGGGACGGGTTCCGCGCCTGGGCAGAGGATGCACCCAGCGCCGCGGCGCTGCGGCTCGAGCAGCTCAACAAGCTTGAGGCGCTGAAACAGCAGCTGGCGCAGGTCGAGGCGCAGGCCGACGGCGCCCGCGCCGCGCATGAGGCTCTGTCGCGGCAATTGACCGAGGTGACCGAGGCTGACCGCCGCGCCCGCGAGGCCCGCCGCGCCGCCGACCAACGCATGGCCGAGGCCGCCCGCGCGCTCAGCCGGGCCGAGGCCGACCGCAACCTGGCGCAGGGCAAGCTGGAGAACCTGACGCTTGCGGTCGACCGCCACAAGCAGGATGCGATGGCGGCCCGCGCCCAGCTGCGCGAGGCTGAGGCCGCGCTGGCCGAGTTGGGCGATCTGGACACCGCCCGCGCCCGGGTCGAGGACATCAAGCAGACGGTCGAGGCCGCGCGGATCACCATGCTGACGCACCGCTCGACCCATGATGAGTTGCGCCGCGAGGGCGAGGCCCGCACCCGCCGCGCGCAGGAGGTGGCCAAGGACTTGAGCGGCTGGAAACACCGTTTGGAAACCGCCGAGAAGCGCATCGCCGAGCTGGCCGAGCGCAAAGCCAGTTCCGAGGAAGAACTGACCGAGGCGATGGCCGCGCCCGCCGAGATCGCCGAGGCGCGCGAAGAGCTGAACGAGATGATCGAGGCTGCCGAGGCCCGCCGCGCCGAGGCCGCCGACAAGCTGGCCCAGGCCGAAGCGCTGCAACGCGAGGCCGTGCTGGCCGAGCGCGAGGCCGAGCGCAAGGCCTCGGAGGCGCGCGAAGCCCGCGCCGCGGCCGAGGCGCGGTTCGAGGCGGCCAAGGAAAGTGTCGCCGCCGCCGCCGAGCGCATCGCCGAGGATCAGCAACTGACCCCGAACCAGTTGTTGAACCAGCTGGACGTGAACCCCGATGACATGCCCACCGCCGATGCCCTTGAGGCTGAGGTGAACCGCCACAAGCGCCAGCGCGACGCGATGGGTGCGGTGAACCTGCGTGCCGAGGAGGACGCCAAGGAGGTTCAGGAGGAATTCGACACGCTCAACAGTGAGAAATCCGATCTGGAAGAGGCGATCAAGGCGCTGCGCAGCGGCATCGCCAGCCTCAACCGTGAGGGCCGCGAGCGCCTGCTGACTGCATTCGAACAGGTCAACGCGAACTTCGCCATGCTGTTCAAGCATCTGTTCGGTGGCGGCGAGGCCAACCTGGTGATGGTCGAGAGCGACGACCCGCTGGATGCGGGGCTCGAGATCATGTGCCAGCCGCCGGGCAAGAAGCTGTCGACCCTCAGCCTGTTGTCGGGCGGGGAACAAACCCTGACTGCCACCGCGCTGATCTTCGGCGTGTTCCTGGCCAACCCCGCGCCGATCTGCGTGCTGGACGAGGTTGATGCGCCGCTGGACGATGCCAACGTGACCCGGTTCTGCGATCTGCTGGACGAGATGTGCCGCCAGACCGACACGCGGTTCCTGATCATCACCCACCACGCGGTGACTATGGCGCGGATGGACCGTCTGTTCGGCGTGACCATGCAGGAACAGGGCGTCAGCCAACTGGTCTCGGTCGATCTGAAGAAGGCCGAGCAGATGGTCGCCTGACCGCTCACTGCAACGTTATTCCGCGATCGGGCCGGGCCGGGCTAGGCTGGCTGCATGAAACACGTGTTGCTGATCGCCGCGGCCTGCGCCGCCTCGCCGCTCTGGGCTGCCGAATGGGCTGTACGCCCCGGTGATATCCCCCTGAGCCCCGCTGAACTGAACGCGCTGGCCGGGCGAACGCTGACTTTCTATGACGACGGGCAGTCGAAATACTCGGTCGGTGGGGCCTATTCCTATACCTATTCGGCGGTCAATGGCGGCGGAACGGCCTTCGGAACCTACAGAATCGCCGCTGATGGCAGCATCTGTGTGCAGTACCGCAACGGGTTCGACCGCTGCGATCTGTACGTGCGCAACAGAGATCGGCTGATCCTGATCACGGAAAAAGGTGAACGTTACCCGGTGCGACCCGACTAAGATGAAGAATTGAAACGGATGGCTTGGAAAGCGCTCAACTGTCCGGATCGCCCAGCCATTCGTGCGGAACACCGATGTCCGGTCGATTCTTTTGATGCAGCACATCCAATTCGTGCGGAAGAGTGGTGATCGGCTTTTTCGAACGCACACGATCATTGCGGATGAAAGTTGCCTCGACGACTCTGGGAAATTCAACGTCATCGATACAGACGGTACCTGCGGCGTTGTTCGTATGTAGATGGGCGTTGGTAAATTCTGCGGCCATGGCGCGAAGAAATGGCTCTGCCCTGGCGAAAAAATTCGGTTTCATAAGGATCGAGGGGATCCGGTGCAGTTCAATGACGATGATCCGGAACCTTTTCAAGTATTCGGAAGGCAAAGCGGCAATCGCGGCATATTCTGCCCCCTCGATGTCCATCTGCAGGATCAAGTCACCAGACCGCGGGGCAAACTCGTCCATCCAATCGCGCAGAGAAATAAAATCACCCTTCGTCTCGGGGCCGACAAATTTCTTGCGGAAGATCGCGCCAGGGACCGGTTCCGCCGGAGCGTCAACCGAAGCGTCGGCCATGAACGATGGGATCGACCTTTTTGCCAGATCGTATTCGAATGTTGATTGAATGGAGACGCCAGGGGAAAAGCAGGCGCGGATCCCATTGAAGTCATTGGGAACCAGGTAACCGCCATCGCCGAATGCGCCTACCCTGATCAGTTCGTGGCCAGTGTCGTAGGGGCGCAATACGTCGGCTATCAACTGTCTGCGGAGATTGAGTGTCACGTTTCGCCTCAACCGGATGGTCCAATTGTCCAACAGTATCCATTGCCCGCATCGGGAGCAAACGACAGATGTCGATTTTGGTCTGATGGAGATTTCATAGCCGGTTCAGCAAATCAACCGTCGGCCAGGCATCTGCGGGCAGGCCCAGCCGGGCTTGCTCAGCCTGCACTGCGGCCCGCGTTCCGGACCCCAAGATGCCGTCGATCTTGCCCACGTCGTGGCCGCGCGCCTGCAGTTTCGCCTGCAGCTGTTTCATCTGGGCACCGGTCAGGCCTGGATCGGGGTTGCCCGCAGAATAGACTTGTGCGCCTTCGAGACGCGTTCCGAAATAGGCAGCGGTCAGGACATAGACAAAGCTTTGGTTCCACTCGAAATAGACATCGAAATTCGGATAGGCCAGAAAGGCTGGCCCCTTGCGCCCCTGCGGCAGGATCAGCGAAGCCGGCATGTTGGCCAATGTCCCGCTGCGCGCCTGCACGCCCATCGCCTGCCAGTCTGACACCGGGCGCGGTTTGCCCGGCCCGCTCAGCGACCAGTCCATCTGTGCGGGCACGGTGACCTCCTGCAGCCAGGGCTGACCGGGCTGCCAGCCCAGATGAGACAGCATCTTGCCACCCGACATCAGCGCATCGGGGGCCGAGGTTTTCAGCCGCACATGCCCGTCGCCATCACCGTCCACGCCGTTTTCCAGAATGTCGCGGGGCAGCATCTGCACCATGCCGATCTCGCCCGCCCATGCGCCCGTGGTGCGGTTCGGGTCGAAATCGCCGTTCCGGAACAGCTCGATCGCGGCGAAGATCTGCGGCCGGAACAGCTCGGGGCGGCGGCAATCATGGGCCAGCGTCACTAACGCATTGCGGGTGTTGAAATCGCCCTGGAACGCGCCGTAATCCGTCTCGAACGCCCAGAAGGCCAACAGGACCCCGCGCGACACGCCGTATTCGGCCTCGATCCGGTCGAACACGGCGTCGTATTTCTGTGCCATCGCCTGGCCGCGCCTGATCCGATCCTGCGAGATCAGGCGGCGCGAGAACTCGATGAACGGTTTCTGGAACACGCCCTGCGCCCGGTCGGCCTTCAGCACCTTGGGGTCCTGCTGCACACCGTTGAAGAACGCATCGACCGTGGCCGTGTCGAACCCCTGCTGTGCCGCTTCGGCCTTCAGTCCGCGAACGAAGGCGTTGAAGCCGCCGCCGCATTGGGCAAGGGCCGGGGCGGCGAACAGGCAAGCGGCCATAAGGCCCGAGACAAAGCGCATGACGAAAACCATCCTCAGAAAACCGTGTTCAGAACAACCCACACCGTCAGTCCGGCCAACGCAAGCCCCCAAACCTGCCAAAGGATCCCGCATGCGCGGAAAACCTCCGTTGCGCCGATCGTGCGCCGGGCCTCGCCGTTGACCCAAGCCAGATCGCGCATCTGCCCGTCATAGCTGCGCGGCCCGGCCAGTGCCACGTCCAGCGCGCGGGCCATGGCGGCCTCGGGCCAGCCGGCATTGGGCGAAATGTGGCGCTGCGCGTCCGCGAAGATGGCCCGCAATTGGCGCCACTGTCCCGACAGGGCCACGATCATCAGGCAAGTCAGCCGCGCCGGGATCAGGTTCAGCAGATCGTCCAGCCGGGCGGCGGCCCAGCCGAAGTCTCGGTACGTGTCATTGAGGTACCCGATCATGCTGTCGGCGGTGTTCACCGCCTTGTAGACCAGCAGCCCCGGCAGGCCGCCCAGCAGGAACCAGAAAGCCGGGGCGATCACCCCGTCGCTGAGGTTCTCGGCGGCGCTCTCGATGGCCGAGCGCGCCACCTGGGCCTCGGTCATCTGCGAGGTGTCGCGCGACACGATCATCGCCACCGCCGCGCGTCCCTCGGGCAGGGACTGCCGCAGCGCGACGCCCACGGCGCGGACATGCGCCACCAAAGAGTTCTGTGCCAACAGGATCGCGCAGACCACGACCTCGACCGCCCAGCCAAGCCACGCCAGCGCCGCACCGACCACCCAGCCGCCCAAGACCAGTAGAAGGGCGACGAACACGCCCTTGGCCCGTCGATGTGTGCCGTGGTTCAGATGGCGGTCCAGCCAGCCGATGGCGTTGCCCATCAGCACCGCCGGGTGCCGCAGGCGCGACCACAGCCAATCGGGCTCGCCCAATGCGGCGTCCAGCAGCATCGCCAGGGCCAGCGTCAGCGCGGTGCTCACAGCGCCGCCTCGAGCCGCGACCAGCCATGCTCGGGCGGCAGGCCCAGCCGCAGGAACCGATCGGAATAGGGGAAGATGCGGCTCCAGATATGGGCCTGTGCCAGCCGGTCCTGCCACGCGGCGGCATCGTCCACGTTATACAGGCGGAACAGCGTGGTTCCGCCGACCAAATGCGCGCCCTTGCCGGTCATCAGCGTATCCAGCCGTTCCGTATCACGGGCCAGTCGGGCGCGTGTGGCCTCGGCCCAGGCCGTGTCATTCAGGGCCTGCGCGCCGATGCGCAGGGCCGGCCCGGACACCGCCCAGGGGCCGGTCAGATCGTTCAGTCGCGCGATCAGGTCGGGATGCCCGATGGCAAAGCCCAGCCGCAGACCTGCAAGTCCCCAGAACTTGCCAAAGCTTTTCAGAACGATCACGCCGGAGCGCTCGGACAGGCGGATCAATGATGCTTGGGGCGTCACGTCGCAAAAGCTTTCGTCGATCACGGTCAGCGGCGCATCGGCGTCCTCGGCCTGCCAGATCCGGCCGTCGGGATTGTTGGGATGCACGATCACCCGCGCCTGCGTCGGGCCGCCGGGCTGCACCGTCCAGCCCTGCGCGGCAAAGGCGGCGGCATGTTCGTTGTAGGTGGGCGTGGTGATCTGGACCGCACCAACGGGGGCCAGCGCCGGGATCCGCGCGATCAGGGCCGAAGCGCCCGGCGCGGGAAGAATCGCCGCGCCGTCCGGCACACCCCAGAACCGGCGGGCCGCATCGCTCAGCCGGGCAAAGGCCCCGTGGTCGGGCAGGGCGGTCCAGTCTTCGGACGTGAGGTCCGCCACCGGGTAGGGGTGCGGGTTGATCCCGGTCGACAGGTCGATCCATTCCGCTCGCGCGCCGCGGTGGCGGGCAATGGCGTCGTCCAACCCACCGCCGTGGTCACGCTTGCCGCGCGGGTTCAAGTCGTCAGTGCGGTCAGTCATGCCGGAATCGTCCAAAACGCCGAAATTACCCCGCTTCAAGCGGATTTACGCCGTTTTTACAAGCAAATCCGGTTCCTTGAAGAGCGCTGGGGCGACCGTTAACCCTTTGTTAACGAAATAACGTGATCACAGCTTATGGGGGTCGGCACCACTCACCTTATCAAGTGCCGAGGTTGTTGCAAATGAAAGTTCTGATTGTTGAGAGTAACCCCGACCTGGGTCGGGTCTGGCAGCGGCACCTGGAACGGCAGGGGGCTGAGGTTTCTCTGGTCGAAAGCCAGGAGGCAGCGATCCTTGCACTTTACGGCACGCCCTTCGACATCATAATCTTGGACCTGGTTCTGGATTCAGGCAGCGCGTTGGCGGTCGCGGATTTCGCCAGCTATCGCCGCCCGGATGCCCGGGTGATCTTCGTCACCAACACAACGTTCTTTTCCGACGGATCGATCTTTGCGCACAGCCCCAACGCCTGCGCCTATGTCCAGAGCGGAACGCCGCCCGAAGATCTGGCGGCGATGGTCGAACACTACGCCGCGGGGCGTTGATCGCGTCCGTGCGGCTCCCAATAGTCCAGGGTGGGGTTGATCGGGATGATCCGGTGCGGATTGATGCTGTCGTGACTGTAGTGATAGTGCCGCACGATATGGTGCATGTTTACCGTGCCCGCCACGCCCGGCCATTGATACAGTTCGCGCGTGTAGGCCCACAGGTTGGGATAGTCGATCAGCCGCCTGCGGTTGCACTTGAAATGCAGGTGATAGACCGGGTCGAACCGGATCAGGGTCGTGAACAGGCGCCAGTCGGCCTCGGTCAGGCGATCCCCCATCAGGTAACGGTTGGTGGACAGCCGATCTTCCAGCCAATCCAGCGTGTCGAACAGGGGGTGCACGGCCGCGTCATAGGCCTCCTGCGTGGTGGCAAAGCCGGATTTGTAGACGCCGTTGTTCACGTTTGAATAGACCCGCGCATTGACCTCTTCGATCTCGTCGCGCATCTCGGAAGGCCAGTAGTCGTCGGTGTTGCCGGTGATTTGGTCGAAGGCCGAATTGAACATGCGGATGATTTCCGAGCTTTCATTCGACACGATGGTCTCTTGCACCTTGTCCCACAGGATCGGCACCGTCACCCGGCCCGAGTAGTTCGGGTCGGCGCGTGTGTAGACCTGATAGGCATAGTCCAGCCCATACAAAGCATCGCCGGTGGCGCCGTGATCGTCGGTCTGAAAAGTCCATCCGCGGTCCAGCATGTCCGGATGAACCACCGATACGGTGATCAGGTCCTGAAGTTCCTTGAGCTGGCGGAAGATCAACGTCCGATGCGCCCATGGGCAGGCCAGGCTGACATACAGGTGATATCGCCCGGCTTCAGCCTTGAAACCGTCCTTGCCCGAGGGACCTGCACTGCCATCGGTCGTTATCCAGTTTCGAAACTGGGCAGCCGAACGTTTGAACGCTCCGCCGGTGGATTTTGTGTCGTACCAGGTGTCGTGCCAGGTGCCGTCGACCAACAGGCCCATCTTGGATCCTCCGTTTCCGTGTCCGGACAAAGCTTAGTGCGACAGAGCCGCAGTTCACATCGCCGACGGCGCGCAGCATCTCTGCGCAGTCGCACAGTGCCGCCAGGGATGTCTGTGCAACAAATCGCCCACAGGTCCACGGCAACGGTCGGGCTTCACTGGATTTTTACGAAGATACCCCCACAATAGATAGCATAGCTTGGGGGGAATTTTGATGAGTACTTATGTTTCCAAGGAAATTAGCGCCGAATTGGATGCGGCCCGAATCGCATCGCTCAAGAAGTCCAGCCGCCTGCGGGTGGAAATGGGCGACAATACCTACAGAATCCTCAAATTGTGGAAGGATGGTTTCGCCGTCGAGGCCGAGACAACACCGCGTCTGCGTGGACTGGTCGATATTTTTGATGGCGCCAACCACCTGTATCAATGCCTGATCGTCGCTGACGAGGAAGACGGCGGCCAGATGCGATATGAGTTCAAGCGCAGCACCGTCGCGGCGGACAAGGCGCCACTGGATTTCTATCGCGCGCCGGATGCCCCAATCGCCCTTCTCGGCAAAGACGACTAGGGCAGATCGTTCACGCGGCCTTATTGAAGGTCGGAAAAAGCAAGTTTCAAACGGGCGCACGCGTCCTCGACCCGCGCCCGCTGAGTAGCGAGATTGAACCGTTCGAAGGTCTCGCCTCCCGTTCCAAAACCTGGGCCGGATGACGTTGCGATCCGCGCATCATCGCGCAGACGGCGCACGAATTCGGCGTGATCCATGCCGGTGCCCGAGAAGTCGACCCAGGCCAGGTAGGTTGCCTGCAAGGGCATCGACCACAGACCGGGGATTTCGGAGATCGCTGCATCGAATATCGCGCGGTTGCCCCTCAGGTGGTCGATCTGGGCATCCACCCATTGCGCACCTTCGGGCGTGTAGGCCGCGGTGATCATCGCCACGCCAAGTGCGCTGGGGTCATAGTCCAACGTGTTCAGCCGGTGACGCATCTGCGCCCGCAGCGTGTCGTCGGGAATGATCATGTTCCCGGTGCGCTGGCCTGCGATATTGAAGGTCTTGGATGCCGCTGTCAGCGTCACCGTCCAGGGCCGTGCATCCGGCGCGGCCACGTCCATCGGCACGAATTTGTGCCCGGGATAGACCAGATCGTGATGGATCTCGTCCGAGATCAGGATCAGCCCGTTGCGTTCGGCAAAGGCCGCCACCGCGCGCAGCTCGTCCGGTGTCCAGACCCGCCCCGACGGGTTCTGTGGCGAACACCAGATCAACATCCGTTCCGACCCGTCCAGCCGCGACTGTGCGTCGTCCAGGTCGATCTCATAGGTGTCGCCGGCCCGCACCAGCGGGCATTCCACCACCCGGCGGCCGGTCTTGTTCACCTTGTGCGCAAACTCGTGATAGACGGGCGTGAAGATCACCACCCCGTCCCCCGGCTCGGTCCAGACATCGAGGCTCAGCGCGATGGCGTTGCCCAGACCTTGCGAGGTCAGGATCCAATCGGTGTCGATCGCCCAGTCGTGACGGTTCTGCATCCACCACCGCACCGCCTGCAGATAGGCCGGGTGCTGCCAGGAATAGCCGAACACCCCGTGATCGGCCGCGCGGCGCACCGCCTCGATCACGCAGGGCGCGGTGGCATAGTCGGAATCGGCGGTCCACATGGCCAGCCCGTCCTCGGGCGAGACGCCGAACAGCTGCTCCATCTTGTCCCATTTCGAGCTGAAGGTGCCCCGGCGGTCGATGAGGTCGTTGAAAGTCATGTCTGCTCCATTCGTTGGCCTGAAAGCTATCGGGAAATTCGCCCGGCGCAAGGGGGGCGTTGCGGCCACGCGCGCGATGACCTAAATCAGCCCCATGAAACGCAACATCCTGATCCATCCCGATCCCCGCCTGAAAAAGGTCTGTGCGCCCGTGGACGACCTGTCGGACGAGCTGCGCGCGCTGGCCGACGACATGCTGGAAACCATGTATGATGCGCCGGGCATCGGGCTGGCCGCGCCCCAGATCGGCGTGCTGGAACGGCTGATCGTTCTGGATTGCGTCAAAGAGGAAGGCGCCACCCCCCGCCCGCTGGTGATGTTCAACCCCGAGATCATCTCGGCCTCGGACGAAACCAGCGTCTACGAGGAAGGCTGCCTGTCGATCCCCGATCAGTTCGCCGAGGTCACCCGCCCGGCCGAGGTCGAGGTTGCCTGGATGGACAAGAACGGCAAGGCGCAGCGCGAAACCTTCGACGGGCTCTGGGCCACCTGCGTGCAGCACGAGATCGACCACCTGAACGGCAAGCTGTTCATCGACTATCTCAAGCCGCTGAAACGGCAGATGATCACGCGCAAGATGGTCAAGCTCAAGCGTGAGCTGGCCCGCGCATGACCGTCCGCCCCTGCCTGCCGTGGCCCGACAAGCGCCTGCGCACCAAGGCCGAACCAGTGACTGAAATTACCGACGAGATCCGCGCCATCTGGGACGACATGATCGACACGATGGAGGCGATGCCCGGCGTCGGCCTGGCGGCGCCCCAGATCGGCGTGATGCTGCGGCTGGCGGTCGTGGACGGCTCGGCCGAGCGTGGCCGCGCAGTGCGCCTGGCCAACCCCGAAATCCTGCACAGCTCGATCGAACTGCGCGAGCATGACGAGGCCAGCCCGAACCTGCCGGGCGTGTCGGCCAAGATCAAACGTCCGCGTGCGGTGACGGTCCGGTTCCTCAATGAAAAAGGCGAGATCGACCGGCGCGATTTCGTCGGCATCGAAGCCACCAGCGTGCAGCACCAGATCGACCATCTGAACGGCCGGATGTATTTTGACCGTCTCAGCAAGGTCAAACGCGACATGCTGCTGCGCAAGGCGAAAAAGGCGGGGTAGGGCGGCATGCGCGTCATCTTCATGGGAACGCCCGAGTTTTCGGTGCCGGTGCTGGATGCGCTGGTGCAGGCCGGGCACGAGATCGCCGCCGTCTATTGCCAGCCCCCGCGCCCGGCCGGTCGCGGCAAGAAGGACCGGCCCACGCCGGTGCATGCCCGCGCCGAGGCGCTGGGCCTGCCGGTGCGCCATCCCACCTCGCTGAAATCGCCCGGGGAACAGGCCGCCTTTGCTGCGCTGAAGGCCGATGTGGCCGTGGTCGTGGCCTATGGGCTGATCCTGCCGCAGCCGATTCTGGACGCACCCCGGCATGGCTGCCTGAACATCCACGCCAGCCTGCTACCGCGCTGGCGCGGGGCCGCGCCGATCCACCGGGCGATCATTGCGGGCGATGCCGAGACCGGCGTCTGTATCATGCAGATGGAGGCCGGCCTGGACACCGGCCCCGTCCTGCTGCGTCAGGCCACCCCGATCGGACCCGAGGAAACCACCGCCCAGCTGCATGACCGCCTGTCGGCGATGGGCGCCGATCTGATCGTGCAGGCTCTGGACCGCCTGCCCGAGCTGACTCCCGAACCGCAGCCCGAGGTCGGCGTGACCTATGCCGCAAAAATCGACAAGGCCGAGGCCCGCGTGGACTGGTCGCGCCCAGCTGTCGAAGTCGATCGCCAGATCCGCGGCCTGTCGCCCTTTCCCGGCGCCTGGACTCAGATTGAGGGCGAGCGCGTCAAGCTGCTCGCCTCGCGCCTGTCGGACGGGCAGGGCATGCCGGGCGAGGTGCTGGACGACGCGCTGCGCGTGGCCTGCGGCACCGGCGCAGTCGAACTGCTGCGCTTGCAACGGGCGGGCAAGGCGGCGCAGGATAGGGAAACCTTCCTGCGGGGCTGGCCGATCCCGGCCGGAACCCGCCTCGGCTCGGAGACGTCCTGATGTTCATGGTGATGATGGGTACCGTCGTGATTGCCGGCATCGTCGGCTATCTGTCCGAGGTGACGGGCTTTACCCACAACGGGTATCTGCAATCCATCATCATCTGCGTGGGCGGGGCGTTCCTGTTCTATTTCATCCGCATCATGTTCGGCATCAGCTTTGGACCGCCTGGGCTGGATGCGGTGATCTCGTCGGTGGGGGCCTTGATCATCGTGCCCACGCACTGGAGGAAATGAGATGCCCGTCCTTGCCTTGATCGTCATCGGCGCCGCGGCCGGATTTCTGGCCACCCGCCTGATGCGGATCGAGGCGGACATCCCCACCACCCTGCTGATCGGTATCGCCGGGGCCGTGGTGGGCGGGCTGATCATGCGCGCCTTGCTGACGGTCATGGGCTGGATGCCCGGATTCGTCGGCGCGGTGCTGGGCGCGCTGCTGCTGATCTGGATCTGGAAGACCTATTTCCGGCGTTGATGCGGCAGGCCGCAGGCCACGCTAGACAGTGCTTTGGCAATCAACTAGGCATCGGCAATGAAAAACTATTTTTTCCCACAAGCTTATAACAACGCATGGGCCAACCACCGAATTCTGGAGGCTTGCGCGCAATTGCCCCCCGAAGAACTGGCGAAGCACCGTACTGGTTTCTTCCCGTCCATCATCGAGACTCTCAATCACATTTATACGGTTGATCTTTTCTACGTCACCGCTCTGGAAGGCCGGCCAATGGGATTGGACGCCTTCGACCCGGAAACTCCCTATCCCGACTTGCCCGAGCTTTCGGCGCACCAACGCGCCATCGACCGACGTTTCGTGGATGTTTGCCGCGATGAGAAGGTTTTGGATGAAACTGCACGCGTCAGGATTCCACGTGGGGAATTGGTGCAAGTCGAGCGGTACGACCGCACGATCCTGCACTTGCTGCAGCACCAGATTCACCATCGGGGGCAAGTGCATTCGATGCTTTCGGACACGATGATCGCTCCGCCGCAATTGGATGAGTTCTTCATGGAGTGGGAGGCTGACAGATCGTTGCGGGCCGAAGATTTCACATCTCTGAACCTGACCGAGGAAGAGGTCTGGCGCGGCCTCTAGCTCCGCGGCGGGCGTGCCTTGTAGACCGGCAACTGCCAGCCGAACAGCAGCGATCCGGCCCGCAATGCCCAGCAGGAGAGTGCGCACAGGCCCAGCGCCAGCAGCGTCTCCAGCCCCAGACGGGTGGCCAACACGGCCACAAGCGCCCCGGTGAAGGCGCATGAGACATAGAGCTCGCCCTGTTTCAGCACCAGCGGCACCTCGTTGCAGACCACGTCGCGCATCAGCCCGCCCAGGCAACCGGTGGTCACACCCATCAACACCACGATCACGCCCGACTGACCCAGCGCCAGCGCCGCGCCAGTTCCCGCGGCCGCGGCGATCGACAGCGCGAAACTGTCCAGCCAGACCAACCAGTTGTAGCGGCTTTCGACCAGATGCGCGGTGAAAAACACGACCACCGCCGCCGCCACCGCGATCAGGATATAGTCAGGTTGGCCCACCCAGAAGACCGGGTGCCGATCCAGCAGCAGATCACGCACCGTGCCACCGCCCACCGCCGTCAGACAGGCGATGAAGGCAAATCCCACAAGATCCAGCTGCGCCCGGCTGGCCACCAGCGCCCCGGTCAGCGCAAAGACCAGAACCGAGGCATAGTCCAGCAGGGCCAGACCGCTCATGTGCGGGCCTTTTTCGGCTTGAAAGGGGCCATGCCTGCGCGTGCCAACTCATCTGCGCGTTCGTTTTCGGGGTGGCCGGCATGGCCCTTGACCCATTCCCAGGTCACGTCATGGAGCTGTTGGGCTTCGTCCAGCCGCTGCCACAGGTCCACGTTCTTGACGGGCTTCTTGCTTGCGGTCTTCCAGCCGTTGCGCTTCCACCCGTGGATCCAGCCCGTCACCCCGTTTTTCACATAGGCGCTGTCGGTCACGATTGTGATCTTCGAGGGCCGCTCCAATGTTTCGAGCGCGCTGATCGCGGCCAGAAGCTCCATCCGGTTGTTGGTGGTCTCGGCCTCGCCGCCGCTCAACTCGCGCTCTTTCAGGACGGTTTCTCCATCCATCGCCCGCAGCAGCACGCCCCAGCCCCCCGGGCCGGGATTGCCGGAACAGGCACCATCGGTATAGGCAAACAGATCAGGCATGGGCCAGCACCAGAATGAAACCGTCATAAGAACCGGCCAGCCCCTTTCCCATACCGGTGGTGACACGGTCAATGACGAACCCGGCCTCGACCAACGCGGTCTCGATCTCGGGGCGCGTGAAATAGGTGTAGTAGCGGTCCAGTTCGTCGCGATGCTCTCCGGTGCCCAGTTTGAGGCCCAGAAAGAACACGCCGCCCGGCTTCAGGGCCCGGTGGATGGCGGCCAGGTGTCGCGGGAATTCGGCGCGCGGGGCGTGCAGCAGGGAAAAGCTGGCATAGACCCCATCGTATTCGGCCGTTTCGGTCACGTCGTCGAACGTGCCCAAATGCGCGTCCACGCCATTTGCGCGGGCGTGTTCGACAAAGGCAGGTGTGGCGTCCAGCGCCCGAACCCGCAGCCCCTGGCGCAGAAAGAAACCGCTGTCCGAACCCGGACCCGACCCCAGATCCAGCACCAGCCCGTCGCCGACCGCCTGCGCAAATGCTGCGCGCGCCTCGATCTGTTCGGGCGGCAGCGGCACTTTCAGATAGTCGTCCACACGGGTTGTGTAGGCGTCGATGGTTCGTTTGTCGCTCACAGGACTACTCCGACGGCCAGGCAAGTCAGCACGACGGCGCTCAGCAGCAGCCGCAGTTTCATCCACCAGCGCGGGGTCAGGCCCCAGGACCAGAACAGCGCGTCCAGCACCAGCAGCCCGGCAAAGCCGATCATCAGGTTGGTGCCCGCGTCGACCGGCCCGCCGCCGGTGGTGAAGAACGCCCACAGCGCCGGCAGTACCGACAACCCATAGCACAGCGCCGCCCGGCTGCCCGAGGTCTTCGTGGCAAAACCCCAAAGAACGCCGGACATGAAGCTGAGGATCACAGCGCCATAAAACAGCTGCACATAGGGCCCCACGAACCGGGGACCCAGCGCGCGGCTGCCCCAGTCGTTCAGGTCTCCGCTTAGGTAGGTCAGCGCGCCCCAGACGAAGGGGATCAGACCGGCCAGGCCCAGAACCAATGGTGCGCGGGGGATGCCGCTCATGCGGGCACGCGCAGAATGCGGGGCACCTTGAACTCGACATTCTCGGCGGCGGTTTCGACGGTTTCGACGGTCACGTCAAAGCGGTCGCGGAAGGCGTCGATCACCTCGTTCACCAGAACTTCGGGGGCCGAGGCACCGGCGGTGATGGCGATGCTGGAAATCCCCTCGAGCGCCCGCCAGTCGATGTCGGTGGCGCGCTGCACCAGCTGGGCATAGGTGCAGCCCGCCTTGGACGCCACCTCGACCAGGCGGCGCGAATTCGAGGAGTTGGGCGCACCCACCACCAGCAGCGCATCCGACCTGGGTGCGACGGTCTTCACCGCTTCCTGGCGGTTGGTGGTGGCATAGCAGATGTCTTCCTTGTGTGGGCCGACGATGGCCGGGAACCGGTCCTGCAGCGCGGCCACGATGTCGCGCGTATCGTCCACCGACAAGGTGGTCTGGGTGACGAAGGCCAGTTTATCGGGGTCGCGGACCTGTACCCCGGCCACGTCGTCAACCGTTTCCACCAGCAGAACTTCGCCCTCGGGCAGCTGGCCCATGGTGCCGACGGTTTCGGGGTGGCCCTTGTGCCCGATCATGATCATCTGCAACCCGGCCTCAGCGTGGCGCTGGGCCTCGATATGGACCTTGGACACCAGCGGGCAGGTGGCGTCGACATAGATCATCTCGCGCGCGGCTGCGGCTGCGGGCACCGATTTGGGCACGCCGTGGGCGGAAAAGATCACCGGCCGGTCATCGGGGCATTCGTCCAGTTCTTCTACAAAGACGGCACCCTTGGCGCGCAGCCCGTCCACGACGAACTTGTTGTGCACGATCTCATGCCGGACATAGACCGGGGCGCCCCATTTCTGCAGGGCCATTTCCACGATCTTGATCGCGCGGTCCACGCCAGCGCAGAACCCGCGCGGGGCGGCCAGATACAGGGTCAGGGGGGGCTTGGTCATGCGTCTGTCTCCTTGAAAGGGACAGGTAAGGCTTTTCCACCTGTTGGTCCAGTCAGGACAGCCTTGTCACCATGCTGACATGAAGTCCTGTTAGCCAATACCCGTTTGAGCACGGGTTCTTGATTAAAGAAGCGCGGCCAGGACACGAAGTCCTGACCGCGCGATTGCTCCACATGTGTGAGTGGTGGATGGCGGAGTTCTTATTTTCCTGCGACGGCTACCGTACGCGGTTCATCGGACACGTCCCGCGGAGGGCGTCCGATCACGTCGCGCAGGTCGTCAAGCTCGATGAAATTGTCGGCCTGACGACGCAGCTCGTCCGAAATCATCGGCGGCTGGCTGCGGATGGTCGAGACGACCGACACGCGCACGCCCTGACGTTGCAGGCTGGCAATCAGCGGGCGGAAATCCCCATCACCCGAAAACAGCACGATATGATCCACGCGCGGCGCAAGCTCCATGGCATCGACGGTCAGTTCGATGTCCATATTCCCCTTGACCTTACGGCGCCCCATGCTGTCGGTGTATTCCTTGGCCGGCTTGGTCACCATGGTGAAGCCATTGTAATGCAGCCAATCGACAAGTGGACGGATCGGTGAGTATTCGTCGTTTTCTAGCAGCGCTGTGTAGTAGAAGGCTCTGAGAAGCTTGCCTCGACGCATGAATTCCTGGCGAAGCAACTTGTAATCGATGTCAAACCCCAGTGCTTTTGCGGCGGCGTACAGATTCGAGCCGTCGATGAACAGCGCAAGCCGTTCGTCCTTGTAAAACATTAATTTGTCCTTCCGGTATCGCTCAACGCGCGGAGGTGTCTGTGAGTGAAAAAAATAAATTCGCGCATTGATGCCTTTAAAATAGGCTATTTGACCTGTATCGCAAGTATTCTCTGAACGGAATACGGGGATAAAAGTGGTCAAATCCATGTCAAAAGTGGTCGTGGCGTTGGGGGCAAATCTCACCTTGAGAGGAAACGGGCCCAAGGTGACACTCGCGCAGGCTCTCGAGGTCATGGAGGCCAAGGGGCTGGTGATTCGGGCCAAAAGCCGGCTGTTTTCGACCACCTGCTTCCCTGCGGGCGCCGGCCCGGACTACGTGAACGCAGCCGCTGTGATCGAGACGGAACTGGATCCGCGCGGTGTTCTGGACCTGCTGCACGAGGTCGAGGCCGAGTTCGGCCGCGCCAGGGTTCAGCGTTGGGGTATGCGCACACTTGATCTTGATCTTGTCTGCTGGGACGACCGCGTTCTGCCGGACCTGGACGGATACCGCCGCTGGTTGGATTTGCCGATGGACCAGCAGGTGCGATCCGCGCCCGAACAACTGATAGTGCCGCACCCGCGGCTGCAGGACCGGGCATTCGTGCTGGTTCCAATGGCTGACGTCGCGCCCGATTGGCGCCATCCGGTGCTGGATTTGACCGTCCGGGAAATGATCGGACAGCTGCCTGCGGACGAGGTTGCCGCCGTAACCCCCCTCTGAGCCGCCAATGCTGGGCATTTCCCGCTTGTCAAGGCAGAGAATCGCGCTTAGATAAACCCCTTCCTGACACGGATTCATTTGTGGAGAGCGCCTCATGGCCCGCGTGACGGTCGAAGACTGCGTAGACAAGGTACCGAACCGGTTCGAACTGGTGATGCTTGCCGCCCATCGTGCGCGCGAGATTTCCACTGGCGGATCGATCACCGTTGACCGCGACAACGACAAGAACCCCGTCGTGGCTCTGCGCGAGATTGCCGAAGAAACCCAGACGGCGGACGAGCTGCGTGAACGTCTGATCGAGGCCAACCAGACACAGATCGAGGTCGACGAGCCCGAAGAAGATCAGATGGCGCTGTTGATGGGTGCAGAGTCGGACAAGCCGGCAGATGACGACATGTCCGAAGAG
The DNA here is from genome assembly GCF_013032855.1 of Ruegeria arenilitoris. Lineage (GTDB taxonomy): Bacteria > Pseudomonadota > Alphaproteobacteria > Rhodobacterales > Rhodobacteraceae > Ruegeria > Ruegeria arenilitoris. The sequence goes on from NZ_WQDA01000006.1 coordinate 98,915, forward strand.
AAACTCCTGCGTGCCCTGATGGAGGCCCAGGGGCAGGGGTAAGCCCTGCAAGCGAAGGTGCGGACCGGATGATTTCTGTTGAAGACCTGATTGCGCTGGTCCGCAACTACAACCCCAAGACAAATGCCGATCGCATCGCCCGGGCCTATGAGTTCGGAATGCAGATGCATGAAGGGCAGTTCCGGCACTCGGGCGAGCCCTATTTTTCGCATCCCGTCGCAGTTGCCGCCATTCTGACCGAGCAGCGCCTGGACGATGCCACGATCATCACCGCGCTGCTGCACGACACGATCGAGGACACCAAGGCAAGCTATTCCAAGATCGCCGAACTGTTCGGTGACGAGGTGGCGATGCTGGTCGACGGCGTCACCAAGCTGACCAACCTGCAGCTTTCCAGTCGCGAAACCAAGCAGGCCGAGAACTTCCGCAAACTGTTCATGGCCATGTCCAAGGACCTGCGGGTGATCCTGGTCAAGCTGGCCGACCGCCTGCACAATATGCGCACGATCAAGGCAATGCGCCCTGAAAAGCAGGTGCAGAAAGCGCGCGAAACGATGGACATCTACGCGCCGCTGGCCGGCCGGATGGGCATGCAGTGGATGCGCGAAGAGCTTGAGGACCTCGCGTTCCGCGTCCTCAATCCCGAAGGCCGCCAGTCGATCATCCGCCGCTTCATCACGCTGCAGCGCGAAACCGGCGACGTGATTCACCGGATCACCGGCGACATGCGGCACGAGCTTGAGAAAGCGGGGATCGAGGCCGAAGTCTTTGGTCGCGCCAAGAAACCCTACTCGATCTGGCGCAAGATGCAGGAAAAGGATCAGGGCTTTTCGCGCCTGTCCGACATCTATGGCTTCCGCATCATTACCCAGACCGAAGAAGACTGCTATCGCACCCTTGGGGCCATACACCAGCGCTGGCGCGCGGTGCCGGGGCGGTTCAAGGACTATATCAGCCAGCCGAAATCGAACGGTTACCGCTCGATCCATACGACGGTCTCGGGCCGTGACGGCAAGCGGGTCGAGGTGCAGATCCGTACCCGTCAGATGCATGATGTCGCCGAGACAGGTGTGGCCGCGCACTGGTCCTATCGTGACGGTGTGCGGACGGAAAACCCCTTTGCGGTCGATCCGGCCAAGTGGATCGCCAACCTGACCGAGCAGTTCGATACCGAGGAAGACCACGAAGATTTCCTCGAGGCGGTGAAGCTCGAGATGTATTCGGACCAGGTCTTCTGCTTCACCCCCAAGGGCGACGTGGTGAAACTGCCGCGCGGGGCGACCCCGATCGATTTCGCCTACGCGATCCATACGCGTATCGGCCATGCCTGTGTCGGAGCCAAGGTGGACGGTATCCGTGTGCCGCTGTGGACGCGGCTCAAGAATGGCCAATCGGTCGACATCATCACCGCCGACGGCCAGACCCCGCAGGTGACCTGGCTTGAGATTGCAGTGACCGGCAAGGCCCGCACCGCCATCCGCCGCGCCCTGCGCGAGGTTGACCGTGAACGGTTCATCAAACTGGGACGCGAACTGGTCCGCGCGGGGTTCGAACATGTTGGCCGCAAGGCGACCGACAAGGCATTGGAAACCGCCGCCAAACACCTGCGCATCAAGAACAGCGATGAGTTGCTGGCCCGCGTCGGCAGTGCCGAACTGACCGCCCATGATGTAGTGGCCGCGGTCTATCCCGACCTGACCCGCGACGAGGGCGAAGCAATCCCCTTGCGTCGCGCCGTGATCGGGCTTGAGCCGGGGCAGGGGTTTGAACGCGCGCCGTGCTGCCAGCCTTTGCCGGGCGAACGCATCGTGGGCATCACGTCTCGGGGCAAGGGCGTGGTGGTGCATTCCATCGATTGCGATCGCCTTGCCGAATTCGAGGATCAGCCGCAACGGTGGGTGAACCTTCACTGGCATACCGGCACGCACCCGGCCGCTTATGGCGCCACGTTGGAGCTGACCATCGGCAACGACGCCGGCGTGCTGGGACGTATTTGCACATTGATCGGCGAGAAAAAGGCCAATATCTCGAACCTGGAATTCGTGGACCGGAAGCCAGATTTCTATCGTCTGCTTATCAGTATCGAAGTGCGGGATCTTGAACAGCTGCATTCGCTGATGCTGATGCTCGAGGCGGAAAGTGACGTGGCTGCGGTCGAACGGTATCGGGACATGACAAGCGCTGCGGTCGCAGCTGGCTGAGAAGGGGTGATCAGGAGTGGTTTTCAAGCGCCGTGATCGCCGCTCGGTACTCCAGGTCCTGTCCGAGTTGGTCTATCCTCGCGGCGGTTGGACCCGCGCCTTCCACTATGTCAAACACCGCGTCCGTCGTCTTCCGGACTCGCCCGAACGCATTGCCCGTGGGGTAGGGGCCGGGGTATTCGCGTCCTTCACCCCATTCTACGGCCTTCATTTTCTGGTTGCCGCGGTCTTGGCCCGGATGCTGAACGGCAACATCCTTGCCGCGTTGAGCGGCACGTTTTTCGGCAACCCGCTGACCTACGTTCCGATCGGCGTGGTCTGCCTGCAAACTGGGCATTTCCTGCTGGGCACCGAATACGAAGAGGGCGACACCAAGGGGCTGATGGGCAAATTTGCCAGCGCGATGGGGGACCTCAAGGATAACTTCCTGGCGATGTTCTCCGATCGGGTCGCTGACTGGCACGGGCTGTCGCAATTTTATGACGAAGTGTTCTTTCCCTACATGATTGGCGGCATCATTCCCGGCATCGTGGCCGGCGTGATCTGCACCTATATCAGCCTGCCGGTGATCCGAACCTATCAGATGCGCCGCCGCGCAAAGATCAAGGCGAAGTTCGAAGAAATCAAACGCTTGGCCGAAGCAAGCTCTGCCGTTCCCCGACCAAACCCGATAGGCTCGGGCGACGCGAACAAAAAGGATTCGAAGGATGTCTGATACCCCTCTGCGCCTGGGCGTGAATATCGACCATGTTGCCACCGTGCGCAACGCCCGTGGCGGCGCCTATCCCGACCCGCTTCGCGCCGCAAAGCTTGCCGAAGAGGCCGGGGCCGACGGCATCACCGCGCACCTGCGCGAAGACCGGCGGCATATCTCGGATGCCGATATCGACGGGCTGATGGAGGTTCTGTCTGTTCCGCTGAACTTTGAAATGGCGGCTACGGATGAGATGCAGAAGATCGCTCTGCGCCACAAGCCGCACGCCGTCTGCATCGTCCCCGAGAAGCGCGAGGAACGTACCACCGAAGGTGGCCTGGAAGTCGCGCGCGAGGAAAACCGTCTGGCGCATTTCATCGCGCCGCTTCGTGACGTCGGTTGCCGGGTGTCGATCTTCATCGCCGCAGACCCCAAGCAGATCGAGGCCGCCCACCGCATCGGCGCCGAAGTGATCGAGCTGCACACTGGTGCCTATTGCGACGCCCATGCCGAGGGTCGGGTGGACGACGCGCAACGCGAACTGGAGGCTCTGCGCAAGATGTCCACCTTTGCCCATTCGCTGGGCCTTGAAGTGCATGCCGGCCATGGCCTGTCCTATGACACGGTCCAGCCCGTTGCCGCCTTTCCCGAAGTGCGCGAGTTGAACATTGGTCATTTCCTGATCGGCGAGTCCATCTTCCGGGGCCTCACCCCAGCCATTCAGGAAATGCGCCGCCTGATGGATGAGGCACGCCAATGAGCCACTGCCTTGAAGCCTCCTTCTTCTGGATCTTCCGATGCGCTTGAACACTCCCAGGTTTCTTGTCGTCTTCGTGATCACATCGATCGCGGTCCCGGCTGTTTTGTTTGGCGTTTCGGCGGTGTTCGGAATTGACTTGTCCAGCAGTTTCCTGCCGTTCATCCCCTTTTTGGCCGCCGCGACTTTCGAAGGACACCGACAGGTTCAGACGCACCAGACCATGCCGGGCAGCGGCGACATGTGGAGCGCCGCACTATGGATGGGCATCGTCGGCATGTTGGCTAACCTGGTCATGGCTGGGCTGTTCTTTCTTGTCGTTCCAGGCATGTCCGAGGGATTGGCCGGTGTCCCGGTGAACTTTTTGGTGATCGGTTTCACGATCACCTTTGTCGTGGCGTTTCTCATTTCGCGACTATTCCTGTGGGTGGGCGCCCGGTCTGCGTTCAAGGCTCTTGAAAGGGCAAAGAAAGAGACGCACTCATGATACTCGGCATTGGTACGGATCTTGCGAATATCGAGCGCATTCAGGGCACGCTCGATCGGTTCGGTGACCGGTTCCGCAACCGTGTCTTCACCGAGACCGAGCAGCGCAAGGCCGAGCGCCGGCGGGATACGGCCGGAACCTACGCCAAGCGCTGGGCCGCAAAAGAGGCGTGCTCCAAGGCACTGGGCACGGGGCTGCGTATGGGCATCGCCTGGAAGGACATGGCAGTTACCAATCTGCGCACAGGTCAGCCCGTGATGCATGTGACCGGCTGGGCCGCCGAACGGCTGAAGGAAATGACGCCCGAAGGGCACGAGGCGATCATCCACGTCACCTTGACCGACGATCATCCATGGGCGCAGGCCTTCGTGGTGATCGAGGCGCGCCCGCTTGGTGATCCCGACGCAGCGGCCTTGACACCCCCGCGACCGCGCCGCATGTAACCCCCCGAGCCGAGCAAGGACTGGAGAGCAGTATGGCCGAGCAAGCCAAATCCGGAAACGCCATCTGGGAGACGATCAAGACCATCGTCTATGCCCTGCTGATCGCGGGCGTTTTCCGCACTCTGTTCTTTCAGCCGTTCTGGATTCCGTCGGGGTCGATGAAACCCACGCTGCTGATCGGTGATTTCCTGTTCGTCAACAAGATGGCCTATGGCTATTCCTACGCGTCCTGCCCCAGTCTGATCATCCCCAGCGTCGGCCTCGATGTCGATGCCGAGGACATCTGCGGCTGGATGGGGGGCGACAATACCCGACTTCTGGGCGGCGAGCCCGAGCGGGGCGACGTCATCGTGTTCCGCCATCCGGTTTCGGGGCGCGACTACATCAAGCGACTGATCGGCCTGCCCGGAGACAAGATCCAGATCAAGGATGGCGTGGTCTACATCAATGGTACCGAAGCCAAGCAGACCCCGGATGGCACTTTTACCGAAATCGCCGAGCCGCAAGGGCCTCAACGTCTTCGGCCGCGCTGTGAAAATGGCCCGGTCGGTGTCGGCGGCACCTGCGAAAAGACCCGGATGATCGAAACGCTGCCGGGCGGCGTGTCGCATGAAATCCTGAATATCGGCAATCAGAGCACTGACAACACGGGTGTCTACACCGTGCCGGAAGGGCACTACTTCTTCATGGGCGACAACCGTGACAATTCCAGTGACAGCCGCGTGCCGCAGGTCGCAGGCGGCGTCGGCTACGTTCCTTATGAAAACCTGATCGGTCGAGCCGACCGCATCATGTTCTCGTCCGCCGGGCGTTCGATGCTGTTTTTCTGGACCTGGCGCGGTGACCGGTTCTTCAAGGCGGTCAATTGAAGCTTTCGACCGACATGAAGGCGTTCGAAAAACGCCTTGGACACAGGTTCGCCAATCCCGAACTACTGGTTCGGGCGCTGACGCACGGGTCGGTTTCGTCTTCGACACGCCCGGACAACCAGCGGCTCGAGTTTCTGGGTGACCGTGTGCTGGGGCTTGTGATGGCCACCGCATTGCTCGAGGCCGATCAGAAGGCCACCGAAGGCCAACTGGCCCCCCGATTCAACGCGCTGGTGCGCAAGGAAACCTGTGCCGACGTTGCCCGCCAAATCGATATCGGCGCGGTTCTGAAGCTGGGCCGGTCAGAGATGCTGTCGGGCGGGCGCCGCAAGCAGGCGCTCTTGGGCGACGCGATGGAGGCAGTTATCGCCGCGGTCTATCGCGATGCCGGTTTTGAGGCGGCGCAGAAAGTGATCCTGTCGCTGTGGGGTGACCGGATTCACACGGTCGAAGCGGATGCGCGCGATGCCAAGACATCGCTTCAGGAATGGGCGCAGGCGCGCGGGCAGAAACCGCCCGCCTATGTCGAGATTTCGCGCAGCGGCCCGGATCACGCCCCTGTTTTCACCATCGCGGCCCGCCTGCAGGACGGATCCGAGGCCCAGGCAACCGCCGGCTCCAAACGTCAGGCGGAACAGGCGGCCGCGCAGGCTCTGCTGGATCGTGTGACAAGCTGATCTCTTCGATCGCGGTGTTACCTGCTCTTGATCTGTCCGGGAATGTCCGCGAGGGCTGTCCACCTATCACGAGCCACGTCTGCAACGGCTAGACCTTGCCGCTCAAACGACCCGCAAGAACCCGGTCAGCCCGGTCTTCTGGTGTTCGATCACATGGCAGTGAAAGGCCCAGTCGCCCGGATTGTCTGCGACCAGCCCGATTTCGACGACCTCGTCTTTCAACAGCAGCATGGTGTCCGTCACCAGCGGCGGCAATTCTCGCAGGTTTGATCGCAACGGCACAAAGACCAGCCCGTGTAGATGGATCGGATGCAGGTTCGGAGATTCATTGCGCAGCCTCAAGAGATAGCTTTTGCCCAGTTCCAGCGTCGCCAGTGGCCCGACGTCCGCAGCAGCATCTCCGGGCCAGGGAACCCGGTTGATCGACCAGAAATTGTATCCAAGAGACCCGCAGAACCCATTGTCCGGCAGTTCACCTTCTGGCGTCCAGCCGAAGACGAATTCGTGCACCTGAGCTTTGCCGAGATCGGGCAGGGCGACCGGGTTCTTCGGCAAAGGCTTCAGTTCTCTCAGGTCCCGGTGCGCGGATTGCCCGACCGATCGCAGGCTGGCCATCGTCCTCAAGGGCTGACCGGGCAGTTTGGCCACAAGGTCGACCTGTGCCCCTTCGCCGTCTGGCATCGCAACGGCAAAATCCACACGCTGACCGGGGCCTACCAGCAAGGGATCACTTGCACTCGGCATCGGCAGTTCGGCGGGGACCGGGTGACCGTCCCACGCGATGATCTGCGCGTTTCCGCCTGTCAGGTGCAATTTGTAGATCCGGGTCGTGTCCGAATTGAGCAGTCGCAGTCGCACGAGGCTGCCGGCGGAGTGGTCATAGATTGGGTGCTGGTGCCAGTTCGCGGTCTGCACATTGCCGAAAGTTCCGGCTCTGGCCGCGCCCCGCTGGGTGTAGGCGGGCAGAAATGCCCCCGTCTCGTCCAGGCGAAAGTCCCGCAGGTTGATCACTTGCTCGCTGTCGAACCCGACGTCTTCAGGCTCGGCGATGACCATCACTCCGGTCAGGCCGTGCGCCATCTGCTCCATCGTCATGCAATGCGGGTGATACCAGTAGGTTCCGGCGTCTGGGGGTGTGAACTCGTAGGTGAAGCTTCCGTTCTGTCCCAGCGGCATCTGGGTCAGATAAGGCACGCCATCCATATCATTGCGGATGCGCATCCCGTGCCAGTGCATCGAGGTATAGTCGGACAAAGTGTTTTTGACCGTCAGTCTCATCGCTTCACCCTGACGTCCAAAAAGGACGGGCGGAGGAGCGTCGGGGCTCAGGCTGACCATTCCTTGCGTAGGCTGGTCCCGAAACATGTAGCTGGCGCTTTGAACCACCAGTGCCTGATCGGAGCTATTGGACGCGAATGCAAGTCCACCCAAGCCCGCGGCCCCCATTGCGGCGCCGCCCGATAAAAGAAACTCCCGTCGTTTCATGCCTGATCCTCAAGATGCGGGTCGCGGCCTGGCTGGGATCGGCTTGGCCTGTGCGCCTGTCCTGCCATTCCCGTACCGGTCCTGCAATGCGACAAATGCCTCTGGCCCGCTGTGCCTTTCTGCGATAGGGATGCGCACCTGAAAACAGGATCACCACACAATGACGACACGCGCCGGATTCATCGCCCTGATCGGAGAGCCCAACGCAGGCAAATCCACCCTTCTGAACCGCATGGTCGGGGCCAAGGTCTCGATCGTGACGCACAAGGTGCAGACAACGCGTGCCCGGATCCGCGGCGTCGCCATGGAGGGTGATGCGCAACTGGTCTTCGTCGATACGCCGGGCCTGTTCAAACCCCGCCGCCGGCTTGACCGCGCGATGGTCGCGGCGGCCTGGGGCGGCGCGGCCGATGCCGACATCATCGTGCTGATGGTTGAAGCGCATCGTGGTATCACCGAAGGCGTCGAGCGCATCCTTGATGGCCTGTCCGAGATCGCGCAGGGCCGCAAGGTGGCGCTGGCGATCAACAAGATCGACCGGGTCGAAGCCCCCGCGCTGCTGTCTCTGACCCGCGACCTGAATGACCGCTTCCCCTTTGCCGAAACCTTCATGATCTCGGCCGAAAAGGGCCACGGCGTCGAGGACTTGCGTGCCTGGCTGGCACAGCATCTACCCGAAGGCCCCTGGCTTTATCCCGAAGACCAGATCGCCGATCTGCCGCTGCGCATGATCGCGGCCGAGATCACGCGCGAAAAGCTGACCCTGCGCCTGCATCAGGAACTGCCCTATCAGTTGACGGTCGAGACCGAGAACTGGGAGGAGCGCAAGGATGGTTCGGCCAAGATCGACCAGGTCATCTATGTCATGCGCGACGGCCACAAGGGCATCGTGCTGGGCAAGCGCGGTGAGACAATCAAGGCCGTCAGCCAGGCCGCTCGGGCCGAGTTGGAGGAATTCCTTGATCGCAAGGTCCACCTTTTCCTGCAGGTGAAGGTCCGGCCCAACTGGCTGGAAGAGGCCGAGCGCTACTCGGAAATGGGGCTGGACTTCAAAGACGGCAACGCATGACCCGCCTGACTGCCGAGTTCTGGGTCCACGCCTACCTAGCCCGGCTGCGCCTGCACGAGATCCCCGCCTTTGTCGTATCCCATGGCGACGACACTGCCGGCGCGGTTCTGGTCAAGCTCAACACGCTCGACGGCAATGCCACCGCCTTTCAGCGCAGCTTCGACCTGCTCAGCGGCGCACGCAAATGGATCGAGCTCGCCACAGGTCCCGAAGCCGAGGTGGACGAGGCCATCGCCCGTCAGCGCAGCTTTGACCCCGATCTCTGGGTGATCGAGGTCGAAGACCGGCAAGGCCGGCATCTGTTGAACGAGGAAGGGCTGGACTAGGGCTGCCTTACCACAAAGGCGACAGCGCCAGCCAGACGCCCGCGAACATGGCGATCCCGCCCAGGTTCACCCAGATATGCCAGATCGCATAGCGGTAGGGCAGCGTCTTGCGGGCGTAGAACGCGGTTCCGATCACATAGCAGCCGGACCCGGCCAGAATGCACCACAACGTTGCCACTGGTACGCCCCGCAGGTCGGGCAAGGCCAGCAGCCCCAGCGCGCCCAACCCCAGGTAGGATGCCGTCGACCAGCGTGATTTCACCGTCTCGTTGGTGATCTTGTTCCAAACTGCCACCGCTGTCAGCGCCCAACACACCACCAGCAGGCCCAGGGTCCAGGGCGTGCCAGCCAGAACGAAGAACGGTGTGAAGGTGCCTGTTATGCTGGGGTAGATCGCCGCGTGATCAATGCGCCGCAGCAGTGTGCGCCGCTCGTGCAGCGGTAGAAAGTGATAGGCCCAGGACGCCAGGTTCGACGCCAGCGCACACAAGACGTAAACCACGACGGCGACCACCAGCGCGGCTTGCAGATGGGTTGCCGCCTTAGCCACCAGCAAGCCGCCCGCAATCAAGATCAAAGCCAGGCCCACTGCATGCACCGTCATGTCCGCGCGGCGGAAGGCGGGGTTGAAACTGGGAAAGGTCGCGTCGGTCATGTCTGGTCTCGTGGCTGCCCGTTCTGGGTAATATCGCCCCGGGTCCAAGTCCACAATTCCGGCACGTCAGCCGGCGTCTTCCGATTGAATTTGCTTCTTTCCGCGCCGCGCCGTACCGTCGCGGTCCGACGCGATCTCAAGGCAACCCAAGGGCCCCGCATGGACTGGCGCGACCATGGCATTCTTCTGACCGCCCGCCGCCACGGCGAAACCGCGGCCATCATCGAGGTTTTCACCGAAACCCATGGCCGACATGCGGGCGTGGTGCGCGGGGGTGCCAGCCGCAAGATCGCGCCCATCCTGCAACCCGGCGCGCAGTTGGACGTGCTGTGGCGGGCGCGGCTGCAGGAACATATCGGCACCTTCCAGGTCGAACCGCTGCGCTCGCGCGCGGCGGCGGCGTTTTCGGGGCGGCTGGCGCTGTCGGGGCTGAACGCGGTCGTGGCGCTGCTGTCCTTCTGCCTGCCTGAGCGCGAACCACACCCCGCAATCTATCGACAGACGGAACAGCTGATGGATCTGCTGGGCCAGGACGAGATCTGGCCGCTGGCTTACCTGCGCTGGGAACTGGCCCTGCTTGAAGAGCTGGGTTTTGGGCTGGACCTGACCCGCTGTGCCGTGACCGGCACGACCGAGGGGCTGGCCTATGTCTCGCCCAAGACCGGCCGGGCGGTCAGCGCCGAAGGCGCCGGGGATTGGGCCGACCGCCTGCTGCCTCTGCCGCCGGTGCTGCGCGGGCAGGGGGCCGCCCCGGATGACGAGATCGCCGCCGGGCTGCGCACCACCGGCTATTTCCTGGCGCATCGCGTGGCGCCATCGCTGGGTCACACGCCGCTGCCCGAAGCCCGCGCCCGCTTTGTCGATCAGTTCACTCGGCGGCTTTGAACACCATCTCGTGCCCGTCCTCGTTGCGTAGGATCAGCACGTCGCCCGACACCTCGGACTGCGTCATCGCCAGCAGCGCGGCGAAATAGAATCCTTCGGCCTCAAGCCCGGCGCAGGCGGCACGGGTGGCGGTCAGGTCGGTGATTTCGAACCAAGGATAGGGCGCATTCAATGTGCCCGAGTAGTTGTTGCAGGGCGCGTTGCCGGCAATCTTGCCGTCTTCGAGAAAGCGCAGCAGGGCGCTGGCCTCATAGGGCTGGCCGTTCACCTCCTGCAGCTCCCAGGTGCGGTCGGCCGCGCCGTAGGCGGCAACGCTTTCGTCGCGGTCGCATTGCAGCAGGGCAAGGGCGGGCAGGATCAGGCTCAGGCGCAGCATGAGGGCTTTCTATCCCGACTTGGCGTCATTGCGCCAGCAGTTCGGCGCGCACCTCCATCCGGGGGCGCCAGTTGTAGCGTGTGTCCTCGCGCACCGGGGCCCAGAACAGGTCACCCCCGTTGCGCCAGCCGTCCAGAACGATCGCGTCATAGGGCCCGTCGCCCTTGGCACTGATCGCGGCCGAATGGTGGATGATCCGGAACGGGGTCGGCGGCGAAGTGATCCAGTGCAGGTCCAGCGTGCGGAAGTTCTCTTGCCGCAGCCGCTTGAGCATGTCCTCGGCCCAGTCATTGCACAGCCCGCGCTCGCGAAAACCGTTGATGACCTTGGCGTTGTGGATGATCGCCGGATCGGTGACCCGGTACTCGGCCCTCAGCTGCAGCGCATAGTCATGGGCGATCTGCGCCGCACGGGCGGCTTCCTGCGGATCGACATCGGGGCCGAGGTTCTGAATGGCGCGGGTCAGACCGGCAACATCGCCCGAGGTCGTGCCGGACGGCGTGCTGCATCCTGCAAACAAGAGGCCAAGAACAAGGATCAGAAGGCGCGCCATGGTTTCTCCGCAAGGCTTGTTCGGGCATCTGCATTGCGGCAGCGCAGCATGATGCGGTTCGCAGGCTACTTAGCCGAAACCGGTGCCGGAACCCAAGGCATATTTTGTTCTCCGCCGGAGCGTACGGTCGAGATCAGGGATGTACAATCCGGAAGATCGGGGCCCGAGAACCTGTTTAATTTGTAAAAAAGAAAAGACCCGGCGCTGGGCCGGGTCAAGTTGGGGAAACCGCGACGGGCGGGCGTTCAGGCCAGCAGACGCCGCGCGATGACTTGCGCCTGGATCTCGGCGGCACCTTCAAAGATGTTCAGGATGCGGGCGTCGCACAGCACCCGGCTGATCTTGTATTCCAGTGCAAAGCCGTTGCCGCCGTGAATCTGCAACCCGTTGTCGGCCGCGGCCCAGGCGACACGGGCGCCCAGCAGCTTGGCCATCCCGGCCTCCAGGTCGCAGCGGTGGCCGTTGTCCTTCTCCCAGGCGCTGAAATAGGTCAGTTGGCGCGCGATCATGATCTCGACCGCCATCATCGCCAGCTTGCCGGACACGCGCGGGAAGTTGATCAGGGCCTTGCCGAATTGCTTGCGCTCCTGCGCGTATTGCATGGCGATGTCCAGCGCGCTTTGGGCAACACCGATGGCGCGGGCGGCGGTCTGGATACGCGCGGATTCGAAGGTTTCCATGAGCTGCTTGAAGCCCTTGCCCTCCTCGCCGCCCAGCAGGTTCTCGCCCTTGACGTGGAAGCCGTCGAAGGCCAGCTCGTATTCCTTCATGCCGCGATAGCCCAGCACCTCGATCTCGCCGCCGGTCATGCCGGGGGTCGGGAAGGGGTTGTCGTCGGTGCCGGGTGTCTTTTCGGCCAGGAACATCGACAAGCCCCGGTGGTCGGTGGTTTCGGGATCGGTGCGCGCCAGCAACGTCATCACATGGGTGCGCGCGGCATGGGTGATCCAGGTCTTGTTGCCCGTGATCTTGTAGTCGCCATTCTCGTCCTTGACCGCGCGGGTGCGCAGGCTGCCCAGATCCGACCCGGTGTTGGGTTCGGTGAATACGGCCGTCGGCAAGATCTCGGCGCTGGCGATCTTGGGCAGCCATTGGGCCTTTTGGTCGTCGGTGCCGCCCGCGATGATCAACTCGGCCGCGATCTCGGACCGGGTGCCAAGGCTGCCGACGCCGATATACCCGCGCGACAGTTCTTCGGAGACGACGCACATCGACGCCTTGGACAGGCCGAACCCGCCATATTCCTCGGGGATGGTCAGGCCAAAGACCCCCATCTCGGCCAGTTCCTCGATGATTTCCATCGGGATCAGCTCGTCCTTGAGGTGCCATTCATGGGCGTTTGGCTCGACCCGATCCAGCGCATAGCGGCGGAACTGCTCGCGGATCATCTCAAGCTCTTCGTCCAGGCCCGAGGCGCCGAACATCGTGGCCCCAGACTGGTCTTGCATCAGCTGAACCAGACGGCTGCGCGCGGCTTGGCTGTTGGCCTGTGCCATCAGAGTCTGCACCTCGGCGCATTGGAAGCCCGACAGCGCATCCCAGCCCAGCCCCAGATCCTGCAGGCGCACGACCTCGCCCTGGTTCATCGGAATGCCGCCGGCGACCTGGTGCAGGTATTCGCCAAAGGCGATCTGGTGCAGCAGCTGCTCCATCTCGCCGAACTTGCCTTGTGCGTCCAGCGCCTCGGCCCATTTCTGCATCTGCTGCAGCGACTGGTTGTAGGTCGCCAGCCAGGCCAGCCCATGCGCGGCGGTCTGGTTCGCCTCGACCAAAGCGCCCGAGACGCGACCCTCGGCCGAGACCATCGCGCGCACCGCATCGCGCGCCCGGTCAAAGACGGACTGAACCGCCGGCAGCGCGGCCCCCGTCAGGGTCAGAAGATCAGGCAGAACCGGCTGAGAAGTCATGTTCGTCGTATCTTGTCCGTCATGGGCCATGAATCACGTCCTTTGCTGGGTCGTCTGGTCATATCATGCTGCACGTGCAGCGCAACAAAAATACACAAATAGCGTCGAAAAAGTCCAAAAATTACGTAGCGAATTTTGCGATGCAGAAAAAATCTGCGGTGATATGTAGGGGAAATGGATCTTTTTTCTTTGATGTCCCTGCCCGAACTCTGCCTTGCGTTCGCGGTCGCCTTTCTGGCCGGAGCGGTGAAAGGCATGGTCGGTTTCGCCATGCCGATGGTCCTGATTTCAGGGCTCAGCATGATGCTGCCGCCCCAGCTTGCGCTGGCCGGGCTGATCCTGCCAACGGTTGTGACGAACGGGATCCAGGCCTTGAGAGAAGGACGCGCGGCAGCGATGTCTTCCATCCGGCAGTTCCGGGTCTTTCTTTCCGTCGGGCTGGTTTTTCTGTTGGGGAGCGCTCAGCTGATCAGCTTGGTTCCATCGCAGGCTTTCCTTCTGATGATCGGAATTCCCGTCACGTTCTTTGCCACGATCCAACTGCTGGGCGTGAAACTGAGCCTGTCTGAACAATCGCCGAAGATCGAGGCCGCAGTCGGTGCGGTTACCGGGTTCATTGGCGGCATATCAGGCGTTTGGGGACCTCCGACCGTTGCCTATCTGACTGCGCTGAATACCCCCAAATCCGAACAATTGCGCATTCAGGGCGTCATCTATGGCTTGGGAGCCTTGGCTCTGGTCGTGGCGCATATTGGATCAGGCGTGTTGCGGGCTGAAACCGTGCCGTTCTCGGCCGCGCTGACCCTTCCGGCTTTGGCCGGCATGTGGCTGGGATTGCGGATGCATGATCGGATTGATCAGGCCACGTTCCGCAAGGCGACTTTGTTGGTTCTAATGATCGCAGGCGCAAACTTGCTTCGCAGGGGGGTGTTCGGTTGAACGCTCACCCCTTGTGCTCAAAATAGCGGAAGGCAAAAAACAGTCCGAACATCAGGAACAGCAGTCCCGACAGATCGCCGATCAAAAAGGCAAAATACTCGGCCGTCGCGCTGCCAAAAGCCAGGTTGGTCAGGCCGGACACCAGGATTGACGTGATGACCCCGACCGCCATGATGCAGGCCCAGCAGGGCGCGCGATCAGCGGCGGGAAACAGATCCCACCCCAGCCATTTCAACAAATAGAATACGGCCGGCGCCGTCGTGACCGCAATGAAGATGGCCAGCAGGCGGCTTGTCAAAAAAACGTCCGAGCCACCGAGTGTCGCGAAAACCAGAAAGACACCGGGCAGCATGGCCAGTATCGCACGCCACCCCAAGAGCCACGCCGCAAGGACCCGCACGCCGTGCGGAAGAAACAACAGGCTGGCGCGGCTGGGGTACTCTGGAAAGAACACGTTCTGCATGGGCATCAAAACCCAAAATGTCAGAAACGATGCGCCGATATAGGCCAAAGAAGCGTAAAACGTGTCAGAGGCCCACGATCGCATAACGTCATGCTTCTTTCAGGATTGCTCAGCGGTCAACGCGGGTCGTTGACGACATACCGTCCCCGGTTGGCGTTCCCGCTTTGGGACAAGTAGCCCTTCTGTACCAGCGACTTGAGGGCGCGGAAGAAGGTCGGGCGCGAAACGCTTTGCACCAAAGTGTGCTCGATCAGGCCATAGGTCCGGACTTCGCGCGAGTCTTTCGACAATTCTTCGGCCGCGTAATAAATGTCACGCTCTACCGGAGAAAGCTCTTCGAGCCCCAACGTGCGTTCCATGCTCTGCATCAACTTGCGCAGTTCCGCCAGTTTCGAGATCTCGGTCATTTCCATTCCTGATTTTACCAGTGCCACCAGTTGATATCCGCTTGGTCAAATGACCCATGATAGTCGCCTATCACACGGCATATCTCATGTTGACACTCATCCCCTTGATAATACACTACCGCCTTGATTAGGCTGCTCATCTTGCGAGTGTGAGTGTCCGCGCGCGAGCTGCCCAAAGGTTTTTTCAGTCTCGGCCCGGTGCATTTTGCGCCGGGCTATTTCCTTGTAATGGGTCCTTGATTTACTGCATGATTTTTAGGCGGGCAACGAATTTGTTCATGCCAATGTCACATTACAACTGCAGGAAGAACAAATAACTGCAAGGACCCGTTATTGTGCGCGCAGGGGCCCGCAACCGCGCCCCTGCATGTCGGTTCAGCCGATTGCGACGGCTTTGATGTCTTCGTCGATGAACGGCAAATACTGTTCAAAGTTCTCGGCAAACATGTGCACCAGCTTTTCCGCCTGTTTGTCGAAAGCGGCCTGATCGTCCCAGGTACGGCGCGGATCCAACAGAACTTCGGGCACACCGGGGACCGTCACCGGAACGTCGAAGCCGAAATTGGCGTCCTTGCGATACTCGGCATCGGCCAACGAGCCGTCCAGAGCCGCAGTCAGCAGGGCACGCGTGGCCTTGATCGGCATCCGGCTGCCCACACCGTATGCGCCGCCGGTCCAGCCGGTATTGACCAGCCAGCAGGTTGCGCCGTGCTGGGCGATCTTGTCGCGCAGCAGCTTGCCGTATTCCTCGGGGCGGCGCGGCATGAACGGGGCGCCGAAGCAGGTCGAGAAGGTCGGCTGCGGCTCGGTCACGCCGCGTTCGGTTCCGGCAACCTTCGAGGTGAAGCCCGACAGGAAGTGGTACATCGCCTGCGCCGGGGTCAGCCGGGCGATCGGAGGCAGGACGCCAAAGGCATCACAGGTCAGCATAATGATGTTTTTCGGGTGCCCGCCCAGCGCCGTCTTGGAGGCGTTCGAAATGTATTCCAGCGGGTAGGCGCACCGCATGTTCGCGGTCAGGCTGTCATCGTTGAAATCCAGTTCCAGGGTCTCGGGATCGAAGACCATGTTCTCGATCACCGTGCCGAACTTCGACGTGGTCGCGTAGATCTCGGGTTCCGCCTCGGCGCTCAGATTGATGGTCTTGGCATAGCATCCGCCTTCGAAGTTGAAGGTCCCGCGATCCGACCAGCCGTGCTCGTCGTCGCCGATCAGAACACGCGCCGGATCAGCCGAAAGCGTGGTCTTCCCGGTGCCGGACAGGCCGAAGAACACGGCGGTGTCGACTGGGTTGCCCACCGCATGGTTGGCCGAGCAGTGCATCGGCATCACGCCTTTTTCCGGCAGCAGGTAGTTCAGAAGCGTGAAGACGGATTTCTTGTTCTCGCCCGCATACTCTGTGCCGCCGATGAGAATCAGTTTGCGGTCAAAGTTCAGCGCAATCACCGTTTCGCTGCGGCAATCGTGCTTTTTCGGGTCCGCCTGGAAACTGGGGCAGTTGATGATGGTGTAGTCTGCGATGAATTCGTCCAGGTCCTCGCGGTCCGGGCGACGCAGCAGGTGCCGGATGAACAGGTTGTGCCAGGCCAGTTCCGTAACCATGCGCACATTGATCGCATAGGCAGGATCCGCGCCGCCAACCAGATCCTGAACGAAATAGTCCTTGCCTTTCATATGGGCCAGCATGTCGGCGTACAGCGCGTCAAAACCATCGGGGCTCATTTCCGCGTTGTTTTCCCACCAGATGCTTTCCGCCACGCTTTCGGTCCGGACGACGTGCTTGTCCTTGGGGGACCGGCCCGTGAACTTGCCGGTGGACACCAGAAACGCTCCGCCATTGCCCAGCGTGCCTTCATTCCGCTTGAGCGCCTTCTGAATCAGCGCCGGCTCCATCAAGTTGTAATAGACATTGCCCAGCCCCTCGATGCCTTGATCTTCGAGGCGGAACTGCGGGTTTACCCGTCCAAATGTCATTCGTGTCTTCTCCTGTGGCGGCGCTGCGGCGGTTGGGGCCGTCTGCGCTCATGAGGCGTAGTGCCGGTTAGTCCGACGAATAAGGGCCTCATATCACGGCCGTTTAGGGCATGAACAGGACGGTTTGGCACAGTTAGCGCAACCAAGGCCGGGTTTAGCGCAACCAAGATTTTCCGGTCGGAAAACCCGGGCACTTTCGGAAGCGCAGGACGACCTTTTTGTCGCAGGATCGTGAACAATGTGGCGCGATTCGTACATCCGGATTGATTCGCGGCCTTAAAAAAGCCAAGAATGCCCTACAAAAAGCAAAAATATATCGTGAGTGAGCAGGTAAAGGGGCAGCCCGATGTCTAAGATTGCACTGGTGGATGACGATCGGAACATTCTGACGTCTGTATCCATGACGCTCGAGGCCGAAGGGTTCGAGGTCGAAACCTACAATGACGGGCAGGCAGCCCTTGATGCGTTCAACAAGAAACTGCCGGATATGGCGGTTCTGGACATCAAGATGCCCCGCATGGACGGCATGGATCTGCTGCAGCGGCTGCGGCAGAAAACCCAGATGCCGGTGATTTTCCTCACCTCGAAAGACGATGAGATCGACGAGGTACTGGGTCTGCGCATGGGCGCGGATGACTACGTGAAAAAGCCTTTCTCTCAACGCCTTCTGGTCGAACGCATCCGCGCGCTGCTGCGCCGTCAGGAAGCGACCGATGGGGATGCGTCGACTGCAACCACCGGGGACGCAAAGGTGATGGAGCGCGGCGATCTGCGCATGGACCCGCTGCGTCACGCGGTCAGCTGGAAGGGGGCCGATGTTTCGCTGACGGTCACGGAATTCCTGCTGCTGCAGGCCTTGGCGCAACGCCCCGGCTTCGTCAAAAGCCGCGATCAGCTGATGGATGTCGCATATGATGATCAGGTCTATGTCGACGACCGGACCATCGACAGCCACATCAAGCGTCTGCGCAAGAAGATGCGTGCTGCTGATCCCGAGTTTTCGGCTATCGAAACGCTGTACGGTATCGGGTACCGTTACAACGAGGAATAAGCCGGGCCGGCTTTCTGCAAAGGTGAATTTGTTTCGTGCGTGACACCGAGCAATCCAGCGAGTTGCGCGACGGTGACGTCGTTCTGGGCGATGATTGGGTCATCCCGCAAGACCCCGAGTCGGCCGAGCTGCGCGCGCGGCGATCGCGGCGTACTCTGTTCACGCTGCGCAACTCGCCGCTGGCGCGCAAGATCATCACGTTCAACCTGATTGCTTTGGTGATCTTGGTCGCAGGTCTGCTGTACCTGGACGACACCCGAAAAGAGAGGGTCCAGCAAACGGCGCGAGACCTCATTGGCGATGCGCAACTGGTCAGCAACGTCTTCGAGGCACAACTGCGCCAGGTCGCCGGATCGCGGGACGCTTCTGACCTGAACGTCAAGGCGACCCTTGCCGGGCTGAGCATCCCCGAGGGCGGCGAAGTCTTCGTCTATGACAGCACCGGCACGTTGATCGGCTGGACTCGCGGTTCCTCGACCGTGGCGGAATTGCCGGGCCTGATTCAGGCCGAAGCGGATGCTCCGACCGGCAGCACGTTGATCTCTGATGCCCTGACCGCCGTCTGGAATGGTCTGTATTCGGTTTTCACCACCGGATCTGAAGCCGAGGCACCGACGCTGGCACAGCGGGTTCAGGACATCATACCAAACGCACTGGACGGCCACATGCAGGTTCACGCCGTTTCTGACGCGGCCGGAGACACTGTGATTGTGGCGGCGTCGCCAATCGTTCTGGATGGCGCCCCTGTGGGGGCTGTCGCAATGGCCGGTCCCGCCGGAGAAATCGACGCACTGGCTCGGAAAGAGCAGGAACGCATTCTGCAGATGTTTGTCGTTGCCCTGCTGGTCTCGGTGGGTCTCAGCCTTGTGCTGGCCTCAACCATCGCGAACCCGCTGGCGGATCTGGCCGCTGCGGCGGAAATGGGCAAGGACCGTGGCACTGGGGTCAATCCCGGCCGTATCCGCATCCCCGACCTGAGCGCCCGCCCGGACGAGATTGGTCGGCTTAGCCGTGCGCTGCGGGGAATGGTGACGGCGCTCTACAACCGGATAGACGCTAACGAACAGTTTGCGGCTGACGTCGCGCATGAGATCAAGAACCCCTTGGCCAGCCTGCAATCGGCCGTCGGTACGCTGCGAATGGTCAAGCGTGACGATCAGCGCGAGAAATTGTTGGGCGTCATCGAGCACGATGTCCGCCGATTGGACCGCCTTGTCAGCGACATCTCGAATGCGTCCCGCCTGGATGCTGAACTGGTCAAAGAGCAGGAGCAGCCCTTCGATCTTCTGAAGCTGATCGGCAATATCAGTCAGTACCTGGGCGAAGACGCCCGATCGAAGGGAATCGACTACATCACGGATTTGCCGTCCAAGCCCATCGTCATAAACGGGCTCGAGGCCCGTCTGGCGCAGGTTTTCGTGAACCTGATTACAAATGCCATCTCCTTCTGCGAGGAAAGCGACGCGATCCGCGTTTGGGTGCGCCAACGCGAAAACCGGGTTCTGGTTGTTGTCGAAGACACTGGCCCCGGTATTCCGGATCAGGCCCTGACCAAGGTTTTCAAGCGCTTCTACTCGCAGCGCCCTGCCGAGCATTTCGGCAACAACTCGGGCCTTGGACTTGCGATCTCGAAACAGATTGTCGAGGCCCACGGCGGCGTCATCTGGGCCGAGAACATCCGTCCGACCGAGGCGGACATCACGTCGGACCCGCAAGGTGCGCGGTTTGTCGTGGGTCTTCCCCTTTAAGCGATGTGGGCTTTGCGCCTTCCGGAAAAGCCCAGCGATGATCCGGTCTGCGTGCACGCCACATGCGTTGCCGTTGCTGGCCGCGGCGCCCTGATTTCGGGGCCGTCCGGGGTCGGAAAATCGGCACTTGCATTGCAGATGATGGGCTTCGGCGCGGACATGGTCGCCGATGATCGTGTAAACCTAACCCTGTCGGGCGACCGGGTGATTGCGGATGCGGTCCCTCAGATCCGAGGATTGGTCGAGGCCCGCGGCGTCGGCCTGCTGCGCGCCACGGCCTGCGGCCCCGTTCCGTTGGAATGGATCGTGGATCTGGATCAAGTGGAATCCCAGCGACTGCCGGAACCGCGACAGGTTCTTGTGCTGGGACATCCTGTTCCCTTGCTTCGAGCCGCCGGCGTGCCCAACTTGGCATCAGCACTTGTTCAACTGATGAAAATGGGACGCGTCGATCCGCAATGGCCAAGCATATGACAGCACAAACGCGCATCGTTCTGGTGACAGGTCCGTCGGGCGCGGGCCGGTCGACGGCGATTCATGTGCTCGAGGATCTGGGCTATGAGGCCATCGACAACTTGCCGATGGGCCTCTTGCTGCGCCTGATGGAGGGCGCGGATCCATCCCGGCCGATGGCGCTGGGAATCGATGCTCGCAATCGTGATTTCTCGACCATCGGCTTTATCGAATTGGTCGCCAAACTGGGCCGGATGAGCCAGGTGGACCTGTCCACGCTTTATCTGGATTGCAGCGACGACGTGCTGTTGCGCCGGTTTTCGGAAACCCGACGCCGTCATCCGGTCGCAACCGATGCCAGCCCCGAAACCGGCATCCGCCAGGAAAAGGAATTGTTGGAGCCGATCCGCGAGATCGCCGACACCCTGATCGACACCAGCGTGCTCAACGTGCACCAGCTGCGATCCGAGGTCGAACGCTGGTTCGCCCCGGAAGGAGGCCGGCATCTGGCCGTTTCTATCGAGTCCTTCTCCTACAAACGGGGGCTGCCGCTGGGCCTCGACATGGTGTTCGACTGCCGATTTCTGGCCAACCCCTATTGGCGTCCGGAGCTGCGCGAGGCTGATGGTCGAAATCCGGACGTTGCGTCCTATGTTCAGGCTGACACGAACTATGCCGCCTTTTTTGAACGGGTGGTGGAGCTGTTGCTGTCTCTGCTGCCCGCCTTCAAGGCCGAGGGCAAAACGCACCTGTCGGTCGCCTTCGGCTGTACCGGGGGTCAGCACCGCTCGGTCGCGATGGCCGAAGCGGTCGCAAAAGCCCTTGCAGAGCAGGGGCAGCCGGTGGCAATTAGACACCGCGAGATGGAACGTCGATCGTTGAATGTGAGGCCGGATTGATCGGAATTGTAATCGTGGCGCATGGCGGATTGGCCCAGGAATACCTGGCGGCCATGCAACACGTCGTGGGCAAGCAACCCGGCCTTGTGGCAGTGTCGATCGACGCTGATCATGATCGCGAAGAAAAGCAGGCCGAAATCTGTCGGGCCGCGGATGCTGTGGATGTCGGCGACGGTGTTGTTGTCGTGACCGATCTGTTCGGGGGCAGCCCCTCGAATCTCAGCCTGCGCGCCTGTGCGCCGCAGGACCGTAGAATTCTTTACGGCGCCAACCTTCCGATGCTGATCAAACTGGCCAAAAGCCGCCAACTTCCGGTCGGGGACGCCGTCCGTAGGGCCATGGAGGCTGGACGAAAGTACATCAATGCGCAAAATGTGACATTGGACTGACATCGGATCGATTGAATATGGCCACCAAAAGCTTGAAAATCATCAACGAAAAGGGCTTGCACGCGCGCGCTTCAGCCAAATTGGTCGAGGTGGTCGAAGGGTTTGACGCCCGCGCCGAAGTGTCCAAAGACGGCATGTCCGCGTCGGGTGACAGCATTATGGGCCTTTTGATGTTGGCGGCTTCGCGTGGAACGACTATTGACGTCGAAACGTCCGGGCCGGATGCTGAGGCGCTGGCAGACGCGCTGGAAGCATTGGTGAACGACAAGTTCGGCGAAGGTTTCTGACGCAGGGCACTGCCACGAAACAAGAACGGGAAGACCAGGAATTGGCGGAAACCACGCACGATACCAAGACCAACACGGTGGTGGCCGAGACCGCGGAAGCGGGCGAAATCTACGACCGCCGCACGCTGACCTACGCAAATTCGTTTGACGACGCCTGGACCTCGACGGCCATCAAGGCGATCGAATGGTGCACAGGCAAGCTGACCATTCTGCGCATGGTCAACAAGTTCGAAAAGCAGAATGAAAAGTATCGCGGCCAGAAATTCTGGGGTGGTGCCCTTGGTATCATGGGAATCGACCTGACCACGCCCGAACACCAGATTGCGCGCATTCCGAAAGAGGGGCCCGTTGTGGTGGTGGCCAATCACCCGCATGGGATGGTGGACGGCATGATCCTGGCCGAGTTGATCGGACGAGTGCGCCAGGACTATCGCATCCTGACCCGCTCGGTTCTGACCGGGCTGGACGAGGCCGCGACCTCGTTCATGATCCCGGTCCCGTTTCCACATGACCCCGAAGCCCAGAGCAAGATGCTTGAGATGCGGGGCAAGGCGATGGAGCACCTCAAGAACGGTGGTGTCGTCGCGCTGTTCCCATCCGGTGTGGTGATGTCTTCGGACACGTGGTTCGGCCCGGCTCAGGAACGCGAATGGAACGTGTTCACCGCCAAGATGATCCGGCGATCCGGTGCCAAGGTTCTGCCCATCTACTTCCCTGGCAGCAATTCGCGCTGGTACCAGATTGCCAACAAACTATCGGCAATTTTGCGTCAGGGACTTCTGCTGCATGAGATCGTCCGGTCCTGCAACAAACCGGTCGGCCCCGTGATCGGAGAGCCGATTTCGGACGAGGACATGAAATTGCTCGAACGCGACCCGCGCGGATTCATGACCTGGCTCAGAAAACACACGCTGGGCTTGGGGCAGTCACCAGAAGCCTGATCCACCGTTCATTTGCGCGAAAACATCGCAAGCGAGCGGGGCGGTCCCTTGACGGTTTAGCGCGTCGGGACCGGAACCTCGCCACGGTAGTCATAAAACCCGCGATCGGTCTTGCGGCCCAGCCAGCCGGCCTCGACGTATTTCGTCAGCAACGGGCAGGGGCGGTACTTTGTATCCGCCAACCCATCATGGAGGACGTTCATGATGGCCAGACAGGTGTCCAGCCCGATGAAATCGGCCAGTTCCAGCGGACCCATGGGGTGATTGGCGCCCAGCTTCATCGACTGGTCGATCGACTGAACGCTGCCGACACCTTCATACAGGGTATAGACGGCCTCGTTGATCATCGGCATCAGGATACGGTTCACGATGAAGGCCGGAAAATCCTCGGCGCTGGCGGCGGTTTTACCCAACCGATCCACCACCGCCTTGCAGGTGGCAAAGGTCTCTTCGTCGGTGGCGATACCGCGAATCAACTCGACCAATTGCATGACAGGAACCGGGTTCATGAAGTGGAACCCCATGAAACGCTCCGGCCGATCCGTCCGGCTGGCAAGCCGTGTGATCGAAATGGACGAAGTGTTCGACGTCAGGATCGTGTGGGCCTGCAAATGCGGCTGCAGATCCTCGAAAATCGCCTGCTTGATGGCCTCACGTTCGGTCGCGGCTTCGATCACGAGGTCCGTCTGGCCGATCTCCGGAAGATTCAGCGTGGTCTTGATCCGCTGCAGTGCGGCCTGCATCTCGTCGTCACCGATCTTGCCGCGTGACACCTGACGAGCCAGGTTGCCCTTGATCGTTTCAATGGCAGCATCCAGCGCATCCTGGCTGATGTCGTTCAGCAGAACGTCATACCCTGCCAACGCCATCACATGGGCAATTCCGTTGCCCATCTGGCCCGCGCCGATTACTCCGACTGATTTCACGTCCATATTGAACTGCCTTCCGCATCAAGGTTCAGGGGGACATTATCGGCAGTCCGGGTTGGGCGGCAAGGGGTTGGGACCGGTCCAATTCGCTTCAAATGCGCACATTAGAGTTTTCTAAACACCTAAGGCCGCAGAATGGCAATTGGGTGAAGAAAATGGGTGGCTGACATGAGTTATCATGAGTCGGGCGCGACGGGCCTCGAGGAATCCGTCTGCCGGTACGGGGCGTCAAAATTGTGGTTTCGCGGGCCAAAGCGAGTGTTGCGGGCGCCCTATGTGGCCTGCGTCGGCGGCACCGAGACATTCGGTCGGTTCGTCGATTCTCCGTTTCCCGCAGCGTTGGAGCAGCGGCTGGAAATGCAGTGTCTGAATCTGGGCAGTCTGTTCACGGGTGCCGAGGGATTGGCGCGGGATCCGGAAATTCTGAGCCTGATGAATGGCGCCGAGGTTTGCGTTCTGCAACTGCCCTCGGCGCTGAATCAGTCCAACCGGTTCTACCGTGTTCATCCCCGACGCAATGATCGGGTGCTCGAGGCGACCTCGGACCTTTCCGCCCTGTACCCCGAAGTTGACTTCGCCGACGTTCATTTTGTGCGGCACCTTATGTCCAGGTTGTCGGCATTTTCGGACGCACGGTTCGAAGTGGTGGCCGCCGAGTTGCGGCGGGCTTGGGCAAAGGCGCTTCGCACCCTGTTGGACAACGTCACCAGCCGGGTTCTACTGGTGTGGCTGGACTGGGATCACAGCGCGGCAGTCGGGCCAGATGCGCACGGGGTATCTGATCCGGTGCCAATTACACAGGCCATGATTGATGGAGTGTCGGATGGAGGGGTAGCAACCGTGAAGATGACGGTGCGCCCTTCAGGTGCTTCGGATGATCTTGAGGACATGCTGTTCGGCACGATGCAGCAACCGATGGCGGAACATATGATCGGACCGGCCACGCACCGGGCCATTGCAGAACGTTTGCTGCCTGCGATCCGTGACCTCGAATGAAAAAGGCCCGCCAATTTGGCGGGCCTTGAGTTCTCGAAAAGAAGGGCCGTCAGCCCAGCTTTTCGGTCAGCTCCGGCACGGCCTGGAACAGGTCCGCGACCAGGCCGTAGTCCGCGACCTGGAAGATCGGAGCTTCTTCGTCTTTGTTGATCGCGACGATGATCTTCGAATCCTTCATGCCGGCCAGGTGCTGGATCGCACCCGAAATACCAACCGCGATGTACAGATCGGGTGCAACGACCTTGCCGGTCTGACCCACCTGCCAGTCGTTCGGGGCATAGCCCGAGTCGACTGCCGCACGGCTGGCACCAACCGCCGCGCCCAGCTTGTCGGCGAGGGCTTCGATCAGTTTGAAGTCTTCTTCCGAGCCAACACCACGGCCGCCCGAGACAACGACGCCGGCCGAGGTCAGTTCGGGGCGGTCGCTTTCGGCGACCTTGTCCTCGACCCATTCCGACAGGCCGGGGTTTTCACCGACCGATACGGTGTCGACCGGGGCCGATCCTCCTTCGCCGGCCGCATCAAAGCTGGCCGTACGGAAGGTGATGACCTTCTTGGCGTCGTTCGACTTGACGGTCTGGATCGCGTTGCCCGCGTAGATCGGGCGCTCGAAGGTCGAGCCATCCACCACGCCCGACGCGTCCGAGATCACCATCACGTCCAGCAGCGCGGCCACGCGCGGCATCACGTTCTTGGCGTCGGTGGTGGCGGGCGCCACGATATGTTCATAGCCATCGGCTAGGCTGACGATCAGCGCGGCGGTCGATTCGGCCAGACGGTGGCCCAGCGACGGGTCTTCGGCGACCAGAACCTTAGATACGCCGTCGATCTTGGCGGCGGCTTCGCCGGCAGCGGCGGCCGAGCCGCCCGCGGCCAGAACGGTCACGTCACCCAACTGCTTGGCAGCAGTGACCGCCTTGGCGGTTGCGTCCATCGCCAGTTCGCCATTGTTGACTTCGGCAAGCAGAAGTACAGCCATTACACAGCCCCCGCTTCTTTGAGTTTCCCGACCAGCTCGTCGACCGAGCCCACGATGATGCCTGCGGCGCGTGCCGGCGGCTCTTCGGTCTTGACGACTTCGAGGCGCGGCGTGACGTCGACGCCGTAATCGGCGGCGGTTTTTTCGTCCAGCGGCTTTTTCTTGGCCTTCATGATGTTCGGCAGCGACGCATAGCGCGGCTCGTTCAGGCGCAGGTCGACGGTGATGATGGCCGGCATCTTGACACTGATGGTCTGCAGACCGCCGTCAACTTCACGCGTGACCTTGGCGGTGTCGCCTTCGATGTCCAGTTCGGACGCGAAGGTGCCCTGGCTCCAGCCCAGCAGTGCCGACAGCATCTGACCGGTGGCGTTCATGTCGTTGTCGATCGCCTGCTTGCCGCACAGAACCAGTCCGGGCTGCTCTTCCTCGACCACCTTGGCCAGGATCTTGGCGACGGCCAGCGGCTCGATGTCCTGGTGGACGTCGTCCGCCGCGACGACCAAGATGGCGCGGTCTGCACCCATCGCCAGCGCGGTGCGCAGCGTTTCCTGCGCCTGCTTGACGCCGATCGAAACGGCCACGACCTCTTCGGCCTTGCCGGCTTCTTTCAGGCGGATCGCCTCTTCGACGGCAATCTCGTCGAACGGGTTCATCGACATTTTGACATTGGCGAGATCAACACCGCTGCCGTCCGCTTTGACGCGAACTTTAACGTTGTAGTCGATCACGCGCTTGACAGGCACAAGTACCTTCATTTTTGCGTACGCTCCTTACAAAAACGGCAAGCCGCAATGCGACTCCACCAATGCTCTCGTCGGCCTAGATAGCGCCTTGCGGGGCGTCGGGACAGGGCAAAATCGTCACGTCATGTCGTGGGGACGTCGCGTTTCACGCTTTTTGACGTGAAGGAACGAAAGATTGTTACCCGGCCGATGGGCGGTTTTGCCGCGCCGGATGGTGTGAAAACGCATTCAAGAAGCACGGGTTTCAGCGGTTCGCGCCCGCTCTTTGGGCCGGGGCTTCGCCCTTCCGGTCGCCCCAACGTCCGCTGGACGTTGTGCCGCTTTCAGCGGTTCGCGCCCGGAACCCACAAGACGTCATCGCGACCGCCGTTGTTGGCGCAGCGGGCTGCCACGAAGAACCAGTCGCTGAGGCGGTTGAGGTATTTCACCGCGGCCTCGTTCACCGGTTCCATGTTGGTCAGTTCGACAGACAGGCGCTCGGCGCGCCGCGAGACCGTGCGGCAGACATGAAGATGCGCCGCCAGCTTTGATCCGCCCGGCAAGATGAAGCTGCGCAACGGTTCGAGGTCGGCATTCATCGCGTCGATTTCCGATTCCAGACGATCGATCTGGGCCGGGGCGATCCGCAGGGGCGGGTAGTCGGCCTCGGCGTCTTTTTCCATGTCGGGGCGGCACAGGTCAGCGCCCAGATCGAACAGATCGTTCTGGATGCGGGCCAGCGCCGCATCGACCTCGCCCTCGGCCTCGGTGCGCGCCACGCCGACAAATGCGTTCAACTCGTCCACCGTGCCATAGGCCGCCACGCGGCCCGAGTATTTCGCAACCCGTTCGCCATTGCCCAGCGCGGTTTTGCCGTCGTCGCCGGTGCGGGTATAAATCTTGTTCAGAACGACCATCTACTGCACTCCCTGTCCACGCAGATAGACGTAGAGCACGATCAGTACCACGGCAATGAATTGAAACAGGATGCGCAGCCGCATCATCTTGTTGCTTTTCTTGGCAGCCGCCATACCGCCCTTGCCGAAATTGGATATGCCGATGGCCAGAACAACGACGACCGCCGCCATGGCCAAAAGAAGTACGCCCATTAGAAGGTCCATGAACTCACCGTCCGCATTTGTTGTATCCTTTCCGCACCATCTAGCGGGTCGGCCCGCGAAAGCGAACGGGTAATTTCGTCTCAGATACCCGAAAGGATGCGGTCTATCGTGCCCGTTGGTAGAATGCGGCGCAAATAACCAGCGATATAGGTCGGTGTGGTCACGTAGTACCGAGCTTTGGGCGACTTTGCCTCGAGCGCGCGGGCAAGTTTGTCGGTTACCGCGGACGCAGGCAACTCGAACCGGTCGGGGCCCGAGTCTTCGTACAGACGTTTGAGCAGCGACCCCTCATACTTGTCGCGCAGGGCCGAGTTTTCCCAGTCTATGAACCGTTCAAAAATCGGTATGGCTTTTTCGCGCAGTTTAGAGGTGATGGGACCGGGTTCAATCAGCACCACTTTGATGCCGGTGCCGCGCAGCTCCAGCCTCATCGTATCGGTCAGGCCTTCGATTGCGTATTTCGTGGCGACGTAAGCACCGCGCCAGGGAAAGGCGACCAGACCCAGTACCGACGAGTTCTGCACGATGCGGCCATGGCCCTGTGCACGCATGACGGGTATCACCTGGCGGGTCAGTTCGTGCCAGCCAAAAACATTGGTCTCGAAGATATGGCGCAACCCGTCGGTGGGCACATCTTCGATCGCACCGGGCAGGCCATGGGCGCCGTTGTTGAACAGCGCGTCCAATGTGCCGCCCGTTGCTTCGAGAACACTGGCCAATCCCGAAGTGATCGTTTCGGCATCGGTATAGTCGATTCTTGGGCTGTCAAAGCCCTGAGCCCTCAGCCTGTCGCAATCGCGCTGATGTCTGCAGGCGGCAAACACGCGCCATCCGCGTGCACGCATCCCGTGTGCCGCGTCCAGACCAATGCCGGATGAGCATCCGGTGATGAGGATGGATTTCTGCATGTCTGCCCCAAAGTCGTCCTCGGCAAAAACTATTGCGAGGATCGGCCTCCGGCAATGACGGCATCACGTCAATTTGTGCTTTTTCGGATCAACGAGGAGGAAATCCAGCCAACCTGTTGCTCGGGCAACACGCGCAGGCGCAGCCAGCCGGTTCCGGACTCGCTCAGAACTTCGACCTGCTGACCCATCCGCGCTTTGCCGATGATCGGATAGATCGTGCCGGGGCCGTCGCGCATGTTCACGCGGGTGCCGGACACGATGCGGATGTCTTTCGGCGGCTCTGCGGGTGCAGGGGCGGCTGCCGTTTCCGGTTCGGCGTCGGTGTCCAAAACCTGGACGGCCGCGTTTTCATCCAGCGACGCCAGCGAAAAGGTGCCGCCGGTATTGTCGAAACTGGACAGATCAGAATTCAGACCGGCCGCGATCTGCGCTAGCAACGCCTCGGTATCGACGGCATCGGCGGCGGGGATCGGTTCCGGCTTAGGTTCGGACGGCTTGGCGGGGCGCAGGGCCACTTTCGTCACAAGCTCGGTTGCCGGGGAGGGGACCAGTGGCCTGGGCTCGGGTTTCTCACCTGCCGCAACGACGGGTGGTGCCTCGGCGCGGGTTCCGCGCGGTTCGAATTCGGATCCACCGCTCATGACGTAGAAGAACCAGCCGAGCATGGCAAAAGTAACAAGCATAAGGCGCGTCATGGCGCATCCCCCGGTAATCATAACAACAAGAAAAAGGCAGCATTCAATTGTTGGGATCCTACCATAGTTCGGGTCCCGAGTCGAAAATCGGGGGAAATCGCCGGGTTGGCTCCCCCTGTTGCAAAAACCCCGACTTGTCCCCAGCAAAATATGCCTTGGTTGCTTTACCACGCGCGCCGGGCGTCGTATCACATCATCTATGAACGACACGATCGACGACCCCAACATGGAGGCCCCCGACGCCGGGGGTGAG
Source organism: Ruegeria arenilitoris (assembly GCF_013032855.1). Taxonomy (GTDB): domain Bacteria; phylum Pseudomonadota; class Alphaproteobacteria; order Rhodobacterales; family Rhodobacteraceae; genus Ruegeria; species Ruegeria arenilitoris. Next base: position 128,456 of record NZ_WQDA01000006.1, read on the forward strand.
GTGGCCGAACCGCTGCGCCGGGCAATTGGCGAGCGTTATCTAACCTATGCTCTCTCCACCATCATGCACCGCGCGCTGCCGGATGCGCGCGACGGGCTGAAGCCGGTTCACCGGCGAATCCTCTACGCTATGCGCGAGCTGCGACTCAGCTCCTCGGGCGGGTTCCGCAAGTCGGCCAAGATCTCGGGTGACGTGATGGGTAACTATCACCCGCACGGGGACGCCGCGATCTATGACGCGATGGCGCGTCTGGCGCAGGATTTCAACGTCCGCTACCCGCTGGTCGACGGGCAGGGGAATTTCGGCAATATCGACGGCGACAACCCGGCGGCCTCGCGCTACACCGAGGCCCGGATGACCATCGTTGCCGAGGCGTTGCTGGAGGGGCTGAACGAGGACGCCGTCGATTTCCGCGACAACTATGACGGCACGCTGACCGAACCGGTCGTCTTGCCGGCACAGTTCCCGAACCTTCTGGCCAATGGCGCCTCAGGCATTGCCGTGGGCATGGCGACGAACATCCCGCCCCACAACATCGCCGAGCTGTGCGACGCCTGTCTGCATCTGATCAAGACGCCCGACGCGCGTGACGACACGCTGCTGAACTATGTGCCGGGGCCCGATTTCCCAACGGGCGGCGTAATCGTAGAACCGGCCGAGAATATCGCGCAGGCCTATCGCACCGGGCGCGGATCGTTCCGGCTGCGTTGCAAATACGAGGTCGAGGATCTGGGCCGCGGCCAGTGGCAGATCGTGGTCACCGAGATCCCCTATCAGGTTCAGAAATCCAAGCTGATCGAAAAGATCGCCGAGCTGATCCAGACCAAGAAGATCCCGATCCTGGGCGATGTACGCGACGAATCCGCCGACGACATCCGCCTGATCCTCGAACCGCGTTCGAAAAACGTGGACCCCGAGGTGTTGATGAACATGCTGTATCGCAACTCGGATCTCGAGGTGCGGTTCAGCCTGAACATGAACGTGCTGATCGACGGGGTGACGCCCAAGGTCTGTTCGATGAAGGAAGTGCTGCGCGCCTTCCTCGATCACCGGCAAGAGGTGCTGCTGCGCCGCTCGCGTCACCGGATGGCCAAGATCGACCACCGGCTTGAGGTATTGGAGGGCTTCATTGTTGCCTTCCTGAATCTTGACCGCGTGATTGATATCATCCGCTATGACGACGACCCCAAGGCCGCCCTGATGCGGGAGAATTGGGGCATCGACCATGTCCGCGCCACCAGCGAAGCCGACTATGTCTCGCCCAAGCCGGGCGAGGGCGAACTGTCCGAAGTTCAGGTCGACGCGATCCTGAACATGCGCCTGCGCAGCCTGCGTCGGCTCGAAGAGATGGAACTGGTCCGTGAGCGTGACGCGCTGATGGAAGAGCGCGCAGAACTCGAGGATCTGCTGGCGGATGAGGGTCTGCAATGGGCCAAGATCGCCGAGCAGCTGAAAGAGACCAAGAAGACCTTCGGCAAGGATTATGAGGGCGGCGCGCGTCGTACCCGCTTTGCCGAAGCAGGCGAGGTCGAGGACGTGCCGCTTGAGGCGATGATCGACAAAGAGCCGATCACGGTCGTCTGCTCGCAGATGGGCTGGATCCGCGCCATGACCGGCCATATCGACCTGAACCGCGAGCTGAAGTTCAAGGACGGCGACGGGCCGCGGTTCATCTTCCACGCGGAAACCACCGACCGGCTGCTGGTCTTCGCATCGAACGGGCGGGTCTATACGGTCAGCGCCGCGAACCTTCCCGGTGGCCGGGGAATGGGTGAGCCGCTGCGCCTGATGGTCGATCTGCCCAACGAGGCGCAGATCGTCGATATCCTGATCCACAAGCCGGGGCGCAAACTGCTGGTTGCTTCGGATGCGGGCAACGGGTTCATGGTGCCCGAGGACGAGGTGCTGGCCCAGACCCGCAACGGCAAACAGGTGCTGAACGTCAAGGATGACGAGCGCGCGGTGATCTGCAAGCCGATCGAGGGCGATCACGTCGCTGTGGTATCACAGAATGGCAAGTTTCTGGTGTTCCCGGTTTCTGAACTGCCCGAGATGACGCGGGGCAAGGGCGTGCGTCTCCAGAAATACAACATGGCGCGCGGGCGCCAGGGCACGCTGGAGCTGGATGGCGGCCTGTCCGACCTGACGACGTTCAACTGGGAGGACGGTTTGAAATGGTCAATGGGCGGCGACAAGACGCGGCATGAGGCAGATATGTCTCAATGGCTGGCAAAGCGCGCAAGCGTCGGAAAAAAACCGCCCTATGGGTTCCCGCGCGATTACAAGTTCTCGTGATCGTGCGCCGACCACGGTGGAAATCTGCCGATACGGCTTGGCACAAGCTGCATCGGTGCGCTAGATCAAAGAAAAACAGGCCTATCGAGACGAGACAATGCTGCGCATTCTGACCCTGATTACCGGACTGGCCCTGGTGGGCGCCTGCACGCAGACGCAACTCTACGAAGAACCGGAAGATCTGGGTGAATTCAAGCTGCGTGTGAACTATGCGTTTGCCGACAAGGCCGTCCAGGGGCCGGTGTCTCGTGACGCGACGCCCCAGGAATGGACCGAAGCGATCCAGAAGGCCGTCGATATCCGCCTTGGTCGCTATCAGGGCTCGCAGGAGTATGACATCGGGATCAGCCTCGAAGGCTATATGCTGGCGCCTCCTGGTATTCCGGTGATCTACAACCCCAAAAGCACAGCGATCGTTCTGGTCAACGTCTATGATGTCGGCAAGAAAGAGTTTCTGGCCAAGGGCAAGCAGTTTCAGGTCCTCGAAGATACCACCGGTGGCAGCGCTCTGAAGGGCTCGGGCAACGAACGCACCAAGGAAGAGCAGATGAGCGGTTTGGCACTGAAAGTGGCGGACCGCGTCGAGGAATGGCTGGCTGAAGAGCACAAGGACAATGGTTGGTTCGACCTGCGCCCCGGCCTGATCCAACCGATTGAATCCGGGCAGGCGATACAAAACCCGGCATAGTTTTGAGGATTTCCCTCAGGATGTGCTTGATTTTCCGCTTTGAACCAAATATCTCGCGCGCGCAGATGTAACCACGGGACCAAGGGTCCCCCAAATCGCAAAAGGGCGCCTGAGGAATGGCAAAGGAAAAGTTTGAGCGTACAAAACCGCACGTCAACATTGGCACGATTGGCCACGTTGACCACGGCAAGAC
>NZ_WQDA01000007.1 GCF_013032855.1 Ruegeria arenilitoris
GGTCTGCGCTTCGCCATCCGCGAAGGCGGCCGCACCGTCGGCGCAGGCGTCGTGTCCAAAATCATCGAGTAAGGCGCGCTTGTCGCGCTCGGTTGCGGCAGGTGGTTTTCCAAAGCGAAGCCAGCCGAAAGCAACTCGGTGAGAAACAAAAGAAGGCCGTCCCAAACCGGGGCGGCCTTTTTCGTTATGTCCACAAAACATTGGTTGCGCACATCCTGGTGTTGCACGCGAATACGCCAAGCTTGCGTTGAGCCGCGCCCCTCGACACAATTGCAGTCAGAATTGTCCAGAAGGGGAGGATGGTGGGATGACCAAGCATGTTGAAATCGGCCGGACTGGGGTCAGGTTGCCGCAAATAGGGTTCGGCTCAACAGGGCTGGGAAGCATTCCACAGATATATGGATACGAAGTAGACGAAAGCCGTGCACTGGATACCATCAGGGCAATTCTACAGCGTCCGGATGGCTTCATTGATACGGCGCGCGGATATGCCTTGGGCCGAAGCGAAGAACGTATCGGGCAAGTCATTCGCGAGCTGGGCGGGTGGCCCGAGGGCCGGGTTCTGTCCACGAAACTGGACCGGGATATGGAGAGCAACAGGTTTGATGCGACACAAGCGCGAAGGTCGCTTGAAGCAAGCCTTGAAGCCCTTGGCGTCGACCAGGTGGATATTCTTCACCTTCATGACCCTGAATACGCCGCAGATCTTTCCGAAGTGACCGGCACGGGCGGCGCGCTTGATGAGCTGTTTCGGATGAAGGAAGAAGGCCTGGCCAAAGCTGTGGGGCTTGCCGGTGGTCGAATTGACGTCCTGATGCCTATGCTACGCGATCGTGAGTTCGACGTCCTTCTGACGCACAACAGGCATACAGTCGTCAACGTGAATTCCGCTCCGCTGATTGAACTCGCGCGTTCCAAGGGAGTGACCGTTCTGAATGCGGCGCCCTATTCCGGAGGAATATTGGCCAAGGGAAGTTCTGCTCATCATTTCTATGTCTATCAGCCGGCGACCGAAGCTGTTCTGGGTCCGGTTCGTGCGGTCGAGAGTATCTGTTCCCGCTACGATGTCCCGTTGGGGGCGCTTGCGTTGCAGTTCTCGGTCAAAAACGCAGATATAGCTTCGACAATCTGCGGCGCGACATGGCCGCAGCACGTGGACCAGACATTCGAATGGGCCGACTGGTCTATCCCGGGTGCGGTCTGGACAGAGTTGGCGGAATTGGGGCAATCCCAAATGGATCCTGAAGCCGGGTAGGGTCTTCAAGATTCAGCGCGGCGGCCTATCACTTGTTGGACAATCCGCATTTGGGGCTTGGTGGCATTTCCCCCTTGCCAAACAGCGCCAACCCCACTAAACCGCGCGAGTTCTCGGTGAGAACGTGAAGGCGGGGTGATTCCCGCCTTTTGGGTTCGATGAGGGTTGGCGATGAGCGCCCGTCCTCCTCTCAACTCCAACGCCTGAAAAAAGGCTGTTAATATGCAAAGCCAAAACATCCGTATTCGGCTGAAGGCATTTGACTATCGCGTCCTGGATGCCAGCACGCAAGAGATCGTCAACACTGCAAAGCGGACCGGCGCGAACGTGCGCGGCCCGATCCCGCTGCCGAACAAGATCGAGAAGTTCACGGTTCTCCGTGGCCCTCACGTTGACAAGAAATCCCGCGATCAGTTCGAGATCCGTACGCACAAGCGTCTCTTGGACATCGTAGATCCGACCCCCCAGACCGTGGACGCGCTGATGAAGCTCGACCTGGCCGCTGGTGTGGACGTCGAGATCAAGCTGCAGTCGTAAGATCGGAGGGTATTGATGATGCGCTCTGGTATTATCGCAAAAAAAGTCGGCATGACCCGCCTGTTCATGGAAGACGGCAAGCAGATCCCTGTGACCGTTCTTCACCTGGACAATCTGCAGGTCGTTGCACAGCGTACCGCTGACAAAGACGGCTACACCGCCGTTCAGCTGGGCGCCGGTGCCGCCAAGGCAAAACGCACCTCGAAGGCCATGCGCGGCCACTTCGCCGCCGCCAAGGTCGAGCCCAAGCGCAAGCTGGCCGAGTTCCGCGTGTCGGAAGACGCGCTGATCGAAGTGGGCGCCGAGATCTCGGCAGATCACTTCCTGGCTGGTCAGAAGGTTGACGTTTCGGGCACCTCGATCGGTAAAGGTTTTGCCGGTGCAATGAAGCGCCACAACTTCGGTGGTCTGCGCGCCTCGCACGGTGTTTCGATCAGCCACCGTTCGCACGGTTCGACCGGTCAGTGTCAGGACCCGGGCAAGGTGTTCAAAGGCAAGAAGATGGCCGGTCACATGGGTGCTGCCCGTGTTACCACCCAGAACCTCGAGGTCGTCAAAACCGACGCCGACCGTGGTCTGGTCTTCATCAAAGGCGCCGTTCCCGGACCGAAATCGGGCTGGGTTACCGTCAAGGACGCCGTCAAGAAGAAAGCACCGGAAGGCTTGCCTTTCCCGGCTGCTGTGAAATCGGCTGCAACCGAAGCACCTGCGGAAGAAGCACCCGCGGAAGGTGGTGAAGCATGAAACTTGATGTAATCAAACTGGACGGCAAGAAAGCCGGCAACATCGAGCTGGATGCGGACCTGTTCGGCCTGGAGCCGCGCGCGGACATCCTGCACCGTGTGGTCCGTTGGCAGCGCAACAACGCGCAGGCTGGCACCCACAAGGTGAAGACCCGCTCGGAAACCAGCTACTCGACCAAGAAGATCTACCGCCAGAAGGGCACCGGTGGCGCACGTCACGGTGACCGCAACGCGCCGATCTTCCGCAAGGGTGGCATCTACAAGGGTCCGACCCCGCGTTCGCACGGCCACGACCTGCCGAAGAAGTTCCGCAAGCTGGGCCTGCGCCACGCACTGTCGGCCAAGGCCAAAGCCGGTGAGCTGGTCGTGATCGAAAGCGCCGAAGCCGAAGGCAAGACCGCCGCACTGGCCAAGCAGGTTGCAAACCTGGGCTGGAAGCGCGCTCTGGTCATCGACGGCGCCACCGTGAACGAAGGGTTCGCCCGCGCAGCCCGCAACATCGAAGGTCTGGATATCCTGCCGTCGATGGGCGCAAACGTCTATGACATCCTCAAGCGTGACACGCTGGTGCTCACCAAGGCGGGTGTCGAAGCACTGGAGGCTCGACTGAAATGAGCGCGAAGGCAGAACACTACGACGTGATCCGCAAGCCGATCATCACCGAGAAAACGACCATGGCGTCCGAAAACGGCGCGGTTGTCTTTGAAGTGGCGATCGACGCCAACAAGCCGCAGATCAAAGAGGCCGTCGAGGCGCTGTTTGGTGTGAAGGTCAAGGCGGTGAACACCACCGTGACCAAAGGCAAGGTCAAGCGGTTCCGCGGCCAGCTGGGCAAGCGGAAAGACGTCAAAAAAGCCTATGTGACCCTGGAAGAGGGCAACACCATCGACGTGACCACCGGTCTCTGATCGGCCCCGTCTTTGGAGCAAAACGAAACCCCCGCGTGAGCGGGGGTTTTTTTGTGGGCGCTAGCTGCGTGCAATGATTTTCGCGTCATCCAACGCGAAGCGGAATGTCAGACAGTACAACCTTCTCATGGGCATCTGGTACGCCCAATTCTTCCAGTACACCTACGAACGCGCTGTAACTGACGTATGGATACTGAGTTGGCCCAATAATAATGCGATCCAGAAGCGACGGAATATCCGCCCCGTGCAACCCGTTGTCTGGTTCGTTTGCTAGCCGAAGCTTGTATACCTTCTGTGGAACTCCACCCAGAACTACAGTTTCCTCCGTCATCTCTGGGCTCGTCCGTTCCGTCGGTCGATAGAAGAGTCGCCACTCCTGTTCCTCTTCGAATCCGGGATGCTTTGTGGCAATTGCGAACCGAAAAAGCATGTTATGAATGTATGCTACCAAAGTTTCCTGCCCCAAGCTCTGTAAGTATTTTCTATTAATTAAAATGGCATCAGTGATTTTGGCGAGATGTCCGGTCAACCCCTCGACCGAAAGATATAGCACCGGGATAGAATAGACCGCCAAAAGATCAGTTACCGCAGCCATCGGAGTATTTTTGAAAACCAGTGCGGTATCTCCATAGGCTCTCCACATTGAAAGCCGGCCGCGACGATCTTCTTCGGGATTATGGAGGGATACACACGCAATGTATGTCTCGAGCTGCCAATCTTGTTCCCATCCCGAAAGCAGTTTGTCAGACTTTTCAATTGTTCCCGGGAAGATGTCTTCGACTGCCTCCCGAAACCTGTTTCCTTCAAGGCCAGAGAACACTGAGCGGATCAACTGCAGGCCGTAGGAAATCTCGGAGAAATCATTCATTACAGTGGCGTTTCTGAACCAAAGTTCCTGATTACGGAGTACCTTCAGAGCCGTGTCAGCAGACGTGTAATAGACAAAATTTTTTTGTTCGGCCACGACCGACAAGCTTGCTTCCGCCAGTCCAGGTCGAAAAATCTGATTGAACATCATTGTTTCGTTGTCGAAGTCCACCGCTTCCCTCATTATTGATTCTTCAAATGTGGCAACCATTTCCGGATTTATTTCGATATGGAAGATGAGGCCGCACATTTTTTGAGCTTGTTCGTATCAATTGCTCTAACTTGTTGGAAAATGGTTTCGACGCATAGAGTAGAAGCTGTATGGTTTCGGTGGATACCCTTCAAAGAGTTGCAAACTCGGTGTCTAGATGTTCTTTCTTTGAAATCCGGGCGCACCCTATAGACACCCACCCCCAACCCTGCTACACGCTCCCAATCTTGCGGCCTCGGATTCGTTCCGGGGCCTCTGATATTTGAAACCGGGGACCTTCGGGGCCCTATAACCTGGGCACCTACGGGGGCCTCTCACATAGCGGGGATTGATCCTCGCGCTTGCTAAACGGAAGACAGAAAGCATGGCACTCAAGTCGTACAAACCGACGACGCCGGGCCAGCGCGGGCTGGTGCTGATCGACCGTTCGGAGCTTTGGAAAGGACGTCCGGTCAAGTCTCTCACTGAGGGTTTGACCAAATCGGGCGGCCGGAACAACACCGGACGGATCACTTCACGCCGCCGTGGCGGTGGCGCAAAGCGTCTCTACCGGATCGTTGACTTCAAACGGAACAAACTGGATGTGGCGGCAACCGTCGAGCGGATCGAATACGACCCGAACCGGACCGCATTCATCGCACTGATCAAATATGACGACGGCGAGCAGGCCTATATCCTGGCGCCGCAGCGTCTGGCGGTTGGCGACAAGGTCATCGCTTCGGCCAAGGCCGACATCAAGCCCGGCAACGCGATGCCGTTCTCGGGCATGCCGATCGGTACCATCGTGCACAACATCGAGATGAAGCCCGGCAAGGGCGGTCAGATCGCGCGTGCAGCGGGCACCTACGCCCAGTTCGTCGGCCGCGATGGCGGCTATGCCCAGATCCGTCTGAGCTCGGGCGAGCTGCGCATGGTGCGCCAAGAATGCATGGCCACCGTCGGTGCCGTGTCGAACCCCGACAACAGCAACCAGAACCTCGGCAAAGCCGGTCGTATGCGCCACAAGGGCGTGCGTCCGTCGGTCCGTGGTGTTGCCATGAACCCGATCGATCACCCCCACGGTGGTGGTGAAGGCCGGACCTCGGGTGGCCGTACGCCGGTTACGCCTTGGGGTAAGGACACCAAGGGTAAGCGTACCCGCAACAAGAACAAAGCGTCCCAGAAGCTGATCATCCGCTCGCGGCACGCCAAGAAGAAAGGGCGTTAAGACATGTCTCGCTCTGTTTGGAAGGGTCCTTTCGTCGACGCTTACGTGCTGAAAAAAGCCGAAGCTGCGCGCGAGTCGGGCCGCAACGAAGTCATCAAGATCTGGTCGCGTCGTTCCACCATTCTGCCCCAGTTCGTGGGTCTGACCTTTGGTGTGTACAACGGCCAGAAGCATATCCCGGTAAACGTCTCGGAAGACATGATCGGTCAGAAGTTCGGTGAGTACTCGCCGACCCGGACCTATTATGGCCATGCCGCAGACAAAAAAGCGAAGCGGAAGTAAGTCATGGGCAAGGAAAAGAACCCCCGCCGCGTGGCTGAAAACGAAGCAATGGCAAAAACCCGTATGCTTCGCACCAGCCCGCAGAAACTGAACCTGGTTGCGCAAATGATCCGCGGCAAGAAAGTCGAGAAGGCTCTGACCGACCTGACTTTCTCGAACAAGCGTGTCGCGCAGGACGTCAAAAAGTGCCTGCAGTCCGCAATCGCGAACGCCGAAAACAACCACAACCTGGACGTGGACGAGCTGATCGTCGCCGAAGCATGGGTTGGTAAGAACCTGGTCATGAAGCGCGGCCGTCCGCGTGCCCGTGGCCGTTTCGGCAAGATCATGAAGCCGTTCTCGGAGATCACCATCAAGGTGCGTCAAGTTGAGGAGCAAGCCTAATGGGACATAAAGTCAATCCGATCGGCATGCGCCTTCAGGTCAACCGTACCTGGGACAGCCGTTGGTACGCAGATACCAAGGACTACGGTGATCTTCTGCTGGAAGACCTCAAGATCCGTGAGTTCATCAAGAAAGAGTGCAAGCAAGCCGGCATCGCCCGTGTGATCATCGAACGTCCGCACAAGAAGTGCCGCGTCACGATCCACACCGCGCGTCCCGGTGTCATCATCGGCAAGAAAGGCGCGGACATCGAAGTTCTGCGCAAGAAGATCGCGCAGATGACCGACAGCGAACTGCACCTGAACATCGTCGAAGTGCGCAAGCCGGAACTCGACGCGCAGCTGGTTGCCGAGTCGATCGCTCAGCAGCTGGAGCGCCGCGTTTCGTTCCGCCGCGCGATGAAGCGGTCGGTTCAGAATGCCATGCGCATGGGCGCCCTGGGTATCCGGGTGAACGTCGCTGGTCGTCTGGGCGGCGCCGAAATCGCACGGACCGAATGGTACCGCGAAGGCCGCGTGCCTCTGCACACCCTGCGTGCCGACATCGATTACGCACATGCCGAAGCGATGACCCCCTACGGGATCATCGGGATCAAGGTCTGGATCTTCAAAGGTGAGATCATGGAGCACGATCCGCAGGCACGTGACCGTAAAGCACAGGAACTCCAGGACGGCCCTGCACCTCGTGGTGCTGGTGGCGGTCGTCGCTAAGGAGGGAAAGATATGCTTCAACCAAAGCGTACAAAATTCCGCAAGATGCACAAAGGCCGGATCAAGGGCGAAGCCAAAGGCGGCTCTGATCTGAACTTTGGCACCTACGGTCTGAAGGCCCTGCAGCCCGAGCGCGTCACTGCACGCCAGATCGAAGCTGCTCGTCGTGCCATGACCCGTCACATGAAGCGTCAAGGTCGCGTCTGGATCCGGATCTTCCCGGATACCCCCGTGACCTCGAAGCCTACCGAAGTCCGTATGGGTAAAGGTAAAGGCTCGGTCGACTATTGGGCAGCCAAAGTGAAGCCCGGTCGCGTGATGTTCGAGATCGACGGTGTCAACGATGAAATCGCGCGCGAGGCTCTGCGCCTGGCTGCGATGAAGCTGCCGATCAAGACCCGCGTGGTGGTCCGCGAGGACTGGTAAACCGGTCTTGCCAAGACTTCAGAAAACCCCGCCGAACCGGCGGGGTTTTTTGTTTTTCGGATGGTTTGGGTTAGGCTCCGCTTCAGCTTTTGATATTTTGGAAAAGCCTAGAACAGGGGGCCTCAAATGGTTTCGACGTCAGAGATAGAAAAGATTGACGACGGCTTCTTTGCCGCACTGAACGCTATGTTCGAGGGTGACGTTGTACCGATGGAGGCGCTGTGGTCGCATGCGGACGATGTCATCTATATGGGGCCGTCACCCGATCTGTTCCACGTCGGGTGGAAAGTCACGGATCAGGATTGGGTCGCGCAGGGTCGGGCGCATCTGGGCGGGTCGATCAAAGTGCTGAACCGGCATGTTGTGGTTGGGGATACGCTTGCCACTGTGCACCATGTCGCCGAGGCATCGGGGCAGGGCGATGGGGCCGGTATCCGGATGCGCGGCACGAATGTCTATCGCCTTGAAGGTGGAGCGTGGAAGCTGATCGCGCATCACAGCGACCCGTTGCCCTATATTGACTTGTGACAGCAGCAGGGGTTTTCCAAATTCGAAGAAAGTTCCTCTATCGCGCCTGGGCGTCGAATAGGGTAATGGACGCCCATGGCACAGATTGAATCACTCTTCGTTACCCGTCTCTACCGCGCCGCTCTGTCTGAGTTCGATCCAAGGATCGATCCGGAGGAGCTGGAGAACTCGTGCCTTGTCATCGCTGAGGATGACGAGGCCGGGCAGGAGTGGTGCGAAAAAAACGGCTATCCGGGTTACACCAGCTATGCCTCGTTGACTGACCTGCCCTGGCGGTTTCCGATCTTTCAGGACTTGGTGAAGACTTTGGATCAGCACGTGGCTGCATTCGCAAAAGACCTTGAGTTTGATCTCGATGACCGGGAATTGAAGCTGGAGGATCTTTGGATCAACATCCTGCCCGAGGGTGGAATGCATGCCAGCCACATCCATCCGCACAGTGTGATTTCTGGAACGACCTATGTGTCAATGCCGGAAGGCGCCAGCGCACTGAAGCTGGAGGACCCCCGCTCAGGCCGCATGATGGCCGCGCCGGTGCGTCGCAAGGGAGCCCGACGCGAATTGCAGCCCTTCATTTATATGAAGCCGAAGGTTGGCGACGTTCTGCTGTGGGAAAGTTGGCTGCGCCACGAGGTGCCGATGAACATGGCCGAGGACGAGCGGATTTCGGTCAGTTTTAACTATAAGTGGGAGTGAGCAGTCAGCGCCCCTCACGTTCGTCAAAAAGGTCAGGAGCCACACCCAACTATGCCAGTGTTGGATTTTCGAGAGATTCCCGACGCCCATATAGCAACTGGGAAACAAGACACATTTGAGCTGTTCGCCCGCGATTTTTTGAAAGCTTTGGGTTTCAAAGTACTTTCTGATCCGGATAGAGGCGCCGATGGTGGCGTAGATTTGCTAGTGGAAGAAACACGTGCCGGTGTCGGCGGTGAAACAAAAATCAAATGGCTGGTAAGTTGCAAGCACAAAGCAAGTAGTGGTCGGTCGGTAAGCGCTCAAGATGATTCTAACATCTATGACCGTGTGCAATCCAATGGTTGCCAAGGCTTTATGGGGTTCTATTCCACTATTGCTAGTTCAGGCTTATCCGACATGCTTGCGGGACTTCGCCCCGTTTTGGAGGTCTTGCTGTTTGACCGAGAAAAAATAGAGGAAAGCCTTCTGAATTCCGAAGAAGGCATGTCATTAGCTGCGCGATACTTCCCGGTTTCATTCGAAGCATGGAAGCGGGAAAACCCCAAACCGGCGACGCTTTTCGCAGAGGAACCGTCTTTAAAATGCTGCGTGTGTAATGCAGAGCTTTTGGAGAAAGAAGATAAAGGCGTAATTACTCTATGGATGGATATGGTCGACTTCACAGTAGATAGGCCTAAAGCATATCGTCATATCCGGTGGTGTTGCAGGGGGGCCTGTGACACTGAGGTACGTGCGTCGATGAGCAATCAAGGCTTGATCGACGGATGGGAGGACATCAATGATCTGGTTATGCCAACAAAGTACATTCAATGGGTCATGACCCTACTCAATCAGTTTCGTAGTGGAGTGGAATATTCCGACGAAGCTTTTGAGGAAATAAAAGACTTTATGCTCCAAGTCTTTCCACATGTGTCTAGGCACCCAACGATGAAGGAAATTGAGCGCGTGGAACAACTCAGTGATATTCCTTCTTGGATCGGTGGCTTAGGGACCTAAAACTTCCTCTTGCCACCCACCCATCAAACCCTTATACGGCGGCATCCTGCGGTCTCCCGGCGTTGTCGGGCGATTCGCATGTCTATCATTCATCCACCAGGTCCAAGGTGACCCGTGTACGGGGCCTTCTGGTGTTTTGAGCAAAGGAAAAGGCGATGAACGCCCAAGAACTGCGTGAAAAGACCCCGGACCAGCTCCGCGAGGAACTGGCCAACCTGAAGAAAGAAAGCTTCAACCTGCGCTTTCAACAGGCCACCGGTCAGCTGGAAAACACTGCTGGTATCAAAGCGGCCCGCCGCAATGCTGCCCGCGTCAAAACCATTCTGAACGAAAAGGCCGCTGCCGCGGCATCCGAGGAGTAATCAGATGCCCAAGCGTATCCTGCAAGGCACCGTGACCAGCGACGCCAACGAACAGACCATCACCGTTCTGGTCGAGCGCCGTTTCAAGCACCCTCTGCTGCAGAAAACCGTTCGTAAGTCCAAGAAATACCGGGCTCACGACGAAAAGAACGCCTTCAAGGTCGGCGACACCGTACGCATCATCGAATGCGCGCCGAAATCGAAGACGAAACGTTGGGAGGTTCTGGAGGCCTAAGCCTCCGGGATTTTTCCATTTGTCGAAACCCTGGGGGATTTAACAAGACCAGCCCCCACAGGTCGGGAGAAACCACATGATCCAGATGCAGACCAATCTGGATGTCGCTGACAACTCCGGCGCCCGCCGAGTTCAGTGCATCAAGGTCCTGGGTGGTTCCAAGCGTAAATACGCCTCCGTCGGCGACATCATTGTCGTCTCGGTGAAGGAAGCCATCCCGCGCGGCCGCGTGAAGAAAGGTGATGTCCGCAAGGCCGTCGTCGTGCGCACCGCCAAAGAAGTCCGTCGCGAAGACGGCACCGCGATCCGCTTCGATCGCAACGCCGCCGTCATCCTGAACAACAACAACGAGCCCGTCGGCACCCGTATCTTCGGCCCCGTTGTTCGTGAACTGCGCGCGAAGAACTTCATGAAGATCATCTCGCTGGCTCCGGAGGTGCTGTAATCATGGCTGCTAAACTCCGCAAAGGCGACAAGGTCGTCGTGCTGGCCGGCAAGGACAAGGGCAAAGAGGGGACTATCACCTCGGTCGACCCCAAAGCCGGCAAAGCTGTCGTTGATGGCGTGAACATCGCCATCCGCCACACCCGCCAGTCGCAAACGTCGCAAGGTGGCCGCCTGCCCAAGGCTCTGCCGATCGACCTGTCGAACCTGGCCCTGCTGGACAAGAACGGCAAGGCAACCCGCGTCGGCTTCCGCATGGAAGGTGACAAGAAGGTTCGTTACGCCAAGACCACGGGGGACGTGATCGATGCTTGATGCTGCAACCTACACCCCGCGTCTGAAAGCTCAGTACGCTGAAACCATCCGTGCCGCTCTGAAAGAAGAGTTCGGCTACAAGAACGATATGCAGATCCCCAAGCTGGAGAAGATCGTTCTGAACATCGGCTGTGGTGCCGAGGCGGTGAAGGACTCGAAGAAGGCGAAGGCGGCGGTCGAGGATCTGACGGCGATCGCCGGTCAGAAGGCCGTTTCGACCAAGGCGAAGAAGTCGATCGCGGGTTTCCGCGTCCGTGAAGACATGCCGCTGGGCGCCAAGGTGACCCTGCGCGGCGACCGGATGTACGAATTCCTGGACCGTCTGATCACCATCGCGATGCCTCGCGTACGTGACTTCCGCGGTGTGAAACCGTCCTTCGATGGCCGTGGCAACTTTGCCATGGGCATGAAAGAGCACATCGTGTTCCCGGAAATCGACTTCGACAAGGTCGACGAGGTCTGGGGCATGGACATCGTAATTGCCACCACAGCGAAAACCGACGCTGAAGCAAAGGCACTGTTGAAAGCTTTCAACATGCCGTTCAACGCGTAAGCGCCGGGAGGATTGAGACATGGCTAAAAAAGCAATGATCGAACGCGAGAAGAAGCGCGCACGCCTGGTGGCACAGTATGCCGAAAAGCGTGCGGCTCTGAAAGAGATCGCGAATGACGAGAGCAAGCCGATGGAAGAGCGCTTCAAAGCGCGTCTGAAACTGGCGAAACTGCCGCGCAACAGCTCGGCTACCCGTCTGCACAACCGTTGTCAGCTGACCGGTCGTCCCCACGCTTACTACCGTAAGCTGAAGGTCAGCCGTATCGCGCTGCGCGAGCTGGGTTCTGCTGGTCAGATCCCCGGCATGGTGAAATCGAGCTGGTAAGGGAGAGACAGATATGAACGATCCTATCGGCGATATGCTCACCCGCATCCGCAACGCGCAGATGCGCGGCAAGTCCACGGTTATCACTCCGGCGTCGAAACTGCGCGCCTGGGTTCTGGACGTGCTGGCGGACGAAGGCTATATCCGCGGCTATGAAAAGACGACCGGTGAAAACGGTCATCCGGCTCTGGAAATCAGCCTGAAATACTACGAAGGCACCCCTGTCATTCGCGAACTGAAGCGGGTCTCGAAGCCCGGCCGTCGCGTATACATGGGCGTCAATGACATCCCGCAGGTTCGTCAGGGCCTGGGCGTGTCGATTGTCAGCACTCCGAAAGGTGTGATGTCGGACGCAAACGCTCGCTCCAACAACGTTGGCGGCGAAGTGCTCTGCACCGTCTTCTAAGGAGGTCTGCAATGTCTCGTATTGGTAAGAAACCGGTCGAGCTGCCCAGCGGCGTTACCGCCTCTGTGTCGGGTCAGACCATCGAAGTCAAAGGTCCGAAAGGCACCCGCAGCTTCACCGCAACCGATGACGTCACTCTGACGGTCGAAGACAACGTGGTCAAAATCGACCCGCGTGGTTCGTCCAAGCGTGCGCGTCAGCAGTGGGGCATGAGCCGCACCATGGTCGCCAACCTGGTGACCGGTGTGACCGAAGGCTTCAAGAAGGAACTGGAAATCCAGGGTGTGGGTTACCGCGCTCAGATGCAGGGCAACACCCTGAAGCTGAACCTGGGCTACAGCCACGATGTTGATTTCGTTGCTCCGGAAGGTGTCACCATCACCGCGCCGAAGCAGACCGAGATCGTTGTGGAAGGCATCGACCAGCAGCTGGTGGGCGAAACCGCGGCGAAAATCCGCGAGTGGCGCCGTCCCGAGCCGTACAAAGGCAAGGGCATCCGCTACAAGGGCGAGTTCATCTTCCGCAAGGAAGGCAAGAAGAAGTAAGGACGAACACAATGGCAAACAGCAAAAGAACCCTGTTTCTGAAGCGCCGCCTGCGCGTTCGGAACAAACTTCGCAAGGTCAACGCGGGTCGTCCGCGTCTGTCCGTACACCGTTCGAACAAGAACATCTCCGTTCAGCTGATCGACGACGTACGTGGCGTGACCCTGGCCTCGGCCTCGACCCTGGAAAAGGATCTGGGTGTTGTTGGCAAGAACAACGTCGAAGCGGCCACCAAAGTGGGCGCAGCCATCGCCGAGCGGGCCAAGAAGGCCGGCGTCGAAGAGGCTTATTTCGATCGTGGTGGCTTCCTGTTCCACGGCAAGGTGAAGGCAGTTGCCGACGCTGCGCGTGAAGGCGGCCTGAAAATCTAAGACCTGTGGGCGGGTTTCGATCCGCCCCGATGATCCGGGGGCCTCGGCTTCGGTCGAGGCTCACTTGGATTGAAGAAAACGGCGCCAAGCGCCACATGAGAAAAGGGATGCCAAATGGCAGAACGTGAAAACCGTCGGGGCCGTGGCCGCGACCGTGAAGAAGCACCGGAATTTGCCGATCGTCTGGTCGCAATCAACCGCGTGTCTAAAACCGTAAAAGGTGGTAAGCGCTTTGGCTTCGCCGCTCTGGTGGTTGTTGGCGATCAGAAAGGCCGCGTGGGCTTTGGCAAAGGTAAAGCGAAAGAAGTACCTGAAGCCATCCGCAAGGCGACCGAGCAAGCCAAGCGTCAGATGATCCGCGTGCAGCTGCGCGAAGGCCGGACCCTGCACCACGACATCGAGGGCCGTCACGGCGCCGGTAAAGTGGTCATGCGCACCGCGCCGGAAGGTACCGGTATCATCGCCGGTGGTCCGATGCGTGCTGTGTTCGAAATGCTGGGCGTGAAGGACGTTGTGTCCAAGTCGCTGGGCTCGCAGAACCCGTACAACATGATCCGCGCCACCATCGACGGCCTGAAGAAAGAACAGAGCCCGCGTTCGGTTGCCGCGCGTCGTGGCAAGAAGGTCGCCGATATCCTGCCCAAGCGGGATGAAGCACCGGCTGAAGCCGAAGCGTAAGGAGAGCGAGCAATGGCAAAAACCATCGTCGTCAAGCAGATCGGTTCCCCGATCCGTCGCCCCGCCGAACAGCGCGCAACCCTGATCGGTCTGGGCCTGAACAAGATGCACAAGACCCGCGAATTGGAAGACACTCCGTCGATCCGCGGCATGGTCAACAAGATCCCGCATCTGGTTGAGATCATCGAAGAGCGCGGCTGAGCGCCAACTTCGAAAGCCTAATGAACGCCTCCGATTTGATCGGGGGCGTTTTCATTTTTGGCCGTCGCCTGCGCGGAATGTCGGAAGACCGCCTTTTGCGTTGAACTTGGCCAAGGCCTGGCCAGGAACTCGCAGGTAGACACCTTTTTGCCCTCTGTCCTGACCTCTAAATTCAAAACATAGCCAAACGGCTAACTTTTTCTTGACGCGGGCGGTGCGTTGAAATACTTAGCCTTATGGCTAACAAACTCGATACATTTTTTTCTGCGCTGGCCGATCCGACCCGGCGTGCCGTGATCGAACGGCTGATCACTGGCCCAGCGGCCGTGTCAGAGCTGCACGAAGCGCACGACATGGCTCTTCCTTCGTTTCTGAAGCATCTCGGCAAACTGGAATCCGCTGGAATGATCCGTTCGGAGAAGATCGGTCGGGTTCGCATGTTGCATATCGAAGCCGCCCCGATCGCCGAGGCGGAAGGTTGGTTGAAACAACAACGTCACCTCTGGGAAGGCCGGCTGGATCGCCTGTCTGCACTTGCCGAGCAAATTGAGAAGGAATCCGATGATGGCTGATTACGAAACTTTGATCCTGGAACGCGAGATTGCCTGCGCTCCCGACCGGCTGTTTCAGGTGTTGACCGACCGCGAGTTACGCCAGAAATGGGCCGCACCAGACGATGAAAGCGTAGTTCTGATTGATGTTTTTGACTGTCGACCCGGAGGCCGTGAGGAAACGCGGTGTGGACCGAAAGAGGCGCCAGAGTTCAATACGACCAGCCTGTTCCACGTGGTCTCGCCGGAGTTTCTTTCATTGACCGAAACACTGGTCATTCAGGGAGAGTTGGTCTCGGTCTCGCTGTGCGGACACGAAATCATGCCGAATGGCCAAGGCAGTACGCTGCGCGTCACGTTGCAGATCACAAGCCTGGCCGGGCCAGAACTATTTCAGGACTACAAAGGTGGCTGGTCTGCTGCTTTGGACAACCTGTCCCGGCTTGCGGCCGGTAGCGGTAACTCCTGATTTGCGCCGCTATGCCAAAAATGCATAGCGGCCAGTCCAAAACCATCGTTGTTAGCGATAACTGAACTCCCTATCTCAACCCTGTCCAAGACAGGAACCAAGTAAGTGACATCGGGGAATACGCCCCGACATTCGAAAGGAAATGAGATAATGGCACACACAGCGACCCTGACATATGGCGGCTTCAACCTGACCGCCCGTATCGCAAACCTGATCGAGCGCGTGAAAGAAAACCGCGCCCGGGCCAGCGAATACACCCGCACGTATACCGAGTTGCAGCGTCTGAGCGACCGCGAGTTGAACGACATCGGCATCCGCCGGTGCGACATCGCCGACATCGCCCGCGAGCACGCCTACTGCTCGTAAGATAAGGGACTACAACATATGAAGCAGAGGCGCCCAAGTGGCGCCTCTTTTGTGTTTACGGATCCCACACGGGCAGGAAAATAGTTGCTACCACAACTGCGACGTTGCGCGGCGCCGGGAATTGGGTCACTCCAATGCAGGCAAGCCGTCAAGGCATGAACACATTGGGCAGAGAGGGCAGAACATGGCACGGGACTTCCAGATTGCAATGCTGTGGGTCGAGGGGCCGCTCAGCTTTTTGGAACTGCTGTGCATCCAGTCTTACTTGGATATGGGCCACAGCGTGCGGCTTTATACCTATAGCAATGTGACGAACATCCCCGAGGGTGTCGAGCACCGTGATGCCCGCGAGATCCTGCCGGATTCCGAATTTATCACTCATGAGCGTACCAATAGCCCCGCGCCGCATTCCGACAAGTTCCGCTACCGGATGCTGGCTCAGGAGCCCGACCTGATCTGGGCCGACACCGATGCCTATTGCCTGAAACCCTATTCAACGGCGAATGGTCATTACTATGGGTATCTCGAGGGTGAGGTGGCGATTGGGGTTCTGGGCCTGCCGCAGGACAGTGAAACTCTGGCCAAGCTGATCGAGTACACGAATGATCCCTACCTTATTCCTCCTTGGTTACCGCCGCGCCACCGCCGACCGCTGGAAGAGGCGCGGGACGCCGGGAACCCGACCAACGTTCCCGAGGTGTTGTGGGGCGTGTGGGGACCAAAGGCATTCACCTGGGCGCTGAAGGAAACAGGCGAGATAAAATACGCCCTGCCAGAGCATGTTTTTTACCCGATCAACTTTTCGCGGCGCCGGGCCCTTGCCCGGCCGAACGAAAATCTTGACCGGTTTTTTCACGAGGATACCGTTTCGATCCATTTGTACGGGCGCCGGATGCGGGCGATCATGCGCAAGAACCATGGTGGAATACCACATCCTGACAGCCTGGTCGGGCGACTTGTGGCCAAACATGGAATTGTGCCCCAAGACGCGCCCATTGCCGGCCGCGACGACTGAACCGCTGCGGCAGGGTAATCAAAACTTGCAACTCGGGGCCCGAGGCTGTACTGCGCTCCGGTGGCGTGTTCGCCACGAGAATCAAAACCAAGAAATGCCGTGTTTGGCCCATCACGCTTCGGGGTCATATCCGGCTTAGGAGAAGCGACATGAAACTGCACGAATTGCGCGACAATCCCGGCGCCGTCAAGAAACGCACCCGCGTTGGCCGTGGTCCCGGCTCTGGCAAGGGTAAAATGGGTGGCCGCGGTATCAAAGGCCAGAAATCTCGTTCGGGTGTGGCCATCAACGGCTACGAAGGCGGCCAGATGCCGCTGTATCAGCGCCTGCCCAAGCGCGGCTTCAACAAGCCGAACCGCAAGGAATTTGCCGTCATCAACCTGGGCCTGATCCAGAAATTCGTCGACGCCGGCAAACTGGACGTTAAATCGGCCGTCACCGAGGACGCACTGGTCGCCTCGGGTCTGGTGCGCCGCAAGCTGGACGGTATCCGCGTTCTGGCCAAAGGCGAAATCAGCGCCAAGCTGAACCTGGAAGTGACCGGCGCCTCGAAAGCGGCGATCGAAGCCGTGGAAAAAGCGGGCGGTTCACTGAAGGTCACAAAAGCCGCTGCGGCAGAGTAAGCGCTTGTGAGCGGGCGCCGACCCGCTTACATAGACCTCAGAGTTTTCCAAGACGCCGCCCGAGCCGGAAAACGGTTCCGGGCGGCGTTTTCATAAGAGAGACCGATTTATGGTATCAGCAGCAGAACAAATGGCAGCCAACACAAGCTGGGCTGCTCTGGGCAAGGCCACCGATCTGCGCAACCGCATCCTGTTCACGCTGGGTTTGCTGATCGTCTATCGTCTGGGCACCTTCATTCCGGTGCCGGGGATCGACGGTCAGGCGCTGCGCGAGTTCATGGAACAAGCGGGGCAGGGCATCGGTGGGATGGTTTCGATGTTCACCGGCGGGGCGCTTGGGCGGATGGGTATCTTTGCCCTCGGCATCATGCCCTATATCTCGGCATCGATCATCGTACAGCTGCTGACCTCGATGGTGCCCGCGCTCGAACAGCTCAAGAAAGAGGGCGAGCAGGGCCGCAAGAAGATCAACCAGTACACCCGTTTCGGAACCGTCGCGCTGGCCACCGTTCAGGCCTATGGCTTGGCGGTTTCGCTGGAATCGGGCGATTTGGCTACCGATCCGGGTCTGTATTTCCGCCTGTCCACGATGATCACTCTGGTCGGTGGCACCATGTTCCTGATGTGGCTGGGTGAACAGATCACCGCGCGCGGCATCGGCAACGGCATCTCGCTGATCATTTTCGTCGGCATCATCGCCGAGGTTCCGGCCGCGCTGGCCCAGTTCCTTGCCTCGGGCCGTTCGGGCGCGATCAGCCCGGCCGTGATCGTCGGCGTGATCGTGATGGTGATCGCCGTTATCACCTTCGTGGTGTTCATGGAACGCGCGCTGCGCAAGATCCACATCCAGTACCCGCGCCGCAATGTCGGCATGAAGGTCTATGAGGGCGGCTCGAGCCACCTGCCGGTCAAGGTCAACCCGGCCGGCGTGATTCCGGCGATCTTCGCCAGCTCGCTGCTGCTGCTGCCGGTCACGATCTCGACCTTTTCGTCGGGCGCTGCAAACGGACCGATCATGTCGTGGCTGCTGGCCAATTTCGGACCGGGACAGCCGCTTTATCTGCTGTTCTTTGCGTCGATGATCGTGTTCTTTGCCTACTTCTACACGTTCAACGTGTCGTTCAAACCGGATGACGTGGCGGACAACCTGAAAAAGCAGAACGGCTTTGTGCCCGGCATTCGCCCTGGCAAAAAGACCGCCGAATATCTGGAATACGTCGTCAACCGCGTGCTGGTGCTGGGTTCGGCCTATCTTGCGGCGGTCTGCCTGCTGCCTGAAATTCTGCGCGGCCAGTTCGCCATCCCGTTCTATTTCGGCGGCACCTCGGTTCTGATCATCGTGTCTGTGACCATGGACACGATCCAACAGGTTCAGAGCCACCTCCTGGCGCATCAATACGAAGGGCTGATCGAAAAGTCCCAGTTGCGCGGCAAAGGCAAGAAACGCGGCAGGAAGGGACCCGCTCGTCGATGAATATCATTCTTCTGGGCCCCCCGGGGGCAGGCAAGGGTACGCAGGCACGTCACCTGGTTGAAACGCGGGGCATGATCCAGCTCAGCACCGGTGACATGCTGCGCGAGGCCCGCAACTCGGGAACCGAGATGGGCAAGAAGGTGGCCGCGATCATGGACGCGGGCAAGCTTGTCACCGACGAGATCGTGATTGGCTTGATCGAAGAGAAGCTGACCACCGAAAAGGGCGCCGGCTTCATCTTCGACGGCTTTCCGCGCACCTTGGCCCAGGCTGACGCCTTGTCGGCCCTTCTGACCAAGCTGGGCCAGTCGCTGCACACCGTGATCGAAATGCGCGTGGATGACGAGGCTCTGGTTGAACGGATCACTGCCCGGTCGACTTGTGGCGGTTGCGGCGAGGTCTACAATGACAAGACCAAACCGATCCCGGCCGATGGCAAATGTACCAATTGCGGCAAGGAAAACGATTTCGTCCGTCGTGCCGACGACAACGAGGAAAGCCTGCGCACCCGGCTTATGGAATATTACAAGAAGACCTCACCGTTGATTGGCTATTACTACGCCAAGGGCGATCTTCGACCGGTGAACGGGCTGGCGGACATCAAGGAAGTCCGGGCCTCGATCGCAGCCATATTGGGTTAAGCTTGCAAAGGGCTTGACGCCAAGCCCAAAAGCCCATATCGACCCCCATCCCTTTGGGGAATCAATCGCGCATGCGGGATTCGTTCCGCATGTATAGACCACCTCGAATAATGCTGAACCCTCTGGCCACACTGCCACGGTTAGGCGTTGTGAAAAAAGGTTCTGGAACTACGGAACCGCAACGAAAGGAAAGTGACACGTGGCACGTATTGCCGGCGTAAACATCCCGACTGCAAAGCGGGTACCAATCGCCCTTACATATATCACCGGTATCGGCAACACCTCGGCCAAAGCGATCTGCGAAGCCGTTGGCATCGACACGACTCGTCGCGTCAATGAATTGTCGGATGCCGAAGTTCTGGCCATCCGCGAATACATCGACGCCAACTTCACCGTCGAAGGTGACTTGCGTCGCGAAGTTCAGATGAACATCAAGCGTCTGATGGACCTGGGCTGCTATCGCGGTCTGCGTCACCGCCGCAACCTGCCGGTTCGCGGTCAGCGTACCCACACCAACGCTCGTACCCGCAAAGGCCCCGCAAAGGCCATCGCTGGTAAGAAGAAATAAGGGAGGGTCTGACTGATGGCACGTGACAAGACTCGCGTTAAGCGCAAAGAGCGTAAGAACATCGCATCGGGCGTCGCCCATGTGAATTCGACCTTCAACAACACCAAGATCTTGATCTCGGACGTGCAGGGCAACGCCATCGCTTGGTCGTCGGCCGGCACCATGGGCTTCAAGGGATCGCGGAAATCGACCCCCTACGCCGCTCAGATGGCTGCAGAAGACGCAGGCAAGAAGGCGCAGGAACATGGCGTCAAGACGCTGGAAGTCGAAGTTCAGGGCCCCGGTTCGGGTCGTGAATCGGCTCTGCGTGCGCTGGCTGCCGTGGGCTTCAATATCACGTCGATCCGCGACGTGACCCCGATCGCCCACAATGGCTGCCGCCCGCCGAAGCGCCGCCGCGTCTAACCGATCGAATTACCAGGCTGGGGCCGTGTTTTTACACGGCCCCGGTTCGCCGTTTTGAAACCTCGGGCGTCTGCACCTGATTGGTCATGGGGCGCAGACAGGAATGGAGGGATTACATGATCCACAAGAATTGGGCAGAATTGATCAAGCCGACCCAGCTGGAAGGCAAGCCGGGCAACGATCCCGCGCGGCAGGCAACCCTGGTTGCGGAGCCGCTTGAGCGTGGCTTTGGTCTGACCCTGGGCAACGCGCTGCGCCGTGTTCTGATGAGCTCGCTGCAAGGCGCGGCCATCACCAGCGTCCAGATCGACAACGTCCTGCACGAGTTCAGCTCGGTTGCCGGCGTTCGTGAAGACGTCACTGACATCATCCTGAACCTCAAGCAGGTTGCTCTGCGCATGGAAGTCGAAGGGCCCAAGCGCCTGTCGATCAATGCCAAAGGCCCCGCAGTTGTCACCGCCGGTGATATCAGCGAAAGCGCCGGCATTGAGGTTCTGAACCGTGATCACGTCATCTGCCACCTGGACGATGGCGCCGAGCTGTTCATGGAACTGACCGTCAACACCGGCAAAGGCTATGTCTCGGCCGAGAAGAACAAGCCCGAAGATGCGCCCATCGGCCTGATCCCGATCGACGCGATCTACTCGCCGGTCAAGAAGGTCGCCTATGACGTTCAGCCGACCCGTGAAGGCCAGGTTCTGGACTATGACAAGCTGACCATGAAGATCGAAACCGACGGCTCGATCACACCCGAGGACGCGCTGGCCTTTGCCGCGCGCATCCTGCAGGATCAGCTGTCGATCTTCGTCAACTTCGACGAACCGGAATCGGCTGGCCGCCAGGACGAGGACGATGGTCTGGAGTTCAACCCGCTGCTGCTGAAGAAAGTGGACGAGCTGGAACTGTCGGTCCGTTCGGCAAACTGCCTGAAGAACGACAACATCGTGTACATCGGCGACCTGATCCAGAAGACCGAAGCCGAGATGCTGCGCACCCCGAACTTCGGCCGCAAGTCGCTGAACGAGATCAAGGAAGTGCTGTCCGGCATGGGCCTGCACCTCGGCATGGATGTCGAGGATTGGCCGCCCGACAACATCGAAGATCTGGCCAAGAAATTCGAAGACGCGTTCTAAACGCGTCTTCGCCAATGCCCGGGCTGCCGGGGACCGTATGGGCATTTCCGCCCCAAGGAGAGCCGGTGACACGCATCGCCGGCCAGACAAAGCAAAACGCGAAAGAAGGAATTGAAAAATGCGTCACGCACGTGGTTACCGCCGCCTGAACCGTACTCATGAGCACCGCAAGGCCCTGTTCTCGAACATGGCCGGCTCGCTGATCGAGCACGAACAGATCAAGACGACCCTGCCCAAGGCAAAAGAACTGCGCCCGATCGTTGAAAAACTGATCACCCTGGGCAAGCGCGGCGACCTGCACGCCCGCCGTCAGGCCGCAGCTCAGCTGAAGGAAGACAAGGACGTCGCCAAGCTGTTCGAGGTTCTGGGCCCGCGCTACAAGGACCGTCAGGGCGGCTATGTCCGTATCCTGAAAGCTGGCTTCCGCTATGGCGACATGGCTCCGATGGCGATCATCGAATTCGTTGATCGTGACATCGACGCCAAAGGCGCAGCCGACAAGGCCCGCGTCGCCGCTGAAGAAGTGGACGTTGACGAAGAATAAGAACCGGCTGCATTGCCGTTTCATGGCCCCTGTCCGGATATCCCGGTCAGGGGCTTTTTCTTATGGATCGCCACGCTTGCGGCGGACATGGCAGCGGCAAGGTTTCGCGTGCTCTATTGCATTCGCGTGCCGACCTCCGCATATCTTCGGCGGATGATGAACGGAGCTGTCATGATACGCACGATCCTGGCCGTATGCCTGATGACACTGGCCACCCATGCCGGTGCCGAGACACGGGTTCCTCAGTCACAGGTCGAGATTTCCATGGGTTTTGCCCCGGTGGTCAAAAAGGCTGCCCCGGCGGTGGTGAACATCTATGCCAAGATCGTCCGGCCTGGGCGCAGCAGCCCGATTTTCACGGATCCGTTCTTTCGCGACTTTTTCGGCGGTGGGTTCGGTGCACCGCGGCCGCGGGTTCAAAACTCGCTGGGGTCGGGCGTCATCCTGACCGAGGACGGCTATGTCGTCTCGAACTATCACGTTGTCGGCACCGCGACCGAGATCCGGGTCGTGACAACGGATCGTCGCGAGTTCCAGGCCGAGGTCGTT
Organism: Ruegeria arenilitoris; assembly: GCF_013032855.1. Taxonomy (GTDB): domain Bacteria; phylum Pseudomonadota; class Alphaproteobacteria; order Rhodobacterales; family Rhodobacteraceae; genus Ruegeria; species Ruegeria arenilitoris. The sequence continues at coordinate 22,527 of NZ_WQDA01000007.1, forward strand.
CTGGGCGACGAGGAAAGCGACATCGCCATCCTGCGCCTGCAGGACGCGCAGGGACTGCCGTTTCTGCGTCTGCGGGATTCTGACCATGTCGAGGTGGGGGAACTGGCTCTGGCCATCGGCAACCCGTTCGGCGTCGGGCAGACCGTGTCGTCTGGCATCATCTCGGGGCTGGCGCGGTCTGGCACCGCCACCGGCAATGCACGGGGCTATTTCATCCAGACAGACGCGCCCATCAACCCGGGCAATTCCGGCGGTGCCCTGATCGACGTGAATGGTGACCTGATCGGCATCAACACCTCGATCCTGACGCGGTCGGGTGGGTCCAATGGGATTGGCTTCGCCATTCCGGCCAATCTGGTGGCAGAGTTTCTGCGGCAGGCCCAGGAAGGAAACGAAGGTTTCGTCAGCCCTTGGGCGGGTATGGCCGGACAGACCATGAGCGCCGACATCGCCGAATCCCTTGGGCTTTCGCTGCCGCAGGGCGTTGTGATCTCGGACCTCCATCCGCTCAGCCCGTTGGCCGAGGCCGGGTTGCGGGTTGGCGATATTGTGACCCACGTGGATGGCGAGGAGGTGAATTCTCCGGCTGAGATGAAGTTCCGCATGTCTGTGGCGGGTGTTGGTGGGACATCCGTTCTGACCCGGCTCCGCGGCAGCGAACGTGCTGAGGTCGCCGTCGATCTGGTGCCCGCGCCCGAGACGCCTCCGGCCGAGGAAACCACTCTGGACGATCGCACGGTTCTTCCGGGAATGACGGTTGCGCGCATCAACCCGGCAATGATTGCCAAGATGGGTCTGCTGCTGTCGCAGACCGGTGTGGTCGTGGTCGACCCCGGCCCCTATGGCGCGCGGGCCGGGTTGCGGCCCGGCGATGTCATCAATGCCGTGAACGGGCGAAAGGCTGAACGCCCGCGTGACGTCGTTCGGGCGCTGCGCGATCCGGGTCGGCGGGTGCAGATCGACCTGGTGCGCGGCGGCAAACCCGTGTCGTTGCGGTTCAGGCTGTGACCGCATGAGTGACCTGTTCGACACCGAAGGCCAGGCCTCGGAACCGGCCCCGAACCGCCCGCTGGCCGACCGGCTGCGGCCCCAGGCGTTGTCCGAGGTGATCGGGCAGCAACAGGTTCTGGGCCCCGAGGCGCCGCTGGGGGTGATGCTGGCGTCGGGCAGCCTGTCCAGCCTGATCTTCTGGGGACCGCCGGGGGTGGGCAAGACCACCATCGCGCGGTTGCTGGCCAAGGAAACCGACCTTCATTTCGAACAGATCAGCGCGATCTTCACCGGCGTTCCCGACCTCAAGAAGGTGTTCGAGGCCGCCAAGTTGCGGCGGCGGAACGGTAAGGGGACACTGTTGTTCGTGGACGAGATCCATCGATTCAACAAGGCCCAGCAGGACGGGTTCCTGCCGCATATGGAGGACGGGACGATCCTTCTGGTGGGCGCGACCACCGAAAACCCCTCGTTCGAGTTGAACGCCGCCGTGCTCAGCCGCGCGCAAGTGCTGGTGCTGGAACGGCTGGATCTGGCCGATCTGGAACGCCTGACACAGCGTGCCGAAAAAGAGCTGGGCAAGGTGCTGCCCCTGACACCCGCGGCGCGGGACGCGCTGCAGGAAATGGCGGATGGCGACGGTCGGGCGCTGTTGAACCTGATCGAACAGATCGCGGCCTGGTCGGTGGACGCGCCACTGGACCCGGACGCGCTGGCCAAGCGCCTGATGCGCCGCGCCGCGAAATACGACAAGTCGGGGGACGAGCACTACAATTTGATCTCGGCGCTGCACAAATCGGTGCGCGGGTCCGACCCGGATGCGGCGCTGTACTGGTTCGCCCGGATGCTGACTGGGGGCGAAGATCCGCGATACTTGGCCCGCCGCATCACCCGAATGGCGGTCGAGGATATCGGCCTGGCCGACCCGCAGGCCCAGTCGATCTGCCTGCATGCGTGGGAGGTGTACGAGCGGCTCGGGTCGCCCGAGGGTGAGTTGGCGCTGGCGCAGGCGGTCGTATATCTGGCGCTGGCGCCCAAATCCAACGGAGCCTATGTGGGCTACAAGGCGGCGATGCGCCTGGCCAAACAGTCGGGCAGCGAGCCGCCGCCCAAACACATCCTGAACGCGCCGACCGGGTTGATGAAGGATCAGGGCTATGGCGCGGGCTATGCCTACGACCACGATGCCGAGGACGGGTTCTCGGGGCAGAACTACTTTCCCGAGACCATGAAACGCCCGGTCCTGTACCAGCCGGTCGAACGCGGGTTCGAGCGCGAGTTGAAAAAGCGTCTGGACTACTTTTCGAAACTGCGCAGTCAACGCAACGGGTCGTGACGCAAGGTCAGATCAGGCCGTGCCGTCGCGTTTTGCGCGACACCCAGGGCGCGGCCGGGTTTCCCTAGGGTTACATGCCGCCAGGGAGGAGCGCAGATGACCGTTTCCATCGACAAGACAGATGACGTGTGGACCATCATCCACGACCGGCCCCAGGCCAGAAACGCCGTGGATGCCGAACACGCCGCAGCCTTGGCCGAGGCCTTCATCGCCTTCGAGGACAGCACGGCCAAAGCCGCCGTGTTCTGGGGCAAGGGCGGCAATTTCTGCGCGGGCTGGGATCTCAAGATGGCGGCCACGCTGTCTGACCCGGACCTGCGCGAGCCGTATTTCGACAAGCATGCCTTTCCGATCGGGGCGGCGCCGTCGCTGCTGGGGCCGATGGGTCCATCGCGGCTGGAATTGTCAAAGCCGGTCATCGGCGCGATCGAGGGTGCCGCAGTGGCCGGCGGCATGGAACTGGCCCTGTGGTGCGACATCCGGGTGATGGCCGAGGACGCCTATATGGGCGTCTATTGCCGCCGCTGGGGGATCACGCTGATGGATGGCGGTTCGGTGCGGCTGCCGCGGCTGGTCGGGCAGGGCAAGGCGCTCGAGATCACGCTGACAGGGCGCAAGGTCAAGGCTGACGAGTGCGAACGGATCGGACTTGCCGAGAAAATCGTGCCGCAGGGTGAAACCCGAATGGCGGCTGAAGCGATGGCGCAAGAGATTGCCCGGTTCCCGCAGGAGGCCGTCCGCGCCGACCGCCGCTCGATCATCGAAACCCGGGGGATGCCGATGCACGAGGCGTTGAAGGTCGAATGGGCCAACGGGCTGGACGCCATCCGCCGCGAGGGCACATCCGGCGCGGCTCGGTTCCGCGATGGGGCCGGGCGGCACGGGGATTTCACTGATATCTGAGCGGCCTTGGCCCCCGAACCCGTCAGCCTGCTTGACTCTTGCCTTGCGGCGCGCGACAGACGCGGATGTTTTCTGAGGCACTGACACGGGCGATTTTCCGGGCGCGCAGCATCCGGTCGCAAGGGGTATTGGCATGAGCGGCGTACAGATGATCACGGTCGAGCCGGGCGACGGCGACCAACGGTTGGACCGCTGGCTGCGGCGCCTGTTCCCGCATGTGAGCCAAGGCCGGATCGAAAAGATGTGCCGCAAGGGCGAACTGCGCGTGGACGGCGGGCGGGTCAAGGGCTCGACCCGCTTGCAGGCGGGGCAGGTGGTGCGCGTGCCGCCCCTGCCGGACCCGGATCACAAACCGGCCCCGGCCCGCCCCCGCGTGACCGATGCCGATGCGAAAATGATCCAGTCCTGCGTGATCTATCGCGACGACCACGTGCTGGCGCTGAACAAACCCCACGGCCTGCCCGTTCAGGGCGGCAGCGGTCAGGCCCGGCATGTGGATGGCCTCGCCGAGGCACTGCGCTTTGGCTATGACGAGAGCCCGCGGCTGGTGCATCGGCTCGACAAGGACACCTCGGGCGTGCTGCTGATGGCGCGTACGCGCGAAGCGGCCAAGGGGCTGACCGCGGCCTTCCGGCATCGCAACACGCGCAAGATCTACTGGGCGCTGGTGGCTGGCGTGCCGACCCCGTATCTGGGCGAGATCAAGACCGGGCTGGTCAAGGCCCCCGGTCATGGCAAGCAGGGGGAGGGCGAAAAGATGATCGCCGTCCACCTGAACGAGATCGACAGCACACCGGGTGCCAAACGAGCCCATACACTTTATGCCACGCTGTATCGGGTGGCGGGGCGTGCATCTTGGGTCGCGATGGAGCCCGTCACCGGCCGCACGCACCAGCTGCGCGCGCACATGGCGGCCATCGGGCACCCGATCATCGGCGATGGGAAATATGGCGGCTCGGGTCAGGAAAACCTAGGCGATGGCTGGGGCGCGCAGCTGGGCGGGGTCATCAGCAAAAAGCTGCACCTGCACGCCCGAACCGCGTCGTTCAAGCATCCGATGACCGGCAAGCAGGTCACGATCAACGCTCCGCTGCCGCCTCACATGAAGGACAGCTGGGATACTTTGGGCTGGACCGAAGATCTGGCCGCTGCAGATCCGTTCGAGGAGTTGCAATGACCGCGCCTCTGCGCCTGGTTCTGTTCGATGTCGACGGGACGCTGGTGGACAGCCAGGCCAGCATCGTGTCGGCCATGACCGCCAGTTTCCAGGCTCTGTCCCTTCCGGTGCCGGATCGCGCGGCGATCCTGTCGATCGTGGGGCTGTCCTTGCCGATTGCAATCGCACGCCTCGCGCCGGATCAGTCACGGGCAACTCAAAGCCGATTGGTCGAGGGTTACAAAGAGGCGTATCACGCTCATCGGCTTGAGATGGGGGTGGCAAGTTCACCGCTCTATCCCGGCGCGCGCGAGATTATCGGATCGTTGCAGGCCGTGCCCGAGATCCTTCTGGGCGTGGCGACGGGTAAATCGCAGCGGGGGTTGGATGCCTTGCTCGAGGCGCACGGGTTGGATTCTGTCTTCGTTACCCGTCAGGTGGCGGACCATCATCCATCCAAGCCGCATCCCTCGATGATCGAAACGGCGCTTTTTGAAACAGGGGTGTCGGCCGGTGATGCGGTGATGATCGGCGACACCAGCTTTGACATGGAAATGGCGCGGGCCGCCGGGGTTGCAGGGATCGGTGTGGGCTGGGGCTATCATGAACGGTCGCAGCTGGGTGCGGCGTCCGCGGTGATCGACCGGTTCGAGCAGTTGCCTGGCGTCCTGACCGAAGTCTGGGGATAACGATATGAGTGAGTGGAAACCGAAACGCTTTTGGACAGGCAGTGCCGTGGTCGCGACCGATAGCGGTTTTACCGTCGAATTGGACGGCCGCCGCGTGCGGACACCGGCCAAGGCTGCTCTGGTCCTGCCCACCCGGGCCATGGCCGAGGCGGTGGCCCGCGAATGGGACGCGCAGGAAAAGGAAATCGATCCGGCGACGATGCCCTTCACCCGTTCGGCCAACGCGGCAATCGACAAGGTGCAGCATCAGCACACGGAAGTCGCCGACATGTTGTCGGACTATGGCGATTCGGACCTGCTCTGCTATCGCGCAACCCACCCCGAAGCCCTGATCGAACGTCAGCGCCGCGAATGGGATCCCGCGCTGGACTGGGCCGCGGAAACGCTGGGCGCCAGACTGATCCCGGTCGAAGGCGTCCGGCATCAGCCTCAGGCCCCCGAGGCGCTGGATCGGCTGCGTCGGCAGGTTCACGACCTGGACGCGTTCCGTCTGGCGGCGTTTCACGACCTTGTGAGTCTGTCGGGTTCGTTGATTCTGGGTTTTGCCGCTGCCCAAAACTGGCGCAACCCGGACGAGATATGGCGCATTTCTCGGCTGGATGAATCGTGGCAGGCCGAGCAATGGGGGGACGACGACGAGGCGGTCCAAGCCGCCGAACTGAAGAAGATCGCCTTTTTGCACGCGAAAACCTTCTATGATCTATCGGTTTGAGCCTTTCTGGTCCTGATTTGAGAGGCTTGGGCAGTTGCCTTGCCGGGAACATATCGTTTTCACTGATCCGACCCTTGACGTTTGTTTATGAATGCGCCCAAACTCGGGCGCACTAAAGGGGAGACACCTTTGGGGTAACCTATCCGGCTACCTTTGTGTGTCGGACAAGATCCGTCCCGGGATGGGGCGGGAAATCAGGAAGAGGTAAAAATGAAAAAATCCGTAATCTTGGGCGCGGCGACGATTGCCGGTCTTGCTGCCGGCGCGGCCGCGGCAGGAACCATGGACGACGTCAAAGCGCGCGGCAAGCTGAACTGCGGTGTGACCACCGGTCTGGTTGGCTTTGCTGCACCTGACGCGAATGGCGAATGGCAGGGCTTTGACGTTGCTGTATGCCGCGCAGTAGCCGCCGCCGTTCTGGGTGACGCGAATGCTGTTGAATTCGTTCCCACCACCGGCAAGACCCGCTTCACCGCTCTGGCTTCGGGCGAAGTTGACATGCTGGCCCGTAACACCACCTGGACCTTCAGCCGCGACGTCGACCTGAAGTTCGAATTCGTGGGTGTGAACTACTATGATGGTCAGGGCTTCATGGTTCCCAAGGCACTGGGCGTCAGCTCGGCCAAGGAACTGGACGGCGCCACCGTCTGCATCCAGACCGGTACCACCACCGAGCTGAATCTGGCGGACTTCTTCCGCTCGAACAACATCAGCTACGAGCCGGTTCCGATCGAAACCAACGCCGAAGCGCAGCAGCAGTACCTGGCAGGTGCCTGTGACGTTTACACCACCGACGCTTCGGGCCTGGCCGCAACCCGCGCCACGTTCGAAAACCCCGGTGATCACGTTCTGCTGCCCGAAATCATCTCGAAAGAGCCGCTGGGCCCGCTGGTTCGTCACGGCGACAACGAGTGGGGCGACATCGTTCGCTGGACCCTGAACGCTCTGATCTCGGCCGAAGAGCTGGGCGTCACCTCGGCCAACATCGACGAGATGGCTGCTGGCACCGAGAACCCGGAAATCAACCGTCTGCTGGGTAGCGAAGGCACCCTAGGCGAGATGCTGGGCCTGGACGCACAGTGGGCCATGAGCGCTATCAAGGCGGGTGGCAACTACGGCGAAGTGTTTGCCAAGAACATCGGTGAGGAAACCCCGATCGGTCTGGCACGCGGTCTGAACGCACAGTGGACCGATGGTGGTCTGCTGTACTCGCCGCCGTTCCGCTAAAATCCACGGAAAAGGGCGCAGGGTAACCTGCGCCCTTTTTCGCAGAACAGAATGCTACGGGCTGCTCGGGAGCGGGGAAAACCCTGCCGGGAAGGAAGCGTCCGAAAAGCACGGGGATCCCAAAATATGTCGACTATGACTGACCCACCGAAGGCTGACTTTCGGTTGTCGATGCTCATAAACGATACACGCTATCGCTCTCTTACATTTCAGGTGATCGCGGCAATCGTTATTGCGCTCAGCATCTGGTATCTTGGTAACAACCTGATCCAGAACCTTAGGGCCGCAGGGCTCAACATTTCCTATTCTTTCCTGGGCGATCCGTCCGGGTATGACATCAACCAGCGTTTGATCGAATATGACAGCCAGTCCTCGCATGGGCGTGCGGCTGTCGTCGGCATTCTCAACACGCTTTTGGTTGCATTCCTGGCTTGTATCACTGCGACGGTGTTTGGCGTGATCGCAGGTGTTTTACGCCTGTCAAACAACTGGCTCGTATCCAAGCTGATGGCGGTCTACGTGGAAATCTTCCGGAATATTCCGGTTCTGATCTGGATCATCATCATCTTCACGATCATGACAGCCGTTCTGCCGGGACCGAGGGAGTTCCGCGGCGATAACCCAACATCCAGCATGCTGTTCGACCTGTTCGCCTTTACCAACCGTGGCGTCTATGTCCCGCGCCCCGAGTTTGCGAATGGGCTGTTCGGTTCGACCTTTCTGAATTGGCTGCTGGTCATCGCGGTTTTGGTCGCTTCCTGGTTTGCGTCTCGTGAAATTGAGAAACGCGCCACGCTCAAACAGGAACAGACGGGCGAGCGTCCAAAGACTGGCCTTGTGAAGCTTGCAGTTTGGCTTGTGCCTTTTGCGCTGCTGATGATTTTGATGGGCCTGACCTGGGATGTCCCCGCGCTGAAAGGTTTCAACTTCAGCGGTGGTATCAAGGTCGGCGGTCCGCTGATCGCATTGTGGTTCGCTTTGTCGATCTATACCGGCGCCTTCATCGCAGAAAACGTACGTGCGGGTATTCAGGCGATTTCAAAAGGTCAGACCGAGGCTGCGGCCGCGCTGGGCCTGCGTCCCGGTCGGATCATGAATCTTGTGATCCTGCCTCAGGCGCTGCGGGTCATCATCCCGCCGTTGATCTCGCAATATCTGAACATCACCAAGAACTCGTCTCTGGCGATTGCAGTCGGCTATGCGGATATCACCGCAACGCTGGGTGGCATCACGCTGAACCAAACCGGTCGCGCGATCGAGTGCGTCTTGCTGCTGATGCTGTTCTATCTGACAGCCTCGCTGCTGATTTCGATGGCGATGAACATCTACAACGCATCCGTCAAGTTGAAGGAGCGCTGAGCCATGGCTGATCAAACAACAAATCCGATCGCATTTGTGGCCGACGGCACCATTCCTCCGTCGCCTCCGCCGGCAAACCAGACGGGTATCGTCAAATGGCTGCGCGAGAACCTGTTCTCGGGTGTCACAAACACGATCCTTACCCTTCTGTCGATTCTGCTGATCTATGTGCTTCTCAAGAACACCTTGCCGTGGATTTTGAACGGAGTTTGGAATGCGGACTCGCTGGCGCAATGCCGCGAGATTCTGGACGGCAAGACCGGGGCCTGTTTCGCAGTTCTCACCGAACGCTGGCATCAACTGATCTACGGGTTCAAATATCCGGTAGAAGCGTATTGGCGCCCGAACTTGGCGTTTGTGCTGATGCTGGTGGCTGTGGCACCTGTTCTGTTCTTCGACCTGCCTCGAAAGTTGCTGCTGTTCACGGCGCTCTACCCGTTCATCGCTTTCTGGCTGATTTGGGGTGGAACCATCATGGTGCCCATCGTGGCCCTGCTGGGCTGTGTCGCGGCAGGCGTGGTATTCCAGAAATTTGGCCGCAACAGCTTTGCAGCCGGGTTTTTTGGGGCCATTGTCGTGGCGCTGGTCGTGTGGAATGTCGGCGGGGCACTAATTCCCGAAGACGCCAACGAAGGTGCGCTGCTGACTGCGGTGCCCAGCCGTGACCTAGGTGGTTTTATGCTGAACCTAATGCTGGGCGTGACCTGTGTTTCACTGTCCTTGCCTCTGGGTATTGCACTGGCTCTGGGTCGTCAGTCCGATATGCCGCTGATCAAGTGGGTTTGCGTCATCTTCATCGAATTCATCCGTGGCGTGCCTTTGATCACGCTGCTGTTCGTGGCTTCGGTGATGCTGGCCTATTTCTTCCCGCCTGACAGCACGGTCGACCTGTTCCTGCGCGTTGTGATCATGATCACCATGTTCTCTGCCGCCTATATCGCCGAGGTGATCCGCGGCGGTCTGGCTGCGCTTCCGCGCGGTCAGTATGAGGCAGCAGACAGTTTGGGTCTGGACTACCCGCAGGCGATGCGTCTGATCATCCTGCCACAGGCCTTGAAGATCTCAATCCCTGGTATCGTAAACGTGGCCGTTGGCCTGTTCAAAGATACCACGCTGGTTTCGGTCATCTCGATGTTCGATCTGGTGGGCATGATCCGGGGTCCCATCCTGGCGTCGACCGAATGGAACGGCGTCTATTGGGAGCTTCTGGGCTTTGCCGCGCTTCTGTTCTTCGTCGTCTGTTACGGCATCTCTCAATATTCCCAGTGGCTCGAGCGTCGCCTTGCCACGGATCATCACTAAGGAGTTCAACACATGTCTGAACTTGCAATCGACCGCGAAATTGACCGCTCTAAAATGCAGGTGAGCGACGAAGTCGCCATCGAAATCACCAACATGAACAAGTGGTACGGGTCCTTCCACGTGCTGCGCGACATCAATCTGACCGTCAATCAGGGCGAGCGGATCGTGATCGCGGGGCCGTCGGGCTCGGGCAAATCCACTCTGATCCGCTGCCTGAACGCGCTGGAAGAACACCAGCAGGGCAAGATCGTGGTGGATGGAACCGAGTTGTCGAACGATCTGAAGAACATCGACAAGATCCGGTCCGAGGTTGGCATGGTGTTCCAGCACTTCAACCTCTTCCCGCATCTGACCATTCTGGAGAACTGCACACTGGCCCCGATCTGGGTGCGCAAAACGCCCAAGAAAGAGGCCGAAGAAACAGCGATGCACTTTCTCGAAAAGGTCAAGATCCCCGAGCAGGCCAACAAGTATCCCGGCCAATTGTCGGGTGGTCAGCAGCAGCGTGTGGCCATCGCCCGCAGCCTGTGCATGCGTCCGCGCATCATGCTGTTCGACGAACCGACCTCCGCTCTGGACCCCGAGATGATCAAAGAGGTGCTCGACACGATGATCGAGCTGGCCGAGGAAGGCATGACCATGCTCTGCGTAACGCACGAGATGGGCTTTGCCCGCCAGGTGGCGAACCGGGTGATCTTCATGGATGCCGGTCAGATCGTTGAACAGAACGAGCCGGAAGAGTTCTTCAACAACCCGCAAAGCGAACGGACCAAGCTGTTCCTCAGCCAGATTCTGGGTCACTGACACGGGTTGAATGCGACGTTGGAAAGGGCGGGGTGATCCCGCCCTTTTTTCATTCTAGCAACGCGCGCGGCGTGACGAATTCGATCACCTGGCCGTCGTGCCAACCGATTCCGGACCAGTCCGCCATATCAAATTGAAGAACCGTGGTCGCACAGGTCGGATAGTCGAGGAACCGCGGGTGCTCCGGTGCAGACTGGACAATACGTTCCGCAAACTCCGCGACCCCCGGATTGTGGCCCAGCAGCAGGACCGTTTGCCCCGTCGCGCTGGACAGCGCCTGCCGGATCTGGTCGGGCGAGGCATGATAGAGTTCGGAGAGGAACCGGATGTTGGACGCACTCAGCCCCATCCGAAGCCAGGTCTCGCGCGTGCGTTCGGATGAAGAACTCAGGACCTCGTCTGGCAAGTACCCCTTGCGCCGCAGCCAATCGCCGATGGCGGATGCCGAAGCTCGGCCGCGCTTGTTCAACGGTCGGTCATGATCGGGCAGGTCGGGATGGTCCCAACTGGATTTTGCGTGGCGGGTCAGGATAAGCGTGCGGGTCATTCCGGGTGAAAGGCTCTCATGTGATGGGCGGATTGCTCGGCCCGACGTCCGGCTCCCGCGCTGAGCGGACAGACCAGCCGGGCCGCGCATCCCTGTGTCATGCAGGCTTGACCGGGCGGAGTTCTCAGGTAGCCGTGGCAGGCTTCGACGTCATAGAACGTTTTGGCGTTCAAGGCACCGACCGGGCAGGCCGATGCGCAGGGTGCGGGGCAATTGATACATGGCGACGGGTCATCTGCGACGGGAAAGTCGAACTCGTGGTCAAAATGCAGGGCTCCACGGAATGAAATCATCATTCCCACCGTGTCGTGCACCAGCGCGCCCACCGGGCTTTGAAACGTACGTCCCGATTTCAACGCCCAATCTATGAATGGCGCATAGGGTGGACCGCCGAATGGATACAACGCCTGGGCGCCAAGGTTTTCCGCAAGGGTGCCGACCACTCGGAGCGACCAACGGTCGACCGGGTCCGGCTTGCCGTCCAACCACTCGGCCGAAGCGGTGAGGACCGGCCAAAAGCTGCTGCCTGCCCCGAGCAGAATAAGCGTGCCACTATCCAACTGTTTGGCGCCAGTCACCCGCGGGTGTTGCGCGCCCATAACGATCAGGCCAGCGGCCTCGGATGTGGACACCACTTGATCATAGGTCACTTGCGCCGAAACGGCAGAGCGAGGCTCCACCCCAGCTTCGTCGGTCGATCGTCCTGCCATTCCAGCCCCACCGTCATGTCATCGTGGCCGGCCTCGGGCTGTGCCACATATGTCCCCATCAAACGGTCCCAGATGGATAATGCAAAGCCATAATTGCTGTCATGTTCCCTGCGCAGCACCGAATGGTGGACCCGGTGCATGTCCGGCGTGACCAGAATTCGGCGCATGGCGGCATCCACAGCGGCGGGCAGACGGATGTTCGAATGGTTGAACAAAGCCGTGCCGTTCAGCAGGACTTCGAACAGGATGACCGCGAGCGCGCTGGGCCCCAGCAGGTAGACGAGACCGATCTTCAAACCCATCGACAAGGCGATCTCGATCGGATGAAAGCGAACGGCCGTGGTGACATCCATGTCCCGGTCGGCATGGTGCACACGATGAAGACGCCACAGGACCGGCACCTTGTGGGTGATCAGATGTTGCGCCCAGATGGCGAAATCCAGCACCAGGACACAAAGGGTGACCTCTACCCATTTGGGCCAGTCCAGAGTGTTAAAAACTCCGACGCCCAACCGGCCGGCATCCAAGGCGGCCCCGACGGCCAGCAAAGGGAACCCGATCGCCATCGCCCGCAGTGTCAGTGTGTTCAAAAGGGTGACCGACAGGTTGGTCAGCCAGCGGCGCGATCGAGGCACGCGTAGCGGGCGGCGCGGGGCAAGCCTTTCGGCCAATGCGAAGGCCAGAAACAGCGTCAGAAAGATGCCCAAGCGGATGATGAGTTCACGCTCCATGCATTCAAGTTTAAGCATGTGAATGTGAACTGCAAGGGCGGGCTTGCTCGCTTCAGTCGGGGCGGATCAGAGACCCCGCACCATGTTCGGTGAACAATTCCAGCAGCACGGCATTGGGGGCACGGCCGTCCAGAATGACCACGGCGCGCACGCCGCTGTGCAGCGCGTCCAGCGCGGTTTCGGTCTTAGGGATCATACCGCCGGCAATGGTGCCGTCGCGGGTCATTTCCCGGATCTGGCCCGCCTTCAGTTCGGTCACGACCTCTCCGGCGGCGTTCTTGACGCCCGATACGTCGGTCAGCAGCAGCAGGCGGTCGGCCTTCAGCGCCGAGGCAATCGCTCCGGCAGCGGTATCACCGTTCACGTTGAACGTCTCGCCATTGCGGCCCGCCCCCAGCGGAGCGATCACCGGGATTACGTCGTGCGAGAACAGGTCGTGCAGGATCTTGGGGTTCATTTCGGCGGGCGTGCCGACATAGCCCAGCGACGCATCGGTCTGCTCACAGGTCATCAGGTTGGCATCCTTGCCCGACAGGCCGACGGCCGTTCCACCCTGGGCATTGATGGCCTGCACGATGCGCTTGTTGACCACGCCGGACAAAACCATCTCGACCACTTCGACCGTGGCGGCATCGGTGACGCGCTTGCCGTTCACGAAGTCCGACTGGATGTCCAGCTTGTCCAGCATCGCGTTGATCATCGGCCCGCCGCCATGCACGACCACCGGGTTCACGCCGACCTGACGCATCAGCACCACGTCGCGGGCAAAGCTCTCCATCGCTTCGTCGCTGCCCATGGCGTGCCCGCCCAGCTTGATCACGACGATTGCCCCGTCATAACGCTGCAGATAGGGCAGGGCGCTGTTGAGCGTGGCGGCGGTGGCTATCCAATCCCGGTTCATGTCCTGTTTCTTCATGGCTGTCGTCCCTCTGGCCTTCCCTGTTAGGGCCTTTGGCCGGACCTGCCAAGCCCGGAACGGGCAGGCCGCAGGTTTTGTTGCGTGGCGCGCCAAAAGGGGGACGCTGTCGCGCCACGCAGACGGGCGGCACCACAGTGGTACCGCCCGAACCGGTCAGCTGAAGGCGCGCCGACCCGCGGAGATGTTGCTGACCACCAGCAGGTCAACGGCCAGCACCGCAAGCAGCGTCAGCCCGACCAGCGGAAAGGCCATAGCCGTGAACAGCCCGACCAGCACCGCGCCCTTCCACAGGGGCATCTCGGCCGGCATCGGCGGCGCTGCCAGACGGCTGGCCCCGGACGGCCGCCGCTTGATCCACATGACCACGCCGGACACGCAGACAAAGATCACCGACAGGCAGAACACTACGTTCAGGACAAAGTTCCACAGACCCGCCAGACCCATATGCAGCGGAATACCCACCGCCATGGCCTTGCCCATCAGCGAGTAGTCCTGGAACCGCACGTCGGCCAGGATCTTGCCAGTGTACTGGTCGACATGGACGGTGCGGTCCTCGGTGGCGTCGGTCGAATCACCGCTCATGCTGTCGCGGTTCAGGGTCCACACGCCCGTGTCACCGTTGGGATAGGCGACGCGGAACCGGTTCTGCATGCCCAGGGACTCACCCAACGCAACCATCGCATCGATATTGACCGGAACACCCGTCGGGACCCCGGCAACGCCCACTTCCGAACCCGAGGCCGGCATCGGTGTCTGTTCCAGCGCCCAGGGCACGTCGTTCTGGCTGCCGTGGTTCATGCTGGCATGCAGGTCGTCCGACAGTGGGACGTCGTCCCATTTCTCGGCTGGAAAGCTGCTCCAGGCCTGCACGAACTTGCCGCCCCAGATCCCGGTCCAGGACATGCCCGAGATCAGGAACCCGACCAGCAACAGCGACATCCAGAACCCGGTGACCGCGTGCAGAGATTTCCACAGGGCCCGGCCCCGCGCCCGCAGGTCGGGCACCAGGGCCGCCACCACGTTGCCGCGCGGCCACCACATGTAAAGGCCGGTGAACACCAGCAGCAGCGCCATCCCGGCCGCGATTTCCAGAATCCGGTCGCCGGTATCGCCCATCAGCAGGGTCGAGTGGATGTTGTCGGCCAGATCGTACCACCCCGCGCGGCGGTCCCAGACCTGGATCACCTCGCCGGAATACTGGTCGATCGCCACCATGCGCTGGCCGGTTTCGGCCTTGACGCGGAACACGGTTGCCAGATCCGGCGCCTTGGGGCCGATCCATTCGACCACGCGGCCCGGAACGCGGGCCTGCACCAGATCGGCCAGTTCGGATGCGGGCATCGCCTGGCCCGTGATCTCGACCGCGATCTTTTCTCCGTCGCGGCCATCGGTTTGGGTAATGAACATCATCATCAGGCCGGTCACCGCCAGGATGATCAGGAAGGGGACAACAAAAAGCCCCGCATAGAAGTGCCACCGCCAGGCGGCCATGTAGAATTTTTGCGCATGCTCGCGCCGGGCCGCCTGCGCGCCCCCGGTTTGGCTGTCTTGTGCCATTTCAGTCTCCAGAAATTCGGAACGTCCCCGGCCGGGCGGCCGAGGTTTCAGGTCTTGTTCGCGGATTCAGGAGAGGTGGGGCGGACCCCGCGCGTCATACCGGGCGTGGAACCCGGCGCTGTGATGGGTGAAATCCACATGCGCCCAACGCGCGGCAATCGGCCAGTCGGCGGGCAGTACCGTTCCCACTTCGGCCAATTGGCCTGCCAGAACAATCCCGCCATAGGGGCAGGCGCTGCGTTCGTCGGTGTCGTTGTGGTCCGGGGCGTCCTCGCCCGGGTCGATCCAGCGCTCGACCGGGCCGTCGCCGGTGCAGATCACCATCAGAATCGCCCCGTCCGAGTTGCGCGTGGGCATCCAGCCCATCGGGATTGCACCGGATACCATCACGGCAACCAGCGTCAGCACCGAAATGACGCGCATCAGCAGCATCATTCCAGATTGGCGATGATCGAACGCAGCGTCGGGATGCCGTCGCCCTTCTCGGACGAGGTCAGCACGATCTCGGGATAGGCAGCGGGGTGTTTGGACAGGGCGCCCCGCACCTGTTCCAGAATCTTTTCGCGGTCCTTGGCCTTGACCTTGTCGGCCTTGGTCATCACGCATTGAAAGGTCACGGCGCTGGTGTCCAGCAGCTTCATGATCTCGTCATCCACGGGTTTCACGCCGTGGCGGGAATCGATCAGCACGAAGGCCCGGCGCAGGGTCTGCCGCCCGCTCAGATACTGTTTCAGAAGGCGTTGCCATTTCTCGACCACCTTGACCGGCGCATTGGCATAGCCATAGCCGGGCAGATCAACCAGATACAGTTCGGGGCCCTGGGTGAAAAAGTTGATCTCTTGCGTGCGGCCCGGCGTGTTCGAGGCGCGGGCCAACCCCTTGGTGCCGGTCAGAGCGTTAATCAGGCTGGATTTACCAACGTTCGACCGGCCGGCGAAACAGACCTCAAGCCGGTCGGGGGCGGGCAGGCCGTTCATCGCCACCACGCCCTTGACGAACTCGGACGGTCCGGCAAACAGCTTGCGGCCGGCCTCTTTTGCGTGGTCGTCGGGATCGGCCGCCAGGGGAAATGGCAGAGCTGTCATAGAACCTGCACCTTGTCTCCGGGGCGGATCGTGCCTTGGCGAATGACTTCGGCGTATACTCCGAAATCCTGATGGTCCCAGCTGCGCAGAGCGCCTAGCGTATCCGCGTCCCGCACTCCGGTGTCGGGGTTCGCAGTCGTTGCCATGCAGCGCGTAATCCGTTCGCGCACGTGAAATACGGCCTCGCCGATCTGCACATCCTTATCCAGCCAATCGAATTCTTCCCAAAGAGGAAGGCCATCGAACCAGATGTTGCCACGCCAGCGGCAAATCGACAGTTCGCGGCCCAGACGCTGCTCGACCGCCCGGTGCGAGGCTATGTTGCACAGGCTGACCGAGGGATAGTCACTGTCGGTCATACCACGGCCGGGAACCCGGACGATCCGTGCAGATGCGGCGCGGTCGGTGGGCATCAGCGGGCGGACCCACTCCAGAAACAGGTCTTGTTCTGTGTCCGGGCGAAAGATCAGTTCGGGCCGATCCGGGTGGCTGAGGGTCACGCGATCCCCGTCCAGAACGGCCGATATCGCCATCAGCTGGGGCGCCTTCGAGCCGCGGCTGAAATTGGCGCAGGGCGCCCACTCGGATCCGTCGGCCTTGGACATCTCATGCGCCACCGCCCAAACGCGATCCCCGGGCATGGTCTGCCCGGGGATAACGGTGACTTCCTGCAGAGATTCTCTGCCATGGCTTTTGATCGGATGGCGCCAGATCTGCGTGACTTGCCCGGTCATTTCTTGTCCGTCTTGGGGGTTTTCTTGAACCCCGACTTGATGTTGCCAAACACATCCGGCGTATAGCCCTGGCTGCGCATGATCAGGTATTGCTGGGTGAACGTGATGGTGTTGTTTGCGATCCAGTAAACGACCAGCCCGCTGGCAAAGCTGCCCAGCATGAACATGAATACCCATGGCATCCAGGCAAAGATCATGGCCTGGGTCGCGTCGGTGGGCGCCGGGTTCAGCTTTTGCTGCAGCCACATCGAGATCCCCAGCAGCAGCGGTAGGATGCCGATGAAAATCGTCGCCATCAGCGTGCCCGGCTCAGGTCCGGCCCACGGCAGCCAGCCGAAGAAGTTGATGATCGAGGTCGGATCCGGCGCACTCAGGTCCCGGAAAGGACCGAACCAGGGGGCTTGCCGAAGTTCGATGGTGACGAAGATCACCTTGTAGAGAGAAAAGAAGATCGGGATCTGCAGCAGGATCGGTAGACAGCCGGCGGCCGGGTTGACCTTTTCCTTTTTGTACAGCTCCATCATGCCCTGCTGCATCTTCTGACGGTCGTCGCCGGCAGCTTCTTTCAGGGCTTCCATCTGTGGCTGCAATTCCTTCATCTTCGCCATCGAGACGTAGGATTTGAACGCCAGCGGGAACAGGATTGCCTTGATGATCAGGGTCAGCCCGATGATCGACCAACCCATGTTGCCGATCAGGGCGTTGATGTTGTGCAGCAGCCAGAAAATCGGCTTGGTCAGGAAGAAGAACCAACCCCAGTCAATGCTGTCGATAAACTTCTGAACGCCCTGGGCCTGATATTCGCGGATGGTCTCCCATTCCTTGGCCCCGGCAAACAGCCGGGTGGTAACCTCGGCGGATTCGCCAGGGGCAACCGTCATCGTCGGCAACACCGTTTCGGCCTGGTAGATCTTCCGACGCGCGTCATATTTCGCGGCCGCCTTGAAAGCCGACCCCGGATCGGGGATCAGCGTGGTCATCCAATAATGGTCGGTAAAGCCGATCCAGCCGTTTTCCTTGACCTGATAGACCTCGGCCTGTGCCCGTTCGTTGGGGTCGATGTCAAAATCGCGGACATCGCCATAGTCGACCTCGGACAGGGTCCCGTCGGCCATGCCGATCACACCTTCATGCAGGATGAAGAAGTTCTTCAACCCCGGCAGATCGCCATCCTCGCCGATGCCGTGGCGGGCCAGAATGCCGTATGGGGCCATTCCGACCTCGGCTCCGGTGCCGTTTTCGACGGATTGGGTCACGGTGAACATGTAATCCGCATCCACACCGATCGTGCGGCGGAATGTCAGGCCCGCGCCATTTTCCCATTTCAGGGTTATGGGGCTGTCTACCGACAGGGTCTCGCCCTGTTCCAGCGTCCAGATGGTATTCGGGCCCGGCACGTCCGAGCCAGCCAATCCGGCACCGGGCGCCCACCCGTAGAGGGCGTAATAGGCCGAATTGGACCCAACGGGCGACAGCAGTTCGACGATCGGAGCGCCTTCGTCGATCGAGACCTTGTAGTCTTTCAGATACAGTTCGTCGATCCGTCCACCCGAAAGCGACAGGCTACCCGACAGACGCGGCGTGTCGATTTGGATCCGCGGCGCGGTGGCTTCCGGCAAGGTTTCCTCTGCGGTGGCGGTTGCCTCGCCGACAGTCGTGCTTCCGGCGCTGGGCGTCTGAATCTCTTCCCCCTCCGAGGCGCTGATTTCAGCCTGCTCAGGTGTTGTGGTCGGTTCCGGTGGGGGGAACAGCACAAACCAGACCAGGATCACAAGGAAACTAAGCGCGGTTGCAAGGATGAGATTCTTGTTCTGATCGTCCATCTGGGACAGCCACCTTGAGCAGTGAAAGACACCGCAGGGTTCAACAGAGTGCAGCCCAAAAGGTCAAGCGGAATCGCCCCGGAAATCGTGAGTGTAGGGCAATCCAGTCCCCGAAATCAGGATTTCCGGCCCATTTCGCGGCCAATCCGCGGTGCGCCTTCCAGTTTCGCGCGGCGGTCCTTGATCCAGTCGAGCGTATGCTCGACCGGCATCGGCTTGCCGACCCCAAACCCCTGGACATGGTGGCACCCCAATTGCGCCATCAGTGCGTGCTCGCCGGGGGTTTCCACCCCCTCGGCCAGGGTTTCAAGGTTCAACCTCTCGGCCATCATCAGAATGGCGCTGACCATTTGCTGCTGGGACGGATCCCGATCCGCATTGGACACGAATGACCGGTCGATCTTGATGCGGGAGACATCAAAGCGTTTGATCGACGAAAATGATGCGTGACCAGTGCCGAAATCGTCCAGATCGATGCAACAGCCGAGCTTGGACAACTGGGTCACGTTGCGGGTGATGACATCATCGGGCCGGCGCGAAAAAACGGTTTCGAGGATTTCCACGGCCAGCCGGTCCGGCGAAAGGTCGAACTGGTCCAACTCCCATCGCACCCGGTCAACAAGTGAGGGGTCCCGCAATTCGTCCGACGAAAAGTTGATGCCGATCCGAGGAATGACGGCACCAGCGCAGTCCCAGTCACACATCGCGCGAAAGGCTTGGTGGCGGATCGTCTGGCCCAGCTTGGGCATCAGCTTGGCCTGTTCGGCAAAAGGCAGAAACACCTGCGGCCCGACAACTCCCTTGGAAGGGTGTTCCCATCGAGCAAGGGCCTCAAACCCGGTGATGTCGCCGGTGTCCGTTGAAACCTGTGGCTGAAACCAAGGGCGAATCTGACCGGTTTCCAGCGCGGTCTCCAACTCCTTGCGGAAATTGATATGGACGACTGATCTGCGTCGCGTGGCCTCGGAGTAGGCGCGGATCGTGGAAGGCCCGTTCCGCTGTGCTTCGGCCAGCGCGGCCCGAGCGGCCTCGATCCAGCTGTCCGGCGCTTCATCGGCAACGGCAGAGTGCAGGCAAAATCCAGCAGAGCAGGACAGATAGAGGCTGGCATTGTCCAAAGGGATCGGTTCCTCCACCGTGCTTTGTATGCGTCCCGAGGTTTGGATGCAGCTTTCCAGGTCCAGATGCCGTGAGGGGCGCAACCCGATCAGGAACGTGTTTCTAGATAGGCGTGTTGCAATATCCTCGCTTCGGATCACCGCCAGAATGCGGTCGCAGAAGCGCCCTGCCACATAGTCGGCTGCCGCAGTGCCGTGCAGCTCTTCGACATCGTCGAAATCATCAAGTGACACAACGATGCAGGCTGAATCCTCTCCGGTTGCCCGCGATGTGCTGTGCAGGTACTCCATCTCGGCGTAGAAGGCATCACGTGGCAACAGTCCCCTGGGCCGCATTTGCGTCGCCGAACCAAGACCTGCACCCGGTTGAAGCCGTTGGGCAGCCGAAAGCAACAAGGGCAGCCCCAGGGCGACAACGACCAATGCCGTGTCGCCGCCCAGCCAGAAAGCAGCCAGGCACAATGCAGGCACGAATGCCAGAACTTGCGGCATTGCCAGAACGGTCAGCAGAGCATTCTGAAAACTCTGGGGTGAGAACCTTTTCAGCATCGATTCCGGCCTTCCAATTGGGCGAACTGCGTCCAATCGGAGGCTAGGAAATCATTCTGAGTCAGACGTTAACGCAGAAGCGGAATTTCTTCCGAATTTTCGCCGTTTTTGCCGGGGTCCAGCATCAGGCCGGCAAAATCGAACAGCTTGGGATCCAGCAAGTGCGAGGGCCGGGCATTGGTCAGCGCGCGGAACATCACCTGCCGGCGGCCGGGGCTGTTCTTTTCCCATTGGTCCAGAATCTGTTTGACCTGCTGTCGTTGCAGGCCGTCCTGACTGCCGCACAGGTCGCAGGGGATGATCGGATAGTTCATCGCCTTGGCGAATTTCTCGCAATCGGCCTCGGCCACATGGGCCAGCGGGCGATAGACGAACAGGTCGCCTTCTTCGTTCACCAGTTTCGGAGGCATGGTCGCCAGACGGCCGCCGTGGAACAGGTTCATGAAGAAGGTTTCCAGGATGTCATCGCGGTGATGCCCCAGCACCACGGCCGAGCACCCTTCCTCGCGCGCGATCCGGTACAGGTTGCCACGGCGCAGGCGCGAGCACAGTGCGCAATAGGTGCGGCCCTGCGGTACCTTGTCGACCACGATGGAGTAGGTGTCCTGATACTCGATCCGGTGCGGCACGCCCATGCGTTCCAGAAACTTGGGCAGCACGGTGGCCGGAAAGCCCGGCTGCCCCTGATCCAGATTGCAGGCCAGCAGGTCCACGGGCAGCAGGCCGCGCCATTTCAACTCGTACAGAACGGCCAGCAGGGTATAGCTGTCCTTGCCGCCCGACAGGCAGACCAGCCAGCGCGGCGGCTTGCCGTCCTTGTCGTGGGCCGACGGGTCAACCATGCCGTATTGCTCGATCGCCTCGCGCGTCTGGCGCACGATGCGTTTGCGCAGTTTCTTGAACTCGGTGGTCGAGGGCGCACCGGCAAACAGCGGATGGATATCGTCGGCTTCGTCGAACATGCGCAGCCCCTACCGCAGATGTGCCGACCGGGCAAGGCCCGCCTAGCCGGACAGCCGGCCCAGCAGGGCGTCGGTGTCCAGCCCCGAAACCGATCCGGGTATGCGCCCGCTTTCGCCGAGAACCCGGGTGGCGATGTATCCATCGGCCACTGCACCGGGCGCGTGGCGCAGCAGCAGTGCGGCGGTGAGCAGATGCGCGGTGGCCTCGGCGAACCAGCGGGCCTCGGCCTCGGGGGGCAGGGTCGGCCAACGGTCGCGATGCGCCTTCAGGGCGGCGTCATAGCGGCGGTCGGCTCCGGTTGCGGCGTCCAGTTCGGCCTGCAAGGTCTGCGCGGCCAGCGGGTCGCGCGCAAGGCTGCGCAGGATGTCCAGGCAGATCACGTTGCCGGACCCCTCCCAGATGCCGTTCAGGGGGGCTTCGCGATAGATCATCGGCATCGGCGTGTCCTCGACATAGCCCATGCCGCCCAGCACCTCCATCGCCTCGACCGCAACGACGGGGCAGCGCTTGTTCGACAGGAACTTGGCCAGCGCCACCCCGATCCGGGCAAAGGCGCGGTCTTCGGCAGTGTCCCCGTCAAAGGCGCGGGCCACGCGCAGGCCGAGGGTCAGCGCGCCTTCCCAGTCCAGTACCAGATCGGCCAGAACGGCGCGCATCAGAGGCTGGTCGATCAGGCGGCGCTGAAAGGCGCTGCGATGGCTGACCCAGTGATGTGCTTCGGACAGGGCCGCGCGCATCAGGCCGGCGGGGGCCATCGCGGTGTCGAGCCGGGTGTGATGCACCATCTCGATGATCGTGCGCACGCCGGCCCCCTCGTCCCCCAGCTGATAGGCCAGCGCGTCATGGAACTCGACCTCGGACGAGGCGTTGGCGCGGTTGCCCAGCTTGTCCTTGAGGCGCATCAGATGGATGGCGTTGCGCTCGCCTTCCAGCCAGCGGGGCAGCAGAAAACAGGTCAGCCCGCCCGGTGTCTGCGCCAGCGTGAGGAACCCGTCGGACATCGGGGCCGAGCAGAACCATTTGTGGCCGCGCAGCCGCCAAGCCTCACCGTCGCGAGTGGCGGTGGTGGTATTGGCGCGCACGTCCGAGCCGCCCTGTTTCTCGGTCATCGCCATGCCCAAGGTTGCCGAGCGTTTTTCTCCGATCGGGCGGGGGGCTTGGTCATAAGCGTCTGCGGTCAGTTTCGGGCGCCAGACTTCGGCCAGTTCGGGGTTGGCGGCCAGCGCCGGCACGGCGGCGTAGGTCATGGTCAGCGGGCAGCAATGGCCCGGCTCGACCTGGCTGGCCAGATAGACCATCGCGGCATGGGTGGCGTGACCGCCCGGTGCTCCGTCCCAGGCAAGCGCGGCATAGCCTGCCGATTGGCTCAGGTCCATCACGTGATGATAGGCCGGGTGGAACCGCACCTCGTCCAGGCGGCGGCCACCTCGGTCAAACAGGCGGAGTTCGGGCGGGTGCAGGTTGGCGTCGCGCCCGGCGTCGCGCGTTTCGGCTCGGCCCAGAGCGGCCCCGTAGGCGGCCAGCGGGGCCGCCCGTGCCCCGGCGCGCGTGGTGCAATCGCGCAGAACCGGGTCCGAGGCCCACAGGTCGGTGTCGCCGCGCTCGGGCGGTTGGTTCGTCACTTCATGCGTGGGCAGAGATTGACCGGCGTTGGATCTGGACATGGGCGTCTCGGAGAGTTGTTGCTGAAACCGATGTTCAGCGGCGCACCCCCCTTGGGTCAAGCGTGACGGGGTGTCAGATCAGGGCGCGTCGGGTTTGTCGTCGGGCACCGGGTCATAGCCGTCGCCGCCCCAGGGGTGGCAGCGCCCGATGCGGCGCGCGGCCAGCCATGTGCCCTTGATCGGGCCATGCTTTTCCAACGCTTCCAGCGCATAGGCCGAGCAGGTCGGCTGATAGCGGCAGTTGAACCCCACCCAGGGGCTGAAGATCAGCCGGTAGGCCCGGACAGGCAGCGCGAGGATATGAGCAAGCAGGGTCATTTGCGCGGGCTGTGGATCTTGCGCAGGGCCTGGCGCAGATCGTCCAGCAGGGCGTCAAAGGGGCGGGCGGCGGTCACCTCGGCCCGTCCGATCAGGACGTAATCCCACCCGTCCCGGCCGTGGTCTGGCAGAACGGCGCGGGCCGCCGCGCGCAGGCGGCGCTTGGCCCGGTTGCGGGCCACGGCATTGCCGACCTTCTTCGAGCAGGTGAATCCGACACGAATGCCCTCGGCCTCATCCAGTGCGCGCTTGCGGGCTTGCACCATCATGGAAGGCAGGCCTTGTCGTCGCGCTCGAGCGGCCCTGAGGAAATCGCTGCGCTTGCGCAGCACCGACAGATCAGGCGCGCAAACGGACGCCGCCGGGGGCATATCCCCGGGGTGGTCAGTGCCATCCACAGGGGCCTCCGGCGGCGTCATGTTCAAAACCTGAAAGGTCGCGCGGTTTATGCGCTCAGCGACTTGCGGCCGCGGGCACGGCGAGCGTTCAGGATCTTGCGGCCGGCCTTGGTGGCCATGCGCGCGCGGAAACCGTGGCGGCGTTTGCGAACCAGGTTCGAAGGCTGATAGGTGCGTTTCATCGCTCCGTCTCCAATCTTTGGCGGTCGGGTGCGGCGCGGATTCGCCTGCCCGTGGTGTTCGAAGCCCGTCCTCTACTGGGAACCGGCAGGCAAGTCAAACCCCATCGCAGCGGTTTTCGTGCCTTTTGCAACAATTCTTTCGGGCGACCGGGCAAAAGTTTCAGAATCAGCCCGTGGACGGCGGATTTCTCACATTGAACCGGTGCGTGTTCAACCCGGCGTGAGGACCCTGTTGCACGGAAGGCCAAGCGCGCATCTTGTAGGGCAGATGAAGCATTCGAACCCGGACGACGAGATGACCGAAACCACCCAGGTGCCGCGCAGCGGGCTGGCGCGACACATTCCCTTGCTTGTGATCCTGACGGTTGCCGTCGTCGGGTTCTTTTCGCTGGGCGACTACCTGACCTTTGAAACCCTGCGCGACAATCGCGAGGCGCTGTTGGCCTGGCGCGATGCCAACTACTGGTCGTTGGCGGGCGTTTTCATCTTGGTCTATGTCCTGATCGTCACCTTTTCACTGCCCGGTGCGGCCGTGGCCTCGATGACTGGCGGATTCCTGTTCGGCTTGTTCGCGGGCACCGTGTTCAACGTATTTGCCGCAACCGTCGGTGCCTCGGCGATCTTTCTGGCGGCCCGCTGGGGGTTGGGTGAGACGTTGACGGCGCGGCTGGAGGCCTCGGAAGGCGCCGTCAAGCGAATCAAGGACGGGTTGCGCGAGAACGAGATCCCGGTGCTGTTCCTGATGCGGCTGGTGCCGGTTGTGCCGTTCTTCGTCGCCAATCTGGTGCCGGCGCTGGTGGGGGTGAAGTTCCGGAACTTTCTGCTGACCACGGCGCTGGGCATCATTCCGGGCGGCATCGTCTATACCTGGATCGGCGTCGGTCTGGGCGGCGTGTTCGACCGAGGCGAGACGCCAGACCTGTCGCTGCTGACCGAGCCCTTCGTGATCGGCCCGATTCTGGGGCTGTGCGCGCTGGCGGCTCTGCCGATTCTCCTCAAACTCATTCGCGGCCGAAGGGGCCTTTGATCCATGCAAGAGCTAAAGACCGACATCCTGGTGATCGGGGCCGGGTCGGGCGGCCTGTCGGTGGCCGCCGGGGCCAGCCAGATGGGCGCCGACGTGATCCTGCTGGAAGGGCACAAGATGGGTGGCGACTGCCTGAACTATGGCTGCGTCCCGTCCAAGGCCCTGCTGGCAAGCGCCAAGCTGGCCCATGCGCAGAGCCATACCGCGCCGTTCGGCGTTGCCGACCACGCGCCACAGGTGGACTATGCCGCCGCCAAAGACCATGTCCGGGACGTGATCGCGCAGATCGAGCCCATGGACAGTCAGGAACGGTTCGAAGGGTTCGGCGTGCGCGTCATTCGCGACTGGGGGACGTTTCTGTCGCCCACACAGGTTCAGGCCGGCGATTTCGTTATCACCCCCCGTCGCGTGGTGCTGGCCACAGGCTCGTCCCCGCTGGTGCTGCCGATCCCGGGGCTGGACCAAGTGCCGTTTGAGACCAACGAGACCATCTTCGAGCTGCGCGACAAGCCCGACCACCTGCTGATCATCGGCGGGGGACCCATCGGTATGGAAATGGCGCAGGCGCATGTCCGGCTGGGCTGCAAAGTGACGGTGATCGAAGGCGCGCGGGCGCTGGGCAAGGATGACCCCGAGGCGGCCGCAGTGGTGCTGGAGGCCCTACGCGGCGAAGGGGTCGAGATTCTGGAACATGCGATGGTGGCCCGGGTGCGCGGTAAGGCCGGGGCGGTCGAGGTCGTCACCGAGAACGGCGCGGTCCATGCAGGCACGCACCTGCTGCTGGCGGTGGGCCGCAAGGCCAACACCGGCCGCCTGAACCTGCAGGCTGCCGGCATCGACCAGGCGCGCACGGGCATCAAGGTGGATGACAGCCTGCGCACCAACAACCGCAAGGTCTACGCGATCGGCGACGTCGCGGGCGGGCTGCAGTTCACCCATGTGGCGGGGTATCACGCCGGTGTCATCATCCGTTCGGCCCTGTTCGGGCTGCCGTCCAAGGCCAGGACGGCGCACATCCCCTGGGCGACCTATACCGACCCCGAACTGGCCCAGGTCGGCCTGACCGAGGCGCAGGCGCGCGATCGCCACGGCGACAAGGTCGAGATCGCCCGGTTCGACTATGCCCACAACGATCGCGCCGTGGCCGAGCGCAAAACGACCGGGTTCATCAAGGTCATGGTCGTCAAGGGGCGCCCGGTGGGGGCCACAATCGTGGGGCATCAGGCCGGCGAACTGATCAACTTGTGGTCTCTGGCGCTGGCCAATAACCTGAAGATGAGCCAGATCGCGGCGATGGTGTCGCCCTATCCCACGATCGGAGAGCTTAACAAACGGGTGGCGGGCGCCTATTTCTCGCCAAGACTGTTTGAGAATCAGATGGTTGAACGAGTGGTCAGGCTGGTCCAGCGCTGGATCCCCTGATCGGGAAAGGAGCGCCACTTGAACTCGCTGTCGGGTCGTTTCCTGATCTTGACGACGGTCTTCGTGATGTTGGCCGAGGTACTGATCTTCGTGCCGTCGATCGCGCGCTTCCGCGAGGATTTTCTTCTGAACCGGCTGGAACGCGCCCAGATCGCCTCGCTGGCGCTGCTGGCAGACGACATGCTGGCAGACGAGCTGGAGGCCGAGCTTCTGGCCAATGCCGGGGTCTACAACGTGGTGCTGCGCCGGGACGAGGTGCGCCAGCTGATGCTGTCTTCCCCTATCCCAGACCAGGTCGCCAAGACCTATGATTTGCGAGGCGCCGGGCCTTGGGTTCTCATTCGGGACGCGATGATCCGTTTCTTCACGCCCGAGAACCAGGTCATTCGCGTCATCGGGCAGCCTGTCCGGGATGCGGGCCTGCTTATCGAAGTTACCATGGACAGCGCGCCCCTGCGTATGGCGATGATCGACTATGGCCTGCGCATCCTCGGCCTGTCCTTTGTCATCTCGATCATCACCGCGTTTTTCCTGTTCCTTGCGGTGCGGGTGGTTCTGGTGCGCCCGATCAAAAGCGTGGTGGGCTACATGCAGCGTTACGCCCGTGCACCCGAGGATGCGCGCGGCATCATCTCCCCCCAATCCAAGGTGACCGAACTGCGCGAGGCTGAAGAAGCCCTGCAGATGCTGCAGACCGACCTAACCCAGGCCCTGAAACAGCGCGAGAGGCTGGCTCAGCTGGGTGGCGCGGTGGCCAAGGTCAGCCACGATCTGCGCAACATCCTGACCTCGGCCCAGCTGTTCACTGACCGGATCGAAGCCAGCGACGACCCGTTGGTCCGACGGATGGCGCCCAAGCTGGTCAACTCGATCACCCGGGCGGTGTCCCTGTGCGAAAGTACGCTGGCCTTCGGGCGGGCCGAAGAGCCCGCGCCCACCCTGACCATGGTGCGGTTGCGCGATATCGCTGCCGACGTAGCGTCCAGCGAGGCTCTGGCCGTAGACGGCGGTTGTATCGAAATTGCCAACGACGTTCCCGAAGATCTGGTTGTTCGGGCCGATCCGGAACAGATGTTCCGGGTCATCATGAACCTTGTGCGCAACGCACGCCAAGCACTTATGACATCCGGCCAACCAGGAAAAATCACGATCTCGGCCTCCGAAGATCAAGACGCATGGGTCATCGAGGTTCGGGATACCGGCCCCGGTTTGCCGCCACGAGCGCAGGAGAATCTGTTCACGCCGTTTCAGGGTGGTGTGCGCAAAGGTGGCTCGGGCCTGGGTCTGGCGATTTCGCAGGAACTGGTGCGCGGCCACGGGGGAGAATTGGTTCTGACCAGCACCGGCCCGGAGGGCACGGTCTTTGAAATAAGGCTCCCACGGGGGGAGATGGGTTTTTGAAATATTTTTGAAGAATCGGGTTGCACGTCCCGAACGCCGGGTCTAAATACCGCCTCACCAACGCGGACCGATAGCTCAGCTGGATAGAGTACTTGACTACGAATCAAGGGGTCGGGGGTTCGAATCCTCCTCGGTCCGCCACTTGGTAATTCTCCCTGATTTCGATGAGATACACTAGGTCGTTTGAACCTTTGTGTTTTATGGCCATAGTCGTGCTTCTGGGTTTTGTTGGCTTTTGTCCGGTCATACTCGTATACTTCCATTGAGTGGTATATTTTGTGGTATTTTCATGTCTGCGCTCAGCGGGAAGCTGACAAAGAAGCTGGTAGAGAATCTGGGCCCGGGCCGGCATGGCGACGGTTCTGGCTTGTATCTTGTTGTTGATCCATCAGGTGCACGGCGTTGGATCGTACGCGTAACGGTCAAAGGACAGAAGAATCGCAAGGGCGCTCCGCTGAGAACGGACTTCGGTTTGGGCGGCGCCGACGTCGTCACATTGAACCAGGCCCGAGAAAGAGCGCTCGAATACAGGCGAATGGCGAAAGCTGGGTTGAACCCTCGTTTTAATGCCCAGCGTGAAATTCCTACTTTCGAAGAGCTCAGCAGACAGGTCCACATCGACCGGTTGCCGACGTGGAAGAATGCCAAACACGGTCAGCAGTGGCTCAACACTTTGCGCGACTATGCGTTCCCCAAGATCGGACGAATGCCTGTGGATAGCGTCGATCAGCCCGAAGTGCTGATGTGTCTATCGCCCATCTGGACTGAAAAACACGAAACCGCAAAGCGGCTGTCGCAGCGGATCAAGACGGTGCTCGACGTGGCAAAGTCCAAGGGCTTCCGCTCGGGCGAGAACCCGGTGACCGCGATCCGCGAAGGCAAGGTGCTGCCCACCGTCAAAGCCAAGGTCCAGCACCACGACGCAATGCCCTGGCAAGAGGTTCCCGCGTTCTATGCCGAGTTGCAGACCCGCTCGGCCATGGCCGCCAAAGCGCTACAGTTCACCATTCTGACCGCCTGCCGGACCTCAGAGGTCCTGGAGATGAAATGGCCCGAGGTCGTTTTCGATGCGCGCCTTTGGATCATACCTGCGGAGCGCATGAAAGGCGGGCAGGTCCATCGTGTTCCTCTCACCGACGAAATGCTGGCCATTCTGGAACCGCTGCGTGCGCTGGCCTCTGACTATGTTTTCGAGGGGCAAAAGCGGCATCAGCCCCTGTCAAACATGTCCATGCTAATGTTGCTGCGCCGGATGCGGCAGGATGGCGTTACTGTGCATGGCTTCCGCAGTTCGTTTCGGGATTGGGCAGCGGAAGCTGCTAATGCACCGCGTGAATTGGCAGAGGCGGCTTTGGCCCATCAGGTTGGGTCCGACGTGGAGAGGGCCTATGCGCGTTCGGATTTGTTGGTAAAGCGACGGCGTCTATGCGACGCATGGTGCGGCTATGTATGCCCAATAAAGAAGGTGTAGATCGACTGTGTTTTGTCCTCCCGGCTATATCGACTGGAAAGAAATGCGGTCAAACGTTCGCAATCTGGCAGAACGACTGTATTTAGCTGATGCACTCGAGATGTTGGATGAAAATCCCCAGGTTGCCTTGGATGAGAATATCAACCCTAAGAAAGAAATACTCTCTCTAAGTAACCATAAATGGGCGCGTAAAAAGCTAAGTCTCAGTAGTTCCAACTTCGAAATAGAACTGATTGCGTTCTGGATTATGAACCGATTAGACGAAGATTATGGTGCTGTTCTGTGTTCAAGTGCTGGGAACCTTCTAAAGGCAAACCACCCAATACTCTTTCACACTGATCAGTTTTTCTATTTTTTCCTTGAATTTCCGTTGCGCGACATGACTGAACTATTGACGATCTTCAAAGAGTTTGATGCCAAAAGAATGTCTGGTCGCGACCTTTGGGACAGATATTGCTGCATCGACGGTGAAACAGGCGTAGTGAAGCAAAAGAACCAAACCAAACGGCTGTTTGCTAACTATTTTGGCCAGTCTCCAAGCGATGAGTGTGACGGTGGCGTTTTTGATCAATACGTAAAACCATTTATTGGTTGGTATGTAGTTTTTGATCCTGACGTATATCCGGATGGCTACTACGACACTTTTGAAGCGTTGAATCTGCTGAACAAACACTGGGTGAAACCAGAACAAGAAAATGAGCAGCAGCCCATAACCAAAAAACGAGGTCCCAAACCCTCGCCTGCCAAACGCGAATTTATTGCGCGCTACCCAGATGGACTACCGGACGAATTGAGTGCAGATGCGGTTGCCGCGGAGCTTACCGAAGACGGTTACCCGATAACGGGACGCTCGATACAAAACTACGACCGTGAACGAAAGGTTAGGAAATAATTCTTTCCTTCCAATTCTTTCTCCTTCGATGCCTGCCCAAAAGGCTAAACCAATCGCATAGTTCAGCCATCGCAACTGATCCAAGAGGATTTCAACGATGGCAAACGTCTTCAATGACGACCGGGTCTATTTCCCGGAAGACCCTGAAATGCGATTGCTGGGAAACCGCGAGAAACTGGCTCAATGGCGCCATCGCATGTGTGGTCCGGCCTTTATCCGCATAGGTCGGCGGATCGCTTATCACGGCGCCGACTTGAACGCCTGGCTGGCCGCCCGGCGCACAGATCCCAACAACGAGGCTGCATAATGAAAAACCCCAACTCCAAGCGCGGAGATGGGGCTTTTCCAGTGACATCGACTGCCACCCTAGCAAGTCCAGTTGATGCCACAGGATGCCCCGCGCCGACAAGTCAAAACGAGCGCCGGTACTACTGGTCGCCCCTTGGCCACTCGGTCGAACGGGTGATCGTACGGAAAGGACGGATCGAGCATGGCTGATATGTCCTTTTCCAAATCGACCAATGCCAGTCACGCAAGGGGGGCCGAAACAGGCCCTCTTCCGCAAATTGATCATCGGGAAACCGCCGAGAACTACAGCGGCGAGCTCTTTCGCGTCGGCATTTACCGGGTTGTCGTATGCCGAGATGGCATCCAATGGCTGTTTCAGCGTCAGAGACCCCAATTTCCTGCCGGGGGAGCGGCGTGGGACACGCTCGGGTACTGTGTGTCCAAATCCGGCCTAACTAGGCTCGTCCGGGCACATGTCGGCTGTGACATACCCGAACTGGATGGTTTGCCCGAGCATTTCCCGCGGAGGTCTCGCGATGAGTAGGCGGAGATCTCCTGCGGGTAAACGATCAGATGAGGGTCAATACGTCCCTCTGCCCTACGCAATGATCAAGTCCCCGGCGTGGCGGGCTCTGTCCGGACCTGCGGTGAAGCTCTGGCTGGAGCTTCACACCCGCTTCAATGGCGGCAACAACGGCAAGGTGTTTCTGTCGATGAACGAGGCGGCAGAAATCTTGGGGTTGGGTAAGGCTACCGTTCAACGCGCTTTCGAGGATCTGCAGGACAAAGGCTTCCTTGTGCTGGAGCAGGAAGGCAACTGGTATCACCGGCGAGCGCATGAATGGCGTTTGACGACCAAGGCGACGCAGACCCGGTCCGGCAAGAAAGCCGCCACAAACGACTGGCGCTTTTGGCAGCCCGAAAAAACAAAACGCGGTTCTGGGACGGACCCGTCACCATCCTCTGTGGTTCCGTTTGAGAACCCAAAGACCTCCCATGGTTCCAAATCAGAACCCGTCAGGCCGGTTTCTATCAGGTCCCTCGGTGCTGAAACGGAACACTAATACTAACCACTCCCTGCTATGCGAGGCGAAAATGACCAAGGCACCGAAGGACGAAGGCAACGATCTGCAGACAAAGAACTCCGAGCTTACCGAAGCGGAGACCATTGCTGTTGCCGATTTGAGGGAACGGAAGAGATCACGCGTTAGGGCACCGGACATCAAGTTGGACTTCGATGAAGATACACGCCGGCTCACGGTTGGGCACAAAGGAAAAGATCCGACGGCGGCTTGTGCTTTAGCAATGCATGAGCTTGGCACAACAGACTGCCGATTCTTCGAAGGCGTCATTGATCAAATCGCGACTCTTGGGCAACAAGACAGCTCTGTCTCAGAGACGGCATCGAACTTTGTGATGTCGGTTGTCGCTGGGGTTAAGCCGCAAGACGAGATCGAAGCCATGCTTGCGATCCAGATGGGCGCGATCCATCAGGCCACGATGATGTTGGCACGTCGCCTGAACCACGTAAAAACTCTCCCGCAGCAAGATTCTGCGGAACGAGCGCTCAACAAACTTGCGCGGACCTTCACCAGCCAGGTTGAAACCCT
The DNA here is from genome assembly GCF_013032855.1 of Ruegeria arenilitoris. GTDB lineage: Bacteria > Pseudomonadota > Alphaproteobacteria > Rhodobacterales > Rhodobacteraceae > Ruegeria > Ruegeria arenilitoris. The sequence goes on from NZ_WQDA01000007.1 coordinate 54,414, forward strand.
GAAACGATATCGATCCAAGGCAGATCAAACCGTCCGGGTCGAACGCGTGGAAGTCAATGAAGGTGGGCAGGCAATCGTTGGTAACGTCCAAAACAGGGGGCGGGGTGAATGAAAAAAAACAACGACAACCTCATAAACCCCACCAAACGGCTCAATGATGCGCCCAGATGCACCGCTACGGCGAAATCCACTGGCAAGCGGTGCCGCGCACCCGCCGTTCAAGGCTGGAGTGTTTGTCGCATGCATGGGGCTAGAGGTGGGCACGTTGCTGGGCCAAGCCATCCGTCCTGGAGACATGGACAAAGGTCCAGAGAAGCTGAGGAACTGCGCAAGACGATCACTGAATTGATCCGAACAGACAAGACGCTGCAGAAGCTGATCCATTGATTGGGCAGGGGCTGGTAACCGACACAAAGTAGTCATTCGACAGAACTAGGCGGATGTCTGCACCGAGCCCGAAGCGGAGGTGCTATTGGTTCGCCTTTCGCAAATGCAGCGAACTTTTTGCCAAATCCAATGACTGCGCCGCAAATTAAAAGAGGTCATTCATTCACAGCGCAAAGAACTTTGGGGCACCGATGTCGGACACTCGGACAAAAGGGCTCAACGGATCACTGCTAAGAATTTACTCGATCGGCCGTTTTGAGAATGCGCTAAACGTTGAAAATATCAGCCAGTCTCGCTCTGTCTGAGACGGGGCGGCGACAGGAAGAGCACCGCCCCGGAACCACCGGGCATATCAGGGGGAGGGGCAGTGCCCGGCGGTGATCTGTAAGACTTGCAGGTGCGTGTTCGCTATTTGATAGGAACGACCTTAACCTCTGAGGTAATTCGGGCCACGTAATCCGTAATAGCTTCGGCACTTTCCGGTTGATAGAGGCGGATGACCTGCGTCCAGCCGGGTTGCACGTCGATGTTGTTTGGCTGCCCCGGACAATTATATCGGAACGTGATGGAACCGTCCGCGTTCTCTTCCGCTGCCCGATTGTTCAGAGCAAAGTTCTCTTCGACGATCCAGCTTTCTGCACTGTAGGTCGTCACCGAGAAAAACGCACCGTCGTCAAATTTCAGAGGTGGGGACGGCAGGGTCATCTCGGAACATGCGCCTTCAGCCGAAGCGCCCTCAGGAACGATCGTCGAAATGTAGACAGCATCCTTGTAAGGCAAGCCGCCCCACCCTTTCGCTGTGGCAATCAGGAACATTTCCGGGTCAACATCCTCCGGGCGGCCAAAGAACAACTCCGGCTTGTCTGCTTCTGCTGCTCGAGCGACCAGCGAGGCCCTGACAACATCGAGGCTTTCGGTATCGAACCCCTTGGGCGCATAGGGCTCTGTCGAAGCGGCCTCAATCAGGAAGCCATCCTGATGCGCGTGCGCCTCTGCAAGTCCGGCCTCATCCGTTGATTTCAACCCGGTTCGCATGTTGAGAAACACGTAGCGGCCTGTGGTCAGGTCCTCAGGGGTCAGAGTGACGCTCTCGCCAGCATAAAGCACGTGCAGAGTATAGTGCGCCTCGTCGATGATCTGGATCATCGAAAGGTAATCCCAGTCAGGATTGGTGATCGTCGCACCACCCATCGTATCGACGACAGCATGGCTATAGAGCACATCCTTGTTCTCGGTGATTACGAACTGGTTGTCCGGACTGGATGGCTCGCGCGAATGCCGGATTGTGTTCACTTCATGCTCAGCAGAGTGCTCCGACATGTATTTGTCAGTTTCGGCGATCGTAAAATTGTCGAGAGTGACCTGGGTGCCATCAGCCATGGCCGCACCGGCAAAGATCATGCCGACGAAAAACACAGGTGCAAATGTTCGGGTCATCAGTTTGCCTCCGTGACGTCTGGCAATGTGTATGTCCGGTCGAGCACGGCCTGGCCGGGGCGGTAGATGCGCATCAAGAAGTTCCAGCCGTCGCTGATGTCGACGCGGTTGGGCTGTGCGCCGCAGAGCACCTCAGCGCCGTAGTGCACAGTGAAGGTGCCGTCGTCGTTCAGGCTCACGTTGCGGTCATTAACAATGTTGTTGTCGCTCTCCATGAAGCCGTCGGCGCCGTAGACGGTGATCGACCAGAAGGCATCATTGGGCGGCACTTCGTAGGTCGCCGTATAGCAGGCTTCCGCTGAGGCCGGGCCGGTGTAGTTGATGTAGACGGCATCTTTCTCCGGGAAGAGCCCCCAGGCACCAGCGACTGCGAGATGGCGGGTTTCCTCGTTCACTTCGCCTCGCGGGCCCATCCAGTCGGGCTCGTACTGGCTGAACTTCTGGAATTCCTTTTCGTACTCGGCACGCAGGGCGAGCATGCTGTCCACGTCCCATTGCGGTTCGGGGAAGAGATCGTGGCTTGCCGCTTCGATGACGAACTTGTTCTGCATATCGTTGACGAGCGCCACATCCGCCGGATCGCTCGGGTCCATGATCTGGATCCGCATGATCAGAGCGACATATTTGGTGTCGCCCGGGATCTCGTAAGTGCCCGGCTCGTAGAAGACCACGGGCGCGTAGTGGTCGTTGTCGATGACGAGGATAGAGAAATAGCGGTCATCCGGAAACTCAGGAATCGTGATCGTTGCGCCGCCCTCGGTATCGACCACGGAGCCGGCATAAAGCGTATCGCGGTTCATCCGTACCACGGCCTGCGCGTCCAGTGGCGTCGGCTTGCGGATGTAGTAGAAGCGGTTCACGTCACTTCCAGCATTAAGCTGGAACTGGGAGAAGGACATGTCGACTTCAGCCCGGATGTATGTCTTGGGCGTGACAGTTTCTTGAGCAAGCGCGGGCGCTGCAGCGAAAGTAATGAGACTGGCAGACTTAACAATTTCTTTCATTCACTTCTCCCAATCGTTTTCCGAGTTATCAGCCCCGACGTGACGTAGCTCAATCGAACGCCGCGACAACACCCACTTTGCTTTACTCGTGTCGTCTGACTGCCGGTGATTTTTCATGTATAGCACCTGCAGGGAATGTCTGTTTTGTCCGCACAGCAGACATTGGAAAGACTTGCGACGTACGTCTGCTGTGCCGGACAAAGCTGCCGTTCGGAGTTACCGAATAGATGTCAGCTTTCGAGGGTCAGTGATCCCGGCCACATAGGTCATGGTCTGCGAGCGAGGCCAAGACATAACAGTCCTCTGCCACGCCGCGACCATCACATCCTTGAGCAATACGCTTCAGTTCGTTCTCAAGCGCTTTGAGTCGTTTGATCTTGGCTCGCACTTCGGACAACTGACCTTCGGCGATCTCGGTGGCGGCTTCGCATGATCGGTCTGGATGGTTTTGCAACTCGATCAGAGATGAGATCGCGTCGATGGAGAAGCCAAGATCACGCGCATGACGGATGAAGCTCAGGCGTTCCAGACCATCGTTTGTGTAACGCCTCTGGTTGCCTGCTGTACGTTCCGGTGGAGCCAGGAGACCCATTTCTTCATAGTAGCGGATGGTAGGCACTTTGACCTTCGTCCGCTTCGAAAGCTCTCCAATTGAGAACATGCGAAAACCCTCTTGAACCTCTAGTCACTAGAGAGACTACATTAGAACCGAGGCGATTCTGAAGAGGTTTCAAAAATGGCAGGATGCTGCGGTAGCGACGTGAAGTTTGACGGGATGTCGAACGAATACAAACGCCGGTTATGGGTCGTCATCGCGCTGAATGCGACAATGTTCGTGGTCGAGATGACCGCCGGACACTATGCAAAGTCTCAGGCACTTCAAGCAGACGCGTTAGACTTCCTTGGGGACGCGCTCACCTATGGTATTTCCCTCGCCGTGATCGGTGCTTCTGTTCGCGCTCGAACGAACGCAGCCTTGGCGAAGGGGATCAGCCTCTTCCTGATGGGCGCGTGGGTGTTTGGTTCGACCGTCTATCGGGTGTTCTACGTGGGTGTTCCAGAGGCCGAAATCATGGGGATCATCGGTGCGCTGGCTCTCGCAACAAACCTTGCGAGCGTACTCTTGCTTGTCAGCTACAAGGATGGAGACGCCAACGTGCGGTCGGTTTGGCTATGCTCGCGGAACGACGCCATCGGCAATGTGGCCGTGATGATTGCCGCTTTGGGTGTCTGGGGCACCGCAACGGGCTGGCCTGACCTCATTGTCGCTGCGATCATGGCGAGCCTATTCTTGTCATCTTCGTACCAAATTGTCCGACAGGCACTTGAGGAACGGCGCGAGGACGCCGCGCACGAGCATGGAGCAGCCCGGACAAGCTGACATTCGCTGCGGGGAGCACACCGGGTAGGTATGGGCTCGAACCTGAATTTCGCTGCACTTTGTATGAGTGTCTGCTATTTCTTAGTTACCGGTCGTTCCGTCATGCTCGAACCTGAGACTTTGAAGCGCCAGTTCCAATGACTGGTGTGGTATATTTAGTGGTATGCATCTTAATTTATGAGATTTTATAATTTTTTAACAAATAGTTATACAAAAAGTATTCTTGCTCCTCGGTCCGCCACTGGTAACTCCCGAAAAACAGTGTTTTCGTCAGTATTGCCCATGTGGTGAATCCGAGGTGTTCTGTCTCAAGACAACTTCGAGGCAACCGCGCTGGGTTTAATGGGGTGTTTCACCCCATTCCATATGGTCCGCCTTCCTGTAGTTCGCCGAATGCCGCCCAAACCTCGTGGCAGGCGCGTTCGAACGCCACATCATCTTTTGGGATGCTGGCCTTGAAATTTGGGTAAGACATGTGGTTGCCCAAGTTCATCAGCACGGTCACGAGGTGGTTGCGCGGTATGAATGCCCGGAAACGGTAGTCGCCGCCCGGTGTTTCGATCACCTGACCGTCCATGCCATAGTCGCGCAGCAATTCGGCATCCTGTGCGCGGCGAAACCGCAGGCAGACGCGGGATCCCATGTGCGGCCCGCTGGTGTTGCCGTCCTCATCCATGGCAACGGCTGAGAAAAAGCCCGAACCCTCGGGCGTCGAGAATGCTACCCACATCTGCAGGTCCTCCTATTTTTGGGAAAGGGCGCGCGGTCTATCAGAAAAAATACGGGGTCGTCAAATCGAGGGGCTTCCGCGCTGGGTTGCTTGGCCTGGAGGCGCAAACCGAGACCTCAAAATCCGGCAGTGGATACGTGGTGGTTGGAGGCTATTCGACCCATCCAGTTTTGCCGTGATCGCCTCCTGTTGCGGCGATCTTTCTGAAAGCGGTGGCTGACATCATTGAGCTGCTGTGCTGAACAGACGCTCATACCGATGGTTCCGTTGTGGGTCGGTTCGCGGCCTCTTGTACTTGCTGGCCGCGTTGGTGGCTTCGTCCGCAGAGCGGCCATTGGTGGACGATGCGGCGAAGAGTTGCTTTGCCCGGCGGGCTATGATTTTGGCGGCCACAGAGTTTCAATACTGCGGCGAACTGGTGGTTGGACGAGCCGAGGGGCAGGGAAGGGTTGGCTGGCTCAGTATCCGGTGCCTACCCTATGCCCACAGCCAGACTTACTCCAACTTGACCCAAGCCGCGTTTCTGGACGAGCTTTGCACACAAGCGGCTACAAATTTGACGCCGTCTAGCCCGTCGTGCACGGTTGGGTAAACAACGGACGCCTCAGGTGAAATCCCATTTCGGAAAGCCTGGATCGCCTCAGCAGCCTCTCCGTAAATATTGGCGAACCCTTCAAGATATCCTTCGGGATGGCCCGGAGGAACTCTGCTCAAGCGATTGGCAGCGTCACCAGCTCCAGCGCCATTGCGGGTGATCAGACGCTTTGGTTCGTTGTAGGGCGTGAACCAGAGATAGTTCGGGTCTTCCTGAGCCCACTCCAGCCCACCTTTTTCGCCGTAGACCCTCAACCGAAGTGCGTTTTCGTTGCCGGGAGCCACCTGAGAGGACCACAGCATACCCCGTGCTCCGCCTTCGAAGCGAAGCAAGACATGTGCGTTGTCATCGACTTGGCGCCCCGGCACGAAAGCTTGCAGATCCGCCGCAAGGCTTTCCGCCCTCAGCCCGGTCACAAAACAAACGAGGTTGTAGGCATGGGTTCCGATGTCACCGGTTGATCCGCCCGCGCCGGAGCGTTCGGGATCGGTTCGCCACTCCGCCTGTTTGAAATCCTGCTGCTCGGTCAGCCAGTCCTGCGGGTATTCAACCTGGACGACGCGGATTTTGCCAATATCGCCGTTGGCAACCATTTCACGCGCCTGCCGAACCATTGGGTAGCCCGTGTAGTTGTGGGTCAGTATGAACAGGGCATTCGCGCTTTCCGCCGCTTTGACCAGTTTTTTTGCATCGGCAAGGGTCGAGGTGAGTGGCTTGTCACAAATGACGTGAATCCCACGTTTCAGGAATTCACGCGCGGCGGCATAGTGGACGTGATTTGGCGTGACGATTGAGACCGCCTCGATCCCGGATTTGAGCCGGGCTTCCCGGATCGCCATTTGTTTGAAGTCTTCATAGACCCGTTCGAGACCCAATGCCCGGCCGCTTTCAATGGATTTTTCGGGCGTCGAAGACAAAGCGCCGGCAACCAGTTCGAACCTGTCATCCAATCGCGCCGCTATGCGATGAACGCCGCCTATGAAGGCGTCATTTCCGCCGCCGACCATGCCAAGCCGAATGCGACCCGAGGCTTCTTCACTGCGTCCTGTAACCATTATTCGATCCCCAGCATTTTGCGATTGGCGGCTTCGTCAGTGCCACCGTCCGCGAAATCATCAAAGGCTTTCTCGGTCACACGGATGATGTGATCCGACACAAACTGAGCGCCCTCACGCGCTCCATCCTCGGGGTGTTTGAGACAGCATTCCCATTCGACCACAGCCCAGCCATCAAAGTCGTTCGCCGCCATTTTTGAGAAGACTGCCCCGAAATCCACCTGGCCATCACCAAGCGACCGGAACCGGCCGGCACGATCCACCCAGCTTTGGTATCCTGAATAAACCCCTTGCCGCCCGGTCGGGTTGAACTCGGCATCTTTGACATGGAACATCCGGATCCGATCCTTGTAGATGTCGATATTGTCCAGATAGTCGAGGCATTGCAGTACGTAGTGCGACGGGTCGTACAACATGCAAGCCCTTGGGTGATTGCCTGTCCGTTCGAGGAACATCTCGTAGGTCACGCCGTCGTGGAGGTCCTCTCCGGGGTGAATTTCATAGCAGACATCAACGCCGCATTCCTCGGCGTGATCAAGGATTGGCCCCCAGCGGCGGGCGAGTTCATCAAATGCCGTCTCAATCAAGCCGGCAGGGCGCTGCGGCCAGGGATAGACGTAGGGCCACGCCAACGAGCCCGAGAATGTCGCATGCGCCGAAATGCCCAGGTTCTTCGAAGCGGACAATGCTTTTTTTACCTGGTCTACGGCCCATTCTTGCCGGGCTTTCGGGTTTCCTCTGACTCTCTCGGCGGCAAAGCCATCAAAGGCGCTGTCATAGGCCGGGTGAACGGCCACAAGTTGACCCTGAAGGTGCGTTGACAGTTCAGTGACTTCGACGCCATTTTCCCTGGCTTTGCCTTTGAAGTCATCGCAGTAGCCGGTGCTGGACGCGGCCTGTTCTAGGTCGAACAACCGGCCATCCCAACTGGGAACCTGGACGCCCTTGTATCCACAGTCAGCCGCCCATTTGGTAATCGCGTCCCACGAATTGAACGGTGCTTCGTCCCCTGCGAATTGTGCAAGAAATAATGCTGGACCTTTGATCGTTTTCATAAGTTTCCTCCCCAAAACCTAAGCCGCTATGGCGGTAAATTTTCCCTCAGATAGATGTCGATACGGATACGTTCCTGCGCTTTGTTGAATGGGACTTTGTCCGAAGTCGCACGCAGAAGACGGACGGCTGAACGAACAATGTGCCCGGTGTCTTGCGAGATCAGAGCGTCAAACGTGCCAAGCCTTAGAGCCTCTCGACTAAGCGGAGTCAGCTCATGCGCTATGATCACCAGATCCTTGCTGAGCTTGTTTTCCGAAAGGAACTGAATAAGGCCGGCATTGCCCGCCGCAGACGAGTATATTCCGACCAGATCCGGGTAGGTTTCGAAGATCTCGGGCATCATCTTGTAAATCAGATCCGGGTCATCCCGGCCCTCAACAGACGCCACGACCTCGAGATGCGGAAACTCCTCGGCCACAACAAGATCAAAGCCCTGGCGACGCTCCAGGTGGTCACGTGCCAAACGAGAGCCAGTCAGAACCAGGACCTTGCCTTCCCGATGCACGAACCGTCCCATCAATTGACCGGCGGTTCGTCCTGCGGAAACGTTGTCAATTCCTACAAAGTGGTCTCGCTCGGAACTCGGCAGGTCAGACACCAAGGCAACCACCGGAACCCCTTTGTCCTTGAGCCGTCTCACCGCATCGCGAACAGAAGGCGTTTCGGGTCCGAAAACGGCAACCCCATCAACATCCAAACTGTCGACAGCATCCAGAATGTTGACGATATCCTGCGGTTCAAACGGAGCGACCCTTTTGATCGTGATGCGAGTCCGCTCGATAAACTGGTCACGGGATTGCTCTGCGATCTGGTTGCTGATCGCCTCCACAAATTCGTTGTCGGTGTCCGGCAGAACAAAAAGGAAATTGTAAACCCGGTTTCGTGCGAGGTTTGCCGCGGCGGTGTCGCGCACATACCCCAGTTCATCAATTGCCTTTTGTACTTTCTGAACGGTTACTGCGCGCACGCCGGGGCGCCTGTTCAAGACCCGGTCCACAGTCGCAAGACTGACACCCGCAACCCGCGCGATGTCATTGACGGTTGGCTTCTTCACCAATTCTAGTTTTTGTTTTTGGTCTGCCACGTGTTCCTCAGCCCTCAAGCTCCCGCGCCAAGCCCTCGAACAACAAGGCAACGGCCTCAGCGCCGGGATCGTTATGTCCAACTAGGTTTTCTTCGGGAACATAAGCTGCTCGGCCCGCCTTCGCACGGCGAATTTTGGCCGTATTGTTCGCTCCTTCGCGGGCGGCATGTGCGGCATGGGTCAACCCCGATGGGAGAGCGGCAAGCGCGGGTGCCAAGGCGTCAATCATAGTTCTGTCGCCGACCTTGGCGCCTCCGACTTGGCTGACGCGTTTCAGGCCTTCTTCCAGGGATTTGGCTACGGTTGCCCCATTGGCACATGCGTCACCAGCTGCATTGAAGAAAATTGCTAGTATCACACCGGAGGAGCCACCCATGGTTTGGCTCAATTCATTGCCCAACGCCGGGAACAGCTGAGTCAAATCAGCGAGCGGCATGCGGTCAAGGCTGCCTTGCAGCGCTCTTGCGGCCGTCGCCAATGTGCTTCCTGTGTCGCCATCACCGGATTTCGCGTCCAGTTCGTTCAGATTCTTCTCAGCGTTGATGAGGAGTTCAGACAAGCGCGAGATCGTTTCCCTTGTGGTGGGATTGTTCGAAGGAATTGGATCGATCGGCGTCAGGCCGTCAGGCAATGGTGCCACTTTGATCGGGTCGATGGAATTGACCCCGGGCCACGCGGCCAGATCAACAGGTGCTTCAAGAGCTGACAAATCGGCCTGATCCACGGGTAGAATGGAAACAGAAAACCCGTGCATATCTAGCGATGTCATCATGGGGGCCGGACCGATGATATGGTGGGCAATACCGGTTTCGGACAAGGCGTGCGTTAGGACAGCCATTTCCAGCGGAGTCGTGGAACCGAGGTTGTTGACCAACGCCACACATTCCCCGGCCCCAAGCCGTTGCCTCAGCTTCTCCACCACTGTGGACATGGCCGATACGGCATTTGAGAATTCGACTTGCTGCACACCCGGCTCGCCATGGATGCCCAAACCAAGTTCCGCCTTGCCGGGTGCGATCCTGTCTTCTTTCGGAGATCCCGGAACGGTACAGGTGTCCAGGCTCATACCAATGCTGACAACCTTTTCGATGGTGCTACTGGCTGCTTTGGCAACGGTGTCCAGGTCAGCACCGCTTTCCGCAAGCGCTCCGGCGATTTTGTGCACGAACAACGTGCCTGCCACGCCACGTGGTTGCGGCAGGTCGGGCAGGGCGATGTCGTCGTCGACGACCACCATTTCAACCTTGCGACCCAATGCACGGGCGCGTTCAGCGGCCAGCCCAAAGTTCAGCCGGTCACCGGTATAGTTCTTGACGATCAGCAAGCACCCAGCCTCACCCGTGACTGCAAGAATGCCCGCCAGAACCGCCTCGACAGACGGGGACGCAAACACTTCGCCGCAGACTGCGGCCGTCAGCATACCGGCGCCAACAAAGCCCGCATGGGCGGGCTCGTGACCTGACCCTCCACCGGACACCAACGCCACCTTCGACTTGTCCCAATCCGACCTGTAGACAACTTTGATATGCGGGTAGCCGTCCAGCCGGGTAAGCCTCCCTCCAGAGGAGGCCAGAAGACCGTCTATGGCATCTGTTACCAGGGTTTCTTTTGTGTTGAGGAACTGGGCCATGCTTTGCTCCTTAATTCACCCGCGCGCCGGACGCGTCAAAATACAATGGGTTGTGGGGGCGGATTTTAATAATTTTTCCAGATGGATAGTCCTGGTGGACATCTATCAACGTCACGACCGGGTGACCGTTTAGGTCCAAGTGCAGTCGTGTTTGATCACCCAGATGCTCGGCGCGTATCACGCGCGCCTCGCTGCCTTCACCTTCAACGATGTTTTCCGGGCGAAGACCAATCTGCGGACCTTTGTGGTCGCCTCCGAACAACTCGGACGGCAGGATGTTTATCCGTGGCAGACCCAACCTGCTGGCCACGTAAACGCTGCCGGGATTTTCGTAGATATCGCGAGGGGTACCGTACTGAACCAGCCTGCCGTTTTCCAAAACGCCGATATGCGTGGCCATTGTCATGGCTTCCACCTGATCATGGGTCACATAAAGCAAGGTTGATCCCAGGTCGGCCTGAATTCTCTTCAACTCGACCCGCAAATCCGCCCGAAGCTTGGCGTCCAAAGAGCTGAGCGGTTCGTCCATCAGGAAGATCTGGGGGTCACGCACCAGCGCCCGTCCGATCGAGACACGCTGCATTTCGCCGCCAGACAGTTCGGTGGCTTTGTTGTCCAGTTTGTGCGGGATCTGCAGGATCTCCGACACTTCGTTGACCTTCCTGGCGATCTCATCCTCTGGCGTCTTCAGGATCGGCGACCGCAGAGGGAAAGACAGGTTTTCACGCACTGTCATATGCGGGTACAGCGAGTACTGCTGGAAAACCATCGCCACATCGCGCTGGGCGGGTGTATCCATCCCGACGTCGCGCCCGGCAATGCGAACCGTGCCTGAATCCAGTTTCTCAAGCCCGGATATCAGTCTCAGCGTCGTTGTTTTTCCCGCACCCGTCGGACCCAACAACACCACAAAGGCGCCGTTGGGGATCGTCATTGAGATATCATCCACCGCTTTGATGTCGCCGAATGACTTCGAAATGTTTTCCAGAACGACTTCAGCCATTGCTCAGTACCTCGTCGTTCAGTGCGGACCTCAACGCGCGTCCGGTAGATTTTTCGAAAAGGGTCACTGCGGATGAGCGGAACTCCAATCCGACCGTCTCGCCGGGATTGACGGTTTCGCGTGCATCAATCCGGGCTTTCAACTCTCCGTTCGGGCTTTGCAGCGTCACGATCTGGGTCGTTCCCAGATATTCAGCGGCCAGGACCTTGGCTCGGTAGGCGCTGGCATCTGACAGAAAAACATGCTCGGGTCGAACGCCGAAAACCAAGTCACCTTCCGCCCCTTCCATCAGTTTGGGCACGGCTTCGTCATGGCCATTCAGTCGAACCATTTCCGAGCCAGGCGCGACCTTTCCCTGAAACGGTAGGAAGTTCATCGACGGAGACCCGATAAAATCCGCAACGAACATTGTGGCCGGTTTGTCGTAGATTTCCTGCGGCGTGCCGAATTGCTCGATCACAGCGTTGTTCATCACAACGATCTTGTCGCCCATTTGCATGGCTTCCAGTTGGTCATGTGTGACGTAAACAGTGGTTGCGCCCATGCGATCGTGGAGCGCGCGTAGTTCTTCGGCCATGTGTTCCCGAAACTCGGCATCTAAGGCACCCAGCGGTTCGTCCATCATGAATGCCTTGGGTTCGCGAACAATTGCGCGACCCAGCGCCACGCGTTGCCTGTCGCCACCTGAAAGCCCACCCACCGGGCTGTCGAGGATGTCGTTGATCCCCAGAATCCCCGCGACTTCTTCGACTTTGGCTTTGACAGCAGCACGCGGCATGCCCTGCGATATAAGCGGATAGCTGATGTTCTTGCGCACGTTCATGTGGGGATACAGCGCGAACATCTGGAACACGAAGGCAATGTCCCGCTCTGATGGCGGCCGCTGGCTGATCTCTTCGCCGTCCAGATAGATTTCGCCCGACGTTGGAAGCTCCAATCCCGCGATCATCCGCAGCGTCGTCGTTTTCCCGCAACCGGAGGGGCCCAGCAGCATGAAAAACTCGCCGTCTTCAATCGTGAACGAACTTTCGCGGACAGCCGTGAAATCGCCGAACATCTTCTTTACGTTTTTGACTACGATCTGGGCCATTTCTACTCCGGGAAATGGCTGACTATGATGAACATGACGGTTCCGATCAGCGTGACGATGAAGGAATAAGTGAAGGCCCAAAGGACAAAGGGCTGCATCAGCATGAAGACACCCAGTGCGATGAGGATGGTTGCGACCATCTCCCATGGGCCGCGGCGGAGCCGCACCAATCCGGAAAGAAACTCGCTCATTTGCGTACGGCTCCGAATGTTATCCCGCGCAGCAAGTGTTTGCGCATCAGGATGGTGAAAATCATGACCGGGATCAGGAAGATCGTCGCGCCGGCCGCAACGGCAGGCCAGTCCAAGCCGCCGATACCGATGATGGTCGGGATGAACGGTGGTGCAGTTTGCGCGTTTGCGGATGTCAGCAGCACGGCGAACGCGTACTCATTCCAGGCGAAGATCAGGCAGAAGATCGCAGTTGACGCAATTCCGGTAGCGGCTTGCGGCAGCACCACTTTGTAGAAGGCCTGAAACCTCGTGTACCCATCGATAAGGGCGGCTTCTTCGTACTCTCTGGGGATTTCGTCGATGAATCCTTTCAGCAACCAGACCGCCAGGGAGATATTCACGCCCGTGTAGAGCAGGATCATCCCGAGATGCGTGTCGCTTAAACCGAGGTTTCTGAACATCAGGAAGATAGGGATGGCGACAGCGACCGGAGGCATCATCCTTGTACTCAGGATGAAGAACAGAAGGTCATCCTTAAGCGGGACCTTAAATCGGCTGAACGCATAGGCAGCCAACGTGCCAAGGAAGATACTCAAGAACGTCGAGCCAAATCCGATGATGACCGAATTCATGAAGCGCTCGCCGAACTTGGAGGGCCCAACGATCACCATGTCGTATTGGCGTACGATCTCATCGGCCCAGTTCTGCGGCGGGTTGGCTTCCAGAAACTCCTGCGTTTGCCTGGTGCGTGTGGTGAAGAGGTTGACGTAGCCTTCAAGCGTTGGGTCAAAGACCACTTTGGGCGGGTAGCTGATCGCGTCGGACGGAGACTTGAAGCCAGTCAGCAAGATCCACACCAGCGGGATCATCGTGATCAGCGCATAAGTGATGACCAGGATGCCTGCGATCCATTTGGACCGGTTCGAAGGTTCAGTGACCGAAAAACTGCTCATCTCTGTTTCACCTTGTTCAGGGCTTTGACGTAGATCGACGCAAGGCCGAACACGGTGACGAACAAGATGATCGCATAGGCCGAGGCGTAGCCCGTCCGCCACTTCTCAAACGCCTCTCGCTTGAGATTGATTGAGGTGAGTTCCGTTACAGATCCCGGCCCACCGCCTGTCAGCTGAACAACCAGGTCGAACATCTTGAAGTTCTCGATCCCTCGAAACAGCACCGCGAGCATCAGGAACGGCAGCACCATCGGAATGGTGATCGTAAAGAACTGCCGCAGCTTGCTGGCCCTGTCGATCTCAGCCGCCTCGTAGATGTAGTCGGGAATGCTGCGCAGCCCGGCCAGACAAATCAGCATCACGAAGGGGGTCCACATCCAGGTGTCAACGATCACGATCGCCCAAGGGGCCAACGTGACGGACCCCAGCATTTCAAAGCTTGAGGGGTCCTTGCCCGTGAACCATGACACGATGTAGTTGAACAGGCCGATTTGAGGCTGATACAGGAATTTCCAGAAGTTCCCGACGACGGCCGGGGACAGCATCATCGGCAGCACGATGATCGTGGTCCAAAGATCGTTGCCCTTGAATTTCTTGTTGATCAGCCACGCCAGCGTGAACCCGATCAGGACCTGGAAAAAGATCGTCCAGAACAGGAAATGCGCCGTCGCCTGCATGTTCAGCCAGGTGTCTGAATCAGTCAGGATACGTTCGTAATTCCTGAGTCCGACGTCTTTGACCTCGCGCCCGATCCGGTTGGCCTTGTAGTTGGTAAAACTCAGTTGGATGGTCCAGATCAACGGAAAGATGTTGATCGCCAGCAATAGAAAAATCGTTGGTGAGATGAAAATCCAGGCGATCGCGCGGTCGGATAATCCTCGGATTTTTCGCGCAACTCGCTCGGGCGTTGCCTGCGCAACGCGATTTACGGTCCTGTCAGACATCTCTTTGCCAGCTCTTGTTGGTTTAGGACTCACGGGTGAAGGTGGAGCGGGATTGCACCCGCTCCTGCCTGTGTCCGGACTACAGCTTGCCTTCGTCTTCGAAGACTTCGGTCCAGTCTTGGATCAGAAGATCAAGCGCTTCTTGAGCGGTGCCCTGGTCCGCAACCACGTAGTCGTGGATGCGCTTCTGCATCGCCAGCAGCAGTTCCGCATAAGCCGGCTCCTGCCAGAAATCCTGCACCCCGGCCATCGCTTCCAGGAAGTCACCGGCAAACGGCTGGCTGTCAACAAAACCCGGATCTTCCAGTACGGAGTTATGGGCCGAGTAGCCGCCGAGCTCCCACCATTTGGCCTGAACGTCCGGTTGTGCAAACCACTTGATGTACTCAAGTGCGGCGTCCTGTTTGTCAGAGTAGCTGACAACAGAGATACCTTGTCCGCCCAGTGTCGAACCTGCCTGATTTTGTGGTGGGTTCACAAAGAAGTCGATCTTGTCGCCGCCGGTATTGGGATCGGCGTAGAGACCCGGGAAGAACGCAAACCAGTTCATCGCCATGGCGACCTGACCGGACTTAAAGGCGTCCAGACTCTCACCCATGTAAGAGTTGGTATATCCCGGAGGCGTCGCCGTTTCGTAGAATTCCTTGTAGAACTCCAGAGCTTCAACCGCTTCGGGTGAGTTTACCGCACCTTCCATGTCATATGAGCCCGGGGTGTTTTCGTATTTGAAGCCCCAAGGATACAGCGCTCCGGTGACACCCATGGTGATCCCTTCCGAGCCGCGCTCGGTAAAGATTGCTGCCCCATAGACGGTCTTGCCGTCGATCTCACGACCTTGGAAGAACTGAGCGATCTGCAGCAGCTCTTTCTGAGACTGTGGCTCACGCAGGTCCTGACCAGTCGCTTCTTTGTATGCGGCTTGGATGTCGGGGTTCTCGAACCAGTCCTTGCGATAGAACCAGCCATTCGCATCGCCCATCGCTGGCAGCGCATAGTAGTTCGGCGTGCCCTTGGGCCAGGTCGAGTAAGCGTAAACAGTGGCCGGCGCGAAATCGTCCATGCTGATGCCTTCAGCATCGAAGAAGTCGTTCAGTTTGACATAGTGGCCATTCTCAGCGCCCCCGCCGATCCACTGGCTGTCACCGATCAACAAGTCGCAGAGCTTGCCCCCAGAGTTCAGCTCGTTCAGCATCCGATCCGCAAAATTCGGCCAGGGAACAAACTCGAAGTTCATCGTGTGACCGGATTCGGCTTCGAATTCCTTTGAAAGCTCGACAAGCGCGTTGGCCGGGTCCCATGCAGCCCAACAAAGCGTCAGATCTTCAGCATTCGCCTTGGTGGAAAGAGTAGTAGCGGCAAGGACTATTGCGCTGGCCGAGGCCAGTTTTGTGTAAGTCATCCATTCCTCCCTTTTTTCGCCGTCAATCGAGGATGTGCGAATCGCGGCATACCCCCAAGGCTATTTGAGGTACGCACATCAAGTCTAGATATTTTTGAGGTTCGTACCTCAAGCGGACGGTGGTTGACGATTGGTGCTCCTTTAAATCACTGATGTAATGTAATTTTATTCCATTTGGTCGGTGTGCATGTATTTTCAGCAGTGAGGCATAAAGGGCCGCACCCGCCAAAATTGGCCCAGCTCACGATCACGTCCATCATGCGGCCAACCGGATTTTGGAACCCGCTTATGAGGCTCTAGCGGATTATTCGGTCGATACCCTTGAGGATTGGAGATAGCGTCAAACGGCACGGGTCACTCTGGCTCGTGCGTAACTCGTATGGTCAGGGGCAGACGTATGAACGCGCTCTCTATCGTCAGATTGAACCGGTACCCAATCAAAGGCTTGAGTGCCGATCCGATGCAAACCGTGACGCTGCGGGCAGGGGAGGGGATCCCGGGTGATCGCCTGTTCGGATTTGCGCGCTACAACTCCGGATTCGACCCACAGAACCCTCAGCCACTGCCGAAAGATCGCTTTGTTGTTCTGTTGAATGAGGCCGCGCTGGCAGGCGTCGAGACGAGTTTTGATTTTGAGACCCAAGATCTTGAGATCAAAGCGAACGGCAAAACGCAAAGCTTCAATATGCGAACACCAGAAGACCGGACGGATGCGGCAAGTTTCCTGTCTTCAGAGATCGACTTGAAAGATCCCGAATTGCCGGAATTCGTCTCGTCTGCTCCTCACCGGTTTACGGATGTGTCCGTCGTCTCACCAAAAATGATGAACGCGATATCCGTTCTTAATCGCGCGTCGGTGAGAGAGTTGGGTGAAAAACTGAACGCAGAGATCCAGCCAGCGCGGTTCCGCGCGAACATCGAGATAGACGGCTTGCCTTCGTTTTCCGAGTTGGATGCAGTTGGATCAGTTCTGAGATTTGGCGATGTTGAGTTGAAGATACTATCGCGTACGAAAAGATGTGCGGCCACTGAAGTGAACCCGGATACGGCCGAGCGTGACTTGAAAATACCCTATCTTATTAGGAAGTTGATGGGGCACATGGATATGGGAATCTATGTCGAGGTGACCAAAGGCGGAACCCTAAGTGTCGGCCAACCCGGGGAAATGCTTGCCTGAATGCCGCCCCCCTCAGATTGGCGACCTCGGGAAACCCCTGTTCCATATTCAATCGTGAAAAAGATCTTCGGTTTTTGCTGGTTCGCCCGGGGTGGCGATGTCTACGCAGCGAGGCTCCCCTGAGAGCCATATTCCAACCAGTCTCGGTCTTCGGGATCCAGGTGTGCATCCATCATCGCGTCGTAGCTTGCCAGTTCTTCCGCCGTCAGTTTTCCGTGCCATTTGCCGCTCGTTCCGCTGTGGAAAAACTCGGCATCCGACTTGAAGAATCCTTTGCCACCTGAGGGGGCATAGCGTTCTGCTTTGTCCTTCATATTGTCGAAGGTCGCAGTTTGAACCAATTGATCCATGACTGCCTCTGAATGGGTCGTGCCCAGGATGTCAGCCAGCCTGAAGAACGTTCCTCTCAAGTCCCGGGTCATGTCTGCGTAGTGAAAAAGCGATACGTTCGGCCGGTCGGAAAGTGCCGCAGCGGCTTTGTAATGCCGAATGATATGTGCCAGTGGCATCGCATCGGTATCGAACCCTTCCGCCCCGCCGTCCAGAAAGCGACGGAATGTGATACCTTCTTCATCGTTCTCGGGATACCAGGTGTCAAACCAGGTCATTGGAATGTTTCTGATGTGTTTGCGAAACGAGAAATGCGCATCGAGGGGATGACGAAAAACGCAGATGTACTGTGCTTGATCATCCAGAGGTAACCCATCCATCGGTGTGTGGCTTTTCATGCTGCGCCGATGCTGCATGGCTTCGAGCCGCTCTGCGACTTCAGGCATCTCTCGGATTCGGATGTCTACCCACGGTATTTTCACGGACAACTCCGTTTCAACTTCGGGATCACCAGAAAACAACAGAGATACAATGGTTTGCATCCAGGTCGTGCCGCATTTCGGTGGTGTTACCACGAACACATCGTCGGGGCGGATGCGAACCATATCCCAGCGTCTATTGTCGGTCAGGGGGCCAAGGTAGAGCTTTCGGTTTTTCACGTCTGAAAACTCCTCCGTGCGAATTGGTTCAGGAAAATTGGAATGAAAGTGAAAGGCGACTGGTTCTCATGGCGGAAATCCCAAAAAGCCAGTTGCTGCCTTGTTGAGTCAGGCCGGCAACAGAATGAGAGCGGAGCAGCACCTACACGTTATTCCAACAACCGCTCTGGGTTCTGGCCAGCAAGCAGCGCGCAATGCCCGCAAAACGGAACCAAGCCGCCGTTCATCCTTTCCCTTGGACTGCGCTGGTCTTCAGTCCAAGGGGATGATTTACCAGCCTGAATTCGACAAACAGTTGTCTGCGAATTCAGGCTGGCGAACACAGCTCACGGCGTCCCTTTGGTGCTATTGGTTCCCGGCACGGCTTGTGAGTTCCTCCATGACGTTGTCGAGGTTGAAGCTGCCGGGTTTTTGTCTAGGCGGAAATTCCTCGAAGCTTTGCAGCCATTGCCCAACGTAGGCGGAGGCCGGAGCTATCGCGAACATATGCTCGAGGAACCAGCGCTGGTATCCCATAGCGTTTTCTTCTTCGGCTCGCTCGAACGGATCGCTGCGGAGGTTTGCCAGCATCGGTGCGCGCAAGACTTCAAACGGTGAGAGCCATACATCAAGCCCATGCGCATTCTGCTTCAGGAATGTCACTTTGTACTGTTCGTATCGCAAGGCGGCGACGCTGCCATCATCCGTCCAATAGATGAACTCGCTGCGCGGCCACTCATCCGTTTCACCTGAGAGCGACGGCAGAAGATTGTAGCCGTCAAGATGGGCCTTGTATTGGCGACCGATCGCTTCAACGCCACCATCGAGCAGCTTTTCTTTGATGTCTGGCTCACCGACCGCAGCCAGAATGGTAGGCAACATATCCGTATGCGATACTACGCCATTGACCTTCGATCCCGGCTCGATGACGCCCGGCCACTTGATGACGGTCGGGACGCGATAGCCACCTTCCCACTGCGTGTTCTTCTCACCGCGGAAGGGTGTCGTACCGCCATCCGGCCACGTGAACGTCTCCGCTCCGTTGTCGGTTGAATACATCACAACGGTGTTGTCGGCGATTCCGAGCTCATCAAGTTTATCAAGCAGTACACCGACATGCCCATCATGCTCGACCATGCCGTCGGGATAAACTCCAAGTCCCGTCACTCCCTCGGACTCTTCCTTCAGATGCGTGAAAATGTGCATCCGGGTGGAGTTCCACCAAAGGAAGAAAGGTTTGTCCTGTTCGACGGCTCTATCCATGAAATCCAGCGCGCTGGCCGTGACTTCTTCGTCAACGGTTTCCATGCGCTTTTTCGTAAGCGGTCCGGTATCCTCGATCGAGCCATCAGCGGTCGACTTGATCACCCCGCGCGGGCCGAAGTTTTCCCTGAAGGCTTCATCCTTGGGGTAGTCAGGGTTTTCGGGCTCTTCTTCTGCGTTGAGATGATAAAGGTTGCCGAAAAACTCATCGAAACCATGGTTTGTGGGTAGGTGCTCGTCACGGTCACCCAAATGGTTTTTGCCGAACTGGCCAGTCATGTAACCATGGTTTTTGAGCAGCCCGGCGATGGTTGGGTCTTCGACGGGCATGCCCTCGGGCGCGCCGGGTAGGCCGACCTTGGTCAAACCCGTGCGGATGGGAGATTGTCCCGTGATAAAGGCTGCTCGTCCTGCGGTGCAGGACTGCTCTCCGTACCAATCAGTAAATAACGCGCCTTCTTTGGCTATGCGGTCGATGTTGGGTGTCTGATACCCCATCATGCCATGGTTGTAGGCACTGATATTCCAGAATCCAATGTCATCTCCCCAAATAATCAGGAAGTTCATGGGGGGATCATCTTGTGCGGAAACGGCTGTGGCGGCTGCAGCAAACAAGGCTGCCAATATTGTTGATCTTGTTTTGTACTTCATTTTCGTCCTCCCAAAATTTTTTGTTAATACCGAGTAACCTATCACAAAACTGGCGGTTTTGTCGGGGCATTTGCGGTATTCAGGATTTCGGGCGGAAACGCGCAAGTGATCCAAGAGACCCAATCGACTTTGATGGCTTTGATTTACGAGCCGGCTGAAACTTTTCTCCGCGCTTCAAGGCGTGGTTGATAAAGACGAGTTACGTCGAGTCTCGGAGCCACGCCAATGCGGTTTCTGGAGCACTTCTTCTGCTTTTGGAGCAAAGAACGGCCTGCTGAACGTTTTTTGGTGTGTGTTCAGTAAGTCTGTCGGTCGTTCCGGCACATTCGATCCCGTGCGTTGGCGACCGAAAAGCGCCGCGCACCGTTGATCAACCCGGCCGTCGGTGCTGCTGCCGTCTATCCTTTAGCCTATCGCCGGCTTCGGAACATGGGTGTTTGGATTCCTTGACAACCGCAGCATCGCGACCTGCGTGCCTCCGCCCCCTTGCCGTCGGAACGCCCAAACCTGCTGCGGGATATAATCCGCTGAAACCGATTTCAGCGGATCAAGGGGCAATGGTCAGTTGGTGATTTCTTGCACCTTCATGACCAGTTCGTTCCAGTTTCGCTGGTTTTCGATATCATGCTCGAGCCCTTGTTCATCGGCAATTCGAAAGCGTTTGACCGCCGGCGTCTTGCTAGTCGCCTGGTACAGCCAATAGGCCTCGGCTCTCAACGCCTCGGAAATAGGTTTGTCGATGGATTCGTAGACCATCTGCTTGCACGCGTTGATGGATTCGGCGGGGAACTGGGCAATGCGCCTGGCCAGAGCATCGACATAGGGACCGATCTCGTCGGAATCCAGCGCCTTGTTGATGGTGCCCATGCGCTCGGCATCGTCGGCATCGTAGTCCTGCGCACTCAGGATGATTTCCAATGCCCGGCCAAGTCCGGTTTGGCGCGCCATGCGAGAAGCTCCGCCGCCGCAGGGCAGGATACCCATGCCAACTTCCATCTGCATGAACTTGAACCGTCCACGTGCTGCAAAACGCATATCCAGCGCGAGTGCGAGTTCGTGTCCGCCGCCACGGGCGAAGCCTTCAAGCTTTGCGATTGTTGCCTGCGGGACCTTGCTCAGCCGTTCGCACACGGACTGCAGGTCCAGCAACTGGGCGTCTTCACGCGAGACGGCTTCGGTCGAAAGATCCTTGAGCAACTCGGTATCGTAATGACAGAGCCAGATTTCGGGGTTCGCCGACTGGAAGATCACCACTTTGGTTTCCCGGTCCCGCTCCAGCCGCATCGCAAGGCTGTTGAGGTCGGCCAGCATCTCCTGGCCCTGAACATTGACCGCTCCGAAGTTGAACGTCACGGTGGCAATTGCATTCTCGACCGCGACGTCGAAGGTCTGGAAATTTTCGTATTTCATTGGACAGTCCTCTCCTGTTCTCGCCATCAAAGATGCGAGGGTTTGCATGGATTTGCAGGGCGCGGGAGTGCGCCCGGCTCAGCCGCAGTGGCGGATAGTGTCTTGAATGGCCTTCATGACGTCGGCTGCGTGTTCGGACTTCAGCGCCGCGGGGTGCGGGTCTGCAAAGGTACCGCCGTCATTGTCGAAATAGGCGCCCGACGCCTGCGCGAACCGATCGCTAAGTGCGGCGTCGATCAGGATGTCGGCGCCGATGTTGAGGTCGTTGCCGGCGACTCCGAAACCGTCCTTGACCATTTTGGACGCCAGCAACGAACCCGGATTGACCGCGATCAACGCCGGTCCATCGGGCAGGGCGCGGGCCTGTTCGCGCGTCCATATCGTGATTGCCAACTTGCTTTGCGCATATGCGCCCATATCGGCCAACCGCGTTCTGCCGGTCAAAGCATCCACATCCACAGGGGCCTGGGCGGCCGAGGAAAGGTTCACGACGCGGCCAGTTTTGGGAATGATCGGAAGCAGAAGTTCGGTCAGCAGATAGGGCGCGAACGTGTTGACGACGAAGCGGATATCGAGACCGTTTTCGAGAGTGGTCTGCGGAGCCTTCAGGACGCCGGCGTTGTTGATCAGCACATCCAGCCGGTCGTGATTGGACCGGATGGCCTCCGCCAAAGACCTCACGGCTGATAGGTCGGACAAATCGGCGCTGTAGGTTTCCGGCTGCCCTCCAACCTCCTGGGCGGCTGCTTCCAGCTTTGCAGTGTTCCGTCCGTGCAACAGAATACGGTGACCGTCAGCCGCCAGTTTCTTGGCGGTGAGGAGTCCGATACCATCGGTTGCGCCAGTGATCAGAATGGTTTTGGTCATGCGATCCGTTCCTTATGAAAATTCCGGCAAGATCGTATCCGCCAGGCGTTTGAGTGTCGGTTCGATGGCGGCCTGGTTGAAGCGCAGATTCAGGGCGACGTGATTCATCCCGATCTCACGTATTTCAGCCAAGTAGCGGCGCAGGAAATTCGAACCCGACTGGAACCCCAGATGTATGGGACGTGCGGGGGCATTCGGGTCTTCCAGCAAGTCGACATAGAGCGACTGCATCACCGGTTTGTCCGGTTGCCCCAGTGCTTTCAGACGGTTCCGGTAATCGGCCACCGCGCGCCCCTGTGATGCCGCGTCGCGCGGATAGGTCATCCATCCATCGCCGTTTTCAGCCACCCAATCCGGGGATTGTCGACTGCCGCCCGTGATCAACAGCGGCAGGCGCGATCCCGAGGGTTTTGGCAGAAGGTCAATTTCGCCGGGCAGATGCCCCTGCAGGCTTTCATGCTTGGGATAGGGTGTTGCCGTCGCACGGATATAGTCGACACTGTCGCGGAACCGCTCACCTCGATCGGGGAAGGATTGACGCATTGCCGGATACTCTTCCGGTCGATCGCCGGACGCCACACCCAACAGCAGACGGCCATCGGACAATACATCCGCCGACGCGGCTGCCTTTGCCACATGGGCCGGATGGCGCAGGGGCAAAACGATGCTGGCGGTCCCCAGGGCAATGCGATCCGTCGCGGTCGCTAGCGCACCCAGATAGACGAACGGGTCAAAGATCTGGCCGGGGTCCCCGAAACTTGGAACATTGAACGGCACGTCGCGCAGCCAAAGCGCGGCAAAGCCCAGAGACTCGGCCAATTGCGCGGCCTTCATGTGGCCCTTCATCGTCGGCTCGGATCCCACCGGGTAGGCCTCAAGCGGCAATACCAGCCCTAGCGTCAGCTGATCCGGTCGAAATACCTGACCATAGGCCTTGTTGATCGGGGCAAAGGACAGGTTTTGGTTTTTGTCCAACATGATGGTTCCTTGGTCAGTACCGCACCAAAGTGCGGGTCTCGATGCTCTTCCGGATGGTGTTGACGGTCGGGTCCTCGACCATATCGAGCGCGCTGTGCGCGACGGAAGGCAACCCCCGATTGTCGTAGATGTTGAAAATCGCGATTTCATCCGGGCTCATTCGAGACAGATAGACCCAGTCATGCCGTGCATTCCCGACAAGCCCCATGATCTGCCCTTTGCGGTCAGGATAGATCAGGTCAAGCAGGATCCAGTCTTTGGGGTCGACGGACGAAGGACGGACGAATCCAAGCGGCGCGCTGTTGATCGGGTGATCGACCGGCCGCCAGAGATTGACAAAGGCATAGTGCCCTTTGCTCCACTCGGCCGCCCGCTCGGCGCCTAGCAAATCCTCCAGCCGTTGCCGAGCGCCGTCCGCGCTGTAATCGCTGTGGACATTGCGCGCCGGCTTGCGCGCCGCCTTTGGGTTGTCCACGCGCAAGGTATGGTCAAAGATCACGACCTCGCGAACGCCGATCTTTGTGGTCAGCAGTTGAGTGAGCTCGTGTTCGTAGGGCCGTTTCCACTGATCCCCGGAAAAATCGCGGATGGCACTGGGCGCATTCAGAAACTCGACACCGTCGGGGTCAAAGCGCAGGGGTTGCCCCGATGTCCGCGTATCAGTCAGGCTCACTTGTGTCGGCAACAGTTCGGGCGAAATCAGGTTGCCGACAATGCCGCCGGCGTCCAGTTGGAACGCCTGCCGTTCAGGTTTGTGAACGTGATAGTTTACGATACCGGTTCGTTGCATCTGTACCCTCACTGAATTGCGGATGACGCAGCCCCTGGCTTTTTCGACGTTGGCTCAGAACCAGTTCACGGTTTCGGCCATCGGGCGGCGGGTCTTGGGGAATTGCGGATCACTGGCGCGATACCCAAAGGCAAACATCACCGCGGGTTTCCATTTCGATGTATCCATCCCGAAATGCTCGGCCAGAGTCTGGGTGGTGAGTTCCAGGTCAAACCCTTCGATGGGGCAGGAATCGACACCCATCAAAGCAGCGGTCGTCATCATGTTGGCCAGAACGATATAGGCCTGTTTGCCGGACCAGTCGGTGATCTCGCGTTCAGTGGTGATGCGATGGTCGGTTGACTGGAACTTGTCATACGCACCGTTGAACAATTCGATGACGTCCTCGGGCAGTTGTTTGACCTTGCGATAGTGGTCCTGCAGATAATCAGACCCAGCGGTCATGGTTGCCGCAGTGCTGGCCAGAATGATGCCAAAGTGGCTGGCTGTCCCCAGCTGGCCGGAGCTGCCGTTCATCATGCCATTGGCGCCCCAGGAAAACTCGCGCAAAAGCTCGCGTTTGTCGGGCGATTGGATGACAAGAATCTTGAATGGCTCGTGCCCGAAAGAGGTGGGCGACAGGAGGCCAGCTTCAAGAATGGTTTCGAAATCGGCGTCGCTGATCTTGCGGTCGGGATCAAAGACCTTTGTCGCGTGCCGGAAATTGAAGGCTTCGAGGATCTGAGACTGAACGTTCGGGCGAACGGACATTTGTGGCTCCATTTGGTTTGTCTTCCGTGGAGCCAGAAATATCACTTGCAGAATCCGATGAAACGGCGGATATCAGGTTTCAGTTTTCGGATTTTGCGTATAATAAGCTAATGGACACACAAGCGCTTCGTCTTTTCGTGCTTGCAGCGGACAAGCTGAACATATCGGCCGCCGGGCGCGAACTGGGTTTGGTGCCCGCAGTCTCCAGCGCCCGACTTGCCAAGCTGGAGCATCATCTGGGTGTCGAGTTGCTTCACCGCTCGACCCGGAAAGTATCGTTGTCTCTGGAGGGCGCCGAGTTTCTACCTTATGCGCGCGAGATTCTGGCGCAGGAGACTGCGGCCCTGGCCGCCTTGGGGCAGGGGTCGGCCCAAGCCACCGGCACACTGCGGTTTACTGCGCCCAGCACATTTGCCCAGCTCTATATCGCTCCGATCCTTGCAAGGTTTCAGGAACAGCATCCGGGTGTGACCCTGGACCTGCGACTGTCGGATGCTCAGTTTGATCTGATCGAAGGCAGCTATGATCTTGCTTTGCGGAACGCACCGCTGATCGATACCAGCCTCAAGGGGCGCAAGCTGGCGGATGACAAACGCATCCTGTGCGCGGCACCGGATTACCTGTCGGCCCACGGAGAACCCGAGACGCCGGATGATCTGGTGCATCATCGGCTGATCGCATTTCGCCACACCCGGGCCCGGGCGCTGAAAACTGCCCGGGGAGCTGTCGCAAGTTTCGATCCCGGAGCCACGAAATGTCCATTGATCATGGATGACGGTCTCAGCCAGAAGCTGGCCACGGTGGCAGGGGCGGGGATCTCGATGAACTCACTGTGGAGCGTTCAGGAGGAGCTTGCCTCGGGCAAGTTGCGTCATGTCCTTCCCGAATATGAGGCGGCGGAAGACAACGTGCTGTGGCTGATCTATCCCAAGTCGAACGTATTGTCGCCAAAGGTGCGGGTCTTCATGGATTTTCTGATCACCGAGATCGGCGTGAAGCCTCCGTGGGAAAGATCATTGGACTGACTGATTGCGTCCAGTTGCTTCGGGCCAGCGCAGCAAAGGCCCGATTAGCCGTTCTGAAAGTAGAACGACAGCTTCCGGCTGACCCCGCCCGGAGGTCTCGGGAAGGGCGATGCGCGGCGGACCTGTTCCTTGGCGGCCCTGTCGACCTCGGTCGAGCCGGAACTGTCGATAATATCGACCCAGGCCAGTGTTCCGTCCGGATTGATTTCAAAGAAGACTTTGGCAAAGCCGCGAACCGAGACATAGACCGGCGGAGTTCTGTTGAGGTGGACAAGAACCTGCCCGGCGTAATTGGTGACATTCGAGTTTCCCGGGCCTCGACCGCCGGACTGATTGGAATTGCTCCCTCGGGTGAAGGCATCGACCCCCTGTCGGCGATAGGTCGTCAGCGGTGAGTCGATCTGCTTGTTGGGAAATCGCAGGTTGTCAAAACTGTCCAGCCGGCTGGCCCTTTGGTCGGGTACCGGGGCCGGAGCAGGGGGCCGGTCCGGAAGGCGCGGGCGGATCGATGTTGCAACCGCCAGATCCGAGACGCCGTCTTCGGTGTCGCTTTCGACCGGTTGCTGCTCCTCCGCCGGCACTGAGGGGTCCGGGATCGGCGAGGGGGCCGGCAGGGCTGCCAGTTGCTCTGGTTCCGAAACCGGGTCCTCTATGGGTTCGACCGGTGCTTCGGGCGCCGCTGCGGACTGCGTTTCGGCTTGGACGGGGGGTGTTTCATCCACCTCATCGGCGGCCTGCCGATCACTTTCGGCCGAGTCCGCCGGCTCAACGATTTCCGGAACGGGCTGATCAGGCTGCACCGGGTTGGTTTGTCCGATATCAGGCGAGTTGACCTTTTGCGGATCCGACGAAGCGACCAGTGTTTCGCTGACGGGTATTTCGGCCCGGTCCGGCTCTGTCGGCTGTTCGACATCGGGCTCGGGCTCTTCTGCGGGGGTTGGCGGCTCCGGCGGGGTCGCGGTTTCCGCCAGATCCTCGAACGCATTGCCCAAGGCAACCGTGTCCGGTTGCGGTCCGGCCGTCGCAGGGTCCGCAGAATCCCGCGCGGCTGGCAGCAGCAGGAAAAGGTGGAGCAGCACCGAAAGCACAAGGGCCAGCGCCGCGACAAACAGAGATTCCCGGATCATTCGAGCGCCCGTTCGGTCACCGCAAAGACTGCGGTGGCGCCGAGACGGCGCAAGGCGCCGGTGACTTCGATCAGGCGTGCCCCGGAAACGTTCCGGTCAGGCACGATCCGCACGGCTTCTTCCCCCCGGCCGGTCATGTAGGTCTGCGGATCCGTCGGAGTCCCGCGAAAGCTGAGCGTCCCGTCAGCGTGAAGAACCAGTGCATCGGGTGGTTCGCGGCCATCCAGATCGGATGTGTTGACCAGTTCCAAGTCCGGGTCCAACGGTTGAGCAACGGTTCCGGCGATCAAAAAGAAGATCAGCATCAGAAAGACCACGTTGATCAACGGGATGGTCGAGTCGCGCTTGCGGCTTGGGCGGTCGTGGCGGATCATGGGGTCACTCCAGAACCGTTACCGACAGACCGTCGAGGCCGCGCAATTTCACCAGAAAGTCAACAAGCCGTTGGGCGTTGACGTCGCCGTCAAGACTGACCAGCACCTGCCCGGGCTGCAGTGCCTGTGCCAATTCATCCAGCGAGAGCGGTGCTCCGTTCAGCACCACGCGGTTCGCCCCCAATTGCACAAATGCGCGATCCGACGGGGCGCTGGGCTCTGATGGGCCCGCGGCTGCGCTGCTGAGTTGAATTTCTCCGAATGTCGAAAAGGTCGACGTTAGCATGAAGAACAGCAAAAGCAGAAAAATCACGTCGATGAGCGGTGTCATCGACATGGCGCGCCGAACAAATGGGGCCGCGTTACGCATGTCCCGGCGCGGCGACAAACGCGGTGCTTGTCGTTGCTGTAGGCAGCGCCTGGGTCGGTACGAGAATCGTGCGCAAGGCCTTGTCTGCGAACACCCGCTCGCGCGCGGTGCGGCTTTCGAACCAGGACAGGACCATGGATGTGGGCATCGCAACCGCCAGACCCACCGCCGTCGTCACCAGCGCAACCCAGATCCCACCAGCCAGCAGCGACGGATCCACGCCGGCCCCGGCCGTCTGCAGGCTTTGGAACGCTTCGATCATGCCCAGAACCGTGCCGAACAACCCCAGCAAGGGGGCCAGCTGCGCGACCGTATCCAAAAGCCGGAAACCGCGCTCGAGCCCTGCCAACGCCAGTCCGGCTTCGGCGTCCAGCCGTTCGTCCAGCCCCGCCGTATCCGAGGCGTTCATTGCCGCACCCACGATCGGGGCAAGGTAGCTACTGCTGGCGGCCAGACGCTCGCGCGCAGTGTCGTGGTCTCCGGCATCCCAGGCCGCCAATGCCTGGGACAGCACCCTATGGCGGCCGACGCCACAGGCCGCAAACTGCCAGAGCTTGTAGATCGATACCGCCACGGTCAGGATCGACATCACAAGAAGGATCGCCACTACTGGCCCGCCCAATGCAAGGATCTGGCCAAGCGCGTTGAAGATGTTCATCCCAAAAGCTCCATTTCCAAGCGGCTGGTCACCGACAGGGCCGAATTGCAAAGATCACTCTCGGAACCGCCTGTTACGCAGGAACTGGCTCCGTTTATCAGAACGCGCCCGACCGTTGCGCATGGTCTGTCAGGCAGGTCGAACTGGCGCACACGCGGGCGGTCCTGCGGCAAATCCCGAAAATCGAACAATGACAGTTTGATCACCGAACCCTGCGTGTCGAAGATCACGGTTTCGAAAACGGCTTTGTCGATCGCCTGTCCGGTTTCGTTGGTGATCAGAAATGACAGCCGACAGGCCTGCCCTACATCCTGCGCCGCGTTGAGTTCCAGTGACAACCCTGCGCCATCGGCGTCAGATGATTGCGCACTGGCCGCAAAGGGGAGGGCTGAACATGCGATAAGGGCGGGTAAAAGGTGACGCAGTTTCAATGATAGAACCTCATTCTGAACACGTGGTACCTGCAGCCCGCCAAACAGTGCTGGCGCCGTGTCTGTGATATCTTAGACCGTCTGTACGGGGAAGGGTTGGCGGGGGCTTTGTGATCGTTCGTCAGGCGAAACCTCGCCAATACTCTTGGAGGTTCGCGGCTGTCGCTCAGGTTTCGACAAGATATCTGTCCGACAGAGGCAGGCTGGCTGCCCCCAGGGCGCGGGCATCCGGACCCACCGACCCGGCCAGAACCGAGGGCTGCTCGAGCCCGGTAAAGTTCAACCGGGAGAGATGCGTCTCGACACGTTCGATCAAGCGCGCGGTAACGCTCTCGGGCATCCAGCCGTCGATTTTCACCGTTTCAAAGTCGATCAGGCTGCAGGAAGACAGGATCGCATAGGCCAGACCTTTCGCGGCCTCGTCCATCCATGCTTCGAGAAGCGTGTCCGGCATGTCCCAATGGTCCGGGGTCTCCCACATGTGGAAGGGATCCAGCCCTGCGGCGACAAGCTTCTGCTCAAGCACGCACAGGCTGGCGACATCGATCAGGGGTTTGACTTCGCCCGAGCCGACGGGAACCGGCAACGGACCCAAGGCGCCTGCATTCCCGCGCCCGGAAAAAATGACGCCGTTCAGGACGACTCCCCCGCCAATGAAGTACCCCATGTAGAAATACAGAAAGTTCCGCGGCCTTTCGGATGGCCCGAACACCAACTCTGCCCCGCAAGCCGCGGTAGCATCATTCTGCAAATAGACGGGGATGTCTCGCGCTTGGGAAAGACTGGCTTGCAGATCGGCTGAGCGCCATGGATCCATCCTTTCTTGTGGGACATTCAGGGTCTGCGCCCAATCCCAGAGATAGAAGGGCATCGCAATGCCCAACCCGGCAACCCGGTCACGCGATGCTTCCGGCATCTGGTGCATCATCCGGTCCAATGTGCCCGTGGCGAAATCCAATGTCGCACCGGGGGTGGGATAGTCATAGGTCTCTCGCGCGCGATCCCGTACTTTGCCCAGGAAATCGGTCAATACCAGCTCGGTGCTGCGGCGGCCGACCTTCAGCCCCAGAAAATAGGCCCCATCCGGATTCAGGCGCATTGGCACGGAGGGTTGCCCAACCTTGCCACGTTGTGGCTCGCCCCGCAGCAGCAACCCATCGCTTTCCAGTTGGCGCATGATCACCGACACAGTCTGCGCCGACAATCCGGTCATGCGGGCCAGCTCCGATTTGGCGAGCGCTTGGTGCCGGCGAACCAGCGACAGCACCAGTCGCTCGTTGTGGGCGCGCATGCCACTTTGGTTCGTCCCGCGCACGGTCGAAACACGCTCGGGCGGATTGCTCTGCGCTGATTGTTCCTCGGGCACGGGCCGCTCCTCCTTCAGTCAAGAATGTGGATGCGCCTACCCAGTGTCAATAATAAATAAGAGTGATTTATTTATTGACAGAACCCGAGAATCACCGGATGGTTTTACACATGGGAGCCGGCAGAATTCCGTTCGGATTCCTTAGATGCCCGTCGGGTATCGGAGATATTGGGAGGAAAAGCCTTGAAGATTTCAGCATTTGCCGGCGCGACCGCGCTGGCCTTTACAGCCATGGCAGGCGCTGCCGCCGCGCAGGACACGGTCTGCCTGATCACCAAAACCGACACCAACCCCTTCTTCGTGAAGATGAAAGAGGGGGCCACCGCCAAGGCCGAAGAGCTGGGCATGACGCTCAAGGCGTTTGCCGGCAAGATCGACGGCGACCATGAGACACAGGTGCAGGCGATCGAGACCTGCATTCTGGACGGCGCCAAGGGTATCCTGTTGACCGCATCCGATACCTCGTCGATCGTTCCGGCCGTCCAGCAGGCGCGCGACGCCGGTGTTCTGGTCATCGCGCTGGATACACCGCTCGAACCGATCGACTCGGCGGACGCGACTTTCGCAACCGACAACTTTCTGGCGGGCGAGCTGATCGGCAAATGGGCCGCGGCCACGCTGGGAGACGAAGCCCAGAATGCGAAGATCGCGATGTTGGATCTGGCAGTCAGCCAGCCCTCGGTCGGGGTGCTGCGCGATCAGGGCTTCCTGCAGGGGTTCGGCATCGACCTGGGCGACCCGAACAAATGGGGCGACGAAACCGACCCGCGCATCGTGGGCCATGACGTCACCGCCGGGAACGAAGAGGGTGGCCGCAAAGCCATGGAGAACCTTCTGGCCAAGGACCCGATGGTCAACGTGGTCTATACGATCAACGAACCCGCCGCCGCGGGTGCGTATGAGGCGCTCAAGGCCATCGGCCGCGAAAACGACGTGCTGATCGTCTCGGTCGACGGCGGCTGCCCCGGTGTGCAGAACGTGGCCGACGGTGTGATCGGTGCGACCTCGCAGCAATACCCGCTGCTGATGGCGTCGCTTGGCGTCGAGGCGGTCAAGAAATGGGCCGACGAGGGCGTGAAGCCCGAGAACACACCCGGCAAGGACTTCTATGACACCGGTGTTGCGCTGGTGACGGACAAGCCGGCCGATGGCGTCGAGTCGATCTCGGTCAAAGAGGGCATGGACCTCTGCTGGGGCTGATCTGAACCCTTCAGGGGCCGCAGCGCGCGGCCCCTGAATTGAACCACGACCTCACCCGAAATTTTGCTAGAGTCGCCCCAAGACGGGAGCTTGACGCATGGGGGAACCTCACTGATGTCCGACACATCGAGACAGTCCGACGACTTCGAAGCCGCGGCCAAAGGCAGCCCGGAACAAGTTGCCGAATTCGAAGATCACCACCGCGGGTTCATGGGGACAGTCCAACACTTTCTGCATGTGAACCCGTCGCTGGTGCCGCTGATCGTTCTGGTCGCGGCGATCCTGATTTTCGGCGCCTTGCTTGGGGCCAAGTTCTTTTCGCCATTCGCACTGACCCTGATCCTGCAACAGGTGCAGATCGTCGGCATCGTCGCCGCCGCCCAGAGTCTTGTGATCCTGACCGCCGGGATCGATCTTAGCGTGGGCGCGATCATGGTCATGTCCTCGGTGGTGATGGGCCAGTTCACCTTCCGCTATGGTCTGCCGCCCACGGTGGCGATCCTGTGCGGTCTGGCCATCGGGACCGCCATCGGCGCGGTGAACGGGTTCCTGGTCAGCCGGGTCAAGCTGCCACCCTTCATCGTGACGCTGGGCATGTGGCAGATCGTACTGGCCGCCAACTTCCTGTATTCACAGAATGAAACCATCCGGTCGCAGGAAATCGAGGCCAACGCCCCGATCCTTCAGCTGTTCGGCGCCAAGTTCAATGTCGGCGGGGCGGTGTTCACGGTCGGGGTGATCTTCATGTTGGTGCTGATCCTGGTGCTGGCCTATGCGCTGCGGCATACCGCGTGGGGGCGCCATGTCTATGCCGTGGGCGACGACCCCGAGGCGGCCGAGCTGTCGGGCGTGAATGTGCATCGCACGCTGATGTCGGTCTACATGCTGTCGGGGCTGATCTGCGCCTTTGCCGGCTGGGCGCTGATCGGGCGCATCGGCTCGGTCTCGCCCACCTCGGGGCAGTTGGCCAACATCGAAAGCATCACCGCCGTCGTGATCGGAGGCATTTCATTGTTCGGGGGGCGCGGATCGATCCTGGGCTCGTTGTTTGGGGCGCTGATCGTTGGCGTGTTTACCCTCGGACTGCGGTTGTTGGGCGCGGATGCGCAGTGGACTTTCCTTCTTATCGGCATGCTGATCATCGCCGCCGTGGCCGTGGACCAGTGGATCAGAAAGGTAGCAGCGTGATGGAACCCATTCTTAAAGGGCGCAACCTAGTCAAACGCTATGGCAAGGTCACGGCGCTGGATCACTGCGATTTCGACCTGATGCCGGGCGAGATCCTGGCCGTCATCGGCGACAACGGGGCGGGTAAATCGACCCTGATCAAGGCGGTCTCCGGTGCCGTCGCCCCGGATGAGGGCGAGATCTGGCTGGAAGGGCTCAAGGTCGATTTCCACTCGCCCATCGACGCGCGCGAAGCCGGGATCGAAACGGTCTACCAGACGCTGGCCATGTCGCCCGCCTTGTCGATCACGGACAACATGTTCATGGGGCGCGAGATCCGGCGCAAGGGACCGTTGGGTTCGGTGTTCCGGATGCTCGACCGTCCGGCGATGGAGAAGTTCGCCCGCGACAAGCTGAACGAACTGGGGCTGATGACGATCCAGAACATCAACCAAGCGGTCGAGACTCTGTCGGGTGGACAGCGTCAGGGTGTGGCCGTGGCCCGGGCGGCGGCGTTCGGGTCCAAAGTCATCATCCTTGATGAACCCACTGCGGCGCTTGGCGTCAAGGAAAGCCGGCGGGTTCTGGAACTGATCCAGGACGTGAAATCGCGTGGCATTCCGATCATTCTGATCAGCCACAACATGCCCCATGTGTTCGAAGTGGCCGACCGCATCCATGTGCATCGGTTGGGCAAGCGGCTCTGCGTGATCGACCCCAAGGACTACACCATGTCCGATGCCGTGGCCTTTATGACGGGCGCCAAAGAGCCCCCGGAACAGGATCGCGCGGCATGACGGCCGAAGGGTCATCGCCACAGGCGCTGGCCGAGCGGATCGCCGACGCCGCAGCCGGGCTGGCGAGCGGCGAAGCGCGCCAGCTTGTCGCCGTGGCCGGGCCGCCGGGTGCGGGGAAATCCACCGTGGCCGCGCTTGCCCAACAGGCGCTGCAGGGGCGCGGCATTCCGACCGGGCTGCTGTCGATGGATGGTTTCCACTATGGCAACCAGATCCTGACGGCACGCGATCTGCTGCCGCGCAAGGGTGCGCCCGAGACATTCGACCTGCCGGGCTTTCACGCCTTGGTGCGCCGCCTTCAGGCCGAAGACGAGGTCGCCGTGCCCGAGTTCGACCGCGTGCTCGACAAGTCCATCGCCGCCTGTTCGTTCGTGACCCGCGACCAGAAGGTGGTGATCGTGGAGGGAAATTATCTCCTGCTGGACGAACCGGGATGGAACGATCTGAGCGATCTGTGGGCGCTGACCGTGTTTCTGGACGTGCCCCTGCCGACGCTCGAGGCGCGGTTGCTGGACCGTTGGATAGGGCTGGGCCTGCCGCGCGACGAAGCCGAGAGCCGAGCCTTCGCCAATGACATTCCCAACGCCCGGCGCGTGGTGCAGAACTCGGGCGCGGCCGACCTGGTGCTGCGTTAGCCCAGCGCCTTGTACATGTAGGTGGTGGGTTCGAACACGGGTTCGAACGGGTTGCGGCAATAGCCGGGAATCTCTCCGGCAGTTTCAAAGCCCAGGCTCTGGTACAGGATGCGCGACGGGTCCGTGCTGCGCGTGTCCAACACCAAAAGGGTTCTGCCCAGTTCGGTGGCGCGCTTTTGCAGGGCGTGCATCAAGGCGCGGCCCAGCCCGCGCCGCCGTGCGTCGGGATGCACCAGCAGCTTGGCCACATCGGCGCGGTGCGGCTGGTTGGGCATCGCAGCCGGAATCAGCTGAACCGTCCCTTGGATGCGTCCGTCGCCATAGGCCACGAAAAGATCCAGCTCTCCGGCTGACAGCGCCGGGCGCACGCGCTCCTGCCAATAGGCGCGCGCGGCGTCATGGGAAAATGGCAGAATGAACCCTATACTGGCGCCGGCATGCACGCAGCCATGCAGGATATCCGCCAGATCCTCCACCGCCTGGTCAAAAGTCGTTTCGGTCAGGCGTGTAATCATATCAGCACCAGGATGTAGCGGGCGCCGCGGGACGCCTCGGTTTCAAAACGGGTCGCGCCTGACAGATGATAACGCAGGCAATCACCCCCGTTCAGCGCATGGGACGTTCCATCAACGGTCAGGGTCAGTGCGCCATCCAGCACGATCAAGTGATGTTCCTGCCCGGGACGAGGCGGTGCGTCATAGGTGATCGTTGTGCCGGGTGGGAGGTGACATTCCAGAACCTCGCCCGTCAGGCCCGCCGAGGGGGGCGACACCGACCGGCGCGTGAACCCGGTTTCGGGGTCGCGCCATTCGATCTGCCGTTCGTAAGGAACCTTGGGGTCGAAGCTGTCCTCGACCATCATCAACAGGCGCGACATAGGCAGCCCGTAGGCTGCGCATAATCGGCCAAGATTCTCGGCCGTCGGGCTGACCTCGGCCTTCTCCATGCGCGACAGGGTGGCCCGGCTGACCCCGCTGGCCTGCGCGAGTTGTTCAAGCGACCAGCCCCGGCTGCGGCGCAGGTCGCTCAGATGGCGCGCGAGGCGGCTGGACAGGTTGTCTAGCATTTCTCATATCCGAGAATCAGTTTCGATAATGAGAAATGTAGCAGAAATAAATCAAATAAAAAGGGGCGCCTGTGCTGCGCCCCTTCAACTGCTCGATATGATGGCGGCTTACTTCCAGCCAACCTCGTTGAAGATCTTCTGGGCCTCGGGGATGTTCTTGGCGACTTCAGACAGGTTCACTTCATCGGCCTTGAATTCACCCAGAGCGGCCACGTTCTCGGCCAGCTCAACACCTTGGACGGCGGGGAATTCATCGTTGCCGTTCGAGAAGTAGACCTGTGCCTGATCGCTGGCGAGGTATTCCAGGAACTTGACCGCATTGTCCTTGTTCGGGGCATGGGCCGCGACGCCCGCACCCGACAGGTTCATGTGTGCGCCTTCGGCATCCTGCGCGGGGAATTGAATTCCGATCATGTCGACGCTGTCCGACAGGCCCTTGACGTCTTTGCGCAGGGCACGTGCAAAGTAGTACGAGTTCGACACGGCGATTTCGCATTCACCGGACACGATTCCACGCAGCTGATCGGTGTCGCCGCCCTGAGGTTCACGCGCCATGTTGGCCACGACGCCCTCGGCCCATTCTTTGGCCTTTTCGGCACCATGATGGGTGATGATCGAGGCCAGCAGGGTCTGGTTGTAGGTGTTGCTGGACGACCGGATGCAAACCAGCCCTTTGTATTCAGGGTCGGCCAGATCCAGGTAGGTGGCCGGCGGGTTGGTCACGTCATTCTTGTCGTAGAAAATGATGCGCGCGCGCTGCGAGAAGCCGAACCACTGGTTGTCTTCGTCCTGCAGGTTGGCGGGGATGCGCTCTTCCAGAACGTCGCTGTCGACCGCCTGCAGCAGGCCGGCGTTTTTGGCCCGCGCCAGGCGCGAGGTGTCCACGGTCAGCAGGATGTCGGCGGGCGAGTTCGCGCCTTCGGCTTCCATCCGCGCGATCAGCTCGTCGGCCTTGCCTTCGATGCGGTTGATCTTGATGCCAGTGGCTTCTTCGAAATCGGTGTAGAGACGCTCGTCGGTGTCGTAGTGGCGCGAGGAGTACAGGTTCAGCTCGCCTTCAGCGGCGGCCGATCCGGCGATCAGGGCCGACAGTGCGGCGGCGATAAAGCTCGTGGTTTTCATCTGTGGATGTCCCGGTTGTCGAATCTCATGAGCGGGGTATTTCCCGACTGATTTGCTCAATTAAACGATTCCGGGCGGGATGCAAGAAAATCCGACAAAATTACTTGGTCTAATTTGCCGCAGCGGTTTTGGGTGCGCCGGCCAGGGTTGGCTAGCGCGGGCGTTGAATTGTCTCGACCGACAAAATGGTCGGCAGATGCCTGGCGATCTCGGTCCAGGTTTCGCCTTCGTCGGCGCTTGCAAACACCGAGCCGCTGTTGGTTCCGAAAAAAACACCCGCAGGGTTGCAACAATCTCCTGCCATCGCCTGGCGCAGAACCGTGAAAAAGCAGCTGGTCTGCGGCAGCCCTTCGCGACAAGCGGTCCAGCTTTGGCCACCATCGGTCGATTTCCAGACCGCCGCCGCCGCATTCGGCGGATACCGTCCGATGCTGTCTCCATTCAGGGGAATGGTCCAGATCGTATCGGGATCGTGGGGATGGACGTGGATTGGGAATCCAAAGGTCGACGGCAACCCGCCGGAGATATCGTCCCAGCTGCGCCCGCCATCGGACGAACGCCAGACGCCATGATGGTTCTGTTGATACAGCAGCCCTTTGGTGCCGGGCGCCCGGACCATGTTGTGTACGCAATGACCGATTTGACCGTCCCGCGGCGCGGCCGGATGGTCGTGCTGCCCGCAACTCTCGGCGTTCGACAGCCGGTTGCGCCGCTCCCACGTAGTGCCGCCGTCTTCCGAGGCGAATACTCCGGCCGCCGATATGCCCACCCACAGCTTTTGCGCATCGTCTGGATCGGAAACGATCGTGTGAAGCACCAAGCCTGCGGCCCCCGGTGACCAGTCTTCGGCTGAGGGGTGATCGGTCAGGCCATTGACCGTTTCCCAGGTCTGCCCAGCATCCGAACTGACCAACAACCGCGCCGGTTTTGCTCCCGCGTACAAGGCGCCGCCTGAATAATGCAGCGACCAGATCTGCGAGAATTCATCGCCGAAAGGTGCTGCTTCCCCGGTCCATCCGATTAACTCGGCAAAGTCGGGATCGTTCGCGGCCCACTCGTCTTGCTGCCCTTGGGTGAGCTTGGTGACCGCCCAGCTCTCACCCCCATCCTCGGAGCGCCAGACGCCGGCTCCGTGCCAGTCGCCGCCACCGCCGGCCCAGAGTGTACCGGTTTCGTCATATCCGACGACGTGGTTGATGGGCCAGCCGCCGCAATGCGGACCCGTAACGCGCCAAGATGCGCGATCCGGGTCTCCGATGATCACGAAGGCACCCTTGGTGGTGCCCACCAGTATGTCGATGCAAGAGTGTTTCATCCGTTTCGCGCTCCCGGCTGTTTTCAACAGCCTAACACGAACGGTCAGTCTCGGCGCGCGGCACAAAAAAACCGCGCCCGGAGGCGCGGTTCTTTGAAACAGCGATTTGCCGTACTCAGCCCTGACGAGCTTTGAACTTGCGCTGCGTCTTGTTGATCACATAGACGCGGCCTTTGCGACGCACAACCCGGCAGTCGCGGTGCCGGTTCTTGAGCGAGCGGAGCGAGTTCTTGACCTTCATGGTCTCTCTCCAATTCTGCGGCGCCTTCATCAAGGACGTGGCCAGCGCCTGGGTTAGCGGGTGCCCCGGGTCAGACCCGAAACAGTGAAACGATGGTGGGCGGTACAAGGATCGAACTTGTGACCCCTTCGATGTCAACGAAGTGCTCTACCGCTGAGCTAACCGCCCACTTTCCCTTTGCGTATCCTGCCCCATAACGAAACGGGGCGCGGATCTCCGCGCCGGTGGAGGGGTCTATAAAAGGAGTCGCGAAGGGGTTCAAGGGGTTTGGTCCAACAATTTTCCGGTCTATGTTATCGGCAAAGAAGGAGAGGCCATGCACAGCGCCGCATACGCTTTGGAAATGCCCGCAGAACGCACGTCGTGCGTTGTTTTTTCTTCGCCACATAGCGGTCGGAACTATGTGCCGGGCTTTCTGGATCGTTCGGTTCTGAACCGCAATGTGATTCGCTCTTCCGAAGATGCCTTTGTCGACCAACTGTTCGCTTCGGCCTCGATCCATGGCGCACCGTTGATTGCGGCACAGATGCCGCGCGCGTTCCTTGACCTCAACCGCAGCGCCGAGGAACTGGATCCTGCGTTGATTCTGGGCGCGCGCCGCCAGGGACACAACCCGCGCGTGGTGTCGGGGTTGGGCGTGATCCCCCGTGTCGTGTCCAACGGTCGCGCAATCTACAGCGGCAAGCTTACGATGGACGAAGCGCGCCTGCGCATCGACACCTATTGGCGCCCCTATCACGCCCGCCTGAAGTCTCTTTTGGCCGAATCGATCGACATGTTCGGACAGGCCATCTTGATCGACTGCCACTCGATGCCGCACGAGGCTGTTGCCATGGCCGGGAACCCCAAGGGGCGCCGTCCCGAGATCGTACTGGGGGATCGGTTTGGTGCCTCGGCATCGGGCGTTATTGTTGATCAGATCGAAGCGGCCTTTTCGTCCGCCGGTCTGACCGTGGCCCGCAACACGCCCTTTGCAGGGGCGTACGTGACCCAAACCTACGGGCGTCCCGCCCGTCATCAGCATGCGATTCAGATCGAGATCGACCGGGCGCTCTACATGAATGAGAACACGATCGAGCCCAACGCCAATTTCCTGGCGTTCAGGGATATTCTGGAAGAAGTCATCGCGGATATCGCCCGAATTGGTTCTCAGCCGGCACGGTTGGCCGCCGAATAAGAAGAGCTACCGCAGCGCTCGGCCCTTCACGATTGCATCAGTTCCATATTTTCGCCGGATCTCGTCGGTCGCACGCTCTGCTTTCGAGCGTTGCGTGGCCCCAGGGTCCAGCAGGTCGCCGGATATGTCGGCCTGATCTTCGGCGCACAGGTCTGACAATCCGCAGCCCAGCAGACGATAGGGGCCTTGATCGCCGACCTGATCGAACAGCCCGCGGGCGGTGCGGTAGATGCGGTCGGCCATCTGTGTCGGATCCCGCAATGAGACCCGGCGGGTCAGCAGTTTGTGGTTGGCCTTCTTGAGCTTCAGCGTCACGACCCGCCCGGCCAGCCCCTTGGCCTTCGCACGGTCGGCCACCTTTTCGGCCATGCGCCAAAGGTGGCCGTCCAGAATGTCGGGGTTGGCGGTGTCCTCGAAAAACGTTGTTTCATTGCTGATCGACTTCATCGGCTCGTGGGCCGAAACGCGCCGCTTGTCCTGCCCTCTGGCCAGGTGCCACAGCCGATAGCCCATCGAACCGAAGCGCGCCGTGAGGGCCTCTTG
This sequence comes from Ruegeria arenilitoris, assembly GCF_013032855.1. GTDB lineage: Bacteria > Pseudomonadota > Alphaproteobacteria > Rhodobacterales > Rhodobacteraceae > Ruegeria > Ruegeria arenilitoris. The sequence goes on from NZ_WQDA01000007.1 coordinate 93,803, forward strand.
ATCCCATCGCAGCAAGTCCGAGAATGTGCGAATGCCGGCCCGTTCCAGTGACTCCTGCGCAGCCGGTCCGATGCCCCAGATCAACCGCACCGGCTTGTCGTTCAAAAACTCGGCGGTTTCCGCCATGCCGATCACGGAAAACCCGCGCGGTTTGTCCAGATCGGACGCCACCTTGGCCAGAAACTTGTTGTGTGAAAGCCCGATCGAGCCGGTCAGGCCCAATTCGTCTTTCATCCGTTTGACCAGTCGTGCCAGCATCACCGCGGGCGGCGCACCATGCAGCCGCTGGGTGCCTGACAGGTCCATGAACGCCTCGTCCAGTGACAGGGGTTCGATATCCGGTGTCAGTTCGTCCATCATCGCGCGGATCTGTCGTGAGACCTCGACATAGACGGACATGCGCGGTTTGATTACCACTGCATCGGGGCATAGTTTCAGCGCTTGAAACATTGGCATGGCCGAGCGCACGCCGCGAATACGCGCCACATAGCAGGCCGTTGAAACCACGCCACGCCGTCCCCCACCGATGATCACCGGCTTGTCCGCCAGTTCGGGGTTGTCGCGCTTTTCGACCGAGGCATAGAACGCATCGCAATCCATATGGGCGATGGTCAGATCGAACAGCTCTGGATGCCGCAACACCCGCGGGCTGCCGCAGGAGGGGCAGCGCCGTTCGTCGTGAAGACTGGCAAGGCAATCGCGACAGAGAGCGGGCATCATTTCCTTTCCACGGGCACCGTGAATGAGCAGTCTGGCCGAGGTGCCAAAAGTACAACACCGCACGCTGCAGCGCAAAGCGATTGAACGAAAAGGTGGGGCCGACAAGAAGACCCCCCGCAGTTTCGCGGGGGGAGGTAGCGGGCCTCAGGAAGACGCGGCCCGTTGGGGAGTGTCTCTTGATCAGAATCGCCCAAAAATGTCGATTTCGATAGGCCTACGAAGCAGGTCCCAAAACTCGTGTTTTTCATGTGTGTTTTGGGGCACAGAGGCAATTTGGCGCGGCCGCGGCCAAAAGTGACGCAAGGTCAACCGCTTGCGGGCCAAATCGTGCTTCTGGAATGGTGATTTGACGCGACTTGCCCTCGAAATGCTACACCGAACGCAACTCGGCCAGTACGGCGTCGGCTGCAGCTTTGGGGTCGGCGGCCTGATAAATCGGCCGCCCGACCACGATGTGATCGGCCCCCTCATTGATTGCGGCGGCGGGTGTCGCGACGCGTTTCTGATCGCCAAGGTCCGATCCGGACGGCCGCACGCCAGGGGTGACGATCAGTCGGCCTTCGGCCTGGGGCAGGGCGCGGATCAGGGCCGCCTCTTGCGGACTGGCGATCACGCCGTCGGCGCCGGCCTCGAATGCGCGGACCGCGCGTTCCAGAACCATATGCTGCATGTCGCCGGACTTCATCAAACCTGCATCCAGATCGTCACGGTTCAGCGAGGTCAGGATGGTCACCGCCAGGATCTTCAGGTCCTTGCCTGCTGCGCCTTCTTTGGCGGCACGCACCACGTGGGGGTCGCCATGCACGGTGAGGAAATCCAGATCGAATTGCGCCAGCCCCCGCACGGCATTCTCGACCGTGTTGCCGATGTCGAACAGCTTCATGTCCAGAAAGATGCGCTTGCCGTACTCCTGCTTCAACTCGTTTGCCAAGGCCAACCCGCCACCGGTCAGCATGCCCAGACCGATCTTGTAGAACGATACCGCGTCGCCCAGCGTCTCGGCCATTTTCAGCCCTTCCAGCGCGTTGGGTACGTCGAGGGCGACGATCAGGCGGTCATCTGCGGTTTGGGGCAGGGCTTTGGGCATTGTTTCGACCTTTCAGGCTTGACGGGATCGGCGCTTCTGTAGAGCGTGTGGCGCAATCAGACAAGAAAAGACGCAGGGTAGTACAGGATGATACGGTTGGGTGTGATGGCTTCGGCAACTGTTTTGGCCGGGGCGGGCGCTGTCTGGGCCAGCGAAACGGATTGCGGAGAGGCCCGACTGGTCTGGGCGGACGTCAAGGACAGCGGGTCGGCGGCGGCCATCCAAAGCTTTGCCGAGGTCTATGCGGAGTGCCCGATCTACTCGCAACTTGCACGCGAGCAACTGGCCCAGTTCAACGAAGGCGCACCTGAACCGGAGGAGGTCAGCGCCCCCAAAGAAGAGACACGACGCCTGCTTGTCACCGACCTGCGACCCCGGCCGGAACCAGACCCCGACGATCCGCCATACGAGCCCGACTATTCGGATGGAGAATATGAGTGCCTGATGGCCGCTGCCGCTCCGGGCCAGTCGCCTTATTTCGACGGGGTGGAATGGGCAGACATGGACGCCGAGAATGCGATGGCGATCTGTGCCGATCTGCTGCTGAAAGACCAGAATGTCGATGCCGAGGTCGTCGCCGCGTTCGGCCGGGCGCTGATGAAAGGCGGCAAGCTGGAAATGGCGCTCGAATTTTCGGAGCTGGCGGCAATGGAAGGCAGCGGGCTGGCGATGAACACGCTCGCTTCGCTCTATAACGAGGGTGAGATCGTTCCCGAAAACGATGAAACGGCGTTCGGGTGGTACATGGCGGCTGCCGATGCCGGCCTGTCCATGGGGATGCACAACGTGGCATACGGCTATGAACACGGCGATGGTGTAGCGCCCGATATCGACAAGGCGCTCGAGTATTATGAACGGGCTGCGTTCTTTGGGTATGATCCTTCTATGGTCCGCCTGGGCATTTTCCATCGCGACGGTACGCATGTCACACAGGATATGGACCGCGCGGTCGACTATCTGGAGCGGGCCGCCGATCACGGAAACGTCGATGCCGCGGTGCATCTGGGCTTGATCTACGAAACCGGCCAGAACGGATATCCCAAGGATATCGAAAAGGCGCTGGAGTATTATTTCCAGGCCGCCGAAGAAGATGACGTCGTGGCGCTGCATAATCTGGGGTCGCTGACCTATCACGGGCGGGACGGCGTGCCCCAGGACACGCAGGCGGCTTTTGTGCTCTGGGGCAGGGCGGCCGAGCTTGGCCATATGGCCTCGCAGCGCAAGTTTGGCCGTTTGCTGCACGAGGCGGGCGAGATCGAAGGCGCGTTGAAATATTACCGTCTTGCGGCCGAGCAGGGCGACGACGTTGCAAAAAAGCTGATCCGGGAAATCGAGGGCGATTGACCCCCACGGCTGGCAGGGGAGGCCCTGGTTTCCCCGCTTTGGCCCAACTGTGCTATGGTGCCGCCATTCAGGACCAAAAATTGCACCAAAGGGACAGACCATGAAGCACCTATTTCCGCTGGCCGCCGTGGCCGCGCTCGCCGCTTGTGAGGAGGCCCCTCCACAACCCGAGACGGGCGCTGCCCCGCCGCCCACCAACGACGATTTGTACCTGGTCGGCGGCTATCGGTCCGAGGATGACTGGTGCCAGTTGACCGGCGAAACCGCCTTTACCGTCAATTTCCTGGACCACACGGCCGACCTTGTCTCGTGCCCCACCGGCAGCGCCGCCGCGCAGTCGCTGGGCGAAATGCAGAATGCTCAGCAGGTGGCCGAAACCGGCGGCTATACCGTCTATACGATTCCCCGGGGCTGAGCGTTTTTTTCACCCGCTACCCTCTTGAAGCAGCGGGAACATTTCCCAAATTGATCCATGAGGCCCGGACCATTGCGTGCTGCCAAGCAGGCGCAAATTTAACGGGCGCTTGGAAAAGGAGAATGCCATGGACTTGAACAAGTTCACCGAGCGTGCACGAGGTTTCGTGCAGGCGGCGCAAACCATTGCGCTGCGCGAGGGACACCAGAGACTGGCTCCCGAGCATATTCTGAAAGCACTGATGGATGATGACCAGGGGCTGGCCAGCAACCTGATCAAACGTGCGGGCGGCGCGCCCGAGCGCGTGGTCGAGGCGCTGGATGTTGCCCTGGCCAAGATCCCGAAGGTCAGCGGCGACGCGGGCCAGGTCTATCTGGACGGTCAGACCGCCAAGGTTCTGGACGAGGCCGAGAAGATCGCCAAGAAAGCCGGCGACAGCTTCGTTCCGGTCGAGCGCGTGCTGATGGCTCTGTGTATCGTCAAATCCAAGGCGAAAGAGGCCCTGGAAGCCGGTGCCGTGTCCGCCCAGAAGCTGAACGAGGCGATCAATGACATCCGCAAGGGCCGTACGGCCGACAGCGCCAATGCCGAAGAAGGCTATGACGCGCTGAAGAAATATGCCCGCGACCTGACCGAGGCCGCCCGAGAGGGCAAGATTGACCCGATCATCGGCCGCGACGAGGAAATCCGCCGCGCCATGCAGGTGCTGTCGCGCCGGACCAAGAACAACCCGGTTCTGATCGGTGAGCCCGGTGTGGGTAAGACCGCCATCGCCGAAGGTCTGGCTCTGCGCATCGTGAACGGCGACGTGCCGGAATCGCTGAAGGACAAGAAGCTGCTGGCCCTGGACATGGGTGCCCTGATCGCCGGTGCGAAATACCGCGGTGAGTTCGAGGAACGCCTGAAAGCCGTTCTGAACGAAGTCACCGCGGCCGCCGGCGAGATCGTTCTGTTCATCGACGAGATGCACACGCTGGTCGGGGCCGGCAAGTCCGACGGTGCGATGGATGCGGCCAACCTGATCAAGCCCGCGCTGGCGCGGGGCGAGCTGCACTGCATCGGCGCCACCACGCTGGACGAGTACCGCAAATACGTCGAGAAGGACGCGGCCCTTGCCCGCCGGTTCCAGCCCGTCTTCGTGCAGGAACCTACGGTCGAAGACACGATCAGCATCCTGCGCGGCATCAAGGAGAAATACGAACTGCACCACGGTGTGCGCATCTCGGATTCGGCGCTGGTGTCGGCCGCGACCTTGTCGCACCGCTACATCACCGACCGTTTCCTGCCTGACAAGGCGATCGACCTCGTGGATGAGGCCGCCTCGCGTCTGCGCATGGAAGTGGACAGCAAGCCGGAAGAGCTGGACCAGCTGGATCGCCAGATCCTGCAGCTCCAGATCGAGGAAGAGGCGCTGAAGCTTGAAGATGACGCGGCTTCGAAAGATCGGCTTGAAGCGCTGCAGAAGGAACTGGCCGAGCTCAAGGAGAAATCCGCTGAGATGACCGCCCAGTGGCAGGCCGAACGTGACAAGCTGGCCAGCGCCCGAGAGCTGAAAGAGCAGCTGGACAAGGCGCGCGCCGAGCTGGAGATCGCCAAGCGCGAGGGCAACCTGGCCAAGGCCGGTGAGCTGTCCTATGGCGTGATCCCCGAGCTGGAGCGCAAGCTGGCCGAGGCCGAAAGCCAGGAAAGCAACGCGGTCATGGCCAAGGAAACGGTGCGTCCCGAACAGATCGCGGCCGTGGTCGAACGCTGGACCGGTATCCCGACCTCGAAGATGCTGGAAGGCGAGCGCGAAAAGCTGCTGCGCATGGAAGAAGCGCTGCATGCCCGCGTTGTCGGCCAGGACGAGGCCGTGCGCGCCGTGGCCAACGCCGTGCGCCGGGCCCGGGCCGGTCTGAACGACGAAAACCGCCCGCTGGGCTCGTTCCTGTTCCTCGGCCCGACCGGTGTGGGTAAGACCGAGCTGACCAAGGCCGTCGCCGAATACCTGTTCGACGACGAACACGCGATGGTGCGGATCGACATGTCCGAGTTCATGGAGAAACACGCCGTCGCCCGCCTGATCGGTGCCCCGCCGGGCTATGTCGGCTATGAGGAAGGCGGCGTTCTGACCGAAGCCGTCCGTCGCCGGCCGTACCAGGTGGTGCTGTTCGACGAGGTCGAGAAGGCGCATCCGGACGTGTTCAACGTGCTGTTGCAGGTGCTGGATGACGGTGTCCTGACCGACGGTCAGGGCCGCACGGTCGACTTCAAGCAGACGCTGATCGTGCTGACCTCGAACCTTGGCTCGCAGGCGCTGAGCCAGTTGCCCGAAGGGGCCGACACGGCGCAGGCCAAGCGCGATGTGATGGACGCGGTTCGGGCGCATTTCCGGCCCGAGTTCCTGAACCGTCTGGATGAGACCATCATCTTCGACCGGCTTCAGCGGTCGGACATGGATGCAATCGTCGACATCCAGCTGGCCCGCTTGCGGAAGCGGCTTGCCGGGCGCAAGATCGATCTTGTGCTGGACGATGCTGCCAAGGAGTGGCTGGCCAACGAAGGCTACGACCCGGTCTTCGGGGCGCGTCCGCTCAAGCGCGTGATCCAGCGTGCCCTGCAGAACCCGCTGGCCGAGGCTTTGCTGGCCGGCGACATCCGGGATGGCGACACCGTGCCGGTAACTGCCGGACCCGATGGTCTGATCATCGGCGACCGGTTGGGCACCAGCGACCGCCCGCGCCCGGACGAGGCCGTGGTCCACTAACTTGCGGCTTGGCTGAAACAGGAAAGGCCCGCCAGAAATGGCGGGCCTTTTTCATGCGCACCAATCAGTCGTGGTTCTGACGGCTTTTGCGCAATGCTCGCAAGTCGTCGGCACTCAGGCGCGGACCGGACTCGGGCGATGGTGGTGGTGCCGGCGGAGCCATGCGCTGGGCCGGATCCACCATATGGCGGCTGGGGCGCCCGCCCTGCAGTTTCAGATAGGCCAATACCGCACCCGCGGATTGCAGGCTCAGCCCCCAAAGCCCGACCAGGATAAAGCTGAGAAACAAGGCCACTGCAGGCCAGATCGGGTTTTCGATGGCGCCACCGCGGAACAGGCCTTCGATTTCGGTAACGGACGTTGCCAACGCCGGTAGCCCCGCCACGAAGGCCACGGCCAGAAAGGCGAGGACGTAAAGCACCATCATCGATACATAGCTGATGGCCACCAAAGCAAAGAGCGGCCAGAAGGACGCACCCAGATTGCGGAAGGGTGTATAAGGTCGGTCGTCAGGATCGCTGCCCAAGGCCGCCGCAGCCAGGGGAACCAGCAGACTGGCCCGCGCAGCCGAGGCTACCGTGAATACCGCAACCGTGACGACGAGGCCCGCCACCGAAACCGACGCGCCGGCCGAGGTCAGCCAGTCCAGTGCCGGTGTTTCGGGGGTCTTGGTCAGATCGACCAGATTGGGCGCGACCTGAACAAAGGCCAACCCGACCACTGGCGCAAGGATCAGGCCGATCGCCAGGGACTCCGCCGCGCCATAGGCAATGGCGGGAACGATCAGCTTGCGATAGCCCACGCCGGGTCGGATCAGCTTTGACTGGAACCCGAACCGGGCGCCGACCATGATCGGGATCACGCCGGATGAGGCGCTGATCAGGAAGGTTGCGATGAACAGTGTTCCGGGCAGGATCAACCCGATGACGAACCCGATCACGCCACCCAACGCGCCGTACAGAAAAAGGCCGATGAGCAGGATCGGGAACGTCACCGCAAAGCGCCACAGGATCGAAAGGGACAAAGGAATGGTTTTGGTCAGTAACACGGGGCGGCCTTCACACAGTCTCTGGTGGTTTCGGCGATACCTTATCGGATGTGCAGCTTCCATCCCGTTGATGCCGTTCCAAACAGGTGTTCGTCTGTGCGCGACGGGAATGCAACGCAGGCTTCGTTACAGTCCCGTCTCTCAATCGTGACGCAAGTTGCGTTGGTCCGGTGTTAAAACGGGGCTAATTCAAGGCTGATTTTTGTAAATGAACGGAGAACGGAATGGCGCACCGCTGGATCAACACTCTGACACATGCCGATACGACCCCGCGGGCGGCGTTCCTGAACCGCCGACAGATCATGGCGGGACTCGCCGGATCGGGACTGGCGATGATCGCGGGCCGTGCAGGTGCGGAAGATGCGCTGGAGCAGAACACGTGGGAAGAGATCACGTCCTACAACAACTACTATGAGTTCGGGACCCGCAAGGACGACCCTGCGAAATACGCCCATACCCTCAAGACCGAACCATGGAGCGTCACGATCGACGGGTTGGTTGACCGCCCGGGAGAGTATGATTTCCAGGACATCATGTCCGAAATGACGATCGAAGAACGCATCTACCGTTTCCGCTGTGTCGAGGCCTGGTCGATGGTCGTGCCCTGGAACGGGTTCGAGCTGGCCGATCTGCTGAACATGGCCGGTGTGCAGGAAGGGGTGAAATACGTGGCCTTCGAAACCGCGCTGCGCCCCGACGAGATGCCAGGCGTTGCATATCCGGTTCTGGACTGGCCGTATCGCGAAGGTCTACGGCTGGATGAAGCCATGCATCCGTTGACGATCATGGCGACGGGTATCTATGGCCGCCCGATCCCCAATCAGAACGGCGCCCCGTTGCGCCTGGTGGTTCCATGGAAATATGGCTTCAAGTCGATCAAATCGATCGTACGAATCACTTTGACCGAGGAAGAGCCGCCAACCAGCTGGAACATGGCCAACCCGCGTGAATACGGGTTCTACAGCAACGTGAACCCGACCGTGGATCATCCGCGGTGGTCCCAGGCCTCGGAACGCCGCATCGGCGGCGGGTTGTTTGCCAAGCGACAACCGACACTGATGTTCAACGGTTACGAAGAAGAGGTCGCAGGGCTTTATGACGGTATGGATCTCAGGGAATACTACTGAGGCCATGCACAAGCTGAACCAGATACTGCGCCGCGTTCCTGTCTGGGCGGTCTACATCGCCGGATTGGTTCCGGTGCCCTGGTTGTTCTACCAAGGCATGACCGGTGGCCTTGGATTCGAACCGATCGAGGCTTTGGAACATGAATATGGAGAACTGGCGCTTCAGTTGTTGATCCTGGGTTTGGCGGTCACGCCGCTGAGGCGGCTCACCGGCTTGAACCTCATGAAGTTCAGGCGGGCCATTGGCGTTTTGACCCTATCCTATGTGGCGTGCCATCTTTTGGTTTGGCTGGTTCTGGACGTGCAAGACCCAGGTCAAATTTGGGCAGACATCATAAAGCGACCCTACATCACGGTCGGCATGGCGGCATTCGTTCTGATGCTGCCGCTTGGGATTACGTCGAACAATGCCTCGGTCCGGTGGCTGGGGGCGGCTTGGCGGCGCCTTCACAAGCTGGTCTACCCGGCAGCCATTCTTGCAGGGCTGCACTACGTCATGTTGGCGAAGGGCTTTCAGATCGAGCCCCTGATCTACTTGTTTGTGATTCTTGCCCTGTTGCTGCTGCGCTTGCCCAAACCGGCATTCAATACGGCGTCCCGGCGCGCCGATTCCGCGTGACTCGGGTGCTGGGCTGTGGGTAACCATGTGGGCAAGTCATACAGTGAGTGTTTTTGCACTGCGAGGCCCAGGCGAAAACTGAGTTCTGGGGAGGCATGACGTCATCAATAACCTGAAAATAAACAATTATTTTTGTTTTCGCGATTTTTTCCCAATTCTTGTCATTTTCTGCTTGCGGTGATTTGTAGTTATCCTTAGAACGCCCTTCACCGGCGCTGCTGAGGCGGTGTTGGTTGGTCGGATGGACGGCCTGACGGACTGGAAAGACGGTTGAGACGC
>NZ_WQDA01000008.1 GCF_013032855.1 Ruegeria arenilitoris
TTCTGAAACTACTTACTTACAATTAGTCAGAGCACGTTAATGTGTGATGGCGTACATCTTGCAGTATGGACCGGCGAGTTATGTTAACATGCGAGGTTAAGTGGATAAAAGCGGAGCCGAAGAGAAATCGAGTCTGAATAGGGCGAATTAGTATGTTGACATAGACCCGAAACCAGGTGATCTATTCATGAGCAGGTTGAAGCTTAGGTAATACTAAGTGGAGGACCGAACCGTAGTACGCTGAAAAGTGCCCGGATGACTTGTGAATAGCGGTGAAATTCCAATCGAACCTGGATATAGCTGGTTCTCCTCGAAATAGCTTTAGGGCTAGCGTGTGATGTTAAACTTTGGTGGTAGAGCACTGAATATGGAATGGCGGCGCCTAGCTGTACTGACTATAATCAAACTCCGAATACCATTGTGTATTATCATGCAGTCGGAACATCGGTGATAACGTCGATGCTCGCGAGGGTAACAACCCAGATCGTCAGCTAAGGTCCCAAAATTTATGTTAAGTGATAAAGGTTGTGAGGTTTCTCAAACAACTAGGAAGTTGGCTTAGAAGCAGCCATCTTTTAAAGAGTGCGTAATAGCTCACTAGTCAAGAGACCTTGCGCCGACAATGTAACGGGACTAAACATAATACCGAAGCTACGGGCATTATTAAATGCGTTAGAGGAGCGTTCTAAGGACGGCGAAGCTAAACCGTGAGGATTAGTGGAGTGCTTAGAAGTGAGAATGCCGGTATGAGTAACGATTCAGAGTGAGAATCTCTGACGCCTATTGGGAAAGGTTTCCTGGGGAAGGTTCGTCCACCCAGGGTTAGTCGGGTCCTAAGATCAGGCTGAAAAGCGTAGTCGATGGATAACAGGTTAATATTCCTGTACTTCCGATAGTAAGTGATGGAGTGACGGAGAAGGATAATTCTACCAATTAATGGATTTTGGGGCAAGGAAATGAGGGGTCAATGTAGGCAAATCCGCATTGTTTAACCTTGAGTTCTGATGCATAGGGAAAGTTTCGACAATTACCGAATTGAATGATTTCACGCTTCCAAGAAAAGCTTCTAAACGTTATAAAACTATAGGAACCCGTACCGAGAACGGACACACGTTCCCAAGATGAGTATTCTAAGGCGAGCGAGAAAACCAATGTTAAGGAACTCTGCAAATTCACCCCGTAAGTTCGCGAGAAGGGGGGCCATTCTTTGAATGGCAACATTAAATTGTGAGGGGCAACTGTTTATCAAAAACACAGCTCTCTGCTAAGTCGCAAGACGATGTATAGGGGGTGAAGTCTGCCCAGTGCCCGAAGGTTAAG
>NZ_WQDA01000009.1 GCF_013032855.1 Ruegeria arenilitoris
GGGGAGTGAAATAGATTCTGAAACCATTTACTTACAATTAGTCAGAGCACGTTAAAGTGTGATGGCGTACATCTTGCAGTATGGGCCGGCGAGTTATGTTAATATGCAAGGTTAAGCAGAAAAAAGCGGAGCCGTAGGGAAACCGAGTCTGAATAGGGCGACTTTAGTATATTGGCATATACCCGAAACCAGGTGATCTATCCATGAGCAGGTTGAAGCTTAGGTAAAACTAAGTGGAGGACCGAACCGTAGTACGCTAAAAAGTGCCCGGATGACTTGTGGATAGCGGTGAAATTCCAATCGAACCTGGAGATAGCTGGTTCTCTTCGAAATAGCTTTAGGGCTAGCGTATAGTATTGTTTAATGGGGGTAGAGCACTGAATGTGGAATGGCGGCATCTAGCTGTACTGACTATAATCAAACTCCGAATACCATTAAAATTAAGCTATGCAGTCGGAACGTGGGTGATAACGTCCACGCTCGCGAGGGAAACAACCCAGATCGTCAGCTAAGGTCCCAAAATTGTGTTAAGTGAGAAAGGTTGTGAGATTTCATAAACAACTAGGAAGTTGGCTTAGAAGCAGCCACCTTTTAAAGAGTGCGTAATTGCTCACTAGTCAAGAGATCTTGCGCCAATAATGTAACGGGACTCAAACACAATACCGAAGCTACGGGCACATTATGTGCGTTAGGAGAGCGTTTTAATTTCGTTGAAGTCAGACCGTGAGGACTGGTGGAGAGATTAAAAGTGAGAATGCCGGCATGAGTAACGATTCGAAGTGAGAATCTTCGACGCCTATTGGGAAAGGTTTCCTGGGCAAGGTTCGTCCACCCAGGGTTAGTCAGGGCCTAAGATGAGGCAGAAATGCATAGTCGATGGACAACAGGTTAATATTCCTGTACTTGGTAAAAGAATGATGGAGTGACGAAAAAGGATAGTTCTACCACTTACTGGATTGTGGGGTAAGCAACAAGAGAGTTATATAGGCAAATCCGTATAGCATAATCTTGAGTTGTGATGCATAGTGAAGACTTCGGTCGAGTAACGAATTGAATGATTTCATGTTTCCAAGAAAAGCTTCTAGTGTTAATTTTTTATCAACCTGTACCGAGAACGAACACACGTTCCCAAGATGAGTATTCTAAGGCGAGCGAGAAAACCAATGTTAAGGAACTCTGCAAAATAACCCCGTAAGTTCGCGAGAAGGGGCGCCTATTTTTAATAGGCCACAGAAAATAGGGGGGGC